>NZ_ATWI01000009.1:890957-943888 GCF_000421165.1 Marinobacter daepoensis DSM 16072
TGGTGGGTGGTGCAGGGATCGAACCTGCGACCCTCGCCTTGTAAGGGCGATGCTCTCCCAGCTGAGCTAACCACCCAGAATAGTGGCGGAGCGGACGGGACTCGAACCCGCGACCCCCGGCGTGACAGGCCGGTATTCTAACCAACTGAACTACCGCTCCACATCGGCTCAGACATACTGAACCTAAACTCTGCTTGAAATTGGTGGGTGGTGCAGGGATCGAACCTGCGACCCTCGCCTTGTAAGGGCGATGCTCTCCCAGCTGAGCTAACCACCCACTTCGCGCCTTACTCTTTTTCAGGCCCCAAGCAGTCACTTGCTGCGCGTTGCGCTTGTTGACTCAGCGTTGCTGTCTCAACCAAGTGAGACGCGCATTTTAAGCATTTCGCTCACTGTGTCAAATGTTTTTCAGAAATTAATCCAACTTTTTTAAGAAACCTTCAAACGTGGGCATTTACTGATCAAAATCAGAGCGTTGTCTGGCTTTCTCATACTCAGGGAGCGGGCGGATATCCGCAGACGTCTGGCCAGCTTGCTGCCCCTTGCTGCGCAACGCCAACTCGCTGACCTGCTTTCGACGCTCCCCCGGCACAGCGTGACTGGCCAGTGAACGGTTGAGCTCATCCAGACGCTGCCGGGCATCGCGCCAGGTTTCTTCCAGCACGGGCCCCAACTGCCCCGCCCACGCTTCAATCCGCAGCAGAAATTGCTTCTTCAAGGTCATTGTTTTTATCTCAGCCACTGAACCACACTCAGTGTAGTACATCACGCAACGGGTAGAGAGCACCGTCAGAAAATCCACCAGCCTCCTGACCTGGTCTCTTCGCGACGCTCTCTTTCCCGCTCAAGCTGTGCGTACTCAAGCTCAAGCGCATCAAGTTTTCGATCAGCCTCCAGAGGCACCGTAGGGCCTCCGCCAAACGGCCAGAACCAGGATGATTCCTCATACTGTCCCTCTTGCTGAAGCCGCTCGATTTCAAGTTCCCGCTCCTGCTCCAGCGCCAGCCTTCGCTTCTCATAATCGGTGTCTTCATTCACTTCAACAATCGACGTTGCCGCATGATTCGGCGCCAGCAGGTCACTGTTCAGGAAGAGGGTGGAGACAATTTCCCCCGACTGCATGGCATATTCACGAGTCACCAGCTGAAGCTCTCCCGAGGCCAGCGGATGTTCGGGGTCCAGATCCGGGTGCGGGCGTGACGGCTCCGCCACTTCGTTATAACGCAGGTAATAAATTTTTCCGGGCTCTACCTTCAGGGTAGCGTCGGCAATCAGGCTGAGGCTGAAGGAATTCAACCCTTCCAATCCCAACAGCGGGCGACGCATGGCTATATGCCGCTCACCGGGACTTACCTCCAGCCAGGTAAAGCTGTTATTGCGGAAGTTGAAGTAATGTTTGTCGTCGATGTAAACACTTGGCGACTCAATCTCATCCGCCGCCCACTGTGAGTGGGTACGGTAGAAGTACAGCAACGCATTGCTCTGATCCCACTGTCCCGTATCAATGTGGACAAAGTCATGACCCGACACCGGATGCAGGAACGCGCCCACACTCTTCCCGATAGACTGATAGACAGTACACCCGGACAACGCCAGAAAGGACAACAGAACGACGGTATTTTTCAGGAAAGATTCCAGGATTCTCATTGTTATGCACTCTTCGCCCCTAACGAGTAAGGGCGATCATAACAACTGCCTCCCGGAAGAAATGAGAGCTACCGCAAGGGATGACTACAAACCGTTACATTCCCCCGGACTCTCATGGCTTACCCACAGAAGCCCTTAACTCGTTAACCTCATCGGACAGTCGAACCAGCCGGGAAGTGAGCTGAGCCCGGGAGGCATCAATTGCCTCAACGGTTCGGGCCAACTCGGCCACCCGGTTGCGCATGGCCTGCATGTCCTTTGCCCCCGCCAAGCCCTCAGCCCGGGATTCTATGGCCGACAGCCGACTTTCGATCCCGTCAATTCCAAGCTTCTGCTCCTGCTCGAAGCGGCGAATGCGACTCTCCACAACCTGATCGACACTACCAATCTGCTGACTAAGCCGGGTTAACTGAGCATCAGCCTCTTGGCTGGCTTGCTCCAGGGCTGCGACAGAACTGTCCAGCTTCTGCGTCAGTTGCGCCACGTCACCCGAAACACCCGCTCTCACTTTTTCTATTGTCACGCCCAGTTCTGAAACCGATTTTCCAGCCTCAGCCAGCCGCTGATCCAGAGCCGAAAGCTTCTGGCCCTGTTCCTCAAGCTGCTTACGGTTCCGCTCGTTGGCGACGACCCAGAGTTTACGGATTTCGCTGTTAGCAGTTTTCATCTGATCGGCATTGGCGGCAATCATTTCTTCAAGTGAGGCTCCCCTCTCCTGCAGAGATTCGCCCGTTTCAGAAAGCTCCCCCTCAAAACGCGCCAGTGCCAGCTTACTTTGCCGGGCCCAGTAATCCGCCTCTTCCAATTGCCCCTCAAGCGCGGAGATCCTCTGCCCCTGGGCATACCACCCCGCACCGGCGGCCCCGGCAAACGCAATAGCGACAAGCCAGCCCATCAGTCTCCCACCCTTGCGAGAGCCCGCGCCTCCTCCGGAAGTTGTGCCAGCCTGCTTTGACGCCGGATACTCCCGCGCCTGGTCCTTGCGAGCCCTGGCCGGCTTCGCCTCGGCACCACCAATCGGGCCCTCAGCTCTCAGCTCATCATTGTCCGGACGAATGGGTTCCATTAAAGCTCCTGAGAATGCGTGGTTGAATCGGATCAAACAGGAATAATACCTGCAGTTATCGACCGGTTAAAATGAAGGCTTATAAAGAATGCAGAGCCGGTCGTGCAGCCGAGGCCTGTTGTGTTGCACGGCAACTGGCCAGAACATACAATGGCCGGCTTTCCAATTATCACAGGACTGTTGCTTATGCAGCCGCTTGTTGGACTCATCATGGGCTCCAAATCGGACTGGCCCACCATGGAACACGCAGCCGACATGCTCGACAAGCTCGGTGTACCGTATGAAACGCGTGTTGTCTCAGCCCACCGAACCCCGGATCTGCTGTTTGATTACGCAAAGACCGCCGCCGACCGTGGACTAAAGGTGATTATTGGCGGCGCAGGTGGTGCTGCGCACCTCCCAGGCATGGTAGCGTCACAAACTTCTTTGCCGGTACTGGGCGTCCCCGTACAATCAAAGGCACTGAACGGGCTTGATTCCCTGTTATCCATTGTCCAGATGCCTGGTGGCATCGCCGTAGGCACTCTTGCCATCGGCAAGGCGGGCGCAACTAATGCGGGCCTTTTGGCGGCACAGATTGTCGGCACCTTCGACGATCAGATTCGCCAGGCTGTGGACGCGTTCAGGCAAAACCAGACCCAGACCATTCTGGATAACCCTGACCCCAGGGATCAATAACCCCACGCCAACGACAGGCGAGCAGTTAGATAGCAGGAGAACCCGAATGAGAATTGGTGTACTCGGAGCCGGCCAACTAGGACGCATGCTGGCGCTTGCCGGATACCCGCTCGCCAAGGAATTCGTTTTCTACGACATGTCTGGTAGCCCAAGTGTGGGACTGGGTGAGGTTATCGTAGACCGCGAAGGTAAATACCTCGACGATTTCCTGTCCCGGGTGGACCGGGTGACCTACGAATTCGAGCACCTGCCTGTCGACGTGGCTGAAAAACTGGCCCGGCAGAAAATCGTACACCCCTGCCCCAGGGCACTTCAGGTTTGCCAGAACCGGGAAGCCGAGAAGACTCTGTTTGGTCAGCTTGGCATCCCCACACCTGAATGGAAAATGGCTGACAGCGCCGAGTCACTCAGGGCCGCCGCAGAAGCCCTTGGGTGCCCCGTCGTCGCAAAGTCCGTCACCGAAGGCTACGATGGCAAAGGCCAGGCTGTTCTGAAAGATCCCAGCCAGGCCGAAGCAGCCTGGGCCGCCATCGGGCACCCCAAGGTTATCGTAGAAAAGTTTATTCATTTCCAGCGAGAAGTCTCCATCATCGCAGTTCGGAGCGAAGACGGTGACGTGGCCTTCTACCCCATGGCCGAAAACACCCACCACGAGGGCATCCTGCGCTACTCCATCGCGCCGGCCCCGGGGCTTCAGCCAGCCATTCAGAAAGACGCCGAGAAATACATCAAGGCACTGCTGAATGAACTGAACTACGTAGGCGTGCTTACCCTGGAACTGTTCGAAACCGAAAATGGCCTGATGGCAAACGAAATGGCCCCCAGAGTGCACAACTCCGGGCACTGGACCATCGAAGGCGCCATGACCAGCCAGTTCGAGAACCACATCCGTGCCGTCAGCGGCCACGCCCTGGGTAATGTGGCAGCCCGCGGTATAAGCTGCATGATCAACATCATCGGTGAACACGGTGACATTGAACGGATTCTGGAACTGCCCTACGCTCATCTTCACCTTTACGACAAAGGCGAACGCCCGGGACGCAAACTGGGACACATCAACGTTCTGGCTGACAGCTATGAAGAACTGATCTGGCGTGTCAGGAACTGTGCTCAATTCCTGCCCGGCAGCCCCGAGTTTAAGAGCTCTCTCGCAACAAGGGGTTGATTTAACTCAATCCGCCCTTATATTGCGAGAGTGTCAACTCACATAAACAGAGAGAACCAGGGAGAACGACCTCATGGCATTTGAACTTCCCGCACTGCCTTACGAAAAAAACGCACTGGAACCGCATATCTCTCAGGAAACCCTGGAGTACCATTACGGTAAGCATCACCAGACTTACGTCACCAAGCTGAACGGCCTGGTTGAGGGCACCGAGAATGCCAACAAGTCTCTGGAAGACATCATCAAGAGCGCCAGCGGCCCTCTGTTCAACAACGCAGCCCAGGTGTGGAACCACACGTTCTACTGGCACTGCCTGAGCCCGAACGGTGGCGGCGAGCCGACCGGCGCGGCCAAAGAAGCGATCGAAAAAGCCTTTGGCTCTTTCGAAAACTTCAAGAAGGAATTCAACGACAAGGCCGCCAACAACTTCGGTTCTGGCTGGACCTGGCTGGTTAAGAAAGACGACGGCAGCGTTGCAATCGCCAACACCAGCAATGCTGAAACACCGCTGACAGGTGCCGATAAGCCGGTACTGACCGTCGACGTATGGGAACACGCATACTACATCGACTACCGGAACAGCCGCCCGAACTACCTGGAAGCATTCTGGAACCTGATCAACTGGGACTTCGTCAACGAAAACCTGGCCTGATCCCGTGCGTTAGTGGTCTTGGTAAACACCATTAACGCTACGCGAACGCCCGCATGGGATTCCCTGCGGGCGTTTCTGTATCTGAACACCAAGAAGCGGAAACAAATCGATACACGCCCCCGCGAAATTCTCTGTGAAAATCAGCCATACTCCATGAAGTAAAAAGGGATCTGAACCATACTGTCATGCGGTGTGTAATCCTTCCCGCCGCGAGGTCCGACAGAACCAATACGACAGATGAGCCAAAAACAGCGGATGCAGAACGCCTTTGAAGTAGAAAATCACCTGGGGTACCGGATTCTCCGATGGGTGCTGGTCGTCGCCTTGCTGAGCGGCGTTCTGGTAAGCAGCGTTCAGGTGGTACTGGATGCCAGACGAGTCTCAGCGGAATTGGAGCGTGTGGCCGCTCAAACTGTCGCCATGGTCAAGGACTCCGCTACTCAGGCTGTTTTCAGCATCGATGATACCCTCGCACAACAGGTGGTCGACGGCCTGTTTGCTCTGGAGCCCATCCAGATGGCCAGAATTACCCACCCGGATGGAGACGAACTGGGCAGCAGAATGCGTCCACTGCAGGATGATGTGTTTCGCCCCATCACAGACCCATTTTTTGGTCAGGTGCGTGAGTACCGCGAACGGCTGACCCGCAACGCCAACCCCGATCTGCTCTACGGCTACCTTGACGTTCACTACGACACAGCCCCTTTCGCCAGAACCTGGCTCAACCGGGCGCTGGTAACCTTTGGCTCCGGCATCGCGCTGGCATTGATTCTCGGCATCGTCCTGTTCGTGGTGTTCCACCTGCTACTCACCCGCCCGCTGTTGCGCATTGTGCACTCTGTCAAAAAAGTGGACCCGGCCCACCCTGACGATCGCCTGGTCTCAATCCCGGAAGGCCATCGGGCAGATGAGCTGGGTCTCTGGGTCAATGCCACCAACAACCTCCTCATTGCCATTGGTGATACCCAGAAGAAGCACCGGGAAGCCGAAGACCGGGTCACACAACTCGCCCGCTACGACACCCTGACAGGCCTGCCCAGCCGGGACGCTTTCATCGAAGAGCTGCAGGGCGCCATCGAACAGGCGCGGAAAAAACACGGCGCTCTCGCACTGACGGTGTGCGGCATTGACGATTTCAAATCGGTCAATGAGCAGTGCGGCTTCCGGACTGGGGACACTATTCTGCAAACAGTGGCCAGCCGGCTGAACGCCAATCTCTCATCGGAGCGTTTCAGTGTTGCAAGGCTGGGGAGCGATCAGTTCGTAATCGTGGAAAAATACCTCCGGGACGGTTTCCAGGCAGCAGAAACCGCAGAGAAAGTGCTGGCAACCGTTGGCTCTCCCATCAACGCCGGCAATCACCGAATTTCAATGACCGCCACCCTCGGCATCGCCCTCTTCCCATCGGACGCAGATCAGGCTGACCGGCTGCTCCAGAGTGCTGAGCAGACAATGGCCCTGGCCAAGCAGTCTGGCCACAATCATTTTCAGTTCTACGTTGCCAGCATCGATCAGGCTATACGGGAACGAAAACAAATGGAGAAAGATCTGGCCCAGGCGCTCGCCAATCATGAGTTCCATCTCGTGTACCAGCCTCAGATCAATCTGGAGACTCAGCGCGTGATCGGAGCTGAGGCGCTATTGCGCTGGGAGCACCCGGAACGCGGCATGATTCCTCCAGATGACTTCATCCCGGTCGCCGAAGCCAACGGCTCCATCGTCGGAATTGGCCAGTGGGTTCTGGACCAGGCCTGCTGGCAAGCCGCTCGCTGGGCCAGTGACGGCCTGCACCTGAGGATCGCCGTGAACCTGTCTGCGGTTCAGTTACGCCAGGAATCCATCGTAGATGATATTCTCAACACGCTGAAACGGCACCGGATTCCAGCCGGCCGCCTGGAGCTTGAAGTCACCGAAACCAGCTTCATGACAAACCTGGCCGATGCGGTGGCAAAACTGCACACCCTGCACCGGGCAGGCATCAGCATTGCAGTCGATGACTTTGGCACTGGCTATTCTTCTCTGACATACCTGAAACAGATGCCGGTCCAACACCTGAAGATCGATAAGCAGTTTATACACGATCTGCTCGTCAACGAAGAAGACACCCGGATCGCCAACACCATCATTGACCTTGGCAAGAGCCTGAATCTGACCGTGGTTGCTGAGGGAGTGGAAACAGCAGAACAGGAATACTATCTCAGCCAGCGGGGTTGCGCCCTGGCTCAAGGGTATTATTTCTCCCGACCACTGCCACCCCGGGATTTTGAGAATTTCGTACAGACTTTCCACGAGCGAATCGTGGAAAATAACGCCTGAAACTTTAGCCCTTAGGAGTAGTCATGGGAACGACGGTTATCGGTCTCGCTGTTATCGCGGTTGTCATCCTCTATCTGGTATTTATCTATAACCAGCTTGTCTCACTGCGCAACCAGTTCAAAAATGGTTTTGCGCAGATTGACGTACAGCTTCAACGCCGTCACGACCTGATCCCCAACCTCGTGGAATCAGCCAAGGCCTACCTGGATCACGAAAAATCAACTCTGACCCAGGTCATGGAAGCTCGCAACAACGCAGTCAGCGCCCAGAAAGACGCCGCCCGGGATCCCGGCGACAGCACAAAAATCCAGCGCCTCGGCAGCGCCGAAAACCTGCTCACTAAAGCTCTGGCCAACTTCTATGCTGTTGCGGAGAACTACCCGGAGCTCAAAGCCAACGAAACTATCCAGCAATTGATGGAAGAGCTGTCCAGCACGGAAAACCGGGTAGCCTTCGCACGCCAGGCCTATAACGATGGTGTGATGAACTACAATATCTTCCGTGAGAAATTCCCGAACAACCTTATCGCTGGCCTGTTTGCCTTCAAGGAAACTGCCCAGTTGCAACTGGAATCTCCAGAGGCCCGCCAGGCTCCCAAAGTCAGCTTCTGAGGCCTGATCCATGGCGAGCTCCGGCTTTTTCCAGCGCCAGGCAAATGCCCGGCGCAACACCGGCCTGTTGATCCTACTCTTCCTGACCGCCGTTAGCCTGATCACCCTGGCCGTTTGCCTGGTCGGCTATCTGGTGACACGGAGCGAGACCTCGGCCTTGCCCTTCCATTACTGGTTGCTGTCCAGCCACGGACTAACCACCGCGGGCGCGGTTATCGCACTGATTACCCTTGGTTCTCTCGTGCGCTGGGTTGATCTTGCCGGTGGAGGTACCCGGGTGGCGAAGATGGTTGGCGCACGCTCCATCGACCCCGACACGAGGGACCCCGATGAACGGAAACTCCGCAACATTGTTGAGGAAATGTCGATCGCCAGCGGCGTTCCGGTGCCAGACCTCTATGTGATGAACAACGAAACCGGGATCAATGCCTTCGTGGCCGGCTATTCACCTGGCGAAGCCGTCATGGTTGTTACCCACGGCGCCCTGACCCGGTTGAACCGCGACGAACTCCAGGGTGTGGTAGGGCACGAATTCAGCCACATTCTGAACGGAGATATGCGCATCAACGTGCGCCTGATCGCACTCCTCGCCGGCATCCTAATGATCGGCCAGATTGGCCATTTCCTGCTCCGGGCTGGTATCTACAGCAGCAGGAGCAACAGCCGGGACCGGGATGGCAGAGCCCAGGCAGCCATGGCCCTGATCGGGTTGGCATTGCTGATCATAGGCTACGTTGGAGTCTTCTTTGGTCGCCTGATTCAATCCGCCGTTTCCCGCCAACGAGAAATGCTCGCAGACGCCTCATCCGTGCAATTCACCCGCAACCCGGAAGGCATTGGTGCAGCCCTGTTCAAGATCGGCATGAAAGGGGGATACCTAGACACCACCAGCCATGCCAGTGACATGAATCACATGTGCTTTGGTGAATCCGCTCGCATGAAGTTCACCTCGCTGCTGGCCTCCCACCCTCCCATCGAGGCTCGCATTAATGCGATCCAGCCAGGACTCATGGCCCGCTTGCGCAGCCGGCTCAGAGACACCCAACCCGGAAGCCGGTTACAGGGGAAACCTTCCACTCCTGGCAAGACCCGTATCGCCGACCTGGTCAGCCAGGTAGCGGAGCAGGCACAGCCCCCGGGAAAGCACCGTCTATCACCCTTGGCGACATCCCATTCCTCCGACCCTGCGCCAACAGCCACTCCCCTTTCCAGCCGTGTCGGGACCGTCTCAGCAGACAGTGAGCGTTTTGCCTGCGCTTTACTTGAGAACCTGCCATCCACATTTCGTAACCTGCTCTACACCCGGGCAGGTGCGGTTCAGCTGTGCTACAGCCTGGTTATCTACGAGCTGCCCACCGAACAGCAGACGAAACGGCTCGGCCTGATTCCGGCACACCCGGTTCTGGGCGTTCAGCAGGATTTACTCACGAAATTGCTCCCTGCGCTGCAATCAGCCGGGGAACGCGCCAGCTTTCCGGTGCTGGAACTCGCGATGCCAGCCTTGCGGAAGCTGGACCCGGATGAACGCGCGACCCTGCAGGAAAACGTGCGGAAGCTTGTTCAGGCCGACAACCGGGTAACGTTGTTTGAGCTGGCTCTGACAACCTTTCTCTGGCGCCATCTTGCTCAGAGTGCCGGACAGGCCGTGCCCATCAGATACCGGAGTTTCAGGCAGGTCATGCCGGCCATTCAACAGGTTCTGAGCCTGTTCGCCCGGGCGGGTACCGACGCTCAGGACGAAGCAGAAAAGCTCTTCCGGGAGGCAATGTCCGGGTTCGGGAAAGGAAACACTGAGATTCTGCAGTCTAAGATCACGATGCAGAACCTGAAAGAAGCCTTGATGACACTGAACCAGCTGTCACCGCTACTTAAACCCGCCATCATTGATGCGTGCGGGCATTGTATCAGCCACGACGGAAAGGTTGAGGTCCGGGAATACGAACTGATGAGGCTGGTAGCCGATCAGCTTGACTGCCCGATGCCACCACTCTGAACCGGTATCGGGCAGGCAGTGATGTAGCGACTGCCTGCCCGTATCTATTACTGTCTGCGCCCCTCAAACAGCATCTCGACCGTTGCTTCTGTCTGCTCCTGCGGCAAGCCCAGCTTCTCACGCACTTCCAGATTGACTTCCCAGAGGCGGTTGAACTTTTCCTGAGTCGCAGCCACGGCTTCCGCCTTGCCCAGCATAATGGTGGGGCGTAAGAACACCAGCAGGTTACGTTTGATGCGAGTCTCAGACTCCGAGGAAAACAGGCGGCCCAGTACAGGTATGTCCCCCAGAAGGGGCACCTTGCTCTTGTTTACCTGGTAATCGTCTTTGATCAAACCACCCAGCACAACGGTTTCGCCATCATCCGCCAATACCGTCGTCTTGATCTCCCTCTTATTGGTAATCAGGTCGGAAGCATTGTCGATGGCGGTTGTGGAAATATCTTCAGTGGTCTGTTCAACCACAAGGCGCACCAGCCCATCCGCGCTAATGGTCGGAGTAACCTTCAGGCTCAGCCCCACGTCACGCCGTTCGATCGTGGTAAACGGGTTGGTGGTGCCATCGCCGGTGACGGTCGACTGCCCGGTACGGAAGGGCACATTCTGGCCCACAATAATTTCGGATTCCTGATTATCCAGAGTAATGATGCTTGGGGTCGACAACAGATTCGCCGCCGCCGAGGAGGAAAGCGCCTGAATCAGGACGCCCCAGGTGATGCCATTTTCATCCCGCTGACCCGCACCAACCGTCAAACCACCAGCCAACTGAGGAATCGTATCGCCCACCAGGGCGCCAATCACGGAGTTAAGGCCCACCATACCCTGACTACTGGTCAGGTTTGTGCCAAGAACAGGAAACGCACCCGCCGACTCATCGCCCGCTGCCAACTGAACACCCAACTGGTCACCCAGCTCGTCACTGATCTCTACGATGGCCGCCTCAATCATCACCTGAGCACGACGCACGTCGAGCTGTGCCACAATCTGTTCAGCTTCCTGCATCAGCGAGGGATCGCCCCGCACCACCAGCGCATTAAGCCCTTCGTCCGCAAATACTGAGAAATTGTTGTTGGGTTTTCCGACGGCCCCACTGCTACCACCGGAACCAGAGCCCCCTTCCTTAACGACCTCGCCCATCACCCCTTTGAGAATTTCGGTCAGGGTCTTGGCATCTGCGTGCCGGAGACGAATCACCTTCGTGGTACCACCAGATGCAGAGGGCTGGTCGAGCTGGCGTATCAACCCCCGCATTTTGTCTCTGAAGGTTTCATCGCCTCTCAGGATCAGACGATTGCTGCGCTCGTCCGCCGTCACACTGTACTTGCGCGCCGCATTCTCGCCGCCCGTTCTACCCAGCTCTTCGGGGGCCAGTTCCTGCAGCAAGGTGACCATATCCCCCACCCAGGCTTCCTCAAGCTGGATGACTTCCACCTCATACTTGGAGGGACTGTCCAGCTCCCGGACAATCTGTTCAATCCGGGCGATGTTGGATGAGTGATCGCTGACAATCAGCGCATTCGCTGCAGCCACACCGGCAAGGTGACCGTACTTGGCAACCAGCGGACGAAGGATGGGCACCAATTCCAGTGCATTGGCATTATCAATCTGGATTACCCGGGTAATCAGCTGCTCAGAGGGGGTTTTCGGAAACCTGTCCAGAATTTCTGCAGACTGCTTGGCATCCACCTGCTGAACAATCTTAACAACTTCCTCACCCGGAATGGCCGTGAACCCATGCACATTCAACACTGCGAGGAACAAGTCGTAGATCTCATCCTTGTTCATCGGCGCACTGGACAAAACCGTCACCTTACCCTTAACCCTGGGGTCGACAACAAAGCTGTAGCCAGTGATGTCAGCCACCTGGGTCACAAAAGCCCGAATGTCCGCGTCCTTGAGGTTCAACCTCCAGGTTTCTTCCTGCGCCTGCGCCATCGACATCAGCGGCAATAGCAGCGCAAATAGAATTGTCCGGAGAAGGTTGATTCTGTGGTTATACATCTGGCGATATCGTCCTGTTTTTTTGAGTACCTTGTCAGCGCCACTGCTGAGGGATAGCGTAGCTGACGGTCATCACGGTTCCGTCACGTTCAATTTCTATATCCAGCTGAGGCTGGCTACGCCAGCTGTCCAGCAGCATTTTATCCTGCTCGATGTCTCCCAATGACTGGCCATTGACTGCGGTGATGATGTCACCTGGCCGCAGATTGACAGCATTCAGCATGGCGTTGGAGCCATCGTACACATAACCACCACGACCCTCGGCAGGTTGCAGGCCATAGGGTGTCAGGGCAGCCACGCCCTGAGTGTCCAGCCGCTCTCTGGCATTCTCCAGATACGCGTCTGGCGATTCTGACGACGGGGATGTTTCTTCCGTCACCAGAGCGCCAACCTCTGCCTCTTCCTCAAAGGCAAGGGATTCATACCGGCCGCCCCTGCGAAGCAATATTCGCCCCGCTTCAACTTCAGCCAGCTCGGCATTACCCGGCAGTTGATCACCCACCCGGTAATATTCAGTTTCTCCATTACTTCCGGCAACTATAGCACCGGAGTCCTCGGGGCGCTGCCCAACAAGGACACCTTCCAGCTTCAGGCGCAATCCGGTTTCAGGAGCGGAGCGCCGCACCACATCGGCCACCCCACCCTGACTTTCAGGTCGGCCAAAAAATTCGTAGCCGGCGATGGGCGCTCCCGACAGGTTGCGATGAAACTCCTTGCCCCCGGACACCTGACCAAAAATTTGCGGTACCGGGCGATCTGCCCAGGTGAACAACCAGGTTACCCGAGCAAGCTCAACGGCCACATAAAAGACAAGGCCAATCAGAAGAATATTGGCCACGGAACGGGACGTGCGTTCCTGCAAATGAACCGGGAACCGGGCCATACTACAGCCCCCCCGGCAGAAGCGGTTGACGAACCCGGAAGACAACGTCATCAGGGCTTGCAGTGTCCGGCCAAGGCTGTTGAGCAAGATCCACCATCCGTTTGTATACCCGGACCTCCATCATGCCATCCCACAGAATACTGGTTTCTGCCGCCGGGCCGTCACTTCCCTGTTCTGCCACCACCAGGGCAACACCGCCTTCAGTCGTTTCCAGCTCTGCCTCCATCGGAGGAAACACTGCCTGCCCCGTCTGACTGCCCATGGGCCAGGAAACCGCTCCACCGCCCCAGCGGCCCAAACCGTCAGCCGCCTTCAGCCGACCGTTTGACCACATCATATTGAGACGATCAACCGTTACCGCCCCTTCAATCATCGCGCCACCACTCCGCCGGATAAGTGGCTCAAACTCCGCAACGGTAACCACTCCATTGGCTCTAAGCTCTAAATTACCTGACAAACCGGCACGGGCAACCCCTTCCACACGAGATTGCGACGAAGACACAGAGAACGACACCGGCAGCATCCCTCCTGACAAAGAGGGCCATTCCAACTGCCATTGCAATCTGGCGGGGAAACCCGCCACCACCACGCCGGCAGCACCCTGCCAGAGCGTGCCCGACACCTGCTGCACCCTCACCTGCTCCGGCAATGGCACATGAGCCGAGGCTTGCTGCCAGAGCCAGCCTGCGGGAACGAGAACCACCAGCGTGATCCCATAAACCAGAGCGCCAAGCAGCAGTAAAAGTAGCAGCTTGCCTGGGCCGAAAAACGATGTTGGTCGGGATTCTGTCATTATCAATGATTTGCACAATTAAAAACCGGTAGCCGAGTCTAGCAAAGCCATTGGTCAAGTTCATGACAAAAAAACGAAAAACCCCGCACCAGTGTGAACCAGCGCGGGGTTTTTCAGGGGGTAATCGGGCCAGAGCTCAGAATCTGAGACCTGGCCGGGACCTGACCGGCATTACATCATGCCGCCCATGCCTCCCATTCCGCCCATACCACCCATGTCCGGCATACCGCCGCCGGCTTTCTCGTCTTCCGGCTCATCCGCAACCATCGCTTCGGTAGTGATGATCAGAGAAGCCACAGAAGCCGCAGCCTGCAGGGAAGAACGGGTGACCTTGGCAGGATCCAGGATACCCATTTCCAGCATATCGCCGTACTGCTCAGTTGCCGCGTTGAAGCCGAAGGAACCTTCACCTTCCTTAACCTTGGCAACAACAACAGAAGACTCGCCACCTGCGTTGAATACGATCTGACGCAGCGGCGCTTCCATGGCGCGACGCAGGATGTTAACACCCGCTGCCTGCTCTTCGTTGATGGCATCAACGCTGTCCAGAGCCGCAATCGCACGGATCAGGGTTACACCACCGCCCGGCACAATGCCCTCTTCAACAGCAGCACGGGTAGAATGCAGCGCATCTTCAACGCGGGCTTTCTTCTCTTTCATTTCAACTTCAGAGCCAGCACCCACTTTGATGACGGCAACACCGCCAGCCAGCTTGGCTACACGCTCTTGCAGCTTTTCCTTATCGTAATCGGAGGTGCTGTCCTCGATCTGCTTGCGGATCTGCTCTACGCGGGCATTGATGTCCGCTTCGGCACCGGCGCCACCGATGATCGTGGTGTTTTCCTTGGTCACGTTTACACGCTTGGCCGTACCCAGGTCATCCAGAGTGGTGTTCTCCAGAGTCAGGCCGACTTCTTCGGAAATCACGGTACCACCGGTCAGGATAGCGATATCCTGCAGCATTTCCTTACGACGATCACCGAAACCAGGTGCCTTCACCGCATTGACTTTCACGATGCCACGCATGTTGTTAACGACCAGAGTCGCCAACGCTTCGCCTTCGATGTCTTCAGCGATGATCTGCAGCGGCTTGCCAGCCTTGGCAACAGCTTCCAGTACCGGCAGCAGTTCGCGAATGTTGGAGATTTTCTTGTCTACCAGCAGGATGTACGGGTCTTCCAGCTCGGCAGACATGTTGTCCTGGTTGTTGATGAAGTACGGGCTCAGGTAACCACGGTCGAACTGCATACCTTCAACCACGTCCAGCTCGTCTTCCAGACCACGGCCTTCCTCAACGGTGATCACACCTTCTTTACCTACACGCTCCATGGCGTCGGCAATGATCTTACCGATCGTCTCATCACCGTTGGCGGAGATGGTACCAACCTGCGCAATCATGCGGCTGTCATCGCACGGCTTGGCCATATCACGGATGGCTTTGACGGCTTCGGCGGTACCTTTGTCGATACCACGCTTCAGGTCCATCGGGTTCATGCCAGCAGTAACGGCCTTGATACCCTCATTCACAATGGACTGAGCCAGAACGGTTGCGGTAGTGGTGCCGTCACCTGCGGTTTCGTTAGCCTGGGAAGCGACTTCTTTCACCATCTGCGCGCCCATGTTTTCGAACTTGTCTTTCAGTTCGATTTCCTTGGCGACAGAAACACCGTCTTTGGTGACGTTCGGAGCGCCAAATGACTTCTCCAGAACCACGTTACGGCCTTTAGGGCCAAGAGTTACCTTAACTGCATCCGCCAGGATGTTAACACCTGCGACCATGCGCTTACGGGCGCTATCACCGAATTTAACGTCTTTTGCTGCCATGTCATTTATTCCTGTTCGTTAAACCGAAAATTGAATCCATCGGATTAATGAGCGTTCGTGCCTGTCGCTGATGCGATCACTCAAGCACGCCGTAGATGTCGTTTTCGCTCATGATGAGCAACTCTTCACCGTCAACCTTTACGGTGTTACCGGCGTACTGACCGAAAACCACGGTGTCTCCCACCTTGACCGCCAGTGCGCGGGTTTCGCCACTGTCCAGAATGCGGCCATTACCCACAGCGATTACTTCGCCCTGGGACGGCTTTTCTTTGGCGTTACCTGGCAGAACGATGCCACCCGCAGTTTTCTCTTCTTCTTCCTTACGGCGTACGACAACACGATCGTGTAGCGGACGAATCTTCATTGCTCTGTTTCTCCAATAGTCAGATTAATGTGGCAATGACAATTGCTTGTTAAAAATGTCTGGCCGGAAACCCGGACCCGACAAATTGCCTCTGCCTCCAATCCCCTGATTGACAGAGGTTTTCAGCCTGAGGCGAATCTGTGCTGAGTTAATGGGGTTGAGGTACGCATTTTCAACACCCCAATCAAAAAAAATTTACTTTTTTTCACGGCCGCCCTGACCACGCCCGGCATCTTCAATCCGGCCCTGATCTCGCTGGGTCTGATCCTGATACTCACCCTCAATAATGTCACCGTTGGCATCACGATCAAACGGGCGCTGCGAACCAAATGGCCCGTGCCCAAAGGGCCCGGAACCGCCTCCGGCCCGAAAAAAGAAGCTTCGGCTCTGGCTCTGCCCCACCACAGTCATTCTCTTCAGAGCCTGAGCCGCCAGCCAGTGACGGGTGCCTGGCAACAAACACAGAAACCCGAAAGCATCGGTGATAAACCCCGGGGTCAGCAACATGGCGCCCCCCACAGCCAGAATCAGCCCTTCAGCCACTTCTCTGGCAGGCAGTTCGCCACTGTTCAGGCGTTCGTTCGCCCGCAACAGCGTTGCCAAACCCTGCTGGCGAAGCAACCAGGCGCCAATCACTGCAGTCAGAAACACCAGCCCAACAGTATTCAGAACACCAATAATACTGCCTACCTGAATCAACACTGTCAGCTCAGCAATGGGCATAACGATGAAAAGAAAAAAGAAAACGGGCAAAATGCCTCCCTATAAAAACGATGCAGACACACAGAGAACGTAAAACACCTCTGAACTTAATTAGGGCAAACCATGAAACTTCAAGATTCCGTTATTGCAATCACCGGTGGCGGCCAGGGCCTCGGCCGCGCCATGGCAGAGTATCTGGCAGCGAAAGGCGCCAGGCTCGCCCTTATTGACCTGATGGAAGACAAGCTTGCCGAAACCGTAGAAGCATGCAAGCAGGCCGGCGGCGATGCCAAAGCTTACGTCTGCAACGTTGCCAGGGAAGACGATGTAGAAACTACCTTCAAAGCCATTATCAGCGACTTTGGTCATCTGAACGGCCTGGTCAACAACGCAGGCATCCTGCGTGATGGCCTGATGATCAAGTTCAAGGACGGCAAGCTCGAGAAACGTATGGAGCTGAGCCAGTGGCAATCCGTCATCGACGTCAATCTTACCGGCGTTTTCCTCTGCGGCCGCGAGGCTGCCACCCGGATGATTGAAAATGGCGATCAGGGCGTGATCATCAACATTGCCTCCATCTCCCGAGCCGGCAACATGGGACAAAGCAACTACTCTGCCGCCAAGGCCGGTGTTTCAGCCCTGGTCCCGGTGTGGGCCAAAGAACTCGCTCGTTACGGAATTCGCTGCATGGGCATTGCACCAGGCTTTATCGAAACCGAAATGACCGCTTCCATGAAACCCGAAGCTCTGGAGAAAATGACAGCCGGCATCCCCCTCAAGCGCATGGGCAAACCGGAAGAGATCGCTTCTGCGGTCGCATTCATTTGTGAGAATGACTATCTGTCTGGCCGCATGATCGAAGTAGACGGCGCCCTGCGCCTGTGATCCGGTTACCTCCGGTGCTCTGAATGGACGAGTTCGAACAAGAACCGACAAAAGAGCAGAAAATCTGGCAAGTAGTGGCCGCCATTCCTCAGGGGAAGGTGGCCAGCTACGGCCAGATAGCCGCCATGGCGGGCCTCGGCCGCCAGGCGCGCTTTGTCGGCCGGGCACTGGGTAAACTGCCTGCCGGACACAGCATTCCCTGGCACCGGGTTATCCGGAGCAACGGCCAGATCGCTTTTCCCGAAGGCACGGAAACCCGCCAGTTTCAAACCGAGAAACTCAGACTGGAAGGGGTAAACGTGTATAAAGGAAGAGTGAAAATGAAGGACTTTCAGTGGCAGCCCTGAGTAGAACACCCAGAGCTGCACTGAGACTACCGTAGAGTCAAATCGACTGTTATCAAACCGCTTTCGCAGCAATGATCTTGTCGTGCCACTCAACCGGACCGGTCTGGTGCACAGAGCTGCCGCGGGAATCCACCGCGACCGTCACCGGCATGTCTTCCACCTCGAACTCATAGATGGCTTCCATACCCAGCTCTTCAAAAGCCACAACCTTGGCACCCTTGATAGCCTTGGAGACCAGGTAAGCAGCACCGCCCACGGCCATCAGATAGACCGCGCCGTGCTTCTTGATGGCGTCAATAGCAACCTGGCCACGCTCAGCTTTACCGATCATGCCGGTCAGGCCGGTTTTCTCCAGCATGGTGTCAGTGAACTTGTCCATACGCGTCGCTGTGGTTGGGCCTGCCGGGCCAACCACCTCTTCGCGTACCGGATCAACCGGCCCAACGTAATAAATGAACCGCCCTTTCAGATCCACCGGCAGCTCTTCGCCCCGCTCAATCATATCCACCATCTTCTTATGGGCGGCGTCACGGCCGGTCAACATCTTGCCGGACAGCAAAACGGTTTCACCCGGCTGCCAGTCTTTCACGTCTTCCGGCGTTACGGTATCCAGATTCACCCGGCGAACGTTCTCACCCACTTCCCAGGTAATTTCCGGCCAGTCGTCCAGGCTCGGCGGGGTTTGCAGCGACGGGCCTGAGCCATCCAGCACAAAGTGTGCGTGACGGGTTGCGGCACAGTTCGGGATGATTGCCACTGGCTTGTTGGCCGCATGAGTGGGGTAATCTTTAACCTTCACGTCCAGAACGGTGGTCAGCCCCCCCAGGCCCTGCGCGCCGATACCCAACTCGTTCACTTTCTCGAACAATTCCAGGCGCAGCTCTTCGGAACGGTTGGATGCACCGCGGGCCTGCAGATCGTGAATATCGATCGGGTCCAGCAGGGACTCCTTCGCCAGCTCCATCGCCTTCTCGGCGGTACCGCCAATACCAATGCCCAGCATGCCAGGCGGACACCAGCCCGCCCCCATTTGCGGAATCATTTTCAAAACCCAGTCAACGACCGAGTCAGACGGATTCAACATAGCAAACTTGGACTTGGCCTCCGAGCCACCGCCCTTGGCCGCCACGTGGACCTCTACGGTATTA
This sequence comes from Marinobacter daepoensis DSM 16072, assembly GCF_000421165.1. Classification (GTDB taxonomy): domain Bacteria; phylum Pseudomonadota; class Gammaproteobacteria; order Pseudomonadales; family Oleiphilaceae; genus Marinobacter; species Marinobacter daepoensis. Next base: position 910,032 of record NZ_ATWI01000009.1, read on the forward strand.
CCCGGAACCATCTTGTAATGAATAATCGCGGGCGTGTTGTCTTTGGTGTTCTGGCGTTTGCCATCCGGGTCAGCCAGAACCGATGCCCGCAGCACGTTGTCCGGATGGGTATAGGCACGGCGAACACCTTCATTGATGACATCATCCAGCGCCATGTCACATTCAAACTTCACGTCCATACCCACGTTCACGAACACGGTCACAATGCCAGTGTCCTGACAGATCGGACGATGCCCCTGTGCGCACATACGGGAGTTAATCAGAATCTGGGCCATCGCATCCTTGGCCGCCTGGGACTCTTCCTTCTGGTAGGCTTCGTAAACGGCCTGAATGAAATCTTTCGGGTGGTAATAGGAAATAAACTGCAGCGCGTCGGCTACGCTTTCGATCAAGTCATCCTGGCGGATTACGGTGGTCATAGTCGCCTCATCAGCTTTCTGATTATCGAATAGGGTCGTGTAACAGAGCCGCAGAGTTTACCAGAAAATACTCCAAACGAGTGATGGAACCTATCCTGCTTTCGCGCTACAACCCTAAAACACTGCGCGCCAGCCAGGGCCCGCCAACAAAAATGAGGAGCAATAGGAGCCCCCATGACAAACCATATCCACGTAGAGCGCCAGGACCGGATTCTACGCGTCCGGTTTAACCGCCCCGACCGAAAAAATGCGCTGACACACGCCATGTACACCGCTCTGGGCGATGCTCTGGAGCTCGCCAGTCATGACGATGACATACGCTGCGTCCTGTTCACAGGCGACCGTGACTGCTTCACCGCGGGGAACGACCTTGCCGATTTCCTGAAAGGCCTCCCCGGCGATTTCGCGGATACCCCCGTCGGGCGTTTTCTCGTATTGCTGGCCACCGCCACAAAACCCGTGGTCGCCGCGGTAAACGGACCCGCCGTTGGCATTGGCACCACCATGCTCCTGCATTGCGACATGGTATACGCGGGTGACAACGCCAGGTTCCAGATGCCTTTTGCCAGTCTGGGGCTGTGCCCGGAGGGGGCCTCAAGCCTGCTGTTGCCAAGCTGGCTCGGGCGAGCCAGGGCGTCAGAACTCCTGATGTTAGGGGAAGCCTTCAGCGCCGATGACGCCCTGCGCCTGGGACTGATCAACCGGACCTGTTCCCCCGACGAAACCGAACAACTGGCGCTCGAAACCTGCCAGAAGCTTGCCGAAAAGGCGCCCTCTGCCATCCGGGCCACCAAAGCGTTGCTGACCGAGCCAACTCAGGAACAGATTAAACGCACCATGATGACCGAAGGCGCCCTGTTTTCTGAACGACTGAAAACACCCGAAGCCGCCGAAGCCTTCCGGGCGTTTATGGAGAAACGGAAACCGGATTTTTCATCCTTCCGCTGAACCGACAACGAGGATGAGACAACCTCGACAAACTTTTTTATCGCAACTATTTTAGGGGTGTGCAGCACCCTTTAGTACAGAGTAGCCAGAAAGGTCAGAATCACACTTTCGGCTGATCAACACTTGCTACTCTGTCGTTATAGTCAAAGCTACAGAATTAGCGTTCAAGTGCTGGTGAAAATTTCAGACAACCAATAAAACAGAACAGGCAAAGCGCGGAACCCTGGGGCCGACCGGTTCCGTCCACGCCGGATATAACGACACAACAACAGGAAAAGGTTCCCCCCATGTTCAAGAAAACTCTAATAAGTCTTGCCGTGGCTTCTTCCCTTGGGTTGACGGGCTGTTTCGACAATGGAAGCGATTCCAGGAACGAAAATCCTAAACCAGAGTACGCAGATACCGACTCTCTTTCAGGAAAAACCTATCCGTTTTTTGCTCCAGGGGCCTCCCGACTTCCTGTGCCAAATGATCTTTTGTACTCAGGTACTGTCGACGGCACCTTCAACCTTGACGTTGATGACAAATCCACCCCTCCCGAGGTTGCCCTTAATCAACTGAGCGGAGCTTCAACGGTTGCCCCTATTGTCATTCTCACCAGCGGACAGCTGGATGAAAGCGCAGGCAACGTCCAAATTGGAAAAAATGTTCACCTGATCGAACTGGCGTATGCGAGCGGTGATCCAGTGCAAGGCCTTGGCGCCGGAGAGTCTCCAACGCTTGAAATCACCCTGTCGGGCCCGGCTAACATGCCCAAGGTACGGGCTGAAGTCGAAACTCTCGGCGGCACTTCGGCCATTCGGATTTTGCCGCTTGAGCCTCTGAAACCCGGTAAGCGCTATGTCGTTGTCGTTACCAACGGCGTAAAGGACATCAACGGTGAGCCGATCATTCAGGATCCATCCTATTCCAACCTCACAGCTGAAGGCACAAAAGATAACCCGGGTGCGGAGCTTCCAAGCCAAGACCTTCTGCCAGTGCGCACTTTGATAAACAAACTCTGGGAACCAATCGCAATCAATTATGCAAAAGCAATTGGCCAGCCTCTTACAGAGGAGCAGATTGCCCTTAGCTACAGCTTCACAACATCAAAAGATGAGAAAGTTCTACAATATATTGCAGAGCCTGCCTCTTGGTTTGAGGATCAACTGACGGGATTCTTGTCTGTCTCTGCAGCCAAGAGCGCTATTGAAGCTGGAGCCTCGGACTACGCATCTATCAAGTCAACAGTTAATGGTACAATCGCCGGGTTCCCGAGTGACAGCATTAAAACTGCATTGGCACCTGCATTTGACGCTCCGCCGCCTTTGGGATGTCAGGGAACAACGGGTCAGGTTGCGGTTTCCTGTGTTTCTGTTGCATTGGCCACGAGCCTTTCACCATTACTACCAACACCTACCACGTCTAACCGCGGCGCTGACGACTTTACACTGGGCGCCCCCACTGGAGTTGGCTTAGTCTCCGCTGTCGCCAACAAGGTGTATAAAGAAGTTAATACATTACTGGGTGGCAATGCACCTACCGTTCTCGCGGTTCAGGGCACAGTCTCACTTCCTTACTACCTTGGAGCCACCGCAGAGACCGTAGGAGCGAAGGCCTGGAAAGCAGATAACAATCTGGCGACCTCCCTCAACTCAAAGTTCGAGTCCATCAATCTGAAAATCCCTCAAGGGGTCAAGGGTGAGGGAGGACAGTTCCTTTCTGAAGTCGTAAACACCATTTTCCCATTCCCGGCAAAGGAAACGGATGTTGATGTACCAGTACTAATTATCTACCCGCAAATACCAAACACCAGAGGGGTAGTCCAATTCCAGCACGGCATCACAACAGACCGAAGCGCAGCCCTGACCTTTGGCACCGCCCTCGCTGCCCTGGGCTATACTGTCGTCGCTATTGACCAACCCTTGCACGGCGTAGACAGCTTTACTCAGGAAGACCAGGAGCTGCTGGCGAGAACCCTATTACTGGCAGCAAACCCAAGTTTCACAGACACTGAAATTGCTGGTTTGACCGCGCTGATTCTTGCGGAGGACCAAGCAACGCTGGCAGCCCAGGTTGGTGACCCAAACACGGCAACGTCTCTGATAAATACAGTCAAGTATGCTGGCAGTACCATTCCAGGCATCGCCGCTTCTGATGATAAAGAAAGGCATTTCGGGTTAAGCGAATCCGGCGAACTCTTTATCAACTTGCTCAACTTCACAAACACCCGCGACAATGTTCGTCAGAGCGCAGTTGATCAGATGAACCTCCGCATGAGTCTAAATGACCTGGATCTGTCTCAACTGGGAGGTGCCAGCCTTAATGGCAGCAACTTCTATCTGGCAGGGCATTCACTAGGCACCATCACAGGCACTCCATTTGCCGCCAGCGTCAACGCCAACCAGGTTCCCGCCCCAGGTGTCACCGACAACGACATCAGCGGCATAAGCCTGCTAACTCCGGGAGCCGGTATTGTTCGCATGCTTGAGAACTCGCCTGCGTTTGCCCCCAGTATCATTGCAGGCTTGGCAAATGCGTCTACTCCGGTTCCTCAAAACACGCCGAACTATTCAACCTTCCTGAACGTCTTCCAGGCAGCAATGGACAGCGCGGATCCTATCAACTTTATTGACAACCTCAGAGCCGGAAATGCCGGAGTTTACAATGCCATTGTGCAAGGTGACCTCGTCATACCAAACGCTGCGGATGAAAAGCGCTGGGGAATTGAGCCTCTGGAGGGAACACTTCCCGGAGAACTGGCCGGACAGCAGGTTATGGTCGATGTTGACAGTTTCCCAGCGCCTCTCGCCGGGTCTTACCCATTAGTGGGCCTGGGAGAAGGATTGGACGCAGCGGGCATCGAAAGCTCCCCATTCTTCTTCAGCATCGAGGGCTATCAAGACGAAGAGGGGAACCTGGGACATGGAACGCCAGTCTCAGCACAGCCGGCACAAGCCTTCGCTGAAATGGTTCTAGGCACTGATTCGGTTTTCTCTCCAGTCCCTTAAACCTCAAATACAAGCGCTATGGCCCATAGCGCTTGTTCCCTGAAAGCCGCCAGCCAAGAGTTATCGGCGGCTTTCAAACTTTTAAAGTTCCCCTCCGTTACAACACAAACTTCAACGGCATTCCCAACTGCCTCTGAGTAACCCCATCCCCCCGATCCTGCTCAATCACCATCCCTCTGGCTTTCAACTGAGGATGCTCAGCCGCCTCTTCAATCGTCAGGACAGGTTCCACACACGCATCTACTTCCGCAAAGACCTCCTGCCACTTAGCCAGTGAGCGCTCCGCAATCTTATTTTTGAGGGCGGCTTTCAGTTCATGCTGATGCCGGGACTTTTGGCTCAAGGCGAGGCTTTTTAGCTCCCCCAGCCCAAGGGCGTCGCACAAGCGTGACGAAAATTGGGGTTCAAGACTGCCAACAGACAACCAACGTCCATCGCTGGTCTGGTAATAATCATAGAAGGTGCCGCCGTTAAGCATGCCACCCTCCCGCTTCTGGGATTGCCCACCTGCCAACGCAGCGGCACCGGCCATGGCGTTCAGGGCGAAAGCCGCATCGGTCATGCTGATGTCGATAAAGGCGCCCTCACCGGTATCCTGGCGCTTGATGACAGCAGCCAGGATGCCCATCACGGCATAATGTGAGCCACCGGCCACATCGGCAATCTGAATGCCCATGGGTGGTGGACCGCTGTCGGCGCGGCCGCAATGGCTGGCAACACCGGAAATAGCCAGGTAGTTGATGTCGTGGCCGGCTCTGTCTTTATAGGGGCCGGTCTGACCATAACCGGTAATGGCGCAGTAAATCAGTTTGGGATTGATGGCTTTGAGTACCTCATAGCCTATCCCAAGGCGATCCATCACGCCCGGGCGAAACTGCTCCACCACAATGTCGTAGCCCTGAACCAGCTGCTTGACCTTTTCAACACTCTCGGGCTGTTTCAGGTTTAGCTGCAAGGTTTGCTTGCCACGCGTGAGGTAGGAGAAAGTTGTGCTGAACTTACCATCGTAGGGCGGCATTACCTTGGTCAGATCCACTCTGTCCGGCGCTTCGATGCGCAAGACCTCCGCGCCCATATCGGCGAGCATCATGGTGGCGTAGGGGCCGGGCAGCAGGGTACTGAAATCCAGAATTTTCAGGTTGGCGAGCGGGGCTGCCATAAAGCGTCTCCTTGTTTTTGGTCGGCGGCAAGAACGTTGGCTCATGCTGCCGGGTTTTGCCGGGCGGGCCAACTGCCGGTTTCGTCATTCCGATTGACCGTTTCTTCCATCTGTTAATAAATCAGAAGGTTGCATTGTTCTGTCGGGTACTTATGATGAAGTTCGTTTGTTTTTCTGGTTCCTTTTATGTCGACCCTGACCGTCTCACGACATTTTGTTGAAGCCTCACTCTCCGGAGCCAGGCGCATGGGGCTGGACACCCGCGACCTTCTTCAGGAGGCCGGCATCTCCCCCGACCTTCTCCGGATCGAAATGGCGCGAGTCAGCAGCGACCAGTTCAGCAAGCTGATGCAGATCATCTGGCAACGCACCGACGACGAGTTCATGGGCATGGGCCCCCGGCGGGCCCGCTACGGTACTTTTGCCACGATGTGTGCTCTGGTGATCGGGTGTCAGACTCTGGAAGAGGTTTACCAACAGGCCTTTCGGTTTTCACGGCTGTTTGACCCGATGGTAACCATGGAGCTTGATACCCGGAACGAGCGGGTACGGCTGGTAGCACGCATTGAAGGCACCATTCACGACCCGGACTACTTTCTGAGAGAGAGTCTACTGGTGATCTGGCACCGACTCGGCAGTTGGCTGATTGGCCAGCCCGTCGAGCTGGAGAACGCGGAATTCGACTACCCACGGCCAGACCATGGCGATGAATACCGGCACATATTCCACTGCCCGCTCGTGTTTGAATCAGACTGTATTGCGCTGACGTTCAGTAAACGCTTTCTGTCAGCACCGGTTATTCGCGATAAACCGGAAATGCGGCAGTTCCTGAAAACATCACCCGCTGATCTGTTGTCACGGCCGGATGAAAGTAATACCTGGACAGGGCGCATTCGTGGATTGATCGGGCGGGATTTTTCCAAGCCCATGCCGGACTTTGACTGGATTGCCCAAGAGCTGCATACCAGTCCACAAACCCTGAGGCGGCGGCTAAAGCAGGAAAACACATCGTTTCAGGAGATAAAGGATCTGCTTCGGCGGGATATGGCGATCTATTATCTCTCTCACCCCGAGATTGCCATCAACGACATCGCTGAACGCGTGGGGTTCACCGAACCCTCAACCTTCCACCGGGCGTTCAAGAAATGGACCGGTGTCACCCCTGGCGCCTGGAGAGACGGCGAAAGGGGCGACCTGGCCTGAGGCTCAGCGCTTGCCTCCGCCCTGCTGCAGATTCCTGATCAACTGCCCCAGAGCGCGGGCAATTTCCTGAGCCTGCTCACGATTTTCCGCCAACTGGAAAAGCCTTGAACCGTCTCTTGGATCGTAAACCCAACAGGCCCCGACCACAGGTTCACAGTCCCAACGGAGTTGTGGATTCACGCCGAATACGGGCAGCGATCTTGTTGTCCGAACCGTCGTGCCATCAGGATTTCGGTTGATTTCGAGAATGCTGATATTGCCGCTATCCAGCGCCAACTCGTACTGATTATCAGCAGGCCGGTCTAGCCGGACAACCGTTTTGTCCCGGCGCCAGCCCACCGTATCCAGCAAGGTGTTCAAATGAATAACCAGCGCCTCACGATCGGTATCCGCAAGATAAAGCTGTCGTAATGCTTTCAGGTCATGACCGCCAGCCGGCTCAATAACCGCCACCGGCTCCTGGGTACCGCCCCCTCCCTCTGCAAGAGCCCGCACACTCGCCCGATTGGCCTTCTCGATATCGGTAATGAGTTTCAGACTCTGCTGGTAATAAGCACCCTCTGCACCCGCCAGCGTTATGTACTGCTCCAGAGCAGACCGAGCTTCATTCAGGTGATTCGCCTGCAACATGGCCCTGCCACGGTAGTAGAAATATTCGGGGGGCTTTTCGCCTTCCATCGCCCGGAGGCGGTTCAGGTATTCCCCTGCCTCATTCCAGTTTTCAGACACCACCGCTTCTTCGGTTGCCAGCATCAGGCGCCGGATCTCATGTTCCGGCGCCAACGCCTGCGCGGTCCCTGCTTGCAGGGTCAGCACACAAGACAACATCAGCCCCAGAGACATTCTGCGGCCGGGCAAACACCGCGTTTTCATCAGTGACAACATACTGCTACTCCTGCTGATCCTCTGCCCGGGCTTCTCCGGCCTTATTGGGCTCTTCTTTATGCGTGACAACCGGTTCTTCTGACAAAACGGCGTCGTCAGAGTCCACTTCGGCCTGCTCCACAATCGACTTCGGCAGTTCTTTCTTAACGCGAACGCCCAGTTCCACAAATCGGTTGGCCTGGGAAATAAGGTTACCACGACCCCGGGTCAGGGTATTCATGGCATTGTCATAGGTGCCCTGGGCAGTGTGTAACTGGCTGCCCAATCGCTCCATGGCCTCTACGAATACCCGAAGTTTGTCATAAACCGCGCTTGCTCTGTCTGCGATACGGCGGGCATTCTGACTCTGGCGCTCGTACCGCCAGATGTTTTCAATGGTTCGCAACGTGGCGAGCAACGTCGTGGGCGTAACCACGATGATCTTGCGCTCAAACGCCTCGGCGAACAGGTTGTCATCCTGCTGGAATGCTGCCACAAATGCCGGCTCAATGGGCATGAACAACAGCACGAAATCGGGAGAATGAAGCCCGTTAAGCTGGCTGTAATCTTTTTCACTCAACGTCTTGATGTGAGTGCGAACGGCCTCCACATGCTGTTTCAGGGCAGCGGCCCGTTCGCTCTCATCATCGGCAACCACCCATTGCTGATAAGCCACCAGAGAGACCTTGGAGTCAACCACCAGGTTTCTCTGGTCTGGCAGATGAACAATGACATCCGGTCGCAACAACTGGTTGTCATCGTCTCGGTAACTTCCCTGGGTTTCGTATTCCACGCCTTTTCGAAGGCCGGACCGCTCAAGCACACGCTCAAGAATCAACTCACCCCAGTTACCCTGAACTTTCTTATCGCCTTTCAGAGCCCGCGTCAGATTAGCCGCTTCCTCCGTGATCTGCTGATTCAGCTCCTGCAGAGACTTGATTTCGCTTCGAAGCGCCTGCCGGTCACGGGTCTCCGTGGTATAAACGTCTTCCACCCGTTTCCGGAAATCCTGCAACTGGTCCCGAAACGGGTTCAGCAAGGAGTCCAGGCTGGTCCGGGTCTGCTGACTGAAACGCTCACTTTTCTGTTCAAAAATCCGGTTAGCGAGATTTTCAAATTCCTGCTTGAGGGCCTCCCGGTTCTGCTCCAGCAGTTGCAGTTTCTCTGCCGCATTGCGGCGCTCCTCTTCCAGCGTCACCTGTTGTTCTTTCAGCCTGATTCTGAGCTCCGAAAGCTGTTCCGACAGTGACTCTGCCCGCAGCTGATAACGCTCTCTCTCATCCACCACCTGAGTGAGCCTGTCTTGATTTGCGGCCAGCTCGCTACCCATGGCTGACAGACGACTTTCCAGAACCGTCGCTTTCTGCCGCCAGTGCTCCGCACCCTGCTCAAACTTGCCGCGCTCAAACTTCACCTCCTCAAGTTCGGCTTTCAGGTGCGCTTTTTCCTGATGATGCAAGGCCTGTGTATGCTCTCCTTCCTGAACAAGGCGAAGACACTCACCAAACTCCTCACTCAGGCGACTGGCCCTGAGCCGGTCTTTGCGACGGTGCCAAAGCAGCCACCCAAGCGCAACCATCAGCAGCGCGGAACTGGCCAGCAGGGCAGCAAACCATCCAGCCATCCATTCCGGCCGGTCTGCCATGGTTAGAGTCAGTGCATTCAACACCAGCAGGTTCTCCTTGCATTACAATTCAACCCCAAAGCCCGACAGTCTACCGCAATGCCCTTTCCTTTTTCCTGCCCGATAAAATGGAGCTTCCACACCGGCATCGACTGATTGGCAATTATCAACATTACGCCAATCCGCCTATGGACGCCGGGCGTAAATTCCTCTAAAACGGAGCTTTAGCACCCCAACAAGGTGCTGACGGCGTGGGCAAAACACCGACTGGCAGGCCAGAGCATGTTCAAGGAGTTATGGAGAAAACTGGGTTCTGAATTTCTACAGACTTCCTGCGGGGAAGATCATCAGGCTTTGCTGTCGGCCAACGATCGGGAAAATGCCCTGCAGGCCCGCGCGTTGCCGCACATCACCCACACTGGTGAGTTTCACCTCGAACGCCTGAGTCAGTTGCTCAAAAACCGTTACGGCAAGAGCTTTCACATACCCAGTGACCGCCCCGAGAGTGATCAGGCGCTTAAAGAGGTCATCGGTTTTGCCGCCCGCATTCAGGATCAGGACATCCAGCGAGAGCTTTTACTGTTTTATCTGAATTGCTCACCCGTGATTCAGGAATACCTGAGAGCCGAGACCCCTTTGGGTAATGGCCCTCTCATGGGCGGCTGACCCTCCGCCTTAACCATCTGTAAAGTCATCACACAGGTGGCTTGTAGTATACTCACCCGCCTGATCAACAACACATCCAGTGGCTGAGGCATCCAGGCCGAACAACCAACACAGCCGGTTCAGGGGATATTCATGGGGTACAGGTTCTTGCAAACCCGTCCATTCTTGACACTTGCCTTTTCGGGGCTCGCTCTCACGCTTTCCGGGTGCGCCTCGGATCACTATTTTATGGTGAAGAAAGAGAACGTTGAAGACGTTCGCTCATCCGTACACAGCCAACGGGCGACGCTGGTCACCATGGAACAGAATGCCGGGGTCAGGCACGAACAGCTTCTGCAGGAAAACCGGGAATCCACCCAAAGCATTCTCGATGCCATTGCCACGCAGGTTGAAAAACCGTCGTGCCCCCCCCCCAAAGCAGCCCCTTCCTGCCCTGCCCCAAGCAAAAACGCAGGCCAGGCAGACCGGCTGAAAGGGAAGGTGGTGGTTGGTGAAGTTGAAAAGTTCTTCCTCGCCGAACCGGGGCTGGTTTACACAGCCCGCATAGACAGCGGCGCAGAAACCTCCTCCATTCACGCCAGGAACATACAACGTTTCGAACGGGACGGCAGTAACTGGGTGCGCTTCGAGGTACCGGTACCCGGGACAGAAGACACAAAGTGGGTCTCAATGGAGAAAGAGATTTCCAGGCGGGTAAAGATCGTCCAGTCCAGCGCAGACGAATCTGAACGTCGGGTGGTTGTCGAATTGCAGTTCGCTATTGGCGACCATCAGCAGGTTGCCGAATTTACCCTAGCAGACCGAAAGAACCTGACCTACGAAGTGCTGATTGGCCGCAACGTTCTGCGGGATGTCATGCTGATTGATGTAGGCAAAGAATTCGCCACAGAGCTCCCGAAATCTTACCTTGAACAATCCGGAAACGGAGGTGAAAAATGACCGTCCGCTCACGGGTTCCCTTTTATGTGTTTGTCTTTCTCCTGATTGCCGCAGGCATTGCCGTCGCAACCTGGCGACACCTTGAACTGGGCATTCCCTGGATGACCGGCGAACAGCGCCCGGTCTGGATGATCGAAGCCAGGGTCGACTTCGAGGGCCAGGGCGCACCGGCCGAAGTCAGCCTGCACATACCAGAGCAGCCACCCGGCTTCCGTATCCTCACCGAACAGGCGGCCTCTCCCGGATACGGGTTTTCAATTCTCGATAGCAATGCCGGGCGCCGGGCAGAATGGACCAAGCGGGAGGTGTCCGGCCCTCAGACCCTGTATTTCAAGGCACAGTTTGTACCCGACGAAGATACCCTGCAGGCGCCCCCTGGCCGCATACCCCGCGCCCAGCCGGTCTTCTGGGAAGAACCTCAGGCAACGGCGGTCAGAGAACTTCTCAGCCAGGCTTCCGAGCGGTCCAGCTCACCTGAAAGCATGACCCGCGAGCTGATCCGCCTGATGCAACCGGATAACCGCACCCAGAACACCACGCTTCTGGTTTCCGACGAGAATTACCTGCAGTTACTGGTCCGGATGCTCAACCATGCCGGAATCGCGGCCCGCACCGCCGATGCACTGAAACTGGAGGATGCCCGAAGACGCCAGCAACTGGTGCCTTTCCTTCAGATCTATAATGGCGAGCGCTGGCTGACCTTCGACCCAAGAACAGCCGAACAAGGAGTACCCGAGAATCTGTTACTCTGGCGCCAGGGTTCGGAGTCACTGCTCGATGTGGTGGGTGGAGACGACTCCCAGGTCAGCTTCTCCATGCTGCGACAGACCGTACCGGCACTCCAGCTTGCAACCCTTGAATCCAATGCCAACGGCCTGAGCGTTCTCGGTTTCTACCAGTTACCGATTGAAGAGCAAAGCATGTTCCGGATGCTGCTACTGCTCCCGATCGGCGCTCTGATTGTTGCCTTTATGCGCATTGTCATCGGTATCCGGACCTCCGGAACGTTTATGCCCGTTCTGATCGCGGTCGCGTTCGTACAAACAACACTGGTGCCGGGCCTGATCGCCTTCCTGTCGGTTGTATCCATCGGGTTGGTGCTGCGAGGTTACCTATCCAGCCTGAATCTTCTGCTGGTCTCCCGGATTTCAGCGCTGATCATTCTGGTGATCTTTATCACGGCTGGCCTGAGTATCATCGGCTACCAGATGGGGTTCAACACAGGGATGACCGTCACCTTTTTCCCAATGGTTATTATCGCCTGGACCATTGAACGCATGTCCATCCTCTGGGAAGAAGAGGGGGCCCGCGAAGTCCTGGTTCAGGGATCGGGAAGCCTGTTTGTCGCAATCTGCGCCTATCTTGCCATGAGCACCCCTCTGGCAGGCCATCTCACCTTCAATTTCCCGGAACTGCACCTGGTCGTCCTGGGGCTGATCCTGTTGATGGGTCAATACACAGGCTACAAGCTCAGCGAGCTGAAACGGTTCACCCCGATGAAGGTCTACGATTAACATGGATTGGATCTCACCGCGCAGACTGAAGAAGCTCGGGATGCTGAACATGAACCGCCGCAATGTTGATTACATTGCCCGGTACAATGACCGCTCGTCTTACCCCTTGGTCGACAACAAGCTGAAGACAAAGCTGGCGGTCAGTGAATACGGTGTGAAAACGCCCAAACTGCTGCAGGTCGTTCGTCAACAGCATGAAATCTCCCATTTTCGGGACATGGCAGCCGACCTGAAAGGTTTTGCCATCAAGCCTGCAAAGGGCTCCGGCGGCAAAGGCATTACCGTCATTACGGGGCGGGATGGTGACGACTTTGTCAAAGCATCCGGTGCCCGCATCCCCGCCGCCATGCTTGAACGACACCTCACCAATATTCTGGCCGGTCTGTACTCACTGGCGGGAACTCCCGATGTCGCCATCGTCGAGAACCTGGTTCAGTCATCTCCTGCTCTGGCCCGATACTCATTTCAGGGCGTGCCGGATATCCGGATCGTCGTTTTCCAGGGCTACCCGGTCATGGCCATGCTCCGCCTGGCCACGACAGCCTCTGATGGCAAGGCCAACCTGCACCAGGGCGCCGTCGGGGTCGGGCTGGACATCGGTTCAGGAAAGAGTCTGAATGCCGTCCAGTTCAACCGACCGATCACTCTCCATCCGGATACCGGCCTTGCACTGGAGAACATCGGAATAGACGACTGGGAAAACATGCTGGAGATGGCGGCGCGCTGCTATGAAGCGACCGGTCTGGGCTATATGGGCGTTGATCTGGTGGTAGATGCCAACGAAGGCCCTTTGCTGCTGGAACTGAACGCCCGCCCGGGACTGGCCATCCAAATGGCAAACGGATGCGGCCTGCTGCCAAGACTGAACGCCATTGAGGACCTCAAACGGCCCCACTTCAGCCCGAGAGAGCGCGCCCAGTTTGCTATGGAGAGCTTTGCCCGGCGGTAGTTTTCCATTCGCCGAAGAAAAAAAACCGGAGCTGAGCCAGCTCCGGTTTTTTTATAGTCCCTTTTACATCAAGAGGTCAGGTCAGCTCACCTCGCTGCAAAAGCAATTTCCGCTCGTGGGTCAGGCCTTTCAGCAGCCCCCAGGTCATCAGCAAAAGAATTGCTGTAAACGGCAGCCCCGCACTGATCGCGACAGCCTGGATCGCACCCAGAGCATCATCGCCCCCCCCGAAGATCAAAGCCGCGGCAATAGCACCTTCCATCACCACCCAGAACACGCGCTGAGCTGTGGGCGCATCTGTCTTGCCGCCTGCGGTGATACTGTCGATAACAAGAGAGCCAGAATCTGATGATGTAACGAAGAACACCAGCACCAGAATAATACCCACAAAAGAGACAATTCCGGTTAGCGGCAGCTGCTCAAACATCTGGAAGGTCGCCAGCGGTACTTCGGTCAGCCCTTTCTCGGCCAGAACACCAACCCCCTGCTGAATCTGCTCCAGCGCAGCGCCACCAAAACCACTCATCCAGACGGTGGTGATCACGGTAGGAATAATCAGAACGGCTGTCAGGAACTCCCGGACAGTGCGGCCTTTAGAAACACGCGCAATGAACATACCAACGAACGGTGACCAGGAAATCCACCAAGCCCAGTAGAAGACTGTCCAGCCCTGGAACCAGGCTTCATCTTCACGACCAAACGGATTACTCAGCGGCACAATATTCGCCACATAGCTAGACGACGTGACCCAGATGGTCTCCAGAATCGTCATCGTCGGCCCGGCAAAAACAATAAAGAACAGCAGGACACCTGCGGTGATCATGTTGATATTACTGAGAACTTTGACACCACCATCCAGACCACGCAACACAGAGATCAGCGCCACCGCCGTTACCCCGACAATGATGGCCATCTGAACGTTGGTACCAGAACCCAGCTGGAACAGATAATCCAGGCCGGAGGCCGCTTGCTGGGCACCAAAACCAAGAGACGTCGCCAAACCAAAGATGGTTGCCACCACGGCGAGCACGTCGATGATATGCCCTGGCCATCCCCAGACCCGGTCTTTCAGCAACGGGAAGAACGCAGACCGGATGGTCAACGGCATGTTTTTATTGAACGAAAAGAACGCCAGAGAAAGCGCTACAATCGCGTAAATCGCCCAAGGATGCAGACCCCAGTGGTACATGGTAGCCCCCATGGCAAGATCCCTGGCCTCGGGTGAGTTGGCAGTCACATTGAACGGCGTTTCATACCACCCGGTGTAATAGGCAACAGGTTCGGCCACCGCCCAGAACATCAGGCCAATGCCCATGCCCGCAGCAAACAGCATCGCAAACCAGGAGAGTGTCGAGAACTCTGGCCTCGCTTCCTGCCCGCCCAGCCGGATCTTGCCAACCGGCATGAAGATCAGCGCGAGGCTGACCACAACGAACACGTTGGCACTTAGCAGGAAGAACCAGTCAAAGCTGGCGATGATGTCCCACTTGGCACCATCCAGCATTTCTTTTGAAGCCGCCGGAAACATCAGGGTTCCAATAACGAACAGAACCACAATGATCGCGGCTACCGGGAAAACCCAGTTATGAAGATCCAGGCCGAACGGATTGATATTATCCTGGCCTGCGACGTAATCCGTCTGATATTCGTCTTTCACTACCTCGCCCACGTTGGCGCCTCCTGGTCTGGTGTGATCACTGAATATGCCGAGTGAATGGGTAACTGAGTGAATTCTCATTCATTCGTTACAAGCCGGTCATTTTATTACTTTGAACTCAAAACATCAAAACACTGAAAAATGCCTTCGGTACATACACAAGCATAGTCCAGTTTCTAACACCTCAACGGCAACCCGCTTGCTGAGTGAAAACACCTCCCCGCCCCCATGCGCCGACCGGGTGCGTTATACTCCGGCGCCAGCCAACACTGACCTGACGAGGCATCCATGGAAAAAACCACCACATTCCCTTTTCGTTATACCGCCTTCGCCATCAGCGTGGCGGGCTTTGCAGTGTCACTCCCCTTATCAATCTGGCTCGGTTCCGGGTACCTGTTTCCTCTGGTATTTGGCGCCCTGTCAGCGCTCGGCGTCTGGGACCTGAAACAGCGAAAACATACGATCAGCCGCAACTATCCGATCATGGCCAACTTTCGTTATCTGTTTGAATCCATTGGCCCGGAGATCCGCCAGTACTTCATTCAGTCCGACACAGAAGAGCGCCCCTTCTCCCGGGAACAACGCTCTATTGTTTACCAGAGGGCAAAAAACGTACTCGACAAACGCCCCTTTGGTTCCCAGATTGGCATGTACGAGGAAGGCTTTGAGTGGATGAACCACTCCATCACGCCCACCCGACTGGCCACCAGCGATTTCCGGATTCTGATCGGCAAGAATTGCGACAAACCTTACAACGCCAGCGTATTCAACATTTCTGCGATGAGCTTTGGCGCACTTTCGGCCAATGCCGTCCTCAGCCTGAACACTGGCGCCCGGAAAGGCGGCTTCTATCACGACACCGGGGAAGGTTCTATTTCCAGGTATCACCGGCAACCAGGCGGGGATCTTGTGTGGGAGATTGGTTCAGGTTATTTCGGCTGCCGGCACCCCGACGGAACCTTCAATCCTGAAATGTTTGAAAGAAATGCCACGCTTGATCAGGTCAAAATGATAGAGGTCAAACTATCTCAGGGCGCAAAACCCGGACATGGGGGCATCCTGCCGGGCGCCAAGGTCACCCCTGAGATTGCCGAAGCGCGTGGCGTCTCTGTGGGTGAAGACTGCGTCTCTCCCCCCAGCCATTCTGCCTTCTCTAATCCGGTGGAGTTGCTGGAGTTTATTGACACATTACGAACACTTTCCGGCGGCAAACCGGTGGGCTTCAAACTCGCCATTGGTCACCCCTGGGAGTGGTTTGCCATCGTCAAAGCGATGCTGGACACCGGCAGGAAGCCCGACTTTATCGTTGTTGATGGCGGTGAAGGCGGTACCGGCGCGGCCCCCATTGAATTCATCAACCGCCTCGGCATGCCGATGACCGAAGCGCTTCTGTTGGTTCACAACACGCTGGTGGGCACCAACCTTCGTGAAGACATCGCCATCGGAGCCGCCGGTAAGATCACATCGGCGTTCAATATCGCCAGGACGCTGGCACTGGGGGCAGACTGGTGCAATTCCGCCCGTGGGTACATGTTCTCCCTGGGTTGCATTCAAGCCCTGAGTTGCCATACGGGCCACTGCCCGAGTGGCGTGGCAACTCAGGACCCACGCCGCGGCCAGAAACTGGATGTAGCCCTCAAAAGTGAGCGGGTGTACAACTATCACAAAAACACACTCGACGCCCTGCAGAACCTGCTGGAAGCTTCGGGGCTGAACCATCCGTCTGAGCTGGGGCCAGAGCACATCGTCCGACGGGTCTCAAAAGCGGAAGTGCACAGCTACCTTGATCTGTTCCCGTTCCTGGAGCCCGGCGCCCTGCTGGAGGGAAAAACCGGCCTGAGGGTTTTTGACAAGTATTGGCAAGCCGCCCAACCAGACACTTTCGAGCCACCGGAGTTTATCCGGGCCCTACGGGAAACCAAACTTCGCTGATTGCGGAAGAAATTCGACAGCCCGGTGTTTATTTTTACATTAGGCTGGTGTAGACTTCGCTCCCGCTAAGCCACTGAGATAAACCTTGTTTCCCGGTAGCTGGCAGTAAACGGGGCGTAGCGCAGCTTGGTAGCGCACTTGCATGGGGTGCAAGGGGTCGTAGGTTCAAATCCTACCGTCCCGACCAGAATTCCCTACACAAAGCCCGGGCCGAAAGGCCCGGGCTTTGTTGTGTCAGAGGATAATTCACTAAACAGGCTTCACTCCAACAATAAGCCGGACAGGCACAAACACGCCGGGCATGTCGCGGCCGAAGACAGGGAAGCCTCTCTTCCAACCTTTTTATAGCCAAAACAGCCTACGCCCAACCCGCTTTGTAGCATCCAGCCAGCCGACAGTCGCTTAGCCAAAAGACGCAACATTTACCATGTCCCGCGACTTTGTTTATTAGTATCCTAGTGGATCTGTAACGTTTACTTAAACCAAATCATGCAGGATAACGAATAACACCGCTTAATCCTTACAGATCCAATCAGATAACTGGCCACCAATGGACGACCTGAGTAACAAACGGATTTTAATTGTTGACGATGAAGAAGCCGAGCGCGCCCTGCTTGCGGCCTACCTGAAACAACACCATTGCATTCTGTACCACGCCGAAAATGGCCTTGACGGGGTCAACAAGGCCCGGGCAATCCGACCCGATCTCATTCTGCTGGATGCTCAGATGCCCGTCTGTAATGGTTTTGATGCGTGCAAGGTCATTGTCAGCGACCCGGAAACCCGGGATATTCCTGTTATTTTCCTGTCGGCCCTTAACTGGCCAGAGCAGCGCATCCGGGGATTGCTTGCCGGTGCCGTTGACTACATAGACAAGCCTTACGACTTCAATGAAGTCAAACTGCGGTTAGCCATACATCTGAGAGGAAGAAAACCCGTCATTTCCGATTCCGCACCCTCGATCCAGGCCAAAGCACCATCACTGGATTCAGGCGCTGACGCCCCCAGCACGCTCCAGAACATCCTGTTCCACTCCGCCCGGATCCATCTGCTTCGATCCCTGGCCTCCCCCCCCCCCATGGCTGAACTTGAAAAACTGACCGGAACCAACAGCAAGCACCTGAACCGGGCCTTCAAACTTTGTGCCGGAACAACGGTATACGAATATCTGCGGGAAGAGCGCATGAAAGAGGCTCGAGTCCTACTTCAGCAAACGAGCCTGCCCATTCAGGAAATCGCCGACCAGACGGGCTTCTCCAGCGGAGCCAACTTCGCCACCGCCTTTCGGGAGCGATTCGGTGTCTCGCCTCGTGAACTTCGCAGGCAACAAGGCAACACCAACAACTAACCGTATACAGAACTTACACCATGAACCTCAGATCTTTCCCGGGGCAGCGCACTGCGGCCTTTCTTATGCTCTTGATAGGCTTGCTGGCGTCCCTGCCCGGCCAAACCGCGCCCCAGCAACCATGGGGCACACAGGTCGTTGATCTGGCTATGCTGGCAAATGGCCAGGAACTGCTGTCCTACATGGAGGTTCGCAAGGCGACACACACGGGAGAAAACCTGGAAGAGGGACTTAATGGCAAGCCCTGGCAAAAAGCAACGTCAAACGCCTTGAAGGCGCCACGCCAACACAGCGTTTACTGGTTGCGGGCTACCTTTCAGAACAGCAGCCAGAGAGCATTGACCCAATGGCTGGTTTTTGAACCCTGGCGACTGAATCGCCTTGATGCCTATGTGTTTTCTGAACGCGGCGAGCTCATCTGGAAAGACAGTACAGGGCTTGAAATCCCCCAGCAGGAACGATCCGTCGATAATGGAAAGACAGCTATCCCCGTTGCAATGGCCCCGGGGGAGCAACAACGTCTTCTGATCCGGGTATACAGCGACAGCTTACCTTTCCTGAGCATCAGAAATCAGAACCCGGTTGCCTACACCCGACAACTGGATGCTAACGAGAGCCGGCACATCGCTTTTCTGGCAGGAATTACCATTCTCCTGTTCGTGCTCGCACTTCAGCTCAACAAAACGTTGCTCATCACCGGCGTCTGGCTCCTGGTCGCGTTTATTTTCGAGTCAGAAAAAGACGGCTTCTTCAGCACCTTCCTGCTACCCGGCCTCAGCGACTACTCCGCCAACCTCCGGGTATCCGCCTGGTTCTTTACCGAATACCTTTTCCTTGTCACATCCGTTTTACTGCTGAAACTCCCGCTTTCACGGGCATGGCGGGGGTATCTGATCCTGGCTGGAAGCGCTACGGCCCTAATGAGCTTACTCACGTTTGTACTCGATGGCGCCCAGATCCGGAATCTCGGCGTGATCATGACTGCAGGCTTTGCCATCAGCTGGCTGTTGCTGGTACCCAAGGCACTGTCAAACCCACAAAAAGGTCAGAAGGTGGTTCTTTCGCTGCTGGCCACTTACTGGGCCGTCTCAGCCTTTCTGCTGGCGGGCTACACTTTTAACTTCTACTACACATCGGCGTTTGCAGCGGCACGAATTTACGCCGAAAGCGCCATAGCCCTGGCCCTTATTGCCACCTACACCTGGCAACAGAAGCATCAGGTCGCCGAGGCACAGCAGGCCGTCAAAAGCCAACGGCAACGTCTGGAAATGTCCGTCAAAGACCGCACCCGCTCCCTCGACCGCGCCCTGAACACCGCAAAGAAGGAAAACCGGGCAAAGGTCGATTTTCTGGCCCAGATCACCCATGACCTCCGGGCCCCGCTGTCCACCATCATCGGCTACACCCGCCTGAGAAAATCCACACCCGATGCCGTGCCAATGGCCGACCAAGTCATAGAGGACCGGGCCACCTACATGCTGACCCTGATTGACGGGCTTGTTAACTACGCCAGAGACATCGCACCCAGCCAGGATGAGGTCAGAGACATTTACCTGACCACGCTGATCGACAACCTGGTTTACCAGGGCCACATTCTGGCCAATCGCAACCAGAACACATTTCAGCTGGACATAGAGACTGAAATCCCAACGCTGATTCGCAGCAACAGTACGCAACTTCAGCGCATTCTTCTGAACCTGATTGAGAACGCGGCGAAATACACCCAGAACGGCTCCATCGTTCTTTCGGTCGCGATGAATGTCACCCCCGGCAATACGCCGTCCATGGTGTTCAGGGTGATTGATACCGGCTGCGGTATTTCCGAGGAAGATCTGAAGAAGATCTACGTACCGTTTTTTATGACATCCGACAGCAACCCAGGCGCAGGCCTGGGTCTCCCCATTGCCTTTGAGCTGGCCAAAAGTCTTGGCGGTCAACTTGAACTCGACAGCCAGCCCGGAGAAGGCACAACAGCCACTTGTACTCTGCCTTGCGACCTGGGTGAAATCCGCGAACAGCTTTGATTTCCCGCCATCTCTTTTGCTCGCCAGCATAATTTTACAGCTTCGCCGCTGAGGTTCCGGGCACCGTGCTAGCATGGCGCCCGAACCTGCATTCCCGGGATTTACGTAAGGCTGTATTATGCATCGTACTTTGCTATCCAAGACCATTGCGTTCAGCGCATTTGTACTAAGCGCGTCCATCGCATTGCCGCTTGCGGCGAGCCAGACTGTGTCTGAGACGGCCAAACAGGCTATTGAATACAATCCGGAGGTCCAGGACACCTGGTACCGTTTCCAGGGTTCAGAATATGATCTCGACTCTGCAAGAGCCGGATACAGACCAACGATTGACCTGAACGCCAATTACGGCCGGGAAATCCGCAGCGGCTCTGGCTGGAGCGCCGGCACCAAGAGCCCTTTTAACGGCGGCCGCGCAGAAGTGTCTCTGGTCCAGATGCTGTATGACGGCTTCCAGACCAGCGGCTCCGTGGCATCGGCTGAGCAAAGCCGGATTGCCAACTATTTCCAACTGGTTCAGCAAACCCAGAATACTGCCCTGGATGCCTATGCTGCGCACCTGGACGTGGTCCGCGGCAGGCAACTGGTTGAGCTGGCTGAACAGAACCTGAAAGAGCACCGGAAAGTCTTTCGCCAGATTCAGATGAGCAGTAATGCCGGTGTGGGGAATAACGCCGATCTGGATCAGATAACCGGCCGCCTGTCTCTTGCACATGCTAACCTGATTACCTCCCGGTCGGATCTGAACGCCATTGAAAGCCGTTATATGCGGGTTGTCGGGGCCATGCCGCCGGCAGAGCTTTCCACCCCACAGGAAAGCCCTGTACCGTATACCGCCGGCCAGGCCTTCGCCAGGGCGCTCAGAGATAACCCACAGTTTCTCTCCAGCCTGTATCGCATCAAAGCTTCAGAGGCAGACGTTGACGCCAGCAAGTCCGGATACCACCCCAGAGTCAACCTGACCGCGCGCTATGGCTCTCAGGATTATGACGATCGCGGCCTGGACAATAGCCGTACCGACGGCCGGATTGCCATTGAGCTGCACTACAACCTGTATAACGGGGGCCGGGACAAAGCCGCCATCAAGAGCGCTTACAACCGGGTCAATCAGAGTAAGGCGCAACGAGACAGCGCCTGCACCTCCGTGCGACAGAATCTTCAGGTGGCCTACCAGGACACCGTCACCTACAAAGATCAGATTCCTGTTCTAGAGCAACACAAACAAGCCTCAAACCGGGTCCGGCAGGCGTATAAGGACCAGTTCCTGATTGGCCGTCGCTCACTGCTCGACGTTCTGGATGCCGAGAACGAGTATTTCCAGGCCAGCCGGGCGCTGGTTCAGGCAGAGCTGGATTATGCTCTGGCAACGGCCCGCACACAAAACGCTATGGGCACCCTGCTCCAGACTCTTGGCATCATGCGTGATGACCTGCCGTCACTCTCCGAGCTTGGCGCAGACGCCATTGCGGTAGACCCGAATACGGCCTGCCCGACAAGCGAGATCGTGCTGACCCGCGCCGATTAAGGCGAGTTGTCGCTGATGTTACTGGAATGCCTTCGGGTTCTGTGCCGGTTTCACAACCGGCCGCTGAACCCTGCTGCAGCCATGGATGGTCTGCCACTGAACCAGGGAAAACTCACCCCCTCAGTGTTCCCTCGCGCCGCAAAACGGGCGGGCATGAGTTCGCGCATTGCCCGGGTTGCTCTCCAATCACTTAACCCCCACCTTCTGCCCGCCATTCTTTTGCTGAAGGATGATCGCGCCTGCATCATCACCAGTCTGGATGCGAATGGCGAAACAGCAAACGTTATCTGGCCAGAACTCCCCGACAGCGAACAAACGCTCGGGCTGGATGAACTTGCCGAACTCTATACCGGTTACGTGATCTATGCCCGACCGGAGTTCCGTTTCGATCAGCGTACGCCTGAAGTGAAAACCCGTCGGCCCGGGCACTGGTTCTGGAGCATCATCAAAGAAAACCGAAGGCTGTATCGCGACGTTGCGGTGGCCGCTCTGGCAATCAACGTCTTTGCCCTGGCGATGCCGCTGTTTGTCATGAACGTGTACGACCGGGTGGTTCCAAACCACGCCGTTGAAACACTCTGGGTTCTGGCCGCGGGTGTACTCATCGTTCTCTGCGCTGATCTCGTTCTGCGCCTGATGCGCAGCTGGTTTGTAGATCTCGCAGCCAGCCGGGCTGACATCCAGCTCTCAGCCCGGATCATGGAGCACCTTCTGTCGCTCGGCCTCAAGGATCGTCCCACGTCGGTCGGCTCTTTTGCGAACAACGTTCAATCGTTTGAAGCCGTCCGCTCCTTTATGGGTTCACTTACCGTGGTCGCACTGGTCGACCTGCCCTTTGTACTTCTGTTTACCGGAATTATCACTCTGATTGCCTGGCCACTGGTGCTCCCCATCCTGGCCGGAGGATTATTGCTCGTGCTCTATGCGCTGGCGATCCAGCACAAGCTGCACTCATTGTCAGAGCGCTCCATGCAAGCCGGCTCAATGCGGAACGCCATACTTGTCGAAAGCCTGAGCAACCTTGAAACCGTCAAGAGTTTCGGGTCCGAAAGCCGGATTCAGCTGGTGTGGGAAAAAACGACGATTTTCCTGACGCGGACGGCTGCCCAGACCCGCCTGCTGGCGTCATCCATCAGTTCTGGGGCCGGCTGGGTGCAGCATACCGTCGGGGTTCTGATCATTCTGATTGGCGTGTACCAGGTGATCGCCGGCGATCTGAGCCAGGGCGGGCTCATCGCCGCTTACATGCTGTCGTCGCGGGCCATGGCTCCGATCAGCCAGGCAGCGAGCCTGTTGGGGCAGTACCACAGCGCCGCCACCGCCATGACATCGCTAAACGACATCATGGCACTGCCTGGCGAACGACCTGACGACGCGCCGTGCATCACCCATCCGCCTTTGAGGGGAGACATTGAATTCAGAGGGGTCAGCTTCAGCTATCCCGGCAGTGACCAGCAATCGCTCCGGGACGTCAGCTTTCGGATTCGCGCCGGTGAGCGTGTCGCCATCCTCGGGCGCAACGGTTCAGGCAAGTCCACGCTGGAAAAGCTCATGCTGGGCCTGTTTGCCCCACAGGCGGGCACAGTGTCCATTGATGGCGTAGACATTGGCCAGTATGACCCCGCCGAGCTGCGGCGGCAGATTGGCTACGTTCCGCAAGACATTCATCTGTTCTTTGGCAGCCTGAAAGAAAACATCGTATTGGGCAACCCGCAAGCCAGCGATGCCCAGATCATCGAAGCCGCTCGTATTGCCGCCCTCGAGCCTCTGGTAAGCCAGCACCCAGAGGGGTTCAACCTTCCGGTTGGCGAAGGAGGGCAACAGTTGTCAGGCGGGCAACGTCAGGCCGTTGCCGTGGCCCGGGGCGTTCTTGGCGAACGGGCAATGCTGTTGCTTGATGAACCCACCGGCTCTCTGGACCAGAATAGCGAAGCCATCATCAAGGAAAACCTGACCCGCTACTCTCAAGACAAGACTCTGATTCTTGTTACTCACCGCAGTGCCCTGCTGGACCTGGTCGACCGGATTATCGTCATGGACCAGGGCAAAGTGGTGGCCGACGGGGAAAAATCCGCCGTAGTTCAGGCGTTGCAGAAAGGCCAGATAGGAGCCGCCCGATGACGGACCCTTCCAGGCCGGCAGAGCAGATCCCCAAAACCACGGAACAAAAACAGTTTGAGCAGGTTGGCCGGCTAAGCCAGTTGGGCCGGTTAGGCGCCCCACTGCTGGACCGCCTGTTCGGGCGCTGGCTGTCCCCACCCAACCAGAAAGACTGGGTGACGGATGCTGAGTGGGCACGGATTCAGCAAGAACCCACCCAGGCAAGGGGCCTGCTCTATGCCATTGTCATCACCATTGCCCTGCTGCTGATCTGGGCTGCACACGCCCCACTCAATGAGGTAGCGAGGGGCGATGGCAAGGTGATCCCGTCGCAGCAATTACAGGTGATACAGTCCATCGACGGGGGCATTGTGAAAACCATTGCTGTCCGGGAAGGCCAGGTGGTGGAGCCCGGGCAGTTACTGGTCAGTCTGGATTCAACCCGGTTTGTATCCAGCTTCCGGGAAAGCCGGGCCAAGTATCTGGCCGTCAGTGCTGAAGTCAGCCGACTGGAGGCGCTCACCCAGGGAAGCGCCCTTGTTTTCGGGAAAGATGTGCTCGCCGAATCGCCGGAACTGGTCCAACGGGAAACCACCCTCTTCCGAACCAGTCAGGACGAGCTGGAGGGCCAGATCGCCATTCATCAGCGTCAGCTGGAACAGCGCCATCAAGATCTTGAAGAAGCCCAGGCGACGCTGTCGCAATACACCGACGTACTGAAACTCAGCAGCCGTGAACTGGCCGTCACTCGTCCCCTTCTGGATTCGGGGGCGGTGTCACAGGTTGATGTGATCCGGCTTGAGCGGGATGTTTCCAATGCCCGGGGCGAGGTGGAAAGGGCACGGGCAGCCATTGCCCGGTCTGCAGCGGCCATTGAGGAAGCAAAGGCCAAAATGGATGAAGTGGAAGTGCGAATGCTGAACCGATGGCGCAGCCAACTGGCGGAGTCCAGCGCTCAGCTTACCGCATTGATTGAAGCCGAAAGCGGACTGGCGGACCGGGTTCAGCAGACCGAAATTCGGGCACCGGTCCGCGGCACCATCCAGCGCCTGCTTACCAACACCGTGGGCGGCGTGGTCACCCCAGGTAAAGAGGTGGTTGAGATTATCCCGCTGGACGACCAGCTCATCGTCGAGGCCCGCATTCCTCCCCAGGACATTGCCTTTATCCATCCCGGGCAGGAAGCCATGATCAAGTTCACCGCCTACGACTTCGCGGTCTTCGGGGGGCTTAAAGCCCACGTCGAGCACATCAGTGCTGACACCCTGACGGATGACCGCGACAACACCTACTATCTTGTTCGCCTGAAAACCCTCTCATCAGGCTTTGACACCGAAAAACTGGCCATTATTCCAGGCATGACAGCCCAGGTGGACATTACCACCGGCCAGAAAACGGTTCTCGAATACCTTCTGAAACCAGTGATCCGGGCAACCAGCCAGGCGCTCAGCGAACGCTAGGCGCCGGGCGCCCCTCACAAGAGAGACCCCCGGCCCAAGGCCTACTCGATGATCACCGAAACCGACTCCATGATCTTCAGCTCAGCACTCTCGCCGGCCATGGTGTAAGTCACGAGACCATCGGTCGTGGTTCCTTTAGTCCATCCGCCGGACAGAGTGACCGAGTCGTCGGCATCACCCAGGATACTAAGCGTATTGTCCTCGTCGGTTATGGCGATGACATCCTCCAGACGCAGGGCACTCACCTCATTGGCACCATCAATCCCCAGATCCAGGGTCTCGATGTTCTTCAGGGTACCCGCCAGTGTTGCACCGTCCACGTCTTCTCCCAACCGCAGAGCCACCACGTCATCGCCAGACCGGCCATCCACCAGGGCACCGGTGAACAACAACTGGTCATTGCCGGTGGTACCAAACTGGCTGGTAATATCGGTGACAACCGATTCCCAGTTTGTCCAGTCTGAGGTCGCACCGTTGGCCGACTCCTCAGTTTGAGCCCGAACTTCAAGGTTGCCCATGTCGCTCTTCGCCTGCACAAACCCAAGCTCTTCCGCCTGTTTGCTGGTCAGTCCACGGATGGTATAGGTGTCTGTGGCTGCATCGTACGCCACGGCGGCCGGATCGTTCAGCAACGTATTGCCCAGATAGAACGCTGCGTGCTCCCCTAAACCACGCAACTCCAGCGTCAGGGTTTCCGTGGACTGGTCTGTCGCTCCAACCGACACAGGGTCGACCAGCTCATGGTTGAGGTTGAGCCCTATGATGTCGCCCTCATCCCCAAAACTCGGCGTTGGGTTAATGGTGACACCATCCGCCACGGGCGTTACCACCAGATCAAAGCGGTCCTCGCTGACCAGTTGGTTATCCAGGCTGACTTCGCCAGACAGGACCTGGACAATCAGGTCAGACAACGTACCGCTCCAGTTTTTCGGTGGCATGATCCCCACATAACCCGGCACTGAACCGTCACCAAGCAGCCAGGTGTTGGTTACACCGTCTCCACCGGCGTTATTCGACAGCTCAGCCAGGCTCGCATCGGCCGCACTGTCCCCCACAAACACCAGGAAACCTTTTGGCAGATTCCTCAGGAGTACGGTACCAATGTCCTCCGAGCCATCGGTGTCCTGCAATCCGCTTCCCCCAATGTTCAACGCAATCACGTTGGACTTGTCGGGCGCCGCTTGCTGATCCGGGTTTTCCTGACCGGACACATCACCAACCTGCACATCGTAGCCATTGTTCACAGGAACCACATGACCGGTTTCAGTAACACTGCCGGTCGCGACGTTGGCAGCCCCGTTTTCCTGACCCTGAGCCCAGGCAGACAAGTCCACAGACCCACTGACGTAGGGGCCGGAGGGCGAATAACGGATCACCGCTCCGGTACTCGGATCCACGCCCTCGATCACGTAGTACTCGCCATCCGGCACGCCCGCCACTCCGGATACCGTCGTTTTCACCAACGGATTTCCATTCGCGTCGGTCAGCGTACCCGTTGCGGGCATCCCCCCTTCATCCAGCTGCAGGTAGAGCTTTCCATCTACCAGAGCCCAATCCGGGTTATCCGCGGCATTATCCAACTGGATGCGGAACTCCAGGTCAGAGCCTTCCGTAACATCTGGCGCGTTAATGGTGATGTCCACCGGATCACTCACCGGAGTGACCTGGCTGATGACGGGCGTTTCTTCCTCACGACTGTAACCATCCGGAATGTAGGTGGTCAGTTTCGCGTCAAAACGGAAATCGCCTTTATTGGAGTTCCAGTGCTCCGGCGGCGTTATCCGGATCTGATTGAGCAGATCCTGAAGGTCCGCATTATTACTCTGGCCCGACACGGTCCAGACGGTCTGGCCGTTAATCACCGTCGAGGTCATCCCGGTCACTTCTGTGCCTGCAGGCAAACCACTGAGGGTAATATTAAATTCATTCCCCGGTACACCATCGGCAATCTGGCCGTTCATCAGGTCCTGCAGTGAAAACTCCGTGTCTTCCGTGGGGCTGAAGCTAGTCTGCTCCCAGTTCAGAATTTCCGCAGGCAGATCAGGCTCGCCAGTACCAGTGAAATCCGTGGTCAGGGTAACACTGGTGCTGGCAGTCAACGGCTGACCGTTTCCGGCATCCTCGGTGGTGATGGTCACACCAATCGGCGCATCCACCAGTCCTCCGGCTTCGCCAGGCACTCGCAACGTGACGGTGTGGCTGGCGTTACTGCCAACGCTGGCATCGGTAATAAGCAGCCACTGGCCGTTACCAATAAAGTCTGCGTTTTCCACCATCACACCCGGTGGGACGTTATCAAGGAGCACCCGAATCAGGTGTTCACTGCCATCGTAATCCCCACCCTTGTTGCCGATATCAAGGTCAAACGAGAGCAGGCCAGGGGCGGTCATGGTCAGATCACTGCTGCCATCCACCGCCAGAACCGGCTGGTCGGTCACCGGGACAACCTCAATCTCATAGCGGTAATCCGGTGACTCCTCAACCGTCGCGGCGACAGAGCCATCGGTACTCGGGTCCTTCACCTCGTACCGCACTCCGAAGTCGGCGGTACCGTGCCAGTTGGGCGCGCCCTGCAGATGAACGTTCCCCAGCAGGCTGTCATCCAGCTTGTACCAGCCATCCTCAAGGATAATGCCCGGCATCCCCGCATCCGCCGCTGCGTCAGCCAGGGATTGGCCATCGATGGTCAGTGAGTAGTTCAGTGCGCTATCAACATCTGCAGCGCTGATCCACACAGAGGCCAGGACTTCATCTGTGTCACCGTTCTGGTGCTGAATCCCGAAGTCCACAAGCGTCGCCGTGTCCTCCGCCGCCGAGGTCGACAGGTTCATCCCGGCTTCCGGAGACGGCGCAATTTCTACCTTCACCGCGTGTTCTTCGGTCAGAGAATCGCCATCATCCTCAGTTGTGACACTGTACAGGGTGAAGTCCGTACTGCCGCTGAAATTCGGCGGTGTCGTTATCCGGATTCCGTCGGGCCCCAGATTATCCAGGGCTGCCTTGCTGAAGCTCCATTCCCCATTTCCCAGATAAACAACCCCGTCACCCTCGATCCCGAAGTCCGGGTTGAGATTGCCGATCCGGAAGCTCAGAACTTCGGAGCCATCCTGGTCCACCAGTTCCGCCTTGTTCAGCAAATCCCGAAGGAAAACACCGCCTGCAGACTCAACACCTGCCTCGGTAAAGGCCTGTTCACTCACGGGTTTAACCTGAATGTCAGCAGAATCCGCGACCCCTTTGGGGGTGACCTCGATGGTCAGATCAAACGGATCCGAGACATCGGTCTCAACCGATCCATCCGGCAAGGTCACCGAGTCGACCGACACGGTGCTCACGTTCAGGGTAAACGGATCGTTGGAATGCTCAGGCGGCTGCACTTTCATCGCCTCGCCAAGCTTCGGATCGAAGTCCTCAATCTCTGCGCGCCAGGTACCGTCGCCGTTGTCCACAATGACAATACCTGAAGGCAGTCCGGTTGATCCCGGGAACAGCTCCTGCCCGTCATACGTCAACGTCGCGCCCTCTGGTACCCCACTGATGGTAACGTTGAACGTTTCAGACGGATCTGAGCTTTTTGGCCGGATCGACAGATCCATCGCTTCATCTTCGTTACCCGTCACACGGGCCGTCAGCGTGGTGGTGACGGTATCTGCACTGGGCTTGATCAACACGTTGGTCAGTAACGCGTCGCCGGAAACCGCTTCCACAACCTCACCAGTATCGGGATCGGTATCCTGAGTAACCGCTTCCACCTGTATTCTGAACATGCCTGAAACGTTGGGCGGTGCCAGGAACGTCAGGGAATCCAGAGACTCCACCGGGATATCCAGAGGATCACCGGTGAACGTCAGAGACACCGTCTTACCACTTCCGTCCGTGTACTCGAAACGGGACCCCAAGCCATCCGTTTCATGGCCGTTTTCATCGATCAGTTTTGGGGTAACCCGGGCAAAGACGGCCTCATCACCGTCCTGATTCGCCCAGCCGGCCTCAAGACTGAAGCCGTTCTCAAGGCCGAGGTTAAAGGGAACGTCTTCCTCTCCCGGGGTTGTGTAGTCATGGCCCGGCGTCATGGTGAGGTCAGGATTACCGTCTCCATCCGTATCACCCGCAGCGCCGGAGTCCACGATCTCTGCCACCGGGGTAACAACCACCTTCACGGGGAGTGAGACTGTCTCAGGGTCCGACTTTTCTGCTACACCATTCACCGTCTGGGTATCTGTGGTCGTGATGCTCAGGTCGATGGTTTCGTCCAGACTGCTGTGAGGGGGCGGTGTAATCATGAAACCATCAAGGATCGCCTCACGATCAGCTTCTGACAGCGCGGTTCCGGGGTTGTCATCAAACTCGATTCTGTAGGTGCTGCCCCCTGAGCCATCACCGGTAACTGACCACCCGCCGGAAGCGGGCGGTGCAACCACCTCCCATCCCGCAGGCACAACAAACTCTATGCTGTTGATCACTTCCGCACCGGTGCCGGTGTCTGTGACACGGACGCCGCTCAGAAACGCCACCGCAGTATCTTCCGGTGTTTCCACATCGGTGACCGCCACATCCCCGCCTTTGGGGTTAACCTTGAGGTCAATCACAACGCTGTTGTTGGTCAGATCGGCCTCAGCCACCCCGTCACTGCCTGGCACGCCTCCGTCAAAACCATCGCCATCTTTGTCCTGAGCATTAATGGTTACGGTAATTCCATCAAGGTCACCACTGAAATCCGCAGCAGGGCCGATTTCGATGTCGGGGAAGCTGTCAATGCCTCCCGTCTGGCCAGTGGCCTGAATGGTCGTGCTGGCACCAGGCGCCAGTTCCGTGCCGTCCACCAGAATGCTGGAACCGGTGGTATTTTCAATGGTGATGGAACGCGCTTCCGAGCCATCAAGATCCTGGAAGCTGGTTTCCAGCACCTGCTTCACGTTAAAGCTGCTGTCTTCCTCAACCGTTATGGTTGCCTTGGTATTGCCATTCGCACCGCCGTAGACAATGTCGTCGACGCCCGTGACAGCGCTGGTATCCTTCGAGGTATCAAAAACCAGAGCGGCGTCATCGGTCACAGCCTGAACCTGGACATTGACGCTCGCGGAGGAAGATGCCCCCGGGATCAACGTCCCTGTAGAGTTGCCACCCCCATCCAGTTCATACAGCCGATCACCGTTTTCATCCACCTCATAACTGGTGGCCGACACAGTAATCTCGAAGTTTTCGTGGCGATGTTCCGGCGGCAACACCTGCAGGCCTTCAAAGTCCGCCTGGGTCATGGACAGGTCACCGGCGGCCCCGGTGACATGACTACCGTCCGTAAGTACCACCGTTACACTGCCACCCGGGCCAAAGGTATGGAGCACGGTTGTTCCGTCACTGGCCAACAACTGGGCCCCCTCCGGGAAGCCGCTCAGGGTAATCTCTCCCAGCCGCTCCGGGGAATCCCCGAGACCGGTATTCTGATCGCTGTTGTCGGTCACCTCAGGAGCCTTAAGCCCTAGCGTGGCAGGCTCATCTTCCAGCGTCGGCACATCCGGGCTATCGACCACAACCGTTGGCGCATCAGCCACCGGGATGACCGTGACCGATACGTCGGTGGTCGTCGAGTTTCCACTGTCATCGACCACCACCACTTTGAAGCCGTCGGAACTGCCACGGTTGCTGTAGTTTTGGTCCGGCGTATAGGTGATCTTCCCGTCCTGATCCACCGTCAGTGTGCCGTGGCCAACGTCGAAGGTTTTGGTGCCATCGCCATTGTCCGTGCCGGTCACCGTTGCACCGCTGGCATCCTGAATTTCAATTTTATCCAGGCTGGCATCGGCCGAGGTTGTGAACGGGCCAAACGCCGTATCTTCTGGCGTTACAATTTCGTACTCGGTTCTCGGGGTATCGTCGACCACATTAACCTGGAAATACCCTTCGGCGGTGTCGCCATCACCATCCTGAGCTTCATACTCGAATCTCAGCTGATGATCCTGGGCAGAATCCGGGTGATTCATCGCCCCTTTCAGCTCAAAATGATAGGACGGCCCCGCCGGGTCCAGTGTCACGACAAAAATCTCGTCAGCACCTCTCGACGCCGTCAGCACCCCATCCACAACAGTAATGGTTAGGTCGCTGTTCCCGGTCGCATCCAGCCAGGAACGCAACGAGCCTTGATTCTGGGTAAATACCAGAGAGCCTTCGCCATCCTCTCCGAAGCTTGCAGGCAAGGTTCCTGTTGCCACCAGGCCGCTACCGTCCGCAACACTACCCGTCGGCAAGCCTTCCTCAGCAACCGTGGCCGCTGAGGGCTCTCCATTCACTTCCGGGCCATCATCCCGGAACTGGAACTGCCCTCCAACGCTCACTTCATCACTGGCGGTGGTGTCACCATCACCGTCGGTGGCGTTGGCGACCAGCTTGACCGAATCGTTGGTCAGCCGAACTGAGTCATCGTGTGCGGAGGCTGTGTCTCCGGCGACCGGGTGGGAAACCGGCCGGTGCTGCGTCAGCTCAACTTCACCTGTAACCGCGTTGATCGCGATATCGAGGGCCTTCGTGCCAGCAGGGTCTGCACTGCCGGAAGCCCCAATGCGGCCCACAACCACACCGTTTTCTGTGTACAGGTAAATCGACTGCCCCGTTGCGGTGTCGACCAACCCACTGTCGATACCCTCGCTACCCGCTTTCAACAGATACGTTGTCCCTGCGTCACCGTCTGCACCATAGTTCACACCGAAGACACCGGTAACAAAGTTAGGATCGTTGGCAGAGACCGGGCCGGTGTCCAGGCCAGACTCATCCACCTCCAGCGCACCCAGCTGGCCGTTATCCACCGTAATTACGGGCCGATCATCCACGATCTGGACAACCACGGTGTTCTCCACCGTGTTGCCGTAGGCGTCGGTCACGGTGTATGTGAAGCGGTCTGTTTCGTCCGCACCGGCCACGTCGGTGGTGGCTCCGTTCAGGGTGTAGCTGAACGTACCGTCCGCGTGGATGGTGAACTGTCCGAAGCCATTCTCACCCGGCCCGCTGGTCTCACTGACCACGGTCCAGCCGTTCTGGAGTTCCAGCGGCGCTCTGGAGATCGTGTCCGTGCCGTCCCCCGAGGCGGTGCCGGTCGACAGGCCCGCTTCGTAAACCACGCCGGTGGTCTCGTCGCTGTCGACGGTCACGTCCGCCACGTTGATGGTCAGGGTCGCCGTGGTTTCATCGCCATCAGCATCCCGGACGGTGTAAGTAAAGACGTCTTGGGCATCGGCCGTGATGCTGTCCGGATGCGCCTGGTAGGTGTAGCTGCCATCCGGCTGGAGCGTCAGGGTACCGTAAGCGCCGGTAATGACCGTTCCAACGCCGCCGGTGCTGGCGGTTCCGGTATCCCCGGACGCCACACCCACTACGCTGCCGGCGCCAGCCCAGCCATCGGCTCCGGCCAGATCGTTGGCGAGCACGCCAGTGCTGGGACCCACGTTCAGGGTGTCGCCTTCTGTCACGCTGGCGGTGTCATTAACGGCCTGAGGGGCGTCGTCCACAATATCAATCACCAGCTGGCCTGACGGCAACACATCTCCGTCCTGATCCTCAATTTCCAGATCAAACCGGACCTGATTGTTGTCACCAGTGGTAGGGCCACTCAGGGTGTAGCTGTAATGCACGATCCCTTCGCCGGTCGCCGGGTCGTAGCTGTAACGAGCCGTCAAACCATCCGAAAATGACTGGTCCACGTCAGTCAGGCTATGCCCACCAAGACTGATCGAAGCGACGCCGTCCGGCGAGGTGAAGCGAATCGTGCCCGAAGCAGTTTCCTTGCCAGAGCCGCTTTCCGTTCCACCCGACAGACCCGACTCGTACACGGTGGTGGAAGCTCCACCCGATGAAGGAATCTCAGCAGAGGGGACGCCGTCCGGAAGTCCGATGGTCAGGGTCGCGGTATCGGTTCCACCCTCCCCATCGTCGATGGTGTAGGTGAAAACGTCCTGCACGCCGCCCGGAGAGCCCGGTGAGCGTTGATAGGTATAGCTGCCGTCCGGTCTAACCTCCAGTGAACCGTACTCGCCAACAATCGTTAACGTTCCCGATCCATCGTCTGACGCTGTATTACCAGGGCTGTTGTTACTGGCAACCCCCGTCACCGATAGCGCATCCCCATCCGGGTCGTGATCGTTTGATAACAGTCCATCCACCACGCCTTTCACCAGCGGGTCGTTGCCGCTGACATTCCCCGCATCGTCGGCCGCCACCGGGGCCGGATTGGTCACCGTCCATGTGAAGGTCTGGTCGACGGTTGCGCCCTGGCTGTCTGTGGCTGTGATCGTGACCTGATGCACCCCGTTGGTACCGCCCTGGCTCGCCGAAGGGGCCGGCGTGCCGGTGATCCGACCGGTAGCCGAATCCAGAGTCAGGCCATCGGGCAGCCCGCTGGCGGTGTAGGTCAGGGTGTCACTGGTGTCGCCGTCGGTGAAGTACCCGGAGACGTCCAGGTCGGTGATGGTCACGTCATCAACGTCGGCCTGATTCGGAATCGAGCCCGAGGTTTTCGGGGCTTCGTTGGTCCCGGTCACGGTCACGGTGA
>NZ_ATWI01000010.1 GCF_000421165.1 Marinobacter daepoensis DSM 16072
GAACTGACGCATGGATTCGATCTCGTACAGCGCGTCTTCCATGGCAGGACCACTGAGGTTGTAGAACAACTGCATGCAGTGAACACGCAGCATGGCAGACAACGGATAGGGAGGGCGTCCGTTCTGACCCTTGGGGTAATATCGGGCCACCTTCTTCTCCAGCTGTTTCCAGGGAATCAGCTTGTCCATCCGTTCCAGAAAGATCTCGCGGCGGGTTTTGCGCTTCTTGGTCTGGTACTCGGCTTCGGAGAAAGTGATCTGATCCATGGTGGCAACGATCCTATGCGGTTGACGATGGCCGTATTATCGCTGATTTCGGAGACTTATTCAGAGTCTCCCTAGTTCCTATGGCCCCCTGAAATTCAGCCGGGGTGAGTGAACTAATCGTACAATCTCTGAGTTTGGCCGCGAGGACTACACGAAGATACCCATTAAGAATTTTCCGTCCATGCTCGAAGTGAAACTCAATGGCATTTTTAACTGAGCTGAACACCTCCTCTGAAGGTAGGGTTCGGTATCTACCGTGAGGTTCAGGGTTTGGGTGAGTGAATTGATGAGCAGCTACAAGACTTTCCACGGAGGGGGCTGGAAGGCCAATTTCGTGAAGAACGCCTAGTTTGTAAATCGATGCTCTATATAACGCGAGAGTACCCGAGGTTACTGCTTTCTTTGAGCCCGTCGTAACACTGACAGGATCGTATTCTCGAACATGCCTATCTGTAATTGAAGAGTAAGCAAGGCACGTCACGGCGGCGGGTTTAGTACTGTACCTCATTCGAATAGATCGCTTATATATCTGCTCTGAAATTGCAGCTGACTTTGGTGCCCGACCTAGTGCCCTGTTCTGAGCAATAAATCCATGAGCCTTCAAAGCGGCCCTCAAATTTGGCAAGGTTTCTGGATCTATGCCAAATGACTTCGCTTCTAGCTCATCTTCAGCCGTTACAATGGACATCCCAGGAGATAGTCTGAGAGCCTTATTCATGTCGATGGGGTCCGTCTTGTGCATGAGATCTTGCGCGAACTCTACGAGCTTAGCTGGCCAATCGAAAAGCGCTTCGAAGACATCATTAGATCTTAAAAGCTGGCTCAGGATGCCTT
Source organism: Marinobacter daepoensis DSM 16072 (assembly GCF_000421165.1). Lineage (GTDB taxonomy): Bacteria > Pseudomonadota > Gammaproteobacteria > Pseudomonadales > Oleiphilaceae > Marinobacter > Marinobacter daepoensis. The sequence continues at coordinate 1,102 of NZ_ATWI01000010.1, forward strand.
TAATGTCATCTTCTGAAAGACCTTCAAGTCCATACCTGTACAACTGGAATCGTTCATCATTGAGAAGAAGGTAATCGATTAAGTGCATGGTTCGGTTGAAGGCCGCATATTGCGACTTCAGGCCATTAGCAGCGCCGCTATTTTCATACGGATGCGTACTGGCAATGAGCCAATATTTAAAGCTATCGAGCAGAACGGCGTTTTCTGGATCGGTGAGCAAGCTGGCATCGGATAATTCGACTCTCCAATCCAGTTCCTTTTGGTTTTTGAAGTCAAAGGAGTATCTCCAAACATCAGCCTCGAAGTCGCCTGTGAGCCATTCAGCCTGCCGATATAGGCTAGAAGGGGCTTCGAAGTGATGCGCTAAGAACTCAAGCTCAAGCGGTAGATCCATAAATCAAACCTTCCATTTTTTTAGGGTTAGCGAGTTTCCTAGCAGCAGTAAGATGCTGTTTGAGAAGAGCATCAGATCCTTCTTGAATTTCCTTTTCAATCAGGCGAGATACATCTGACCAGTAACGCGCTAGACCCGATACACGATGCTTTCTTTTAGACTGATTTACCGCTTGATTTAGAGAAAGGAGAGCAGCAAGTATCCCTTTATCGATTGAAATGAGGACCTGATCATTCCGAGATTCTGAGTTGCTCGAATCAGCTACTCTCTCAGGATCGGATAGATGGCTAGGAATATCTTTTAGGGCATGGTTTTTTAGGAATTGATGGAGTTCTTCCATGCTTTCAAAACCCGTAGCCTGCATTAAATATGGGCTGTCTTTCAGGGCCTCACAAACAAAGGCCCTTTGGAAAATTCGAATCCATCGAGTTTGAAAGAATGCAAGGATGCTATCGGGCAGGTAGTGCCTTAAAAGATCCTTCTTGTAAGCGGCATGGCCGAGGGCTTCAGCCATTTTTTGAACACTTTGCGTTGCCAAATAGATCTGAACCCCTTTCGAAGCTCTGACCGTTGCAAGAGTAACCCGTGAAATCAGCTTTTCCACTTCACCACCTTCCATATCTGTGAAGCGTAAAAATCTACTCTTTATATCATCGATATACTCTTGGTTCGCATGGATGTAATCCGCTTTCCAATATGCTATTGCGCCAGCTCTGGGGTAAGACCAGCCTCGCCCGCTGGTAAGGAATAACTTTCGCCAGTTGTCGTCACCGTGAGCCTTGAGGTATCTTCGAAGAGGCTCTGTTATTTCAATGATTTGGCGAACCAAAGATGCAGAGCGAGGTGAAAGGAAAACCTTCATTTCTGATAGCTTCGACCTTCTTCTATCTTTGTAGCCGGTAAGGTGGTAACCAGAATCACCTTTAATAAAACCAGTTAGTTGCCCTTTCTCATTGAACAGATCTAATTCCTTGAGAAATGAATGGGTGATCTTAGGATTTTGGATCACCAATAGGATCATGAAGGGAAACAGCGACCAGGTTGTGGGAATGCCAAGTTCATGAGCCAAAGGAACTCGCTTAATTCGCTGGCCAATAGACCTCGAAAAAAAATCATCGTTCACTGTCCCAAAACCATAGTGCTCAAATGAAGCACAAAGGTTTTCAGCGCCAATCCCATCAATGCTTTTGGGCTGAAAAGCAAAGTTAAAAACTTGGCCAGACTTGGAGAGCAAAATCCTTCTAAGTTGGCGTCTTCTTAGATCTCGGGCACTGCTCATAGCCCAACGTTCTACTGTATCAAGATCCTTGTTGATCTTGCTAAAGAGCACTTCAATGGCTTGGTCGTCGGTGTAGTACAGCGGAACTTCCGTAAGTAGTTTGTCATGAACATCAACGCCATCCTCATTTTTTGAGATTCTAGTATTGGCTCCGAAGGTATCACGAGCACTCACCTTGGGAATTCCGGAACCAAAAGGTTCCGGCCAAATACCTGGTTGGAAGAAGATTTCGTCAACATTAGAAACCATTCGATTCCACGCCATTATCTTTGCGCTTAAGTTTAGTCCCTCGTTATTGGCCTCCAGAAAATAGGATCGCAGAAGCGCCCGAAAAAAACCTGATATCTTCAGTGGGTCGTCAAATGTGGAGGGCGGCCAGTCCTTAGGGTGCTTGGAAAGAAATCTCGCCATGTAGTTCGCTTCGAAATAATTGCACCGAGCCTGTTTGGAAAAGAAGGCACGCCAGCGATAGTAAAATGACACGGTAAATTCTTCGCCGTGGCTGTGGTACAGGTTGGCCAAATAGAGATAATTCTCTTTGTTTTTCCGAGACAGTATTGGCCAGCCCGACCAATAGAGAACCTTGTCCTGGTCCAGAGAGGTCTTATCGAGTTCATGCGAAACAACTGAGTTGAACTCTAGGTCATCAATCCACTCTGGGTGATCGCCTAATCGCTTCTCGAACAGACTTATCAGGGAGTGCTTAAAATCTTCAAAGTACGTTCTTTTACTGGTAGCCCCCAATTCCAGCAACGACTCTCCCATAAACACCGAAAAGAAACCCTCGATGATTGTCTGAAACCGGCCCGTCTCTATGTCGGTATGGCCTATATCGAAGCCGTTTAGGTCGGCATAGCAATCAAGCAGTTTCAAACACCTCTCGCTAATCCCTTCGATAGAAGTTCGACGTGAATACACTGAAACCCAAGCGTCCCGAAAGCTATCGACAAGGTCATTACCAAGCCTCTTGAAAGGATAATTTTCGAGGTAAATTGAGTTTCTGATGATTGTCATTGCTATCGAGAGGCCTTTTAAGCTGAGTAAGTGTCCTATAATCAAAAGTATAGTTCGTTTTTGATAAAAGTGCCAAAATAGGAAAATCACCAAACGCTCGTTGCAGGCGGATCTGGGGCTGGCCCTGGTGCGTGAGAGCCAGCAGGCATTGCGGGAAGACCTTCGGTTGCTTGTGATGTCGGCAACGCTGGATACCGAACCCCTCGCCCATGTACTGGGCGATGTGCCGGTATTGACCAGTGAAGGCCGGGCTTTCCCGGTGGCGGTGTTGTACCGGCCATTGCCCCGTCAGGGCCGCCTTGTGGATCAGGTGGTGGCGACCATACAGGAAGCACTGCGGGATCAGACGGGCTCGTTGCTGGTGTTTCTGCCCGGCGCCGGGGAAATCCGGAGAGTGGCTCAGCAGTTGACCGGCCAATTGCCCGGGAACACGGTACTGGCGCCGCTGTATGGCAACCTTAAGGCTGAAGAACAGGACCAGGCCATTGCTCCGGCGGCTCAGGGAACCCGAAAACTGGTGCTGGCGACCGCCATTGCCGAGACCAGCCTGACCATTGAAGGGGTGCGGGTGGTGATTGATGCCGGCCAGCAACGCAGGGCCGTGTTTGACCCCAACAGCGGCATGACACGGTTGGTGACTGGCAAGGTCTCCAAAGCCTCGGCCGAACAGCGTAAGGGCCGGGCCGGGCGGGTGGAGCCCGGGGTGTGCTACCGGCTCTGGAGCGAGTCTGAACAGTTCGGGCTGGCGGGCCACACGCCGCCCGAGATACAGGCTGCGGATCTTGCCCCTCTGGTACTGGAGCTGGCCCAGTGGGGGGCTCGCGCTCCGGAACAGGTCGCCTGGATCGATGCGCCTCCGAAGGCACATTGGCAGCAGGCGGTGGATTTGCTGCACTGGCTGGACCTTCTGGATGCTGAGGGAGCCATCACGGAACATGGCAAAGCGGCCCGGGAACTGGGCCTGCACCCTCGGCTGGCGCACATGGTGATCCGGGCGCGGGCGCTTGGGCTGGGGCCGTTGGCGGCCGATCTGGCCGCCATACTGGAAGAGCGGGATCTGCTTGGGCCGGGCGCGGGCGCCGATCTGCATGAGCGCGTCCTGGTGTTACGGGGTGGCCGCAGCCCCCGGGGGCTGGATACAGCCCGCCTCAAGGCGGTTCAGCAGGCGGCCAGACGCCTTTCCCGGGAGGGCACGGCCGGGGAGCTGCCGGTGGCCTCAGAGGTGGGGCGGGTTCTGGCCCTGGCCTATCCGGACCGTATTGCCCGCCGGCGGGCAGGTATCATGCCCCGATACCAGCTCAGTAATGGTAAAGGTGCGGTCTTGCGGGAAGACGACTGGCTGGCAAGAGAAGAATGGCTGGTGGCTGCAGATCTTGATGGCAAGGCCCGGGAATCCACAATTTATCTGGCTGCGCCGGCAGATCTGGCCACTCTGGAACTGGATCTGGCCGCCCACGTCAAAGAGAGCGAGGAGGCCCAGTGGGATGACCGGAGGGGCCTGGTGGTGGCACGCCATGTCCGCAAGCTGGGTGCCCTTGTACTGGCGGAAAAACCCTTGCCTCAGGTTGCGCCGGAGCTGGTGCTTCAGGGGTTGCTGGACGCGGCGCGCCGAAAGGGGCTGGACAGCCTGCCCTGGAGCGACCGCGCCCGTCAGTGGCGGGCGCGGGTGCAGTTGCTGTCGGCCCGATTTACGGGTGAATGGCCATCGGTTTCTGACGAAGCCCTGTTGTCGACGCTGGATCACTGGTTGGCACCGTTTATGACGGGTATGCAGCGCTGGTCTGATCTGGCCCGTCTGGATCTGGTCCCGGCCCTCACCAGCCTGCTGGATTATTCAAAGCAACAACAGCTGGATAAACTGGCCCCCCCGAAACTCACCATCCCGACGGGGCAGAGCGTCATGCTGGACTACACCGCCGACAATGGCCCGGTACTGGCTGCCAAGTTACAGGCGTTGTTTGGCTGGACCGAGACCCCGGCCATCGCGGGGGGGCGGGTGCCGGTGGTGATTCACCTGTTGTCACCTGCGCAGCGACCACTGGCGGTGACAGCAGATCTGGGCAGCTTCTGGAGGAACGTATATCCGGATGTGCGAAAGGATAACCGGGGCCGTTACCCGAAGCATCCCTGGCCGGAAGACCCGTTGACCGCCCAGGCTCAGCAAGGTGTGAAAAAACGCCCGGCTCACTGAAGCAGAACGCGGCTTTTTTCCAGATACACACTCCCCTGCCGTTTGACGGTGCCCGGATCGGCTCGCTCGGAGGCCTTGTGCACCTTTTCCAGGCGTTCGGCAATATCTTCCAGTTCGTCGTCCAGTTTCCCCAGTGCATTCTCCAGTGTGTAGGTCAGTTGGTGAACCTCATTCATGGCTTCCGGTGTGAGTTCGCCAGACAATGCGGTCTCCAGGCGCCGGTTATACGTCGAGAGATTGGCAACGGCCTGCTCAAGGGTTTGGGATGGTTCACCCTTAAAATGCTTGTAGTCGTCGTCGGCCTCGGCGGCCAGGGGGAGGGAGAACATCAGGGCTGCGACAGAGAGAATCAGAGACTGTTTCATCGGGTATCCTTAAATTGAATGTGTAATACGAATTATTATCAATTATATGTTGGTTGACCATGAGATGCGTCAATTCGGGCAGCGATTAGCGCTTGTCAGCCTGGCCGGCCCGGTGCATGGATTTCATGGGTATAACTGCGCATTTGCGGGGTTCAGAAAAAAGCCTGAATATCGCGCAATCAAACGGGCGCTGCAGCGAGGCTGCGGCGCCTTATCTATGGCCGTTTGCCCCACGGAGGGATGCGCCGCCCATGCTCCAGACCCCCAACGCCGATATTTCCGACTACTACACTGCTGATACGTTCAAGCGGATCAAGGACTTTGCCGATGGCAAGGAGACCCCGTTTGTGGTGATCGACACACAGACCATTGACCGTCAGTATCAGGAGCTGGTGGAAGGCTTTCCTTACGCCAAGGTCTACTACGCGGTGAAAGCCAATCCTGCGCCTCAGATTCTGACGCTGTTGCGGGACAGAGGTGCGAATTTTGACATCGCATCGGTGTATGAGCTGGACAAGGTGATGGCATTGGGTGTTACCGGTGACCGGATCAGTTACGGCAACACCATCAAAAAGGCCAAAGACATCCGCACCTTTTATGAAAAGGGGGTGCGCCTGTACGCCACCGATTCCGAGGCGGATCTGCGCAACATCGCCAAGGCCGCGCCGGGCTCGAAGGTGTACGTGCGTATCCTGACCGAAGGCACCTTGACCGCAGACTGGCCCCTGTCACGAAAATTCGGCTGCCAGACCGACATGGCGATGGACCTTCTGATCCTGGCGCGGGATCTGGGCCTGGTGCCCTACGGTGTGTCGTTTCACGTTGGTTCCCAGCAGCGGGAAATCGGTGCCTGGGATGCGGCGTTGAATAAGGTGAAGGTGATTTTCGAGCGCCTGAAGGAAGAAGACGGCATCGAACTGAAGATGATCAACATGGGGGGCGGTTTCCCGGCCAATTACATCACTCGCACGAACGAGCTGGGGGTGTACGCGGAGGAGATTGCCCGTTTTCTCCAGGAGGACTTTGGCGATGAACTGCCGGAGATCATCATCGAGCCGGGCCGGTCGCTGATTGCCAACGCCGGGGTGTTGGTGAGTGAGGTGGTGTTGATTTCCCGAAAATCCCGCACGGCCCTGCACCGCTGGGTGTTCACCGATGTCGGCAAATTTTCGGGGCTGATTGAAACGCTGGATGAGTCCATCAAGTTCCCGATCTGGACCGAGAAAACCGGTGAAGGTGAGGACTGTGTGATTGCCGGGCCAACCTGCGACAGCGCCGACATCATGTACGAGCATCACAAGTACCCGCTGCCGCTGAATCTCGCCATTGGTGATCGGATGTATTGGTTGTCGACAGGAGCCTATACCACGACCTATAGCGCCATCGAGTTCAACGGGTTTCCGCCGTTGAAAGACTATTACCTCTGACGGTCAGGCCGGTGTGGCGAACAGGGATCAGCCTTCGGGCTGATCCTTTTTTCGTTCCAGGTCCAGAGTAAAGGCCAGGGGGAGAACCAGCAGGCTGTAGGCGATCATGGTCATGATGGCGTGGCGGGTATCCCCCGTCCAGTCGGAGATGACGCCCCCCAGCATGGGAACGGAGAACGCCATGGCATAACCCACCAGAAAGGTGCCTGCAGACAGTCGGCCGGTTTCCGATGGGGCGACCAGCAAGGGTGGCAGGGCAACCAGCACAATCAGCAACATGCCGGCGACACAGCTCATGAACGTGGCGCTGGCAATGGACCACCAGCCATCAAGCATCAGAGTGCCCAGCGTCCCGGTAATACTCAGGCACGCGAGCGCGACGATGGCACTGCGCCGACCAATCCAGACGCGGGCCATTTTCAGCATGATCAGTGACGCTGCTACCTGAGCGACGTTGAACCAGAACAGGGCCTCCGAGAGCCGGTCGAACTGGCCTTGCTGCTCCAGAAGGTTACCCATATACGCGTTCAGACCGAAGAACATGGAGCCGGATAACCCCAGAAGCAGGCCAAGACGGAGCGTCAGTGGGTTTTTCCAGTCGGGTAACCAGGCGCCCTTGCGGGCAGGCGGTGCGTAATCCCGTTTGGGCAGATACAGGGCGGCGGCGACCAGCAACGCGGGTAAAGACCAGGCGATCAGGGTGGCGCGCCAGCTGTGATCAAACAGGGGCATGACCAGTGGCAGGGTAATGCCGGCACCTATGAACTCACCCATCAACAGGCCATTCATGTAAATGGCGGACCCCAGCGCGATGTGATGGGGTTGCAACCAGCGTGGTAGTAGCGCTGGAAGAGCGGGTTGCATCATGGCGACGCCCAGTCCCATAACGGCACTGGTGATCATCAGGGTCAGGGTATCGGGCACCAGGCCTCGGCCTGCAGAGCCGAGCACCATAATGACCATGGCCAGAGCCAGGGTGTTCCTGGGGCCGAGACGGGAGATGGCCAGCGAGCCAGGCATGGCGCCGATAGCGAGCATCAGAATAGGCAGAGTGGTCAGCGCCCCGGTCAGGGTCTGGGACAGCGCCAGATCCTCACTGATGAACGGCGCCAACGCCGGGGCCACCAGTACCGGAATACGCAGATAAACACCTGCCAGCCAAAGCAAGATCGCCACCGGCAGCAATCTTGCTGGCGGTGGCGATGTGGTGGCAGTGGGATGGATTGCCACGGTCACGGGAGTCAGTCTTCGCTGGTGTCTGGCAGGTAGGCGCCATCCTCGTCGTGAACTTCACGGCCGGTGACCGGCGGGTTGAACGCGCAGATCAGGCGCATGTCTTCGGTGCCGCCCCGGAGGGTGTGCTGGTCATGCTGGTCGAGTGCGTACAGGGTGCCATCGGTAATCTCGTGGGTTTCACCGGTGGCTTTGTCGGTAATGGTGCCGTTGCCAGCAACACAGTACACGGCTTCCAGGTGATGCTTGTACCAGAGATTGAGCTCGGCGCCGGCAGGAATGATGGTTTCGTGGAACGAGAAACCCATGCCGTCTTTCTTGAGCAGCATGCGGCGGCTGGTCCAGCCCGGTCCGTGAACTTCGCGTTCGGTACCAATGATGTCTTGCACTCGTACGATTTTCATTCGCATTCCTCATTTTGTGATGGAATAGCCCTACAGTATAAACATGGCGTTCATGCCCGGTTCAACCGCCAGTCGCTGTAAGCGGCCATTGAGTGCTCGATGGCCGCGATCAGGTCTTCCCGCTGGGCGTGATTCAGGGGCTTCTGTTTCCGGCAGCGGTCCAAGGCGCGCTGAATGGCCCGGCGGCTGGTTTTGTCCAGCGTCGCCAGCCAGTGATGATCTGCCGGTTCCAGTTCGAGCAGGTCCCGGCCGGCGTGGTTCCGATGACTGACATGCCACCAGTGGTCAACGGCCCGGCCGAGCACCACATAGCCGAACTGGGCATCCTGCACCGGGCCGAAGCGGGCGGTTTTCAGGCCGTCTTTCAGAGGGCCGATGCTGAGCGCTGGCAGCACCAGACGATCGCCGTAAAAGTAACTGCCTGCGGCGCCAATGATGCCACCCACCAGCGCGCCGGTTCCGAGGGAAGAGCCCAGTGTGACAGCATCAATGCCTGCGCCCCCCACGGCACCGGCCCCAAACCCGGCCGTGGCCAGGTATTTCCGGCTGACGGCCCAGTGTTTCCGGGTGTCTTCAGAGAACAGATCGTGATCACTGGCCCATTCCAGCTCCGCTTCCTGGCGCTGAATTTGCTGATGTTGGTAGAGGTGTTCAATACGGAGCCGGAGGGTTTGCTCCCGTTGCCTCTGGCGCTCATACCAGCGCTCCCTCAGAGTATCGGCCAGGCTCTCATCACTGAGGCTGGTTACCTGGTTGAGGGTCAGGGATCGCGTTTCCTGATGGGACATCAGCTCTTCAAGTGCATCGGCGATCAGTCGGGCGGCGTGATGCTGGTGTTGTCTGCGCTGCTCAGCCAGTAGCCGAGTGGCGTGTTCCAGCGGTTGCTCCCAATCTGGTTCGAGCTGCCCAAAGGCTTTGAGCAGGCTCAGATGTTGATCGAACGGGGCGCGAACGGCATCGAACTTGCGGACAACCTGAAAGAACTGGCCAAGTGCAGCTTGCCAGGTATCGCTATGGTCATCAGGACCGATGCTGTTGATCAGGGCCAGGCTGGGGCGGCCCGTCCAGCGCAGGATGGTCATCTCCGCCTCATGTTCGGGGCTGTATGGGACCGAGCCATCCACAACATAGATAATGCCAGCGCCGTCCAGAATGGGGGCAAGCAGCTCACATTCATCGACAAAGCGGCCATCCCCCTGATGCTGAGTGACGAATGCTCTGACGGTGTCCGGGTGGTCCGATGCCGACAGACTATGGGCCTGCAGCCACTGCAGTACCCTCCTTGGCCGCTGAAACCCCGGGGTGTCTACCAGGGTATACAGGGTGCGGCCGTCGACTTTCAGCGGGTAGGCCTGCCGGGTCCGGGTGGTTCCGGGTTCCAGCGCTATGGCGATGGCATCGTTCTGCGACAGCGTCGCTACCACGCTGGATTTGCCTTTGTTGGGGTGGCCGACCACGGCAAACATGGGGGCGGACGTCATAGTGCTCCTCCCTCACCCACACGTTGGGTGTCCGGCGCTTCCGGTATCCGGACGATGCGGGCAAAACCGGCCGGCAGTCTCTCTGCAAAACGGAGCCAGGGTTGCAACAGATGGGCGGCGGGTTGCTCGCTGGCGTTGGTGGCCAGAGGCAGGATCGCCACCTGCGTCGAGTCTGGCCACTGGGCTTTGGCCTGTTCAAGAAAATCGAACAGTTCGCCGGTCGGAGGCTCCCAGCTGCGGGTGACCAGAAGCACAACGGGGGAAGGCTCTTCGGTCAGTGCTTTGCCAATGCTTTGCAGTACCCTTTCATCATCGGCCAGGGTAGCCCGGCCCCCGGCCCGGAACCGGAGCGTCTGGGGCCCGGATAACAGGGTCGGCAACTCTGGCTCGCCAGCGCCTGCCCATTGGATGAGCTGGCGGCTGTCCGGCAGGGTCTCAGGGTGAGAGCGGGTCCGCGTGTCGGGTAAATCGTGTGCGTCGTTGTGCTGATTGCCGGTGTCGAGTGTCGGGGTCTCCATGCGGTAGTGCAGGGTTTGCATGCCTGGGTGGCGTGTCAGCAGTTGTCGGGCTTTGTGGTGAAGGGCCCAATGGCTGAAGGCCAGGAGCAGCAGCCTTGGCAGAAACACCCAGGTTATCCACAACATGACGATGAATGGCCACCAGTGCCCCCATTGGGCGGGGTCGATGCCTGAGGCGCCCGGAGCTGCCCGGAAGAACCGGGTGGCCTCGATCAGCTCCAGAGAGGGAGCCGCGGCGGGCCACAGGCTTTGCCAAGGGGTTGCAAGCGCGCTTACGACCGCGTGATAGCGAGCGGCGGCGGTGTCCAGTGTGGTGCTCCAGCCGAAAGCAAGATCCTGAACCACCAGCATCACCAGTAGCGTCATGAGCCCGGTCAGAGCAAAGGTGGAGCCGCCCAGGTGAGCGGCTTTGGCCATCATCAGGGGATGCAGTGGTGCGATTGCGGGGCTGCCTGGCTGAAGGTTTAGTCGACGGAGCAGCCATCGCCAGGGTTGCCAACCGGCCAGGGACTGGGTTGTGGTGGCCAGGGCCAGCAGATTTTGCAGGGCGACAAACGCCAGAAAAAGGGTCACGTTGATGCGGGACGCGCCTTCAAAGAACAACAGCCCGGACATGGTAAATACGCCAAACAGGGCCCCGGTCAGAGCAAAGCCGCTGTTAATCCGCCGCCATTGCCGGAGTGTGCGGGTAGCGGCATCGTTGCGGGTGCCTGGGCCGCTGAGACGATCCATGTGGGCAAGCCAGGTGGCGGCATCAGGTTGGTCGCCACGGGCCTGGCAATCCAGTGCGAAGCGCCGGTCCCGGCGGTGAAGGAAAGCGGGGCTTTGGTCCCTGTCCCGCTGGATTCGTTCATCAAAATCCAGCAACAGACGAAGGGGGTGTTGGCTCATGCAGAATCCTGTGCATTGGGTCAGTGAAGGGAGTGTTCAGGGGCTCCCCTGCTTTCCTGCTAGGATATAGCCATTACTGTGAACGAGGCCAGCCGGAAAGCGTTATGCCCCACCATCTGATGAATCTGCGCCATGTACCTGACGACGAGGCTGACGACATCCGTGCCCTGTTCGATGAGCACGAGGTGCGTTATTACGAAACGCCGCCCAGCCGCTGGGGCATCAGCATGGGCGGCTTCTGGGTTAACGACGACGAGGAAGCCCGGCGGGCGCGGGCGCTGCTTGATGCCTATCAGCAACAGCGTTTCGAAACCCAGCGCCAGGCCTATGAGCAGGGGCTTGCCCGGGGGGACATTGGTGGTGTTGGCTCCATGTTTCGTCGTTATCCGTTGCGGACTCTGGCGGCTTGCCTGGCCATTGTGGTGATCATTGGCATAAGCCTGTTGCCGTTCATTCGTCTTGGCTGAGCTTCGGTGTTTTCTTCCCGACGTGGCGGTTCCGGTACCCCTGTGGTCAGCAGTTGTCTGGTTTTCCGAACGGCGTCCGGTGAACCGGACGGTGTGCTTCCCGGATGCGCCCCGCAATCGCTGGCAGCTCATGGCCTTTCCTCAGGGTGTCCGGAATTCCGGATTCACCAGTGCCCTGTCGGCCGTGAGTACTGGTTTTATTAGCTAATTCAATCGTTTGGTTTGTTGGCACAGGATCCGCTAGGACTCTGGTGCCCCATCTCTGGGGTGAACTTAACAACAACAAACAAGGATTGATCATGAAACCAGCACTGCTCAGCACCCTGATGGGTGTCACGTCGGTTGCCCTCACCGCCTGCAACGCCGATGAGGTATTCAATACCCGGCCAGACTTTGTGATCGGCAATATCCAACATCAGGATTATGACGGTCAGTCGGATGATCTTCTGACCGCAGGTCTTGGCGCGGCCGGCCTGGCCAGCGCCACGGCGCCGGCCTTCACAGACCCGCTGGCCCCGACGGCAGCGGAGTTGCGCCGACTGGCGATTTACAATAACTATCGGGCTCTGGTGGATACGTCACCCGGTGGTGGGTACGGTCACCTGTTTGGACCGGCGGTGGGGAACCCCGGTGACCGAATTCCGGGCCGGGAATTCATCGCCCGTATGGTCGTGCCGGGCACCACGGTACCGGTAACCGTGATGGCTCAGGTCCCGGATGCGTTTGATCCGGAGTTTCCATGCATGGTGACGGCACCGTCCTCCGGATCTCGCGGCATCTACGGAGCCATCGGCACTGCGGGTGAGTGGGGGCTGAAGAAAGGTTGCACGGTGGTCTACACCGATAAAGGTACGGGCACCGGTGCCCACAACCTCGCGACCAATACCGGCCAGACGGTGACGGGTACGTTGACGGGGTTGGCCGATGAGGCCCTGTTTCTGGCAGATCTGGCCCCGGATCAGCGAGAGCGTTTCAACAGTCAGTGGCCAGACCGCTTTGCGTGGAAACATGCTCACTCCAGGCAAAACCCAGAATCGGACTGGGGCCAGCAGGTGTTGCAGTCCATTGAGTTCGGATTCTATGTGCTGAATACGCTTTATGGCCGAGAACTGGGCAATGGCAATACTCTTCGTACCATCACGCCGCGCAACACGCTGGTGATTGCCTCGAGTGTCTCCAACGGGGGCGGCGCGTCGGTGAGGGCCGCCGAACAGGATGACCGGGGCCTGATTGATGGTGTGGCGGTGTCGGAACCGAACGTTAATCCGGCTGTGGACCGGGGGTTCACCATTCGTCAGGGCGATGGTCCGGTCATTGCCGATCACAGCCGGAGCCTGCTGGATTACACCACTGCGCTGGCGGTGTATCAGGGTTGCGCTAACCAGACATCGCTGAACCGGGACAGTGCCCCCCTGAATGCGGTGTTCAACCCCCCGGAAACCGGCCTTAACATCTGTCACTCCCTGTTCAACAAAGGCCTGGTCTCGGGTGCCACGCCGGATGATTGGGCCACCGATGCTCAGCGCATTCTCAATAACGTGTACGGTGTGCAGCCGGAGCAGAATCTGTTGGCCCCCCTGCACTTTGGCCTGGCTGTAGCTCAAAGTATTTCCATGACCTACGCCAACGCTTATGCCCGGGCGGGGGTTGAGGATCGTGTGTGTGGACTGAGCCTGGCGGCAACAGACAGTGCCGGCGCGGTTGTGCCCCTGGCACCAGCCGCAGAAGCCGCGCTCTTTGCGGTCAGTAATGGCATTCCGCCGACGGCGGGTGTGAATCTGGTTTACGATAACGCCGAGGGGCAGCCGACGAACCTCGCCATCAGTGCGTCGCCCAGTTCTAGCCAGGTGGATTATGGCCTGGATGCCTTGTTGTGCCTGAAAAGCCTGGCCGACGGTGAGGATGTGGTAACCGGAACCGCTCTGACGGGCGCTCAGGCCGAGCTGTCGGATGCCATGGCCGGTGGCGTCGCTGCCATCCGGGCCTCAGGCAACCTGCAGCGGAAACCGGCGGTGTTTGTGACCGGGCGGGCGGATGCCGTACTTCCCATCAATCACACCTCCCGCCCCTACGTTGGTCTCAACCAGCGAGTGGAAGGCAGGCACAGTCAGTTACGATACTACGAGATCCTGAACGCCCATCATCTGGATGTGCTTAACGGCCTTCCGGGCGTAGGGGATCGTTATGTGCCTCTGCATTACTACTATTTCCAGGCGTTGGACCTGATCTGGGCTCATTTGACGGAAAAGCAACCGTTGCCGCCGAGCCAGGTGGTGCGTCCCATTCCCCGGGCCAGCCTGGCGACTCCCCTGAGCGAGGCGCATCTGCCCGCGATACAACCGGCGCCAGCGGAGACAGACCGGATTATCTTTACCGGCTCTCAGCTTCGCATCCCCGACTGAACCGCCGGGCCGCTGGCTTGATGCTGGCCGAGCGGGATTGCCCCCGGTCCGGGGGCTTCCTATACTCTGGTGACGGCGTCCGGAAATCCGGACGCCCAAGGACACATCATGAAACCATCCCCACCCGTGAGCGCGCGGACTATGAGCGAGTTGTTTGCCAACAAGAACAAAAGCGGTCTGACCCGTGACCTGATTGAAGCCCTTTTCCCCATGTTTGAGGAAGCCAGTGCGGGCGCCATTGCCGTTGACCGGGATGCCATGATCACCTGGATCAACAGCAGTTACTCTCAGTTGCTCGGGCTGGTAGATCCTTCCCATGCCATTGGCAAGCCGGTGCGCAAGGTGATTCCCCAGACCCGGATGCCGGAGGTTGTGGAAACCGGTAAGCCCCTGTTGCTGGACATCATGGAGCACAACCGGCAGCAGCTGGTAGTTACCCGCCTGCCCTACTATGACGAACAGGGTGGCATTGTGGGGGCAGTGGCGTTTGTGCTGTATGACGATCTGCAGCCGCTGACGCCTCTGGTGGCTAAATACCGGCGCCTGCACAGGGACCTCGCCGCTGCCCGTAAGGCTCTGGCCAAGAAAGCCCGGGGCACGCGATACAGTCTGGGCGATTTTGTCGGAGGAAGCCCCGCAGCACTGGAAGTCAAACGTCGGGCGCGCCTGGCTGCCGGGCGTGACATGCCGGTTTTGCTGCTTGGGGAGACCGGCACCGGTAAGGAAGTTCTGGCCCAGGCCATCCATGCGGTCTCGCCGCGTGCCAACCACCCCTTTGTCGGCGTCAATGTGGCGGCGGTGCCAGAAAACCTGCTGGAAGCCGAGTTTTTCGGTGTGGCTCCGGGGGCATACACCGGCGCTGACCGCCGCACCCGAGAAGGCAAGTTCCAGCTGGCCAACGGTGGCACACTTTTCCTGGATGAGGTGGGGGATATGCCCTTGCCGCTGCAGGCTAAATTATTGCGGGCTTTGCAGGAAGGCGAGATTGAACCGCTGGGATCGAACAAGGTGGCCATGGTGGATGTCCGGGTGATTGCGGCGACCAGCCGCAATCTGGAAGCCATGATTGCCGAGGGAAGCTTTCGCTCCGATCTTTATTACCGCCTGAACGTGCTGGAGATCAATATTCCGCCCCTGCGAGACCGATTGGCAGATCTGGGGGTGCTGTGTGAGGCCCTGCTGGGAGAAATCTGTGAGGGTCAGGAGTTGCGTGGCGACATTACCGATGCTGGCGTGGCGGCGTTGGGCAGTTATGACTGGCCGGGCAACATCCGTGAGTTGCGGAACGTCCTGGAGCGGGCGCTCACCATGAGCGAAGAAGGCGAGCTGCTTGATGCGGATGCCATTTTCAAGGTGCTGCCTCGGGGTGGCCAGCGGCTGATGTCGCCCTCACCAGCCAGGCCGGTACGTCCTCTGGCCCGGATTGTGGCGGAGGCTGAGGCCCAGGCCATTGAGGAAGCCCTGGTGACCTGTCGGGGCAATCGCACTAAAGCGGCACGACTGCTGGGGATTTCCCGTTCGGTACTCTACGAAAAACTGGCCAGACTGTCCTGAATCCCGGTCAGGTGTCCTGTTGTCCGTACAGTTACCTACGACCATTGTCTTTAAGTGTCTTGAAATCCGGACGGCGGTCTTTTTCTGGTGGAGGGTTTTTTTCGTATTTCATTGAAATGTAAGGTTTTATTTTCTATGGCATGGTGTCTGCTTTAAGCCCGGGTGCAGGACGTCAGAACAATGTATGAAAACAAGGCTGGCGTAAGCCCGTTGGACCCAAACCTGTGCAGCTTTGGTTTCCTGCGTTGTCTGATCAGATTCAGGCGTGGCCTGCCGGCAACGAACCGGAGGCTTTACGACAACAACAAAAAGGATCACTTCATGTCGATCAAGCATAAGCTTTCAAAACTGACCTATGGATTTACCGCCGCTGCCATGATCACCGGTGGCCTGGCAAGTGCGGACGCCGTGGCCGCCGAGAAAGTACGCTGGCAGGTTCCTTTGGCCTTTCCTTCCCACCTGGTGGGCCTGACCACCCCGGTCAAGCATCTGACAGAAAATCTCAAGGCGATCTCCGGTGGGGATATCCAGTTGCGTTACTACGAGCCGGGTGAGCTGGTGCCTCCGTTTGAAATCATGGACGCAGTGGGAAGTGGCAAGTACCCGGCGGGCTACACCTGGGTAGGCTACGACCAGGGCACGATTCCGTCCCTGCCCCTGTACTCCGGTGCGCCGTTTAATCTGGAGCCGCCCGCCTACCTTGCCTGGTATTACGAGGGCGATGGCCGTGAGCTGCTTGAGGAAATCTACGCTGAGCGCAACATTCACCCGATGCTGTGTTCCATCATCGGCCCGGAGGGAGCCGGCTGGTTTGCACAGCCCATTAAGGGCATGGATGACTTTGACGGCCTGAAAATCCGGTTTGCCGGTATTGGCGGCAAGGTACTGGAGAAACTGGGCGCGTCTGTCACCATGGTGCCCGGCGGTGAGATCTATCAGGCTCTTGAGCGCAAAACCATTGATGCCACGGAGTTCTCTCAGCCGGCGATCGACAAGATGCTGGGCCTGGACCAGATCATCAAGAACTACATCATGCCAGGCTGGCACCAGACCCTGACCACGTCACACCTCCTGGTGAACAAGGACACCTGGGAAAAACTCAAACCCGAAACCCGTGCTTTGATCGAGATGGGTTGTGAATCCGCCACCCTCAAAGGTTTTGCCCAGAGTGAATGGGCTCAGCCGACGGCATTGCGTGACTACGAGAAGGAAGGGGTGACCGCGCAGACTCTGCCCGAGCCGGTTCTGCGGGAGCTGCAAAAGGTGACCAACGAGGTTCTGGATGAAATCGCTGCCGAGGACGACATGTTCAAGCGCGTCCTGACCAGTCAGCGGGAATTCATGGAACATCATTCCATCTGGCACTCCAAGGGCTACCTGCCCAGAGACTTCTACCAGTACGACTGATCAGCGGATGATGATCGTGGCAGGCGGCGTTGTTTGGCTGCCTGCCTTCTCCTGGCATCCGGACTATTCGAGGTTGTTGTGACTGATACCAATGTATCCGGGGATGAGCAGTCCCCGGCCCCCGACGAGGCGTTGTTGCCCACCAATGCGCTGGCCTGGCGGCTGGACCGGCTGGTGGTGGCCGTCGGCCGCCTGGGTTCATGGCTGTGGATCGGCGTGCTGGTGGTGGTGCTGATCAATGTATTTTCCCGTTATGTGCTGTCCCAGGGGTCCATTGCCCTGGAAGAATTGTCGTGGCATCTGTTCGGCACGGCCACCATGCTGACGCTGGGGTACGCCGTTGTGCGTGACGATCATGTGCGGGTGGATGTGCTGAAAGAAAAGTTTTCGCCCCGTGTCCAGGCCAGCATTGAACTGATGGGGATTGCCCTGCTGGCGTTGCCGGTCATTTACCTGATGGTTGAGGTGCTGGTGCCCTATGCCTGGAAAGCCTGGATCTACCAGGAGCGGTCCCAGGCCCCCAGTGGTTTGCCGTACCGGTTTATCTTCAAGAGCATGCTGCCCCTGGGGCTGATTTTCGTCATGATTGCGCTGTTCTCAAGGCTTCTGCGCTGCGCCACCTTTCTGTTCGGGTTTCCCCGGGCGGTGGTTCCTCCCAACGATGATCGCCGGTCTGCCGGCCATCCCAATCCCTGATCAATGAGGCAGACGTCATGGGTGTAGAAGCGATTCTTGTTATCGCCATGTTCGCCAGCTTCATGGTGCTCCTGTTACTGGGGTTCCCGGTTGCCTGGTCACTGGCAGGGATTGGCCTGGTGTTCGCCATTGTCGGGCACGTTATGGTGGAATATTTTGACTCCTCCCTGTGGTTTACCTGGCAGGGGACCATGGGGGTACTTGATGCCAGAATCTATGGCATTGTCGCCAACGAATTGATGGTGGCGCTGCCCATGTTTATTTTCATGGGCATTATGCTGGACCGCTCCGGTATCGCTGAAAAACTGATGCACAGCCTGGTTCGGGTGCTTGGCCCTCTGCGTGGCGGGTATGCGATCACGGTGGTCATTGTGGGTGTGCTGCTGGCTGCTTCCACCGGTATTGTGGGTGCCTCGGTGGTGTTGCTGGGCATGTTGTCTCTGGGGCCGATGATGCAAGCCCAGTACAACAAATCCCTGGCGGTGGGCACGGCGTGTTCGGTCGGAACCCTGGGCATTCTGGTGCCGCCAAGCATCATGCTGGTGTTGATGGCGGACCGGCTGGGAACGTCAGACGCGTCGGTTGGCAAGTTGTTCATGGGGGCGCTGATCCCGGGCATCATGCTGGGGGTTCTGTACATCCTGTACATTCTCATCGCCTCGTTCCTGAAAAAAGACCTGGCCCCGGCCCCGAAAGATCGAACACCACTTGATGCGCGGGCCTGGCTGGACGTTCTCAAGGCGGTGTTGCCACCAATGGCCCTGATTATTGCGGTCCTTGGGTCAATCTTTTTCGGGGTGGCCACCACCACCGAAGCGTCGGCGGTTGGTGCCGGTGGGGCCATGCTGATGGCCTTTGTCAGCAAGCGGCTGGATATGGCGACGCTGAAAGAGTCGCTGTATCAGACCAGCCGGACATCGGCCTTTATCTTTGGCATCTTCATTGGTGCGACGGTGTTTGCTTCGGTCCTGCGTGGGCTGGGGGGCGATGAGGTAATCGAAAGTGCGATCACCGGCTTGCCGTTTGGCACGACGGGCGTGCTCCTGACGGTGTTGTTTATCACCTTCCTTCTGGGGTTCTTTCTGGATTGGGTGGAAATCACGCTGATTATCCTGCCTCTGGTGGCGCCGGTGCTGTTCAAGATGGGGGTAGAGCCGGTCTGGTTCGCCATCATGTTTGCCATCTGCCTCCAGACGTCTTTCCTGACGCCGCCGGTTGGGTTTTCTCTGTTTTATATAAAGGGTGTCTGCCCTCCGGGCATTACCACTCGGCACATCTATCTGGGGGTCTTGCCGTTCATTGCGCTTCAGTTGCTGGCGCTGGCACTGGTGTTCTGGTTCGAACCCCTGGCCACCTGGCTGCCGAACGAAGTTTACGGAGGGTCCTGACCAGGCCCTTCGTTCGATTCCCGTAACACGTTTCAATCTGCAAGGAGAGTGAGACCATGCGTCTTCGCAATCAAGTTGCTCTGATTACCGGCGCTGGCCGGGGCATTGGCCGGGCCATTGCCGAACATTTCGCGCGTGAAGGCGCGCGGGTGGCGGTGGCCGACCTGACGCTGGAAAGTGCCGCTGATACCGTGGCCGCCATTGAAAAGGCAGGAGGAACCGCCATCGCCCTGGCCATGGATGTCACCGATGAGCAAGCGGTCGAACAAGGCGTAGAGGCCATTGTTGAGCAGTGGGGGCAACTGGACGTTGCCCTGGCCAACGCGGGTATCCAGCACATAGACCCCGTGCACAAACTGACGTTCGCCGACTGGCGTAAGGTGATGAACGTGCACCTGGACGGGGCGTTTCTGGTTACACGCGCCGCGCTGCGACAGATGTACACCCAGGGCGCGGGTACCATGCTCTATATGGGCTCGGTACACTCGGTGGAAGCCTCTCCGCTCAAGGCGCCCTACGTGGCAGCCAAACATGGCATGCTCGGGTTGTGTCGGGCGGTGGCAAAAGAAGGGGCAGAGCATGGTGTGCGCAGCAACATCATCTGTCCCGGCTTTGTGCGCACGCCGCTGGTAGATCGGCAGATTCCGGAACAGGCCAAAGAGCTGGGCATTTCTGAAGAAGAAGTCATTCGTAACGTCATGCTCAAGAATACGGTAGACGGTGAATTCACCACCCTTGAGGATGTATCGGAGCTGGCGGTACACCTGGCTGCGTTCCCCTCTGCCGCCCTGACCGGCCAGTCGATCGTGGTCAGTCACGGCTGGCACATGCAGTAATTGATGGAGAGACGGATGAGCAATACAGAACAATCACCGGTGGTCTGGACTCCGGACGAGGATACCCTCACTCATTCCCGCATGGGCCGGTTCAAGGCCTGGCTGGAGCAGCAGGGCTTTGGCCCGTTTGCTGACTATCACGCTCTGCACCAATGGTCCGTGACCGAACTGGAGACCTTCTGGCAAAAGGTCTGGGACTACTGCGGCCTGGTTTGTGAAACGCCAGCCAAGCGGGTGCTGGGCAATCGGGAGATGCCCGGTGCCGACTGGTTCCCGGGCATGACCCTGAACTTCGCCGCTAACCTGTTGCAGCCGGCAGACGGCGATCAGGCGAATCGCGAGGCGGTGGTGGCCTATTGTGAAACCCGCCCGGTGTTGCGCAAGACCTATGCCGAGCTGAAAGCCGATACTGGCGCTCTGGAAGCCTTCCTGCGCAGCCGGGGCATTGCCAAAGGTGACCGTGTTGCTGGCGTGGTGACCAATGGTTACGAGGCCATGGTTGGGATGCTGGCGGCGACCAGTCTGGGGGCTATATGGAGCTCGGCTTCCCCGGATTTCGGTATTGGCGCCATCAATGACCGTTTCGGCCAGATCGAGCCGACTGCCCTGATTGTCGTTAATGGCTATGGCTACGGCGGCAAGGTCTTTTCCCGTCAGAATGATTTCGCCGACCTGATTGCCGGCCTGCCTTCCCTGAAAGTGGTGGTTAGCATCGCGCAACTGCCGGAGGAAGCCCCGATTCCGGGTGAACTGGTAACCACCTGGGATGACGCTATTGCCTTCGGCTGTGGTCAGGCCCCCTCGTATACGCCGGTGGCTCCTGATCATCCGGTTTACATTCTGTATTCCTCCGGAACCACCGGCAAACCCAAGTGCATCGTGCATGGCACCGCCGGGTTGCTGGTCAACCATGCCAAGGAGCTGATACTGCATGGGGATATCGGCCCGGGGGACCGGTTCCTGTACTTCACCACCTGTGGCTGGATGATGTGGAACTGGCAGGCGTCGGCGTTGATGACCGGCGCGGCCGTGATTACCGTGGACGGTTCCCCGGGTTACCCGGACCTGAATGCCCTCTGGCAAACCGTGGCGGAAGAGCGAGTCACCCATTACGGCACCAGTGCCCGTTTTATTGCCGGTTGTCGCAAAGCCGGCCTGAAACCGGCCCGAACTCTGGACCAGAGCCACTTGCGGGTGGTGTTTTCCACCGGTTCCCCGCTGCTGCCGGAAGATTATGACTGGATGTACACCGACGGCGCCCCCCATACACTGCTGGGTTCCATTGCCGGTGGCACCGATATCTGTGGCTGCTTTGTGGGAGCCACCCCGCTGCTGCCGGTACGCCGGGGGGAGATCCAGTGTCGTCTGCTGGGCGTGGATGCAGTGGCCTACGGCGATGACGGACAGCCGGTGAGCGAAGGCCGGGGCGAGCTGGTGTGCCGCCAGCCGTTACCGTCCATGCCGGTGAGTTTCTGGCAGGATGCCGGTAACGAACGGTACCGGGAAGCCTATTTCAACACCTTCCCCGGTGTCTGGGCCCATGGCGACTTTATCGAATTCACCGAACACGGTGGCGCCATCATCTATGGCCGCTCCGACGCGACGCTCAATCCCGGCGGTGTCCGTATTGGAACCGCAGAAATCTACCGGCAGGTGGAGACCATTGCCGATGTCAAAGACAGCCTGGTGGTTGGCCGCCAGATTGACGGTGATGTGGAAGTGGTGCTGTTGGTGGTTCCCGCCGAAGGCCTCTGCGTCACTGACGAGCTGGCGAAGACTCTGAGGACCCGGATTCGTGAAGGGGCCAGCCCGAGACACGTGCCCCGGCATATCGTTGAGGTACCAGATATCCCCTACACCCGCAGCGGCAAGAAAGTGGAGCTGGCCGTCGCGCGGCTGATCAACGGCTCCCGGAAGGCCGACAACCGGGATGCTCTGGGTAACCCGGAAGCGCTGGACAGTATCCGGGAGTGTCTGAAGCTGGCAGCGTTGTTGCCTGAGTAAGCCGGGTCTGCACCGCGTCAAGGTGTGTGTGGCTGGGATCGCGGGGGCGGTCTCAGCTTTGGTTTTCAGTCATTTTGTCGACAAAATATGGGCTGGCGCGCCAGAAATGAGGGGCGCGGCCCGGCTAGCGTTCCTGACAAATGTTAGAAAGTTTCGTAAATTCCGGCCATTTCATCGTCCTGTCATCGAAGATCAGGCATTTTAAGTCCGTTCTTATACTAAGATCGTAACCAAAGTTTTGTAAAAAATGCTATCTTAGTAGGTCTGTCAAAAGTTCCGAATCAGTCACTGGCCAGCCCGGACGTTCACAAGACGCCCGACCGCGCCATGACCGTCCTGAACCCACCCATTAGCCTGAGGACGAAAATGACATCATCCAAAGCCAAGATTGTCTACACATTGACCGACGAGGCTCCCGCCCTCGCTACCCGGTCACTGCTTCCTATCCTGGAAACCTTCGCCAAGCCGGCTGGCATTGATTTTGACACCAGCGATATCTCCCTCGCGGCGCGCATTCTGGCAGGGTTCCCGGACTACCTTGAGGAAGATCAGCGGGTTCCGGACGCCCTGGCGGAGTTGGGTGAGTACACCAAGGATCCGGACGCCAACATCATCAAGCTGCCGAACATTTCAGCCTCGATCCCACAGCTGCGCGCGGCGATCAAGGAGCTGAACGCACAGGGCTACAAGGTGCCGGAGTACAAGGAGCACCCTGAGAACGACGAAGAGAAAGAAATCCACGCCCGCTACAGCAAGGTACTGGGCAGTGCCGTCAACCCGGTGCTGCGTGAAGGCAACTCCGACCGTCGTGCCCCGGCCGCGGTCAAAGCGTTTGCCCGCAAGTACCCGCATTCCATGGGTGAGTGGAGCCCGGCTTCCCGGACACACGTCGCCCACATGCGCGGTGGCGACTTCTACTCCAGCGAACAGTCCGTGACGCTGGACAAGGCGACCAATGCGCGCATTGTGTTTGAGAACAAACAGGGTGAGCAGACGGTACTCAAGCCTGAGCTGCCGCTGCTTGAAGGTGAAGTGCTGGACGGCATGTTCATGAGCAAGAAGGCTCTGGTGAAGTTCTTCGAGGACGCCATTGCCGATTGTGAGAACACCGGGGTGATGTTCTCCCTGCACGTGAAAGCCACCATGATGAAGATCTCCCACCCGATCGTGTTTGGTCACGCGGTGAAGGTTTTCTACAAAGAGCTGTTCGACAAGTACGGCGATCTGTTCACGGAGATCGGCGTTAACCCGAACAACGGTCTGTCCTCGGTGATCGAGAAGATCAAGCAGCTGCCCGAGTCCAAGCAGGAGCAGATTCAGGAAGACCTGCACGCGTGCTACGAGCATCGTCCTGAGATTGCCATGGTGGATTCCGTCAAGGGCATCACCAACCTGCACGTTCCCAGTGACGTGATCGTTGATGCGTCAATGCCGGCGATGATCCGCAACTCTGGCAAGATGTGGGCCCGCGACGGCAAGCTGAAAGACACCAAAGCGGTGATGCCTGAATCCACCTACGCCACCATCTACCAGGAAGTGATCAACTTCTGTAAGACCCACGGTGCGTTTGATCCGACCACCATGGGCACGGTGCCCAACGTTGGGCTGATGGCTCAGAAAGCCGAGGAGTACGGCTCCCACGACAAGACCTTCGAGATGAAGGAAGACGGTGTTGTCCGTGTGATTGCGGAAGACGGTACCGTGCTGACCGAGCACAATGTTGAGGAAGGTGATATCTGGCGTGCCTGCCAGACCAAAGACCTGCCCATTCGTGACTGGGTCAAGCTGGCGGTGAACCGCTCCCGTTCCAGCGGAATGCCGGCGGTATTCTGGCTGGATGATGAGCGTGCCCACGATGCTCAGCTGATCAAGAAGGTCAACACTTACCTGGCGGACCTGGACACTGAGGGTCTGGATATTCGCATCATGTCTCCGGTGCGTGCTATCCGCTGGACCATGGAGCGTCTGATCCGTGGCCTGGATACTATTTCGGTGACCGGTAACGTGCTGCGTGACTACCTCACCGACCTGTTCCCGATTCTGGAACTGGGCACCAGTGCCAAGATGCTCTCCATCGTGCCGTTGCTGAATGGTGGTGGTCTGTATGAGACCGGTGCCGGTGGATCAGCTCCAAAGCATGTTCAGCAGCTGATTCAGGAGAACCATCTGCGTTGGGATTCCCTGGGTGAGTTCCTGGCGACGGCGGTGTCTCTGGACGAGCTGGGTGAAAAACAGGATAACCCGCGGGCTCGCCTGTTGGGTCAGACTCTGGACAAGGCCACCGAGCGCCTGCTCGAAAACAACCAGTCGCCCTCACGCGTGACCGGTGAGCTGGATAACCGTGGTTCTCACTTCCATCTGGCTCGTTACTGGGCGGAAGCACTGGCTAGCCAGAGCGAAGATCAGGAGCTCAAAGAGTTCTTCACCAAGCTGTCTGCGCAGCTGGAAGAGAACAAGGACAAGATCCTGGAAGAAATGACCGTGGTCCAGGGCCATCCGGCAGATATCGGTGGTTACTACCACGCGCCCATGGAAAAGGTGTGTGAGATCATGCAGCCGAGCGCTACCCTCAACACGATCCTGGCTGATGCTCGGGAATCCGTGAAGTAAGGCCGTCAGGCAGCCGGGCCCCAGGCCCGGCCTGAATCCTGAAAACCCGGTGAGCGTCAGGCTGACCGGGTTTTTTTATTCCTCAGGCTCTGGTGCGAAACCCCGTCCGGTTTCACCGGCTTTACGGAGTTGTATCAGGGTCAACGGCGGGCCGATCAGCTCGAACACGACAGTGGCACCGATCACCAGTGGCAGGATATAACTCAACTCCGGTAGCCTTTCGGTAGCCACCAGTGCGAGCCCCAGCGCCACACCCGCCTGAGGCATCAGGCAGGCACCAACGCGATGCCGGGTTGTTGGTGGAGAACCGGCCAAAACCGCGCCGAGATAGCCGCCGACCAGTCGACCTGTCAGACGGGCCAGCACATAGACGACGCCCAGTGCACCGAGTGCGGGAAGGGATAGCCAGTCGAGCTGATAACCCGCCATGAAAAAGAACAGAGCCAGAAACGGCTCAGAGATCCCTTCGATAGAGCGAAACGGCCGAATATGGTGTCTGGCCCGGTTGGCGACGACAATGCCCAGGCTCATACAGGCAAGCAGATAGGAAAGCCCCAGCCAACTCGCCAGCCCCGCTGCAACAAAAACGAAGCCAGCGGATTCCAGCAACATGGGTTCGCCCGGTCGCAGGCGACCGGTCAGCCAGGCCATGGGAAAGCCGAGCAGGACGCCCAGAAGCACCGATCCCACAACCTCGCCCACGCCGTGTAACAGCGCTGAAGACCCGCTCAGTGCTTCGCCATTACCCAACAGCAAACCAGCCACCACCAGCAGAATGCTGAACAGGATGGCCCCCCAGGCGTCATCAATCGCTACCACCTGAAAGACCAGCCGGGTCAGAGGCCCGTTGGCGCCAGCTTCTCGCATAACATCCAGAGTAGCGGCCGGAGCCGTGGCTGTTGCAATGCCGCCCAGCAATAACGCGGCGGGCAGGTTACCCGTTACCCACCAGACCGCCAGAATCACGACCACAGCGGTCAGCAGGGTGACGGCGAGGCTCACAATCAGAGCCTCCTTGCCCTGCTTCAGATCCCGGGCGGACATCCGCTCGCCCAGCAGAAAGCCGACCATTGCCAGCGTTAGCTGGGTAACCAGACTGAAGCTCTGGTCGGCGTTGTCCGGAAGCAGGTCCAGAAGGTCTGGGCCTGCCAGAGCCCCGAGCAGCAACAAGAGCGTGACCCGTGGCACATGCACCTTCTGTCCCACCGCATGAGCGCCCAGAGCCAGCAGCAGGGTCGTGCCGATCAGGAGCAGGTCTGCGCCGTGGTTCACTCGGTTATTCCTGTTGTAAGGCGACGAATCGGGCCTGAGTGAGTCGTGCCAGGTCTTCGGGCGACAGTTCAATTTCCAGGCCCCGTTTACCGGCGCTGACAAACACGGTGTCGAAGGTTTGGGCGGACTGATCAATAAACGTTTTCAATCGCTTCTTCTGACCCAGTGGGCTGACTCCGCCCAGGACGTATCCGGTGGTTCGCTGAACCAGCAGTTTGTCTGCCATGGCGGCTTTCTTGGCGCCGGCGGCCCGAGCGATCTGCTTCAGGCCAAGCATCGCGGTGACGGGCACTATTCCCACCGCCAGTGTCTTGCCATCAAGGCTTACCACCAGGGTCTTGAACACTTGGGCGGGGTCTGCGCCGGTTTTCTCGGCGGCTTCTTCACCATAGCTTTCGGCAGCCGGGTCATGTTCATATTCATGAACGGTGAAATCTACCCGTGCCTTCTGGGCGGTGATGATCGCGGGCGTCATAAGGGTTCCTTGAACTCAGGTCTGACATACCGGCGATTAAAGCACGAGCGGGCAGTGACTTCATCCCTCCGGGAGGACAGGCCACCTTAAACTGAAAATCCTTCTCGACTCGTGATCGGTAACTGACTATTTTTTGTTTAGGGTCACGAAGTACCAACAGGAAATTGCCATGGGGTCCGATCGCTCGGAGATCACGCAACCAATTCAGCCAAACGACAGTGGAAGACCGCTACGCAGAGCGTTGTGGGTCACGCTGGTGTATCTGGGGGTGGGGCTGGCCTGGATCACCTTCTCCGATCAGGTCGTCGAACGCTGGTTTCCCGACCCTCGGCAGCTGTCGCTGGTTCAAACCTGGAAAGGCTTTCTGTTTGTGGCTGTGACGGGTGTGGTGTTGTTTCTGGTGATGTGGCGCCAGTTAAACAACGACCGCAACTCTCTGTCGTTTCAGGAGGACCAGCGCCGGGCCTTGCGTCGCCGGGAACGACAGCTCTCCGTACTGATGAATAATCTGCCGGGGATGGCGTACCGGTGCCTGCCCGATGAGGACTGGACCATGCTGTTCGTATCTGCGGGGTGTTCGGATCTCACGGGCTATCGGCCGGATGAGCTGGTTCACAACCGGATCACGAGTTATGCCGCACTGATCGACGCAGGCGATACGGGCACGGTTGCCCGGGAGGTGGCGTCCGCCACGAAACAGGGCCGGCCGTTTTCCGTCGAGTATGCGCTGACACGCCGGGATGGCAGCAAAATCTGGGTCTGGGAGCGTGGCTGCGGAGTATGGGACGACGATGGTTCCTGTGTACTTGAAGGCATCATTCTGGATATTTCGGACCGCAAGAAGCTGGAATGCGAACTGGAGGCCATGGCAACCCGGGATTCTCTGACGGGCGTGCTCAACCGCCGGGAATGTTCCCGGGTTCTGGATGAAGAGCTGGCGAGGGCGAGCCGGTACCAGCGACCACTGGCTCTGTTGTGGATCGATTTTGATCACTTTAAGGAGATTAATGACACCTGGGGGCATGCTGCTGGCGATTTGGCTCTGTGTTCGATCAGCCGCTTGCTTGAGGAAAGCGTGCGAAGCGTGGACGCCCTGGGCCGGTTTGGGGGTGAGGAGTTCGTGATTATTCTGCCGGAAATGGACGTGCGGGAAGCCGGTGAAACCGCTGAACGCCTTCGTCAGCGCGTCAGCGATCACGCTGTGGTCCTGGAGTCCGGTCAGACGATCCATCTGACCATCAGCACTGGAGTAGCGGTGTTTCCGGATCATGGCGAGACGCTGGATGCCCTGTGTGCGGCTGCGGATAAAGCGATGTATTGGGCCAAAAAGCGGGGCAGGAACTGTGTGGTCATGGCACAGCCTGGGTCCCGGGTACATAATGGTTCGGGATAGTCGCCTTTTCCGGCCGTTGATAACGGCTGAAAACCGGTGGCCTGTAAATCAATAACAAGACTGACAAGGCGTTATCATGCATCGATTTGCCCGCCGTGCCCTGCACACCTGTGAGGTTCCCCGTGACTTGTCTTCCGTCACCTTCCGGGACGCTGACGGGGAGCATCCGGACCGGGTAAACCTGGATGCAGAAGTGCCTGACACGGTCTGGCGCAGCGTTGAATCCCTGTATCGCACCGGGGTTCACCCGGGAATTCAGCTGTCTCTGCGCTACCGTGGCGAACAGGTTCTGCACCGGGCCCTGGGCCATGCCCGGGGCAACGGTCCTGAGGGCCCGCCCTCCCTGTCAAAAATTCCAATGACGACAGACACCCCGGTGTGTTTCTTCTCGGCCTCCAAAGCAGTGACGGCGCTGCTCATGCATATGCTCTCGGAACAGGGCCTGGTCAACCTTATGGACCCTGTGTCTTACTATTGCCCCGAGTTTGCCCGCCATGGCAAGCGGACAATCACCGTGCATCAGATTCTGTCTCATCGTGGGGGAATTCCGGCGATTCCCCGGGAGACGCCCATTGAGGTGCTATGGAACCGGGACGAAATCTGGCGTTTGCTGTGCGAAGCACGGCCGGTAGAGGTTGATGGTGCGAAGCTTGCCTACCACGCGATTACCGGTGGGTATGTGCTGCAGCGGGTGCTGGAAAAAGTGACGGGTGATTCCATTGAGAACTATCTGGACCGCTACCTGCGCCGGCCGATGGGCATGAAGTGGTTTACCTATGGGATTACCCCGGAGCATCTGCATGAACTGGCAGGAAACTACGCCACGGGCCCGCGTCCGAAGTTCCCGGTGTCCTGGGTGGTAAATCGTGCGCTCGGCGGCGACATCCGAACCGTGGAACAAGTCACGAACGATCCTCGTTTTCAGGAAGCGGTCATTCCGGCCGGGAACCTGTGTGGTACCGCTGAGGAGATGGGGCGGTTCTTCCAGATGATGCTCAACGGCGGCGTCTGGAATGGCAAGCGTATTTGCAGTGAGCTCACCATTCGTCGCGCCATTCAGCAGTTCGGTTCGCTTCAGCTTGACCGAACCATGCTGGTGCCCATGCGTTTCAGCGCAGGGATGATGCTGGGGGGAAACCCCGTTGGCTTGTGGGGGCCGCAAAGCCGGTATGCGTTCGGTCACATCGGACTGATTAACAAGCTGTGCTGGGCCGACCCGGCCCGGGATATTTCGGTGAGCCTGCTGACCACCGGTTTGCCGATCATTGGCCATCATTTACCGGCTCTGGGCCGCTTCGTCTACACTGTTTGCAAGCAGTTTCCGCTTTTGCCGGAAAATCAGCGCAGGTTGGTGCCCGCCTGATCGATCTATGAAAAAGCTCAGGCGTTGTGCCCCAAGGCCTGTGGGCCGGTTCTGCCAAAAAAAGTGAAAGCTTGTTCATTCCAATTGCACTTTGTCTGACAGTTCGGCACACTTGGCAATAGTCAATAAGGATGTTTTCCACACTCATTGGACGAGGTTAATTATGGAAAAGCCCGAGAGTCTCCCGCCGGAGCAGCGGCGCGTCAGACTGGACCAGCACGACAGTGTGCGCACCCATGTCCAGCAGCAGGTCTACGACGAAGTAAAACGCCTGGAGCGTCGGATAGAAACCCTGCGCCTGACCAAAGCCCCCCATGCCGCGATCATGATTTCCACCTACGAACGGATGATCTGCCGAAAGAAGGGCTTTCTGCAGAACTGGGATCTCTCCTGAGCGATCAGGGCCTCAAGCCGGTTTGTACGGTGGCAAATTCAAGATCTGCTTCTGCTTTTTCGGAACAGTAGCCCTCGGAGCCTGGCGCTTCATCCAGCGAGGTGAACAGTTGTGCTTCAGGCGTGGCGTAATCCAGCACGATCTTCACGCAGTCGACCGTCTTGCCGGCGAAGGAGAACTCCGGGCCACCGGTGGTGTTGTCGGCGGTACCGGCCTGAGTGCCATCAATGATCAGAGTGTCTGAATTCAGACCTTCGTAGGTTCTGACAAAGGACAGTTCACGTTCGCCCTCAATGACCAGTGTTCCCTCGGTCCGGAGTCGTGCGTCGTCGTTGTAGCCGGAGGACGAAAAACGGACCGGATTGAACTGGGTGGCCAGGGTGGCACTTGGCCGGGTAGAGCCTGCAGGAAAGGAACCGGCAGGCGTCCAGGTCAGTATTCGGGTCACCCGGTTCGAAGAATCCGGGGTGTAGACCCACTTCACGATGGGGTACTGCCACTGGTAGTCTTGTGCCGGCTTTCCTTCCATCCAGGCGGTCTGGTCCGTAAACCGCACCTGCACCTGATTGGTCCGGTTGTTGTACTCACCGGCTTTGCCCTGATCGATCCGGCGCTCGATATACTGGCGCCCTTCCTGAAAGTTCCTGACGTCGCCCTCGCCGATCACCCTGCGCATCAGATCCAGAGCATTCCTGACCGAACTCAGCGCTGGTGGCGTTTCATCGGTGTAAGTCAGCCCGGCAAACTGGGTCAGTTGAGCCCGGAGACTGTCAGCCACGGTTCTGGCTTCTCCGGCATTCGGTGCGTATGGGTCCGGCTCTACCCCCTGGATGACATCCGCAAACAGGGTATTGCCGGTCTGCTCGGAGAGGTCAAAGCTGGAAAAGGTCAGATCAACATTGGTGGCCGGGTTGAAGGCTGACGAGGAGCCTCCTCCGCTTTCGATCCGGCACCCGGACAGTGTCAGTATCGTCAGCGAAACGGCAACGAAAAAGCAGGAATGTCTCATTTCAGGCGGCCCCGGCGTGCGAAAAAGAGTATGAACGGCTAAAGTGACGAGTGCTGACAATAAACGATAAAGCACGCAACTGCCCGCGCGGAGATCACATTTTGCAGCAACGGTTTGCCGACATCCCGGTGCGAACGGTGGTTCTGCTCCTGATTCTGGCCGCTCTGGCTCTGCCTGCCTTTGCGCAGGCCCAGAGCGCCTGCCGGGATGGTCAGATCATGCTGGGTCATAACACACAGAGTATCCCGGACCTGGGGGAATGCCTCTGGTATCTTGAAGACCCGGACCAATCCCTGACAATTGAGGACGTTCGCTCCGCTACCGAAGGTACCCTCACCCGGCACAAAAAGGGGGTGTTGAACTTTGGTTACACCGAATCTGCCTACTGGACCCGCTTTGAACTGAGTACCCATCGTCTTGCGTCACGCACGGACTGGATTCTGGAGCTTGCGTTACCTCTGGTTGACGACGTTCGCCTTTACCTGGTTCAGGATGGCCAGGTGGTTGAGCAGCGCCAGACCGGCTATCTGAACCGTTGGGAAGAGCGGGACCTGTCGGTGCCAAACCCGACCTTTCGCCTGAGATTGCCACCGGATTCGGTAACCTCGGTCTATCTGAGGATCACCAACACCAACACCTTCCGTTTGCCAATCACGCTCTGGCATCCGGACAGCTATATCGAAAAGGTCTCCATTGATGAAGCTGTTCGTGGGTTGCTGCTGGGTGCCATTCTGGCCATTCTTGCTTACAACCTGTTCGTGGCTGTTTCCGTCAGGGAGCGAAGCAACATCTATTACGTGCTGTACCTGGTGTGTGCGGCGGTGTTTATCGGCACAGAACAGGTTCACGGCGTCCAGCTTCTGGATAGCCGCCCTCCCTTGCTGAACAAGGAGTACCTGCATTTTCAGATCATCCTGACGTGGTTCTTCGGTCTGTTGATGGCCCGTTCACTGTTGGAAACCCGCCAACGCTCCCCGGATCTGGATCAGACCCTGAGGCTATGTCTGTACTCTGTGGTGGCCACGTTCGGATTGTCCTTTTTTATGCCTTACTCGGTGGCCATGGAATGGATTGTGGTCGGGTCGATCCTGCTGAGCGTGATCCTGATTGTGGTCAGTTACCTGTCCTGGCGATACTACAACCCGGCAGCACGCTCGTATTTCTTTGCCTGGACGCTGGCGTTGCTGGGGTTCGGTATCTATGCCTTTACGGTCATGGGCTATCTGCCGCTGAATACGTTTACCAGCTACGCCCCCCAGTTTGGCCTGACGGCCCAGATCATACTGTTTTCCTTTGCTCTGGCTGACCGTATCAAGCAAGTACAGGGGGAGGCTCTGGCCTGGAACCAGCGGGCCCTGGCGAACCTGAAGCGCTATCAGTCGTTGTTTGATAACGCCATTGAAGGTGTTTTCCAGATGTCGCCAGCGCGGCGTTTTGTGACCGCTAACCCGGCCATGGCCGAGATGCTGGGCTATGGCAGTAGCCGGGAGCTGCTCGCCAGTAACCCGGATGTTCTGGAAACCTGTATTGCCGATGACCGCCTGCGACGGCTGGTTGTTGAACAGCTTGAGGCAAGGGGAACCGTCAAGGGTATTGAAGCCCGTTACCTGACTCGTCAGGGGCAGGAGCGCTGGGCCAACATCTCACTGCATACCGTTTATGATGCCGAGGGGCTGGCGACGCACCTGGAAGGCACTTGCATCGATGCCACTGAAAGTCACCGGCGCTTGCAGATTGAGCGGGAGCGGGAGCAGGAGCGTCTGGAAAAAGAGTTGGCCCGTAACTCCGCGCAGGCCAAAAGCCAGTTTCTGGCGAACATGAGCCATGAAATACGGACGCCGCTGGCGGCTATCATCGGCTATGGCGAGACCCTGCTGGACCCCGACCTGAATGACGCCGAAAAACGCAGCAGTGCCGAAACCGTGGTGCGAAGCGGGCGCCATCTGCTGGAGCTGGTGAACGACATCCTTGATCACTCGAAAATCGATGCCAACAAGCTCGATGTGGATGTGGTGCCGGTCAACCTGCCGGAGTTGTTGGCGGAAGTTCGGGCGTTCTTTGCCCCCAGAGCAAGGGAAAAAGGTCTGGATTTCAGTGTTATATGCGACTTTCCGTTACCGGAAAAGATCCGGACCGATCCAACACGCTATCGACAAATTATCATTAATTTGTGTGGGAATGCCCTTAAATTCACGGAAAATGGGTCGATTTCCCTGATTGTCCGCTGTGACCGTGAGCAGGAGAAACTGTATGCCCGGGTGGTCGATACCGGGATTGGTATGAAGTCCGAGCAACTGGACCGGTTGTTCGACCCGTTTGCCCAGGGTAGCACCGCGATCTCCCGACAGTACGGGGGCTCTGGTCTGGGATTAAGCATATCCCGGCGCCTGGCTGAGCTGCTGGGCGGCGACATCCGGGTGTCCAGTACCTATGGCGAGGGCAGCGAATTCGAGGTGTGCATCAGCACGGGCCATCTGGAAAGGGTTCACTTCCTCCGAGACGCCTCAGAATTCAGCCAGCGCCGGCGGGATATTGCCATGGTAGCGGCCCCCAGGCTGACAGGGCGAATCCTTTGCGCCGAGGACAACGATGTTAATCGTCGTCTGGTGTCATTGCTGGTGGGGCGCACGGGCGCAGAGCTGGTGCACGTTAGTAACGGTGCTGAAGCGCTGGAGCGTGCCAGCCGTGAGCATTTTGATCTGATCCTGATGGATATCCAGATGCCGGTCATGAACGGCCGGGATGCGACCGTGGCATTGCGGGAAGCTGGAGTGAACACTCCGGTGATTGCGCTGACCGCCAATGTGATGGCCGAGGATCTTGCTGAATACCGGCTCGCTGGCTGCAACGATCATCTGGCAAAACCCATTGATAAGCAAAGATTTTATGATGCACTTGCCCGCTATCTGGCGGTGGCCGTGGAAGACGCGGAGGGGGGCAGCCACCGGTACAGTGGCAAGGTTCTGGTTGCTGAAGACAACGACGACAATCGCGGACTGGTGGAGCGGATGCTTCGTCGTACCGGGGCAGAGCCGGTGCTGGTCACCAACGGAGAAGAGGCCGTACGGCGGGCACTGTCTGAGACGATCAAGCTGGTGTTGATGGACCGGCACATGCCGGGCATGGATGGTGTTGCCGCTACCCGGTTGTTGCGCCAGGCCGGATTTCGGCGACCGATCATTGCGTTTACGGCCGGGGACCAGGCTGAGAATGAAGCGCTCCTCGATGCCGGTTGCGACGGGGTTCTCAACAAGCCCATAGACCATGCGCATCTGCAGGCGCTTCTGGATCGATATCTGCCAGTGGAACAGAGCTTCCCGGTGGTCGACGATGACGACATCGAACCATTGGTGGTCCGCTTTCTTGATGGGCTGGAAGCGCGAAAGGGTGGCATGGAGGCCGCTCTGGCTCAGGGCGATTTACCCTTGTTGCACCGGGAACTCCACCAGATCAAGGGGACGGCCGGTGCCATGGGCTTCCCACAGATGACAGAACAGGCGGGGGCTGTGGAGCAGTGCTTGCGCACAAGTCCCGGGGACCGGTTGTTGGTGCAGCGGGAGCTGAGCCTTCTGGCCGAGATGATCGACCGGGCTCTTACCGGTCACGAACGGTCTACAGTTATAAAAAAGGAACCGACCAATGAGCAATAATAACCAGCGACAGGAACAGTACTCGCTGAGCATGATGTATGGCACTTATGCCGACATTCTGTTTGTGCTGTTTCCCTTCCTTGTGATTGCCATGCAGAGACTCTGGGACGGCAACCTCTATCAGTCGCTGATGCGACCGGATCTCAGTGTTGCTGCGGCCATTCTGGCGGGCCTGGCGATTGGCAAGTTTGTCTTGGGGCTGGTCACGAACCAGGATCTTGGGCGTTATAAGGAGCGCATTGTGTTCTTTATTGCCCTTACCTTGTTTGTGGTTCTGGGGCCGGCGATTATTCTGATCCTGAGTATGACCGGGAATGCGGATATCCCAGGGTTCGTTGCCTTCGTTCAACCTGTTTTGCTGATCGTGGCCATTTCTCTCTATACAACGGCGGTCAGCATTGCCAACATTCTTAACCGGGCCTCCCAGCCTTCCGCTGTCCGAGCCCCGGGGAAGCTGGCCGGGCAGGAGTCTGCCCTCTCCGAGGCTCATCCGGAGCCCCCCCCTCTCGATTTGCCGCGCAGAACCGGTAACGATGCGTACTGAACCAAGGCACAGAACAGGAGACAGTCATGAGTGATCTCAGAGTATTGGTGGTTGAAGACGAGCCGGTTATGCGTGAACGGCTGGTTAACATGCTGCATAAAGCCGGTGCTACCAGTGTTTCGGAGTGTTCCGATGCGGCATCGGCCCGGGCGGCCTTCGAAGCGAGTGAGTTCCACATTATTTTGCTGGATCTTGGGCTACCGGATGGTAACGGGCATGAACTGATGACCCGGTTCAAGGAGGTTCGTGAGAGTCAGCACATTGTGCTGGTAACCGCAGACGATTCCATTGAAAGCATTCAGAAAGCAATCAGTGCGGGAGCGAACGGGTATGTGGTGAAGCCTTATTCGCAGGAGAAGATTTACGACGTTGTGAACAACTATGCCATGGTTCATGGCGGTGATCTGCTGACGATGGGGGGGCTGAACCGGCCTCATTGACCGGCTCAGCGATCGTTGTCAGAGGTGAAATTACGCCACCTGACGCGCTATCCAGGAGTTGTAGCGGGTGGCCAGGGCCCTGACATAGCGTGCTTCTGCACCGTCAAGGGTGCTCAGCACTCCCTTGAATATCCAGCCCCGCTCATACAGACCCAGCACCCGCTGCTCGTCATCCAGGTTGACGCGCTGATTGAGTTTCTTGCAGATTGCATCCAGCAGCGGCAGCTTTTCCGGGCGTTTGATCGGCGCCTGACGGTTTGTCATCGGCTGATTCGCTGCGCGAGATATCGGATGTCTTCTCATGATGTTCTCCTTGTCGTTTTGCGGCTGCAAAAAACAGAAAACCCCGGAGCCTCAGGCAACCGGGGTCTGGCGGAGAAGCTGCCCCGGTTACCTCAACGGCTCCCGGGACTGACCGAAAGCCGTTAGTTGTCTTTCACCATGACGCGCACGGCCTGCCCCATCGGGCAGTCGGCGGTTACATGAACGGTGCGCGGTAAAATCATTCTGGTCAAATCAGCTCTGTAGGTTCGGTACAGTCATCAGTGTATCGGCAATTGGGTGGTTTGCAATAGCCCCGCTTGTTCGGCAAACCCGTACAGACGGGGTGGCTGTGATCACCCATACTTTGTCCTGTCACGTGTTTTTACGTTGTGCAATCCGCGGTACCTGTTCTTCAGGTATCGGATGGATCTCTCCTTTCTACGCAGCCAGCTTGGCTGCGTTTTTTTTGCCATCTCGGAAAGTTCGTAGCCACTACTTCGTACAGCCTTTCAGCTTTGTTCCGGTGATAATTTAGAGACTGAGTTGATCCTGTTATCAAGAGGTTGAAACCGAAGAAAATGCCCGAAGACCCCGGACCTGCCCGCAACAAGTTTCGTTCTGATTTTATCGTAGAGATTATCCTGCTCGTAGTCGTTGCTGTTTATCTGGTGATGGCACAGGGGCAAGCGGTGGGTGAGAACCTGTCCTTTACCGTCGCTGGAGCGGCACTGATGGCCTTGGCGACATACTGGACGCTTCACACGATCCGTGATGGCCTGGAAGTTATTGCACTGCGGCTGCGCCCCGGCAAATAACCCGCTCCCAGGTTTTGTGAAGGATGAGTGCGTCGTTGGCTGCCCGGTGCACGGGCAGCCCCAGCTCGGCAATGACTTGCTGGCGAATGGCTGACCACTGGCGGACCTGGCTGGAGTCCAGCAGCGTTGAAATGGATTCGAGCTGAAAGCCCGGGGGAGCGCCCGCAGCCCGAAACAGACGATGTAGCCAGAAACTGTCAAACGTCCAGGCGTCGCAGAATACCTGGCCCGGTAACAGCTCGTTCAGTTGTCGGGCAACCTCCTGAACCGCCATGCCTTCCCGCTCCAGTCGTGCCCGCGAAATCCCGTGGATGGCTTCCGCGCTTTCCGACCAGTCCTGCCAGAGTACGTGTGGGCGAATCAGCCAGCTGTGAAGCTTACCGTCGGGCATGCACAGGCCTACCTCAATCGGGTAACTGGCAATCAGGTCAAGGCTGGACGCCTCGAAATCGATAAAAGCCGGGCTGCTGTTTTCGCTCATTGAATCGTTGCTGGTGCTTTGTCGTTTTCGTTCGAGTGTACCCCTGATCGTGCCGGGACGCGAACCCAACCCGGCCCGTCGCTGTTACAATATGGCCACGCTTTATAAAAAGCCGATGACACAAGCCTCTGAAACTGGTGCTGAGCCCCTCATGACTGACACAGTTGTTGTTATCTATTCCGGTGGTATGGATTCGTTCACATTACTGCATCGTGCGCGTGCGCAGGGACTGAATGTCCACGCCCTGTCGTTCAATTATGGCCAGCGCCATGTGCGGGAGCTGGAGGTCGCTGCGGAGGTATGCCGGGCGGAAGGTATTCCCCATAAGGTGATCGACATCCGTGCCATGAGCGACGTTATGTCCGGGTCCGCGCTGACTTCCGATATAGAGGTGCCGGAAGGCCACTATGAGGAAGACAATATGAAAGCGACCGTCGTGCCGAACCGCAATATGATTCTGTTGTCACTGGCCACTGGTTATGCGGTTACGGTGGGGGCCGGAGCCGTCTGGTATGGCGCCCACGGCGGGGATCATGCCATTTATCCCGACTGCCGGCCGGAATTCGTCGAGAAAATGGACGCTGTGTGCCGGGTGGCCAATTACGAATCGGTGGGTATTGAAGCGCCGTTTATGACCCTGGACAAGGGGGAAATCCTGTCGGAAGGACTCAGGCTGGGGCTGGATTACAGCCAGACCTGGACCTGCTATAACGGTCGTGAGCAGGCCTGTGGCCGTTGCGGATCTTGTGTCGAGCGGTTGGAAGCTTTTGCCGCCAATGGCATAAGCGATCCCCTCGCCTATGAGAGCAACGTCTGATGTACCGGGTCAAAGAGGCTTTTTATACGTTGCAGGGCGAAGGTGCCCAGGCGGGCAGGGCTGCGGTGTTCTGCCGGTTCAGCAAGTGTAACCTTTGGACCGGGCGTGAAAAAGACCGGGCCGACGCGGTGTGCAACTTCTGTGATACCGATTTTGTTGGTACCGATGGCCAGAATGGCGGGCGCTTTGAAACGCCCGAAGCCCTGTCGGCCCATATCCGGGCTTTGTGGCCTGATGCTCCCGGGCGCCCTTATGTGGTCTGTACCGGGGGTGAGCCCCTGTTGCAGCTTGATGAGCCACTGATTGCGGCATTTCACGATGCGGGGTTTGAAGTCGGGGTTGAAACCAATGGCACTTTGCCCGCGCCAGACGGAATCGATTGGCTTTGCGTCAGCCCCAAAGCGGATGCAGAGGTGGTGATTGGCAGGTGCGATGAACTCAAGCTGGTGTATCCGCAACCATTGGCCCTGCCCGAGCGATTCCTTCACATCCAGGCGAAACATTACTTCCTGTCGCCGATGGCTTCACCGAGCATACCGGATCAGGGCGACGACGCCGTCAAGCGGAGTAATACCCGCAAAGCGACGGATTATTGTCTGGCGCACCCTCAATGGCGCCTGACCCTGCAGATGCACAAGATTCTGGGCATCGACTGAATCAGGCGGTTTCTGCAGTGCTCAATTCTCTGGTCCGGAAATGGCTCGGGCTCAGGCCGGTCCACCGCTTGAAGGCCCGTGTGAAGTTGGCCGCATCGGCATAGCCCAGTGTGTCTGCAATCTGGCTCAGGTTCATGGCGGTGCTGGCGAGCAGTTCCCTGGCTCGCTCCAGGCGCACCTTATCCACCAGTGCCTGAAAATTGGCCCCCTCCTCCTGCAGGCGTCGCTTGAGCGTGCGTTCAGAAACAAACAGTGTGCTGGCAACGCGGGCGAGTTTTGGCGGGAAAGGGTGGCTGGTTTCGATGACCCGCCGCACCCGGCTGGCAAAGCCGGTATCCTCTTTCAGTTGTCTGAGTGCGGTTTCGCATTGCTCCCGGGATGTCATGGCCAGTTGGTCGTTGCTGAAACGCACGGGCAGCGTTAACTGGCTGGCAGGAATGACCAGAGCATCCTCGGTGGCACCAAACTCTACGGGAACGTTGATCAATCGACGGAACCGATGAAAATGGTTTGGCTCAGGGCTTTGTCGCAGAACCCGGATCCCGGGCACGGTGGTACCCGTCAGTTGAGCGCCCATGGACACGCAACCAAACAACACCGCGTCCAGAACGAACCCTTGCAGAGGGCCCAGTTCAATGCCACAGCTGACGCTGTACCAGACGCTGTTTCCGGCCGAACGTTTCTGTACGTGAAGGTGCGGGGCGCGCAAGGTTAGATATCGGGTCATCAGCTCCAGTGCTTCCGCCAGCGTCCGGCTGCTCATGACAGCGGTACCAAGAGCGCCATGCAGAGGAAGCTTGAGCTCCCGCGCCAGCAGGATGCCAAGCCCTGGTTCCCCGCTTTCAATGATGGCCCGGGTCACAAATTCGCTGGCCTGGGCCTGGCTGACCCGCCGGTCTGTGGAGTTCAGTCGGGTGGGGTCCAACCCCACTCTCAGGATCAGATCCCGTTCATCGACGCCCAGGGTGTGAAGCAGCTCGGCCAGGGTATGCAGATAGATGGCTGGCATACCCAGATCCTGTGAGGTGGAAACGGAGGCGCGCATGATGTTCCTCGTCAGCGTGTGTTTTTATTATGCAAAGGAGCGTTATTGATTGGATTATGGCCCTTTGCGGGCGTAAGCCCCATGACTTCGCTGACGGGTCAATGGGCCAGAGAGGCCAATTCCATTACCCGGATTGGCGGCGCACAAAATCCTTCAGCACTCGGACCGACTGGCCCGGGCGCTCCAGCATGGGCAGATGTCCGACGCCCGGGAAGACATGAATCTCAGCATCGGGGGTGGCGGTGTGAAACCAGTTTATGCAGCGGGTGGGAGTGATCACGTCACGGTCGCCCCACTGCACCTGCAGCGGGGGCGTGTTCCGGCCGAGGAAGCGGGCAGGGGCCAAAGCATCGGCCAGCATGTCATTGAAAATATGACGAAGCGAAGGCTGGCGTTTCAGCAGATCGGGCCCGAGCAATCCTGCCATGGCCAGGCCGGTGACCGTAGGCCGGCCATTTCCAACGCTGTTGAACATGCGATAGATGCCAGCCCAGTCGTCGGGAATCAGGATGGCGTCACGGTCAGACTCAAACGGAGCATCGAGGTCCACATCCGGATGTTCCGGTATGCCGGCACTGTTGAGCAAGGTAACGGAGCGCGGAGGCTGAGCCAGTTTGTAAGCCAGGATGGCAGCGATGGCCCCGCCCATTGAGCTGCCCGCAAGGTGCAGATTGTGCCCGGGATACGCTGATAACCATTCGCTGAGTCTCTCGGCCTGGTGTTCGTACCGGTAACTGGCGTCAGCCCGGTACTGACTCTCGCCCAACCCTGGCAGGTCCGGCACCAGGAGATGCCAGTCAGACGGCAGTTTCTGCATCCACAGAGCCCAGTTCTCTTTCATGGAGGCAAAGCCGTGAATGAGCACCAGAGTGGGCCGCCCGGGCCCCGGTGTGCCACGTTCCAGAAAAACCATGCGATGGTTGTCCAGCCGGGTTTCCCGGCGTCTGGCGCGGAGCAGCCAGCGCTGGCCGGTGCGGGCCAGAGGCCACAGATTGGGGACGGGAATGGATGCCACGCTCATACCTCGCTCGTTGTGAGTGCGGAGTCAGTGTAACCGGGCGTGTTCTGGGTGCTATTGCCAGGCTGCCAGAGTTGGCAGGCGGTGGGGCAACTCAGGGCTGGCGCGTGAACGAGAGATCCGTCAGAACGGGATTGTGGTCGGATGAGCGCCAGGGACCGCTCTGGTCAGGCGCCTGTCGGTAACCCAGAGCCGGGGGTTCATCGACGTTTGTGTTCCAGGTTTGTGCCTGCAGGACGCTGGGTAGCAGAGCCGGGCTGGCCAGAGCGTAGTCCAGTGTTCCCTTCTGACCTTGGTATCGATAGGTGTAATGGTCACAGTGTTCCGGCCGGCAGGGGTGAAACCGGTGAACCAGATTCGAGAAGCCGGCCTTTCGGAGGTGCTCAAGCGGGGCTTCGCGGGGATAGCTGTTGAGATCCCCGGTGATCAGAACTGGCGTTTCCGTGAGCCCTCCTGTGAGCTGGTCCAGCCAGTGTGTGAGGGCCTTGGCGCTTCGGGTTCGGTGCCGGTTGTAGCAGCCTTGTCCATCGCCCTGGTCACGTTCGTTTTCCGAGGCGTTTCGACAGGACTTGGATTTGAAGTGAGGCACGACGACCCAGAACTCCTGATCGCCCTCCGGAATTTTAAATGCCTGGGCCAGTGGTGGTCGTGGGCGTCCGGCCGGGGTTTCCGGTCCGGGCCTGTGGGGAATGCCGGCGGGAGATACCCGGTCGGACTGGTAAAGCAGAGAGGTCCTGATGGCATCGCTGCCATCCTGGCCCGGCGTCCGGATGACCATCCACCCTGCCCCCAGTGCCTGTGCCAGGCCAATGCTGGCACTGGAGGGTCCGTAGCCGTCGTTCTCCAGTTCGGTCACGGCCAGAATGTCGGCCCTGGCTTCCCGGATGGTCCTGACCAGTCGTTCCCGCTGTGCCTCGAAGGCGGCGAAGGACCGGGCTCCCCTGGGCGTGGGGAAGCCCGTCTGGTCGCCGTTGCCATTGAAATAGTTTTGCAGATTCAGGGTCATGACTCTCAGGCTGGAGGGTGGTTTAATGGGGGGCGCGGGTCTGGTTTTGCCAGATTCAAAATGAGGTGTCCGGGTTGGCTGAATCCGCCATTGGCCAAAACGGTAGTCCAGGACCCCTTCCAGCCCGGAGACGGTGTCGCCGGCACGCAAGGCGTGTTGCCCCAGCCAGGGGACGGGCTCCGGGTTTCGTATACCCAGGCCATCATCCAACAGCACGCGGTGGTGATGATTGTGTTGCGCCAGAGCCCGGGCCTCCCGGCCGGGTGGCAGGTATTCTGTGGCGATAATCTGATCATGGGCGGCCAGCACCAGCTCACCATATCTGGCCAGGTTATAGCTGTCTGTGAGGGTCAGGGGACCGGTGAAGCGCACGCGCATGTTTTCCAGGCTTTCCGGCGGTTGAGTCCAGGGCAGGGACACGGCAATGGAGGCGGGAAGACCGGTGTGTTCGCAGGCCGTGAGGGCCTTCACCTTCGTCAGTTCGGTCAGCCCGTGAAATTCTGTCACCTGCCCGGTGACTCGCATTCTCTGGCCTGGTTTGCCGCCAGGCTTCCGGGTATAGACGAACAGAGCTTCCGAAGTGCCCGGGTTGTTGTCGGTTTCGTGATCGGCCTGTTGAAGATAGAAGCCGCCGAACCCGCCGGCCTGCCGGCTGTCCCGGGTCAGGATGCCTTCTACCGTCACGCGCTTGCCGGCTAACGGTGATTGGTCGCCAGCCCCCTGAATCCCATGGATAGCTGTGGCGGAATTTCCGCAGGCGGTATCTGCGGCTGCCCCCAAAGGAGCCGCCGCAAACAGGAGTTGAGCAAGGAAAGCGGTGGAAAGCGCGCGTTGTGGTTTGATCACAGAACCTGTCTAGCAGAGACCGGCCACCGCCTTGAGCGCACGTTCCCGCTTGCTGCCAAATCCAAGCTGATCAGGATTGGCCAGTTCAAGCTGCTGGACCAGAGGGTCCGGATGGCTGTTTTCATAGGTGATGCCGAGGCGGGCCAGTACATACGGTGCGAGCGCGGCCCGGGTTTCGATGCTGAGCAGGCCGTTGGTCATGCCGTAGTCCCTGGCAATAATCTGCTGCTGGGCCTCGGTCAGTCGATGGTCCGGACTAATATCCAGAACCACTTTCCGTTGCCAGTCGCTGTCCTGATGGGCTGTGTGTTTGGCTTTCTGGCGCAGGGCTTCGGTCCGGCCGTGGAAGCGACTGAGGGCAAAGTCCCGGAACTCACGGTTGGCATTGCACCAGGCGCGGACATGCCAGCCGCTGCCGGAGCAAACCAGAGCATGAGGCTCAAGGACGCTCTCGGCGGCCTCCGGACGGCTGAGGGAAACGTAGCTTGCAGTCAGTTGGCGGTGGTAGCGCGTGGCGGTCACCACGGCACGCATCACCTCGGGGTCGATATGACGAACCGCTTCAGGAATGACAGCATTACCTGGCAGGCCCAGCTCCAGATCGGAGAAGGTTTCGCTCAGGTTCTGTTGGCGAGCGAGCAGGTCCTGATATTCAGAAACGTTGCCACGGGTGACCACAGGCCGGAATTCGGGCGCCGGAACATAGCCCTTCAGGTGTCGGTCATAAACCAGGTTGCCCGGAGCCAGTTCACGCAGATAGGTATTGATGTCCTTGGAGGCCTGCTGTCGACCGATGCCAAAACTGTGGCAGATATGGTTGGTGGTCAGCCGACCCTCCCATAGGGCAATGATCTCGATGAGTCGATAGCGA
This sequence comes from Marinobacter daepoensis DSM 16072, assembly GCF_000421165.1. Taxonomy (GTDB): domain Bacteria; phylum Pseudomonadota; class Gammaproteobacteria; order Pseudomonadales; family Oleiphilaceae; genus Marinobacter; species Marinobacter daepoensis. The sequence goes on from NZ_ATWI01000010.1 coordinate 44,022, forward strand.
AGCAGTAAATCCCAGCGAATGGGCCAGTCCGTTTTCTTCATAACCAGGCGCTCACGGTCCAGTAGATTGCATGGCAAATATGTTACCCGCTCCTGCCAACCGGGTCTGTTACGACCCATTAATGTAAAACATTGTTAAATGGTGTGTTGGAGCGGGTTCTGGGTCTCGGCAACTCCCTAGTAGCACGGTGAGGCAGTGGTTGATTAAATGCCCACCAGCAGAAATCCATAATGTTGCTATCTTTTATTTTTGTTACTCACTGTAACTCTGACAGGCGGAGCCCTACATGACCCGGATGGTTGTGTCTTTATCAGCGCTGATTCTCAGCATCGTGCTTCTGGTCAGCGGCAATGCGTTCCTGATGACGCTGTTGGGTATCCGCCTGAGCATTGAGGAAGTGGCTGCCGATGTCATTGGCTGGGTAATGGTCTGTTACTCCATCGGCTTTGTGCTCGGAACGCTCTATGTCCACGAGATTATTGGCCGGGTCGGTCACATTCGCGCCTTTGCCGTGTTTGCAGCTATGGCCGCCGTAACGGCCCTGATGTACCCGATGGCGATCTCGATGGTGTTCTGGGCGGTGCTCAGGGTGTTGTCCGGGTTCAGCATTGCGGGCGTTCTGGTGGTTATCGAAAGCTGGTTTTCCAGCCGGGCCTCCAATGCCAACCGGGGCGCTCTGTTTGCCGTCTATCAGGTGGTTTTCTATCTGTCGGCGGCGTCTGGACAGTTAATTGTCAATGTGGGAGATCCGGCGAATTTCATGCCGTTTTCCCTGGCCGCCATGCTGCTGACGCTGGCCCTGATACCCTTGTCTCTGACCCGGATGGAAGCGCCCGTCATCGAGCAGGCCAGCCGGATGTCGTTCTTCAAGCTGGCCCGGGAGTCTTTCTCCGGGGTTGCCGGTGCGTTGATCTGTGGTGCACTGATCGGGGGCTTTTACGCGCTGGGCCCGGTTTACGCGACCCTGGTCGGGCTCGATGTGGCCCGCACCTCTACCTTCATGGCCAGTGCTATCATTGCCGCTATGCTTCTGGCGTTGCCCCTTGGGCGATTGTGCGATCGTTTTGACCGGCGCCGGGTGATGTTTTGGGTGGCGATCTCGGCAGCGGCCTCTGCGGGCGGTGTGGCTGTGCTTGGCGCTGCCGACCTGGCGTTGCTGACGTTGATGGTTGGGCTGTTTACCGGTTTGTCGGCGACCATTTATCCGATTGCGGTGGCGATCACCAACGACCGCATGGACAGCAACCGGATCGTCTCGGCCAGTGCAACGTTGTTGTTGAGCTACGGGATTGGCAGCGTAATCGGGCCAGTGATCATGTCGAAGCTGATCAGTCTGATGGGGCCTGAAGGGCTGTTTTACGGAAATGCAGGTTTTCTCCTCGTGCTGGCGGCGATTACCAGCTACCGCATCAGCCATACCGATGATGTCCCGGTGGCCGAACAGGAGCATTTTGTTCCGGCCATGCCTGAGACCTCGCCGGTACTGACCGAGATGGACCCTCGTAATACGGAGTTCCATGAGTCTCCGGAAGTGGAGGAAATGCGGGAAGAGCTGCGTCAGACGGGTTGACGCAGCTTTCGGTTTTCCCCAATTATGTTTCCACCTCCGTATCTGTTTTTATTTCAATGGTTAGCTTACTATTGGTGAATTTCCAATAATGTAAGTTTTTTGTCGGTTTTGGGATAATGTGTGTCTGTCTCATGCCGGGGCACTCATCAGGAGTATTGAACCATGAGAGATCAGTTCCCATTTGCGGTTGCCCGGGTAACCCGCCGTTGGCGCAAAATGCTGGACGAACGCCTGAAGGATCTGGGGGTGACCCAGGCTCGTTGGAGCACTATGGTGTACCTGCAGCAAGGTGGTGAGGGCCTGACCCAGCGGGAGCTGGCCAGCCTGATGGCGATTGAAAACCCGACCCTGGTCCGCTTGCTGGACAGCCTGGAGCAACAGGGATTGATTGAGCGGCGTCCCTGCCCTAATGACCGCCGCGCCCGTAGGCTGCATCTGACCAAGGCTGGCGTTGAGTTTATGGATGAGTTGTCTGAGCGGGCCGCGGCGCTCCGCGAGGAAATGCTCGAGGGTGTTTCCGATAAGGAGATCGAATCTTCCCTGAAAGTTTTCCACAAGATTATGGAAAACGCTGAAAAACAGAAGTGATCTTTGACTGACCAGTCCGTAGAGGGTCTTCGGGCCCGATATGGCGACCGCTGGCGCTGGCTGGCGGTGGTTACCGTTGTACTTGGTACCATGGCGACAGTGCTCAGTGCCACGGTCGTCAACGTAGCACTGCACGATATCATGGTGGAGTTTGGTATCGGCCAGGGACAGGTTCACTGGCTGGCCACCGGTTTCATCGCCGCCATGACCACCACCATGCTGGCCTCTGCCTGGTTACTGGACCGCTTTGGCGTCCGGATTACCCTGAGTGCCGCCATGGCCATGTTCACTCTGATATCCCTCTTTGGTGGTTTTGCGCCGACCCCTGAAACGCTGATTGCTGCCCGCATCGGCCAAGGTGCTATGGCCGGGCTGATGCAGCCCATGGGCATGTATCTGGTGTTTCGTATTTTCCCGGCTGACCAGCGCGGCCAGGCCATGGGTATCTATGGCATGGGCGTTATTCTGGCCCCGGCCCTGGGCCCGGTGTTGGGTGGTTTCCTGGTGGATCAGTTTCACTGGCGCTGGGTGATGTTTGCCCCTGCTCCTGTGACTCTGCTGGGGGTGTGGATGGCCTTGCGGTTCCTGCCGACCCCCAGGGCCCGTCCCGTGCACTATCCGTTTGATCTGGCCGGTATGATTCTGCTCGGCAGCGCCATTGCTCTCACACTGGAAACACTGAACCGGATGCAGAACTGGTCGGGAGAGACTGCGCGTGTTGCCATACAGGTGGCAGTGGTGATCGGGTTGGTTGTCGGTTTTGTGATTCGGGAGCGGCGGGTAAAGCACCCTCTTATTCGGCTGGCGTTGCTGCGTCAGCCGGTGTTTCTCTATGCCACCATTGGTGCGATGGCGCTGGGTCTGGCGCTGTTCGGGTCAACCTACCTGATTCCTCTGTTTGTGCAGACGGCGCTGGGTTTCTCTGCAACCGAAGCGGGCTTGCTCATGTTACCGGCGGGGATTGTGTTGGGCATGGTGTTTCCAGTTGCGGGTCGCCTGGCTGACCGCAAGAGTGCACGGGGGCTGGTACTGTTCGGCATGGTGATGTTTGCGGGCTCAGCCGTTTTGTTTGCGACCACCGGGGCGCTGGTTGGGTTCTTCTGGCTGGCGCTCTGGGCGGTGCTGGGGCGAATCGGAATCGGGTTTATGCTTCCAGCCCTGTCGACCGGCGCGCTCAACCCCCTGCCGCCGGAACAACTGGGCGCGGGCTCCAGCACGGTCAACTTTGCGCGCCAACTCGGCGGTGCGTTGGGGGTCAATGTTGTGGCCCTGACCATTGAGTTTGGGGAGCACCAACAAGGGTTGCCCACCTTTTCGGCATTCGCGTCTGCCTGGTGGTTGATGGCTGTGTTTGTGGCGTTGGCGGCGGTGCCGGTCTGGAAAATGCGGGCCTGAGTTGCGGTTGCCCGTAAGATTCATTACGATGGCGCCACCTTCGGGGGAGTAGCCTCTGTGCCGGTGATCCGGCGCGGACGGTGGTCAACATACTTGCAGCTCAATCTGCATGGCTACCGTGTTCCTGAGCAGGAATTGGCAAGACCTGAGGCAGATCACCTCCAATGGGCGGAAGGTGGGCTGTCTCATGTCTGATAAATCTCCGCCCTGAGGTTCTGCTGTATGGATGCTTTTCTCGCCTCTGCGCTGGCTGTCGCGATTGCTGAGATTGGTGACAAGACTCAATTGCTGTCATTGTTCCTGATCGCCCGGTATGCCAAACGCACCCCTATTATTCTCGGTATTTTCGTTGCGACTGTTCTTAATCATGCCTTGTCTGCCTGGCTGGGTGCCTGGGTCGCGCGCTGGATACCGGAAGCCTGGTTGCCCTGGATTCTGGCCATCAGCTTTGTGGCCATCGCTTTGTGGCTTCTGATTCCTGATAAAGACGACTCGGAAGACTCGAAGTTCCTGGGAATGGGGGCTTTCATGGCCACCACCATCATGTTCTTTCTTGCGGAAATCGGAGATAAAACTCAGATTGCCACGGTTGTGCTGGCGGCAAGGTATACCGAAACGTTCTGGGTTATTATCGGAACAACGGTGGGTATGCTGTTGGCCAACGTGCCGGTTATCATGGCGGGGCGCTGGTTGATGGAGCGTCTGCCACTGGCGATGGCGCGCGTGAGTGCGAGCATTCTGTTTCTAGTCCTGGCGATGGTCACGGTCTGGGCAACAATAATGAACTCCTGAGGCCGCCGCTGGTCAGTGAACGTAGGTTATGTTTAAACGGAAACCAAGTGTTATGCAGTGGAAAAACTGGTTATTTCTTGTCCTGAGCATGAGTTTGCTGTCGCCCTATACGGCGGCGTCAGAACAGGCATCTGACCGTGCTCCCCGGGTTCCGACTTTTATACCCGAAGGTGATCTGGCTGGCGAACTTCAGGTGCTCAGCACCGTTTATGAAGACACATTCGCCGCTATCGGCAATGATCTTGCCCTGGGTTATCTGGAGCTGGTAAAGGCCAACCCGGGGATTGATCCCTGGCTTCCGGGGGATGGCACCATGATCACACTGCCCCGTATGTACGTGCTGCCAGACGTTGAGCGCGAGGGGATTGTGATTAACCTTGCGGAGTATCGCCTGTATTACTTTACGCCGGAGGGGGGCGTTCAGGTATACCCTGTCGGCGTCGGTACGGAGGAGAACCCGTCGCCACTCACCAACGCCGAGGTGACCATGCCGCTGGAGTCCCCGGCATGGTATCCGCCGGCGAGTATCCGGGCCGAGTACGAGGCCTCCGGGGAATACCTGCCGAAAATGATTCCGCCTGGCCCCGGTAATCCTCTGGGCACTCACGCGCTGATGCTGAGTGAGAAAGGCTACCTGATTCACGGTACCAACAAGCAGTTTGGGGTTGGTATGGCGGTGAGCCACGGCTGTTTTCGCATGTACAACGAAGACATCTCCCGCTTTGTCTACCAGATCAAGAAAGGGACGCCGGTTCAGGTGATCCGTGATCCAGTGAAAATCGGCATGTCTGGCGGCGAAGTATGGCTCGAAATCCACCGTCCGAATGAAGACTATTCTGCCAGTGACCGTGAACGGCTCTGGCAGCAGACTCTGGAGAAAGTTGAGCAGTTTCGGAAGCAGCATCCGGAGGTTGACCTGAGGCGCCGGTCTATCGAACTGGCTGTGGACCAGGCTGATGGCATTCCTTCGATGATTGGTGAGAAACTGACCCGCATGGCATCAGACGACGCAGTGGAGTCACCGAAATCCGAGACGCAGGGGGCACCAGAACAGACGCTGTATTTTTGATCATCCTGACAAAGGATCGTGGCGATGAGCAGGAGTGTTCTGATGACCGGGGCCGCCTGATCGCTGTATCTCCGTACGGAGATACATGAAAAGGTCAGGAAGGCGCCGTTTATTGTCGATGCACAGACCGGATGTCGTGCTATGGTGAAGGCAATCGAAGCGGGAAATGCCGGGCATTTTGTACCCGCCTGGCCCCGGGCCCTGATTGGCTTTGTCTTACGACGATTACCGGAGGCCGTGCTGGCCAAACTGTTCTGATCACTCTGGTGGAGGGCGAAATGCGTATGCGCCAGTTCAGAGCAAAGCAGTATACCCGCAGGACAGTGCTCTGGTCACTGGTGTTCCTGGCAGGGGTTCTTTGGGCTTTGTCCGGCCCGTCCCGGCCGGTTCAGGCGCAACCGGAGCAAACCGGCACCGCGTTGGTGCTCTCGGTACAAGGCGCGATTGGCCCCGCCACCATGGATTACCTGATCCGCGGCATCCGGCGCGGAGAGCAGGAAAACGCGGGCTTGGTCGTTATTGAACTGGATACTCCCGGTGGCCTGATGGATTCGATGCGGGAGATCATCAAGACCATTCTCGCTTCAGACGTGCCGGTGGCCACCTACGTTTCTCCCCAGGGCGCCCGGGCTGCCAGCGCGGGCACTTACATCCTCTACGCCAGTCACATCGCCGCCATGGCTCCAGCCACCAATCTGGGCTCTGCGACCCCCGTTCAGATGGGCGGGCTGCCCGGCTCAGGGGAGCCGGAGCCAGAGACGGCGCCGGAAGAATTGACCTCTGACGAGGAGGCGCGTGGGAATACCGAGCACCCGGAAAAACGACGTGGCAACACGGCCATGGAGCGCAAGGTGTTGGAAGATGCTGTGAGCTATATCCGGGGTCTGGCGGAACGCCACGGGCGCAATGCCGATTGGGCGGAGCAAGCCGTGCGGGAGGCGGTCAATCTGGGAGCAACCGACGCGCTGGAGCGGAACGTGGTGGATGTTGTGGCACCAGACCTGCAAGCTTTGTTGACGGCGATTGATGGTCGCACTGTGCGGATGGCGTCCGGTGAGCGGGTTCTTGAAACAGCCGGGCTGGAACTGATCCGGGCGGAACCGGACTGGCGAACCGGGCTGTTATCGGTCATCACCGACCCCAATGTCGCCTATTTCCTGATGATCATCGGGTTCTACGGGATTCTTTTTGAACTGGCTAATCCGGGGGCTGTCGTACCCGGAGTCATTGGCGCCATCTGTCTGATCCTGGCGCTGTTTGCGTTTCAGATTCTGTCTGTGAACTACGCCGGCCTGGCCCTGATTCTGCTGGGGCTTGCGTTCATTGTCGGAGAAGCGTTTGTGCCCAGTTTTGGCGTACTCGGGATCGGCGGCATCGTGGCATTTGTGGCGGGGTCCGTCATTTTGATGGATGGCAGCCACCAGGACATATCCCTGCCGTCCATCGGCGGGACGGCCGTGGTCGCTGGTGGATTCATTTTATGGACGGTCACCCGCTTTATCGGGCTTCGCCGGCGGGCACCGGTGTCAGGGAGCGAACTGCTGGTTCATGAAGCAGGTATTGCGCTGGATGACTTTGAGACTACCTACGAAGGTTACCGTGGCCATGTGCGGGTCAGCGGAGAGCGCTGGAACGCCCATAGCCAGGCCGACATCAAGGCCGGAACCCAGGTAAGGGTGAATGGTATGCACGGACTGACCCTGCTGGTGGTCCCCGAGACGGGCGACACACCCAATGGTCATGGCTCATCATAAACGGCAAACCAAGGAGGCCGTATGAATCTCGGCGACATCATTCCCTACATTGCACCGACGGTTGTGCTGCTGCTGATCCTGGGATCAGCCATCAAGATTCTTCCGGAGTACGAGCGCGGCGTGGTGTTCTTTCTGGGCCGCTTTCAGGGGGTAAAGGGCCCGGGCCTGATTATCGTAATACCGGGCATTCAACAGATTGTGCGTGTTGATCTTCGGGTGATCACACTGGACGTGCCCAGTCAGGATGTCATCTCCAAGGACAACGTGACGGTTCGGGTGAATGCGGTGCTTTACTTTCGGGTTGTCGACCCGGAGAAAGCCATTATCCGGGTGGAAGATTACGGCGCAGCGACGAGTCAGTTGGCTCAGACGACGTTGCGTTCGGTGCTGGGTAAGCACGACCTGGACGAGATGCTGTCAGAACGGGACAAGCTCAACGCGGATATTCAGGAGATTATCGATGCCCAGACGGAGGAATGGGGTATCAAGGTGGCGAACGTGGAAATCAAACATGTGGACCTGAACGAGTCGATGATTCGGGCTATTGCCCGTCAGGCAGAGGCTGAGCGAGAGCGTCGGGCCAAGGTGATTCACGCAGAGGGCGAGTTGCAGGCGTCCAGGAAGCTGGTGGAAGCCGCAGAGGTAATGTCGGTCAACTCTGGTGCAATGCAGTTGCGTTATCTGCAGACGCTGGCCGATATGAGCAACAATAATTCTTCGACGATCGTGTTTCCTTTGCCGATGGATCTGCTTAAGACATTCATGCAGAACCCTCCGTCGAAAGGCGATGCTCCGGAGACGCCCGAGGCTTAACCGGTCGGTTTTCCCTCAGGCACAAAAAAGGCCGGTTGAACCGGCCTTTTTTGCTAGCTGACAGCTTTACTTCTTGCTGGCACGCTCGAGCATACGCTTGGCACGCTCGTTTGCTTCGTCAGCAGATTTCTGAGCAGCACGGGCAGCGGCCAGAGCTTCTTCAGCAGTCTGCTGGGCAGTGCGGGCATTGCTTGCTGCACTGTTAGCAGTGTTCAGAGCGTTGTTTGCAGTCTGCTCAGCGGAGCTGGCAGTTGCATTCGCTTCGTCCAGAGCAGCCTGGTCAGTAGTGGCACAGCCAGCAGTCAGAGCAGTGGCCAGAGCAATCCCGGCGATCGTCAGTTTACGCATTGTAAATCCCCTTATTGGTCGTTTTATTTCCGTGATCCGGAAGCCGTTCTGACGGCCTCCTTCTACTAGGCCCGATAGGCGGTGACTACCGGAGTCGTTAAACAGTGTAAAACACTCAGAGACAAAATGTTAACTAACGATACGTAAATTTTCTTAGCTTATGACAGCAACTTAATCCAGTTTTCATGGAGTTGTCATCAATTGGGCGTGTCAGGGCTCAATCCGGATGGGGGTGCCATTCTGGACCAGCTGCCAGATTTCATCCATGGCTTCGTTGGTGACGGCGATGCAGCCATCGGTCCAGTCCAGCCCGGTATAGGCAAAAGCCATGTCGCCGGCGTTGTTCGGAAGGCCGTGAATCATGATGCTGCCACCGGGATTCAGGCCCCAGGCCTCGGCAAGTTCCCTATCGCGTGGGCTGGGGTAGGAAATGTGGATAGATTTGTAGAAGTCGCTGCTGGCATTGCGCCAGTCCAGGACATAGTCACCTTCGGGGGTGCGTTCGTCCCCCTCATACAGTTTGTGGCCGACCGGGTTGTCACCCAGTGAAATGCGGTAGTGGCGAACGGTATGCTCGCCACTGAGCAAATACAGGCGACGTTCGCCCTTGTTTACCAGGACCTGGGTGATCTCCAGCAACTCGTCCTTCACTCCGGGTTCGGTGGGTTCCGGCAACAGCCGGGTTTCTGCCCGTGCCAGCAGTTCGGACGCCGGTGCTGAGATGGCGATCAGGGACAGTGTGATGGTCAGCAGAACTCGAACAATCATGTGACTCGCGCAAATGCCTGAATGGTTAAACTTTGTTCATGCCGTTTATACCATAGCCTGCTGTGAGGGTGATAAGGGGTTGTGTTACAGATCTTGGCTTTTTTTGACGGCTTCAGGATCAGGCCAGCTTTTTCAGGCCAACTTTGGTGACCCGGTCGGCGTCGGTCGCCCGGGCTACCAGAGTGACCCGGCCAAGTACCACTTTGTCGCCAACCACCGGATGGCCTTTGGTGCGCTTGGCGAAACACTCGGCCAGGGACAGGTCGGGAGACAGCCCGTCAAACTCGATGTCATACACCTGCTCTACATCCCCCAGCAGGGCATCGCCGTTCAGAACAAAGTCCCCGAAAAAGGCCCGTTCTGCCAGGTGTTGAGGCGTCTGTCGACCGCTCAATGCCTTACCGAGGTCCGGGAGCAGGGCCGGCGTGGCAAACATGGCAATGACATCGCCCGAAGCCACTTTCAGTTCCCGGCGGGGCTGCAGGCACTTTCGATCCCGGAAGACACCGGCAATGGCGGTGTTGTCGGGGAACCGGAGGTGGCCAAGGGGCCTGGGGTTCTCCCAGACTTGACCGCGCAGGGGAAACAGCATCAGTTCGTGATCTCCTGCAGCGGGGACATCCAGTGGCAGCCGCCGGTAAGGGCCTTCACCCGCCGGGACTTCGAGCTTCAGAAGACGGGCCAGCGGTGCCATGGTGGTGCCCTGAACCAGCAGAGAAACCAGGACGATAAAGAAGGCCGCATGGAAGACGAGTTGGGCATCCTGAAGGCCGGCAATCACCGGGAACAGGGCCAGGACGATCGGCACTGCCCCTCGCAGGCCAACCCAGCTGATAAAACCGAGTTCCCGCCGGTTGAAGCCAAAGGGCCAGAGTGTCAGCAGAACCGTGATCGGCCGGATGACAAAAATCAGCGCCAGCGCCAGAACCAGCCCCGCGCCGGCCAGAGGGATCAGTTCCGATGGGCTGACCAGCAAGCCCAGGATCAGGAACAGGCAAAGCTGGGCAAGCCAGGCCAGGCCATCGTGTACCTGAAGGATCATGGGCATCATCCGCACCTGCCGGTTACCGATTACCACCCCGGTGAGGTAAATGGCCAGAAAGCCGCTGCCACCAATAGCGTTGGTGGCGGAGAACACGGCGATGCCGGCTGCTGCAACCAGCAGCGGGTAGAGGGAGGGTGTCAGTTGAATCCGGTTGACCAGCTGAACCACGGCAAAGCCGCCGGCAAGCCCGGCCAGTGTGCCAAGGCCGAATTGTTGTAGCAGCATTAGCAGGCCTTGGGTCAGCGCGCCCTCCTCATAGCTGCCAATCAGCGTGACCAGCAGCAGGGTCAGGAAAATGGCCATCGGATCGTTGCTGCCGGATTCGATTTCCAGTGTCGCACTGACCCGTTCGTTCAGGTGCAGTCCCCGACCCTGAAGCAGCGAGAAAACGGCGGCAGCGTCGGTGGAAGAAATGATTGCCCCGATCAGCAGTGCCATAAGCCAGTGCAGATCGAACACCCACCAGGCCACAACGGCCGCGCCGCCTGCGGTCAGAGCGACACCCAGGGTAGCCAGCATCAGGGCAGGTCGAAGGCCAACCCGGAAGGTCTCTACGCGGGTGCGCATGCCCCCATCGAGCAGGATCACCCCCAACGCGAGGTTGGCGATCAGGAAAGCGAGCTCAAAATTATCGAACTCAATGCCGCCCGGTCCGTCTTCGCCCATCATCATGCCCACCACCAGAAAGACCAGCAGGACCGGCATACCGACCCGGCTGGACAAGGGGCTAAGAATGATGCTGATGACCAGCATCAGGGCGCCAATCAAAGTGAGAGTGGGATCCATCAGGCTCCAGACCAAAGGGGCTTGCCCGAACGCACGTCCGGGCTTATATTGCTGTAGCAATCATTATGCAGGCGGGCGTAGCTCAATGGTAGAGCAGAGGCTTCCCAAGCCTACGACGTGGGTTCGATTCCCATCGCCCGCTCCAGTCTGCGCCGCGCGTCAGTGCAGCTTCAGGCGCGGGTGCATGGCCCGGCTGATCTTATCCATTAACCAGATCACCCCGGTCCGAAGGAACCCGTGGAGTGCTACCTGGTGCATCCGGTACAGAGATACGTAAAACAGCCTGGCCACCTTCCCTTCAATATACATGCTGCGGCCTGACAGGTTGCCCATCAGGTTACCCACGGTGGTGTATTTGCTGAAATTGATCAGTGAGCCATGGTCGTTGTACACAAACGGCACGGCCTCCTTGCCCTCCAGCCGATGACAGAGTGTTTTGAACAGGGTGTCGGCCTGCTGGTGGGCGGCCTGTGCCCTGGGGGGCACCGGTCGGTCCGAGTCGGGTTGCGGGCAGGCCGCGCAGTCGCCAAAGGCAAAGATGTCCGGATCCTTGGTGGTTCTCAGGGTCTGCTCGACAATTAACTGATTTCCGCGATTGGTTTCCAGGCCATCCAGCTCTGCCAGGAAAGGGGGCGCTTTGATGCCAGCGGCCCAGATGGTCATCTCTGACGGCAGTTCGGTGCCGTCTTTCATGATCAGCCTGTCATTCCGGACTTCGCTGACCGGTTGGCCGGTCAGTACCTGGACTTTCTGTCGTTCCAGTTCCCGGGTGGCGGCGGAGGATAACCGGCCGGGCAGCGCGGGCAGAATACGGTCCGCGGCTTCGATGACACTGATGGATACGTCGGAAGATTTGAGGTGATTCATGCCATAGATTGGCAGTTCCCGGGAGGCCAGCCGCAGCTCGGCAGCCAGTTCCACGCCGGTGGCACCCGCCCCGATGATGCTGATGTTCAGAGTGTGAGGCTGGCCTTGAAGGGCTTCGTGATTCTTGCGCAGAAAGGCATTGAGCATCAGATTGTGAAAGCGCCTCGCCTGTTTCAGGCTGTCCAGAAACAGGCAGTGTTCCTGGGCGCCAGGGGTGCCAAAATCATTGGCCGTGCTGCCAACGGCAATCACCAGGGTGTCGTATTGCAGGCGCCGCTCCGGCACGACTTCCTGTCCGTCTTCATCCCGGAAGGGCGCGATAATGATGTGTTTGTTGGCTCGATCCAGGCCACTCATGCGCCCGAGCTGAAACTCATAGTGGTGTTTGCGGGCATGGGCACGGTAGTTGATTTCGTTGGCGTTGGCATCCAGAGAGCCCGATGCAACCTCGTGCAGCAGAGGTTTCCAGACGTGGGTGAGACCGGCGTCGACGAGGGATATCCGGGCCTTTTGCTTCCGGCCCAGTTTGTCACCCAGGCTCGTGACCAGTTCAAGACCGCCGGCACCTCCGCCGACAACGACAATATGATGAAGTGTTTCCATGATGTTCAGACCTTTAAGTGATGAGAGCCAAACGCTCTCTGCGAAAACGCTTGGCTGTCGTCACTGGTCTGGTAGGGGCAGATCAGGGTTCTGATACGCGAGCGTATACTAACGCTGATACCAGGGCGAAACAATTGAACCCAAGTGCCGAATGGGTGCGTCGTTGGTACTTTCAGGCTGGACACCGAGCGGTTGCCACTGCTAAAACCTTCCCATCCACAGGACGAACAGATAGGAGAGATAATCGTGAAACTGCAGGTTCGAGGTGTTCAGGAAGGTCAGCCGATTCCTGAGAAGTTTGCGTTCGGTGTCTTCAGTGAGCAGGACCATATGAGTTTTGGCCCCAACCGGAACCCGGAAATGGTCTGGGAAGAAGCTCCGGAAGGTACCAAAAGTTTTGTGGTGATGATGTTTGACCCGGATGTCCCGAGCGTTGCCGACGATGTGAATCAGGAAGGCAAGACAGTTGCGGCGGACCTGCCGCGAGTGGATTTCTTTCACTGGTTACTGATCGACATCCCTGCCAGCCTCAGCCGTATTCCGGAAGGCGAAGACAGCGACGGCGTCAGTCCGAAGGGCAAGGCCTGGGGGGCGGGGCCCATCGGCGTGCGTGGAATCAACAATTACACCCAGTTTCTTGCAGGCAATCCTGACATGGCGGGAACCTACGCCGGTTACGATGGCCCTTGCCCACCCTGGAACGATGAGATCATTCACCGCTACCATTTTGAGGTGCATGCCCTTGATGTGGCGTCGCTGGGGCTGGAAGGTGAATTCGATGGCAATGCCGTACGTGAAGCCATGGCGGGCCATGTCCTGGCCAGTGCCCGAGTGACCGGCACCTACACGCTCAACCCTGCGCTTCGTTCCTGACCCTTCTCCGCCAGGGCCTGTTCCGGCCCTGGCTTCATCAAACTGTCTTGCGGCTGTCACCGGGCTGTCACTGCGTTTTGTCAGGTTAACGACAGGATCCTGAAAGCGGGCCTGACACCACCGGAGGCACCATGCGACAGTATCGCAGTGTATTCATTTCCGATGTCCATCTTGGCACGGCTGATTGCCAGGCCGAGTACCTGCTGGACTTTCTGAACAATGTTCAGTGCGAAACCCTCTATCTTGTTGGCGATATCGTAGATCTGATTGCCATGCAGCGGCGGGCTCACTTCCCCGACAGTCACCGTCAGGTGGTCAATAAGCTGCTTGAGCTGGCTGGTGCCGGTACCCGGGTGGTATACATTCCGGGCAATCATGATGAGTTTTTCCGCCGTTTTTGTGGTCAGACCCTGTCTGGCGTCGAGCTGCTCTACAAGGCGGTGCATACGACGGCCGATGGCCGTCAGTTCCTGGTGTGTCACGGAGATCAGTTTGATCAGGTGGTACGCTGCAGTCCCCTTCTGTTGCTGGTGGGAGACCGGGCCCACGGGGTTCTGCTCCGGCTGAACCGTTGGTTTAACGCGCTGCGCCGGTTGCAGGGGAAACCATACTGGTCGCTGGCGGCCTGGATCAAGAGTCGGATTGGCAAGGCCCGCACTTTTATACGCCGTTTCGAACTGGCCGCCCTGACGGCGGCAGAGAAGGGGCGTTACGATGGGTTTATCTGCGGCCATATCCACTCGGCGGGTTTTCTGCGCAGTGAAGACGGCTTGTACTGCAACGACGGCGACTGGGTGGAACATTGCACGGCGTTGGTTGAAAGGGATGATGGGCGCCTGGAGCTGTTGCACTGGTCCGAAGAGCCGGTCACGCTGAGTCGCGAGCCGGACGCCCCAAACCCGGAACTGGCCGGAGATGCGCGCCCGGTGATCGATGCCTTGCCGGCAGCGTTTCTGGAGCAGCTCAATGGGCCGGCCGGCTGAGCCTTAGTTTTCGGCCCGGTACCGTTCCAGAACGGCGCTCATGTCTTGCCCGAGCTGCTCGAGCTCGGTCGCGGACAAGTTTCGCTCAGCCATGGAGCGCAGGCCCATCAGCTGTCCCTGCAGCAGCCGGGCGAGCCGCCGGCAGTCGGTTCTGGGAGTGAGCTCCCCCTGACGTTGTGCTTTTTCCAGTAACGCGGTGAAAGCATCCTCAATGGCGCTCAGAACACTGTTGGCCTGAGCATACAACGCACCGTGGGTGTTATTGGCTTCGAGCAGGGTTTTGACAATCATGCAAGCCCGGGCTGGTGCTTGCTCTGAGGCCGAGCAGTCCCGGGCAATTTTCTGAAGAAAGGACTGCAGGCCCTCAATGACGCTGGCGTAGCCGGCCATATGACTGGCCAGATCCTCTCCCGCTTCCTTCGTGTATCGTGCAAGTGCCTCTGAAAACAGTTCGTCCTTGCTGCCAAACGCAGCATAGATGCTGCCTGGTCGCATATCCAGAGCCTGCTCGACCTGTTTCATGGAGCTGCCATGGTACCCCTTGTGCCAGAACAGCCCGACCGCTTTTTCGAGGGCTGTTTCCCGGTCATAACTTGGAGGTCTGGACATTTTGTGATCACCTGAGCCGTCGTGAAGCGACACCTGATTGTAGCTTCTGGCGTTGTCGGAACATAGGTCTTCACCATTGGCATATTTCCAGGGTTTTGATTCGGCAAGCTTTTTCCGGGCGCGGTGCAACGGTAGTCGCAGGGGCCTTCAGACAGTCATTGAGAGTGCCACCTTCCATCACGACGTCGGCGAAAGTCGGGAACCTGCCTCCCGGGGGCTGGTCTACTCGGTATAGTGTGTCGAATCCGGCCGGAGTTTCTTTTTATGGCGGCCACTCAAAAAAAACAAAGCGGGATAACAATCGCCAAGTGGTCGTATCTTGAATACACAGCGTATTGATGGATGACCCGGGCAGGCGCGGATATGAACCACAATAAGCTTTTTCTTGTTCTTTTCATTGCAGCCCTTGTTGGCGTTTTTCTGGGGTTCGACGGGCATCAGTTGTTGACGCTGGAAAACCTTCAGGCTCACCAAGAGAGTCTGAGGCAATGGATTGATCAGAACCGGGTGCTGGCGGTTGCCGGTTATGCCGGAATTTACGTTGCTGTGACTGCGCTCTCACTCCCCGGAGCCGCCATCATGACGTTGGCTGGCGGGGCTTTTTTCGGCAATCTTTATGGGTTGGTGACGGTCTCGATTGCATCGACGGCAGGGGCGTCGCTGGCGTTTCTTGTGGCGCGTTTTCTGATGCGGGACACGCTGCGGGAGCGGTATGCCGACACGGTGGCCAGAATGGATCGTGGTATCGGGAAGGATGGAGCCTACTATCTGGCGACGCTGCGACTGGTGCCGGTCTTTCCCTTTTTCCTGATTAACCTGGCAATGGGACTGACGTCGATGAAGCTGCGGACCTACGTGCTGGTGAGCTGGCTCGCCATGCTGCCCGGCACGTTTGTGTACGTGAATGCCGGCACCCAGCTTGGTCAGATTCAGTCCACCAGTGACATTGTTTCCGCTGACTTGTTGCTGTCCTTTGCCCTGTTGGGGGCGTTTCCTCTGCTGGCGAAATTCCTGGTGGGTTTTATTCGGCGCCGAAAGGTGTACGCGGGCTGGCGCAAGCCCGTGCATTTTGATTACAACCTGTTGGTGATTGGCGGGGGGGCTGCGGGCCTGGTGTCCGCATACATTGGTGCTGCTGTAAAAGCCCGGGTGGCACTGATTGAGAAGGACCGGATGGGGGGCGACTGCCTCAATACCGGTTGCGTCCCCTCCAAAGCCCTGATCCGAAGTGCCAGGGCGGCCGATACGTTGCGTCATGCCCATCGGTACGGACTGGAGTCGGTGCCGGTAGCCGGTTCGTTCAGATCGGTCATGCGCCGGGTTAAAGCTGTTATTGCCAGGGTTGAGCCCCACGATTCTCCGGAGCGTTACCGGAAACTTGGTGTGGAGTGTATTAGCGCAGAGGCGAGCTTTGTCTCGCCGTGGACGGTGGCGATCCGGCATAACGATGGTCGCACTGAGCACCTGACGGCCCGGAGCATCATTGTGGCCACCGGAGGAAAACCGTTACTGCCAGCCATTCCTGGCCTGGTGGAGATGCAGCCGCTGACTTCTGACAATCTGTGGAAACTGGAGGAGCAGCCGCAACGGCTATTGATTCTGGGTGGTGGCCCGATTGGGTCGGAGCTGGCTCAGGCATTTGCCCGGCTGGGAAGCCAGGTTACCCAGGTGGAAAAAGGAGACCGCCTGCTTCCCAGAGAGGATGTTGAGGTTTCGGAGCTGATCCTGAATCAGTTCCGGGCGGACGGCGTCGATGTCCGGTTGGGACATTCTGCGGTGTCGTTCTGTAGGGAAAACGGAGAAAAGGTTGCCTGGTGCGAGTACGAGGGAGTGCGAGTACGCATACCTTTCGACGAGGTGCTGGTGGCGGTGGGTCGCCGGGCCAATACGCAGGGGCTGAACCTTGAAGGTATGGGTATTGAGCCTCTGGCCAATGGGGCGGTGCCCGTTGAGGAAGACATGAGTTTGCGCTATCCCAACGTGTTTGCCTGTGGTGATGTCGCCGGGCCCTACCAGTTTACTCATGCGGCGGCCCATCAGGCCTGGTATGCCGCGGTGAATGGACTGTTCGGGCAGTTTAGGCGCTTCCGGGTGGATTATCGGGTGATGCCCTGGGTGACCTTTACCTCGCCGGAAGTGGCACGTGTGGGGCTGAGTGAAGCGGAGGCCCGGGCCCGCGGGGTCGCCTACGAGGTGACGCGTTATGGCCTGGATGATCTGGACCGGGCCATTGCGGATAGTGATGCTTTCGGTTTCATCAAGGTGCTGACACCGCCGGGCAAAGACCGGATTCTTGGGGTGGTGGTGGTGGGTGCGCGCGCCGGAGAGATTCTGGCCGAGTTCACTCTGGCTATGAAGCATGGCCTCGGACTGAACAAGATCCTGGGCACCATTCACCCCTACCCAACCTGGAACGAGTCTGCCAAGTACGTGGCTGGTGAATGGAAAAGGGCCCATGCGCCCGATGGTGTTCTGGCGTTGCTGGAGAAGTTTCACCGGTGGCGTCTGGGCAAAAACAAAAACAGCGTAAGGAGCAAGAATTCTCATGCCCCTGACCAAGGCCCGAAGTAACAGAATTCCGGTGGTTGAAGTGATTGAACCCCGGGCTGTTGATAGCTGGACTCACACCCGTAGCGGAGCGCCGAGGGGGTACATCGACGCAGACAAGCTTAAAGAACTGTGGGTTCATACTGGCACCGCCTGCAACCTGGCCTGTCCATTCTGTCTGGAGGGTTCGCACCCGGGCGACGGCCGGATTCCCGGAATGATGCTCAGTGACGTGAAGCCCTATTTTCACGAAGCTCTGGATATGGGCGTGGAGCAGTTCTCGTTTACCGGCGGCGAACCGTTTGTCATCCGGGATTTTGTCAACATTCTGGATTATGCCAGCCGGCACCGGCCTTGTTTTGTGCTGACCAATGCGACGGAGCCGCTATGGAAGCGGCGCCATCAGGTGATGCCGCTCAAGAACAACCCCTACCCGGTCCATTTCCGGATCAGTCTGGATTTTCCCGATCGTGCCCGGCACGACCGGGACCGGGGGGAAGGCAGTTTCGACAGGGCCCTTGAGGGGATTCGATGGCTGATCGGGCAAGGGTTCAGGGTGTCGATTGCCCGGCAGACAGACCTGAATGAGGTGCCGGGGGATGTGGAAGCGCGGTTCCGGGTTCTGTTTCGCGAGAAGGCTATTCCGGAGAACCTGGCGTTTACAGCGTTCCCGGATCTTGGGACGCCGGGTTCGGAAGACGGTAGCCCCGAGATTACGGAAGACTGCATGGCAAAGTATCCGACTCCGGCGTCCAGGGCGCACTTCATGTGCACGCATACTCGTATGCTGGTGAAGAAGGGGGAGCGGGTGCGCGTGTACGCCTGCACGCTGGTTGATGACGATCCTCAATACGACCTCGGAGGCACCCTGGCTGAAAGCATGAAAGAGCGGATTATGCTGAGGCATCACCGGTGTTTCGCCTGCTACCGGTTCGGGGCCAGTTGTTCGGCGCCGGGAGATTGATCAATGCATCTTTAAGGGTGTCGGGGCCCTACAGGCGGTTTCAACAGAGTAAGGTGGTCCAATATTTGGAGGCCTAAACAATAACGAATGGTGAGTAACCCGTAATTCGTTTCCGGCGGTCGTTTTGTGGGGCTGGCCTTTAGTGCTGCAAACAGTTTTGGTGCGTTTTGGGGCTTTCGGTTTTTTGCCCGAAGTGCGCTTAGACCTTGTGAGAAGAGAGCGATTCCTTCTCCTGAGCGATGCTTCTTTGGCTCTTTTCAGAGTTAACCTCTCCTTTTTCCTTCCGGAATTTAATCAGCTTGTCACTGTCAGGTGCTTCAATCCGAGATATTCTCTGTGGGTGCCCGTTGGTCCGCTGGAGGTTTGGCGCTCAGGGGCAACTTGAAATATATTTTGTGGTCTATATAATTCAGCACTAACTTTTGGAACCGAATTGATCACGTTATGACATCAGAAGGATCGACTACCACCGCCATCGCCCTGCGTAAACCCACAAAGGATGATGGCTTCAGGCTTCACCAGCTGGTTGCGGAATGTCCGCCGCTGGACCCCAACTCGATTTACTGCAATCTGTTGCAGTGCAGTCACTTTGCTGAGACCGGCGTGGCTGCGGAGAAGGACGGCGATCTGGTCGGCTTTATCTCCGGATATATCCCCCCCCAACAGCCCGAAACAGTGTTTGTCTGGCAGGTGGCCGTTCACGAGAAAGGTCGTGGGCAAGGCCTTGCGAAGCGGATGCTCAAAGACATTGTCAGCCGGGACGCGTGCCGGAATGTCACGCACCTGGAAACCACCATTACCGAAGACAACGAAGCCTCCTGGGCGCTGTTCCGTTCTTTTGCCCGCGATCTGGGCGCCGAGCTCAGCTATCACGAGCATTTCGAACAAGAGACCCATTTTGGCGGCCAGCACGATTCGGAGTTTCTGCTGCGCATCGGGCCTTTCACCAAGCCTGCCTGAAAGTCCGGAGCCTGCGCCTGAAGGGGGCGAGCCACCGACGAATTTGTAGTAGCCGGCGGCCACCCGGGGTGGGTCTGCGGCTTAAATCAACGCTCGGCGGGCCTGTTGCGACCGACACGTTTTACCGACAGGCCCCCGCGCATTTACCTCGAACCTGACATGCTAAGAGGCAAGACAATGGAAATTTTTAAATCGACTGAATCTGAAGTTCGCGTGTATTCCCGTGCTTTTCCGGTGATTTTCAACCGCGCCAAGAATGCGCATCTTTACACCGAAGACGGCAAGGAATACCTGGACTTTCTGGCTGGCGCGGGCTCTCTGAACTACGGCCACAACAACGATATCCTGAAGAAGGCTCTGCTTGAGTACATTGAAGCGGATGGGGTAAGCCAGGGGCTTGACCTGTTCACCAAGGCCAAGCACGACTTCATGGAGTCGTACAAGAAATACATCCTGGATCCCCGGGGGCTGGATTACAAAATGCAGTTCACCGGCCCGACCGGCACCAACTGTGTGGAAGCGGCCATGAAACTGGCCCGTAAGGTCAAAGGCCGTACCAACATCATTTCCTTCACCAACGGGTTTCATGGTGTGACCACCGGTGCCGTGGCGGCGACCGGAAATGAGCATCACCGTGGTGGTGTCGGCATCCCTCTGGGCCACGTCGATTTCATGTTCTACGACGGATACCTGGGTGAGGACGTTGATACCCTGAAAATCATGGATAAAGTGCTGTCAGACAGCTCTTCCGGCGTTGAACTGCCGGCGGCTGTGATTGTTGAGGCGGTTCAGGGTGAAGGAGGGTTGAATGCTGCCCGTGCTGAGTGGCTGAAGGGGCTGTCTGAGCTGTGTGCGAAGCACGACATTCTGCTGATTGTCGACGATATTCAGGCGGGCAACGGCCGTACTGGTGAGTTTTTCAGCTTTGAGTTTGCCGGAATCAAGCCGGACATTGTAACGGTCTCCAAATCCCTCAGTGGCTATGGCCTGCCGATGGCTCTGGTGTTGTTCAAGCCGGAACTGGACGTGTGGGCATCCGGTGAACACAACGGGACGTTCCGGGGCAATAACATGGCCTTTGTCACCGCCCGGGCTGCCATCGAAACCTACTGGAAGGACGATGCTTTTGCCAACGAAGTAAAAGCCAAGACCAAAGTGCTGGGGGATGCGCTGCAAGCCATCTGTGACCAGTATCCGGGTGAGTTCCGGATGAAAGGCCGGGGCCTGATGCGGGGCATTGAAGCCAAACACGCCGACCGGACCGGGCCAATTACCAAGCGGGCCTTTGAGAAGGGCCTGATCATTGAGACCAGCGGTCCGAACGATGAAGTGATTAAATGTCTGATGCCGCTGACCACCAGTGAAGATGATCTGCGCCTGGGCGTGAAAATCCTGTCTGAAAGTGTTGATGAAATCATGCAGGTAGGTGTCAGCGAGGCGTCGTAAGGCGCCTTTGACCCGACAACACACACTGCAGGATACAAAGGCAACGACATGACAACGGCACAACATACCGTCGAGAAAGTTGGCGGTACTTCCATGAGTAATTACGAGGCCGTGCGCGACAATATCATTATTGGCAAGCGCAAGAAGAGCGACCTCTACCAGCGGATTTTCGTGGTGTCTGCCTACGGCGGCGTGACCAACGAGTTGCTGGAACACAAGAAAACCGGTGAGCCGGGAGTTTATGCCCTGTTTGCGGATGCTGAATCTGACTGGGCCTGGGGGGACGATCTCACCAAACTGATCCAGTTGCTGACCGATATCAACGGTGAACTGTTCACCGATCCGATGCTAAAACAGCAGGCGGATCAGTTCATCACGGATCGAATTGAAGGGGTTCGTGGGTGCCTGATTGACCTTCAGCGCCTGTGTTCCTATGGCCAGTTCCAGCTGGAGGAGCACCTGTTGACCGTCCGCGAAATGCTGGCGGGTATCGGTGAGGCTCACAGTGCGTTCAACACCGCACTGAAACTTCAGCAGGAAGGCATCAATGCACGGTTCGTGGACCTGACCGGATGGCGAGACAGCGAGCTGCTGCCGCTGGATGAGAAGCTCCGACAGGCGTTTGATGCCATTGACCTGAGTCGTGAACTCCCCATTGTGACCGGGTATGCCCAATGCAAGGAAGGCCTGATGCGGACCTTCGACCGGGGCTACAGCGAGATGACCTTCAGCCGGGTTGCGGTGATCACTAACGCCCGCGAAGCCATCATTCACAAGGAATACCATTTGAGCTCCGCCGACCCTAAGGTGGTCGGCGAGGACAAGGTGGTTCCTCTGGGGCGCACCAACTACGATGTCGCCGATCAGCTGGCCAATCTCGGGATGGAAGCCATCCACCCGCGTGCGGGCAAAGGGCTTCGGCAGAATGAGATTCCGCTGCGGGTCATGAATACCTTTGAGCCGGAACACACCGGGACTCTCATTACCGGGGATTACATCAGCGAAAAGCCTCAGGTGGAGATCATTGCCGGTGCCAAAGGCGTTTTTGCCATTGAGGTATTTGATCAGGATATGCAGGGGGAGCCGGGCTCAGACCGGAAAATCCTGGACGTGATGACCCGTTTCAAAGTGCGTTTCATGTCCAAGGACACCAACGCCAATACCATCACTCACTATGTGGACACTACGCTCAAGCACGTGAAGCGGGTGGTGAAGGCGCTGGAAGAAGTGTTTCCCAATGCCGAGGTCAGTACCCGTAAAGTAGCCCTGGTGTCGGCCTGCGGCAGCGATATGAAGGTGCCAGGCATCCTGGCCCGGTCTGTGAAGGCGCTGGCGGACAAAGACATCAGTGTTCTGGCGATTCATCAGTGTATGCGACAGGTGGATATCCAGTTCGTGATTGATGAGGATCATTACGATCAGGCGATCGTGGGATTGCATGGGGCGTTGATTGAACCTCATAACCACGAGTATGCCATTGTGGCGGCCTCAACCAGCGCCTGCTAGGCGTTAGCCACAGGCGGGATTGGTCGCTTGCCAGCCGACTTACGTCTGTGAGTCAGCTGGCGGTCGTATCTGCCTCTCCCTCCCTGCCCCTTCAGCCCTTGTTCGCGAACTGTCTGCACGGAGCCTGAGTCAGGCTCCGTGCAGCAGGAAGAACCAGCCGGCCACCGTGAGCTGGCAGGCGACGACGACGGTGGTCAAACAGAGCCTCAGTTTCAGATACCAGCCAGGCCAGTAGGCTCTCATCCAGCGGACATCGACCAGATAAAGCAACAGGAAGGCGAGACTGTACAGGAGAATCTTGTGCGGCGTTTGCAGCAGGAGCCCAAGGCCGGCGGCCACAAAGAACAGCTGGCTCAGTAGCATGGTTACCAGTGGTGACTGGGGGTACGTACGATGCTCCAGCTGCATGGCAATCGGCCAGTAAATACCCGCCATAAACGCCAGAATGCCAGCGCTGTACAGATAGAACCAGGCCAGAATGGACACACTGCTGGCGGGCATCAGAAACAGCCCTGCGGCTCCGAGCACAAACGGAACCAGACCGGCCAGGCCAACAAACACCGCCAGGCGAGCCACGGAGATCACGAGCGCCGCCTCTGTATCTGTATGCGCAGGGGCTCCACATCGGTCTCGGTCATGCCGATCATTTCATGATAAGCCGAAGGATGAACGACCTCGGTTTGCAAGACCGTAAAGGCCGAGAGCAACGCCTGAACCTGCGCGGTACTGCGAAACAGGCAGGCCTGGCCGTGACGATCCGACAAGACTTTCAGCCCTTCAGGGCCATGCAGTCGGGCGATGTACTGTTGGCCTTCCAGGGAGAGAATCTCCAGCCGGTCAATCACCAGGCTGTGCTGTTCGTTGAGTTGATCGAGGGTAATACGCACCGTAAAACTCCCAAAGTCGCGTGTCTGGGAGTTTTACGCGAGACTGGACCGGTAGGATCAGTTGGCCAGGTGCCGGCACTCTGCGTGGGCCTGGCAGGACACCAGGTGGTCGTTGACCATGCCGGTTGCCTGCATGAAGGCGTAGACGATGGTTGGGCCGACAAAATTGAACCCGGCTTTTTTCAGCGCCCGGGACATAGCATCGGACTCTGGTGTGGTGACGGGCACTTGGGATAGCGTTTGCCAATGGTTCTGAATGGGTTGGCCATCCACGAATTGCCACAGAAAGCCCGAAAACGACTGCCCGGCCTCCCGCAGCGCCAGGTAACTTCGGGCATTGCGAATCATGGAGTGCACTTTGAGGCGGTTCCGGATAATGCCCGGGTCTTGCAGCAGCCGTTCGATGTCCTGATCGGTGAAGCGGGCAATACGCTCCGGGTCGAATCCGGCGTAGGCCTGGCGGTAGCTTTCCTGTTTACGAAGAATGGTAATCCAGCTTAAACCGGCCTGCTGGCCATCCAGGCATAATTTTTCAAACAGGGCCTGGTCGTCGTACTCAGGGCGCCCCCAGACGGTATCGTGATAGTGCACGTAGAGTGGATCGGTACCACACCAGGGGCAGCGACCGGTGTTTTTTGTCATGCGGGCCTCGTGGTTACCTGGCTCGGATCAGCCGATGAAACAGGGGCTCCCAGTGGGCGTTCAGACTTGGAGCTGGTCTCAGAGTGTAGTCATCCGGCGGTGGTTCGAGCAAGGTGATTTTCGGCAGCGGGGTGCCGGTTTCTGACTCGGAGGACTGCGGATAAACCAGCGTGACGATAAACCCCTCTGCGTACAGGCAGGTTGCTTGCCAGTGCCGGTCGGGCTGGTCTCCGTACAGTTCGAAGCCCTTGCGCACTTCCAGAGTTTGCAGGTTTCCGGCAATGCCTCTTCCGGTGGCTTTTAGCCAGGCCTCTTTGAGCGTCCAGGTTTTCAGAAAACTGAAGGGATCATCTGCCGGCAGCAACCATGCTTGCTCGACCGGTGTGAACCAGCGTTTCGTTACCCGGACCCAGTCCGGGGTGCGCTGACTGGGTTCCAGGTCTATCCCCAGGGCACTGTTCCCGGTCGCGCAGGCTGCCAGCCCCTGGCTGTGACTTAGCGACAGGGCCCAGCCCGAGGGATTGGCCGAGGCGGTCGGTCGGCCGGGTATCGGCCGGCAGGCGTTGGGGGCTTCCCCGCTGACTCTGGCCAACGCCTGACGAATGAGCCAGCGACTGGTTACGTATTCCTGACGTCGGGTTCCTTCCAGGCGGTCGAACGTGCGGCTTTCGTCCTCCGTCATCCAGTCGGGGGCCTCCGGCGGGGTCCGGCTGATCTGGTGGCAGAGCCAGATCGCGGGTGATTCAGGGTTGGAGTCGCTGGACATTCCAGGCTTCGCCTTCGCGCACGTACTCGAATCGATCGTGAAGCCGGCTGGGCCGGCCCTGCCAGAATTCAATCCGTTCCGGAACCACGCGATATCCCCCCCAGAAACCAGGCAGGGGGATCTCACCGGAACTGAACTTGCGTTTCATCTCGGCGACTTTCTGTTCCAGTAGCCCGCGGGAGGTAATCACTTTGCTCTGTTCCGACACCCAGGCGCCAATCTGGCTGCCCCGTGGCCGGGACGAAAAATACCTTAGGGATTCGGCCTTGCTGACCTTCTCTACCGGACCCTGAATCCGCACCTGCCGATTCAGACCAATCCAGGGAAACAGCAGGGCTGCCCTGGGGTTTTCCTCAAGCTCCTGAGCCTTACGGCTGCCATAGTTGGTGTAGAAGACAAACCCCTGATGATCGAAGTATTTCAGGAGCACGGTCCTGAGGTCTGGCATGCCATCGGCGCCGGTGGTCGCCAGCGACATGGCATTGGGCTCCAGAATGCCGGCCGTTCGGGCATCCTCAAACCAGGTCTGGAACTGTGTCACCGGGTTGTCGCTCAGATGTTCCCGGTCCAGCCCTTCGCTTTCGAAATCCCGACGCATATCGCCGATATCCATGGTGCTTGTCTCCGTTGATTGCTACAGGGAGTCATACGTCAGCCGAGCATATCGGGTTCGATGGCCGCTGTCAGGTCTGGCTGACAAACACGGCGCGTGGGCGGTATGCTTGCGCTATAGAGTCGGGTACAGCCCAGTGGTCATAAGGGGAATGATTTGTGGCGAAGAAAAAGGCAGTGAGTCACCGGATGAGGAACCTGCTCATCGGGTTAGGGGGGCTACTCGGGCTTTATACGCTCGCCGGGTTCCTTGTGCTGCCCTGGTGGCTGGCACGCACACTGCCCGATCAGCTGGAGCAGCGGATGGGCTGGCACGCGGAGGTTGAGAGCATTCGCTTCAACCCTTTCGCCTTCAGCCTGGAAGCCGATACCTTCGCCGCCCGGGATGCCGACGGCGAGCCGGTGACGTCGTTTGATCATTTGCGGGTGAATCTCAGTTTTCTGCATCTGTTTCGCGGCATTATCGGGTTTGAGGAAATCCGTCTGGTGGAGCCAGATGTGCGTGTGGACCTACTGAACGACGGCGGGATTAACTATGTGCGGGACTGGCGTGCTGCCAACCCTGAGAGCGAAGATGCGGCGGCGGAGGATGCCAGTGAGCCGGGGGATCCGCTCAAACTGTATTTTCAGCAGGTAAGCCTTGAGGGGGGCGAGCTGTTGTTCCGGGATTTCTCTCAGGAGCAGGCCGCCGAGTTCCGGGTTGCCCCACTGGATCTGACTCTCAATGATCTGGCCACCTGGCCACGGGAAGGCAGCGATAGCCAGTACTCCGTCATGGCGGCATTGGGAGACCAGGTCATTGAATGGGAGGGGGATTTAAGCATCACGCCTCTGTACTCTGCTGGCCGGCTGAAGCTGTCCGGGCTCCGCTATGACACGGCCGCCCATTTTCTTGGGCCCTACCTGCCCTGGCAGCTGCGAGAGGGCACCGTCACTCTTGAATCGCGTTACGAACTGGCCGGGGGCGACTCGTTCGAGCTGATTACCTCTGAGGGTCAGCTCACCGTTCAGCAACTGGCCCTGGCGTTGTCGGCACAGGATCAGGAACCGGCATTGAGCATTGATTCGGTTTCGGTTGAAGGGATTGGGTTTGATCTGACAGGTCGTGAAGCTTCCATTGGTATGGTTGCGATTGAGCAACCCTCGGTGACGGCAGTCCGCAAGGCCAACGGTGAGATTGACTGGCAAGCCTCCCTGGGCAATCGCGATGCTGTCAGTGATGAGTCGGCGCCTGAACCACAAGCCTCGGCCCCGTTCCGTTGGTCTGTTCAAGGCGTTGAGCTGACGGGTGGCCAGGTTCGCTGGCGCGACCAGGTGCCAGATACCGAGGCTGACATAGCCCTCAATAATCTCACGGTGACGCTGGGTGGCCTGTCACACCATCTGGAGGAACCCATTTCCTACCGGGTGTCTTCCGGGTTGGCGGCGGGCGGCCGATTCTCCATGGCCGGCCAGCTGACCCCGACGCCGTTCACCTTCGAGGGTGGGTTGTCGGGCAGCGATATCCCGTTGTCTCTGGTGCAACCTTATGTTCGTGAGCAGGCCAATCTGGAACTGGTGAGCGGTCGGTTGGCACTGGATGGGAATCTGGACCTGGACGGCCAGGACGATCCACTGACCGGGACATTCAGTGGCAGTGCTGAGATTACTGGTCTGGATACCCGGCTGTCTGGTGGTGGCGGAGAGCTGGTGTCCTGGGAACTGCTGAGACTGGCCCCTGTAGAGTTCAATCTGAACCCCGCCAGGCTGGAAATCGGCACGGTCACCCTGAACAGCCCGGTGGTGAACGTCATCCGCGCGGCTGATGGCCTTCACAACCTGCAACAGATCGTCAACGCCAGTGGCTCATCGGTGGAATCGGAGCAAAACGCTGAACCGCCTGAGGGGGCAGACCCTGGCTTTATCTTCCGGATTGGTGAGCTGGTACTGGAGAAGGGGTCCATGGCCTATGCTGACCGGACACTGGAACCGCCGTTCAGCACGGCGTTCAATAATCTGGCCGGGACGGTGACCGGCATCAGTAATGTCCCGCCGCAGCAGGGGCAGGTGGCCATTGCCGGCCAGCTTGCGGGCGTGGCTCCGGTGCGCTTTGACGGCACCCTCGGGGCTCTTGGCACTGAGGAACCCAGCAACCTTCACCTGACAATGGAGGATCTGGCGTTGCCCGTATTGTCGCCTTACTTTGGTCGCTACCTGGGGTATTCGGTCGATAGCGGGAAGCTGGGGCTGGCCCTTGAGTATGAGATAACCGGCACCCGACTCAAAGCGTCCAATGAAGTGATTCTGGACCGCATGGAACTGGGGGCAGCCGTCGCCAGTGATCAGGCCATCAACGCGCCTGTCAAACTGGGCCTGGCTCTGCTGACGGACCGCAATGGTGTCATCGATGTGAATTTGCCGATTCAGGGCGACCTGTCTGATCCCCAGTTCAGTGTCGGCCAGATTGTCATGCGGGCGTTTGTAAACCTGCTGATGAAGGCCGCAGCGTCCCCGTTCAGCATGCTGGGGTCGCTGGCGGAATTTGCCGGCTTTAGCAGTGAAGAGCTGGGGTATGTCAGCTTTGTGCCAGGTACGGTGCAGCTGGGGCAGGACGAAGTTGAAAAACTGTCGGCACTGGCAGCAGCGCTCCGGGACCGGCCGGAACTGTTGCTGAACATTCGCGGTGGTGTTGCTTCTGAGGCGGACGCCCTGGCTTTACTGAAAAAGCAGATGGAAGCGCGAGGCGAGGACGTGACAGGAGACGCCTGGGCGCAGGCGCAGCAGGCCTGGCGCGACGGCGAGCGGAGTCTGCCCCCTGAAGCCCTTGGCCGATTGGCCTCGGATCGTGGTGTCGCGATCCGCCGGCTGCTGGAAGAAACCCATGATGTATCTGACAAACAGCTCTTTCTGCTGGACCCTGCCCGCGATGCGCCGGTGGATGACCAGGGGAACGTGACGGTTCAGTTCACGCTGGATGTTCGCTGAACCGTGTAAAAAGAGGCCTTGCCTGAATGACTGAGACGCCACGCCGAAAAGCGAGCCATTTTTTTGCCTATGTGTCCCGGCTTCGCTGGATCAAGCGCTGGGGACTGATGCGCAATGCAATTGAAGAGAATGTGGCGACCCACTCGTGGGAAGTGGCCACCGTGGCTCATGCCCTGGCTTTGATCCGTAACCGGCACTTTTCCGGGCAGGTCAACGCCGACCGGATTGCGGCAGCGGCCCTGTACCACGATGCCACGGAGGTGATCACCGGGGATATGCCCACCCCGGTAAAATACCACTCTCAGGTGATGCGTGAAGCCTTCGGTGATATCGAGCATAAGGCGGAAGCCGAACTTCTCGCGCTGCTTCCGGAGGATCTGAGGGATGACTTTTCGGGGTATGTGCAGGCATCCCGTCTGGCCCCGGAAGAAAAGGCGCTGATCAAGGCCGCCGACCGATTGTCCGCCTGGTTCAAGTGTCGGGCGGAGCTGCGTGCGGGTAACCCGGAGTTTGGCCCGGCGGAGCAGCAGATTCGTGAACAGCTGGAGGCCGGGGCTTTGCCTGAAGTCCGTTATTTTCTGGAGGTTTTTGCCCCAGGGTACGATCAGCCTCTGGACAACCTGCTGGGCTGAGGACCGAACTGGCTCTGGTGCCGGGCGGCCCAGGGGTCCAGTGCCATAGGTTTGCCTTGGGTGGGATTCTAAAGTAGCGGTGATCAAACGTGCTGCTTAACGGAAAACCACAACAAGAGGTTCTCGCCATGAAAGATCTCAAGAACAAGGTGGCTGTGGTCACGGGTGCTGGCTCTGGCATCGGTCGGGCCCTGGCCAACTCCCTGGCGGCCCGGGGGTGTCGACTGGCCCTGTCTGATGTGAATGACACCGCCCTTGCAGAAACCGCTGCGGGCCTGCCTGAGGTGGATGTCAGAACCTATAGCCTGGATGTTTCGGATCGCGAGGCGATCTACGCCCATGCGGCGCAGGTTCGCAAGGATTTCGGCCAGGTGAATCTGGTTATCAACAATGCCGGTGTGGCCCTGTCGGCCTCGGTTCGAGAGATGACCGACGAGGACTTTCAGTGGGTGATGGATATTGACTTCTGGGGCGTTGCCCATGGAACTAGAGCCTTTTTGCCACACCTGATTGAATCCGGAGACGGTCATGTTGTGAATGTCTCGAGCGTTTTTGGCCTGATCGGTGTGCCGAAGCAAAGTGCCTACAACGCCGCAAAGTTTGCGGTCAGAGGGTTTACCGAATCCCTGCGCCAGGAAATGAAACTGGAAAACCTGCCTGTTCAGGTGAGTTGTGTGCACCCGGGGGGGATTCGTACCAACATCGCCAACGCGGCCCGGATGGGCAAGTCAGAGAATGGCGAGGCCCAGCGTAAGGGCTTTGACAAGCTGGCTATGACCACGCCAGACAAAGCGGCGGACATTATTGTGAAGGGCATTTTAAAAAACGAATCCCGGATTCTCGTGGGCCCGGACGCCTGGGGCATCGACGCCATCAACCGGCTGCTGGGGTCTGCCTATCAGCCGCTGGTTGAACGTTTTTCCCGGAAGAACCTCTACGTCTGAGGACTCTGCCCGTGTGAGGTTTCGCTGGCTGGTTATTTTATCGCCAGCGAAGACCGACTATACTCTGCGGCCGATCCAGGGAAGAGTCCGCATGAATACGTCCAAACACCCGGATCTGGGCGCGACGCTGGAGCAGAGTCGCTCAGGTCTCCGGGACAATCACCGCCGTTCACT
This sequence comes from Marinobacter daepoensis DSM 16072, assembly GCF_000421165.1. Taxonomy (GTDB): domain Bacteria; phylum Pseudomonadota; class Gammaproteobacteria; order Pseudomonadales; family Oleiphilaceae; genus Marinobacter; species Marinobacter daepoensis. The sequence continues at coordinate 73,929 of NZ_ATWI01000010.1, forward strand.
GACCAGACTGATGTTTCTCGTGTCTGGCTGCTCACTGGCAGTCTTTGCCCTTCTTCAGGTCTTTAACGGCTACCCCTGGCTCGCGTTGCTGGAATTGTGCGCCAGTGCCCTGCTGTTCTACGGTGTGGTCACACTGAAAACCACCCGGCATCTTCAGCAGTGGATTTACACCTATCTGGTGGCCATGTTTTCGTTTTTTATCGTCATCATGCTGTTGCCTGAGGCTTCCATTTCCGCCTTTGTCTGGGTGCTGATGATGCCTGTGCTGGCCTACCTGCTTCTGGGAAAACGTGAAGGGATGATCCTCAGCGTGCCTTTCATGCTGGTGGGTGGGGCGGTTTACTATGTCTTTCTTGGCCACGTTGGCTCTGCGCACGTCATGATTGATCTGCTGAATATGACGCTGTGTGGGGCGTTAATGCAGGTTTTCATGCACATGTACGAAATGCGCCGGGAGGAAGCCGAACAGCGGCTGGTGGACGTGGCCCAGACCGATGCCCTGACCGGGCTGGCCAATCGCGCCAGTTTTCAGGCCACCATGGCAAGGACCATCGCTGAGTGTGAGCGCAGCGGTGCGGGGTTTGCCCTGGTGCTGATGGACATTGACCATTTCAAACTGGTGAACGATACCCTGGGGCACGATGCCGGTGACCATGTGCTGAGGAACATCGGGCTCTGCCTGACCGAGCGTCTGCGTACCACGGATTTCGTCGGGCGCCTCGGCGGGGAGGAATTCGGGCTCATACTGCGTGATGTCAAACCAGCGGATGCCTTCGAGCTGATGGAGGAACTGCGGGAACGGATTGCCCGCCGGGAACTGCAGTACGGTGAAGCCGGGATCCGCGTGACAGCATCATTTGGTATTGCCCACTGGCCCGAGCATGGGCGTGAGGCAGAAATCCTGTATCGTGTAGCGGATCGCTGTCTGTACAGTGGCAAACGCGCGGGCCGGAACCGGGTTGCTCCTGCCGCCATGGTGAATGGCGGGGAAAGCGCCGGATCTGTTGCTGGCAGTCTCGGGTGATTGCGGTATCCTGACGGAAGACACCGGAACCCTGGCTGAGGATCCTGCCAACCATGTGTGAATTGCTGGCCATGAGTGCCAACACCCCGACCGACCTGTGCTTCAGTTTTACCGGCCTCACGCGACGAGGCGGGGACACCGGGCCGCACAAAGATGGCTGGGGGGTCGCCTTTTATGAAGGTAAAGGGGTGCGCTGTTTTCACGACGCCGATGCCAGCGCCTCATCCCGCATTGCTGAAGTGGTGCAGACCCACCCCATCAAGAGTGAAGTGGCCCTCTGCCATATCCGGCAGGCCAACGTCGGTGACATCTGCCTCGCGAATACCCATCCTTTCATTAGAGAACTCTGGGGGCGCTACTGGGTGTTTGCTCACAACGGCCAGCTCTCAGACTTTGAGGCTCCTCCGGGGTTCTACGAGGCGGTAGGCAGTACCGACAGCGAAGCGCTGTTCTGTGACATCCTTAATCACTTGCGCTGCCATTGCGACCGGGACACGCCCGAAGAAGAGGTGATTAAACGGCTGGTTGCTCTGGCCAACGCCTATGCCGGTCAGGGGGTGTTCAATCTGTTGCTCAGCAATGGCGACTGGCTGTTCACCTACTGCACGACCAAGATGGCCTGCATCACCCGTCGGGCCCCGTTTGGCCCTGCCCGTCTGAGAGACGCGGATGTGACGATCGACTTCGAACCGGAAACCACGCCAAACGATATTGTCAGTGTCATTGTGACTGAACCACTGACCAGTGACGAAACCTGGGATATCTACCAGCCTGGTGAGTGGCGCCTCTGGCGCAAAGGGGAAGTAGTCATGAGGGGCTGCCGCTGACGCGCAGCCCCGGCGGGGATCAGGCAGAGACGTAGTAGAGCCTGGTCACGTCTTCCTCTTCGAGCGCCAGCACCTCGGTTTCCAGCCTCTCAAGGTGAGCCAGGATGATCGTTGAGGTGTGCTCCAGCTCCTTGAACAGGCTTCGTGCCGTGTTCAGATCGGCTTCCTGGTTTTTCTTTCGCCCCAGTAGCTTGGCGAAAAAACCGGCCTTCGCATCATCCTCATTCTTGAACAGCAGTTTGAAGATCTGCATGTAGGTGTCGTGTAAATCCAGGTGAGGTTGTTCGATCTTCTGATAGGACGGCAGTGATTTCAGCCCTTGTCCCGGGCCGTAGTACCATTTCCCGAATTTACAGTCGGTACCCAGTACCGGGACATGCTCCTTGAGCATGTCCATGCCTTCGATCAGGGCGCTGGCGTACCGCACCCAACGAACGTGGCCCTGTTTGGCGGAGCGTAGCTCCTGAACGATTACCGCTTTTTGAGTCATCTTGTTATTCCGGATCATTTCCTTTGAAGCCCCGTGAGGCACATAAGCAGACGCTGGTCCTTAAAGCTCTCAGCATCAGGACGATAGCCAGAGAAAGAGCGAGGCTCAAGAGGACGTTACGTTTGCTTACGAATTGACCGGATGGAATGACATCGTTCCGGGCACAACGCGTCCTGAACCAGAAAACAGGTCGGTTGGTGCCCGGGCCCGGAAACCTTACTGCAGGGTGCGGCGATTTCCGTTCTTATATTGGGGCGCGATGTAATCCTGGATCTGTTCCTTGAAGCGGCCGATCAGTTCGCTGTTGTCTTTATCCCAGGGATGGAAGCCCGGTTTGAAATACTCGAACCAGGTTGGAATCAGGCTGGAAAAGGCACCGTTCTTCCCCCAGAAATACCAAAGCCCCCTGGCGCTTTCCCTGAGGGAGAAATGGCGGCGGTCTTTCAGCGCCATGCGGCCGGTGTACCAGGTGCTGACAATACCCAGTACCGCAGTGCTCAAGACCTGATAAACGGCGCGTTCTGTGTAGGTGCCGCCGGCCTGAAGGAAGACGTCGTAGGCAACGGCTTTGTGTTCCGTTTCCTCAATGGCGTGCCAGACCCAGAGTGGACGCATGCTTTCATGCATGTCATCCCGGACGTCGTCCCGCTCCAACAACATGTCAGCCATCATCGCGGTGATGTGTTCCAGAGCGCAGGTGATGGCCAGTTGGTGGCGCTTGGGCAGTTTGCGGGCGACATCCAGAAGGACTTTCAGGTCCCGCTCCATTTCCTCGACCGGCATACCCTGATCCCGCACGTGCTGGTTCATGGCAATGTGTTCCAGCGAGTGCATGGCTTCCTGACCGATGAAACCACGGACTTCGTCTTTCAGCTTCTTGTCCTGAATCTGGTCGCGGAAGGCCCGGACCGAGTCCACGAAAAACTGTTCGCCCTCCGGGAACAGTACCGACAGAGCGTTCATGGTATGGCTGACCAGGTAGTTGTTATTGAGCCAGTATCTGGGGACCTGTTCTCCAAACTCGAAGCCCATACGCTGTGGCTTGATGGAGACATTGTCCGGGGTGTGGGAGGCCTTGGACGATTTGTTGGGTTGTGTGTTCGTCAGCATGCTAATACTCCTCTGCGATGGAACGCTTTGGCTGATGTCATGGAGCTAGTGTGAGGAAGTCAAACCGAACCCGGAAGGCGCGAACGGGACGGCCATCGTCCACAATGGGCCAGAGGATTGGCCGGGGCGACAGTCGGGCCAGGGTGAGCAGTCCCACTGTTGCTGGGGCTGGCTTCTGATAGAGTCAGAGAGTCGATAAATCTCAAACAGGGACACTCTATGGTTGCAACCGGCGGCACAGGCAATGAGCGGCAGATGCTGGGCCTGTTTCTTGTACCCGGTGTGTACATGCGGGTGCTGGCTGAAACCGTGCGGCAGCTGGGGCACAACGACCGGCTGCTTTATCAGGGGCTGGACTTCTCACCGGACGACCTCAAGGCCAATGACAGCCGGATTTTCGTGACCGATGCCATTGTCATGGCTCAGCGGGCTCTGGAGTTGGCAGGCAAAGACGGCCTTAGCTTTCTGCTGGCCCGGGAGCTAAGGCTTACCATCCATGGCACGCTGGGGTTTGCCGCGCTCACCAGTCCTACATTTGAAGGCGCACTGGATTCTGTCCGTCGGTACATGCAGCTTCGGGCACCGTTCCTGAGTATGAAGCAGTCCCTCGCGGGAGACCGGGTTCTGGTCCAGCTGTGTACCGAATTCGATGTGCCCCGGCTATACGAGTTTCTTGCAGAGACGGTGAGTGCCACGTTGATTTTACTGACCGAGCAGTTGCTGGACCGGGCTGATGCGGAGCAAAACGGCTTTGCGCTTGAGGGCGGTAAGCTCCCCGGAGTGTCGGTGTGTCTTCGAGGCCCTGAACCTTCATACTATCGCCGATTCGCGGCCCAGTTGCCGGTGCGCTTTGAGTACGGCCAGGCGGAGGAGATGCTGATCTTTCCCCGCAAGCTGCTGGATGTCCGCATGCGTCTGGCGGATGCCGAGGCCTCCCGGATGGCCCGGGATCAGTGTGAGTTTGAGTTGCAGAAAGCGCTCAGGGAGCAGGGTGATATTGCGCTGGCGATTCGTAACATGCTGAGGATGATGCCGGGTCCTCTACCCTCTCTGGAAGTGATGGCCGAGCGCTTCTGTGTTTCCTCCCGGACACTCAAACGTCGGCTGGCAGACCGGGGCACCAGTTATCGTGAGATCGTTGAGGCGGTCCTGAAGGACCGTGCAATTCAGTTGCTGCGCTATACCAATCAGTCGGTCAGCGAGATTGCCTATGAACTGGGTTACGCAGACCTGTCCAATTTCAGCCGGGCGTTCCGCAAGTGGACAGGAAAGTCAGCCAGTGAGTTTCGTGAGGGTGGCCCAGATCCGGCACCTGAGGTGGGGCCCTGACTGCCCGGATTGTGATTTTCAGCAGCGCCCCCATAGTGTCCCTATCAAAGGCGCGTCCCGGAGTGGGCTGCCCGGAACATCTCCATTGTCTAACCTGACGGGAATCGCTATGACGCAAAGACCTGACACCCACAGTAAACTGCTTGGTTATCTGCTCTGGATCTTCGGGTTTCTTGGCTCCCATCGTTTTTATTACGGCAAACCCGTCACCGGCACCCTCTGGTTTTTCACGCTGGGTCTGTTGTTCGTGGGCTGGATTATTGATCTGTTCCTGATTCCGGCCATGGACAGGGAAGCCGACTACCGGTTTCAGGATGGCGTTGTCAGCTATAACGTAAGCTGGATCCTGCTGACGTTCCTTGGTGTTTTTGGGGTCCACCGGATGTATATGGGCAAGTGGATAACGGGTATTTTGTATCTGTTTACCGGCGGTTTGTTTCTGATTGGGTTGCTGTACGATTTCTGGACACTGAACAGCCAGATCTCGGAGCGAAACCATGCCAGCCAACTGGGCTGATCAAAGGCCCGCGTCGCTCTCCAGGTCTTCCAGCCCCTGCTCCAGATAATCCAGCATCCGCTGAAGACTGGGCAGGGTCCGGCGGCAGCCGATCAGCCCGAATTCCACCTGATCGTTGTAGCTGGTCAGGGTCACATTCAGGGCCAGCCGGTCCATGGCGATGGAGGCCGGATACATGCCTTCCAACCGGGCCCCATTCCAGTACAGAGGTTTTGATGGCCCGGGAACATTGGAAATCACTACATTGAAGGTCTGCCATTTCGGTGCCAGCCCGGTCAACAGGTGGAAGGCTGCCGGCGCGAGGGTCAGGGCAGTGTAGTTAACGATTTCTTCCGGGCTCATATGACGGTAACGCGCCTTGGCTGCTTCCATGCTGTGGTGAATGTTTAACAGTCGTTCTCCGCCCTGATGTACATCGGTGTGAAGGTTGGCCAGGATGACGCCAACCTGGTTGCCTCCTGAGCTTTCGTCCTGGCGTAACGAAACCGGTACAAAAGCTACGAGAGGCTTATCTGGCAAGGCATCCTGGTTCATAAGGTAGGTGCGCAGAGCGGCCGCGCACATGGCGGTCACCACATCGTTGACCGTAGTCCCATAGGCCTCACACACGGCCCGGATCCGTTTCAGGCACCAGGACTGGGCGGCGAAGCGACGAGAACCGGTGATTTTCTGGTTCAGAACGCAGCGTGGGGCATGGAAGATGGAGTCGTAGGTTGGGTCCCTCCTGGCCTGATGGATGGTTTTCAGCAGTTCCTTTGCCACACTTGGAATGGTGCCGAGCTGGCGGCCAGACAGGTCCAGCACATGGGCGACACTGCGCCAGAGTGAAAGCCCGCCGGGCTCTCGGTCGTCCCTGGGGCGACACGGCAGATCCCAGATTGGCGGCATACCCTGCTCGTTCGGGTTATCGCTCAGCATGCGGGTGGCCATGCGCATGGCAGAGACTCCGTCTACCAGCGAATGATGGATCTTGGTGTAGAGCGCAAACTGGCGGTCTTCCAGCCCTTCAATCAGATGCACCTCCCACATGGGGCGTTCTCGATCCATCGGGTGTGAATGCTCGGCAGACACGAACGACAAGAGTTCACGAATACGCCCGGGGGTGGGCAGTGCCTCGAAACGGAAGTGATGTTCCAGGTCCAGGTGCCCGTCGTCTACCCAGACTGGCTGCCCCAGTCGGTGGCTCAGGCGCTGGTTGAATGGGTGGGTTACCTCACATTGCCGGCGGAGTTGTTCGGCCAGTTGTGACACGTAGTTGTCTGGTGCACCGTCCGGAAATGAAAAGAGCTGAAGGCCGCCAACATGCATGGGCTGCTGGCGCTTTTCCAGCCACAGGAACAGCTGATCGGTGGGAGTCAGGGGCGTCACGGGGCGATCCTTGTTCTTGGTTTATACCCCGATACTACCCCACTCTGCCGAAGGGTAAATTGGCTTTGGCAACACCCGAGGCGATCAGCTTGGTGAACGGTTTACTGGTGTTCGCCGCGCAGAGCCTTGACCTTCTGTTCCAGACGCTCAGCCTTGGCTTCCTGAGGGTCCACCGGGAGCCCGGCCAGAAGGTGAATCCGCGACCAGAAACGCCGGGGCCAATGGCTGAGTGCTGGCCCGCCACAATGGCTGAAGAAGCTGCCCCAAAGCCCCTGAAGCGCCATGGGCACAACCGGTACCGGGCGCCGGGCCAGGATCATGTCGACACCGGGTTTAAAGGTATCCACCTCGCCGTCTTTGGTGAGTTTGCCTTCCGGAAAAATACACACCACGTGGCCCGCCGCCAGTTCCTCGTCGATGCGATTGAAGGCGGATTCATAGATCTCCGGTACTTTTGATTTCGGGCCGATGGGAATGGCTTTGGCAAGGCGGAAGAAGCTTCCCATCACGGGCGTGGCGAAGATGTTGTGATCCATCACAAACCTCACGGGGCGGCGCACCGCACCGGCGATCACCAGAGCGTCCATGTAGGAAACGTGGTTACACACCAGCAGCACCGGGCCTTCCTCGGGGATTCTGTCCAGATTGTGGTGGGTAACCCGGTAGATGGTGTGGGAGAGTACCCAGATCACGAAACGCAGGGCAAAGTCCGGCACTTGCTGGTACACATAAGCAGCCACGATCAGGTTCATGATCGACAGTACCAGAAAGAATTCGGGAATTGAGAGCCCGAACAGTCCCAGCATGAGCATGCCCAGCAGAGCGCTGACGACCATAAACAGGGCGTTGAAGACATTCAGTGCGGCGATGACACGGGCTCGGGTCTCGGGCGGGGTTTCCCTCTGGACATAAGCATACAGGGGAACGATGAATAGCCCGCCAAAGATACCGATGGCCAGAAGGTCGATGGCGACCTGACGGTAATGGGCATCGGTGAGAATCATCCACCAATCTGACGGAATCGGTTGCTCGGGCATGTTGAAGAACAGATCAATGCCAAAAAAGCTCAGGCCGATGGAGCCAATAGGGACGATGCCCAGTTCAATCTTATGCCCTGACAGGCGTTCACAGGCAATGGAACCCGCCGCGATACCAATGGTGAAAATGGCCAGCAGGATGGTGACCACGGTTTCGTCGCCCATCAGGTTGGTCTTGGCAAAGTTGGGGAACTGGGTCAGGTAGGCGGCCCCCAGGAACCAGAACCAGGAAATGGCCATGATGCTGAGGAACACGTTGTGATTGTCCCGGGCAATGGCCATCAGCTTCCAGGTTTCCTGCAATGGCCGGAACCGGATACGGAGGTCTGGTGCGGCGGCTTCCGCCTTCGGAATCCGGAACGCAGCCACCAGCCCAAGGCCTGCCAGTATGGCGACCGCCACAGCAATGACCGGGCCGGGAACGGGTGTTTTCATCATCACGCCTGCCATGAGTGTTCCCACCAGAATGGCGACAAAGGTGCCCATCTCTACCAAGGCGTTGCCACCCACCAGTTCTGACTCTTTCAGGGCTTGCGGCAGAATGGCGTACTTCACCGGGCCGAAGAATGCGGATTGAACCCCGGTCAGGAACAGCAGCAGGAACAGGACCTCGTACCAGCCGAACCAGAGGCCAACGGCAGCGATGCCCATGATGACCACCTCCGCAAACTTGATCCAGCGGATAACGGCCGATTTCTCATACCGGTCTGCAACCTGCCCGGCGATGGCGGAAAACAGAAAAAATGGCAGGATGAAGAGCATGGCCGCCAGGTTGACCACCACATCTGCTGACAGGCCGAACAAACTGCCGGCGCTGTAGGTGACCAGCAACAGCAAGGCATTCTTGAACAGGTTGTCGTTAAACGCGCCGGCAAACTGGGTAACAAAGAATGGCAGAAACCGTCGCTGCGACAGCAGACGAAACTGACTGTGATCGTCCATAACCTGAGGTTCTCCCTTTGGGGTTGGCCGCAGACTAACCGGCGCCCGGGAGATGGTCAAGCCTGGCACTTGCGTTCAGAGCACGTGCCAATGCCTTCTTTCTCCAACAAAAAAGCCGGGGCAACATGCTCTCTTCAGAGCGTCGGTGCCCCGGCATTAATGCCAACAACAATGATCTGATGGTCCGGCCTGATTCCCTGGCCGGTAGCGTCGTCCCTAAGGTTCCATAAGCGAGTTCTGTGCCAGCCTGATCATGCGTTTAAAACAATGAGTTGAGGGAAAACGTTCTGGCATGGCGCCGGGCTGGTGTGATTATTGCGCCTCGGTGGTGCGAGGCGCACAAAAATGGTTCAGGCTGTATTGGCGCACCGAAGAAGGTGCAATGGCACCCGGTAGCGCAGAATCTGGCCGTGGCTATGAACGGCAACCGTGCAGGTTTTCCGGTTCACTCGGATGATCTGTCCACGCTTTTCGTGCTTGCTCTCGCCGAAAAGAACCAGGTCGCCGGCCTGCCAGGGGCTGCACTCCTCGCCCGGATGAGGGAATCTGAAGGGCGCGGACGGAAGAAGAAGGCCAAGCGCGAGGGCACCGTCTTTCAGAAAGGTTCGGGTGGCGTCTGCGGCCCCTGTTCTGTGCAGTTTGTCCAGGCACACGTAGAAATGCTGGTTGTGGACAGAACCGTAGCGCCGTTGGCCTGCGCTGTGCTGCAGCAGGTGGGCAAACTCATGGCAGCAGGTATGAGCGAGCAGATTCACCACGCTCACCTCGCCCCCGAAATAGTCCCGCCTCTGGATTTCCCGGGTGGACAGCCACCCCTGGGCCGTTTCTGGCTGATGTTTGGCCGCAATCATCTTCGCGCCATAGGTAATCAGGTGGTGTTTCCGGTGTGGATCAAAGCGGTGGTAGGTGGCCTGTCCGGCACCTGTTCGTAAGGCCAGTGCGACACCGGGATTCTGTTTGAGCACGGCGCCCCTGGCGGATGCCCAGAGAATTTCACGGGTGGCTTCACACATGAGCGCACCGAGTTGTTTGATGGCGTCTGGTTGCGGTGATGTCACAGCGTTTACCGGTGCAGATGAGCGGGCGTGGGTTCGCTGTATTGTCCGGTAAAAAGAAGGGGAAAACAAAAACGGCCGACCCGAAGGTCAGCCGTTTTTTTAGGATCGAACCTGAGGGATCAGGCTTCGACCGGGGAACGCCAGTCGTCAGCACCAGAGGTACCGGCAACCGCGTGCTCCCAGGTGACCTTGCGGTAGGCCAGGGATACTTCTACCAGTTGGGTGAACTCGGCCTTGGCCGGGTCCTGGCAGTGGGGCATGTTGCAATCGATGTTGATGATGGTGGCGTCTTCCAGGATGGTGGAGAAGAAGTGCTCCTGCTTGCCTTCTACGGAAGTGCGGTACCACTTCAGCTCTACCTTCGGCAGCATTTCGCCGGAAGCCAGGGCATTGTACATCAGCGGGGTGGCTTTGTTCAGGGCTGCCGTGAACTTGAACGGCTTGTGAACGCGCTGACCGGAAGGCTGACCGGACTGGGGATCGGTCGGAACGGTAACAACGTGGCTGAATTCCTGAACCAGCACTTCGTCTTCGTGACCTTCAACGTAGATGTTGCCTACGGAATCGGAAGTGAACGCGCCAGCGGTGATGTTACCCTGGGTTTGGCCTTCGATGCTGATATAACAAGGAGTTGGCATAGTCTGCTCCATGACAATGTTGTGAATGAGTGTCCCAAGGATGTTCCCTGGACGGGCTACACATATACAAGTGCCGCGCCAGAATTAAAAAAACAAATAAAATCAACTGGTTAGTGTTTTTTTGAGGCTGGGCAGGTTGTGTTCAGGCAAGGCTTTGCTTGGTTGGTAGGCGAGGTTCTGCTTGCCGGGCAAAAAATTGCTCGGGCGTATTCTGATCATCAACGCAGGTTAAACCTGACAGGCAGTGCGTATGTAAAGGAGGCCCCGTGCATGGCGTCGGGCACCGCTGGTAGCGGTGCGGCCTGTTCAAGCATCTCCTGCGCTGCGTTGTCCAGCAGGGTGTGTCCTGAGGAATCCCTCAAGGAATGGCTGATCAGGGTGCCGTCGCGCCGGAACTCAAAGACGATCACCGGAGTGCCTTCCTGTCCCAGACGACGTGCCCGGCGAGGATACTCGTAGTAGCGGGCAAGATGACGGCTGAGTTGGCTCAGGTAGCTGTCGACTTCAGCCGATTGCCCGGCGTTCTGTAGTGGCACGGCATTCTGGCTGGCGTCGCTGTCAGCTTCCTCTCCCAAGGCCTGTTCTGCCGCCGCCGGAGCCTGTTGAGTATCGGTCTCTGAGTTGGACGCAGGCTCAGGTTCGGGTTCGGGTTTGGGCTCAGGCTCAGGCTCAGGTTCAGGTTCGGGTTCAGGTTCGGGTTCAGGTTCGGGTTCGGGTTCGGGTTCGGGTTCGGGTTCGGGTTCCGGGGTTGGTTCTGGCTTTGCCTCAGGCTCTGGTTGAGGTGTGGACTGGGCTTGCGGCTTTGGTTCCGCAGCCTTTTCGCCGGCCAGGCTGATTCGGATGGCCGGAGCTGTGTTCACCGCGCTGTCGCCCAGAACAGGCATTTCCAATGGTTTGTCTGGTGTTGCCAGAACGGCTGCGGCGGCCGTGGCCACAATCGCGATGGCCAGAAACAGTGTTTTAGGGAAGCGTCCTGCCGGTGTCATGCCTGTGGCTCCGTTAAAAGCAGAACGTCGGAGTACCCGCCGCGTTCAAGGACTCGAAGCAGTTCTTCGAGGTCTGCCATGGTCAGGCTTTGGTCTGCTGCGATTTTCAGAGGTTGGGTGGCGTCCGGTGCTGGCAAGACGGAGAGCAGGCGATCCCGGTTCTGAGGGCTGCCCTCTACCAGCCACTGACCGTCTGCACGGACCATCAGGTCTGCTTCCGGTGATTGCTGTTCCCGGGTTGTTTCTGTCCCCGGCAGCTCTGGCAAGGGTTCATTGGTGAGCTGTCCTGCCACAATAAAGAACATCAGCAACAGAAACACCAGGTTGATCAGGGGCAGCAGAGCGTCTTCGACGCGTTCCAGCAGGCCCTTGCCAGAAGTTGATGGGGGGGGAACCAGGTCTGTCATGAGTCGGGGGCGTCTGTTCGCTTCCAGTGCGGTTCAATGCCGGCATTATCCAGCGCGCTGAGTGTCCGTGTGAAATGAGCCAGGCTGGTTTCGGGAGTGGTCGCCAGGTTCACTTTGGTCAGGCCCTGGGCCTTCAGGGTTGGCAGGAGTTCTGATAACCCGTAGTCATTGTCTTGCCAGCGAATGGTGCCGTTCGCAGCTACCCGGAGCTCCGGAAGAGGGTCGCCCTCGGTGCTGCTCCGTTGGCTGGTTTCGTTTGCCAGCTCCAGGTAGTCGAGAGGCAACAGCCGGGTGGTCAGCATGAAAAACACCAGCAGAATGAACACCACGTCGATCAGTGGTGTTATCCGGATGGGGATTGGACGGCTTGGCCGGGGGTCAACCAGTTGCATGGGCCAACCGTGGGTTACCGCCAACAGAGTAGGCCGGTTCAGGTTCGTTCTGATTTTCGCGGCTGGGTTCCGAGGGCGCTGTGACCGGATCGGCCTGCTCGGTGGCGGGCAGTACGTTAAAAACGCTGACCAGAGTGCTGTTGATGGTCTTGTGGATGCGACGCAGTCGGAACTCAATCCAGGCCGCAAGAGCGGCGAACGGAATGGCGACCACCAGACCGGCGGCTGTGGTGGTCAGGGCTTCATAAATGCCGCCGGAAAGCTGGCTGGCATTGGCGCGGCCTTCGGTGGCAGCCATGGCACTGAAGGCTTCCATCATCCCCATCACTGTCCCCAGTAGTCCAAGCAGGGGGGCCAGGGCCGCAATAACCTCGATGATTTTCAGGGGAGCTTCAAACGGTTCCAGTGCAGCCTGAGCATCTCGAACCGCGGTTTCCCGAATGGCGCTGATGTTGGGGTTGGTCTGGCTGGCCGACATGCTGTTGACCAGCAGGTGCATCAGGGGATTGTTGCGCCCGAAAAAGCTGGCTTCAGACCGAACCTTCTCCGGTGATGCTTTTGCCGGAGAGGCCTGCCACTGATGCACCAGATCTTTGAGTTTCCGGGTGAGTCGGGGGGCGTAAAAGGCGCCAAACAGCATCAGGTAAAAGAACGTGATCACGCCAATGGCTGCAATGGCGATCAGAACGATCATCACGGGGCCGCCCATGTCGACGAGTTGGGCAAGTGGGCCGTTATCCACAAAAGGCGTGGCGGCGGTGATGGTATCCATGCAGATACTCCCGATAAACGAAAACAGAACTAAATAATAACGATTATCAGTAGATTTACAAGGGGTGTCTCAGCCCAGCCAGCCTGCGGAGCCGGCGGCTTGCCAGAGCAGACGAATGGCCAGCAAGGTCAGGACCAGGTTGAATGCCCGATGGAACCATTGGTTGTTGATGGATCTGAGCAGATGCAGCCCCAGCCAGGTGCCGGCAAACCCGCAGGCAATCATGGCCAGGATGAACGCCAGCCAGTCGGAGAACACAAAGCCCGCAACCCCGAACACCAGAGCCTTGGGGGCGTGCTGCAAGGTCATTGCGGTGCCAAAGGTAGCAACAGTGCGAAAGCGGTCGGTGTGGATCTGTTTGATAAAGGCGGCGACAAGGGGGCCTGTCGCGCCGACAAACAGGCTGATGAAGCTGGTTGTGGCGGATGCGAAAAAGATGCCCGTCGGGCCGAAAGAGGCTTTCGGGAGCCCGGGGCCCCAACACAGGTACAGGACAAACAAGGCGATGCTCAGCTGCCACAAGTGGGCTGGGAGGTCCACCAGCAACCAGGCGCCCAGACCGGCCCCTGCCAGCACCCCCGGTGCAAAGGCTGCAATCACCTTCCAGTCTATATGATGTCGGGTCAGCACGGCCCGGCCGCTGTTGGAACCCAGCTGGATCATGCCATGAACAGGAATAATGGCGGCCGGGGGCAGCCAGGAAGCCATCAGTACCAGGAGCAGCACGCCACCCCCTGCTCCCAGGGTCGCGGTAATCATTGATGTCACCATGGAGGCCATTAGCAAAAAGGCAATGACGCTGGTGCTCAGGACATCCGGAAACAGGCTCATGGAACTCACTCGGGTATTGGCGTAAGCTCCTGAGTTTCCGGTTTATAGCGGGAATGTCCAGAGGACGTTAACCAGACAATAATAAGCAGGGTTGCCAATGAAACCGTCCGAGTACCTGAGATACGATGCCACTGCCCTGGCCGATCTGATTCGTCGGCGTGAAGTCTCCGGCCGGGAAGTTATTGAAGCCGCGATTGATCGTGCCGGCCAGGTCAATCCCCATCTTAACGCCATCTGTCATGCTCAGTTTGCAGATGCCATGGATCAGGATTTCCCTGAGGACGGTCTGTTCGCGGGGGTTCCGATGCTGCTTAAGGATCTTGCGCAGGAGCAGGCCGGGCATCCATGTACCAGTGGCAGCCGGTCCCTGCGAGACAACGTGGCCACCCGCGATTCGCAGTTTGTGAGCCGGGCCAGGGAGGCCGGCCTGGTGTTTCTTGGCCGCACCGCTACGCCGGAATTCGGCTTGAAGGCGGTGACCGAATCAACTCTCTGGGGCCCCAGCCGAAATCCCTGGGATACCGAACGCACGCCGGGAGGTTCCAGTGGTGGTTCTGGTGCGGCGGTCGCCGCGGGAATTGTACCGATGGCGGGGGCCAACGATGGTGGTGGGTCTATCCGGATACCGGCCGCTTATAACGGCCTGTTCGGGTTGAAACCCTCACGGGGGCGGATTTCTGCCGGCCCCCAAGTGGGAGAAGCCTGGACCGGCGCGTCCACAGATCATGTGGTTTCCCGAACGGTCCGAGACAGTGCTGCCATGCTGGACGTTCTGTCAGGCCCCGCCAGTGGTGATCCTTTCATGATCCCCGGTCCGTCTATGCCGTGGCGCGATCTGATGCAACGGGCGCCCGGGCAGCTCCGGATTGGTGTGTTCACGTCGTCGCCCTATGAGACAGAGGTCGCCCCTGAGTGCGTGGCGGCGGTGGAAGAGACCGCAAGGCTGCTGGAGTCTCTGGGGCATCAGGTGGAATATGCTCGCCCGGACTTTGATGGTCCGGCGCTGGCCCGCTGTTATCTGGCCCTGTATTTCGGTGAGGTTTCTGCGCTGATGGATCGCGCGAAGTCGCAGTTTGGCGCCACAGACCGGGACTTTGAACTCGAAACCCGCCTGCTGGGAATGCTGGGGCAAGCCATGCCGTTGCCGGATTACGTGCGTCTCCGGCAGCAATGGAATGATTTTGCCCGGGCGCTTGGTGCTTATTTTGAGCGTTTTGATCTCTACCTGAGCCCTTCCACCGGGCAATTGCCTGCGCGAATTGGTGAAATGGAGACCCCCGCGCACCTGAAACTGGTGGCGCGGCTGATGCTGGGGCTGAAAGCGGGGAAGCTGGTGCATAAAAGCGGGCAGGTTGACCAAATGGCCCTGGAAAGCCTGGCCAGAACCCCGTTTACTCAATTGGCTAACCTGACGGGCACTCCAGCGATGTCGGTTCCTCTGCACTGGAGTCGTGACGGACTGCCCGTCGGTGTGCAGTTTGGAGCGCCTCACGGGGGGGAAGAGCGCTTGTTGCAACTGGCAGCGCAACTGGAAGAGGCCAACCCATGGTTCAGTCATTATGAACGGCTGGAACAGGCGTTCTGATAGAAAGAAAAAGAGCGCGCCCTGGGGGTTGTGATTCACCGGTACGAACACCACGTTTATCTTTGCAACCGGAACAGGCTATGCTGTTAGACAGGGACATGAGTCCCGGACGAACCTGATGGCATCGAAGAGGCGAGCATCTTATGAACCAATCGATGGCAATCGACGATCTGGTATCCGTAGCGCAGGCGGAAGCCATGGGGGAGCTGGATGCCCCGATGATGGCGATCGTCCTGTCCAGTGATCAGAGCTACGACCTTCCCATCAACTCTTTGGAGACCGATGCCGATAAGGCACGCTGGGGGCTTATTCTGAGGGCGGCCAGAGAGCATGTAGAGGCCGATGCGGTGGCGGTGCTCTACCCTGCCTGGACGACGATTCGCCGAAAGCCGGCTGAGGACGAGACCGTGTCGGAACAGAGTGCGTCGGAGGACGACGCTCAGGATGACGACAATGGCCCCATCGACACCCTGTTTGTGCAGTTGCATACCCGTGATCGTATTTACTGGCGGGGCTTCGAGCAGATCCGTGATCCACGTCATCAGCGCATCATCGGTTTCCGGAGGATCAAAGCGTTGTCGACCGATTACGACCGGGACAATGCGCCGTCGGTTGCGGCCTGGTTAAGCACACTGTTCGAACCGCTTCCGGATGAAGGTGAGGAAACTGCCGTTGACCGGGAGCTCGCCGACCTGCTGGAAGAGCCGGAAGTCAGCGCAGCACTCTACCCCCGGCAGATGCGCTCACTGCACTGAGAGCCATGCGGGTTTCCCCGCCACTAGCGATGGTGGCGGAGAAATTCTAAAAACTCGCCGGCAGGGAGCGGCTTGCAGAATAGGTAGCCCTGTATCTCGTCACAACCATTCTCTTTCAGAAACGCCAACTGAGCCTGTGTTTCCACCCCTTCAGCCACAACGGTCATGTTGAGGCTGTGCGCGAGTGTGATGATGGTGCGGACAATTGCGCCGCTCTCGGTGTCGTGCGCGATGTCGGCCACGAAGCTGCGATCTATCTTCAGCACGTCAATGGGAAAGTGTTTGAGGTAGGTCAGGCTGGAATAGCCGGTGCCGAAATCATCCAGTGCCACGCAGACACCGATGTCTCGAAGTGCCTGTAACTGGCGCACTGCCGCCTCCATGTGCGTCATGAGGGCTGTTTCCGTTACCTCCAGGGTCAGGAGCCTGGGCGGCAATTGCAGGCTCTCCAGAGCCTGAATGATCTGCTCGGACAGGCGTTGGTGACCAAACTGATGGGCCGAGATGTTGATGGCGACCCGGATGTTCTGATCTTCCTTGTCACGCCACTCGGAGATCTGCCGGGTTGCGTCCTCAATGATCCAGGCTCCGATCGGCAGGATTAATCCGGTGTCCTCTGCGATAGGAATGAAGTCTGTGGGAGAAATCATCCCGAGCTGGGGGTGGCGCCACCGAATCAGTGCTTCGGTGCTTCGGATCGTGTTGCTGCTGAGATCGAGTTTCGGCTGATACCAAAGAGACAGTTCGTGCCGGCTTATGGCGTTTCGCAAGGATTGTTCCAGATAGAGCCGCTCCCGCATCCGGTTATTCATATCGGCTGAGTAGAACTGAAAGCCGTTACGTCCCAGGTCTTTGGCCCGGTACATGGCGGTATCAGCGTTTCGGAAGAGCTCATCTCCAGACTCGCCGTCTTTGGGATAGATGGCGATACCGATGCTGGCG
This sequence comes from Marinobacter daepoensis DSM 16072, assembly GCF_000421165.1. GTDB lineage: Bacteria > Pseudomonadota > Gammaproteobacteria > Pseudomonadales > Oleiphilaceae > Marinobacter > Marinobacter daepoensis. The sequence goes on from NZ_ATWI01000010.1 coordinate 90,939, forward strand.
GACGCCACGATTTCGTGACCTTTGATGACAATCTTCCTTTCAAACTGGCGAAGCAGCTTCTGCGCCAGGGCAACAGCGGAGTGTTCGTTCCGGACGTTTGTGCTCAGGATCATGAACTCGTCGCCTCCCAGCCGCGCCACGGTGTCGCTTTCTCGTACGCACTGAATCATTCGGGCGGCGACCCGTTGAATCAGCCGGTCACCGATGGCGTGTCCCAAACCATCGTTCACCCGTTTAAACTGATCGAGATCCAGCAATAGAACGGCCAGATTGGTTTTTTCCCGGTTGGCCTGGGCGATGGCGTGGTCGAGCCTGTCCCGGAGCAGGTTGCGGTTGGGCAGGCCGGTCAGGTCGTCATGATTCGCCTGATACTCCAGGGCGGCCTCATAGCGCTTTCGATCCGTCACGTCGTTGAAGACACTGATGAAGTGGGCAACGTCACCCTGATCGTTGTGGACGGCGGCCAGAGCCACCTCGTTCCAGAACAGGCTGCCGTCCTTCCGGTAGTTTCTGAGTATCGCCCGGGCGGAGCCCCCATGGCGCATGCAGTTCCGTAGCCGGTCCAGGCCGGGTTGCTCGTGATCATTGGCCAGCAGAAAGCGAGGGCTCATGCCCAGAATTTCGTCGTGGGTGTAGCCGGTCATGAGACTGAAAGCCCGGTTGGCGTAGATCACCGGGTTGTCCCTGGTTTTATCCGCCAGGCAGATCACAATGCCGTTGCTGCTTTCTTCAATGGCTCGATCGTACAACTGAAGCTTGCGGGCCCGGCTCTCCAGCTGCAGGTACAGGCTGCGGTTTTCATAGACCCTTCCGGCCATGGCTGCGTGGGAGCTGCACAACCACTCGTCCTCTTCGGTAAATGGCTGGTCGTCCAGGCGGTTGACCAGGCAAACCCAGCCGTAGACTTCGGTCGCGGACATGATGGGTGAGATGACGCAGGCTCGGACAGGGGGGTAGCCTTCGGGCAAGCCAATCCGCAGGTTGTGTTGTCCGGCGGCGTGGAGCCTTTTGGTGGTCTTATCCCGCAGAACCACCCCGGGCAGGCCGCCGTCGAAATCCGGGCAGGCTAGCCCTTGTTTGCTGTCGGGCGAAAAACCACTCAGGAACAGGCGAATCTGCTGGCCGCCATTGTGGTTCTCGTTGACGCACAGAATGCCATAGCAGGCGCCCACCAATGCCCGGGCATCGCGACAGATGGTTTCCAGCATACGTCCGGCGTCCCGCATTCCGGATAGCTGTAGGTTGATCTCGGTCAGGGCGGCAAGGCGCCGGTTCGCCTTTTCCAGTTCGTCACTTTTACGGGACAAAGTGTCGGTGAGAATGCGTGTGTGCTCTGCCTCGAACCGGTTTTCGTCCACCGGAGGTGCGGGAGCGGTTTCTTCCGGGCGCAGTGCGCTCCCAATGGCTTCCAGGACATCTTCGGGGACACAGGGTTTGAAAATGATCCGTTTAACGCCCAACTGGTTGGCCAGGGTACGCGCCTCGTCTTCGCGATAGTTGGCCGTATAGAACATGATCTCTGTTTCTGCGATATCGGGGGTCTGACGCACCTGGCGCACAAAATCATATCCGTCCATTACAGGCATCAGAAGATCGCAGATCACCAGGTCAGGTCTGTGCTTTCGCACGACGGCCAGGGCCTGCTCTCCGTCCGGGGCTTCCAGAATGTTGTGCCCCAGATAGCCGGCCAGGGAAGCGACCAGTTCCCGGTTTGGTTCGTGATCATCAACAATGAGTATTGTTGCCATGGTGTCGCTCTCCCTGAATCGACAGGCCGGGGCTAGGGGTTATCGGATGGCAGCCATTCGCGCACCTGATCGACAAAGCGCTCGGGGTCTATTGGCTTGGAGATGTAGCCATTAAATCCCGCCTGAAGAATTTCCTGTTCGTCGCCTTCCATGGAGAACGCCGTGATTGCGACCACGGGGAGGCAGGCCAGCAGAGGATCTGCGCGCAGGGCCCGGAGCAGCTGATAGCCGTCCATCTCGGGCATCTGGATATCGCTCAGGATCAGATCCAGATGAGCACCAAGGCCAAGTGCTGTATTCAAGCCCTGAAGGCCATCCTCTGCCCGAAAGACCTGGAAACCATAATGTTCCAGAAGGTATGCCGCGAGCTCGAGGCTTGCCTGATCATCTTCGACTAGCAGGATCGCGGCATTCATCATCACGTCCCCGGTAAGCGCAATAGGAATTCAGAGCCCTCAGCGCCAGAGCTCCTGAGACTGATATCGCCGCCCAGCTGTGTTGCCAGTTTCTGGCTCAGATAAAGCCCCAGCCCCGTGCCTTCTGTGCGGCGGGACGAAAGCACCCCCCGGGAGAATGGCTGGAACAGGTTCTGTTGCGCGGCGGGATCAATTCCGGGACCGGTATCACGTACCGACACCGCAGGCTGGCCCTGATCGTCACGGACCAATGTGACTTGCACCCCGCCCTCACTGGTGAACTTCAGGCCGTTGCTGATCAGGTTCATCAGGATCTGGCTCAGCGCGCGCCGGTCGGTGTTCAGGTTGATGGGCTGGTCCGGGAGGTGCAAGGTCAGTTGCAGGCTTTTTTCCCGGGCTTGCAGGCTGAAGGTGCCGTGCAGCTCCTCCAGTAACTGGTTCAGGTTGACCGGCTCAGGATTCAGCTCCAGCTTTCCGGCATCAATCTTGGCCACGTCGAGTAAGTCATTGATGAGTGAGAGCAGGTGTTGTGCGCTGGACCGAACGGTGCCGAGCTGCTTTTCCTGATCATCGTTCAGGGGGCCGGGAAGCCGCATTAACAGGGTGCCAGTGAATCCGATGATGGCATTGAGGGGGGTGCGGAGTTCATGGCTCATGCTCGCCAGAAACTGGTCTTTGGCTTTGTTGGCCATGGCGAGTTCCTGATTTTTTTCCTGGAGCGCGCGCTCAAAGCGCTTGCGCTCTGTGATGTCCCGGATCGCACTGGAGACCAGCAGGCCCTCTTCGGTTTCCAGTGGGCTGAGGCTGATTTCGATGGGAAATTCAATCCCGCCCTGGCGGAGCCCGAAAAGCTCCAGTCCCATGCCCATCGGGCGTACACGCGGGTCGGCAAAAAAGCCGGAGCGATGGCCAACGTGGTTGCCCCGGTACCGCTGGGGCATGAGAATTTCGACGTTCTCACCAATCAGGTCATCCCGATGGTAGCCAAACAGCAATTCGGCCTGGGAGTTGACCAGTACGATCTGGCCATCCTGCTTTACGATCACAATGGCATCCGGCGCCGATTCGAGAAGTCCGCGGAATTTTTGCTCGGCCCGCCTCAGTTCGGAGACATCCCGAATGACGGTGACGGTCAAGGGGGTGCCGTGAATCAGGACCGGGCTCTGGATGAGTTCGACCGGGAAGGAAAAACCGTTGCCTGAACGGCAAAGCCCCTGGCTGGAACGGCTGTGATCCTGGTCATGGGAGTCAAGGCTGAGTGCCCGGTTGTCACTGTCGGTCAGCTCGATGAGATCTGCCAGTGACTGGCCCATGGCTTCTGCCCTGGGATATCCCAGTAAGGCTTCTGCTCCAGGATTCCAGTCCTGAACGATGCCGGCAGGTGACAGCAGGACAACGGCATCTGCTGAGGGAGGTCTGAAAGTGGTGCTCTCCGTTTTCACAACGATGCGCTCCCTGCTGTCTGAAAAGTGTACGTACTCCCCACGGAAACAAGTATGGTCAATATGCCCGGATTTGCCAGTGGAAGGCATCATAGGTGATAAGGGCAACTACCCACGGTTCCTGGCCGCGTCGGATTCGGGTTTGGCGGCCGAATAGGCTATAATCGCCGGTTTTAACGACGCATCTGCAAGGCACTGATCGTGATTGTATTTGACCAGGTAGAAAAGTCGTACCAGGTGGCGGGCCGGGCGATCCCCGCGCTTCATCCCACCAGTATGACCATCGAAACCGGTGAGGTGTTCGGCATCGTCGGCCACTCCGGTGCAGGCAAGTCCACGCTTGTCCGGCTGATCAACAGGCTGGAGCCCTCCACTGGCGGTCGCATTCTCATCGACGATGAGGATATTACCCGTTACAGCGCCGCCGAGTTGCGGGCGTTCCGGCGCAAGGTCGGCATGATTTTCCAGCACTTCAATCTGCTGGCATCCAAGACCGTGGCGGACAATATTGCATTCCCTATGAAGCTGGCGGGCATTTACTCGAAGGCTGACATTCGCAGCCGCGTTGACGAATTGCTGGCCCGGGTCAGCCTCAGTGATCATGCCAGTAAATACCCGTCTCAGTTGTCCGGGGGACAAAAGCAGCGTGTTGGTATTGCCCGGGCGCTGGCCTGTCGGCCTACAATCCTGTTGTGCGATGAGGCCACCAGCGCGCTGGACCCGCAAACCACTCAGTCGGTGTTAAAACTGCTGGCGGACCTTAACCGGGAACTGGGTTTGACCATTGTTCTGATTACCCACGAAATGGACGTGGTTCGCCGGGTCTGTGACCGGGTCGCGGTGATGGATGCCGGGCGTGTAGTGGAGATGGGGCCGGTCAGTGAGGTGTTCCTGCACCCGCAACATCCGACCACCCGGGATTTTGTGTTTGAAAGTGAGAACGTAGACCACGATGAGCTGCAGGAAGACCTGCAAAAGGCGGAAGGTCGTATTCTGCGCCTGACCTTCAAGGGTGAATCTACCTACCGGCCCCTGCTGGGCAGTGTCGCCCGGGAATCGGGGGTTGATTTCAGTATCCTGTCTGGTCGCATTGATCACATCAAGGATACGCCCTACGGTCAGCTCACCCTGTCGCTGGTTGGTGGCGATCTCGAGGTCGCCATGAAGGCCCTGGAAGCGGCTGAGGTTCATGTGGAGGTGGTGCGCTGATGGAAGCCTTGATGGAAACCCTGATGGGGAACGTGGACTGGGCCGAAATCGGCTGGGCCAGCTGGGATACTCTGGTGATGGTGGGCATGTCGCTGCTGTTCAGTGTCCTGATTGGCCTGCCGATCGGTGTGCTGCTGTTCCTCACCGGCAAGCGCCAGTTGCTGGAGCAACCTGTGGCCTATGCTGTCCTGTCCTTCATTGTGAACGTGTTGCGCTCGGTGCCTTTCATCATTCTGCTGATTGTGATGATTCCGTTCACCGTCATGCTGATTGGTACGTCTCTGGGGGTCGCGGGAGCGATACCACCGTTGGTGGCCGGTGGTGCGCCCTTCTTTGCCCGGCTTGTGGAAACCTCTCTGAGGGAGGTGGACCGGGGAATCATTGAGGCAACCCAGGCCATGGGGGCGAATGTGCGCCAGATCATCTTCGGTGCCTTGCTGCCGGAAGCGCTTCCCGGCATTATCGCGGGTATTACCGTAACGGCGATTACCCTGGTGTCCTACGCGGCTATGTCTGGTGTGATTGGCGGTGGTGGCTTGGGGGATCTGGCGATTCGTTTCGGGTATCAGCGCTTCCAGACCGACGTGATGGTAATCACGGTGGCCTTGCTGGTGATCTTTGTGCAGGTGTTGCAGATGGCAGGTGATCGCCTGGTTCTGCATTTCAGCCGAAAATAATTAACGCAGGAGATTTGTGATGAACCTGAAGAAAACCCTGGTGGCTCTGGCCGCTGTTGCAACCTTTTCCTCAGCCACCAGCGCAGAGACGCTGTCTGTTGCTGCTACACCGGTACCCCATGCGGAGCTGCTGGAATTTGTGAAGCCGGCACTGGCAGAGCAGGGTGTGGAACTGGACGTAAAGGTCTTTACAGACTACGTGCAGCCCAATATTCAGGTCGATCAGAAGCGGATGGACGCTAACTTCTTCCAGCACCAGCCATACCTCGATGAATTCAATGCCGGTCGTGGCACCAGTCTGGTGACCGTTACTGGTGTTCACATCGAGCCATTTGGTGCTTACTCCAACAAGATCAAGTCTCTGGATGAGCTGGAAGAAGGCGCTGTCGTGGCGATTCCCAACGATCCCACCAACGGTGGCCGCGCTCTGCTACTGCTTCAGAAAGCCGGGCTTATCACTCTGAAAGATGAAAGCAAGATCACCGCAACACCGCGGGACATCGCTGACAACCCCAAAGATCTGGACTTCAAGGAACTCGAAGCCGCTACCCTGCCTCGTATCCTGAATCAGGTTGATGTGGCGCTGATCAACACCAACTATGCTCTGGAAGCGGGTTTGAATCCGTCGGAAGATGCCATGGTCATTGAGGGCTCTGAGTCTCCCTACGTGAACATTCTGGTTGCCCGTCCGGACAACAAGGACAGCGCTGCCATGAAGAAACTGTCGGATGCCCTGACATCAGACGCCGTAAAAGACTTCATCAAGAAAAAGTATGAAGGTGCGGTTGTTCCGGCATTCTGAGATGCTAAGTCTTTGATCTCCAGTGTATCTGGGGAAATAAAAGGGCAGCCCACGGGCTGCCCTTTTTGCAGCTTGCCAGGGTGTTAATCGCCACTCCAGTTGGTGCGGGGGTCCGGCGTCATTCTCAGGTAAGATTTCACGGCCTTGTAGCCTTTCGGGAAGCGCTTCCGGATCTCCTCTTCGTCCTGCAGTGACGGAACAATCACCACATCGCTGCCGCTTTCCCAGTTTCCTGGTGTCGCTACACGATGCTCATCGGTCAGTTGCAGGGAATCAATGACTCGCAACACCTCGTTGAAATTGCGGCCGGTCGAGGCAGGGTAAGTAATGATCAGCCGCACTTTCTTGTTTGGATCGATGATGAAGAGTGAACGAACCGTCAGGCTGTCACTGGCGTTTGGGTGGATCATGTCGTAAAGCTCAGACACCTTGCGATCATGGTCTGCAATGATCGGGAAGTTAACCGTACAACCCTGGGTTTCGTTGATGTCTCTGATCCAGTCGTGATGCGAATCGACCGGGTCGACACTCAAGGCAATCGCTTTGACGTTGCGCCTGCTGAACTCGTCTCTCAGCTTGGCTGTCAGGCCCAGTTCGGTGGTACAGACCGGTGTAAAATCGGCCGGGTGGGAAAACAATACGCCCCAGCCATCGCCGAGCCATTCGTGGAAGCGAATCCGCCCTTCTGTGGAATCCTGTTCAAAATCCGGTGCAGTATCTCCAAGACGTAGACTCATAATAACTCTCCTTCGACATGGGGGTTGGCAAACGAGTGCCGCGCGCCAGCGTTCTCAGTCGTTGTTATCTGATCAGTGTATACGAGTATTGGTGGTGATGGATGAGCCAGTTTCAAGGGGGCCTTGATCTGGCTCATCCTGCGTCTTGCTCACCTCCTTATGAACAAGACGACGGCGGGGGGCTATTCCACGCCGAGGGTCTTCTGCTTGTCGAAATGTTCCCGGGTGAGTTTGAACACAACGGGGCTCAGCAACAGCAGTCCGATCAGGTTGGGCAGGGCCATCATCGCATTGAGCGTGTCCGCCACCAGCCATATGAAGTCCAGGCTGATAGTGGCACCGATGGGAATGGCGACGATCCACAGCACCCGGTAAGGAAGAATGGCTTTTATGCCAAACAGGAACTCGATGCAGCGTTCGCCATAGAAGGACCAGCCCAGAATGGTGGTGAAGGCAAAGATAGCCAGCGCAATGGCCACCACATAGTTGCCAAAGCCTGGCAATCCGGCTTCAAACGCCAGGGAAGTCAGGGCCGCGCCAGTTTCGCCGGAGGTCCAGACCCCGGAGGTAATGATGACCAGGCCGGTAATGGAACAGACGATGATGGTGTCAATGAAGGTGCCGAGCATGGCCACCATGCCTTGCTTGACCGGATTGCGAGTCTGGGCGGCCGCATGGGCAATGGGAGCGGAGCCCAGCCCGGCTTCGTTTGAGAAAACCCCACGGGCGACACCAAAGCGGATGGCAGCCCACACCGCTGCGCCGGCAAAGCCGCCTTCGGCCGCCGCCGGGCTGAAGGCATAGCTGAACACCATGCTGATGGCGTCGGGAATCTGATTGGCATTGATGGCCAGAACGATCAGACCAATCATGACATAAGAGACCGCCATGAACGGCACCAGGGCGCTGGCTACCTGGCCGATACGCTTGATGCCTCCGATCAGCACCATCCCCACCAGAAACATCAGAACGACGCCGGTGACCCAGTGCGGCAGGTCGAAGTTGGATTCCAGGACATCCGCTACGGAGTTCGCCTGCACGGTATTGCCAATCCCGAAGGCGGCAATGGCGGCGAAAACGGCGAACAGAACGCCCAGCCACGCCCACTTGCCGCCCAGACCGTTGCGGATGTAGTACATCGGGCCACCAACGTGGTTGCCTCGCTCGTCCACTTCCCGGAAACGGACTGCCAGAACGGCCTCCGAGTACTTGGTCGCCATGCCGACCAGCGCGGTAAGCCACATCCAGAACAGGGCGCCGGGACCGCCCAGGAACACGGCCGTTGCAACGCCGGCAATATTGCCTGTTCCGACCGTGGCCGACAGTGCTGTCATCAGGGCCTGGAAAGGTGGAATGTCGCCATCGTCGTCATCCCCTCGTGCCCGGCCACTCCACATCAGCCGGAAGCCGGCACGCAGTTTCATGATTGGCATCAATTTCAGGCCAATACTCAGAAACAGGCCAACACCCAGAATCATCACCAGCATGGGAGGACCCCATACCAGTCCATTGATTTCACTTATAAAATTGGAAATGGCTTCCATGGGTTCTCCCACTGTTTACCACGGATGAATCAGGATAAATGAGCCCTTTGGGGGCATAACCTATTGAGTTTAGTCGACAAATCCTGTGTGTAAACCGTTTTCAGACCAGTGGTTTTTCATTTTTCTTTCTTTTGCCTATGTTTAAGAGAGGGATGCAGGGTCTGACTGACTGTGAGGTAAATGTTGATGCGCTCATTGAAAATATCCGAAGTGATGTGGAACCACATTGAACCGATCCGCTGCGGTACGCCGGTTACCCGGGTGGTGAAGAGCCTTCTGGATAATCATGTTACCGGCTTGCCGGTGGTGGATGACCAGCGGCACGTGCTCGGGTTTGTCTCAGAGCAGGACTGTATTCATTCCCTGCTGGTCAGCAACTACCACCACGAGGGGGATCCCATCGTGGATGATGTGATGTTCCGGCAGCCACTGACGGTGTCGCCCGCGATGTCTGTGGTGGACCTTGCCCAGAACCTGGGAGCGGGAAAGCCCAAGGTATACCCTGTGGTGGATCATGGAAAACTGGTCGGGATTGTGACCCGGACAGCGATTCTGGCGGAGTTGGCCAAGTCAGGTTTCAGCGTGGGGAACGCCCGTTTTGCGGGCGCCGAAGAGTGACCGGACTCAGGTGCGGAAGCCCCAGAGCAGGCTAACGTCGATGGATGGCAGGATCTCGGGCTCTTCGGGGCTGCGCACGTTGTATTCCAGCATGCTGGTATCACGTTCCAGGGTTCCGTTGTATCGGTTGCCATGTGTGTCGAAAATGGCCTGGACGAAGGGGCCTCGGGCGAGTACGGCCCGGCGGGTGACTACGCCGACCTCGTTATTGACCAACCGCACCAGCATGCCCGGCGGATGATCACCCAGCACCTGTAAGAGTGCGCGGGGAATGGCGGGTCGGAACTTGCCATCGGCCAGAGTGGCAATCAGCTTGCGGGCTTCGGCAATGTTCATCCGCTTACGGTATGCCCGCCGGGTAATCATGGCCACGTAACGTTCTGACAGGGCCAGAATCTCAGCTTCGGGCAGAATGTCAGCACCGCTAAGCCCGTTGGGGTACCCGGACCCATCAGCCTGTTCATGATGCTGGGCGATGATCCGCAGCAGCAGCGGGTTGGTAATCCCTGCGGCTTTAAGCGCCTCGATGCTTCGCGTTGGGTGTCTGCGGATCACCGCCCTCTGTTCATCGGTAAGGACTTTGTTGGAGGCATTCAGTTGATCGGCAACGGGCACGAGGGCCAGGTTGGCGGTCAGCGCAGCAGCGCCCAGCACGCTGGCCCGCTTGTTGTCGAGCCCGAATTGCCTGGCAACGAGGTGGCAAAGTATGCCGTAAAACAGGATCTGCTCGTGGATCGTTGGGCTGATGGAATAAAGGTGGATCAGGGCCAGAGTGGCGTCGGGCGCTTCCTGGCAGGCATTGTCCAGCCTCTGGCTTAACTCCAGCAAGCGTTTCTGGGCAGTGGGATCTCCCGAAGTGATGGCTTCCAGGGTGGATTCCAGTGCATTAAGCAGGGCACCATAGTCGGCAAACGGGTTGCAGTTACCGGCGGCTTCGACAACCTCTTCCCCGGGTTTCGCGATGTTGCGCGGTTTGAAGCGGCCACGTTCGAATAACTGCTCAAGCTGGCTGTTGGTCTGGATGACATACCCCTGACGCAAGAGGATATTGCCATCGCCGTCAAACACATCCCAGGGTAAGGGTTTGCCAATGGTGAGCGCCCCGGGGGCAATGCGTATCAGATCCGCCAAAGTCCTGTTTCCCCGATGACTGGTTCAGACAGAAAGTCTAATCGCAAGTCGAAAACGTTACCAGTTGCTGACAGGGCCCGATTCAGGTGGCGTAGCTATCGTCGGCGTCTTTGGATGAGGGAGTTGCGGTAGCCGCCAGGAGCGCTGCGGAGTCTGTGCTGCGTTTTTGCAGAAGATGTGCGAACTCCAGAAGTAAATCGCGGTCTTCCTGAAGTAGTGAAATAAAAATCGTATTCAGGGCCACCTGTTGGGAGTCGTGGTGGCCTGTGCCGGATTCAGAGACCGAGAAGATATCGGACATTGAGAAATTGAGCGCGTGGGAGATGCGGTAAAGAAGATCCAGGCTGGGTTTGGCAATATCACGCTCAATCCTTGACAGGTTTCCCACGTAAGAATCGGTTTGTTCTGCAAGCTCAGCCAGCGTAAGACCTTTCTGCTGCCTCAGTTGCCTTAGTGCGTGACCTAAACTCATAAATGCCCTGTCCCGATAGAGGCACAATGATAGCGATGCCTTAAAACTTTAACAAAGGTGTTAAAAGCAAATACTATATTACCAATATGCCTTATATGCATTTCTCTATGGATATGTAGTATATATTGTCAGTATAGTTCCAATATTCTCATGGCGAGGCGAAAACGAAGCTTGAGAGACCTCTCCCGATGACTTTGAATGAATCTGAGAGTGGAGCCCGATTATCGTGTCGGAAGATACTGGTTTTGAGTTTTTTCCGGTCTGTGATGTTGCCACAGGCACATTGCACTGGGTCGATGTGGTGGACTCGGGGCTGTCAGGGCTGGCTGTTGCCGAGGATGCCCTGGTCCATGATTTGGGATGGCTTGAACAGATGGCGGCTGACAGCACCCTGTCGTTTGCACTTCGGGGACTGACAAAGCCGGGCAACACAGCGGACCGGCTACTGGAGTTGCTCCGGTCTCACCGTCTGGACCCGGGCCGTATTCAGCTGGAGCTGAGTTCGTCAGAGTTGCAAGGAGACCCGGCCGCCTGCGCTTCCGTGTCTGAACTGTATAGCCGGGGTTTCCGGCTGTCTGTAGGGGCTTTCCTGACCGATGACGCCGGATTCTGGACGCTCTCGAACCCTCATATCCATGCGATCAAATGCGACTGGAATCATCTCATGAGACTCGAATCGTCTGAACTCCGCCAACGTTTTCTGAAAGGCCTGATCGGGTTGTGCGAGGCCCTGCGCAAGCAATTGGTGGTTGCCGGTGTGGATTGTGACACCGTGTTACAGCAGCTGGTCGCGCTGGGCGTCAAACTGGTACAAGGCCGGGCCGTCGCTGGTCCATACAAAGACGCGGGATTTCTCACTGACTTGCCTTCTCTGGCTTGAAATTATGCTTTTAAGGCATAAATAGTGAGAGCTTAAAGTTTAGGGGCATTTTGGGTGGATACAAAACACAGGCCGGTCGAGGCTTTGTCAACGGAAGCCCGGTTGCAGGCCATTCTGCGTGCAACCAAAGCCGGTACCTGGGAATGGAATCCGGATTCCGGTGAGATTCTGGTTAATGACCAGTGGTGGCATATGCTGGGCTACTACGGGCGATCAGGGGGGGCGATTTCCTTTCACGAGTGGGAGCGGCTGTGTCATCCGGATGACCTGAAACTGGCCCACCATGAGCTGGCGGAGCATCTGGCCAGACGATCGCCGGATTACAACGTCACATTGCGTATGGAGCATGCGCAGGGCCATTGGTGCTGGATCCACAGCCGTGGCATGCGAATTCCCGAGTCTGAACTGTTGAGTAAAGATATCTGGGTGATGGGTACCCATCAGGACATCAGTCATCAGATGGGGTTGAAGCACAAGCTTGAAAAACTCGCCGATTCCGTCCCCGGAGTCGTTTACACGTTCACCTCCAGCCCGGAAAAACCCTGCCGTTTTACCTACATCAGCCCCACCTCGGAACAGTTTCTGGGTGTGGCGCCCGCAGACGCCATAGAAAACCCGGAAAATGTGGTGAAGGTGGTTCATCCGGGGGATCAGGACCGGGTCAGAAGGGCGGTTGTTGAGGGTGTACAGGCGTTGAAAAGCTGGCAATGCGATTACCGGATCTGTCTGCGGGGGCAATCTCGCTGGATGAGGGCCATGGCCTGTCCGGAGGTGGAAAACAGCGAGGCAGTGGCCTGGCACGGAATGGTTGTGGACATTGACGACCAGAAACAGCTGGAGAGGGAACTTGAACACCTGTCTGTCACGGATGAGCTGACCGGTTTGTACAATCGCCGGTATTTTATGCAGCGCCTCGATGAAGCGTTGGCTGAGAGTACCCGTTATCAGACGCCCTACGCGTTGCTGAGCCTGGACGTTGACCGTTTTAAGGTGATCAACGATACACTGGGCCACCTGGCCGGCGACGCGGCACTGCGGCTACTGGCGCAGGTGCTGGGTCGTCGGGCCCGGCGAACGGACCTGGTGGCCCGGGTCGGGGGGGAGGAGTTCGTGTTGCTGATGCCGCAGACCGGATTGCAGGACGCAGAAGCACTGGCGGAGCAGGTTCGTCAACTTGTGGAACAAACCCCGTTTGAACTTCAGGATGGGCAGCGTATCCGGCTTACCCTGAGTGGCGGCGTGGTTTCCTGGCAAGGTGCGGTGGCAGACACGTCGAAGATTCTGGGGTTGTGCGACCGTCTGTTATACCAGGCCAAAAGTCAGGGGCGGAATCAAGTCCTTGTGGCCCGGATCTGATGCCAGAGGCGTGTCCCCTTGCCTCTGGTGGCTGAACACCAGAGCGCACACCGGTTTACCGGAAACGGACCACCAGTTCATGCAGTTCGCTGGCAATCTCGCGCAGGCGCAGGTTGGCTGAGGTGGTCTGAGAGCCCGCGCTGAGGTTCTGATCGGCGAGTTGGGAGATACGGTCGACCTGGGCGCTGATTTCGTCGGACACCTGGCTTTGTTGTTCTACGGCCGCTGACATCTGGATGGAACGGTCTGCGATCTCACCAATGACATCGACAACCTGATCCAGATACGACTCGGTCTGTTGCATGTGACGCAGGCTTTCACCGGCCACGCGATCGCCCTGCTCCGCCACCAGAACAGAGGCGTCGCTCTGTTTGATCAGGTCGGTGAGGATGCCGTGGATTTCATGGGTGGATTCACTGGTTTTCGCGGCCAGCTTCCGGACTTCGTCGGCAACCACCGAGAACCCCCGTCCATGCTCCCCGGCTCTGGCCGCCTCAATGGCGGCATTGAGCGCCAGCAGATTGGTCTGCCCGGCAATCTGCTCAATGAGCTCAGCCGCCGTGGCAATCTCCCGGGTCTTGCTGGCCTGTTTTTCAACCTGGGTGTTGATGGCGGTTACGGTTTCCCGGAGGTTCTCGATAGAACCTCGGGTGCTCGACACGGTTTCTTTGCCGGCCAGGGTGGTTTGTCGTGCGGACTCCGCGCTTTGCGACGTCTCCTGCACGTTGGCAGATACCTCGGCAATGGTGGTCGACATCTCATGGGCAGCTGTCGCGACCTGAGCGCTTTCTTCCTGTTGCTCCCGGAGAGCCGTTTCACAACGCTCTGACAACGCCAGCGTATCGGAGGTTGTCTCTGAGACTTGCCGGGCGGCATCCTCAAGCCGGGTTAGCACGGCATCAAGGTGTGCCCTCTGGCTGAGGGCGGCGACTTTCAGTCGGCCCCATCGCTGAGGGTCGTCGGTGTAGGTCTGGCTGGCCAGCGCATCGGAAAAGGCGTTGCCGAGAGAGGCTTCAACTTCATGCAGCCGTTGTTTCTCCAGAACATGATCCCACCCGGCCAGGGTGAGAACACCGGCCAGGAGACTCAGGGCCGACAATGAGGGTAAGTCCAGAGCGTACAATGAAGCTGACACAACCAACAGGGCGCCCAGGCCAGCCACGCGCCAGGGAATCCGTTTCCAGAGTGAGTGCGGGGGCCGCCCCTTTCGCAGGCGATGGTAAAGAGCTGCGGCACGCTCCACATCTGCTTTCTCAGGGCAGGAGCGTACCGACTCGTAGCCGATAATCTCACCGTTGTCCGTGACCGGCGTAACGTAGGCGCTGACCCAGTAGTAATCCCCGTTTTTGCACCGGTTCTTGACCAGACCCATCCAGGGCTTGCCGGCTTTGAGGTAAGACCACATGTTGGCGTAAGCCTCTGGCGGCATATCCGGATGACGAACGATGTTGTGAGGTTGTCCGATCAGCTCTTCCCGTGAGAACCCACTTACCTCTACAAACGCCTTGTTGCAGTGGCGAATGTGTCCCTTTAGGTCGGTAGACGAGATCAGTTTGGTGTCACGAGAGAACGTGCGCTCAGTGTCGGTAACTGGCAGGTTTCTCTTCATCCTGGGTGCCACTTCTTACGAGTGTTGTTTAATGAGAATATGCGAACAATTGCAGAAGTAAAGTAAGTGCCGGGCTGTCGTCGACACAAACACGAGGCTGATGTCAGGTGGGTGTAGTTAAAAAGTGCCAAATATGCATAAAATAGACGGCTTTTTAACTAAGCGGCATCATCTGATCGGGAGGGGTGGCGCCAGCAGATTTGTAAAAAAACGTAGTGAGTCAGGGAACCTCTGACCTCATTCGTCTATTCTGAAATCGTCTTCGTTGGCCACTACTGTCAGAATCAACATGTTCTATCGCCTCAGGACGGACTTTCGTCTGTCAATCATTACCTTGCTTGGCGCAAGTGCGGTCCTTGGCATTACGCCGTTTGCGGTCATGCGATTTCTGCAGAATGATCTGCTGGCCGGGCTGGTCGATCTGTTTATCCTGCTGGGTATTGTCTCGGGCGTACTCTACGCCTGGGCAACGGGAGATACCCGTCGCAGTGGTCTGGTGCTGGCGGTCATCGCTTCAGGTGGCTCGGTTGCCGTGGGTTCGGTGGTTGGCGAGGCGGGTTTGTTCTGGCTCTATCCCTGTCTGGTCACGACCTTCTTTCTGGTACACCCCAGGGTGGCCATTGGCCTGAGTGTAGCCTCGGTACTGGCCTTAATGATGATCGAAACGGCGTTCAGCTCCCAGATACAGATGTGGTCGTTTGCGACCACCGCCGTGGTGGTCAGTGCCAGTGCCTACGTGTTTGCTCACCGGAATCACAGCCAGCGCCGGCGCCTGGAGCATCTGGCGACTATTGATCCCCTGACGGGCGTCAAGAACCGGCGTTCAATGGATGAGGAACTGGACCTGGCGGCCGCCAATGCAGAGCGTTCAGGGCTGCCCTACGCGTTGGTGTTGCTGGATATCGACCATTTCAAAAAGATCAACGACCTCTATGGCCATGGTGTCGGTGACGACGTGCTGAACGATCTGGTTGCGCTGTTAGAAAGCCATACCCGCTGGTCTGATCAGTTGTTCCGGTATGGGGGGGAAGAGTTTGTGTTGTTGTTGCCGGGCGTGGATGGCGTTAACCTGCGGGCGGTGATGAATAATCTGCAGCAGGTTCTGCGAAAGCACCTGAAGCATCCCGGGGGCCCGGTGACCGCCTCGTTTGGTGTTGCGCTTCTTGGTCATGGTGAAGGGGTGGGGCATTGGCTGGACCGGGCCGACCATGCGCTATACCGCGCCAAGGAATGTGGCCGGGACCGGATTGTCTATGCCGAGGAGGCCGATTCGCCGGAGCCCGACCTTGCCTCGTCCGACCCTAGTTGTGCACCGGGTTAAAGCGAAACAGCCGCCAACCCAGAAGCAGGCTGGCGGACGTCAGCCCTGCAGTCAGCCCCACCCAGAAGCCGGCGGCCCCCATTGCGGGCCAAAGGGTGTCGGTAAAAGTCAGGGCATAACCCAGCGGAAGACCCACGCCCCAGAATGAAAACAGCATGATGAACATGGGAATGCGGGTGTCTTTGTAGCCGCGCAACGCGCTGATACAGGTGACCTGAATGACATCCGCGATCTGGAACATGGCAGCAAACGTCAGCAGCCGAATGGTCACGGCCTGAACCTCAGGGTCGCCCGAATACAAGCGGGCAATGGCGCCGGAGAACACAAACAGCAGTGTGGCAAACAGTAACGCAACGGTGGAAGCCAGTATCAGCGAACTGCGGGAGATCAGCCGGGCGGAATCCGGTGAGCGGGCACCCACCAGAAAACTGACCCGCAGAGTCAGCGCCATGCCAATGCTGAGCGGCAGCATGAACAACAGGGAGGTTACGTTGAGGGCGATCTGGTGACCGGCGACCACGATCGGACCCAACGGAGCCAGGAACAGGGCAATAACCGAGAACATGCTGGCTTCGACGAAAATGGTGAAACCAATGGGTACACCCACCTTCAGAATGTAGAGAATCCCGGGCCAATGTGGTTTTACCCAATCGGCAATCAGGTGAAACTGCCGGAAGGTGCGGCTGCGATTCAGGTACGTCAGCATGCCGATGGCCGCGACGCCGTTCGAGATCGCGGTTGCCCATCCACACCCCACACCGCCCATGGCAGGCAACCCGAATTTGCCGTAGATGAGCACGTAGTTCAGGGGGAGGTTAATCAGCGTGCCTAGCACAGAAAAGGCCATGATAACGCGGGTGTGCCCCAGGCCGTCGGTCAGGCCCCGGAGCGCGTTGATCAACAGCAGTGCAGGGATGCCCCAGGCAAAGGCGTCCAGATAGCCCTGGGTGATGCCGGCCGTCTGAGGGTCCAGTTTCAGCAGGGCGAGCACCGGGTGAACGTTGGTGAGCAACAGGGCCATGACCACGGTGCCAGCCGCGGCGATGTAAATCCCCTGCCATGTGGCCGGCATGATCTTCCCGGGTGTGCGCGCTCCGTTGTAGCCGGAGATGATGGGCTGCAGTGCGCCGAGCATACCCATGAAAAACAGGAACAAGGGCATCCAGAGGCTGCTGCCGATACCGACGCCAGCCAGGTCTTCCGCACTGGCGTGCCCGGCCATGACGGTGTCGATCACACCATTGGCCATCTGGGCGAGTTGGGCGATCAGGATAGGGCCACCCAGAACGGCCAGGGTTTTCCACTCGGCGAGCGTGCGCTGAATCAGGGGCTGGCGGACTTCGGGGAGGGGTTGATGGGTTTCATCCATGGCGTTTTTGTAATCCTGAAAAGTCTCTTGGCTCATCCAGCGGGACTGCGCATCTTACCTCAGCAGGGCCGTTTGGGCTTATAAGGATTTCCCCCGTTTTCGGCCCGCTGAAATATCCGGCAGAAAGCAGTAAAGTATGGCGCCGATTTCTGACAGGACTGATCATGCTCACATTGATTCTGGTTACCGTGCTCTGGGCATTTTCATTCAGCCTGATTGGAGAGTTTCTGGCCGGGCAGGTCGACAGTGACTTTGCGGTGCTCAGCCGGGTCCTGCTCGCGGCGGCGTTGTTTCTCCCGTTTACCCGCTGGCGGGGTGTACCCGGGGGAATGCGGCTGGGCATTCTGGTTACCGGGATGCTCCAGTTCGGCGTTACGTATCTGTGCCTGTACCGTTCATTCAGTTACCTGACGGTGCCGGAAGTCCTGCTGTTTACCATTTTTACGCCCCTGTACATCACCCTGATTGACGATGCCCTGGCTCGTCGATTTTCACCCGTTGCCCTGTTGGCCGCTGCGATTGCCACGGTGGGGGCGGGGATTATCCGGTACGACGGCCTGAGTGATGAATTTGTGACCGGTTTTCTCCTGCTTCAGGTGGCCAACTTCACCTTTGCGGCCGGGCAGGTGGGGTATAAGCACGTGATGCAGCGTTATTCCCTCGCGCTGCCGGGGTACCGTACCTTTGGGTACTTCTTCTTTGGGGCTTTGCTGGTTGCCCTCCCCTCGTTCCTGATTTTTGGTGATCCGGATAAGTTACCGGCCACGCCACTGCAGTGGGGCATTCTTGGCTGGTTGGGGTTGGCCGCTTCTGGTGTTGGTATGTATTTCTGGAATCGCAGTGCATGCCGTGTGGATGCCGGAACCCTTGCGATCATGAACAATGCACTGGTTCCCGCTGGGCTACTGGTCAATCTGTTGATCTGGAATCGAGATGCCGATTTGCTCCGGCTGGCGGTGGGTGGCTGCGTGATCGGGTTTTCACTATGGGTGAATGCTCGCTATCACCCGCGGGCAAGACTGGCGGTCACCCGTTGAGCACATGCCTTTCTGAACGTTGTTGTATCTCCTTGGACCGGTTACATGATTACGACATGACGTAACGGACTGGCCATTTCCTTGATATGTATCTATAACTACCCTGTAGCGGCTTTTTCTCCTGGCCACGGATCCGATAGCGACTATGCGCAAGAACCTCCCTGTCACCCAGCGTGAGATACCGATCCCCGACGGTATGCGGCTGATCAGTACGACTAACCTCAAAGGTGTCATCACCTATTGTGACGATGACTTTGTCTCCATCAGCGGGTTCAACCGGGATGAACTGATTGGCCAGGCCCACAACCTGATTCGACACCCGGATATGCCGCCCGCGGTTTTTGCCGATATGTGGGCCTACCTCAAGGCCGGCAAGGCCTGGATGGGGGTAGTCAAAAACCGTGCAAAGTCGGGAGATCATTATTGGGTCAGTGCCTACGTCACTCCCATTCGTGAAGGCGACGACATCGTGGGGTATGAGTCGGTCCGTGTGGCTGCAAGCCGGGACCAGGTGGCCCGGGCCGAGCGACTGTACCGGAAGTTGTCGCAGGGGCGTCTGGCTCCTTCCTGGTGCAGCAAAGGTCTTTCGATCCTTCGTTCCGGGTGGCCGATGGCGCTGCCTCTGGCCGCCAGTCTGGTGGCACTGGCGCTCGATTCTCCCGTGCTGGCCGTATTGCTGGTTGTGATTGGTCACGCCCTGGGATTCTCGATGATTTTTCGCTCGTTCTCCCGCCGCATTGAGCGGCTTCTGGCCTTGCGCCAGGACGCCTTTCAGGATCCGCTTGTGGCGCGTACTTACAGCGATGAGCGTGGTTTGATGTCGCGGCTGGCCCTGGTGTTGTTGAGCGAGGATGCCCGCATACGGACAGCACTGGCGCGCATTGATGATCAGGCTGAGCAATTGCTGGAACAGGCCAGGGCATCTCACCGCTACATCAGCGAAGGTGCTGCCGCGATCGCCCGCCAACGTGCGGAGACCGACCAGACCGCGTCTGCCATCCACGAGATGACGGTGTCTATCCAGGAAGTGGTCGAGGCCCTCAACCATAACGCACAGGAAACCGAGCAGGCGCGTTGCCAGGCCCACGAAGGAGCCGAAAGAAGCGGCGAAGCGCTGGGTGCCATTGAACAGTTGGTGACGCAGGTGCAGGGTATTGGTGAGTCGGTGGGCAAGCTGGGGCAATCAACCCAGAGTATCGGCGAAGCCGCCGATTTGATCAGTGCCATTGCCGACCAGACGAACCTGCTGGCTCTGAACGCGGCGATTGAAGCCGCAAGAGCCGGGGAGCAGGGGCGTGGATTTGCTGTGGTGGCGGATGAAGTCCGCTCTCTGGCACAACGAACCCGGGAATCGACCCTGCGAATCAATGAGGTGGTTGAGGTGTTTCGGGCGCAGGTCGGTGAGACCGTCGAGGCCACGGAAGCCGGCGAAAAAATTGCGGTTGAAGGCCTGAGCCGGGTGCAGGGTGCCGTAGGCTCGCTGAATGCGATTGTGGGGTCCGTCGACCGGATTTCAGAGAGCTTCATTACCATGTCGGCTGCCTTTGAAGAGCAAAGCCAGGTTTCGGAAGAGATCAATCAGCAGGTGGTGAACATTGCGACGCTGGCGGATCAGAGTGATGAACAGGCCGGTTCGGCGCGTGAGAGCAGCGACATGCTGAGCCGGATGGCGCTCGGCCTGAAAGAACTTGTTGCCCGATTTGTCAATAAAACCGGTTGATTAGCGGTTTTTCCCTGGGGCATCAGCCATTGAGTGCCCCCGCCCCTTGCCCGCCAGCACTGGCATCATGCCGCCAGTGCTGGCAGAATCCCGCACCAATAGCCCGCTCCCTGAGCCGGGCAATCTGACAATCCGTAATTTCCTCAGCCAAAAGCACAGGAAGCAATCACATGACACAGTCCAACTCCGCAGCCGACAGCGGTAACGGCGCTCGCGGACTCTGGTCTTCCAAGCTCGCGTTTATTCTGGCGGCTACCGGGTCTGCCGTAGGCCTGGGTAACGTCTGGAAGTTCCCGTACGTAACCGGTGAGAACGGCGGTGGTGCCTTCGTTCTGGTTTATCTGCTCTGCATCGCCATCATTGGTATCCCGATCATGATGGCCGAAGTCTTTATCGGCCGGAACGGACGCCACAACCCGATCACCAGTTTCCGTCTGGTGGCCGAGCGCAACCTGGCGTCTCCCGCCTGGCGTATTTCTGCCATTGTCGGCATGCTGGCCGCATTTATCATTTTGTCGTTCTATTCGGTCATTGGTGGCTGGGCAGCCTCCTACATCGGCCATGCGGCGGCGGGTGATTTCACCGGTGGCACTGCAGAATCGGTGGGTGAACTGTTTGGCGGCCTTCTGGGCAGCCCGGTCCAGCTTCTGGGATGGCACACGCTGTTCATGGCTCTGGTGGTTCTGGTGGTATCCCGTGGGCTGAAAAGTGGCCTGGAACGGGCGGTTACCATTCTGATGCCGGCACTGTTCTTCCTGCTTCTTCTGGTTGTTGGTTACGCAACCACCACGGGGCATTTTGGTGAGGCGGTCAGCTTCCTGTTCAATCCCAACTTTGAGGCCCTGACGGTCAAAGGTGTCCTGGTTGCTCTGGGGCATGCGTTCTTTACCCTGAGTCTGGGGATGGCCATCATGATGGCCTATGGTTCCTATCTGGGCCGTGATATCTCCATTGGCCGCACGGCAGTCAGCGTTGCTCTTATGGATACCGTGGTTGCGCTGATGGCGGGGCTGGCGATTTTCCCGGTGGTGTTTGCCAATGGTCTTGAGGCCAGTGCCGGCCCCGGCCTGATCTTCCAGACCCTGCCGCTGGCCTTCGGTAACATGCCTATGGGCAGTTTCTTTGGCACTCTGTTTTTCGTGCTGCTGCTCTTTGCCGCGTGGACCTCTGGTATTTCGCTGCTGGAGCCGGTGGTTGAATGGGTTGAGGAGAGGTCCCGTCTGGGCCGCACCGGCAGTGCCATTCTTGTTGGCGTGCTCTGCTGGGCGCTGGGCATCGTGTCCATCCTGTCGCTGAATATCTGGTCGGATGTCACGCCGCTGGGCATGTTTGCGGCGTTTGAAGGCAAAACGATGTTTGATCTGCTGGATTATTTCACGGCGAATTTCATGCTGCCGCTGTCCGGGCTGCTGACCGCGCTGTTTGTCGGCTGGTTCGTGGCTAAGGAATCGCTGCAGGGCGATCTGGCCCTGAGTGGCGGTGCGTTTAGCCTCTGGTATAACCTGCTCCGCTTTGTGACGCCCGTTGCGGTTGTGATTGTGTTTATCTACAACCTGACGGCGTGAGGCGTTCGCCAATAAAACAAAACCCCCGTCCCGGTCTGTGACCTTGGGCGGGGGTATTTTTTTAACCTTCAGTACTCATCTTCTTCATTCTCACTGCCCTGATCCATCGTTTCCCGCAATTGCTCAAGGTAAGGCCGAACCACCTGTTTGTCGTGTTCTGAGGCATTCCTTCGGATAGACTGGGCGTTCTCAAACATGGCCGCGCTTTGCTCCGCAGCCTCTCGCATTTGGGATTTTACCGACTCAGGCAGGTTGGGGTCATTCTCCATTTCGGCAAAGGCACGCTCCATTTCCGCTCGATCCGGTGTCATATCCTCCTGCCCCTCCATTTCGAGGGCCATCCAGGTGTTGAGGATTTGGTCACCTGTCCGGGCCCAGGCTTCAGGCGTCGAGAAGCCGAAGTCTTCAACCAGATCGTCCAGGTCGTCATACATTTCATGCCCTTTCACCATCTCGACCATGGAAGCCATAATACGGTTATTGACCTGATGGTCGTCGTCCTCAGACTCTTCCAGGGAGTCAATGAACGCCTGATGTTTATCGCCCAGCGGTTGCACGGCTTTCATGCTTGCGATGAAGGAGGTCACGTCTTTTTCGGTCAGATCCTGACTGTAAGCGCCCGGCGCAAGTGCGAGGCATAACAAACACAGCGTGGCTGTCACCAGGCGGCGCTGAAGGTGGGAAAAAAGATGAGTCATGGTGCACTCCTTGCGAATGAGTTCCTGTAAGTGTCCGCAAAGAGTAATCTCAGGCCCTGAAAGTTTCCAGCCCCGTCAGACTTTTCCGCCCAGCAGAATCCGGACGGCGGTGCAGGCGTCCTCAAGTTCGTCATCCCGCGGCTCGCGGCCACCAATGATGTCGCTGTACAGGCAGGATTCAGCTATGCGCACCATAAAGTAGGACAAGCTCTGGATGTTCATGGGCGGGCTCAGGTGGCCGGCCCGCACTTCGTCTTTGAGCAAGCGGGTGTTCACCTCCACCGTACGCGCGTGCAAGGTGGAGTGGGAAGACGTGAGCATCTTCAGGGCGTATTCCGGGTCCTGATGCAGGAACTTTCTCAGGGGGGAGAAGTGCAGGATGGTGGTATTGATGTGACGGAAGACGCCTACCACATAGTCAACGCCATGGCCGGGTGTGATTTCCCGGGCCTCTTTGTAGAGAGGCTCATACAGCGACCAGAGGATTTCGCCAATCAGCAGATCCCGGTTCCCCACCCAGCGGAAGAGCGTGGCACGCCCGATGTGCAGGTCGTCCGCCAGGGCGGCGAGGCTGATTTTCTCCCCTTTGAGCCACATGCGGCGTGCACGTCTGAAGGCGTCCAGGGGGGTGGTTTTGGCGATTGGTGTGGTCACTTCGGTCCCTTTAGCTGGTTTGGAACCATTCTATCGGTTGCGGGGGCCCGGGGCTATGGCCGGGGCAGCTCAGACCCAAAGGTCGCTAACCGGTGTGTCCGGGCTGAAATGGTGCAGTATTTGCGCCTGCAACAGCTCGGCCGTGGCGATGGCATCGATCAGGGCGTTGTGGGAGGCATAGTGCGGCAGGCCATAGCGAAGCCGGCTGTCGGCCAGGCGGATGGACACCGGCTTTTTTCCCAGAAGCTGTTGCCAGCGGCTGGGGTTTCGTTTGGGGTGTAACTGGGCTTCGATCTCCATGGTATCGATCACCGGAAAGCTCAGGCGTTCGCTCACCCGGTTTTGCAGGGCCACATTGAGAAACGGGCGTTCTATGTTGCGGTAGTGCACTACCGGTATACGGCCGGTGAGGTG
Organism: Marinobacter daepoensis DSM 16072; assembly: GCF_000421165.1. Classification (GTDB taxonomy): domain Bacteria; phylum Pseudomonadota; class Gammaproteobacteria; order Pseudomonadales; family Oleiphilaceae; genus Marinobacter; species Marinobacter daepoensis. The sequence goes on from NZ_ATWI01000010.1 coordinate 114,358, forward strand.
CTCAAACAGTGGGCCGAGCACCTCTTCCAGATCCGGGGCGTTCTCAATTTCACTGTGGGTGATGCCGTGGATGGTGATGGAGGTTTTGTGCAGGGGCAACCGGGGGCGGACTACCTGGTGCCAGCATTGCCCAAGCTGGATGCCGCTGAGTGTGAATGGCACCAGACCGATACTGACAATGGAGTGCTGGGCGGCTTCGAGGCCGGTGGTTTCAAAGTCCAGTGCAAGTAACGGAACGTCCCCTATGGGGGTTTCCGGAGCGGGGCAGCCAGCCTCGTAGAACGCGCGGATTCGCTGGTCTTCTGCCTGTTCGGCGCCTTTCTGGTACGTCTCGGGCCAGTTCTGTTTGCGTTTGCCGACTCTGAGGATGCTAGACATTCCGGGTAGCTCCGCCGGCGTTGTAACGGAAGCGCAGGAATTTCTGGGCGTTGCTGACGATCTGGAAAGCGTCTTTCAGATGACTGCGTTCAAAGGGCGACAGGTCTTCGGGACGGACGTTGTTGTCGGGTTCCCGGCCTTCTTCGATGGCCAGTGCCTGGTGGCGGATACGGACAATGGAGATGAATTCCAGTGCGTCACGCAGGTTGCCGGTGTCGTCATCGAGCATCAGTTTGGTTTTGCCAATGTCCCGGAGCCGCTCAAAGGAGTTCTGGGAGCGGGAACCGCAGGCCAGTGCATGCACCCGGATCAGATCTGAGACGGGCGCCGTGCCGCGGCGTTTGAGATTGAAGGTTTTCTGGTGCTTGCCGTCTTCTTCCAGTACGAACGTCCGGAAGAAGCCCAGCGGCGGGGTTCGGTTCAGGGCGTTTCTGGCCAGGAAGGTGAGAAAGCGCTGGCTGCTGCTGGCTTTGTCCACAATCAGGGTTTTCAGTTGCTCCGCGAAATCGGTTTCACCGTGGATGCCGTCCAGATCGAAGAAAATGTTGCTGTTGAGCAGAGCTTCCGCCTTGGGGTTTTCGATCCAGTCGGTGAAATAGTTTTTCCAGACGCACAAGGGCTGTCGCCATTTGGGGTTGGTGGCCATGATGTCGCCGGTGCAATAGGTGTAGCCACACTCGGCCAGGCCATCGGAGACAAATTTCGCCAGTGCCAGGAAATACTCGTCGTGTTCTTCAGGAATGAAACTGTCGTCCAGAACCAGAGCATTGTCCTGGTCGGTGACCACCAGTTGTTCATCCCGGGCCATGGAGCCCAGCGCCATAAAGCAATAGGGCACCGGTGGCGGCCCCAGTTTTTCTTCACCCAGTTCCAGCAGTCGCTGGCTGAAACTGCGCCCGATTCCGGCGATGGCGCTGCCAATCATGTGGGAGTTGGCATCTTCGTTCACCATGCGCACGAAGCTGTCCCGGACTTCCCGGCTGATTTTCCGGAGACCTTTGATGTCGTTCTGGTGGAAGATGTTGCTGACCAGATACAGGCTGCTCTGGCTTTCGTACTTCACAATGTCGGAGAGCGCGATTACGCCCCGCACTTCATGGCCTTCCATCACGGGCAGATGGTGGACGTTGTTGTGCAGCATGGTGAGCATGGCTTCGAAAATATAGCTGCGGGCACTGATGGTGATCAGGCCTTCCGACATGATCTCGCTGATCGGCGTTTCCGATGGCAGGGCATTGGTGACCGCCCGGGTGCGGAGGTCCCGGTCGGTGATGATGCCCTTGAGGCGGGGTGAGTCGCCGGTTTCATCCATCAGCAGCAACGCCGAGACACCGTTGTCGGTCATAATCCGGGCAGCTTCCTGCAGGCGCACGGTGGTTGGGGCAGACACGGGCGCTCTGGCAATCAGTCGGGTGACTTTCGCCGACATGAGTTCGTTGGATTTGTGCTTTCGGGAGACTGCCGTGCGTAGACGACTGTGGTCCTCGATTTCAACAAAATCGGCGAAATTCTCGTCGTTTTCCCACAACAACTGGAACGTTTCGTAGGGGATCTTGTAGATCAGACAGTCTTCGATGGCCTTGGCCGGGAAGCGGACTTTCTGGTTGCGCAACAGGCCGAACTGGCCAAAAATTTCGCCCTCACCGATACGGTTGTACAGCTCCCCGGAACGCCGGAAAATCTCAACGGCGCCGCTGCGGATGTAGTGCAGCCAGTGGTTTTGCTGGCCAAGTTCCAGCACCTGGGTGCCGGCCCGGTAGTAAACCACTTCGATGCCCGTAACAATCCGGTCGAGCAGCTCTTCTGGCATTTCGTCAAAGGGAGCGTGTTGGACGATGTGGTTGCGGATGTCGAGCAGCTCGGCCTGCATGGGGTCTCCAAGGTTGGTCACTCGTATACTGAAGTCAGTGTCTGAACCGTCAGTGTCGTCGGAGTCTGGCCAAACTATAGCAGTTGTCTGACCCCTTGGTGTACCTTGGCGGCGGAATGGGTTCCGGGGGGAGAGTGTTTTATGGTCAACAAGTTACTGGTGACCGGGGGAATCCGGTCGGGTAAGACCGGGCTGGCCGAAGCGCGGGCGGATCAAGCCAGTGCGGAGGTGGTCTGTGTGGCGACCGCGACGGCAGGGGACGACGAGATGGCCAGTCGCATTCGGCGGCACCAGCAACAGAGACCGGATCATTGGGGGCTGATTGAGGAGCCCCTTCACCTCGGCCGGGTTCTGTCGGACGCTGCCTGCCCCGGCGCAAGGGCGCCGCTGCTGTTGGTGGATTGCATGAGCCTGTGGCTCAGCAATTTATTGTTTGCGGAGCCGGGGCTGTTTCAGCCCGAACGGGCGGCGTTTCTGGAAGCCGTTGAGGCGTACCCCGGGCCTCTGGTGATCGTAACCAATGAGGTGGGGCTGGGCACCATCGGGATGGACCCTCTGACCCGCCGGTTTGCCGATGAGCTGGGCTGGCTGAATCAGGCGCTGGCCCAGCGTTGCGATGAGGTGGTCATGGCCGTAGCGGGTTTGCCGCTGACGCTTAAGGCTGGTGGCTGATCAGGCAGCGGAAGGTCCCGAATTCCGAGTGGTCCACCTGAATCCGGCTCCGGCAGGCATAAGGCACGGCAAATCCGCTGAACGACTTGTCCAGCGGGATGCCCAGCACGTGTGCCAGCACCATGCGAATGACACCACCATGACAGACGATCAGTACCCGTTTGCCGGCGAGTTGTCGCTGCCATCGTTCGTACCCGGAAACGACCCGTTGATAAAAGTCTACCACGGCTTCAGCGCCGGGAGGCTGGCCGCTCACCGGGTCCTGCCAGAACTGGCTGAGCTGTTCTCCGTATCGGGCCTGAACTTGCTCGGAGGTTAGCCCCTCCCACTCGCCAAAGCCAATTTCCCGCAATTCGTCCTCAACATGAATGGGAATCCGGAGCTGCCCGGCCAGCTCACCGGCAAAGTGCCGACACCGGGCCATGGGCGAGGTCACGATGGCATCCCACCGGTCGTTATCGGCAATGGCTCCCCGCATTTGTTGCCAGCCCAGTTCGCTGAGAGGGTCGTCTTTGCTGCCGCGGAACATCTGACCGCCTTCCGGCTCGCCATGGCGTATCAGATCAAGGGTCGTGGTTTTCATATCTGGTCTCCGGATTGGTCGCTGACGCCAGCATCGGTAAAGCTGGCCATCTGATTGTGCAGGGTGCAGGCTGCGCGCAGCAGCGGAACCGCAACGGCCGCGCCGCTGCCCTCACCCAGGCGCATGCCCAGGTCCAGAAGCGGCTCTGCCTGCATGGCATTCAGTACGGCCTGGTGGCCAGGTTCGGCGGAACGGTGGGCGAACAGAAGCCAGTCTCGTATGGCGGGTTGTTGCCGAACGGCAATCAGCGCCGCCACTGACACGATAAATCCGTCGATCAGCACCGGGATGCCCCGAGCGGCACTGCCCATGATGGCTCCCGACAAAGCGGCGATCTCAAACCCGCCCAGCGATGCCAATACAGCCAGTGGGGTCTGGTCTTCACCGTGGCGGGCCAGGGCCTTTTCCACGACCCGGGTTTTACGACGCAGACCCTCGGAGGTAAGCCCGGTGCCGGGCCCCGTCAGATTCTGCGGAGGCAGGCCCAGCAGAGCGCTGGCGATGGCCGCCGCACTGGTGGTGTTGCCAATGCCCATGTCGCCGCCAATAAACAGATGACAGCCTGCCTGGTGGGCTCTCTGGGCTGCGTTATCGCCGCTGGTCAGCGCTGCTTCAATCTGCCCGGCATCCATTGCCGGTGTTTCTGCCAGGTTGGCCGTGCTGGGTGCAATCAACTCTGCGCGCACGCCCGGCAGCTCGGGTACTTCGCCGACGGTGCCCAGGTTGACCACCTCCAGGCTGGTATTGAGCGCTTGTGCCATGACGCTGATGGCGGCCCCTCCGCTGGCAAAGTTGGCAATCATCTGGGCGGTGACTTCTTGTGGAAACGCCGAAATTCCCTCTGAACAGACGCCATGATCGCCGGCAAAAATCACCATGCGAACCGGGTCGATGGTTGGTTTTTCGCTGCCTGTCAGCCCTGCGAGAGTAATGGCCAGTTGCTCCAGCCGGCCCAGAGACCCTGGTGGCTTGGTCAAAACTTGTTGTCTCTCGGTGGCCAGTTGGATGGCTTGAGTGGAAGGGCCTGGAGGGGGCGTAAGCCAGCTGTCGGGCAAGGCCATGATGAGGTTCCTTGTGGGCGGAAAACCGAGGATGGTCTATTCGACTGTTAACGGTGTCAAGTTGTGGTGGGGGTCGGTTAGACTGGCCGGCTCGAGATTCAGGGAGCCCGGATTTGGACACGTTACTGGTTATGGCAGGGATTTGTTGGGCCGCCGTTCTGGTGGACGGACTGCTGGGCGAACCACGGCGCTGGCATCCGCTGGTTGGGTTTGGAGCGTGGGTTTCGGCTATCGAACGTAGGCTTAACCGTGCTCCGCACCATAAACCCGAGAGCCTGATGCGTGGGGCGATGGGCGTGTTGATCGCCATAGGGCCGATCCTTCTGCTGGCTTTTGTCCTCCAGCACTGGCTCAGTGGCTGGGCATGGTTTTTTGCTCAGGTGTTGGGCTTGTGGTTGAGTCTTTCACTCCGGGGCCTGACCGAACATGGCAAGGCCGTGTCCGATGCGCTGAATGCCGGGGACGGTGATGGCGCCAGGTTGGCAGTGGGGAAAATCGTCAGCCGTGATGCGAAGTCATTGTCTGATGAGGGTGTGGCCGCAGCGGCTACAGAATCGGTGCTGGAAAATGGCGCTGATGCGGTATTTTCCAGCCTGTTCTGGTATCTGGTGGGCGGCTTGCCTGGTGTGGTTTTGCATCGGTTGATCAATACGCTGGACGCCATGTGGGGTTACCGGAGTGCCCGTTTTCTTTATTTCGGGCGCACGGCGGCCCGGGCCGACGATGTTCTGAACTGGTTGCCGGCCCGTCTTACTGCTCTGACATACGCGTTGCTCGGACATACTCGTCTGGCCCTGCGCTGCTGGCAAAGGCAGGCCAAAACCTGGGACAGTCCGAATGCCGGGCCGGTGATGGCGGCGGGTGCCGGAGCGCTGGCAGTTCGGCTGGGCGGCCCGGCTCCCTACCCGGCGGGTATCCGGATGCGTCCGGTGCTGGGGTGTGGGTCTGAGGCATCGGGGCAAACCGTTAACCAGGCAATTGCACTGGTTCAGCGCGGGGTGGGCCTCTGGTTGCTGGGTGTCGGGGTATTTGTACTGGTGTTGCGCTATGGCTGGGTGGGAGCGGCAGTATGACGCGTTTTGACTTTTCCGCCACCCCAGAGCATGGGGGGCAGCTGCAGGCTGCGGTTCGGCGCTGGAACATTCCGAGGGCGCATTGGCTGGATTTATCCACAGGCATTAATCCGGTTCCCTGGCCGGTGCCTGATATCCCGCCGGAGGTGTGGCACCGGCTACCAGAACAGGATGATGGGCTTGAAGAGATCATTCGTGCCTGGGCGGGCGCTCCTGACAGCGCTTGCTGTCTACCGGTGGCGGGCAGTCAGGCTGCCATTATGGCCTTGCCCGCCGTGCGTGCCCGATTGCATGGTCGCGGGCGAGTGGCGGTGCCGGTGCCAGGCTATCGGGAACACGGGCACGCATGGAGCCGCGCTGGTTTTGAGGTTATTGGCATTCCGCAGGACGTGCTGGAGCAGGAGGACCTGTCCTGGCTGGATTCGGTTGATGTGGTGGTCTGGATACAGCCCAACAACCCGACTGGCCAGATACTTGCCCCGGCACTGTTGCGGGCGTGGCATCAGCGCTTGCAGGCCCGGGCTGGGTGGCTGATTGTGGATGAGGCCTTTATTGAAGGAGCTCCGGGTTTTGGTCTGGAGCCTTGGGCTGGTGGACGCGGATTGATTTTGTTGCGTTCACTTGGCAAGTTTTTTGGGCTTGCCGGCATACGGGCCGGAGCGGTTTTGGCGGAGGCCGGACTGGCTAATCAGTTAGCTTGTGAACTTGGAGCCTGGTCAGTCAGTGGCCCGACACGCTACTTGATGGGCAAAGCGTTGGCTGATACAGGCTGGCAGGTGGACGCGCGTGCCAGACTGCAGACCGAACGGTTGAGAATGGAAGGTTTGCTAAAATGCGCAGGTCTACCCTCGGCGGGGGGAACGCTTCTCTTCCAAACGGTTTTGCATGAGCGAGCGGTTGACATTGAGGTGGGTCTGGCCCGACGTGGAATCCTGGTTCGGAGTTTTGATCACCCCTCGGCGTTGCGTTTTGGGTTGCCTCCAGATGAACTGGGTTGGCAAAGGTTATCGGCAGCATTGTCTGAGTTACAAAGGCTTAACATATCTCATTGACCACCCCTACCCCGGTTGTTAGTCTTGCCCGCGATTTCAGGTGCTCCTGACATGACATTGTGGCTGGCGATAGCTGGGTGAATGGCAGGAGTGAAACGGGAAGCCGGTGAGAACCCGGCGCTGCCCCCGCAACGGTAATCAGGTGAATGGCAATCCAATACGCCACTGTACCAAGGGTATGGGAAGGTGATTGCCCCGGAGCTTTGCTCCACCTGTAAGCCCGGAGACCGGCCTGAAAGACGGAACCAGTGGTTCCGGACACCAGACGTTGCGGAGGGCAGCGGCGGTGGGTGAATCCGGCTCATAAGCACCGTTATGCCCTCCACCCCCCGTCCTGCCATCAGTCTTCCTCCGCAGTAAACTATATCGACCGTACGGGTGCGTGCGGTGAACTGTGAGTGAAGCCATGAGTTGTGCCAAAGCCTTACCTGCCTTGATTCTGCTACCGTTGGCGCTGCCTGCACTGGCGGTGGACCAACAGACCGAAAAGCGTCTGGATCCGATTGTTGTCACTGCGACTCTGGGGCCTTTGACTGCGGGGGAAAGCCTGTCCTCCGTTACGGTTATCGATGAAGAACGTATTAGAGAGCAAAGTCCCTCTGAGTTCACAGAGCTGCTGCGTGGACAGCCAGGGATTAACGTGACGGGTAATGGCTCTTTCGGCAAAACCACCAGTGTCTATACCCGAGGTACTGCGAACGATTCCACGTTGTTGTTGGTTGACGGAGTGCGTTTGAGGTCTGCAACGGCAGGAGGGCCGTCCTGGCAGTATTTCCCGGTTGAGCTGGTTGAGCGAGTTGAGATTGTCCGTGGCGCCCGAAGTTCTCTCTATGGTGCCGATGCGGTTGGAGGGGTTGTGCAGGCGTTTACTCTTGATCCGGAGGAAACCCCCACGGGCTGGATTGAGGCAGGTGCCGGAAACTTTAATACCCAGAAAGGGAGCGCCGGTATTGCGGCGAGTGCTGGCAACACCCGGTTTAGCCTGAGTGGACTGCACAAGGAAACTGATGGCACGGCGGTGATTACTGATGGTAAAGACCGGGGCTTCCGGAATACTGCGGGTATTGGGCGGATCGTACATGAGCTGGAATCCGGGGGAGAAGCCAGCCTTGTCGTTGTTCAAAGCGAAGGCAACACCGAGTATGAAGGTGGCGAGATTGATTTTATGATCCGTACCCTTGGTATTGGGCTGGAAACGCCAGTGAGTGAGTATTGGCGGCACTCGCTGCAGTTTTCCGAGTCAAGGGATGAAACGGACAACGTGACGCCAACTTACAGTAGTACCTTCGATACCCGATCCCGGGCCGCACGTTGGGACAATACGTTTACCTGGAATGTCCATGAGTTGGTTGTCGGGGCTGAACTCATGAGCGATGAGGTGGGCGGCACGACCGATTATGAGGAAGACAGTCGCACCAATTCCGCACTATACAGCCAGCTTCGTCTTAGCTTTGGTCCGACCGATCTGCAGTTGAGCCTGCGAGGGGATGACAACGAAGCCTACGGCAAAAACGAGACGGGTGGGATCGCCCTTGGGCATGAACTGGACAGGTCTCACCGTGTTCGTCTCAGTTACGGGACGGCTTTTCGTGCCCCCACGTTTAATGATCTGTATTTCCCCGGTGCAAACCCTGATCTGGAAGCGGAAGAATCGAGCACCGTTGAACTGGGCGCCAGCGGCCATTATCAGAGCTGGTTCTGGGACGCGGCATTGTTCCAGCTAGATGTCGATAACCTGATTGCCTGGAGCCCTACGCCCAGTGGGTTGTGGACCCCGATGAACGTGAATGAAGCCCGTATCCGTGGTGCAGAACTGAGTGCCGGGTTTGATCATGAGGGCTGGCGTGGTGATGCTTCACTGACATTGCTTGATCCTGAAGACCGGGACACGGGCAACCGCCTTCAGAGAAGAAGTGGTAAAACCCTGCGTCTGGATTTGAGTAAGCGCGTCGGCACCTGGGATTTCGGTGGCACCCTGGTGGCTGAAGGCTATCGCTATGATGATCGCGGCAACGATGATCGGCTGCCCGGCTTCGCGACACTGGATCTGCGAGCAGGGTGGCGTTTTGCTCCGGACTGGTCAACGCGTTTGACGGTGGCAAATGTGTTGGATAAAGAGTACAGCACCGCTCGCTACTCCAGTAGTGGAAACCTGGACTACATTGCTGCCGGCCGAACCGCCATGCTGACGGTACGGTACGATATCCGATAACGGTTCCCAGGACAGGCCGGGGAGGCACGCTTGATGAAGTGGATGCATTGGTTTGCAGTGGTGATGGGGGGGCTGTTGGCAGCCCCGGTGTTGGCATCGCCAGTTTGTGCAACGGATGACCTGAATCAGCGTGTTTGCCTGGAGTCTCCTGCCAGGCGCATTGCAGCCTTGTCGCCAGGAGCCACTGAATTGGCCTGGGCGGCTGGTGCCGGGGGGCAGGTTGTGGCAGTGGTGGCTTTCAGTGATTACCCTCCAGCGGCCAGAAACGTTACCTCGGTTGGCAGTCATACCCGCATGGACATGGAGCGTTTGCTGGTCCTGCAGCCGGATCTTGTGATTGGCTGGGTAACCGGAAACCCCACGGAGCAGCTGGCCACTCTCAGGGAAGTAGGGATACCGGTTTTCTCAATCGAACCGAGAAGTTTTGAAGCCGTCTCTCAGACGATTGAAAGGCTCGCTGTGCTTGCCGGCACTGAAACGGAAGGGGTCGCAGAGGCCGAGCGGTTTCGCCAGGGCATAGCTGAATTAAGAGAAACGTATAGGAACGCCGCTCCGGTGTCCGTTTTCTATCAGGTGTGGGACGAGCCTTTGATGACGGTAAACGGCGAACATCTGATTGGTGAGATGGTCGAGCTGTGCGGGGGTGAGAATGTGTTCAGTAACCTTGAGCGGCTGGTTCCGAGAATCAGTGCTGAGGCGGTTGTTGCGGCTGACCCCGAAGCGATTCTGGCTGGAGGGATGGGTGAAGAAAACCGGCACTGGCTGACCCGCTGGAGGAAATTTCCAAGCCTGACTGCGGTGGCTCGCAACAATCTGTTCTTTATCCCACCGTCTCTTGTGCAACGACCAACGCCCAGAATGCTGGAAGGAACACGCTTGTTCTGTGAAAAACTGGAGCTTGCCCGCAGCCGAAGGTCGGGCGAGGTCCGGTTGTGATCAGGCCATTGGCGCTGCCGTTGGCCACTCTGGTATTTGCCAGCGTCTGTGCAACGGTAGTGTCAATAGGAGTTGGCAGCGTCTCGATGACACCGCAAGAGGTGATGGCGGTTTTTCTTGGGCAGGGTGGCGCTTTGCAGGAGACCCTGGTGCTGGAACTTCGATTGCCTCGAACCTTGTCGGCGTTTGCTACAGGAGGACTCCTGGCGGTTGCCGGAGCGCTGATGCAGGTGCTGTTGCGTAACCCTCTCGCTGATCCTTATGTGTTGGGGTTGTCTGGTGGGGCGGCTGTCGGTGCATTGCTGGCGATGTTGGCCGGGCTCGGAGGCGCTGTTATTTCAGGTTCTGCTTTTGCCGGGGCCATGCTGGCCACGTTTCTGGTCTTCGGGCTTGCCCATGGGACTGGGAGTTGGACGCCCTCGCGTTTGCTGCTCACGGGGGTCGTGGTTGCTGCGGGTTGGGGAGCGGTCATTACGCTGATGTTGGCAATCAGCCCGGCCCGGGAGCTTCCCGGCATGCTGTATTGGCTGATGGGTGATGTGTCATATGCCCGAACCCCCTGGCCTGGGGTGGGCCTGCTGCTGGTTGTCTGTTTTCTGGTGATCCCCTTAGGGCGTAGCCTGAATGTGTTGGCTCGAGGGCCGCTGCAGGCGGCTGCTTTGGGTATATCTGTACGACCACTGGAGTGGATGATTTATATTTTGGCCAGCCTGTTAACCGCGACTGCTGTCACCATGGCGGGCAGCATTGGTTTCGTGGGTTTGGTTGTGCCACATATGCTGCGGTTGATCTTGGGTAATGATCAGCGCCTGATTCTGCCTGCCTGTGCGTTGGCTGGTGGAACACTCCTGGTACTGGCCGATACTTTGGCTCGGGTTGTCATTGCGCCGGAGCAGTTGCCAGTCGGTGTTATTACGGCCCTGCTGGGCGTTCCCACCTTTCTGTATCTGTTGTACCGGAGTCGCTGATGGTAAGTATACCGCGTCCTGCTATGCAGACTCTGAATACGTGTCAGTTGGTGATGGATATTCCTGGTCGCCCGAATGGCTATCCTTTGGATCTGACGATCAGGGCGGGCCAGGTATGGGGGGTGCTTGGTCCAAACGGGGCAGGAAAAACGACTCTGGTACACACGCTGGCTGGCCTCAGAGCGCCGCGCTCCGGCAGTCTGTGTTTTGACGACCGGTCGGCCTTCGGGCTCAAAAGGCGGGCATTTTCCCAGCAGTTAGGGTTGGTGTTTCAGGACCGGCAGGATGGCTTTCCGGCAACGGTTCTGGAAACAGCCCTGATTGGCCGCCATCCTTGGTTGTCGCCATGGCAAATGGAGGGGGCATCAGATGTGGCTTTGGCGGAAAACGCATTGGAAGCTCTGGATGTTCTCCACCTGAAAAAACGGTTGGTTCACACTCTCTCTGGCGGTGAGCGCCAGCGGGTGGCGATTGCCACGCTGATGACCCAGTCACCACACACGTGGCTTCTGGATGAGCCCACGAATCATCTGGATTTGCACCATCAGGTTGCGGTGATGAGTTTGCTGACGGCCCAGGCAAAAGCCGGCAGTGCGATTTTCATGTGCCTGCATGACCTGAACCTGGCAGCACGATGGTGTGATCATATTCTGCTCCTCTACCCTGGTGGTGAAGCTTGCTGGGGGCCGGCAAATAGGATGCTGGTGCCCGAGGCTCTGGAGCGTTTGTATAACCAGACATTGGTCACGGTTGAGGTTGATGGAGCTCCTTTTTTTGTCCCGAAACGAACTTGAGCTGAGCAAGACCGTGGTTGTGTTGATGTGATGTTTGAAGGTGGCTTTTTTGGGGTTGAGAGAGAACTCGGCGATAAGCGGCCTGAGACTCGGACTCCGCCACCCGTAGAGAAACCCATGGAGTAACTGGAATGATGGAATACAAGGTCCCGGCAGCCCTGATAACTGCGCCTGGTTCCGGCCATGGGAAATCCATGGTCACCGCTGCTCTGGCCCGCTTGCACCGAAACGCTGGCCTGAATGTCAGGGTATTCAAACATGGTCCGGATTATCTTGATCCCATGGTGTTGGAAGTGGCTTCTGGTAATCCGGTTTATCAGTTGCATCCTTGGATGACGGGGGAAGATGAATGCCGCTGGCGCCTGGCTGAAGCGGCCCAGACGGCTGACGTGATTCTGGTGGAAGGCTCGATGGGGCTGTTTGACGGTAACCCCAGCAGTGGAGATCTCGCCAAACTCGTTGGTATTCCAGCTTTACCCGTTATTGATGCCAAGGGCATGGCGCAGACATTTGGAGCGATTGCACTGGGATTGGCCAGTTTTGATCCTGAATTGCCAGTTTACCAAGTGATTGCCAACAAGACGGGAAGCGCCTACCACGGTGACTTGCTCCGCGTGAGCCTGCCCGAGGGAGTCCGATTTTTGGGCGCCATTCCTCGTAATGACGCCATGAATATTCCGGACCGGCACCTTGGGCTGATTCAGGCTGCAGAAATGAACGATCTTGGTGAAAAATTAGATCAGGCAGCCGCCGTGTTGGCATCTGCCGGGCTGGATGTGTTGCCCCAGCCCGTATCTTTTCACTTTGCCCCACCCAAGGCTCCGGAGCAGCACCTGCTGGGCCGGCGTATCGCGGTTGCCCGGGATGCCGCCTTTGGCTTTATATACCGGGCGAACCTGGACCTGCTATCCGCAATGGGGGCAGAACTCCGGTATTTCTCCCCCCTTCAGGATGTGGAAATGCCGGAAGCAGATGCTCTCTGGCTACCAGGTGGTTACCCGGAGTTGCATGCGCAGAGACTGTCTGAAAACCGGTCTATGTTGGCGTCGATCCGGGCATTCCATGGTGCAGGCAAGCCGATTCTTGCCGAGTGCGGTGGGCTGATGGCCTGTGCCGAAGTGCTGACTGACCCGGACGGGAAAGAGCATTCATTGCTGGGCCTGCTACCGGGCCGGGCCACCATGGCCAAGCGTTTGACGGCGCTGGGGCTGCAAAGTCTGGAAACGAACCTTGGCAGTTTACGAGGCCATACCTATCACCATTCTACCCTTGAGACACCTTGGCAACCGGTTGCTAAGGCGAGGAAACAGGCTGGCTCTGAAGGTGAGGCGGTGTATTGCGCCCGTAAGCTGGTGGCTAGCTATTTTCACGCTTATTTTCCGTCGGCTCCTGCTTTTGTTGCCGCGATTTTTAGGGGAGAGACCGTTGGTTTTTCCTGATTAATCCGAATTTAACGAATCCGAGGAGAGTCATCATGCGCGATCGCGCCAAAGACCCAGAACGCCATGCCAGACGGATGGCCGCGAAACAGAAAATCATGCAGGACCGCATTGCCCGCGCCCAGAAGGAACAGGGTGTTCTGCTGGTGCTGACCGGGCCCGGAAAAGGCAAGAGCAGTTCTGGGTTTGGCATGGTGGCCCGGGCTCTGGGCCATGGCATGAAGGTGGGGATCGTCCAGTTTATCAAAGGTGCGTTTAGCACGGGCGAGGAAGCCTTCTTCCGGAGCCTGCCGAATGTGACCTATCACGTGATGGGACAAGGGTATACCTGGGATACTCAGAACCGCGAACAGGATGTGAAGAGCGCGACCGAAGCGTGGGAGGTGGCCGCCGCCATGCTGAAGGATGACCGTTACGACCTGATTTTGCTGGATGAGCTCAATATTGCCCTGAAATACGACTACATCGATCTGGACCGTGTCCTGGATGATCTGCAGGCCCGCCCGGAGATGCAACATGTCGTGGTGACAGGCCGCGGAGCGCCTCAGGAGCTGATTGATCTGGCCGATACGGTCACCGAGATGGGCGTGGTGAAACACGCTTTCAAAGATCAGGGCATCAAAGCCCAGAAGGGGGTGGAATTGTAAATGCCCACCCTGATGGTGCAGGGCACCACCTCTGATGCCGGCAAAACCACGGTGGTGGCGGCTCTGTGCCGATGGCTGGCCCGGCAGGGTGTCTCGGTGGCCCCTTTCAAACCCCAGAACATGGCGCTGAACAGCGCGGTGACGGTTGATGGTGGTGAGATCGGGCGCTCCACAGCCCTGCAGGCTCTGGCCTGCGGGCTGGCCCCTCACAGCGATATGAATCCGGTCCTGCTGAAGCCTCAGAGTGATTGTGGCGCCCAGGTGATTCTGCGGGGCCAGGTTTACGGCAACATGGATGCGCTGGACTACCATGCCTACAAGGCCGAAGCCATGCATTCAGTGATGGCGGGTTGGCAAGCGCTGTCGGCCCGTTATGACGTGATCATTGCAGAGGGGGCGGGCAGCCCGGCGGAAATTAACCTGCGAGCCAATGATATCGCCAATATGGGATTTGCCGAGGCGGCGGACTGCCCGGTGCTGCTGGTGGGGGATATCGACAAGGGCGGTGTTTTTGCCCAATTGGTCGGGACGCTGGCGTTGATTTCGGACAGCGAGCGGTCGCGGACGGCCGGTTTCATCGTGAACCGGTTTCGGGGTGATCTCACACTGTTGGAGCCTGGTCTGGAGTGGTTATCGGTGCACACCGGTAAGCCCGTGTATGGCGTTCTGCCTTATCTGCATGGGCTGGTTGTGGATTCTGAGGACAGTGTTGGCACGTCGGGGTCCAGTGATGCCGGTGCCCTCAACGTTGTGGTGCCGGTGTTGCCGAGGATCAGCAATCACAATGATTTTGACCCGCTTCGTCTTCATCCGGGGGTGAATCTGATCTTCGTTGGCCCGGACGAAGCGATTCCGCCAGCCGACCTGATCATTCTGCCGGGCAGCAAAAGTACGCGACAGGATCTTCGGTGGCTGAAGCAGCAGGGGTGGCCGGAGGCGATAAGCCGGCACCTGCGTTATGGCGGCAAGTTGCTGGGTATCTGTGGTGGCTTTCAGATGTTGGGACAAAGGGTAGACGATCCCCTGGGGCTTGAAGGGGGCGTCGGCTGCACCGGGGGGTTGGGGTTATTGGACATGGCAACACGTATGGTGCCTGGCAAGCAACTCCGGACCGTGAGTGGCACCTTGTCGCCCCGGATCGCTGAAAGCATGCCGGTTATGCAAGGGTATGAAATGCATAACGGAGTCAGCGAGGGCGCTGCGCTGGCCCGGCCGTTTGCCACGCTGGGCGAGCGTTCGGATGGCGCTGTCAGTGCCGATGGCCAGATTGCCGGCACCTACGTGCATGGCCTGTTCGATGAACCTGCCGCCTGCGATGCCATCCTGCGCTGGGCTGGCCTTGAGGGGCAGGAAAAACGCGCCGTAGATTATCAGAGTCACCGGCAGCATCAGCTTGACCGGCTGGCTGATCAGGTGGAGCAGTGCCTGGATACCGACCGGTTAAGGAGGCTGTTACAGCTATGAGTAATCACAATGACCCATTCACCGCCGCCCAGCGCGAGGGCTTGTACCGAGCCATCTTCGAGCGACGGGACGTCCGCTCCCAGTTCCTGCCGGAGCCGATTCCGGACGATGTGCTGGGCCGCATTCTCAAGGCCGCTCACCATGCGCCATCGGTAGGGTTTATGCAGCCGTGGGATTTCATCGTGATCGACAGTCTGGCAGTCCGTAAGCGGGTCCTGGCAAGCTTCAACGAAGAGAATGAGAAAGCCGCTGACCAGTATACCGGGCGTCGTAAAGACACCTACCGAAGCCTGAAACTGCAAGGGATCCTGGAAAGCCCGATGAACCTTTGCATCACCTGCGACCGGACCCGCGGAGGCCCTCACGTGCTGGGGCGCAATTCGATTGTCGAGATGGACCTGTTCAGTACTTGTCTGGCGGTTCAGAACCTGTGGCTGGCGGCCCGGGCGGAGGGCATCGGCGTCGGTTGGGTGAGCATCCTTGACCAGCAGGTGCTTTCGGACATTCTGCAACTGCCTGAACACGTCTATCCCCTCGCCTACCTGTGTCTGGGCTACGTCAGCGAGTTTCTGGGACAGCCGGAATTACAGACCCGCGGCTGGCGCTCCCGCCTGCCACTGGAAGAGCTGGTGCATGGGAATGGCTGGGGCGGAAGCCTTGAACAGGAGACTCTGCTGGCGCAGCTGAAACAGCGCTGAGGGGGCTCAGGCGCCGATGGGAGGGAGCTCCCTGACCAGCGTCCGCAATTCTCTGGTAATCACCATCAGCTCTTTTAACAGCTGTGGGTTGACGTCCATATGGCCTTCATATTCTGCAAGGTTCCGGGCTGCATGGCACTTGTCCAGCACCCGCCATTTTGCGTTGGGCAGGCCGAGAGTGTGTTGAAGGCATTGGAAGACAATGTAGCGGCTTTCAGACCGGTAGCCATGCCACCTCAGTGCTGCCAGTGAAAGAGCGTGGGCGGCGCCGTAGGCCAGGGAAAACTGGCTGTCCTCGGATAAACCCTCGATGCCGGCATCCCGGAGTTTGGTGTCGGCAGCGCGCAGCATGCCCTCAAACTCCCGGGCATCGGGCGGCTCCGGTTTGAGCCGTCGGATTTTGACCAGATTGTCGAGAGCTTCCATGCGGAGGGCCTGAATCAGTGGTTGAAACGGAGTTCGATACGGGGCTGTTCCAGTACCCGGGTGACAAAGCTCTGGTTGTCTTTGATACGCTGCTCGAACTCAGAGGGAGAGTATAGCGTGGGGTTGATGGTTCTTTGAAGCTGTTGTTCGGCGGGTGCGAGCCTGGTCATCACGTCGCTGTAGCTCAGGTCGTGGCCGATCAGCATCAGATCAATATCACTGCCGGCGTGGGCATCCCCTTTGGCGATGGAACCGTAGATAAAGGCTTGTTCCAGTGTGTCTGCCATCGGGAGCAGCGCGTTCTGGATTACATCAGAAATCCCAAAAGTTTTCTGGACCAGTTGTCTGAGCTCCTGAAAAACGGGGTTTTCCGGGTTGGCCTGATAGTGTTTCTGGTTGCCATGCCAGGCCATGACCACCAGGCCAGCATCGGTCAGCTTGGCCAGTTCCCGAACCACCGTGCCCCGACCGATGTTTGCCAGCCGCACCAGCTCGTTCAGGTAATAACTCTGCTCTGGGTGGCCGTAGATAAGGGATAGCAGGCGTTGCTGGGTTTTGGTGAAGAGTGCATCACCGATAGAGGTTCCGGGCATAGTGAATGCGGGCCTTTTTAGGTCTCAATATGGGTACTTTAGTACCCAATGTAGGTATTTTCAATCCCAATGTGGGTCTTTAGAGTCCCATATTGGGGCTTCAGGAGGGCGATAATGAGCTTTAACACCTTTTACCAGCAGGCCCTCGCTCGCAAGGGTGGAGAGAAGGTTCTGGCGTCTATGCTTCCGACGGTGCCAGACAGGCATCGCCTGACAGAGATGGGAGATGATCGTTATCTGTCCGAAATCACCCGCTGCATTTTCAAAGCGGGGTTTGTCTGGCGGGTGATCGAGAATAAATGGCCGGAGTTTGAAGCCGCGTTTGAAGGTTTTGTCCCCGCCTACTGGCAGCAGGTTCCGCCAGAGGTGCTCGAGCAGCTTGCCACTGATGAGCGGATTGTCCGCAATATGCAGAAAATCCGGACGGTGCCGGAGAACGCCCGAATGATCATGGATGTGGTGAAAGACCATGGCAGCTTTGGTCAGTTCCTGGCGCAGTGGCCGTCTGAGGATCAGGTTGGGTTGTTGCTATACCTGAAACGGAATGGTGCGCGCTTGGGGGGAAACTCCGCCCAGTATTTTCTGCGGCGGGTAGGCTGGGATGGCTTTATTCTCTCCCATGATGTGGTGACAGCCTTGTCCAGAGCTGGACTTCTGGATGCCTCTCCGGCTAGCAAAAAAGGCCTGACCCAGGCCCAGGAGGCGTTTAATCGCTGGCATCAGGAAACCGGCATGCCCATTGCCCACCTGTCCCGGATTGTCTCGTTTACGGTGGATAACTGAAGGGAAACTCAGGTCTGGGCTACAGAAACAGCAGGAGCACCAGTTCACTGAACACCACCGAGGCACCCAGTGCGTCTCCGGTGTAGCCACCTAGCTGGCGGTGCAGATAGCGTCCCCACAGGAGAGCCACCAGCACCACCGCGGTAAAGGCGGCTGGCACCAGCAGTATTTGCCAGGCCGTCAGTGTTGCCGTCAGTAGCAGCACGAAGCCGGTGGCAGCCAGCAAGCGAGTGAGGGAGAACCCGTCAGCCACGGGTTTGGATTTGCTCTTGTCCGGGTCCGTTACGTATGGCAGCGAGGCCATCAGCAGCAATGGCGTCAGTCGGGAAACCGCCGGCGCCACCAGCAGCGCCAGCCAGACAAACCGGGCGTCGGCCAGGAGTGCAACTTTCAGCATCAACGCCATGACCAGCGCGACGGTGCCGTAGGTTCCGATGCGGCTGTCTTTCATGATCTCCAATCGTTTTTCGACAGAGTACCCCCCGCCAAGAGCATCCACACTGTCGGCCAGACCGTCCTCATGGAACGCGCCAGTAACAAAGAGGTGCAGGATGGTAACCAGAACAAGGGCCACGATGGGGCTGGCAATCCATAATGCCGCAGAGTAAGTGGCCGCATAGAGGGCGCCCAGCATCAGCCCCACGAGGGGAAAGTAGACGCTGCTCTGATTCATCAGGCGTTGGGAATAATCGATCCGGGCGAGCATCGGGATGCGGGTAAGGAAACCGATGGCCAGCCAGAAGGCCTGCCATTCCTGGGTAATGCTTGAGCGGGGTGACACGGGCGCCTCCGTCACGGAATAAAGGCGCCCATTGTACGCGAGAGTTGCGGGTTTTGTGGCGATCCTGCCGCCGGCTCAGTGCTGCCAGGCGCCCGGGGTTTCAGTGGTAAACCGCAGGACCCGTTCCGGTGTTTCACAACGCTCGGTCATCTGTTCATCGGTGAGCAGAACGTAGGCATCCCGATGTGCTGTACCCAGAGGATGGGCGCCTTCCATCACGAAACAGGACAGTTGCTTGTCATCTGCTACGATCAGGTAGCTGTCGGGGGTTTCCAGCATCCATTGCCAGGCATTTCGGTTTTCCTGTTCGGTGTCGCTGAAGTAGCTGAAGTGTGTAAAGTCCCGTTGGGAAAACAGGATGAACTGCTCCCGGAAATTGATCATCCCGATCTGTCCGCCAACGGGCACAACCTGTTCCGCAGCGAGCAGAACGTTTCTTGGGGTGCGCAACGGCTCGAGTATCCGGTAACCCCAGACGGTGAAGACCAGCCAGCTCAGCATCAGGGCAATAAACCACCTGCCCAGAGCGTGGGCACGCCAGAGAGCCCCCAGCGATACCAGCCAGATCAGCCCCAGGCAGAACACCAGGGAGCCCGCTTCGTGCAGTCGGGCGGGGTCCTGCGTGTAGTCTGATACCTTGTCGACGAGCTTGGGGTGGTCGTTCCATGCCAGGATGCCCACGGTGATCAGCGCCAGGGCCAGTAAGCCGTGAAGGCCGGTCATCAGCGGGGGAAACCAGGCCGCAGGCCGGTGGACCGTGATCACCGGGGCCAGTGCCAGAGCCAGCAATGGCAGGGCGGGAAGAACGTACACTCCCCGCTTCCCCGGGCTGATACTGAAGAACACCACCACCAGCGTGACCCATACCAAGGCTGTCAGTACCACAGGTTGACGGCGCAGGGACTCCAGCAGCGGGAGCAGAACGGCAAGCAGCAACAGGGGCAGCGGAAACCAGAGCGATGGAATGACGGAGGTCAGATAATAGTACCAGGGCTGGAGGTGTCCCCAGGAGTCGGCATAGCGCTCTCCCGTCTGCTTGAACAGGATGTTGTTGCGATAGGTCAGGGCTTCTTCCGTGCCAAGGTGATCGACGGCCAGCCACATCGGAACAAGCCATGCGGCTACCACTGCGAGCATGATCAGGGGGCCGAGTGCACATCGCCAGGTCAGGGCGCCTTGAAACCGTGTTCCGTCTCGCCACTTCAGTACAAGCACCGGCAAGAAGAGAAAGACGGGCAGAAAGCCAACCCCTTTGGTAATGATGCCCAGCCCCATGAAGGCCCAGGCCAGAAAGTACCAGCCCCAGGAGGCCTGCACGAAAAAATGCCGGATCAGGCCATAGCAGGCCACCATGATCCAGCTTGCGACCATGGCATCAATCTGGGCTTTCTGAGCCTGGATCAGAAACTGCGGTGCCAGCATCAGTAAAAGCGCCGCAATGGCACCGGTCTTCTGGTTCCACAGACGGCTGGCGAGATCGAAAACCAGGGCGACCGTCAGCAGGCTGCAGAGCGCATTGGGCAGCAAAAAGGCCAGTTTGAGGTTGCCGGTTAACCAGTAAAAAAAGGCGATGGCCCACATGAACACCGGAGGTTTGTCCGGGTACAACTCTCCGCCTCGCATGGGGAGCAGCCATTGGCCGGAGGCCACCATCTCCCGGGCGACCTCGGCAAACCGGGGCTCGTCCGCCGGCCAGGGCGAACGCAGGCCGATGCCAGACAGGATGATGAGGGCAGCCAGGGCCATCAACATCAGCAGCAGCCGGTTGCGGGGCAGGTTGAACAGGGTTTCGGGTAAATGACGAAGGTAGGGAGCAGCGGGCATAAATGTGACTCAGGAAGGATCAGAAACGCTATTGGCAAGCGACTGGTTGCGACGGTTGTGATAAAGCATGGCACCGATGGCGGACGCCAGCACGAACAGCAGAGCACTGAGCAGAAGCTGGTCAGTGCTGGCTTGCCCCAGGCCGGCACCGGCTAAGGCAAAAATCATCATCTGTGGCAGGTAGCCCAGCACGCTGGCCAGCAAGAACGGCAGGAAACGGATGCCGGAACAGCCTGCCAGAAGATTGGTCAGCAGGTTGCTGCCCACAGGCAGTAAGCGGATCATCAGGACCTTCAGGAAAGTCCCCTCCCGGAACAACTGGTCGAAACGCTGCATGCGGGGCTCAAAACGTTGCAGAAGTGGCGCCCTTAACAACCACCGGGCGGTGAAAAAACAGGCGCTTGCGCCCAGCGCAGTGGCGAGTGTCGACACAAGGGTGCCCTGCAGACTGCCAGCCGCGAAGCCGAGGACAAATGCCAACGCCTGCCGAGGAGCTCCGAAACCGGTAAACAGGGCGCCCAGCATGGTGATGACCACGAGGCCCCCGGGGCCGTGCCGATTCAGGAAACCAGCCACACGCGCCTGATCGGTGACGAAGCTCAGCCAACCGTCGCTGATGGCAAAGTAGCCGGTCAGCACCAGCGCGAGGAAAACAAACCAGCGTACTCCGGTGGCCATCTCAGGCCCGATCCGCCGCAGGATGGTCTGTACTGGGCTCTCCAGCGTTGACGATCCGCGGAACCCGGGTCCGGTGAAGCAGCCACATCACACCGATCATGTCCACGATCCCTGCCCAGCCCCGGTTCCAGGCCGTGTATTTGGAGAGGCCAGCGGTCCTCGGGCGATGGTTGACCTCGACAATGGCGATGTTGCCCCCCCGGCCTTTGACCAGCGCCGGGATGAAACGATGGGCATGATCAAACCAGGGCAATGACAGAAACGTGGCCCTGGGAAACAGCTTCAGTCCGCAACCGGTATCCGGAACGCCGTCATGCAGGAACGCGTTGCGCACCCGGTTGGCCAGCCGGGACTGAAACCGTTTCCAGGGGGTGTCCTTACGATGACGACGATAACCGGCAATGCAGAAATCGGAGACGTGCAGGCGGCTGGCTTTCTGAACAAGCGCGGGAATGTCGGCCGGGTCGTTCTGACCATCACCATCCATGGTGACAATCCATTGTCCCCTGGCCTGACGTACTCCCGTTGCCAGAGCGCCGCTTTGTCCGATGCTCTGGTCGTGTCGGATGGTGGTCAGGCAGCCTCCCAGGGCGGTTGCCGTTTGCCGCGCCGTCTCCAGAGTCTGGTCGCTGCTTCCGTCATCCACAAGCACCACCTCAAAGCCGGGGTGGTCGTGCATAACGGTAAACGCTTCGGTCAGCAGGTTGGCAATGTTTTCCTGTTCATCCTTCGCGGGGATAACCAGTGACAGGGTGGGTTGTGGTGCCATTCAGATGCTCTCCCCAGACAAATCATCCAAGAGCCATCAGGCTCT
Organism: Marinobacter daepoensis DSM 16072; assembly: GCF_000421165.1. Classification (GTDB taxonomy): domain Bacteria; phylum Pseudomonadota; class Gammaproteobacteria; order Pseudomonadales; family Oleiphilaceae; genus Marinobacter; species Marinobacter daepoensis. Next base: position 136,104 of record NZ_ATWI01000010.1, read on the forward strand.
TACTGTGGGGAGCAAGTATCGCTGGCCAACCTTAATGCAACCTTAAGCCCTGGGGTGTTCTGAGCCGTATCTGGTCGGCAGCCAGACCTGGACACAGAGGCCGGCGCCGCCATCGGGACGGTCGGTCAGAATCAGGTTGCCACCGTGCAGTTCGGCGATCCGGCGGGCAATCGCAAGCCCGAGGCCCGCCCCGCCGCCCTGGCGCTGATCCAGCCTGACAAATCGACTGAGGGCGCGTTCCCGCTCGTCGGGGCTGATACCCGGCCCCTGATCGCAGACGGAAATGGTGTAGCCATCGCCATCCGGCCACAGGTGGGTGGTGATCGTGGTGTGTTCCGGGCTGTACTGGATGGCATTGGCCAGTAGCGAGCGCATCAGAGTGTTGATCAGCGCGCTATGGCATTGCACCAGGGCTTGCCCGGTCTCGTCTTCCAGTACCGGGTCTATGTGCTTTCTGAGCGCAAGGGGCGCAACGTCGGCAACGCTTTGTTCGAGAATGGCTGACAGGTTGTTGTGGCTGGGGGCAAAATCGATGCCTGCATCCACCCGATTGAGCAAGAGCATTTGCTCCACCAGGTGCACCATGCGATCAACCGACCGGATCAGGTCCTGAGAAAGGTCCGGGTTGTCGGAACAGGCCCGTTCCAGATTCAGCCGCAGTGCCGTTAATGGCGTGCGCAGCTCGTGGGCGGCATCGGCAGAGAACCGTCGTTCCCGCTCCAGAGCCAGATTGAGACGCCGGAGCAAGCCATTAACCGCTTGTACCAGCCCTGCGACTTCCTTTGGTGCCTGCCGGTCGTCCAGTGGGTGGATTCGTTCCGGCGCCATATGCCGAATGGGTTTCTCGAGCCTGGACAGAGGCCGGAAACCAACCTGAACGGCAACGATGACGGTAACCAGAAGCAGGGGAAGAGCGAGAATCAGCGGCAGAACGTTGCCCAGGGCCAGTTCCTGACTCAGCTCGCCCCGGATATCCTCTCGCTGGGCTGTCCGTATCCAGAATCCGGTTTCAGGGTCCTGCAGGGTGAAGGTGCGCCAGCGATGTCCCTGGGATTCAGCCCAGGAATAGCCGGGCGTCATTCCCTGGGTGTCATCGGATTTCAGGGTGTCCAGCAGCGGTGAACGGTTTGGGGTCCAGACTTCGAATGCCAGTTTTTTCTCGTATTTATGACCGATACCGCCGGGCAGTATTTCGTTGTCATCGGCCTCCAGGTCAATACCCATCCCCCGGCTGAGGGGCAGCGTGAGAGTTTCGCTTAACGTTGCCGGTAGCTGTTCCACGGCTTGGGTATCGGCCAGATGGCGTACCAGTCCCTGAACAATCCGGGTGCTTTGGGCAAGCTCGGCATCAAACAGTTCTTCCAGTTCGTGATTGCTCTCAATGTAGCTCCACAGGGCTGCAACTAATGCAATCAGCAGTACCGTTGATGTGACGAGAAGGGTCAGGGTCCGGGTCAGTGACATGGGGTATCTCCGGTGACGGCATCGGGGTCAAGAACGTAGCCCACGCCCCGGATGGTACGGATTGTTGCCTTTCCGACCCGCCGACGAAGATGGTGAATGTGGACTTCCAGAGCATTGCTTTCCGCCCCGGAGTCCCAGCCATAAAGTTGTTCTTCCAGCCGGCGGCGGGTGGCCACCTGGCCTGGGTGGCGCATCAGGTAGTGGAGGATCTGGAATTCACTGCGGGGCAGCACGGCGTGCTCGTCGCCCACCATCAGTTGGCCTGAACTGGTGTTAAGCCGGAGCTGCCCTACCCGGATTTCGGCGTCACCACTGGCGGAATGACCGCGCCTGGTCACCGCCCGTATTCTTGCTTTCAGTTCTGCCATGGCGAAGGGCTTGGTCAGGTAGTCGTCGGCACCGGCGTCCAGCCCTGTCAGCTTTTCATTCAGTTCGGCGCGGGCTGTCAGGATGATAACCGGGGTATGGTTGCCGGCCTGCCGGGCTCCCTGAAGCACATCAAGGCCGTCGAGCCGGGGCAGTGTCAGGTCCAGAATCACCAGGTCAAAATGTTCATTGTTCAGCGCCGTCAGGGCTTGCTGGCCATCGTCCAGCCAGTCCACGGTGTTCTGGTCCTGCCGCAGCATGTCCAGCATGGTGCGGGCAAGCAGGTGGTCGTCTTCTACCAACAGTATGCGCATAACCTGTCCCTGAAAGTGTTCTGAGCCGAGTGTGGCACAGAAAGCTTAAGGTGAACTTAAGAATTCTCCGGGCAGGCGTTAAGGCTGGCTTAAGACTCGTTGCCTAATCTGGCCACCGTAACCAGAAGGCCGGACTGGCCTTGGCTGTTGGAGAACCCTGATGACGGATCCCTTGACGATATCTGCCTGCTGTCCGCCGGAGGCACCCGAGGTGGCGCCGTTGCTGCGTTGCGCAGGCCGGTGGTTCAGTGCCATCGAGCCCGGTACCGCAATGGCGGACACGGTGGCCGGATTCATACGGCGCCGGTTTCTGCAGGCCTACGGCGCTGAGCCGAACCTTCGCATTCCTGCTTTGCTTGCCCTGACGACTGCCCAGGGCACCCTGATGGCGGCGGTGGGTGTTCGTTGTGCCCGCGATGAGCGCCTGTTCCTGGAAGATTACTTGGCTGTGGCCGTGGAAAACCTTCTGCCGGACCCCGGCGTTGAGCGAGATCAGATTGCTGAAATTGCTCATCTTGCGGGAATCGAAGCGGGTGTCAGTCGCTATCTGTTCGCCTCGCTGTCTGTCTGGCTGCACGCTGCCGGGTATGACTGGGTGGTGTGCACCGGCACCAACCAGCTTCGCAACAGTTTCCACCGACTGGGGATCGCGACGCAAGTGCTTGATCAGGCCGATCCCGCCCGGTTGCCCGACCGGGGAGCGGGCTGGGGACGATATTACGAGCATCACCCGGTGGTGATGGCGGTCCGGGTGCAGGATGGGGTTGAGGCATTGCGCCAGGCCGGGTTACTGAGGTTGGTGCATCCGGTGGCTCAGTGTGCCGGGGGGGCTGAGCTGCAATCAGGAGGTGTGTGTGGCCAACTTGCCTGAGCAGATTTTCACAGCCGCCGCCCGGTACCCGGAGCGAGTGGCGCTCCGCAGTCCCGGGAGCTGTCTGAGCTACCGGCAAATGGCCGAGGCTGTCCGTGTTCTGGCGGAGCAACTGCAGGCTCGGGGCGTTCAGCGGGTCGGCCTTTGTGGCGACAACTCGCCAGCCTGGGTGGTGGCCGACCTCGCGTGCCTGCTGGCCGGCGTGGTGTGTGTGCCGGTTCCGGTATTCTTCTCGCCCCGACAAACCGCCCATCTGATTGAGCGGGCGGGGTTGGAGTATTTGTTGTTCAGCGGCCCGGATGCCGGGGCAGAGCCTCTGGCTTATGGTGTCTGGGGCCAGTGTCTGCCGGTGACGCCCGCTCCTGCCCGAATGCCGGATCGGACCGCCAAAATTACCTTTACCTCCGGCAGTACCGGCGCTCCGAAGGGCGTATGCCTGTCGGCCGGTCAGATGGCGGCGACCGTTCAGGCACTGAAACATCGGCTTGAGGGCGTAGTACTGGAGCAACACCTTTGCGTTCTGCCCCTGGCCACCCTGCTGGAGAACATCGCCGGGGTTTACCTGCCTTTGCTGCTGGGGGCCACGGTGACCGTCGCTCCGTTGCAAACCCTGGGGATGACCGGCAGCAGCGGACTTGAACTGAACTCGCTGGTGGCCGGGCTGAACCAGTACCACCCTCACTCGCTGATTCTGGTACCGGAGTTGGCCATGGCGTTGGTTGCCGCGGCTGAGCAAGGCCGGCTTGAGACCGCCTCGTTCCGTTTTCTGGCGGTGGGTGGTGGCCGGGTTTCAACCGACCTCCTGGCCCGGGGCCGGGGGCTGGGACTGCCTTTGTACGAAGGTTATGGCTTGTCAGAGTGTGGTTCAGTGGTGGCCCTGAACGTGCCTGATCAAGAACGGGAAGGCACCGTCGGCCAGCCTTTGGATCATGTTCAGGTATCGGTGGCTGATGACCATCGGATTCTGGTGCGCGGTAACACCCATCTTGGTTATCTGGGGGATGACCCGGGTACCAGAACAGAAGCCGGCCACTGGCTGGATACCGGCGATCTGGGCGCGCTCGGCCCGGAGGGATTTCTTGCCGTAAACGGCCGGGCCAAGAACCTGATCATTACCAGTTTTGGCCGAAACATCAGCCCGGAGTGGCTGGAAAGTGAACTGATCCAGGCGGTGGGCGCCACCCAGGCGGTGGTCTTTGGCGAGGGCGATCCCCGGCCCAGTGCCTTGCTGACCGTGAGGGATGGCCGAAGCCCGGAAAGGCTGCGCGAATCGCTGGCCACGCTCAATGCCGGGTTGCCTGACTATGCGCGCTTGCAGGCAGTTTACCTTCGCCGACAGCCGCTGACCCAGGCCGAACATTACGTGACGGCCAATGGCCGCCCCGTACGACACAAGATTCAGGCCGATCTGCCGACCCTGCTCGCCAGCAGTTTTCCCCTGTTCATGAACCCCGGCGCTACTTCAGTCGCCAGGACCCAATACCCAACGCCAGGAGGCGCCAACATGACCTTTTTTGAAAGGCTGCAATCAGAAACTGCCCAGGCCCGTGCGCATGTCACGGGGGCTCCGGTGATTGAAGCGATCCGGGAGGGCCGTTTTGCTATTGACGGCTATACCTGGTTTCTGACGCAGGCCTATCACCACGTGAAACACACCGTTCCTCTGATGATGGCGTGTGGCGGCCGCCTGCCGGAACGCCTTGAATTTGTTCGTAAGGCGTTGGTTGAATACATTGACGAGGAATACGGCCACCACGAGTGGATTCTGAATGACCTTGAGGCCTGTGGTGCCGATAAGGAATCCATCCGGCATGGTCAGCCGGACACTGCGATTGAACTGATGGTGGCCTACCTGTACGACCGCATTCAGCGAGGAAACCCGATCGCGTTCTTTGGCATGGTTCAGGTACTCGAAGGCACTTCCATTGAGCTGGCCACGCCGCTGGGCGAAGCCATCCAGCAAAAACTGGACTTGCCCAATCAGGCATTCAGCTATTTGTATTCCCACGGGGCCCTGGATCAGGATCACTTTGAGTTTTTCCGTAACCTGATGAACGACATCACCGATCCGGACGACCAGCGGGCTATTATCGAAGCGGCCCGCATGGTCTATCGCCTCTATGGCGACATGCTGCACAGCATTCCGCTGCCATCTTGCAGCAAGGAGCCACGTCATGAGGCTGCATGACCGGACGTTCCTCCTGCTTGGGGGGACCGGTGGGATTGGCCAGGCTTTGATCGGGCCGCTGGTGGAACGGGGAGCACGGGTGATTGTGGCCACCCGGCACCCGGACCGGCTGGAAAAGCGCGTGGGTGTCTCGCCGGTGCATCTGGAGCTGGCAGGGTCTGAACTCGACCAGCAGCTTCAGCAGCTGAGTGAGGTGTATCCGGACATTGACGGTGTGATCCACTGCGCTGGTCAGAATCAATTTGCGGCTCTGGACGCTATGTCCGTCAGCGATCTGGACGCCCAGCTCACGGTAAACCTGCGGTCCGCCATGCTGGTGGCCCGCCATTTTGTGCCCCGTTTTCGTAAGGCCGGATTGGGTGCGCTGGTGTTTGTGGGTTCCACCTTCGGCAGCATCGGATTCCCCGGTTACACCGCCTACTGCGCGAGCAAGTTTGGCCTGCGCGGTTTTACCGAAGCTGTGCGCCGTGAACTGGCCGATACTCCGGTGCAGGTGATCTACGTGGCCCCGAGAGCAACATCAACGGCGATGAACCCTGAGCCGGTCAATGAACTGAACCGCGCTCTTGGTAACGCCATGGATGCACCGGAGCTGGTCGCGGTCAAAATTCTTCAGGCGATGGAGAAGGATGAGCGGCGCCGGTTTCTGGGGTGGCCGGAGAAGCTGTTTGTGGTCGTTAACGGCATTCTGCCCAAGATTGTCGACAAGGCCATGTTGAAACAACTGCCGGTGATCCGGCGTTTTCTGGATTCAGGAGCCGTCTCATGAAAAAAGTCATTATGCTGTTGGCCGGGCTGCTGGCCATGCCGTTGTCTGCACAGGAACTGTCGGCGGAACTGTCCCAGATTCAGCAACGCTGGGCTGAGATTCAGTATCAGTTACCGGCGCCGGAGCGCGAGAAAGCGTTCGAGGTTCTTGCCGCTGACACCGAGGCGTTTGTCGGGCGTCATCCGGATCAGGCGGAACCGCTGATCTGGCAGGGGATTGTGCTGAGCACCTACGCGGGAGCCAAGGGCGGGCTTGGGGCCCTGAGTCTGGTGAAGCGGGCCCGGGCATCACTGGAGGCCGCGCTTGAGGTCAACCCTCAGGCTCTGGAGGGGTCTGCCTATACTTCGTTGGGTAGCCTGTATTATCAGGTACCTGGCTGGCCGCTGGGTTTTGGGGATGATGATAAGGCCCGCAGGTATCTTCAGAAAGCGCTGGCGATCAATCCCGAGGGTATAGACGCCAATTATTTTTTCGGCGATTTCCTGGTTGAACAGGGGGAACCGGAGCGGGCCCGTATATACCTTGAGAAGGCTCTGGCCGCTCCGCCCCGCACCGGCCGCGAGGTGGCGGATGCAGGGCGTCGCCAGGATGCGAAAACCCGATTGAGTGACCTGTGAAAGCCGTTCGCGGCACCTGTCCGCCTGGGCTACACTCAGTGAGCGGCATGTTGTAATCAGAGGGGAGGCCGGCTGCTTATGAACCCGTCCGGCGATGATCAGCCCGGGGCTCTCCCGGCCCTTCTTTTCCAGAAACTGGCGTCTGGTGTTCCTGGCGTTCTGTTCTCCTATTGGCTGAGTGCGGACCAGCGCACGCACTACTACCCTTACGTCAGCGCTCAGGTTCAGACGCTGTTTGGAGTCGAGCCAGACCAGCTGCGACACAACGCCGATTCGATGTTTGAGGTAATTCACCCCGAAGACGGGACGGACATTGCCGATAGCATCCGGCATTCGGCGGAAACACTTCAGCCGTGGGTATACCGGGCCCGGCTACGAATGCGGAACGGCGAATACCAGTGGTACGAGGCCCATTCGGTGCCGGAACGGCAACCCGATGGCAGCACGCTCTGGTATGGCCAGTTCCACAATATTCACCATTACAAGGAACTGGAACAGCACCTCCGGGAAAGCGAAGCCGAGTTTTCGTTTCAGGCAGGCTTTCAGAAGCTGGTGGCCCGTCTGTCCGGGGAATTTATTCAGCTTGGGTTTGGCTCCATCGACGACTGCATCGATGAGCTGCTTCGTTCCATTGGTTTTTTCTTTGGCGTGGATCGGGCCTACCTTTACGCGTTTTCGGACGACCACCTCTCGATGACCAATACCCATGAATGGTGCGCGCCCGGGGTCCGGTCTCTGATCCGCGGCCAGCAACGCGTGGTCATTGAAGGTTTTCAGTGGTGGCAGCAAAAGATACGTCTGATGCATGATCAGAGCCAGGTCGTGTTTATTGAAGACGTTGATCAATTGCCACTGGAGGCCCGTTTAGAAAAAGAGGTGCTCGCCGAGATGGGGGTGAGTTCGATGTTTTGCGTACCGATCTGGATCCGGGGTCATCTGATGGGCTTCTTTGGTGTGGATTCCCTGTCGAAAAGGCGCTGGCGGCGGGATATGGCGGACCTTCTGATCATCATTTCCGGGTTGCTGTCCGGCGCGCTTGAGCGTAACCGGCTGGAAGAAGATCTGCTCAACCAGTCGATCCGGGACCCCCTGACCGGCCTTCATAATCGTCGTTACCTGATGCCCAGGCTGGAAGAGATTCTGGCGGTGTGCAACCGTCATGGTGACCGCTTCTGCCTGGCAATGTTCGACATCGACCACTTCAAGCGCATCAATGATAACCGGGGGCATCTGGTGGGGGATCAGGTGCTGATTCGTTTCACGGAGTTGTTGCTGAATCATACCCGGACGACGGACGTGGTCGCCCGGTTTGGCGGTGAAGAGTTCCTGGTGGTATTCACCGAGGTGACGGAGGCCGACATGGAGGCGCTGGTGATGCGAATCATGGCCGCGGTCCGGGCCGAGGAGTTTGTGGCAGACAACGATGTCTTCAACATCACCGTCAGTGTGGGCGCTATGTGCGTTTCCGAGATGACCGGTGCCCCGGCGACCCCGGAGGCCCTGATTGCCCTGGCCGATCATCGACTCTATCAGGCCAAGGATAGCGGGCGTGATTGCCTGGTTGATGCATCAGGATTATCGCGGCTATAAGAAAACAGAATTTCACCTTATATAGCGTTTCAGTATATCCTTAGATCAAATATTAGGATATTGGCGACCTTACAGGTGAAGACCATGACTCAGCCCCTCGTTCAGCATTTTTTTGATGAGCCCACCAACACGTTCAGTTATGTGGTTCGCGACCCTGGTAGTCAGGCCTGTGCCATTCTGGATTCGGTGCTGGATTTTGACTACGCCGCTGGCCGTACGGATGTGCGCTTGGCGGATGAAATCATCCGGTACGTTCAGGACAATGAGCTGCGTGTGGAGTGGATTCTGGAGACACACGTTCATGCTGATCACCTTTCTGCGGCGCCCTACCTGCATGAAAAACTCGGTGGTAAAACCGCGATTGGTGCGAACATCGTGCAGGTGCAGGACATCTTTGGCAAAGCCTTTAATGCTGGTACCGAGTTCGCCCGGGACGGCAGCCAGTTTGACCGGCTGTTCGAGGAAGGTGATACCTTCGCTATCGGTCACCTTGAAGGCCGGGTGCTCCACACTCCGGGGCATACGCCTGCCTGCCTGACTTACGTGATCGGGGATGCTGCCTTTGTGGGAGACACCCTGTTCATGCCTGATTACGGCACCGCCCGCTGCGATTTCCCCGGCGGGGATGCCCGGGTTTTGTATCAATCGATCCAGAAGGTTCTGGCCCTGCCGCCGGAAACCCGAATCTTCCTGTGTCACGACTACAAGGCGCCCGGCCGTGATGAGTACCAGCATGTCACCACGGTGGCGGAGCAGCGCCAGGCCAACGTGCATGTGCACGAAGGTGTGTCGGAAGAGGATTTTGTGAAAATGCGTACGGAGCGGGACGCGACTCTGGATATGCCCAGATTGATCCTGCCCTCGGTTCAGGTGAACATGCGGGCCGGGCAGATGCCGCCGCCGGAGGACAATGGTCAGGTGTACCTGAAGGTACCGGTAAACCGGTTCTGAGCTGCCCATGAACCTGAAACGCTATCTGCCCATTCTGCAGTGGGCACCCGCATACCGCCGAGACCAGGCCACCAGTGATCTGGTGGCTGCGCTGATCGTGACCGTGATGCTCATTCCCCAGTCTCTGGCGTATGCCCTGCTGGCGGGGCTTCCGGCGCAGGTGGGGTTGTATGCCAGTATCCTGCCACTGGTGATCTATGCCGTCTTTGGCACCAGCCGTACCTTGTCGGTCGGGCCGGTGGCGGTGGCGTCCCTGATGACGGCTGCAGCCCTGGCGCCGTTAGCGGAGGCTGGTTCCCCGGAGTATCTGGCCGGGGCGGTCCTGCTGGCGGTCATGTCGGGCCTGATGCTGACGGTCATGGGGATTATGCGGCTGGGTTTCCTCGCCAATTTCCTGAGTCATCCGGTGATTTCCGGATTTATCACCGCGTCTGGGATCGTGATTGCGGCCAGTCAGCTGAAGCATCTGTTTGGGGTGCAGGCCAGTGGTCACAATCTCCTGGAGATCGGCCGGTCACTGGTTATGTCGTTGCCGGACACCAACCTGCCGACGGTGCTGATCGGCCTCGGAGCGCTGGGTTTTCTGGTCTGGTCCCGTCGGTATCTCAAGCCCCTGCTGAAGCGGTTTGGTGTTCCGGCTCGTCCGGCGGATATTGTGACGAAAACCGCCCCCATTTTGGCGGTGGTGGTGACGACGCTGTTGGCCTGGCTGCTGCAGTTGGATGCTGCGGGCGTTCGGCTGGTGGGTGAGGTGCCGTCGGGTTTGCCCTCGCTGACGTTGCCTTCGCTGGATTCGGGCCTGTGGTCTCAGCTGGCGGTCAGTGCACTGCTGATCAGCGTGGTGGGATTTGTGGAATCGGTGTCGGTGGGCCAGACCCTGGCTGCGAAAAAACGCCAGCGTATTGATCCGGATCAGGAGCTGATTGGCCTGGGAACGGCAAATCTGGGGGCTGGTCTGTCCGGGGGAATGCCGGTCACCGGAGGCTTCTCCCGTTCCGTGGTTAATTTTGATGCCGGTGCGGAAACGCCGGCTGCCGGTGCTTATACTGCGGTTGGTATAGCCTTGGCGACCTTGTTCCTGACCCCGGCTATTGCCTGGTTGCCCCAGGCAACTCTGGCGGCCACCATCATTGTTGCGGTTGCCACGCTGATTGATTTACCGGCCCTGGCGCGCACGTTCCGCTATTCGCGCACCGACTTCGGCGCCATGCTGGCGACCATCCTCCTGACGTTAATGCACAGCGTGGAAGCGGGCATTATCGCGGGGGTTACCTTGTCGATCGGGCTGTTCCTCTATCGAACCAGCCGCCCGCACAGTGCCGTGGTTGGTAGGGTGCCCGGCACTGAGCACTTCCGTAATGTGCTGCGCCATAACGTGGAGCTGTGTCCGAAAGTTACGTTCCTGAGGGTGGATGAGAGCCTGTACTTTGCCAATGCCCGTTTTCTGGAGGAGACGGTGATGGATCTGGTGACGCGTCAGCCGGAGCTGACCGATCTGGTGTTGGTGTGCCCGGCGGTGAACCTGATCGATGCTTCTGCTCTGGAAAGCCTGGAAGCGATCAACGACCGGCTGCGTGACGCGGGGGTGAGCCTTCACTTCTCGGAGATCAAGGGCCCGGTGATGGATCGGCTCAAAGGAACCGAATTGCTGGCCCACCTGGATGGCCGCATTTTTCTGAGTACCTACGAAGCCTGGCAAGCGCTTACCGGGCGTGTCGCGGCCGCCGCTTGACCTGAATAGTGTGATCCCATTGACCGGGCATGGGGTATGTGTAGACACTGCCCCCATTCTTTCGTACTTGCACCGGTAATGCTGCCATGGGAATGACTGATAATCTGCTATCCACCAGTCAGTGGTTGATCACTGCAGGCCTGTTTGTCGTGATACTGCTGCTGGCTCTCAGGACGGTGGACTGGGCCGCATTTCGCAACGACAACGCTCTGCAGCATTCCTTTTTCGGGGCGGCGGTGGTGCTGGGCTTTGTCTGGCAGTTACGGGCGGGTATTTCGCCCGGGTTGGCTATCCATATTTTTGGCGTAACCGTCATTACCCTGATGCTGGGGTGGGCTCTGGCGGTGTTGTCCGGGCTGCTGGCTCTGGTTATTACCGTGATTACGGGGCGTGAGCCGGTTCTGATGTTTGCCGCCAACGGGCTGATTACCGTGATGGTGCCGGCCTTGGTCAGCCATGCCATTATGCGCTGGGAACGGCGGCGTAACTTCCGGAATTTCTTTGCCTACATTTTCTTTTGCGGTTTTTTCGGGGCCGGGCTGTCGGTGGCTGTGGCGGGCGTGATCATGTGCCTGATGCTCTGGATCAGTGGCACCTATGGGTTCGATGAGCTGGTTCATGAGTACCTGAGGTATCTGCCACTGTTCATGATCCCCGAAGGCTTTATTAACGGCACCTTCGTGACCGGTCTGATGGTGTTTCATCCGGACCGGCTTAAGACACTGGATCAGAGCCGTTACCGGTAACGTCAGTGATGGTCAGATGCCTTCGCCCTGCCCGTTTGCAGAGCGAAGCTCGTGGATGATGCTTTTGTGTCGGGCGTGGCTTTGCCAGTTCTCCAGCCAGCTCAGAACGTCGGCTGCGGGCATGGGGCGGGCAATACCGTAACCCTGAATCAGGTCGCACCCCATTTTTTTCAGCGCCATGGCGTGTTCCAGCGTTTCAACGCCCTCTGCCAGCACTCGATGACGAAACCGCTGGGCCATGAAAATGATCCCTTCAACGATGGCCCGGTCGTTGGCGTCGCTCAGCATGTTACGGATAAAACTCTGGTCGATCTTGATCATGTCCACAGGCAGGCTGCGCAGATAGGTCATAGACGAGAACCCTGTCCCGAAGTCATCCAGCGCGACCTGAACGCCCAGTTTCCTGCAGCGGGCGAGCATGTTTGCCGCACTTTTGGTGTCCTCCAGGGCCGTTGATTCCAGAACTTCCAGCGTAACCTGGCCCGGGTTGACTGAGGGATGGGCGAGCAGACAGTCCGATAACACATCCACAAACGCCGGGTCCATCATGTGCGCCGCGCTGATATTGATGCAAACCGGAATCTCCTGGCCGGCTTCCTGCCATTGCTGCATTTTTGCCAGAGCGTGGTTGATCACCCACTGGCCAAGCGCAGACTCCAGGTGGCTGTGCTCCACCGCCGGGAGGAACAGCCCGGGGGCGATCAGGCCTTTTTCCGGATGATGCCAGCGAATCAGGGCCTCAAAGCCGATGATTTCCGAATCGGCCATTCTCAGCTGGGGCTGGAAGTGCAGTTCAAACTCATCGTTCTCAATGGCCTGGGCAATCTCTATTAACTGAAAACGTCGTTCCCGTTGCCAGGCATGCTGGCCCGGATCGAACACCTGATACTGGTTGCGCCCTTTTTCTTTGGCGGAGTACATGGCGTGGTCAGCGTGCCGGATCAGGCCTTCGGCATCGGTGTTGTCCTCGGGATACCGGGTAATGCCGAGGCTGGCGGTTACCATGATCGGTGTGTCCTGAAGGGTGATCGGATCGCTGACCACCGACAGAATCCGCCGATAGTCGGCTTCTGACTGCTCACCTTCCAGAAGCAGAACGAATTCATCGCCTCCGATTCGGGCGATCACGGCATCTTCTTCCAGACGATTATTCAGACGCTCTCCGATAATGCGAAGGGCTTCATCGCCCACGTCTGTGCCCAGTTGATCATTGATCAGTTTGAAACCATCGATATCCAGATAACAGACGAACAGAGGGTTGTTGTTGCGGTCGGCCGTCAGTTTGGCTGCGCGCAGCCGTTCTTCAATCCACTGCCGGTTAGGCAGCCCGGTGAGCGGGTCGTAGTTGGCCGCGCGGTCCAGTTCTTTGGCGTGGTTTTTGAGCGCTGTGATGTCGGAAAAAGTGGCAACGTGATAGTAGTTGGCCGGGCTATCAAGGTGTACCCGGCTGATCGACAGCAACTCTGCAAACTCTTCGCCGTTTTTACGACGATTCCAGATTTCCCCTCGCCAGTGGTCGGTTTCTTCAATGGATTGCCACATGGTGCGGTAGAACGCCAGAGAGTGGCGGCCGGAACTGAGGATCGACGGAGCCAGTCCCAGGACTTCCTCTCTGGCATAGCCGGTGATCCGGGTGAAGGAAGGGTTAACGTCTACAATCCGGTTTTTCTGGTCGGAGATGATGATGGCATCGTGGCTGCGGTCAAACACGCTGGCGGCAATACGCAGGCCACGTTCACCGTTTTTGCGGTCAGAGATGTCGCTTTGGATCAGGACAAAGCCGGGCGCGGTGCCGTCCGGGCCGCCAACGGGAGTGCCATAAGTGTGCACCCAGTACGGTTGCCCCTGAGCGTTGTACTGAAGCAGATCCATCTCGAACTCGGTGTTGCAGAACAGGTGCCTGCGAATCTTGGTGAGGCTGTCCTGATCGGTACAGGGGCCTGCCAGAAACTCGCTGGGCATGCGCCCTTTTATCGCTTCAAGCCGGTATCCGGAGTGCGCTTCAAAAGCCGGGTTTACCCATTCCACCGCTCCGTCTGCACCGAGAATCAGAATCATGTTGCGGGTCACCTCGGCAACCAGTGCCAGACGGTGTGGGACGATGATCTGATCGGGCGTATTCATGGGCAGCGGTTGTTACCAGGTTGGCTTGTGGGCGTTGCGTTCTCGACTCCCTGTGAGAATAAACAAAAGGGTATTCTTTAATAATATAGATGATGCTGTGATCTATTGAGGTCGGTGACTATCCGTTTTTTGCAAAGCGGCGGGTGAGGATAACGGATACCGGGAGCCTGGGATACTCATCATTCAGGTTGGATAATTGACGTCCATCAATTTTCTGGCAATTTCTTGCCTGCCAGGCTCAGTGACGCCACCGGGAATGTTTTTGTAGCTTCCGCTGGAGGGTCCTGCGGTGCATGTTCAGTGCTCTGGCCGTTGCAGAGATGTTGCCCTCGTGTTCATTCAGTACGCGCTGGATGTGCTCCCACTCCATTTCTTCCACCGACGGCGGTTCGGCCCGAAGTGCCGGGGCTCCATCCAGGGGCTCGAAGCCCTGAATCAGCTGGCTCACCGTCACCGGTTTGCACAGGTAGTTCACCGCGCCCCGGCGCATGGCTTCTACCGCGGTCGCAATGCTACCGTAGCCGGTCAGGACGAGAATCTCCAGAGAGTTGTTCTTCTGCAGAAGCTCCGGGAGCAGCTGCAGGCCACTTTCACCCGCCAGATTGAGATCCAGCACGCAGCGAGAGAAGGGTTCCGAAGCAAGAACCTGCAAGGCTTCAGAAGGCGTTCGTGTTGTCACACTCTCGATGCCCTGGCGGGTGAGAGAGCGGGCAAGAACCTGAAGAAAGGCTTCGTCGTCGTCCACCAGCAGCCAGCGTTCGCTATCTGTCATGCTCGGTGACTCCTGTGGCACGTTGATCCGAAACCGGGAGGTCGATCACCATGGTGGTGCCCTGATCGCCAACCCGGGCCCGGAGATGACCATCCAGGCGCTGTATCGTGGCGTTTGACAGAAAAAGTCCCACTCCCAGGCCGTTGCGGGAGTCGACGATGTCTTCGCCGGGTGCTCCTGCAAAGGCGCTCTGAAGGCCGTCGCCATGGTCTTCGACAATCACCTCCAGCCTGGTTTCACCAGACCGGCGGCATTGGACCCCTACCCATTGTGGACTGGCGGTGAGCGCATTGGCCAACAGGTTCAGTACGGCCTGATCCAGAGTGGCGTCCACCGCGACATGGGCGTCCGGCCAGTGGCCGGCCCAGCGAATCGGCCCGGCGGGCCAGAGCAGGGTTGCCGATTCCCGCAGGCGATCGAGCCATGCGCCCACGGGAAGGATCTCCAGCCTGGCCGTTCGGGCCTCAACGGCTGCCTGGGTCAGTTGCTGAAGATGGCCGCTGCATAGCGAGAGTTGTTGCTGCATCATCGTCAGGTCTTCCTGCAGATGCGGGTCTTTCTGCACGGAGGTGGTCGATTGCATTTCGTCCAGAAGCAGGGTCATGGTATTCAGCGGGGTGCCCAAACGGTGGGCCACGGAGGCGGCGGACAGGCCCAGGGCAATGATCTGTTCGTCACGCAGACGGGTCTCCCGGAACAGGCCAAGTTGCGATTGCTGGGCCCGTAGCTGTCGGGCCAGTGTGCCCACAACCAGCAGCAGAATAGCGGCCGTCAGAGCAAAGGTGACCCACATGCCGACCAGATGCAGCTGCGCAAGGTCACCGCCATGGTGTTCGTGTTCGATAGCCGGTGTGTGCCAGATCACCAGCGCGGTGTAGGCCAGAATGCCGGAGAGGGTCAGGACAATGCCCTGGCGGCCGGGAACCAGAATGATGGCGACTGCAATGGGCAGCAACAAAAGCGAAACCAGCGGGTTGGTGTAGCCACCCGTGAGATAAAGCCAGAACCCGATCAGGATCAGGTCTCCGGCCAGGGTCAGGCTGACCGTCAGGGCTGAGGCGGGAGGGCGACGGCTGAACCAGAGCCATCCCAGCGTTGCCAGTACGCCATAAAGCAGGCACAGCAGCAGCGACTCTGCACGATGGGCCAGGGAAACGGTGGTTTCGGCCACGGCCACGGCCACCAGTAAGGTAAGAATAATGGCCAGCCGCATGCCCAGAAGGTAACGTGCGGCTTGCCGAAAACCGGTTTGAGAGTGAGTCAGCCATTCCATGGAGGGCATTCTATCAGCCTGCTGCCGATGCCGGTGTGGAAAATGTGCAGCTATTGCCCCGGGTCAACCGGTCGATAACACACCAGACGCTGTTGCTCGATATCGGCACGGACCTGCAGGGGCCACTGAGGCATATGATACACCCGGATCGCCCGCTCGATCTCCGAATCCGGGTTGTCCGGGGGAGCTTCCCCTGGCAGGTGGTCTGGTTGATAGACACACTCCTCCGACTCTGGAAACACGGCCACGTAGGCGATGCCGGATTCCACAAGATCCTGGAAGAAATGGGAGCCGTAAGACAGGTCAGGCACCATATCACCGGCATTCTCCGAGACCTCGACCAGAATCCTGATCCCGGCAATGTCCGAAAAACGAACCGGGACACCCAGTTCCGGGCTGCTGGTACCCCATCGTCCTGGCCCCATCAAAAGGGTGCTGGCACCGGATTCACGGATTCGTTCGCCCAGGCGCCGGGCAACGTCGTATCGCTGGCTGGTGGTCAGGTTGGCGTAGACACTGGCATCGATACGGATGACCCGTTCGATGGACTGATTGATGTTGCCACCCATGAAATGCCCTTCGGTACAGAATATCTGGCGGTTCCGGGGCAGGTGTTGTGGCAGGGAAACCGGCCCGGAGTTTCCAATCGTGGCCAACGGGCGACACTGCACGAGGTTGAATGCGGGTTCTCCCTGCTCGTTCAGGTGCAGGGTAAATTCCACGTCAACGGGGTGCTGGTACCCGGCCTCAAGGGTGTTAAGCAGGGCCGATAGCCGTGTGATAAACGAGCTGCCCTGAACCAGTGGGCGGAAGGTCAGTCGCCAGACGGGCCCCTGCAGGCCGATCTCTTCGGCACGGGCGGTGGCGGCCCGGTCCACCTCGGCCAGCTGGGCAATGGGGATGTCCGTCGTGGTCTCGAGCACCTGGCTCAGGGGGCGGGTGTCCAGCCGGCCTTCCTGAAGGTCGAGCAGGTCTACCAGATGCTGGGAGAACCGGTAGCATTCGTCCGGGGACCGGAACGGTTGGCGGGTGGGCTGATCCAGGGCCATGACGGCCGCATGGTCTCCTTCAATCCGGTCGACAGCCCGGGTGCCCAGGCCCATCACCAGGCGGACCATGCCGGCTTTCGGGTCCATGGTGCGGTCCCAGGCGAAGGTATTCCGGGACACGCCGACTCCGGCTGCATCGGGCAGATAGTAGCGGCCATGAAAGCGCCCATTGACCCGCTGGATCAGCAGCGCCATGGGCTCTTCCCGCTGGTCCAGCCCGCGATGCTTACGATAAACCAGAGCATCTTCGTTCATGGACGAGGCATAGACCTGGCGGATGGCGTTTTCAAACTCCGCCAGGCGTTGTTCCGGCGGGCCCTGGTTGATCAGAAAAACGCTGTCGTACTTGCCGGCAAAGGCATTGCCAAAGCCGTCCTCCTGAAGGCTGGAGGAGCGGACCAGAATCGGGTACTGGCCATAATGATCCAGCAGGCGTTCCAGTTCCGACCGGATCTCGGCAGGGAACTGTCCGGTCAGGATGGCCTGCCTTAACGCCGGTGCTTCGTTGAGGTAGCCCGCCTCAGAACGCTGTCTCATGATGGCGGGCCAGAGGCCGTTGTGAACCAGAAAAGCGTAGTAGGCATCGGTACCCAGATAGCTGGAATCGTGGGGTTCCAGGTTGGCCTGCCAGAGGTCTCCGGCGTCGTTCAGAAGAATGTTCCGGGCAATCAGCATACCGCTGGCCTTGCCGCCAATGTAACCGCTACCGACCAGCCGGCTGCGTATGGTTAACAGGTCTTCCAGGCTCAGATACCGTCGGGCCAGGCCAAGAATCTGTGGGTCCCGGCTGATCATGACCTGAAGTACCTGTTCCTGCAGATCCTCCATGCCGGCCTGATCCTGCTCGAACACCGCTCGACTGGCCTCCTGGAACAGCCGGTCCCAGTAATCCAGCAGGGGTTGGCGGTGCAGACGTTCTGATTCAAGGGTTGCCTGCAGCCGGGTAGCATCACTGCTGTCGGTGATGGGGCGAAACCGGCCGCCTTGTTCCCGGTGGGGCAGGAACATGGTGGGCGATTGCCGGCGCCAGGCTTTGATTGGGTGAATCTGGACGTCCTCGCCATGTCGATGCACGTCAATCATCACCTGGGTGGTTTGCCGGATACGATCCAGCGTCATCCGGGAATGCCGGTCGGGATGCAGCGCAAACCAGGCGACCGTGTCGAGCTCAAACAGGAACGGGCACACTACCCGGAAAAAATTCCCGACCATGGCGTCGGTGGCCCAGGCGTTCAGCAGCTCGCTGAGACTGTCGCAAACATAGAAAGCCCCCCGCCCATGCTGCTCAATCAGGCGCCAGACCCGGCTGGTGAAGCTTTCGAAGCCGCCCAGAGCGTCGATGGTGATGGTGCGCACCGCAGGGTGCTGGTCAATGATCGGGGGGTGTTCGCCAAAGCGGAGGTAGATGATGTGCCGGCCTGTATCGGCGGCGGAATCGAGGAACGGAATCACGAACCGGCGGTAGTCGTCCAGGTCAGACACTCGCCAGACGACATTGTCGCCGATTCGCAAACCATCCAGTACCTCATCCAGACCGGTCAGCCCGGTAGAAACCCGGTCTGTGGCCTGGAGAGGCAACTGGTGGCTCATGGCCGGATCAGATGACGCCCATGGCCGTCATGGCTTTGGCAACACGAAGGAAGCCAGTGATGTTGGCGCCCAGCACATAGTTACCTTCGGCACCGAACTCGGCGGCCGTTTCGTAACAATTCTTGTGGATATCGATCATGATTTCCTCAAGGCGCTTCTGGGTGTAATCAAAGGTCCAGGAATCACGGCTGGCATTCTGTTGCATCTCCAGCGCTGAGGTTGCAACACCACCGGCGTTGGCGGCTTTGCCCGGACCGTATGCGATCTTGGCCTCCTGGAAGATGATGATGCCTTCCGGTGTGGTTGGCATGTTGGCACCTTCTGCCACCGCGATACAGCCATTTTCCACCAGAGCTTTGGCGTCTTTGCCATTGAGCTCATTCTGGGTGGCGCATGGCAGGGCCACATCGCAGGGCACGGACCAGATGTTGCCGTCTTCTACGTATTTGGCGTCTTTGTGGAATTCAGTGTAGGCACTGATGCGACGACGCTCCACTTCCTTGATGCGTTTCAGAGTCTGCAGATCAATGCCTTTCTCGTGCACGATTATACCCTGAGAGTCCGAGCATGCGATCACCTTGGCGCCCAGTTCATGGCACTTTTCAATGGCGTAGATCGCCACATTGCCTGAGCCGGAGACCACCACGGTCTTGCCTTCAAGAGAGTCGCCACGGGCCTTGAGCATTTCATGGGTGAAGAACACGGTGCCGTAGCCGGTGGCTTCCGTACGGGCACGGCTGCCGCCCCAGTCGAGGCCTTTGCCAGTGAATACGCCGGACTCGTAGCGGTTGGTGATGCGCTTGTACTGGCCGAACAGGTAGCCGATCTCACGACCACCAACGCCAATGTCGCCGGCCGGAACGTCGGTGTACTCACCCAGGTGGCGGTAGAGCTCTGTCATCATGCTTTGGCAGAAGCGCATGATCTCATCATCGGACTTGCCCTTGGGGTCGAAGTCACTGCCGCCTTTCCCGCCGCCAATGGGCAGGCCGGTCAGGGCATTTTTGAAAATCTGCTCAAAGCCCAGGAATTTGATGATGCCCAGGTAAACGGAGGGGTGAAAACGCATCCCGCCTTTATAGGGCCCCAGTGCACTGTTGAATTCAACGCGGAAGGCCCGGTTGATGTGAATCTCGCCTTTGTCATCCTGCCAGGGCACCCGGAAAATGATCTGGCGCTCTGGCTCACAGATGCGCTGAATGATTTTCTTGTCGGCGAATTCCGGGTATTTCACGAGTACGGGCCCCAGGGTCTCCAGAACCTCGTGAACCGCTTGATGAAACTCCTTTTCACCTGGGTTGCGATGAAGTACATCCTGGAAGATCGGTTCCAGCTTTTCGTCGAGTTTTGCAGTCATGTTGGTGCCCTCGGAATACGCGTATTGAAAGTCGCAAAAAAAGCGACCACCCAAAAAAAGGGCACTGATTGCACCACACCGGTGCGCCATTTTGCAAGCTAATCCCGCTTAAACCGGTGTGTCTGTGCTGCGGAGATACCTCCAATGGGGTGCGGCATTGTGTCTCAAGCCAGCGTAAACGAAGGGCTTTACAATTCCGGATCATGAGTGACCTAACTGATGGCCTTGCCTCAAGGAACCCCCTGACAATGTTGAAAAAACATCATCTGGCTCGTTGTATCAGCCTTGCGATGGCCGGCACTGTGGCCGCCCCTCTTGCACTGGCCCAAACGGATTCTGCAAGCCCGGTACTGATCCGGGTTACGGAAGGACAGTCCTCCGAAGCGGCTCGTCTTTCCGCGGCGGCGGTTCAGTCAGAACCGGTGCAGCGCCTGTCTGGCAGCCCCTCGGTTTCCTTGTCCCGGATGGGGGGGCGAGGCCTTGATCCGGTGATTCATGGCCAGAGTGAGGAGCGTGTGGAAGTGCTGATTGACGGCATGCGCGTTGAGGGGGCCTGCCCGAGCCGGATGGACCCGCCAGCCAGCCGGTTGAGTACCTCCCTGGCGCCGGTGCTGGAGGTGCGCACCAGTAACCGCACTCTGCGTTGGGGGCCGATTGCCGGTGGTCAGGTGGTGGCAACCACCGCCGCCCCGGAATTTGAAGATGACCACCTTACCTCTGGCCATCTGACGATTGGCGCTTCCGATAATGGCGACGGGAGGCTGGTAAACGGCAGTGTCGCCGCGGGTCGGAAAGATGCCTTTATTCGCCTGGCGGGCGGTTACGACGAAGCCGATGACTATGAAGATGGCGACGGGAACGACGTTCGCAGTGCCTATGAAAATACGGAAGGCCGGGTGGACGGGGCCTGGACCTCCGAGCAGGGCTTTTTCGTCAAGGGGATGGCCAGTCGTCAGGAAGAGCGGGATGTGAAATTCCCGGGCCGAGGGATGGATGCGCCAAAAACGGATACAGATCTGTACCGTCTTGAGGTGGGAGCACCCGTGGCGAACGGTGCCTGGAGCCTGATGACCTGGCAGGCTGATGTAGATCACGTCATGGATAACTTCAGTCTTCGTGACTCGCCGATGAAAATGCAGACCAATTCCGAAACCCGCACCCGGGGCGCCAGACTGGTACTGGATCAGACCATCAACTACACCCGTGACATCGCCATTGGCATTGATGTCGAAAGCAACGAGTGGGACGCCACCATGTACAACGGTATGGGGCTGACTAACGAGGCATCGTTGATGTGGCCGGGTGTGGAGCGCGACCGGGTGGGGGTGTTTCTGGAAGGGTTTCATCAGATTCGGATGAACACCCGTTTGGGTGCCGGTATCCGGTATGACCGTGTGGAAATGGATGCGACCCGGGCGGACCAGACCTTCCGGCCGATGCCTGGGGGCATGATGGTGTTTTCTCCCGCCACCCTCTACGCCTCGGCTTATGGCGTAACGGACATCAAGGCCAATGACGACAATGTGAGCGGGTTCCTGACCGGAGAATGGCGGTTCTCGCCCGCCCAGTCTCTGGAGCTGACCGCGAGTCACAGCGTGCGATCACCGAGTGTGAATGAGAGATACGTTGCCCAGAAAACCATGAAAGGCAGCTGGGTGGGTAACCCGGAACTTGAGACCGAAAAACACTACAAGCTGGAACTCAGTCTGCCGGGGCGGCAAGGCCAGTGGAGCTGGCGTCCGGCGATGTGGGTGGATCAGGTTGACGACTACGTTTACCGCTTTGAAACCCGCACCCCGAACAACACCACCGACACCCGTTATCGCAATATTGATGCTCGTCTGCTGGGGGTTGAGGGAGAGCTCGGCTGGAGCAACGGAACCTGGAGCAGCAGCAGCAAGCTGGCGTCTGTCCGGGGCGAAAACCGGGATGAAAACCAGTCATTGCCCCGCATCCCTCCGATCCAGTTTATCCAGACTGTGGGTTGGCAGTATCAGGGGCACACTCTGGAAGCGGAGTGGCAACTGGCGCGCCGGCAGGATCGGGTCGATACGGACTCCGGCCTGGATCCCAGTACCTCTCCGGGCTATGGCGTGTTCAACCTTTCTGGTACGCACCCCCTCATGACCAATCTGAGCCTGACCTGGGCGCTGGATAATGTCTTTGACAAGGCCTGGGCGTACCATGTAAGCAAAGACAACCTGTCGGACAGCGGTGTGTTTCGGGTGAATGAACCGGGACGCACGCTTCGGGCAGCACTGACTGCCCGTTGGTAAGTCCTGAAGATGGCGGTTACCCGCTTCTCATAGCCGGCGGGTGACATTGATACCCCGGGTGGAGTTGCCTTCATCCGGGGTCTTTTTTTGCGGTTGGTCAAACTGTGTTCCGGTCAGAAGTGACTACAATAACTCAGGGTTGGCAACGCTTGCTGCATTCTGAGTGTCGCGGCGTCTGGCCTGTCGATGAGGTCGCTGTGGTTACCGGGTTGGCCAGTAACGCTGCATCTCCAGGAACAGGAACGAGGCGCTCCAGGTGATCATGAGCAGGCCGGTCAGGGCTTCAATGCCGGTAAGATAGCGCAGTTGCCCCATGGGTTCGATATCGCCGTAGCCCAGGGTGGTAAAGGTGGTGAAAGAAAAATAGGCCGCGTCCAGCATGGTGCCACTGAAGTTGCCCAGCAACTGGCCCCAGCCCTCGGCGTGGTGCATGAAGTAGAACGCCGTGGCAAAAACCCAGACTTCCAGGGCGTGGGCCGCCAGGCAGCCCAGCACCGCAATCGTTAACCGGAAGTGGTGGCTTTGACGCAGCTTGGTCAACACCCTGCTCAGGCGAATCAGAGCTTCGTTATGAATGACCACCACCACGCACACGAGCAGTGTGTTGAGCAGGGTGGCGTTGATCAGGGTGTCATGGCTTCCGTCCACGTTGGCCGGTCCTGAGTTTGGGATGGGTCGGTCGGAGTAATCCGGAATCTTTTGAAAATTGTATAGTAAATTTTCTGCCTTCGCGCACCTTCATTTGATCAGAGCACTGGCGACCTATGTTCAGAAAACTGCTGCCCCTGTTGATTATCGTGGTCGGTATTGCCGGCTTCCTGCTGCTTAAGGCCACCCGACCCGAGCCGGCGGAAGTAGTGGCCACCGAGCGTAGCTGGCTGGTTCAGGTGCAGGAGGTGCGACCGGCCACTGCAACGCCGGTGTTGCCCCTGTATGGCGAAGTGGTGGCGCCGGATTTGCAAACCGTGACCGCTACCCTGTCCGGGCGGATTGGCCAGTTGCCGGTGCGCGAAGGCGTTCGGGTAACCGCGGGGGATGTTCTGGTTTCTCTGGATGAGGAGGACGTGGCGCCGGTGCTGGCACAGGCGAAGGCTCAGGTGGCAGATCTGGAGGCCCAGATACAGTCTGAGCAGGTCCGTTACCGTAATGATCGTCGGTCACTGGAGAGTGAAATGGCGATTCTGGACAACGCCCGGCGCCAGTTTCAGCGCATTGACGCTCTGGTGGCAAGAAACCTGGCTTCCCAGGAAAACCGGGAGGCTGCGACCGATGCCCTCGCCCGGGCGGAACTGACGGTGCGTACTCGTGAAAAATCCGTTGCTGAGCACCCTGCCCGACTCCTCAGCCTGGAAGCCCGGCTCGCACAGGCCAGGGCCAGCCTGGCGGCTACCGAACTGGACAGTGAGCGGGCGACCGCAACCGCGCCTTTTGACGGTATCGTTACCAACCTTCAGGTAGCGGCGGGAGATCAGGTGTCCCCTGGGCAGGCGCTGCTGAGCGTTTATCCGAGCCGGGGGCTGGAGGTTCGGGCGCGGGTGCCCCAGATGTACCTGCGGGAACTGACCCGTGCCCTGGCCGCCGGGCACCTCCTGGAGGCTCAGGCTGACAGCTCCGGGCACCGCTTTGAGCTGATCCGGTTTGCCGGACTGTCGGACCCGGCTGGCACGGAGGCGGTGCTGAGGGTGGTTGGAGACGCCGGCGAACTGCGGCCCGGGGCTCTGCAGCCGCTGACGCTGAGCAGGCTGCCCCGCGACCAGGTGGTGGCCATTCCATTCAGTGCGTTGTATGGGGCCGACAGCGTGTACGTTCTGGATGATGACAACCGCATGCAACGACTGTCCGTAGAGCGGGTTGGCGAAGCGCACCGCGACGACGGGGGGCGCCGGCTGCTGATTGCCAGTGACGATCTCAAGGCCGGTATGAAGCTGATCACGACTCACTTACCCAATGCGGTTACCGGTCTGAAAGTCCGGGTGGCCGATGAGGCTGGAGTGTCGGGCTCATGAAGCGCAAGCCGGGGGTCATTGGCTTTTTTGTTCATCACCGGGTCGCCGGAAATCTGGTTATGCTGGTGATGCTGCTTGGGGGCGTGCTGGCCCTGACCCGCATGAACATCCAGTTTTTCCCGACCTTTGCCCTGGATGTGGTGAGTGTGCGGGTGGTGTGGAGCGGGGCGTCCGCCGAAGACGTGGAGCTGGGCATTACAGATCCTCTGGAGCAACGCCTGCGGAGTGTGGATGGCCTGAAGAAAATGACCTCGACCTCGGCTCAGGGGATCGCGTCGATCACGCTGGAGTTCCACGAGGGAACCGATCCGATACAGGCTGTGGATGACGTACGCCAGCAGGTTGATGAATTCAATAACCTGCCGGCGGATGCCGAGGAACCCCAGGTTGCCCGTGTCGAGCGGTACGAACCTGTGGCCCGATTGCTGGTTTATGGTGATGTGGATCGCGCCGAATTGCGGCAACTGGTCTATCGCTTTGAAGATGAACTGCTGGCCCGCGGCATCGACCGGGTCACGATCCGGGGCCTGCCCGAGCAGCAGATCAGCATTGATGTGCCTGTGGAGCGGATGGAAGCTCTGGGCTTGTCTCTCGAGCAGATTGCCGACCGGGTGGCGGCGCTGTCCCGTGACCTGCCCGCTGGCATGATGGCCCAGCAGGACGCCACCCGAGAACTGAGGGCGGTGGAGCAACGTCGGAGCCCCCAGGCTTTTGAAACGCTACCGGTGCTCAGTGGTGATCGTATCCGGATGCAGTTGGGTGACATTGCGGTGATCCGTCAGGAAGCCCGGGATAACCAGACGGTGATGGAGAATAGCGGCATGCCCGCCGTTGAATTGCAGCTTCAGCGATCCGAGAACGGCAACTCTCTGGCGGCCGCACGGGTCTTTGAGCGCTGGCTGGAGGATACCCGGCCGGTGCTGCCGCCAACCATTAAACTGAAAGTGTACGATGAGACCTGGCAGTTGATTGAGGACCGGATTTCCCTGTTGGTGAACAACGGCCTCGGTGGCCTGGTGCTCGTGGTGGGTCTGCTTTACCTGTTTTTGCCCGGCCGGGTGGCGGCCTGGGTTGCCATCGGGATTCCCACGGCCTTCCTGGCGGCGCTGGGCGTGCTGTGGCTGATAGGCGGCTCCATCAACATGATCTCCCTGTTTGCGCTGATTATGGCGCTCGGGGTGATAGTGGATGACGCCATTGTGGTGGGTGAGGATGCCGATGCCCACGCCCGAATGGGAGAGGCCTCCATGCACGCCGCCGAGGGTGCCGCCAAACGTATGGTCTGGCCGGTGCTGGCTTCATCGCTGACAACGGTCGCAGCGTTCATGCCCTTGTTGGTGGTGGGCGGTGTCATTGGCAACATCCTCGGCGATATCCCGATTGTCATGATCTGTGTTCTGGTGGCGTCATTGCTGGAATGCTTTGTGGTTCTCCCCGCGCATCTGCGCCATGCGTTTAAACGGGCCTCACTCGCAGCGACGAAGACGATACCTGAGCGTCCGGTCACCCGGATACGTCATCGCTTCGAACGCCGGTTTGAGGCATTTCGGGATGGTCCGTTCCGCCGTTTTTCCCGATACAGCCTGCAGCACCGGGGAGTGACGGTGGCTTCTGCTCTGGCCCTGGCACTGGTGACGCTAGGGCTGCTTGCGGGGGGGCGCCTGGGGTTCAACTTCTTCCCCACCCCGGAACCCTCGGTACTCTATGCTAACGCTCATTTTGTGTCGGGAACCGACAAGCGGACGGTTGCCGGCTTTATCCGGGACATGCAGCGTGCCCTGAACGACACCGAGGCGGCGCTTGGGGGTGACCTGGTCCTTCATGCGGTGACCAGCTACGGGGCGACGCTGGGGGCAGAAGGCAGTTCCCGGAACGACGATGAACTCGGGTCGATACTGGTGGAGTTGGTGCCGTCGGACCGTCGGGCAGTGCGCAACGCCGAATTCATCCGGGAATGGCGCAGCCGGATGACACTGCCGGCAGGTCTGGACAGTCTGAATATAAACGAACGTCAGGCCGGTCCTCCCGGGCGTGACGTGAATATCCGGCTGACTGGAGACAGCGCGGAAGCCCTGAAGCGGGCGGCGGATGAGGTGGCTCAGGTTCTGGCGGCCCTGCCCGGCGTGCTGGATGTGGAAGATGACATGCCCTGGGGTCGTGAGCAGTTGCTCTACCAGGTGAGTCCGTTCGGTGAGGCTCTCGGCCTGACCACCGTGGATCTGGGCCGGCAGTTGCGGGCGGCGTTCGATGGCCGGATTGCTCAGATCTATCAGGACGGCCGGGACGAAGTAGAAGTCCGTGTCCAGTTGCCCCGGCGGCAACGCGAGCAGTATTCAACACTGGAGCGAATGACCATACGGCTTGCGGATGGCCGATTCGTCCCTCTCACTCAGGTGATGACTCTGGACCACCGTCAGGGATTCCAGGCGCTACGCCACGCCGATGGCAAACTGGCTGTGGAAGTGACCTCGGCGCTGAATACCCGGGTGGCCACCACCGATCAGGTCCTGGAAAGCCTGACCTCGGGGCCGTTGCCGGACATTGCCAGCCGTCACGGTGTGCGCTTCAGTTTTGAGGGGCGTTCGGCGGACCAGAGGGAAACCATGGAAGACATGCAAACCGGGCTGCTGATTGGTCTGGCGTTGATGTATGTGGTGCTTGCCTGGGTGTTTGCCTCGTGGAGCCTGCCCCTGATTGTCATGGCCATTATTCCGTTTGCTCTGGTCGGTGCGCTGCTGGGGCATTGGGTCATGGGGCTTCAGCTCACCATTCTGTCGTTGTTTGGTTTGTTCGGTCTGTCGGGCATTGTGGTGAATAACGCGATCATTCTGGTGGCCTTTTATAATCAGCAGCGGCAGAAAGGGCTGGACATTACGGAGGCTCTGAACGAGGCAGCGGTTCAGCGGGTCCGGGCTGTATTGCTTACCTCTCTGACCACCATCGGGGGGCTGATGCCTCTGCTGTTTGAAACCTCCCTGCAAGCCCAGTTTCTGATTCCGATGGCAACGTCCATCGCTTTCGGGCTCGGTCTGTCTACCTTTCTGGTTCTGTTGGTGATACCGGCGTTGTTATCCTGGCTGGAACAGTTCAGGGAATGGCGCGCGCAGCGCCGTAACGCTGCGGCGGAGCCTCTGGGGGCTCCTGACTGAGGCCGTGAATCGCCGGAATGGCCGCGGCAAAGGTCATCTTCGAGGAAGGCAAAACCGGCGTGCATGGCCAGCACCATGATGGCACCAATCTGGGATCGGTTACCAGGTGATCTGGCCGGCGCCGGTGTTTTCGGATTCAATGCCTATGATGGCTTCCTGCTCCTGGCTTTCCCGTTTGATCATTTCGCGCAGACGTAGCTCCTGTTCTTCCATGGGGCCGGACAGGTCAATCACGATTTCGACACGCCGGTTTCTGGCCCGGTTGTCGGCGGAGGTGTTGGGCACTCTGGGCTCAGTATCGGCCAGCCCCGTTACCCTGAGGCGGTCCGGGCGGACCTGATCCCGCGCCAGCAGAACGTTCGCGACGGCCGCCGCACGGGCGGCCGACAGATCCCAGTTGCTGTAGAAACGATCGGTGCGGATCGGGACATCATCGGTATGGCCTTCGATGGCGAGGTCGCCGGGCATATCCGCCAGCACCTCGGCCATGTCCAGCAGCAGGCCTTCAAACTCCCAGGTCAGTTGGGCTGAACCGGAAGGAAAGGAGCCCTTTTCCTCAATGCGGATGACAATGCGGCGTTGGTCTTCCGACACATTGATGCGCCCATCCACGATGGCAGGTTCCAGAACCTCAAGAATCCTGGCCATGTTTTTGTCCATCTCTTCCCGAATGGCGTCCTGGACCGCCGTGTCAGCGGGGCTTTTCAGGGTCTGCAGTTCTGGTTGCTGGTCGGTGGTGGTCTGTCTGACCTCATTGACGACGGTTGGCTCCGGTGGGGCCGGCGAAAAGGTATCGAAAATCGGGCTGGTGCCCTGCGGGATTTCCAGAGCCGGGACGTCTCTCTGCACGCCGAATGCCTTGGACAGCTCCCCGGCGATCTGTTTGAACTTCTGAGCATCAATTTCTGAGAAGGACAACAGCAGCACGAAAAAACACATCAGCAAGGACATCAGGTCTGCAAAGGTGACAACCCACGCCGGAATCCCGGGTTTTTCCTCTTCGGGTAAATCGTCCATGGCTAGCCGCCTGCCGTTTCCGGATCGCCGTTTTTGGCGCGTTCTTTGGGGGAGAGGTAGCTGGAGAGCATCTGTTCGATGATGCGTGGGTTTGTGCCTTCCTGAATGGCCACGAGGGCGTCAATGTACAGGGATTGCATGCGGGCTTCCTCGGTCATCCGTAGGGAAAGCTTGTCGGCAATCGGTGTGGCAATCATGGTGGCAATCATGGCGCCGTAGAGCGTGGTGAGCAGGGCCACGGCCATCGCCGGGCCGATGGATTTGGGATCTTCCATGTTCGAGAGCATTTGCACCAGGCCTATCAGGGTGCCGATCATGCCCATAGCCGGGGCAACATCCGCCAGGGCAGTGAAGACCTTGGCGCCGGAGCGGTTGTGTTCGAGCGTCATCAGGCGTTCTTTGTTGAGCAGTTGCTTGATGGTGTTGCCGTCCTGGCCGTCCACCAGCATCTGTATACCCTGGGCCAGAAACGGACTGCCAACTTCGCGCCCTTCTATGCCCAGCACGCCCTCTTTCCGCGCGACATTGGCGATGTCTACCAGTTCTTCAATACTGGCCTGGGTTTCCGGCAGCTTGAACTTGAAGGCTCTTATGGCCACTTTGAACGCGTCGAAAAACTGGGCAAGGCTGAATTTGGCGAGTACCACCAGGAGGCTGCCACCGACCACGATCAATAACGAGGGTGGGTTGATAAAAACGTCCGGTGAGACGCCGAGGATGATGGCCGACGCGATGAGGAGGATGGCGCCGACGAGGCCAATGAGAGTGGCAAAATCCACAGTAACTCCAGAACTGTGAGTAAGTGTTCAGGAGGCGAGAGAATACCCCCTGGTTGTTTGTTAATCAATCGGTCTTCGTGGCCTGTTGCAGCTCTTTCCAGGCCGCGTAGCGATGAAGGTCGGATTCCACCAGTTTAAGGCAAAGGGCCACCACGCCGGCATCATCCAACAGTCCGAAACCGAAGATCAGGTCTGGGATCAGGTCCAGCGGGTTCAGCACATAGAGCAGGGCTCCGGCAATCGCGGCGATGGCTTTCCAGGGAATGGCCCGGTAGTGGCCGTGCCAGTAATCGCGAATCAGGGAAAACATCAGCCTGATGTCGGTTGAGAAGCGGCGCAGCCGACCACTGTCCCTGACCTTCTCCTCAATGGCCTTTTGCCGTTCCAGAAGGTCTTCGAGGTCGGTTCTCCGGACCTTGTCACTTTGCTCTTTTAACTGACTCGCCGCTGCTTTATCCGAGATCCATGCCATGGGCCAATACCATTCTGAAAAATGACCGGTTCAACATAACGAAATTGTGCCGGTGCGTCACCTGACTTTGTCTTTGTCTGGATAGGCTCACGACACGTGGACGCGAGCCTGTTATGGACCGTTCAGCCGACAAAAATCCGCTTTGCCAGCCCGGCGCCTTTCAGCCCCCGGATCGACAGGGTGGTGATCAGACCGCCGATCATGGCGCCGACAACGCCACAGGTCAGGATGTCCTGACCGGTCAGGTACAGGCCCGGAATATCGGTTTTGGGTTTCAGCCAGCGCTGTTCGAAACGTTCCGGTGTGTGGTCCAGGCCGTATAGTTCGCCCTGTTCATAACGGCAGAACCAGGCGGTTGACAGCGGTGTGGACGTCTCGACGTAGTCCACTTTGCCCCGGAGTTGAGGCAGTTTTTCATACAGGATCTCCAGCAACTGGTCGGTAATGCGGGCTTTCAGGGCTTCATAATCCTCACCACGCTTGCCCCACGTGGAGCCCTGCCAGGGCTCGAACAGATCCCAGGTGGTGGGGGCAACGATCTCGATGGTGGAGGTGCCGGGCCACCGGTTCTGGTAATCCGGATCTTTGGCGGCCGGGAAGGACGCGTACACCACCGGGAAGGGTTCCGTTTCGGGGCTGGCGAGAAACCGTTGGACATTGCCGTCGTGGTCAGCGCTGGGATAGATCCAGTAGTTGGTTCGGGGCAGCCCCAGTTGGTCTGGCGTGCCTTTAAGGCCGATATACAGTCCGATGTGTGGCAGGGAGGGCTGGATGTGTTCCCGGTTGCGGGGGTAGCCGATCCGGTCTGCGTCCTGGGCGGGCAACAGCCGTTCAAAGGTGTTGATAACTCCGGCGTTACTGATCACCAGAGGGGCCCGGATCTCATGGTTGTCGGCCATACGCACGCCCACAGCCTTGCCCTTTTCTATCAGGATTTCCTTGACGTCGGCGTAGGTAAGCACGTCACCACCTCCGGCCTGGATCACCGGAATGATGGTCCTGGCTATTTCAGAGGCGCCACCCACCGGGTAGAAACCACCGTACAGATAGTGTTTGGCTATCAGCGCATGCACCATAAAACTGGATTGTTTGGGGGTGACACCACAGTCCCCCCACTGCCCGGTAATCGCCCCAATCAGTTCCTCGTTGTCCGTCAGTTCCCGCAGGACGTCATAGGTGGTCCGGTTAAAACAGTCTGGCAGCACCGATTTCAGGCCGGTCGCGATCAGGGGCGCGGCCAGGGCCGGAGACAGTTTGGACAGGGTGTACCACTGCATGCCATCGGCGACCTTGCCAAGAAGCGCCAGGTAGCGGTCGATGGCCTCGCCGTCGTCCGGGAAGGACGCCACCAGCGAATGCCGTAAACCCTCTTTTCCGGCCCGGAGGTTGACGACTTTGTTACCCAGAAAGAACCGGTCATAGTTTTCATCCATGGGCGCCCACGTGAGTTTGCCGTCCGTGATGTAATCGAACAGCCGGCGTCCCAGTGTATGGCTTGCCCCCATATCGCCGATGTAGTGCACGCCCACGTCCCACTCGTAACCGTTGCGGGCGTAACTGTGGGTGTAGCCTCCTGCGGTGTAGTGCTGCTCCAGTACCAGGACCTTGTAGCCGGCCTTCGACAGGCACGCTGCCGTGGTCAGGCCGCCAATGCCAGACCCAATGACCAGAGCGTCATACGGGCCGTGGAGCCGGTTGGCCCGGTAGCGGGTGCCGATCCGGATGGAGCTTGGTTGCAGTGTTTTTGAGGTTGTTGTTACCACCATGCTTTTCCTGCCTCTCTGGATGGGCCCAGTTACCAGGATTGTTCCAGGCCGGTTTGTGACTGTCAGTATCCAGATTGTAGGCGGAGAGCGCGAGTGCGCGGTTCTCGCTTTTGTTATCTGCGTGGGGTTGGAACCTCAGGACTATGAAGTGTCAGGATCTTACTGCTGTGCCGACTTGTCCAGATTGAAAGTGTGCAGGCCAAGCCTGGCAAAGGAGTATGGCAGTGGTAATGCGGATAACCTGCGGCCCGGGATGTGGCGGTTACCTCATCCCGGGCCTGTTCAGATGTCAGAAGAGGAGTCAATCAGACCCGTTCGATAAGTGTGGCAATACCCTGGCCGACACCGACGCACATGGTACACAGAGCATAGCGGCCACCAGTGCGCTGCAGTTGGTGAGCGGCTGTCATCAGCAAGCGGGCGCCAGACATGCCCAGAGGGTGGCCGAGCGCGATGGCACCGCCGTTGGGGTTTACCCGGGGGTCGTCATCCGCAATCCCCAGCTCACGCAGGACCGCCAGGCCCTGGGCTGCAAATGCTTCATTCAGTTCGATAACGTCGATGTCGTCAAGACGGATGGCCAGTTTTGCCAGCAGCTTCTGAACCGCCGGTACCGGCCCGATGCCCATGATGCGGGGTTCGACACCGGCGGTGGCCATGCCGAGGATTCTGGCCATGGGTTTCAGCCCATGTTCCCTGACGGCGGCATCGCTGGCGACCAGCATGGCCGCAGCTCCGTCATTGACGCCTGAGGCATTACCCGCCGTGACACGGCCGTTTTCCCGGAATGGCGCAGGCAATGCCGCGAGCTTGTCCAGGGTGCTGCTGCGAGGATGTTCGTCGGTATCGAAAATCAGTGGGTCCTGCTTCCGGCGAGGAATCGAAACCGGAACGATCTCTTCCGCGAACACGCCCTCCTGCTGAGCCCGGGCGGTCTTTTCCTGAGAGCGGAAGGCGAACAGGTCCTGGTCTTCCCGGGAAATACCGAACTGCTCCGCAACGTTCTCCGCGGTTTCCGGCATGGAGTCGACGCCATATTGCTTCTTCATCAGCGGATTCACAAAACGCCAGCCAATGGTGGTGTCTTCGATTTTCTGACCCCGGGAGAAGGCGCTGTCGGACTTGCCCATCACGTATGGTGCGCGGGACATGGATTCGACGCCGCCGGCCAGCACCAGATCCAGCTCACCTGCGCGAATGGCCCGGAACGCCGTTCCTACGGCGTCCATACCGGAGCCGCACAGCCGGTTGAGGGTGGTGCCGGGGACTGAAGGGGGCAATCCGGCCAGTAAGGCCGACATGCGTGCCACGTTGCGATTGTCCTCGCCTGCCTGGTTGGCGCTGCCCATCATGACTTCGTCGATGGCGGCCGGGTCAAGCTCCGGTGCCTGCTCCAGAACCGCTTTGAAAATATGGGCGGCCAGGTCGTCCGGGCGTACGCTGGCGAGAGTGCCGCCGAAGCGGCCGATGGCGGAACGGCGGGGGTGGCAGAGAAATACGTCAGTCATGGTGGGTCTCACTGTTGGCCGGAATGGTGGGCGTGGGTGCGTTCTTTGAGGCTGCGGAGAACTGCCAGCTCCTCGTGGGTGGGCGCGGGGGTGATCTCCAGTTCGTCGGCAAAGCGGATGTCCCAGCCGGTTGCTTCAATAACGTCTTCCCGGGTGACATTCGGGTGCAGGGAGGTCACTACCAGTTCCCGGGTGTCCGGGTCTGGTTTGAGAATGCACAGGTCGGTGATGACGAGGGTCGGGCCCCGGCCGATATTAGGCACGTTGTCCCGGGCTTTGCCGTCTCGACCGAACCCGACGGTGGTCACAAAATCCACGTCTTTGACAAAGGTGCGCCGTGAGTGCTTCACAGTAATGAAAACTTCCTGCGCGCTGGTGGCAATCTCCGGAGCACCACCGCCACCGGGCAATCGGACTTTGGGTTCGCGGTAATCACCAATCAGCGTGGTGTTCAGGTTGGCAAAACGGTCGATCTGGGCGGTCCCCAGAAATCCAACGCTGATGTGCCCACCCTGAAGCCAGTAACGGAACATTTCCGGCACCGAGACGGTGGTCAGCGCAGACTGGCACAATTCGCCGTCGCCGATGGACAGAGGCAGAACATCCGGGCGGGTTTGCAAGGTGCCGGATTCGTAGATCAGTGTGATGTCTGGTGCGTGCGTCAGCCGGGCCAGGTTGGCGGCTTCGCTGGGCAGCCCAATGCCAACGAAGCAGATCAGATCGTTGCTCAGCGCGCGGGCGGCGGTGATGCTCATCATTTCGGACGAAGTAAACTCCAGACTCATGACGCAGCTCCTTTCTCGATAACGTTGTGTTTCAGCCAGGCCAGGAAGGTGTCGCGATCACGGGCAATGGCATCCCAGTCCTTATAGAAGGCGTTGTCGCGGTCGTAGTAGCCCAGGGTGTAAGAGGGCCTGGCGCCTCCCGGGACTTCAGCAATCGCGGAGACCACCCAGGAGGGGAGGACGCACGCGTTTACTGATGCACCGAGGTCGTCGACGATTTCTTCGACGGTTACAATGCTGCGTTTGGCGGCCAGAACGGCTTCTTTCTGGATGCCAATGATGCCTTCAATCAGCACGTTGCCCTGACGGTCTGCCCGCTGGGCATGAATGACCGCCACGTCCGGCCGGATCGACGGAATGGCGGCGAGGCGTTCGCCGGTAAATGGGCACTCAATGAAACGAATCTGGGGGTTGACCTTGGGCAGATCGCTGCCAACGTAACCGCGCAGAACCGCCAGGGGCAGGCCAGCGGCGCCGGCTTCATAGGCGTTGGCCATGGCTGCGTGGCTGTGTTCCAGAATCTCCAGTTTGTTTGGCCAGCTTTTTTCAACCGCATCCCGCAGACGATGGAGCGAGCCTACGCCGGGGTTGCCTCCCCAGGAGAAAATCAGCTTTTTGGCGCAACCGGCACCGATCATCTGGTCGTACACCAGGTCCGGTGTCATCCGGATGAGGGTCAGGTCGCGTTTTTCCTGACGGATGACTTCGTGGCCTGCAGCGACCGGGATCAGGTGGGTGAAGCCTTCCATGGCTACGGTGTCGCCATCATGGATGTATTTGCTCACCGCTTCCTTGAGCGAGAGGAATTCAGCCATCTCAATGTCTCCATCGTCTTCTGATTGTTGGTTCGATATACGAACATATGTTTTATATGCGAACATAATGGCGCGATTGCTTTTCGGTCGTCAAGTCTGAGTTTTCAGCAAAGGTGGCGGGTGCACGGATGTTCGTACTGCGAACCAGCTGTTACCATGCGCAGTCAGTGAATGCCGAGGGTGTATAAGGAACCGGAATGGACGAACCGATACTCAAGCCGGGTGACCGGGATTATGTAGGGGCCCTGGCCTCGGGATTGGAGGTGTTGCAGGCGTTTGATGGCCAGCATCCGCGAATGACTCTGAGCGAAGTGGCGGCCCGCACGGGTATGGACCGGGCCAAGGCGCGACGCTTTCTGCTGACCCTGCACGCTCTGGGGTTTGTTAAGCGTCGTGGTCGTCAGTTTGAGTTGACCCCACGGGTGCTGCAGCTGGGCTATGCCTATCAGGCCTCCAATCAGTACCGGACGGTCATTCAGCAGTATCTGGAAGACATTACTGCGGAACTGGGTGAGTCGTCGTCACTGGCGGTTCTGGACGGTGATGAGGTGGTGTACGTTGTCCGGTCTGCTGCCCGGCACCGGTTGATGGCGATCACCCTGTCGGTGGGTACCCGATTGCCGGCGGCCTACACGTCGATGGGGCGTGTGTTGCTGGCGCAGTTGCCTGAGGAAGAATTCTCGGCGTTTCTGGAGCGGGTGCCGCTTGAGCGGTATACGGAAACTTCGCTGACGGATCGGGATGCCTTGCGCGGGGAAATCGAGAAGGTTCGGCGGCAGGGATATGCCATTGTCGACCAGGAGCTGGACCTTGGTCTCCGGTCAGTTGCGGTCCCGGTCTTTTCCGGTATTGGTGAACTGCTCGGTGCGCTCAACATCAGCACCAATGCGGCACGGGTAGACATGGAGACCTTGCTGACCACGTACCTGCCCCGTTTACAGGCAGTTGCCGACAAGGTGCGCCAGAACGCCCGATGAGTGGGGCTCGGGCCGCGCCTTCCGACGAAGTCGGGTTCTGACCCTTTCAACCCCGATGGGTTTGGCCTGGCGGATGCACATTAGCCGGGAACCTGAGAGGATAAGCGCAACATCGGCCAGTCAGGGATCAGGGCAGAATTATGAGGGGGATAACCGTTAACGCGTGGCTTTTCGGGGCATTGTGGTTGTTGTGTGCCCCCTGGGCGATGTCGCAGCAGGGCACCGAAACGGTGGAGCCGCTGACCATTGTCGTCGGCGTGGATCATGCTCCCCCGCTCCGGATCCTCAAGCCCTCCGGGCAGAGCGGCCTGCACCTGGAGGTGTTTGAGGCCATTGCAGACCGACTGGGATGGTCGGTTGAATATCGGGAGGCTCCGTTCCGGCAAACGCTGAAGTGGCTGCGTCAGGGAGCCGTTGATGTGGTGCTGGGAGTCGTTCGCACGGAGGAGCGAGAGGAATTTATGGCGTTTACCGCCCCGGCGTTTCCGCCAGAACGACGCCTGTTTTTCTACACCCACGAGGCAAGCCGGATTGATCGATACCGAGACCTGAACGGCAAAGCCGTTGGTGTCCTTGAGGAAGCCCGTTATTTTACCCGGTTTGACGGGGATCCGGCGCTGATGAAAATGTCCGCTGAGCGTTATGAAAGCCTGATGCAGATGCTGAAGCATGGACAGGTTGATGTGGTGGTGGCACCGGAAATGTCTGGTGTACATGCTGCCCGTGAATCCGGTGGTGAGGTTCGGGCCTCTCCCTTCTTTGTACCGGGGGACCGGACCTGGATTGCCGTTTCCAGAGAGTCCCCGGCACTCCGGTATGCCGAAGACATACGCGCCGCGCTGAAGCTGATCGATCGGGAGGGTGTCTGGGAAAATCTGGTGCTGAAATACATGGAACAACCGCTCAACTGAACAGGTTCGTGGGTTCCTTGGCTCTGCAGGCGTGGGAACTTCGGGGGCCTGAGCTTGTCTGTCATCGCTCGATTAAGGGTATTGCTAAGGATCTGATATGAACACAATCCGGTTGTGGGACCTTCCCACGCGCCTGTTTCACTGGCTTCTGGTGCTGGCTGCGGTGGGGGCGGTTGTCACCATCAAACTGGGTAACAGTTGGATGGCGTGGCATGAGCGCTTTGGGCTGGCCGTCATCGCGTTGCTGTCTTTTCGGCTGGTGTGGGGGCTGGTCGGTTCCACCTATGCCCGTTTCAGTCAGTTTGTTCGGGGGCCGGGGGCCATTGCAAGTTATCTCAGGGGGCAATGGCAGGGGGTTGGCCACAACCCGCTGGGCGCATTGTCTGTGCTCGCCCTGCTGGCACTGTTTGGGTTTCAGGCGGTGACGGGCTTATTTGCCAATGATGAGATTGCCTTCAACGGCCCGCTGTATCCGGTCGTTTCCTCTGATTGGAGTAACACCCTGAGCAGCTGGCATCGGCTGGCGGAATGGGCTCTGTACGGTGTGGTTGCGCTTCATGTCCTAGCGGTGGTGTTTTATACCCGGGTGCGTAAGGACAATCTTCTGAAGCCCATGATTACCGGCCGCAAAGCGGTGCCCTTGCCCGACGCACATGACGCCCGCGGGGGTGGATTTGTTGCGTTTGTAGTTGCTGTGGCGGTGGCCGTGGCGGCAGTCTGGGTGGCGAGTGGCGGCATGGTACCGCCCCCGCCCCCACCACCCCAGGATCTGGGATGGTAAGCCCGGCCTGAATTACTTGGCGCGGAAGTTGTCGTGGCAGGCTTTGCAGGTTTCGCCGACTTTGGCGAACTGGCGCGCCACGGCGGCTTTATCGCCACCGGCGGCTTCTTCCTGCAGTTTGTTGGCTTCACGGACGAAGCTGACGGCAATTTCCTGAACCTTCATCGGCTCTTCAAAGAAGCTGGGCTTCAGGCGGGTGTTCTCGGCCCGGTCATTGGCGCTGTCGCGACTATACAATGCGCTCATTCCGGAATTGGCCACGGCCGCAATGGCGTTGGCTGCTGCCGCTACCTGCTTCTCGTCATAGGCTACAGAACCATCGATGGCATGAGCCTTGATCTTGCCCATGTTCCAGGCGGCAAACTGGTAAGCCGACTGGCGGGTTTCAATCTGGTCTTCAACGCTCATCTGGGCAACGGCGGGTGTAGCCAGTGCGGCCGCAATCAAGGCAGCGGAA
Organism: Marinobacter daepoensis DSM 16072; assembly: GCF_000421165.1. Classification (GTDB taxonomy): domain Bacteria; phylum Pseudomonadota; class Gammaproteobacteria; order Pseudomonadales; family Oleiphilaceae; genus Marinobacter; species Marinobacter daepoensis. Next base: position 173,576 of record NZ_ATWI01000010.1, read on the forward strand.
ACAAAGCCTTTTTTCATGACAAGTCCCTCTCAGGGTGTGGTTGGTTATGTGATAATAATGCTTTATAAAAGCATGGTTATAAGCATGCTACCCGTATAGACTAATTCCTGACAGCTATAAGAGACAAAAGTTCAATCTGGAGATACTGCACAATGTCGATCTGGACGGTTACCCCGAATCTTGAACAATTGGCCGAAGCCAGTAAGCAGACCGCGGTCAGCCATATGGGTATTGAATACCTCGAAATCGGTGACGATTTTGTGAAGGGGCGGATGCCAGTCGATGAGCGCACAGTGCAGCCGTTCGGCATTCTTCATGGCGGTGCTTCCGTTCTGCTGGCGGAGACTCTGGGCAGCATGGCGGCGAATTGTTGTCTGAAAGACCGGAATACCGTGGCCGTCGGTCTGGATATCAACGCCAACCATATCCGGCCGGTGAGTGGTGGTTGGGTGTACGGCATCGCCAAGGCTATTCACATTGGCAGCGCGACTCAGGTATGGGAAATTCGTCTGGAGAATGAGCAGGGCAAAGTCACCTGCATTTCCAGGCTCACCATGGCGGTGACAAAGCGCCCGGGATAAGGCGCATGCCGGGTTCCGTGCGCTCTGTCGGTGAGCGGGGGATTGCGGCTATCCTCAGATGTTTTTTGCGAGAGTAAATCAGAGGCTTGTCACTCAGCGGTTAGGAGTATCTGTGTCAGAAAACAGGTGGAAGTCGGCGCCCACGGTGCTGCGCGATTGGTTTTTTGCGACGGTTTTCCTGATCGTTTTTGCCGAGGTTGCTGAGGCACAGCAACGCTTTGCGTGCGATACGCTGGTGGTCAGCGGGAACCCTGAATACCCCCCGTTGCTGTGGCAGTCCAGTCAGGTGCCAGGGCAGCTGGTGGGTGCCGTCCCCGAATTGTTGCAGGAGATTGCAGCGCCCCTTGGGCTGCGGGTGGAAGTCCGGAATATTGGTTCCTGGGCCCGGGTTCAGAGGCAGGCAGCGCAGGGTGAAATTGATCTGGTGGCCGGCGCTTTCCGGACGCCGGAACGCCAGGCGTACCTGGATTATGTATTGCCACCGATGATCTCGCTCGAAACCAGTGTCTGGGTGCCCAGAAGCCGTGAGTTTACCTACCAGGGCTGGCCGTCTCTCAGAAACAAGAAAGGATGTACTCTGATCAATAACAGCTTTGGCGCGCTGTTCGACCAGTATGCTTTGGAGTTTCTGAATATTGACGGGGTACGCTCCATTGAACAGTCTTTCCGGATGGCTAAAGCCGGGCGCGTGGATTATGTGTTGTATGAGCAGCTTCAGGGCCAGGTGAAACTGGCTCGTCTGGGGCTCGATGATGAATTCGTAGCGCTTGGGCCTGTGGTCAGCCGGGAAGGGCTGTTTTTCGCCTTTCCCAAGCGGTCTCCGTGTAACAATGGCGTCATGCGTGAAGCCTTTGCGAGCCGCCTTGCGAAGCTCGTGGACAACGGGCGCGTTCTGGAGCTGGTCAGTGAGTACGGGCAGAAATACCGGGTCGGGAGCCTCTGACTGGCGCGGGAGCGGTGTGGTTCAGAGGCCGATGTTCGTGTTCACTCTGCCCCGTCCCTGATTCTTGGACCGATACAGGGCGCGATCCGCCCGCGCCAGCATGTCTTCAAGGCGTCGGTCTTTGGTGTCCCGCAGGCTGATGCCAAAGCTCGCCGACGGGGAAATGGCCTGCCCATTGTGCTCCACCGTCAGCTCCAGAAGGAGTATCAGAAGTCGCTCAGCCAGGGCGCGTGCCATCTCTGGGCCGGTCCCCGGAAGCAGAACCGCGAATTCCTCGCCGCCCATCCGGGCGACAATGTCGCAATCTCGAATCCGGGCCTGAAGAAGGGCGGAAACCTGCCTCAACACCTCGTCGCCGGCATCGTGACCATGAGTGTCATTGATGACTTTGAAGTGGTCGAGATCCATCATGATAAGGCTCAGCGGGGTACGGTGTCGGTTCGCCTGGTTCAGTAGCTGGGTTCCGAATTCAAAGAAGGCTCGCCGGTTGTGCAGCCCGGTAAGTTCGTCTTCCAGCGCGGCGGATCGGGCCTTTTCATGGGCAGCCCGAAGGGCCAGTTCCATCTCTTTGCGCTCGGTGATGTCGGTGGCGATCTCCAGCCGGACCAGCCGGCCATCTGTCCAGCGAATGGCCTGGTCCCGGCACTGGTACCATCGCTGGTCGAGCTGATTCTGAAACTCCCAGACATGGGGCTTGCTGGGTTCTCCGCGGTCGTTAACCAGCAGATGGTTGGTGCAGAAGCTGCAAGGGCCGTCGCTGTTCTGGAGGACCTGCCAGCATTTTCGGTTGTTGATGGCACCCCATATCTGGCGGCCGTAGGCGTTCATGTACAACAGATCGTGTGTGTCAAAATCTGAAACGTAGACCAGCGCATCCAGGTTGTCGAGTACTGCCAGCAGTCCCTCCGGGGGTGTATCATCATCGGGAGCTGGCGGTATCTGGTCCCGATCTGCGGGCAGGTTCAGTGACGGAATGCCGGATTTCATGGGGCGTGCGCTGTCTGTTTTTTGTTCAGTCTAGTGGCCAGTATGGCGTTTGTCATACGGCGCTGTCTCCAATTTAGTGTCATGTCTTCGGATATTACGTATGCGGATGGCAGGAGACGTCGCTTCAATTTACAAGGATTGAGTCCGGCTTTATGCCTCGCCTCGTCAGCCTCTGTGTTCCCGATTTCAAAACCTACAACGTTCAGATAAAGGGCCATCATGACCCCGGATACTTCTACCCGAGACTGTCCCTGTGGCAGTGGAATGACCTACGACCTGTGTTGCCAGCGCTGGCATCTGGGTGCCATGGCTCCGACCCCGGAGGCGTTGATGCGTTCCCGCTTCAGTGCGTTCGCGCTTGCAGACCGGGCATACCTTCTTGCAACCTGGCACCCGGATACCCGCCCTGCCGAACTCAATCTGGCGGACTCTCCGGAGTGGGTTTCACTGCAGGTGCTGTCTGCAAACGCCAATGCCGGTCAGGGCCAGGTGCATTTCCGGGCGGTGTATCGCGCTGGCCATGGCTGGGGTTATCTGGAAGAGCGGTCAGGCTTCGTCAAGGTGGATGACCGCTGGTTCTATCTCGAGGGCGAAACGACCGAGGGCGTGCTGAAGCCCGGCCGTAACGACCTGTGTCCCTGTGGCAGCGGGCGGAAATACAAAACCTGCTGCCTGTAGGGCTTACTCGAAACTGGGCAGGTCAGGCTGGGCGATGTCTTTGCCGGCGGCAACCCAGGCGTCAAAACCACCCTCAATGGACTGAACGTTCATGTAACCCATGTCCTGCAGAGCTTTGGCGCTCAGCGCGGCGCGGCCGGATGTCTTGCAGTAGAGTACGATCTTCATCTGCCGGTTCTCCAGTGACGGTTCGTTGGTGAACCTGAACTCCAGCATACCGCGAGAGATGTTCACAGCGCCGGGCAGGTGGCTGGCGCGGTATTCGTCAGCATCCCGGACATCCAGCAAAAGATCGGCCTGCCGGATGGCAGCATCGGCTTCTGACAGAGGCACTTCCTGAATGTCTTTCCGGGCTTCGGCAACAAGATCGTGGGCGGTTTTCATGGCTGCTCCCTGAGTTTAATCTGACAGGTTTCAGGTTACGGCATTTACCCCTTGCTCGTCATCCGTCAATGTCTTGAGACCAAGATCATTGCTCCGGGCGCTCATTGTCTGTGCTAGATTGGAACCCTCGGTTAGTGAGGAAGCTATGAAAACGCTTGATGAAACCCCGAAAGGCGTCGCTTACGGCCTGGGTGCCTACATTCTGTGGGGGTGCTTTCCCCTGTATTTCGCTCTGTTTGACGGGATTCCTGCCTGGGAGGTTCTGACCCACAGAGTGATCTGGTCCTGTCTGTTCCTGGCGGTGGTGATCTCGCTCTTCAAACGCTGGCCGCCGGTGATCAGTGCCCTGCGGGAGCCACGGAAGCTTGGGTTTGTGTTTGCCTGCGCGGTGTTTATCGCGCTGAACTGGGGGGTCTACATCTATGCGGTGGAAACCCGTCAGGTGCTGCAGGCCAGTCTGGGGTATTTTCTGACCCCGCTGGTGAATATCGCCCTGGGGCTGCTGATTCTGGGTGAGCGCATTTCCCGGACGCAAGCCGCAGCGGTAGGGCTAGCCGCCGTTGCCATTCTTTACCAGTTGTTCCTGCTGGGCGAAGTGCCCTGGATTACCCTGTTGCTGGCCTTCAGCTTTGGTACCTACGGCCTGACACGAAAAAAAGTGGCGCTCGACGGGCTGTCTGGATTGTTTGTGGAAACGCTGTTATTGCTGCCGCTGGGGTTGCTGGCGTTGGCCTGGTTGTCGATGCTGGGCGCTTCTCATTTTTCCGATACCCCGTCGGGCGCTCTCCTGTTGCTTTCCAGTGGTGTGGTGACGGCGATTCCGCTGCTGGCGTTTGCCGGAGCTGCCCGGCGGCTGACGCTGTCGACGGTGGGGTTTCTGATGTACATCAATCCGACCATTCAGTTCCTGATCGCGCTTTTGGTGTTTGAAGAGCCGCTGGGTCAGGAGACTCTGATGAGTTTTGTGATGATCTGGGTGGCTCTGGCCCTTTATTCCTGGTCTGCCTGGGTGGGCCGTGCCAGGGGAGAGGCTGTGGCATGAAGCGGTGTATTGAAAGCTATCACAAGGATACAGATAACCACTGGGTTGCCCGTCTGGCGTGCGGCCACCATCAGCATGTGCGCCACGATCCGCCCTGGATCAACCGTCCATGGGTGATCTCGGAGTCAGGACGGCAGGCAATGCTGGGGTTCGAGCTGGACTGCAAGAAATGTGATGAGGGGGCCCCGGTGGATGAGGAGCCAGCACACCATCAGGCCAGAGAGTCCAGGTAGGCTTCTAGCTCATTGGCGAGCCAGCCAACCACCGCCCCGCCCTGGGCCTGCTCCGACTCCAGCGCGCTGAACACCTTCCACCAGAGGGCGCTGCGGTGGTGAATGGTTTTCAGTTGTTCTTTGCGCAGGGCCTCGGCAATCAGAGGGAGTGGCAGATCGGCCCAGCCAGCCCCATCAATCACGGCATCCCGGATCAGCTCATACTGGGTGAACGCAAGGTAGTTGGCGGTTTCGGGGGACTCGGCCACCAGTTGTGCATCTTTCAGGTAGGCCAGTGTGATCTCGGTGTGGCTGATCAGGTCATCCTGGGTTACCCGTTTGAGCTGGCTGAGTGGATGTTCCGGTGCGGCAACGGTCAACATGCGCACATCGGCCAGTTCCCGAAACCACTGGTAACCCTCACTTAACAGCTCGGGCATCAGGCCGTAGGCGACATCCACAGACTGATTCCCCACCAAAGCCGGCAGCTCCCGGGGAGACGCCAGGCAGATCGACAGGCTGGTCTGGGGAAAGCGCTGCTTCAGCCTGAGCAGAATGTCGCGCCAGATCACTTCCGGAATGGCATCGTCCCGGGCAATGCGCAGCACCGATTCCGCGCCACTCAGGTGGTGCTGACAACGGGCCTGTATCTGCCCCGCTACCTGATCAAAGCGCCGGCAATCCGTCAGAATGGACTGGCCGATGGCGGTCAGATGCAGCTGATTGCCGCTGCGTTCGAACAGCTCCACCCCCAGTTCATCTTCCAGTGAGGCGAGCACTGTACTGACCGTGGTGCGGCTTCGGTTTAGCTCCCGGGCGGCAGACGCCACGCTGCCGTTGCGCACAACGGAAAGAAAGACTTTGATCTGTGAGGTCTTCATCAGGATCTCTTTGCGCCGGATTTTTCGTCGCTCAGCGACTCACGCGTTTTTACGAGTGCCGATAATATGACCGGCAATTCCAAGGAGGTCAAAATGTTTTCTTATCTGGCGCGGGAAAATCTGGCGCTGACATTATCTGCTGTGGGCGCTGGCCTGTTTGCCATTGTCGGAATTGCCTGGGGAATCTGGGTGGATTCACTGGTCATCCTGTTTGATGGTGCCTATTCACTGGTCAGCCTGGCGCTGTCCCTTCTTTCTCTTTATGCGGCCAGGCTGGTGCGCCGGCCAGCCAACAAAGACTACCCCTTTGGCCTGGGCGCCGTTGAACCCCTGGTGATTGCGGTGAAGGGGCTGGTGATTGCCCTGGTGTGTGTGATCTCGCTGATTTCCGCCGTGTTGTCGCTGTTTGAGGGGGGGCGGCCTGTTGCCGCTGATATGGGGTTGTTGTTCGGGATCATCAACGTTGTGGGGTGCCTTGGAGCCTGGTGGTATCTGCGCTGGTCGAGCCGGCGCAATGACTCGGGGCTGGTTCGCGCAGAGCAGCGCCAGTGGCTGATGGACAGCGCTCTGAGTGCTGCCGTGATGCTGGGGTTCGCAGGGGCCTGGATGCTGGAACGCACGGAATGGGCCTCGTGGTCGGTCTACGCAGACCCGGTCATGATGATTGTGATCTCGCTGTACTTCATGACCGTGCCGGTGCAGATGGTGATGGAATCTGTGCGCGAGCTGCTCCTGGCCGCCCCCCGTGGAGAGACTATGGATGACGTTCAGGACACACTGGAAGAGCTGGGACTGAATCCCGAGCAGGTGAAAGTTGCGAAACTTGGCCCTACCCTGCTTCTTGAAGCCCGACTGATTCGCATCTGAAGGACGCTGTCAGACGTTCAGACCGCCGATGGACAGGATCTGTCGGCGGACGTCTGACTGGCGCTCCGCGATGTCCTTTCTCAGATCACGGGTTCTGGCCTCCGGGCAGTCTGCTTCAAACCGCTCGATCAGGGTGGCCTGAACATGCAGATCCTGGAACCGCCCGTACAGATCCTGCCGACTGCGCAGCTGCCGGAGTGCCGGTTTCCAGTGGGAACTGTCCAGTTCCATCAGGTAGCGAATCCGCTTCAGTTCCTTACGCAAGCGATGAAACGCATCATCCGGTGCGGTATGCAACAGTTCGGCGGTGCGCCGGTTGAAGCGTTTCAGGCGCTTCTCAACGGCGGTGTGAATGTCGTCGGCTTTCAGATGGCTGGTGAGCTTTCTGGCGTGCCGGGAGTGCAGGTAGTCCTGCCAGCGCGTCAGGCTTTGCTGGTATCGGGTCTGGGTCAGACGCCGGACCAGCTTGCGCTGGCCGTCCCGGGATTTCTTGCCCGCCCAGTCAGTCAGGGGCTGCAATAGCTCCGGGTGGTTGTCGCATAGCTCTGGCAGGTCCTGAAGAAAGACGTGAAGGTCTCTCAATGGGCTGGTGGCCCGGGCGTGGCGTTTGAGCTCACTGATGTGCTCCGTCAGCGAAGGATCGCCGGAAAGATCGGCGATTGACTCGGCAATGGCCCGGCTGCGACGGAGTGCTACCCTGTACTGATGCAGGAATTCGTCGTCCAGGCCCGCCGTAACACCCGGGGTAAGCTTCTCCAGCTGGGTGGACAGTTGCAAGAGGGCTGCCGGAATGGCCTGAGATTTGTTAACGGTTTCCACCGGTTGCGCATTCCGGTTCTTGCGCAGAAATTCCTGATAACTGAAATCTCTGGGGGCCAGAAAGGTCTCCAGTCGGCCGGTGTTCTTGCCGACTTTCTTCCAGCTCTTCAGCGGCAAGCGGATTTCAATGATGCCGGCGGTTGGCAGCTCGAATGGCGCTTGTGGCACCAGATAGGCGGCCAGTTCCAGAAGTGCGGGATTGTGGCCGATAACGGTAAGGCTCTGATGGGTGCCAGGCTGGCTCTGCAGCCAGTGTAATAGACGGCGATAGTCGAAGGTGTAAAGCTCAGGCTCAGTGCCAACCTCCTTTGCTTTGGAAAGGAAAGTGCGGAGGCCTTCAAGCGTTTGCTGAGCTCGTACAGCCGGGCTGGCGAACACGGTGCCAGACAGGGCGTTGAGCGAATTCAGGGTTCTTGCTAAGGGTGTCAGCTGGTGTTCGCCGCGTTCGCTCAGCGGGCGCTGCCGGTCACTCAGGGAGTCATCCTGCCAGCTTGATTTGGCGTGGCGGATCAGAAACAGACGCTTCATAAAAAGGACTCCTTCGGCGCAACGATCGGATTTTTAGTCTGGCACAGCCTCAAGTCGTTTACATGACGGCCGATACGCAGTGTACCCTACAGCCCTTGGTATGACTGCTTTGTCGACATGCCAGAGGGCGCCGGGTGCAAGTTTTGGACACAGCTTTTAACAAACTGCAACGGCACCCGGCGCCGGGTTGTGGATAATGAAACGGCCTGCAGGATACTGACCCCCGGAGTACGTAACATGGCTTTCATGAGCAATCTGAGAATAAGCACAAGGCTTCTCATCGGCGTTATCGTGCCGGTGCTGATCACCGCTGGCGCCATTGCCTGGATCACAGCGAGCCAGATCGCTTCCAATGGCGAGGTTGAGCTCGAGCGGCTCGAGCGGGAATTGCTGGAAGCCCGAAAAGAAGGCCTGAAGAACCTCGTTGAGGCGGCAAAATCCGTGGTGATGGAGGCCAAGCGTGAACCTGGGCTGACCGATACCGAAGCCCGGGATGAAGCCCGGGACCGCCTGCGCTCCATCCGGTTCGGCGAGGACAACTATGTGTTTGCCTATGACCGGGCCATTAACAACCTGGCTTTTGCACCGGACCCCAGCCAGGAAGGGCCAACGACGAATCCGAGGGCATTGAAGCAGGCCAGAGAATTGTTTGATGCTGCGGCCCGGGATGGATTCCTGCCCTACGACTGGATGAACCCCGCTTCGGGCCAGATCGAGCCCAAGGTATCCTACTCCATCATCATTCCCGGCTGGGACTGGATGATTGGCGCGGGTGTGTATGTAACCGATATCCAGCGGGCTGTCGCGTCGGCCGAAAAGGAAGTGGATGCCACCATGTCGGCGGCCATGTGGATCATTCTGGTGGCGACCCTGGTGGTGGTTGGCATCTCACTGATTATCGGCCTGGTGATCGGTCGCACCGTGACCTCCCCTCTGAACAACGTCAGTAAGATCATGCAGGAAATTGCCGACGGGGATGGCGATTTGCGACAGCGGTTGCCGGAAGCGGGCAAGGATGAACTTGCGGAGTTGGGGCGCCGGTTCAATCATTTTGTGGTTAAGATTCAGAACACCATTCGGGAAGTCGGGTCCACCACGGATCAGGTGGCATCGGCGGCGGAGGAACTGAGCCGGGTGGCGAGTGAAACCCGCCAGTCTGTGCAGGAACAGGGCTCGGAGACAGATCAGATTGCCTCGGCCATCAATGAAATGGCGGCGACGATTCAGCAGATTTCAGGGAATGCCAACGAAGTGGAAGGGGCCGCTTCGGATGCCGATCGCATGGCTAAAGAAGGTGGTGAAACCATCAACAGTGCTCAGGGAGCGGTAAACCAGCTGTCTCAGGAGATGGACGACACCGCTCGCAGCATTAATGCCCTGGCCGAGAAATCGAATGACATTCAACAGGTACTGGATGTGATTCATGCGGTCACCGAACAGACCAACCTGCTGGCCCTGAACGCTGCGATTGAAGCAGCCCGGGCAGGTGAGCATGGTCGCGGTTTCTCGGTGGTTGCCGACGAGGTGCGCCAGTTGGCCAAGCGTTCTGCGGAATCGGCGGATCAGATCCGGGAGATGATTGACGGATTTGTTACCGAGTCCCGGGCGTCTGTGGAGCGTATGAATAACTCGCGCAGGAGCTCTGAAGCCACGGTGGAGCGGATTAACCACGCCACCAGTGCGCTGAATACGATTGTGACGTCGGTAACGCAGATCCACGATCAGGTGACGCAGATTGCCACCGCAGCAGAGCAACAGAGCCAGGTTGCCGAAGAGATCAACCAGAACGTGGTGCGCATTGTGGACGCTGCCCAGCGCAGTGACACAGGCGTTACGCAGACCAACGAAGCCAGCCACGAGCTGGCCCGGCTTGGGGAGCACCTGCGGGATCTGGTCGCCCAGTTCAAAGTCTGACGTTTCCCGCCTGAGCGAAGCCGGCCCCGCCTCATTGGCGTGGCCGGCTTTCGTCGTTATGATGAGGCCTTCAGGCATGTTTAACCAACAACTGACAACAATGGAAGTGAACACTATGTCTATGCGTAAAACCCTGCTGGCGGCAGTCAGTGCCCTGGGGCTGTTGGCCAGCCCGTGGGCCCTGGCAGACAAAACCTATACCCTGCGTCTGGCAGAAACCTGGGGGCCGAACTCCGGCTTGTTGGGGGATGCGCCCCGCAACATGGCCTCCATGGCTGAGGAAATGTCCAATGGCCGGCTGAAGATCCGCATTGATTCCTCCAACAAGCACAAGGCACCTTTTGGTATTTTTGATATGGTGCGGAATGGTCAGTACGACATGGGGCATACCGCGTCCTATTACTACAAAGGCACCATCCCCAATGCGATGTACTTCACCACCGTCCCCTTCGGAATGATTGCGCCGGAGATGTACGCCTGGTTCTACCATGATGATGGCATGGAACTCATGCAGAAGGTGTACGAGCCCTTTGGTCTGCTGTCCTTCCCCGGTGGTAATACCTCAAATCAGATGGGGGGCTGGTTCCGCAAGGAAATCAATTCCCTGGAAGACATGAAGGGGCTGAAGATGCGCATCCCGGGCTTTGCCGGTGAAGTGATGTCTGAAGTCGGCGTGGCAGTTACCAGCCTTCCCCCGGGCGAGTTGTATACCGCGCTGGAGCGTAACACCATTGATGCGGTTGAGTGGGTTGGCCCTGCGCTGGATCTGCAGATGGGCTTCCATCAGATCGCCAAGTACTACTATTCCGGTTGGCAGGAGCCGAATGCCGAAGTGCAATTCCTGATCAACAAGAAAGCCTGGGACAAACTGCCGGCCGATCTTCAGGCCATCCTTCGGGTTTCCATGCGCACAGCGGCCTACGATATGTACATTCAGAGTACACACGAGAGTGGTGTGGCCTGGGAAAAAATGAAGCAGGAATACCCGGACGTGACGCACAAGGTGTTTCCGCCAGAGGTTGTTCATGCTCTGCGTGAAACCACCAACCGGCTGCTGGATGAGTTTGCCGAGAAAGACGAGCTGGCGCGGGAAATCATTACCTCCCAGCGCGAGTACCTGGAACAGGTGCGTCCCTGGACTAACATTTCAGACAAGGCGTATCTGAACAGCGTCGCCAACGACTGAGCTTTTATCGCCTGCGGTGACATATTCCTGACTTGCTCTGGTCATGGATATGTCACCCGATCTTTCTATGGTCATTGAGGACTTGCGGCGAATCCCGCCGCCGGGGTTTCTCACTCAGTGACAAGGAAGGAACGCGATGCCTCAAACCAAGCGACTGACCCGTGCAGTCATTCTGGCGCTTTCGGCAAGTATGTTGGCGGCGTGCAGCGATGACGATGATTCGGCACCGGCAACCGGAACCGATGCATTTTCACTCCAGATTCTTCACTTTGCAGACATTGACGGCAGCGGTGGCGCTGCGGATGCGCGCAACATGTCGGCGCTCATTGACGGCTTCCGTTCCGAAATGCCGGGCCGAACGCTGGTGCTGAGTTCCGGTGATAACCTGATTCCCGGGCCGGAATATTTTGCGGCCAGTGATGAGCGCCTGACGGAGGCTCTGGGTGAGCCTGGTAATGGGCGGGCCAATATTGCCTGGCTCAATGCTATGGGGGTTCAGGCGTCGGTGGTGGGTAACCATGATCTCGATGCTGGCACTGAAGCGTTCGCTGAGCTGATTTCGCCTGATGGTGAGTGGCCTGGTGCCGGGTTCCCCTATCTCTCAGCCAACATTGATTTTACCACGGACAGTCATACGGCGGCCCTGGTGGCAAGAGAGGGGGTGCCGGCCGAGGCGGGCAAGCTCTCAGCCACGGCAACGCTGAATGTTGAGGGGGGTGTGATTGGTGTTGTGGGGGCGTCTGTGCCCACGTTGCCCAGCATTACCAGCACGGGCGGGCTGACGTTGTCGCCCTCGACGTTTGATCCGGCCGTAGCCGCCGACCTGGATGCTCTGGCGGCAGAAATTCAGGACGATGTGAATGCTTTGATGGACGCCGGCATCAACAAGATCATCCTGCTTGCCCACATGCAGCAGTTGAGTGTGGAAAAAGCTCTGGCTCCCCGGCTGGATGGGGTTGATGTGATTGTGGCCGGCGGCTCGAATACGTTGCTGGCTGACAGCAACGATTCACTTCGCGATGGCGACCATGCGGCGGGGGATTATCCGTTATCGTTCGAATCTGCCTCGGGTGAACCGGTGCTGGTGGTCAATACTGACGGTGATTTCAGTTATCTGGGGCGACTGGTTCTGTCGTTTGATGAGCGTGGCCGGATCGTAACCGAGGCACTCGATCCCGGCGTAAATGGCGCCTGGTCAACCGCAATGATCAACCCCGCCTTTGAGGTGAATGCCGCGGTTGCTGCCCTAACCGATGCTCTGGATGCCGTTCTGGTTGCCAAAGATGGCAACGTTCTGGGTAAAACGTCTGTCTATCTGGACGGGCGCCGGAGCCAGGTGCGCACTCAGGAAACCAATCTTGGGAATCTGACGGCCGAAGCCAACCTGTGGCTGGCGCAACAACAGGATGCATCAGTGTCGGTCTCTCTGAAGAACGGTGGGGGTATCCGTGATGGCATTGGCCTGGCCTTGCAGCCACCAGGCACGACCGACCCCTCCGAGATCGAATTCCTGCCGCCAGCGGCCAATGCACTGGTTGGCAAGCCGGCGGGCGGGATCTCCCAGCTGGATCTGGAAACCAGTCTGCGGTTCAACAACCGGCTGGCCATGGTCACGGTGACACCGGCCGAACTGGCAGATTTGATGGAATATGCTTTTGCCGCCAGCGGTGAAGGTAGCACTCCGGGCCGTTTCCCTCAGATTGCTGGTATGCGGGTGGCGTTTGATGACCGCCAGACGGCCCGGGCCAATGGCGATTCCAATCTGGCCAGCGCGGTCACCCGTCGGGTCCGGGAGCTGGAAATTCTGGATGCGAACGGGGCCGTGGTACAGGACGTGGTCACCGGGGGCGTTGTCGATATCACCGGAGCCCCCATCCGCATGGTCACGCTGGCGTTCCTGGCAGGTGATTGCGTGAACGACAGCTCGGCCTCATGCGGCGATGGCTACCCGTTCAAGAATCTGGTGGCGCCGAACCGGGCCGATGTTACGGTGGACCCCGGACAATCAGACTTCTCTCCGGCAGGTGGCGAACAGGATGCCATGGCGGAATATCTGAAGGTTGTGTATCCGGTCTCTGGTGAGGGATTCGCCGAGCCTGAGACCACCGTGGATCAGGACGCGCGCATTGTGAATGTCGCGGTTCGTGCAACGCCCTGATGAGGCCTGTGCGGGGCTGTCAGAAAAAACCGACAGCCCCCTTTTTGATTGGGTCGGTTTCTGGAAAAATAGGCCGCTCTTTCTGTGGGCAGGGCCGATGAAACAGACACTGCTATTTCTGAGCAATCTCACCAAAGAATTTGACGGTAAAAAGGTACTGGATTCCCTGAATCTGGAGATCCTTGACGGCGAATTCATAACCCTCCTGGGGCCGTCCGGCTGTGGTAAAACCACTCTGCTGCGAATGATGGCCGGTTTTGAGCACCCGGACGAAGGCACCATTGCCCTGGGTAGCCGGGATCTCACGCACACGCCCCCGGAGCACAGGCCGTTGAACACGGTGTTTCAGCACTACGCATTGTTTCCCCATATGTCGGTTTTCGACAACGTGGCTTATGGCCTGAAAATGGAGAAGCGGCCGAAAGAGGAAATTCGGCAGCGGGTGGAGGAAGCCCTGGCAATGGTTCAGCTTGAGGACTTTTCCCGACGTAAACCCCATCAGCTCTCTGGTGGCCAGCAGCAGCGTGTGGCCATCGCCCGGGCGGTGGTCAAACGACCGAAAGTCCTGTTGCTGGATGAGCCTTTGTCGGCACTGGATTATAAATTGCGCCGGACCATGCAGGTTGAGCTAAAACGCCTGCAGCGGGAACTGGGCATTACCTTCGTGTTCGTGACCCACGATCAGGAAGAAGCGCTGTCTATGTCAGACCGGGTTGTGGTACTGAAAGACGGGCTGATTCAGCAGTTGGGAACCCCGAGGGAAGTGTATGAGCGGCCAGCTAACCTGTTCACGGCACGATTTGTGGGTGAAACGAACTTCTTCCCTGGCCGGGTCGAGCAGGCCCACGAGGAAGACACCATTATTGTGGATGTCTTTGGTCTGAAGCGAACCTTCCGCAAACCGGACTTTCCCGTGACCGTGGGCCAGTCTCTGCACGTGCTTCTTCGCCCGGAGGATATCCGGGTACTGGCGCCCGGAGACGACGAGGGCGTGGCTGGCAAGGTGGTTGAGCGGAACTACAAGGGCAGCACCCTGGATTCGGTGATTCATCTGGAGGATGGCACCGAGGTACTGGCGTCGGAATTCTTTGATGAAGACGACCCCACATTCGATTACCGGCTCGGCGAGCCGGTCAAGGTCAGTTGGGTGGATGGCTGGGAATGGCTCCTGCCAACCGAGCCGGAAACCCCTTCCGAGGAAGCCGGCACTGATGCGTAGCCTGATGCAGCAGCCGTTCCGTACGGCGGTGTTGGTGCTTGTCTGGGGCTGGTTGCTGTTTCTGGTGCTGGCTCCGAATCTTCTGGTGGTCGGGGCCAGTGTCATGACTCGCGATCCGGCCTCCTTCATTTCGCTGCCAGTGACTCTGGATGCCTACCGGCAGTTGCTGAATCCGCTGTACCTGGATGTATTCCTGCACTCCCTGTACATGGCGGCAATGACCACCCTGGTGTGTCTGCTCATCGGATACCCGTTTGCGTGGTCGCTGTCGAAAGTGGCCAAACGACATCAGGTACTGCTGATTTTCCTGCTGATTGTGCCGTTCTGGACCAACTCGCTGGTCAGAACGTACGCCCTGAAACTGATTCTGGCTACCAATGGTCTGCTCAACAATGCGCTGTTATCGATGGGCCTGATCGATGAGCCCATGCAGTTGCTGTATACCGAAGGTGCGGTGGTGATCGGCCTGGTGTATCTGCTGCTGCCGTTCATGATCCTGCCGTTGTACTCGGTGTTCGACGATCTTCGGGAGGATTACCTCAGAGCGTCCCACGATCTGGGCGCCGGGCGCTTCTCGACCTTTATCCATGTCATCGTGCCCCTGACGCTGCCGGGGGTGCTGGCCGGCATCATGCTGGTGCTGCTGCCTGCCATGGGGCTGTTCTTTGTGCCGGATATTCTTGGCGGGTCCCGAAACCTGCTGGTGGGCAACGTGATCAAAAATCAGTTCCTGGACGCCCGAAACTGGC
The DNA here is from genome assembly GCF_000421165.1 of Marinobacter daepoensis DSM 16072. Classification (GTDB taxonomy): domain Bacteria; phylum Pseudomonadota; class Gammaproteobacteria; order Pseudomonadales; family Oleiphilaceae; genus Marinobacter; species Marinobacter daepoensis. Next base: position 188,724 of record NZ_ATWI01000010.1, read on the forward strand.
CCTTTGGCGCGGCTGCCAGCATCATGCTGACTCTGGCCATGGCGTTCCTGATGTTTGCCCATCGGTTGAGTAAACGGCGGATCGGGGAGGAGGGCGTATGAGCCGCTGGTTGCCACGCACCTATCTGACGCTGATCTATCTGCTGTTGTACGTGCCGATTGTGGTGCTGGTGGTGTTCTCATTCAACGACTCACGCACCGGCTATGAATGGGGCGGGCTCAGCCTGCGTTGGTATGACGCCTTGTTCAATAACCGGGCGATGGTGCAGGCCATGTGGAATTCACTGTGGCTGGCCCTCTCGGCCGCGACGGTATCGACCCTGATCGGGGCGCTGACGGCTCTGGCGTTGCACCGTTACCGGTTCCGCGGGAAGAATGTCCTCAATGGCATGTTGTTTGTGGTGATGATGTCGCCGGAAATTGTGCTGGCGATCTCATTGCTGGCGTTGTTCCTTCTGGTTGGGTTTCAGCTGGGCTACGTTTCTTTATTACTGGCGCATGTGACCTTCTGCCTGCCTTTTGTGGTCATTACTGTGATGGCGAGGCTGAGCGGTTTTGATGAGCGCCTGCCGGAAGCCGCGCGGGACTTGGGTGCAAATGATTTCACCATGACCCGTACTGTGCTGATTCCGGTAATTATGCCGGCTCTGCTGGCAGGCTGGTTGCTGGGCTTTACCCTGTCACTGGACGATGTGGTGGTGAGCACTTTTGTCAGTGGCCCGAGTTATGAAATTCTGCCTTTACGCATCTACTCCATGGTGCGGGTTGGCCTGAAACCCGAGGTGAATGCCCTTGGCACACTGCTGCTGGTGTTTTCACTGGTGATGTTGATGTTGTCTCAATGGATACTCTTAAGGAGCAAGCGATGAAGAAACTGGCACTGGCTGGCCTGCTGGCGGTGGGCCTGACGGGCTGCAGTGGTTCCGAGGAACCCAGGGTTCTGAACCTGTACAACTGGTCTGAGTACATGCCTCAGGAAGTTCTGGACCGATTCACCGAGGAAACGGGTATTCAGGTGGTGTACACCACTTACGATAGCAACGAAGCGATGTATGCCCGGCTGAAACTGCTCGATGAAAGTGCTGCCTACGATCTGGCCGTGCCCTCGACCTATTACGTTAGCAAGATGCGCCAGGAAGACCTCCTGATGCCGATTGATCGCAGCAAGATTGAAGGCTTTGACAACCTGGACCCGGAGCTGATCAACCTCGATATTGACCCGGACAACCAGTACAGCATGCCCTACCTCTGGGGAACCACGGGGATCGCCGTGGATACCACCGATGTTGAAGGCGAGGTTACCGCCTGGGCGGATCTGTGGGATGAGCGTTTCGAGGGTCGGGTGATGCTGACCAACGATATGCGAGAGGTTTTCCACATTGGCTTGCGTGTGCTGGGCTACTCGGGCAACAGCACCAACCCCGAGGAAATCAGGGAAGCCTATGAGAAGCTGACGGAACTGATGCCCTCGGTGCGTACTTTCAATTCAGACGCGCCCCGGATGCCTTACCTTGAAGGGGAAACCGACGTTGGCATGATCTGGAACGGTGAAGCTGTGATGGGGCGGGAAGCTATGCCGGCTCTGGACTACGTGTACCCGGACGAAGGCATCATTGTCTGGCTGGACAGTTTTGTGATTCCCAAGAACGCCAAGAACCCGGAGGCTGCTCACCAGTTCATCAGCTTTGTGATGAAACCGGAAATCTCGGCTCTGATCAGCGAAGACATTGGTTACGCGACCCCCAGCGTGGCAGCCCGTGACCTGCTGGACGATGACGTTGCTGCCGACCGGGCCAGTTACCCGACCCCGGACGACATGGTCAACGCTGAGTTCCAGACCGACATTGGCGATGAAGCCCTGCAGGTTTACGCCAAGTACTGGGAAATGCTCAAGTCCGGTCAGTAACCGGGCTCAGATGGCCGGAGCGACATAGTCCGGTGCGATTCCGGACTGCGCAATGCAGTCCGGAATGTTCATTCCCTTCAGCGACCCTTCCGCAGTCACCAGCAGGGTTTTCATACCCGCCGCCTGACCGCCAAGAATATCGGTGTGCAGGGTGTCCCCAACCATCAGTATGTCCCCGGCCGGAATCCCCGGGACTTTATCCAGCACCGCCTGGAATGCTGGCAGGTAGGGCTTGCCGAAAAACTCCGGAAGGGTGTCGCACTGGTCCATCAGGCGATGGGCGAAGAACCCGGGTTCCAGAGTCAGGCAATCTCCCCGAGGGGCGACCAGGTCTGGGTTGGCCACAATCACAGGGCGAGGGAGTCGTTTCAGACTGTCCGCCAGCGTGTCGTGGTCCGCTTCATTCCAACCTTCGCTGCTGAGGAAGATAAACCCGTCGAATGCATCCAGCTGGGAGCCTGTGGTTCCGGGTAGCACCGGGTGTCCGTCCACCGGCAGCGTATCGGGTTCCGAGGAAGCGGGCGCCAGGACGCCATACCGACCGGTCACCGGCGCTGAACGCAGCCGCTGCTCCAGCACCCAGCGGCTGGAAACGAGGTTTTCGGGCGCAATGGCAAACCCCATCAATTGATATTTCCTGACCAGGGCGGCGTGGCTGGCCGTGGCCGCGTTGGACAGGATCATGACCGTTTTGCCCAGAGACTGCAGCTGCCGGATACGCTCAATGGCAGAAGGAAACGCACGGGTGCCCGCGTTCAGCACGCCAAAGGCATCAAATACGAAGACCTGAAACTGCTCAAGGAGCGGAGCCAGAGAATCGAGTGCCCGGGTGTTCGGCTGTTGGTCCGCAGGCAGGCCCTCTGGCAGGGTGGCGCGGACGTGTTGGTACTGGGCAAAGGCCCAGGCCGGTGTGGGGGTAACGCCGGCAAACGAAGTCGGATGATTGTCCATGGTTGTCTCAGAGTACCGCCTGTCGCACTTTCGCAGAAACCCATTCGGAAATCACGACGGTCCCGAGGATCACGATGAAAATCATGGCCACCTGATTCCAGGCCAGGGTGCTCAGGGAGGCGTTGAGCTGAATGCCCAATCCGCCTGCGCCGACCAGACCGAGAATGGTGGATTCGCGAATGTTGATATCCCAGCGGAATACGCTGATGCCCCAGAACGCGGGCAGAATCTGGGGAACCACCGCGTAGTCAATCACCTGAGCGCCGGAGGCACCCGTGGCCCGGATGGCCTCGACCTGCTTTTCGTCGATTTCTTCGATGGCTTCGTAGAGCAGCTTGGCGACGAAACCGATGGATCGTAGACCAATGGCAACGATGCCGGCGAGCAGGCCAGGGCCGATGATGGCGACCAGCAGCAGGGCCCAGATCAGGGAGTTGATGGACCGGGACGAGACGATGATAAGCAGGGCCAGTGGCCGGACGAAACGGACGCTGGGAGTGGTGTTGGTGGCGGCCATGAAGGCGACGGGAATCGCGAACAGGACACCCAGCAAGGTACCCAGAGTGGCAATGTTGAGGGTATCCCACAACGGCTGCCAGAGGTTGTTGATGTAGCCCCAGGCGGGTGGGAACATCCGCCCGCCGATGTCGGCGGCCTGTTGTGGGGCATCACTGACGAACGCCCAGATGGTGTTCTCGTTCATGATCTGCCAGCACACGACCGTGAAAGCCACCAGCCAGAACCAGCCAAACCATCGCAGCAAGGATTGTTTGGGCGTCCGGTATTGCCATTGTGGGTTGAGGGATGGATGGTTCACTGAACCCACCTGCGAATGTAAGAAGATGAATACTCTACCACCAGAACGATGGCGATGATGATGATCAGCACGGCGCCGGCCGAGTCATACTCATAGCGGTCGATGGCCGTGTTCAGGGTAGCTCCGATACCTCCGGCACCGACAATGCCGATGACTGCGGATTCCCGGAAGTTGATGTCAAACCGGTACAGCGAAAGCCCTACGAGACGTGGCATCACCTGAGGCTGAACGGCGTAGTTCACCACCTGCCACCAACTGGCGCCCGTGGCACGTACGGCTTCTATCTGGCTGCGGTCGCAGTCCTCGATTTCCTCCGCCAGGAGTTTCGACAGAAAGCCGATGGTGGCGAAGGCCAGAGTCAGAAAGCCCGCGAAGGGGCCGAAACCGAACATGGCCACCAACAGGATGGCAATGATCACTTCCTGAAACGACCGGGATACGGTGATGATGCCCCGGCAGGCCAGGTAAACCGGTGCCGGTGCAAGGTTCCGGGCAGCGCCGATCCCGATCGGCACAGACACCAGAATGCCGGCGACCGTGGATGTGACAGTCATGGTCAGGCTTTCCAGCAGGCCTGCGTAGATGTCGTTCCATCGGGAGGTGAAGTCGGGCACCAGAAAGCCCTGAACAAAGCGCCAGCCCCGTTCAAGCCCGAGGTACACCCGCTGCCAGTCTACCTCGATGGTCTGGATGGCCAGAATTAGGTAAACCAGCCCGCCCAGCAGGATAACCTTGCGCCAGAACGGGTGAGTCAGAAGCAGTGGGGGGCGTTTCCAATGTCTGGGGTAGGTGTGTGCAGTGGACTTGCCGGGCATCACGCGCTCTCCATCAGATCAACGCCGGAGGCGTCCTCGCCTTGATCTCCGGAACCATTCTCACCCCGCAGTTGAGTCCAGTCTTCATCACCGTAGATGGTCGTCAGCACGTCGTCCGTCAGGGCGTCCGGGGGCCCATCAAACACGATTTCACCGGCACGCAGGCCGATGATGCGGTCAGAGAACTGCTGGGCCAGCAGAACGTCGTGAATGTTGATGATGGCGGGCAGATTGCGTTCCTGGCAGGCGCTTCGGATCAGTCGCATGATCTGCCGGGAGGTTTTCGGGTCCAGGGATGCGGTGGGTTCATCCACCAGCAGCAGCTCCGGGTTCTGTTCCAGAGCCCGGGCGATACCCACCCGTTGCCGTTGTCCGCCGGACAGGGCATCGGCCCGCTTGTTGTGATGGTCAGCCAGACCAACGTTGTCCAGAAGTGAGAACGCCAGCGCAATGTCATCGCCGGTGAACTTGCGGAAGTAGGACCGCCAGGCCGGCATGTACCCGAGCCTGCCAGACAGTACGTTTTCCATCACGGTCAGTCGCTCGACCAGAGCGTATTCCTGAAAAATCATGCCGATTCGCCGCCGTGCCCGGCGTAGCTCCCGCCGGCTCAGGCCGGTCAGCTCGGTATCACCCAGAGTGATGGAGCCCGATGAGGGCTCCACCAAACGGTTGATACAGCGGATCAGCGTGGATTTACCGGCGCCCGAGGGACCGATCAGGCCCACCACCTGTCCCGAAGGAACCTCGAAACAGGCATTGTGGAGGGCCTTGTCACCCGTTTTGTAGGTTTTGGAAACCTTATCCAGTTTTAACACGTAGTACCGCCTGACTGATTAACGACAGTTGTATTCCACGCCATTGGCGGCGTCGATCTTACGGATCACTTCCCAGTGGTTCTTGAAGGTGATGGGCACGAACTGGGCCTCACCGGATTTGGAGAACTCTTCCTCAAGTGCGGTTCCTTCCCACTCAAAGGAGAAGAATGCCTCCTGGATTTTCTTCTGCAGTTCCGGGGTCAGGTTGTGGGCAATGCCGTAACCGGTTGTCGGGAAGGTCTGGGATTTGTACAGGCTGACCAGCTGGTCTTCGCTCACTACATCCCGGCGCAGCATGCGCTTGAGAACGGAGTTGGCAACCGCTGCCGCGGGGTAGTCCTTGTTGGCCACGCCCAGAATCGAGTTGTCGTGCTTGCCGGAGAACACCGGCTCGAAGTCTTCACCAGCGATCATGTTGTAGTCGGCCTTCAGAATGGCAGACGGGGCCTTGAAGCCGGAGTTGGACGTCTGAGAGGTGAACGCCATCTCGCTACCGCGAATGTCTTCGACCTTCTCAATGCCGGAACCCGGGTAGCTGAGGATCTCCATCTCGTAGCCGAAGGAACCGTCAGCTGCCGCCATCATGGTGAACGGACGCAGACCGGCACAGGCAACGGCCAGCGGGTTGGAGCCCGTGTTGAAACCGGCAATGTGCAGACGCCCTGCGCGCATGGCTTCAATCTGGGCAGCATTGGACTGGACCGGGAAGAACTGAACTTTCTTGCCTGTGGTCTCGGCCAGGTGGTCCAGGAACTCAGACCAGACTTCTTTGTAAACCGCCGGATCTTCGACCGGCGTGTAGGCAAACACCAGCGTGGACGGGTCCACCAGTTTAGAGGCTTCGGTCGGGATGTCGGCCACCAGATCGCCGTCGGTGTCCTGGTAACGGCTGTCGAGCTGGAACGCGCCATGGGCGAGAACCGGCGTCAGCATGGCCGCGCAGGTCAGGGTCAGAAACTTGTTCATGTTCGGTATCCTCAGGGTTAATTTCGGATGAGTCTGGCGGCACACTAAGTCGGTTTGATGATGGTTTGATGACAGTGATCGGAGGGGCTCGGAAGCTTCACAAAACTGTCATTTATGGTCTATAACGTCCTTGGGTCTGTCTGATGGCGATTGCTTTACACCATTCTTTGCACAAGGATTTGACATGAAAGGTTCGCAGGGTAAGAAGCTGTTGTTTACGGGGTCTCTGGTGGCGGCGCTGGGCGTATCCGGTGTGGTTAATGCCGAGGAGCTCCGCCTGATCACATGGGGGGGCTATGCCCCGGATGATGTGGTGGCCCAGTTTGAGGAAGAAACCGGCATTGATGTCAAAATTACCCTGTCGAACAACGAGGACATGATTTCCAAGCTGCGCGCTACCGGCGGCGCCGGGTTTGATCTGGCTCAGCCCAGCCAGGACCGGATCGTGGGTGTCCAGCGCCAGTTCAATATCTACAAGCCGATCGACTATGGTCAGATCAAGACCGACCAGCTCCAGCCGTCCATGGTGAAAGCCACCCAGGCCGCGACGGCACTGAACGGGCAGTCTTACGGGGTGCCGTCGGTCTGGGGGACCAGCGGGCTGATTGTGCATGAGTCCGTGGCGGATACCGTAACAGACTATACCGATCTGTGTGCCACAGAGGTTGCGGGCAAGGTCAGTTACCGTCTGAAGCGGCCAACGTTGATGGGCTTTGCCTTCGCCATGGGGATGGACCCGTTCGCTGCGTATGATGATCGCGATGAGTACCAGTCCATCATGGCAAAAGTCGAAGACACTCTGATTGATTGCAAAGCCAAGGTGAAAACCTACTGGACCGGGGGCGATCAGTTGCTGTCCCTGCTGAGAACCGGTGAGGTGGTGGCCGCGATGGCCTGGGATGCCGGAGGCTGGAAACTGAGCGCGGAGAACCCGGACATTCGCTTTGTTGCGCCTGCATCCGGGGCATTGGGCTGGATCGATACCTTTGCCATTCCCCGGCGCAGTGAAAACGAAGCGGCTGCGTATAAGTGGATCAACTTTGTGATGCAGCCGGAGATTGCGGCCAGAATCACCAATGCGTCCGGTAATTTTACGGCGTCCAAGGGTGCGGATGAGTTTGTGAAGGCCGATCTGCGGGATGCCTACCGGGCGAGCTTTGATGAGCAGGCCATCAACAACATCAAATGGTATCCGCCCGTGCCGCCGGGGCTGGAATCTCTGGAAGGGCAGGTCCTGGACCGGGTACAGGCGGCTAACTGAAAACTCTATGATAACCGAGTCTGACCTGTCCTGTAGCGGCCTGGTCCGCCGCTTTGCCGGCCATGCGGCGGTGGATCACATTTCTCTGGATGTGCCTGCGGGCACGTTCTTTTCCATCCTTGGCCCTTCTGGGTGTGGTAAGACCACACTGCTGAGGCTGCTGGCGGGATTTGACCGGCCCGACGAAGGTGACATTTTCATTCGCGGGCAACGAATGAATGACGTGGCGCCGAATAAACGCCCCGTGAACATGGTATTCCAGCATCTGGCGCTGTTTCCCACGATGACGGTGGGCGACAATATCGGCTATGGCCTCAAGCGTAAAAAAGTGCCCGCCGCAGAGCGCCGCCGGTGCATTGCCCGGGTGCTGGAACAGGTTGGGCTGCCCGGGTTGGAAAACCGGAACCCGCAGGACTTGTCGGGTGGCCAGCGTCAGCGGGTGGCTCTGGCGCGTTGCCTGGTGTTGGAGCCCACCCTCTTGTTGCTGGATGAGCCCCTTGGCGCACTTGATCTGAAGCTGCGTGAGCAAATGAAGATTGAGCTCAAGCACCTGCAGAAAGCGTTTGGCACCACGTTTGTTTACATCACCCACGACCAGTCCGAGGCCATGGTGATGTCGGATCAGGTGGCGGTCATGAGAAACGGTCGGTTCGATCAGGTGGCGCCACCGGAGGTTCTCTACCGTGAGCCTGCGACGCCGTTTGTCGCTGGTTTTGTGGGTGACAACAACCGGTTGGCGGGCAAGGTGGTGTCGGTAGCTGACGGGCTGGCCAGTCTGCGGCTGGAAGACGGCTCCGTGGTGCATGGCCGGTTGGCTTCGGAGGGTCTTGGCCCGGGGGCTCTGGCTGAGCTCTATATCCGCCCGGAGTCGCTGGTTTTTACCGGCGCAGATTCTCCAGCTGGTTTTTCGTCCCTGAACGCCCGGGTTCGGGCCACCCTGTTTGACGGCGCAAACAGCCGGGTGGAGGCCGAACACCTCGGCCAACCGATCTTTGCCAGACTGCCCCAGGACGGCTCGGCCCCCGGTCTGGTGCCGGATGCCCACCTGCCGTTGGCCTGGGACCCGGCGCTGGCCTGCGTGTTCGGAGTAGGTTCCCTGTGAATGCCTCTGCCGGCCGACTGTCGCTCTGGCTGCTGCTGACGCCTTTTCTGCTCTGGATTACCTTGCTGGTGTTGGTGCCGCATCTTCAGATGCTGCGGGTGTCATTCCAGGTTCGGGAAAGCTGGGACACCCTGGCGTGGGGGCTGGAGCAGTATCAGAACTTTTTCAGAGAGTCCTATTATTGGCGTACCTTCCTGCGCACGGGCGTGATGTCGCTGTTTACCACGTTTCTGACCCTGCTGGTCGCTTTTCCTATCGCCTGGTACATCGCCCGGCTGGCCCGCGGGCGCGCCAAAGGGCTGCTCTTTCTGGCGTGCCTGATACCCTTTTGGGCGAGTGAGTTAGTCCGTACTTACGGCTGGATGATTCTGCTTCGGGAGAGTGGCGTTTTCAGCGCCTGGCTGCAGGCGCTTGGATGGGCCGATGGGCCGGTGGAGATGTTGTACAACGATGTCGCGGTGATCATCGGTCTGGTCTACAACGGTTTGTTGTTCATGGTAGTGCCTCTGGTCACCACGCTCGATGGGCTGGATGAGAATCTGGTGGAAGCTGGTTACGATCTGGGGGGGGGCCACCTGACGGTCTTGCGCGAAGTCGTGGTGCCCTGGGCCATGCCGGGGATTGTCTCCGGTTGTATCGTCGTCTTTATGCTGACACTCGGCAGTTACCTCACCCCGAATCTGATGGGGGGTAAGGACAGCGCCTGGTTTACCGAGCAGATCTTTACTCAGTTCATTACCCGGTTCAATTGGGAGCAGGGCGCGGCTCTCGGGGTGTTGTTGCTGTTTCTCTCGTCGCTGATTGTCTGGCTCGGGCTGAAGCTGAGTGGGCAGTCGCTGCGGAAAGTGATGGGGTGAAGCGATGATTCGTTCTGTCCCCAGATCCCGACTGTTTGATGGCGTCTATCTGGCCTATCTGCTGGCATTTTTCGTGTACCTGGCTTTGCCTCTGGTGGTCACCGCGGTTTTCGCCTTCAACGACTCGCCCTTTCCGTCCCTGCCCTGGCAGGGTTTTACGCTGGATTGGTATCTGGCTGGGGGGGAAGGTGGCCGTACCGGGCTGTTCCACGATGACGGTTTGCTCAGTGCGCTCTGGGTGAGTGCAAAGATTGCCTTCTGGGTGACGCTGGGCAGCGTCTCGCTGGGGTGTGTGAATGCGGTTCTGTTTGAACGTCTGGAATTTCGCGGTAAAGAGTTGCTCTATTTACTGATGCTGCTGCCCCTGGTCATTCCTGGCGTCATTCTTGGTGTGTCGATTCTGGTGTTCTACAGCGGTATGGCCAATGACGTGTCGCGCCTCTGGGGCCTTGAGCTGGATATCTTCCGTCCGGGGCTCACTCTGTTGGTAATGGGGCAGGTGGCGTTTATAACCACGCTGGCCACGCTGGTGATTGCCGCCCGTTTGCGCAAGTTTGACCGGCAATTGGAGGAAGCAGCCCTGAACCTTGGCGCCACACCCCTGGTTGCCTGGTTTACCGTCACTTTTCCGTGGTTGTTGCCCTCTGTTCTTGGGGCGGCAGCGATGGCGTTTCTGATGTCGTTTGAGAACTTTAATACCACCGTAATGCTTACGGGCAGCGATACCCCGCTCACCGTTGCATTGTTCAATCGCTTGCGTGAGGGCTCAACTCCGGTGCTGAACGCCGTGGCCCTGTTTCTGATGTTGGTGTCTGCCTTGCTTGCGCTGACGACGCTTCGACAAAAACGCTGAGAAAGTTCTGGCGCCTGCCGGTAACGGTTTATACTTACAGTACTACTAACCAGACGCAGGTTTTACGTTGCGAGCTTCCCATTCCCAATTCGTGGTGCTGTTGGTGCTCGCTGCCTGCGGGCTGTGGTTTTCATCCGCCGCCTCGGCTGCCATGCAGCCTCTCGACGAAAGCTGGCAATACCGCTGGGGCGACTCTCCGGTTCTGGCCGACGGCACTCCTGCCTGGTTGTTTGAAGACGCGCCCGATCAGTGGCATGACATTGGTTTCCCCTCTAACCCTCCCGGCCGTGATGGTCGCGATTACGCCTGGTTTCGTGTGACCCTGCCGGAGGGCAACTGGTTCCATCCCGTGCTCTATGTGTACAGCGTGGACATCATTGTTCAGGTCTGGTTCCGGGGAGAGCGACTGTATCAGTACGGAACGTTTGAGGGCGAGGGGCGCGGGGCGTTTGAGGGCTGGCCCTGGCACGAGATTCAGCTGCCGGATGACTATGAAGGAGAAACGCTCTACTTCCGGGTGTTTTCCGATTACACCGACATTGGCTTGTGGGGTGAGGTGGCGATTACCGAACCCCCGGATCTCACACTGTATATTCTCAGCCAGTCTGCGGAAGACCTGATTGTGTCAGCCCTGTCGGCCCTGATTGCCGGTCTTGCCCTGGTATTTGCTTGCATCCAGCGCGGTCAGAAAAGCCTGGCGACGGTTGCCCTGTTTTCATCGCTGGTTGCCGTCATGTTGCTGGCGGAGAGCCAGGCCAGCCTGTTGTTGCTCTATCGCCCATTGTTCTGGGACTACCTGGCGGCAGCGTCCTACTATCTCATTCCCGTCGCGCTCACCTTGCTGTTGGCCCAATGGCTAGGAAAACAGCGTTCAGGACTGATTCGTGGGCTGATGTGGTTTCACCTTGTGTATGCCGTGGGAGCCGTTGTCGGGGCTCTGGGTGGCCTGGTGGCGCTGTCGTCGACGTTCCCGGTGTTTGATGCCGTGCTGGTGGTTTCCCTGTTGCTGATTGCGATGGTGGCCGTTCGACAGTTCTCAGGCCTCTATCGGGAGCAGCAGATTCTGCTGCTGGCCTGTGGAGGGTTTGTCGCGCTCCTGATCCTGGACATGGCTGTGGCGCATGGTTTCCTGCCCTGGGGGCGGGTGCCGGTCAGTTGGGGAGCCTTGGGGTTTTCACTGGCGGTGATCGGGATTTCTGTCTGGCATTTTGGGCGTACCCAGAGAGCGCTGCATCAACTGACGGCCCGGCTTGAGCAGAAAGTCCGGGAACGCACCGCCCGAGCGGAGGCTTTGGCGGCTCGTGAAGTGGCCCGGGGCCGGCTGTTGGCGCTTGAAAGCAAGAAAAGCCAGAAGTTTGCAGATGTTATTGCGGCCTTGCAGGATTGTGCCGGGATTGAAGAGGCGTTTGAGGGCCTGCTCAGAGCCATGCCGGAACTTTATCTTCCCATAGCGGGCGGTTTTTACCGCAGAGGCCAGAATGGGCGATACGAGTGCCAGACTCAGTGGGGAGAAGCTCGCGCCGGAGCTTTCCCCTTGGCTCTGGGCCAGGGGCTCTCCGGGATAACGGAAACCGTTTTACCCGTGCGCAGCGATGAACTGCCGCTGCAACTGTACTTCTTTCTGCGTGTGGAATCCGGACACTCCGGCCCAGAGCCCGAGGGGGTGCTGGCACTGGAGCGGCCAGAGCTACCTGATGAGCTCAAAGACTATGGCAGTCTTCGGGTGATTGGCTGGGTGCATCAATCTGTTGAAAAAATCGGGATTACCTTGTCCGGCCTGGCGCTTCGGGCTGAATTGCAGAAATTTTCATACGAAGACAGCCTGACGGGCCTGAAGAACCGGCGCCACTTCGACGAACTCTTCCGGCATGAGCGGGAAGTGTCGGTTCGCTCGGAGCGGTCGCTCAGCCTGCTGATTTTCGATATCGATCACTTCAAACGCTTCAACGATTGCCACGGGCATGAGGCTGGGGATCAGGCACTGCGAAGGGTGGGGAAACTGCTTGGTGCCTGCTTTCGCGGCAGTGATACGGTGTGTCGCTATGGTGGTGAAGAATTCGCGGTACTGATGCCCGGGGCCTCTCTGGAGGAGGCCCGGTACCGGGCCGAGCAGCTTCGGGGTGCGATTGCCGCCGAGCGAATTGAACATCGGGGGGAGCACCTGGGGTATCTGACCATTTCTGCGGGTATTGCCTGCTGGCCGGAGAACTGCCCGGCGTTTGAAGGCTTGTTCCGGGCAGCAGACATGGCGCTGTATGAGGCCAAGGAGGCGGGCCGCAACCGGGTGGTGGCGGCGACGCCCTGATCCTCAGTGCCAGATATTGCTGTCAATTTTCTCGTGCAGTTCGGGATAGTCTTTTGACCGGAAGTGCGGGACTTTCCCTTCCTTGCGCTGGGCAAGGTAGTCTCTGGTCAGTTTCACGACGGTTCCAGACAACAGAACGATGGCAATCAGGTTGATGGTGGCCATCAGTCCCATAGAGGCGTCGGCCGCGTTGAACACGGTTTTGACCGCTTCGTAGCCACCCCAGACGACCATCGCCAGCGCCGCCAGCCGAAGAAGCGTCAGGCCAAGGGTATTGCCGCCTTTCAGATAGACCAGAGCGTTCTCTGCGTAGGTGTAGTTTGCCACGATGGAGGTGAAGGCAAAGAACAGGATTGCGACGGCGATGAAGTAACCCCCGAACTCGCCCAGATGAACTTCCAGGGCCTGCTGGGTCAGTTGGGTGCCGGTCACTTCGGAGCCGGGTTGCAGAACGCCCGCGAGCAGAATCATCACGGCGGTTGCGGTACACACCACAATGGTGTCCACGAAGACCCCGAATGCCTGCACCAAGCCCTGAGAGGAAGGGTGGTGTGGGGCCGGTGTGGCGGTCGCGGCGATGTTCGGGGCGGAGCCCATACCAGCTTCATTGGAAAACAGGCCCCGCTTGATCCCATTCAGCATGGCGGCCGTCACCGAACCTGCGGCTCCGCCGGCAGCTTCCTGAAGACCAAACGCGCTTTTGACAATCAGGGAGAGAATACCGGGGACCTCCTGAATATTCACGACCATGACGCCGAGGGCGAGCAGCACATAGGCGCCGGCCATGAACGGCACCACAAATTCCGCAAACCGGACGATCTTGCGCAGGCCCCCGAAGATGACAATGCCCGCGAAGATGGCGACGACCACACCGACGCTCAGCTTGGAGACACCAAAGGCGCCCTCCATGGCATCGGCAATCGCGTTGGCCTGTACGGCGTTAAAAACAAGCCCGAAAGAAATGATCAGGCAGACCGCGAAAATGGCCGCCGCCCAGGGCGCTTTCAGTCCTTTGGCGATATAGACGGCCGGGCCGCCACGGTACTGACCTTTGCCGTCCCGGACCTTATAAAGCTGAGCCAGGGTACTCTCGGCGTACCCCGTCGCCATACCAACGAGAGCCACCAGCCACATCCAGAAAATCGCGCCGGCTCCGCCCATGTAAAGAGCCACTGCAACACCGGTCAGGTTGCCGGTGCCTACCCGGGAGGCGAGGCTGGTGCAAAGCGCCTGAAACGGTGAGATGCCGTGCACGTCGCTGTCTCGGGAGCCGCGAATTGCCCGCAGCATTTCGCCAAAATGGATGAACTGAAGAAAGCCCAGGCGGATGGTAAAGAAAATACCGACCGCCAGCAGGCCGTAAAGGAGAACATAGCCCCAGATAATGGAGTTGAGGAAGTCAACAACGGGAGTCATGGGTAGACGCCTTGGGATTTGTGAATGAAAAGTAATGAGAGGAGGGGCAGTCTAGCACGCTTAAAAAACGAGCAGACTGCGGATATCCGCGATTGCCGGGCAAGGCTTATTGTGTTGCCCGGCAATGGGTGGGGGGCTATTTACCGGTTCAGACGACCAGTACCGGGCATTTTGCCTGGGAAGCGACCCGGTGAGAGACGCTGCCCAGAAAGGTACCGTCTTTATCGCTGTTGGTGCCTTTGGTGCCAACGACAATCAGATCGGCTTCCTTGTCCTGGGCAAACTTGACGATGACTTTGGAGGGGCGACCGGCTTTGACGAAACCCCGAACTTTGGTTGCGCCGTGCTCCCTGGCCAGCTCCTTGGCGTGATTGACCACGCCTTTGGCATACTCCGACAGCACTTTGTCCGGGATATCCATGTCGTCGGGGCGGCCAATAGAGAGGGATGCCTCAAACAGGCTGTGGTGTTTGTAGACGCAGAGAATAAAGATCTCGGCGTCCGGGATCAGTTTTTGCAGCTCAATGGCTTTATCCAGCGCCTTGAGAGAGGTTTTTGAGCCGTCCACAGCGGCCAGGATCCGTTTAAACATGCTGTTCTCCTTTGGTCATTGGCTGTGGACTCAATCCCTGAAGGCGATGTCACGCAGGAACAGAGCGATTTCAGGAAATGCGATGATCAGGCCTGCAGCTGCCACCAGCATGAAGATGAACGGAGGGGTGCCCCGGATCACTTCCATATAGGGTCGCTTGAAGATTGCAATCGCAGTAAAGATGTCACAGCCAAAGGGTGGCGTGGCCGAGCCGATGGCAACCTGCAGAGTGATCAGTACGCCAACCAGAACCGGGTCCAGGCCGGTAGCCTGGATGGCTGGTGCGAAAATGGGCGTCAGAACCAGAATGACGACGATGGGGTCCACGAACATGCAGGCGACAAAAAAAGCCACACAGATAGCGATCAGAACGCCGACCGGCCCGGCTTCATTCACGCCCACCGCTTCCAGAATGCTCTGGGGGATCTGGGCAAACGAAATGATCCAGGAGAAACCGTTGCCAACGGCGACCAGAATGAAGACCACGGCGGTGATCAGACCAGTGGACTTGGCGATCTTATAGATGTCGGTCAGTTTCAGGGAGCGGAAGACCACGAACTCCAGCAGGAAAGCGTAAAGAACGCAGACCGCGGCGGCTTCCGTCGGGCTGAAAATACCTCCGTAGATGCCGCCCACAATGATAACCGGGAACATCAGCGGCCAGGAGGCATCGCGCACCGACAGGGCCCGCTCTCTCCAGGTTGCCCTGGCCTCGGTTGGCACATCGTTCTTGTAGGCGTAGATCAGGCAGTAGACGGAGAACATCACCAGAATCAGGATGCCCGGGCCGATACCGGCAATGAACAGTTCGGCGATGGAGGTTTCTGAAATAACGCCATAAATGATCATGCCGATGCTGGGTGGAATCAGAAAGGCGATGTCACTGGCGTTAATGATCAGTGCCAGAGTGAACGGGTCTGAATAGCCGGCCTTGAGCATTTTCGGGCGTAATGGGGAGCCAACCGCGACGACCGTTGCCTGGGTGGAGCCGGAGACCGCGCCGAACAGTGTGCAGGAGGTGGCGGTGCTGATGGCGAGGCCACCTTTGATGTGGCCGATAAAGGCCATGACCATATTGATCAGGCGGTCAGCGGACTGACCCCGGGTCATGATGTCTGCGGCGAGAATGAACATCGGAACGGCGATCAACGACGCCGGCCGGATGCCACCCATCATCTGCTGGATGAATGTGCCCATCTGGCCGAAGCCGTCAAACATCATTACAAAGCCGACCACGGCTGCGGTGGTCAGCGGTATCATCATCGGGAAGCCGAGAAGCAGCAGCCCGATCATGATGATCATCATAATTGTTGCCATGGTGTGTCTTTCCTTAACCTATGGATTCACGCTGCGTCACACTTCCGTTTCGGTGTCGGCGTAACCATCAATCACACCGGTCGACAGATAAACATCCCGGGTGGTGAAATTCTTGATGGCCGTCAGCAGGTACTGGATGCCGGTGATGGCAAAGCCCACGGGCGCCCAGATGTAGATCCACCAGATCTCAAAGCCAAGCGCTGGCAGGATTCGGCCGCGGCTGTGCAGGGTCTGGATGTATTCGAACGAGTAGTAGCACAGGAAAAACATCACCACAGACGTGAACAGGGCGATGATGATCATCAGCACCTTACGGCCTTTGGTCGGAAAGGCGTCGTAGAGCGCTGACATCCGGATGTGGCGACCGTGCCGGGCGGCGTAGCCAATCCCTGCAAAGGTAATCAGAATAATCAGTATCCGGTTGATTTCACCGGAAAAAAACAGGCCTTCACTGAAGACGAAGCGGGCAATGACGTTTGCGCAGGTGTTGATGGCCATCAACAGCACGCCAGCGGCAAGCATGACGGCCTCGATTTTTGAAATCCAGACGTCGATGGTGCCCAGAAATCCGGGCAAACCGGACTCATAGTGGCCAGTATCGTCTTCGATCTCCTGGGAGTTCTCGGACATGGGTTCTGCTCCAGAACATGTCGCTCCCGGCGGGACGGATCCCCGGCGGGGCGGGGTGAAAGCGGGGCTGCCATTCCAAAGTCAGGGATAGCAGCCGTGAGGTGAGGTTCAGTCCTTCTGAACGTCTTTCAGGTCTTCCTTGAACTGCTCCAGCAGCTCTGCACCATCTTCGCCGGTCATTTCGATGAACTTCTCTTCCACCTGAGGTGCCCGGGCTCTGAACGCTTCAATCTGTTCGTCGTTCAGACGGGTCACCGTGACCTCGTCGCTGTTCGCCTGGATTTTTTCCAGCGCTTTGTCAGCCAGGCCGTCAATGTGCACGATGATTTCCTCAAAGGCGAAATCAGCGGCATCCTGAACCAGCTTCTTGTCTTCGTCAGACAGACCGTTGTAGAAGTCCTGATTGGCCATCATGGCCGTGGTGAACCAGCCGTGGCCGGTAAAGATCAGGTTCGGGGAGACTTCGTACAGTCCGCCGGACTCGATCCAGAAGATCGGGTTTTCCTGGCCCTGAATCATGTTGGTCTGAAGGGCGCCGTAAACCTCACCCCAGGGCAGAGGCGTCGGTGTGGCGCCGAAGGCTGAGTAGGTTTCAGACAGCAGGGGGTTGGTCATCACCCGGATTTTCTTGTTGCTGAACTCTTCCGGTGAGGTGACGGGCTCGTCAACCGTAACGACCATTTCGCCTTCCGGGTACATCTTCAGCAATTCCAGGCCTTTTTCGGAATAGAGTTCCGGGAAGTCTTCGTTGATCGCTTCAGATTCCCGGAAGAATTTGATGACCGTGTTCATGTCGGTTGGCATCAGGTACGGGATGAAGAAAATCTGGGCTTCGGGGATCAGCGAGCCGGTAAAGCCCGGGGACTGGTTCACAAAATTCAGGATGCCTGCCTGGGTCTGCTCCATGATGTCGTCGGATTCGCCCAACTCACCGAAGCGATAAATCTGCAGAGTGTGGTCAGAGTTCTCTTCGATGTACGCTTTGAACTTGTAAGCGAATACGTCCTGAACGTCGCCTTCGTATTCTTCATGGGCATAGCGCCAGTTGGCTGCATTCACGGCGTTTGCTGCCGTCAGGCCGGCGAACGCCAGCGCTGAAATACCAGCCAGTTTCCTGAATTTACGTGTGCTGCTCATCGGGTGGTCTCCGCTCGTTATTTTACGTTAATCCATTGTTACGCTTTTAAAGACTGGCAAAACAAAGTCGTTTTCGCAAGGAATCCGGGGAAATAACCTGTTCTGCAGGATTGGAATAACGCGAGTCGCAAGTGCATGAATTCAGGATGGATTCGGTTTTTCAAAACACGCTGAGAGAAACTTTCTGAACTCATTCGCGACCCTTTGAACGCTGTTCTCCAGCCGGTGACCGTCCGCCAGAATAAGGGTCTCAATCTGCTGTTGCCTTGCCAGTTCAATAACCGGCATTACAGGTACTACATTGTCTTGCCAGCCATGGATGAGGCACGCGTGGTGTGCGTTGAGCACCGGGTGTGATTCCGGATAGCCCGGCAGTGCGAGGGCCGGGGCGAGCATAAAACACCCCAGTACCGGTGTCCGTTCGCTGGTTCGGGCACACACCCATCCGCCCATACTGGAGCCGGCGAGCACTGTCCGGCTCGGATCGGCCCCGGCGTCCGACATCGCCTGCGCCATTTGCTCGAGGCGCTGGCCGGGGTCTTTGGTGCTGCGATGGTCCACGGACTCTGCGTACACGCCCTCGAACTCGTCGGCGACCGCCTTCAGGGCCTGTATTTTGGTGCTTCCGGGACCGCTTTCGAGCCCGTGGGAGAGGAAAACGTAATAGTCGGGACGTGTCATGAGTCAGTTTCCCCCTGATGGCATGTGGTCTGGAACGGGGCGCCTGCTCCGCGGGTGGTGGCCAGTATATCGAGGGCCCGGCGGCGTTTGTCCGGGTCGTGAATGTCGATCGTGAACATCAGTTCGTCCACCTGGATGTCCGAGAGGAGTTCGTCCAGTTGCAGGCGAAGGTCCTGAGGGTTGCCCTGAACCTGGAGCTTCAGGAAATCCTTCACGCCGGCTTTTTCCGATGGGGACCACAGGTCGTCCATGCTCTCGACCGGGGGTTTCATCCAGAGGGGTTGTCCCCGGAACAGGGACAGAATGCGCTGGTAACTGGTGGTGGCCAGGAATCTGGCTTCTTCTTTGGATTCCGCCGGGACGGCGGGAAGCGACAGCATGGCGTAGGGCTGCTCAAGCTGCGCGGAGGGCTGGAAGTTATCCCGGTATACCCGCAGGGCTTCCCGATACAGGCGTGGTGCGAAGTGGCCGGCGAAGGCATAGGGCAGCCCCTTCAGGGCGGCCAGTTGTGCACTGTACAAGCTGGAACCCAGCAGCCAGATGGGGACGTTGGTGCCTGCCCCGGGAATGGCTTTCACGGGCTGTCCGGGCTGGAGCGGGCCCAGAAGGCTTTGCAGGCGGGCAACGTCCTCCGGGAACTGTTCAGCCCCAAGGCCATCCCTGCGCAAGGCCCGCGCGGTGATCTGGTCGGTGCCTGGAGCCCGGCCGAGACCAAGGTCGATCCGGTTCGGGTACAGGCATGCCAGAGTGCCGAATTGTTCGGCGATGACCAGTGGCGGGTGGTTGGGCAGCATGACACCGCCGGAGCCGACCCGGAGTCGCTGGGTCTTCCCGGCAATGTGCCCCACCAGAACCGAGGTGGCCGAACTGGAAATGCCCTCCATGTTGTGGTGTTCCGCCAACCAGAAACGGCGGAAATCGAGGGTTTCGGCGTGTTGTGCGTAACGGACGCTGTTAGCCAGCGTGGTGGCAACGGAGTCACCTTCGCGCACGGAGGCCAGTTCTAGCAGTGAGTAGGGAATGGGTGCTGGCATGGTACTCCTGATGCTGAGCTCGGTTGATGGCGTGACCAGTCATGGAGACGGGTTGTTATGCCTTCAAGGGTAGCCCGGGAGCGCGGGAAAGAGAATCCGGCATCGGGGTGCCGGTTCTGTCGCGGGTGGAATAACCGTCTACCCTGACAGTAAGAGCTGCCGGGACAGAACGTGTTTCGGCCAGACGTTCCGAAAAGGGGCCAAAATGCCTGAGAACCTGTTGGATTCCGTGCTCGCTCAGATAGAGCAAAACCTTTCAGATACTGCCCGTGCGTTCGCCAATGGCCAGAGCGACTGGAGCGAATTTGCGGTTCATATCCTCAGCCAGTTGCTGATCTCGGTGATCTATCTCGGACTGTTGATGGCGGTGTACGGCGTGCTGATCAGCCTGGCCCGCGTTGTGGTGGGCAAGCAGCGTACGTCGCACCTCTGGTTCGTCCATGGTCGAACCGGGGTCCGGTATCTGTTCGGGTTGGGTGGGGTTCTGGTGATTATGGCTCAGTTTGGTGCGGCCCCGGAGCTGCTCAAAGCAATGGCAAGAGCGGGTCTGATGGCACTCGCTTTTTTTGTTGCCTGGTTGCTGCTTGGCCGGCTGATCCGGGATGCCATGAAGCGCTATCGGCTGGACCCTTCCATCCGGCAGCTGGTCGAAAACCTGTTTTCGGTACTTACCATCACCTTCGCCGGGGTGACCGTGTTGTCCCAGTTCGGATTTGATGTAATCTCGATTGTCGCGGGGCTGGGCATTGTCGGGATTGCGGTGGGCTTTGCCGCTCAGTCCACGCTGTCTAATTTTATTGCCGGCATTACCCTGCTGATTGAGCGCCCGTTCCGGATCGGTGACTGGGTGACCATTAACGGCCAGGACGGCAAAGTGGTGAAAATCGCTCTGAGGACCACCTGGCTGCGAACCCGGGATAATATCTTTACCATGATCCCTAACGATAACGTCGCTTCGTCGGAGATCGTCAACTACAGCGCGGAAGGGGCTACGCGGCTGAATATTCCGGTTGGGATTGCCTACAAGGAATCGGCGAGTACCGCCCGGGAGGTGATCATGCCGGTGTTGTTTGGACACCCTGAGGTGCTTCAGTCTGCGGGCATGGAGCCGCGGGTGGTGATGAAGAGCCTGGGGGATTCGTCGGTCGATCTTGAGGTGAAAATCTGGATCACGCCGGATAATCTGGATGTGCAGCCCGGCATCATGGCCGATGTTCTGGAGCAGATCAAAGAAGCCCTGGATGCCGCCGATATCGAGATACCGTTTCCTCATTTGCAGTTGTTTATTGATGAAGCCAAAGGGCTGGTCCCTCTGGTTGAACCCCTTTACCCGGGCCCGGGCGACCTCAAGCCACCGCGGCCGGAATCTGGAGAAAACCATGACTGAGCCGTCAGGCTATTACGAAGACAACAACACACTGGCCCAGTATCTGGAGTTTCATTTTGGTGAAAGCTGGCACGGAGAGGCCAACTTTCCGAAAGAGCTGGTTGGGGCTGCGATGGATGCCATGAATGGTCGCGCCACGTGTCGGGCCCTGGATATCGGGTGTGCGGTGGGGCGGGGGACGCTGGAACTGGCCCGTTATTTCGATCATGTGGATGGGGTCGATTACTCGGAAACGTTTGTCAGCAAATGCAAGGCGCTGGTTCGTGATGGGGCTGCACGCTACGCCCGGCCAGAAGAAGGTGAGCTGGTCAGCTATCAGGAACGTTCACTGTCAGGCCTTGGATTAACCGAAGCGGCCCGGCGAGTGGCCTTCCATCAGGGCGATGCCTGCAATCTTGGAAACGACTACCGCGATTATGATCTGGTCCTGGCGGGTAACCTGATTGACCGGCTTTATAAACCAGCACGGTTTCTCTGGCAGATTCATGAGCGTCTCAACGACCTGGGGTTGCTGGTCATTGCGTCGCCCTATACCTGGCTGGAGGAATACACTCCGAAGGAAGAGTGGCTGGGAGGTTTTATGAAAGATGGCCAGCCCTATACAACACTGGACGGTCTCAAAGAGGTACTGTCCCCCCATTTCCGGTTGCTGGCAGAGCCCAGAAGCCTGCCGTTCGTGATCCGTGAGACCTGCAACAAGTTCCAGCACAGCTTTTCGGAACTGACGATCTGGGAAAAACGGCCGGAATAAGACCGGTTGTCACAAAACGGTCATGCTGATCGGTTAGAGTGCAGACTCATCAGGACGAAATGCATTGTGTTGATGCATCGTGTGATTGCTTGGCCGGGGGGATCTCCCCGGCTTTTTTTTGCCTGCCCGTCCCATCGCAACCGGTTTGTTAGTCGCACAGGGCGCGCAGCACCCGCGCAAGCTCTCTGACGCCACGTTCCTGTTCATGGGGTGCGTGGGCGGCAAACCCCATCAGAAAGCCCGCCTCTTGTCTGTCCGAGGCATGCAGGGCGGTTAACCCTTGCAGATCTATTCCGGCACGGTGCGCAGATTCAATGGCGTCGCGTTCGGGGATATTCCGGGTAAAGACGCAAGGCATCTGCATGCCACCGGCCGGTACCCGAGGCTCCAGAAAGTCTGCCAGATACCTTTGGATCAGTTGCGCCAGGACGTTGCGCCGCTCGGCGTAAATGGCTCTCATGGTCCGGATATGGGCACCAAAGTGACCGCCTTCAATGAAACGTGCCAGCGTCAGCTGCGGTATCGGGGCGCTGTGCCCATCCTGCAGCGTACGGGCAACCGTCATGGGAGCGACCAGCGGTGGGGGCAAGACCAGATAGCCGATGCGAAGCCCTGGGAACAGGGATTTGGTAAAAGTGCCGATGTAGATCGTGCGCTCGTGAGGATCAAGCCCCTGAACACAGGCCGTTGGTTTTCCGGCGTAGTGAAACTCGCTGTCGTAGTCATCTTCGATAATCCAGCTCTGGTTTTGCTGAGCCCAGTCGATCACTGCCAGTCGTCGGTCCAGGGCCAGGGTCGCGCCGGTCGGAAACTGGTGTGAGGGGGTCAGGAAGACCGCCCGGGGTGGCGTTTCAGATTCCCGGGTTGTCCTGAGCAGGTGCTCCACCTGAAGACCGTCGGCATCCAGAGGAATCGGGACGCACTCCAGCCCCGCGGCTTCAAATGCTTTGCGCGCCCCGTGATACACGGGGTCTTCGATGAAGATCTGCTCGCCGGCGTCCAGCAGAACCGATGCACATAACGCCATGGCCTGTTGGGAGCTGGTCACTATCAGAACGCGCTCGGGGGTGGCGTTGGCGCCGCGTTCGAGGTTGACGTAGTCGGCGATGGCACGCCGCAAGGGCTCCATACCCTGAGGCGGGCTGTGAAGCAGAGCCCGGGTGCCATAGTCCTTCAACACCTGCCTCTCCAGCTTCTCCCAGATCTGGAGTGGAAAGTTCCGCGTTTCCGGAACGCCGGGAGCGAAAGCCCTTGGGGCCAGAAAGTCTCGAACGCCGCCCTTCCGGAATATTGCACAGCCTCGCTGGCTCAGACGCACAGGCTCATTTTCCGGGCCCGCTTTCGGGGCTTTGCGGTGTCTCGGCCGAGGCTGGATACGCTCGGAGACAAAACTGCCACTGCCAACCCGGCGCTCAATAAAGCCTTCCGAATGCAGTTGACTGTAAGCGGACTCTACCGTGTCCCGGGAGACCCCCAGTGATTTCGCAAGGGCGCGCGAGGCAGGCAGGGGTCTGCCCACGGGGATGATGCCGTCAAGGATCAGCTGCCGAATGCCCCGTTGGACTCGCGCATACAGCGGCAAGGCTTCATGGATGGGGTTGCTGACCCAGGCTTTCAGGGTTTCCAGTTGGGTATGCTTGAACAATTGGTCTGGGCCTTTGGCGAAAAGTGGCTGGGAACATACAGCCATTTTACGGCTATAAATAGGTTCCTCAACTAGCTTGTTCACCGTTCAGGAGTTTCTGTCGGCCATGTCGTTTGCCTCGCCCCGTTCGTCCGTCCACTGGAGTGATCTTGCCCATCCCGTTGTGGCTGGCTTGATTTCGGTTATCGTCAACTATGGCGGTACGTTTATTTTGGTGTTTCAGGCCGCCAAAGTGGCTGGGCTCAGTCCCGAACTGACGGCCTCCTGGGTGTGGTCTGTTTCCATTGGCGTGGGAATCACAGGGATCATTCTGAGTTGTGCTTACCGGGAACCCATTATCACCGCTTGGTCCACGCCAGCGGCGGCCTTTCTTGTGACAGCCTTGGCGACAACAACGTACGAAGAGGCTGTGGGTGCCTATCTGATGTCGGCAATGGCGTTTGTGCTCCTGGGTCTTTCTGGTTGGTTCGAGCGTGTCCTTCGTTTGATTCCGGCGGGTGTGGCGGCGGGGCTGTTGGCCGGTATTCTGCTCCAGTTTGGCATTGATGCGTTTGGCGGGATGAGTATCGATCCGGTGCTTGCAGGGGTGCTCATCGGGGCCTACGCAACGTTTAAGCGATTCTCCGCTCGCTATGCGGTTGTGGCGCTCTTGATACTGGGGCTGGCCTTTCTGATGTTTCAGGATCGCTTGAACCTGTCTGCGTTGAGGCTGGAGCTGGCAGCTCCGGTGTTCACAGCGCCGGAATTCTCGCTTAATGCGCTGCTGAGTCTGTCCCTTCCATTGTTCATGATCACCCTGACGGGACAATACATGCCGGGGATGTTGGTGCTGCGTAATGAGGGGTTCCGAACCAGTGCAAATCCGATCGTGACCGTCACTGGGCTGGGGTCGGTCTTAATGGCCCCGTTTGGCTCGCATGCGTTCAATATTGCCGCAATCACAGCCGCGATCTGTACGGGGCGAGAAGCCCACGAACAGCCGTCAAAACGCTGGATCGCCGGGGTTGCTGCAGGTGTGTTCTACATTCTGGTTGGTGTCTTTGGGGTAACCCTGGCCTCTGTATTCATGGCATTTCCGGCAACGTTTATTACAACGTTGGCGGGGCTGGCCCTGCTGGGTACCATCGGTGGCAGTCTGGCCAGTGCGATGGCCGAAGCGGAAACCCGTGAAGCCTCTCTGATCACGTTTCTGGCTGCTGCCGCCAATATTACACTGCTGGGTATCGGTGGTGCTTTCTGGGGGCTGGTGATCGGGCTGATTGCCCACGGGGTGCTCAATGGCCGGTGGCCAAAGAGAGCTTTGAGGCCCTCTGGCTCAATCGTGTCGTCTGGTGGGAGAGCAAAGTGATGCCGGACCCCAGCACGCCGCAGACACTCCACGAAAACCATGGACGCTATCCGCAGGCCAGGACCGTTGCCGACTTCCGGCACAACCTGGCGATGGTACAAACGCGCATCAAATCTGCCTGTCACCGGGTTGGGCGTGACCCGGCCACGGTACGCCTGCTACCGGTCAGTAAAACCAAGCCTGAGGAGTGTTTACGGCTGGCCTACACTGCGGGTTGCCGGATCTTCGGGGAAAACAAGGTGCAGGAAGCTCAGCGAAAAGCCGATGCCCTTGATGATCTGGCCGATCTGCGCTGGTCGGTGATTGGCCACCTGCAAACCAACAAAGCCAGGCATGTCGCCCGTTTTGCTCATGAATTTCAGGCACTGGACAGCTTGCGCTTAGCGGCGGCTCTGGACCGGCGCCTGCAAACCGAAGGTCGGTCTCTGGATGTGTTTGTGCAGGTCAACACCTCCGGTGAAGCCAGTAAATACGGATTGTCGCCCTCAGAGGTGCCCGCCTTTCTTCAGGCGTTGCCTGCGTTCTCGGCATTGCAGGTACGAGGCCTGATGACGTTGGCACGTTTTTCCAGCAACGCCGAACAGGTGCGCCCGTGTTTTGTGATGCTACGCAACCTGCGGGACCAGCTGCGGCAGGTTGCCCCGAACGGCATCGGGTTGGATGAGTTGTCGATGGGTATGTCCGGCGATTTCGAGATGGCCATTGAAGAGGGGGCGACGGTGGTGCGCGTCGGGCAGGCCATTTTTGGTGCCCGGGCGACACCGGACAACTACTACTGGCCGGATGGCGCACCAGCCTGACAAATGGCTATGCCTGTTCAACTGCCTGCGAACGACACCCTGAGTGACGTTATTTTTCCGATTCGAACTGGAGGATCTTCCATGCATGCTGTGACGTCTCATCTGATGGAGGTCTATGCCCGTGAGCCCGTTTCCTTTGTCCGTGGCTGCGGTGCGCGACTTTGGGATGAACAAGGGGTTGAATACCTGGATGCTATAGCGGGTGTGGCCGTGACCAGTCTGGGGCATGCCCATCCGGATATTACGGATGCGATCGTCCAGCAGGCAGGGCGCTTGCTGCACACGTCCAATGTCTTTCGTATTGACTGGCAGGAACAGCTGGGCGAGCGCCTGTGTTTGCTGACTGGGATGCAGAAAGCGTTTTTCTGCAACTCAGGGGCTGAGGCTAACGAAACGGCGCTCAAGCTGGCCAGGCTGCACGGTCATCGGCGGCAGATTTCGGTACCAAAAGTTGTGGTGATGGAGAATGGTTTCCACGGCCGTACGATCGCAACGCTTTCCGCAACCGGCAACCCCTCCGGTCAGCGAGGCTTTGAGCCGCTATTACCGGGCTTCCTGCGTGTGACCTACAACGACATCGAAGCGGTTCGCAAGGTTGCCGAGTGTGAACCTGATGTCGTTGCTGTGTTGCTGGAGCCCGTGCAGGGGGAGGGCGGTGTCCGTGCCCTCAGTCCGCACTACCTGCGTGAACTTCGCGCACTTTGCGATCAGCGCGGCTGGCTGCTGATGCTTGATGAAATCCAGACGGGGCTTGGTCGCACGGGCACCTGGTTCGGCTACCAGCATGCGGGTGTTGCGCCGGATGTGGTGACGTTGGCGAAGGCTCTGGGTAATGGTGTTCCTATCGGGGCCTGCCTGGCCCGTGGCACCGCCGCCGAGCTGTTCTCTCCCGGTCAGCATGGCTCGACCTTTGGCGGCAATCCTTTAGCCTGCCGGGTGGCTTGCAAGGTGCTTGAGGTTATCGCTCGTGATCATTTGCCGGAGCGAGCCGCTGAACTGGGGGTTCGTTTGCGTTCCGGTCTGGAACGCGCGCTGTGTGATCATCCCCACGTCATCGCCATTCGCGGTCAGGGGCTGATGGTCGGGATTGAGTTGGATCAGCCCTGCAAGGCGTTGGTTGGTCGGGCGTTGGAGGAGCAGCGCTTGCTGATCACCGTAACCCGCGATTCGATCATCCGGCTCCTGCCCCCTCTGATCTGCGACGACCGTCAGATTGACGACATTGTGGACCGTGTCGATCGTTTGCTAACTCCTGGCGTCGACTCCCCGGCCACACTTGCGACTGAAGAAGCCCGTCTGTGAATGCCTCGTTACAGACCCGAGACCCATTGGAAAACAGGACCTGAAACATGAGTGACACCGTCTGCTCCCTCTCTGAATTCGATCCCCGGTTGGCGGAGGCCATTCGCGGTGAAGAGCGCCGCCAGGAAGAGCACCTTGAACTGATCGCGTCTGAAAATTACGCCAGCCCGCGGGTGATGGCTGCTCAGAACTCGGTTTTCACCAATAAGTACGCAGAGGGCTATCCGGGCAAACGCTACTATGGCGGTTGTGAACACGTGGACGTGGCAGAAAAGCTGGCTCTGGAAAGAGCCAGAACACTGTTTAACTGTGATTACGCCAACGTTCAGCCACACTCCGGTGCTCAGGCCAACGCAGCGGTTTTCCTGGCGCTGACAGAGCCCGGCGACACCGTGATGGGCATGAATCTGGCGGAGGGAGGGCATCTGACGCACGGAATGCCGTCCAACTTCTCGGGCAGGCACTACCGAATTGTGCCTTATGGTCTTGATGCCACTACCGGATGGATTGATTACGACGAAATGGAGCGAATCGCATTGGAGGCCAGGCCCAAGATGCTGATTGGTGGCTTCTCGGCGTATTCCCGTTATAAGGACTGGGCCAGAATGCGGGCCATTGCCGATAAGGTAGGGGCCTGCTTCTGGGTGGATATGGCCCATGTTGCCGGATTGGTTGCGGCGGGTGAGTATCCCGACCCCTTGCCTTATGCCCACGTGGTCACCAGCACCACCCACAAAACCCTTCGTGGCCCCCGTGGCGGGCTGCTTCTGGCAAGCGGGCAGAGCGATGCGTTTTACCGAAAGCTCGATTCCGCTGTGTTCCCGGGGACTCAGGGAGGGCCGCTGATGCACGTTGTTGCCGCCAAGGCGGTGGCGTTTAAAGAGGCGTTAAGCCCTGAGTTCAAGGGGTATCAGCGCCAGGTGGTGATGAATGCCAGGGCTATGGCTTCTGTGATCGAACGGCGCGGCTACCGCATTGTTTCCGGGGGGACGGACAACCATCTGATGCTCCTTGACCTGTCGTCAAAGCCCTACTCGGGCAAGGAGGCGGATGCTGCGTTGGGGCGCGCCTGCATTACGGTAAATAAAAATTCAGTGCCCGGCGACCGGCGCTCCCCGTTCGTGACATCGGGGCTGCGCATCGGCACACCCGCGGTGACGACGCGGGGGTTTGGTCTTGCAGAGTGTAAACGGGTGGCTGGCTGGATATGCGACGTTCTGGATGCGCTTGAACTTGGCCAAAGTGTGGCGGCCCGGACACAGGGTAAAGTGCGTAAGCAGGTTGTGGATTTGTGTCGCCACTTCCCGGTCTACCGATAGCTGGTTTACCAGAAGCCGCCAATAGCGTTACCTGGCCCTGGTGTCCGTGTTGCTCTTCTCCCGGCGCAACGCCCGTTTGCGCCGACGCTCTGTCTCGGTGCGCTCGGAGATGGTCTGCTGTACAAACTCGATGTGTTCACCGGCAATGGCCCTGGCATCTTCCTGGCGGCCCTCAGTAATGGCCTGATAGAGCTGCCGGTGTTGTTCGGTCAGGCCCTGTCGGGTCTGGGCTTCGCGTGAGTACATGCCGCCTATGTTGGTGACAATGTTGTTTTTGAGCATGCTGAACAGGTTCCGCATGGTGTGTAGCAACACGACGTTGTGGCTGGCCTCGGCAATGGCCATATGGAAGCGGGCGTCGGCGGCACCCTCCTTTTCCAGGTCGCCGGCTGATGGGCTGTCGTAACAAGCCTGCAGCTCCTGCCAGGCTTTTTCCAGCCGGGCCAGGTCAACTTCGGTCGCGCGTTGGGCGGCGTAGTAAGCACAGTCGCCCTCCAGAGTTCGTCGAAATTCAAGTAAGTCACGGTGTGCCTCTGGGTGCTGTTCCAGCAGTGCGACCAGAGGGTCGCTGAAACTGCTGCCCAGATTCTCTGCCACATAATTGCCCCCGCCCTGTCGGCTTTTCAGCAGGCCTTTGGCCGCCAGGCGCTGCACGGCTTCCCGCAGAGAAGGGCGGGAAACTCCGAACTGCTCGGCCAGAACCCGCTCCGGAGGCAATCGCTGCCCAGGTTCTAGGGTCCCTTCCAGAATCATGGTTTCGAGTTGCTCAACAATGGTGTCGGCGAGACGTCTGGGGGCAATCTGATTAATCGACATGCGGCCTCTCTAGGCAGGTAAAAATTGGTAATACCAATAAATCTTATCCGTGTCCAGCCTTGTTTTTACAACAAAACTTCCAGGCAATACGACCAATGTATAAGTCTTGTCCTTTTGACAGTTACCGGGCTGCTCAAATAACGTACTCGGCACAGCTTTGTTAATTGGTCATACCAATTATCCAGAAATAGAATCCAACAACAATACCTGGAGAAGACAATGTCGTCCGGATTACTCGCCCTGCTGGCGTTTACGCCTATCCTTCTGGCCGGAGTGCTGCTGATTGGCATGCGCTGGCCTGCTCGCCACGCGATGCCCGTGGTGTTTCTGGTGACCGCCCTGATTGGCTATGGTGCCTGGGACATGACCCTCAATCGCATTCTAGCGTCCACCGTACAGGGTCTGGTGATTACCATTGGTCTGTTGTGGATCATTTTTGGTGCCATCCTGCTGCTCAATACCCTCAAGCACTCCGGGGCAATCACCACCATTCGGGCAGGCTTTACCAACATCACGCCGGATCGTCGGATTCAGGCCATCATCATCGTCTGGCTGTTCGGCAGCTTTATCGAAGGTGCGTCCGGGTTCGGCACGCCGGCTGCCATTGCCGCTCCTCTGCTGGTGGCGGTGGGATTCCCGGCCATGGCAGCGGTTATGCTGGGCATGATGGTACAAAGTACCCCGGTCTCGTTTGGCGCGGTGGGGACCCCGATTGTGGTGGGGGTTACCACTGGCCTGGATCGTGCCAGTATTACCGAACGGCTGGAGGCCCTCGGCTCTAACTGGGATACCTATCTGCAGCTGATCACCTCGGAAGTCGCCATCACTCATGCCCTTGTGGGCGTCATCATGCCGGTACTGATGGTCACCATGATGACCCGCTTCTTCGGTAAAAACAGACGTTGGAGAGAAGGTCTGGAAGTCCTGCCCTTTGCGCTGTTCGCCGGCATCGCTTTTGTTGTGCCCTATGCCCTGACCGGAGTCATTCTGGGGCCTGAGTTCCCGTCGCTGCTGGGTGGTCTGATTGGCCTGGCGATTGTTACGACGGCAGCCAAAAAAGGTTTCCTGATTCCGAAACGGACCTGGGATTTTGCCGACAGCAAAGACTGGCCCACCGAATGGCTGGGCAGTATCGAAATGAAGCTGGAAGAGATTGCGGCCAAACCCATGAGTGGTTTCCGGGCCTGGGTTCCATACGTGCTGGTGGGCCTCATTCTGGTGTTGAGCCGTACGGTTGATCCGATCAAGCAGGCATTCACCAGTGTGGGGGT
Source organism: Marinobacter daepoensis DSM 16072 (assembly GCF_000421165.1). Taxonomy (GTDB): domain Bacteria; phylum Pseudomonadota; class Gammaproteobacteria; order Pseudomonadales; family Oleiphilaceae; genus Marinobacter; species Marinobacter daepoensis. Next base: position 218,820 of record NZ_ATWI01000010.1, read on the forward strand.
GTCGTTCTCGAACATACTGGGTGAAGCCGGCATCAACGCGGGTATTCAGCCTCTGTATCTGCCGGGAGGAATCCTGGTGATGGTGGTGCTGGCCACTTTCTTTATCCACCGGATGAACCTTCGCGCCCTTAACGCAGCGGTGAAAGAGTCTGGCGGTGTGTTGCTCAGCGCCGGCTTTGTTCTGCTGTTCACCGTGCCTATGGTTCGTATCCTGATCAATTCGGGCGTAAACCTGTCGGACCTGCCCAGTATGCCGCTGGCTATGGCCACCTGGGCCGCGGATGCGGTGGGTGGTATCTACCCGCTGCTGGCGCCAACCGTAGGGGCGCTGGGTGCCTTTCTGGCAGGCTCCAACACGGTCTCGAACATGATGTTCAGCCAGTTCCAGTTTGGCGTCGCGGAGAGTCTCGGACTGTCGACGGCCCTGATGGTGGCAGTGCAGGCCGTGGGGGCTGCCGCCGGTAACATGGTGGCCATTCACAACGTGGTGGCGGCGTCTGCCACGGTTGGGTTGCTGGGCCGCGAAGGCCAGACACTGCGCAAGACGGTGTGGCCGACCCTATACTATCTGGTAGCGACCGGGTCCATTGCCCTTCTGGCGGCATACGGCCTGGGGCTGATTGACCCCCTGCTTTCCCGGTAGGGCTGACCTGAAGATAACGGACGACGCTGCCATTGGCAGTGTCGTCCGGAGGCAATGACTGATGAGTGAGCTGTTCTACGATGCGGCCCCCAACGCCACCCGTGTGGCGCCGGAGCGGGCAAAACCAAGGACCTACCCAGCCAGGCCGGAGGAGGTGACTCTGTTCGGCACCTGCGTGGTGGATCTTTTCTTCCCGGAAGCGGGATTGGATGCCATTCGCCTGCTGGAGCGGGAAGGTATCCGCGTGCATTTCCCGCAGGAACAGGCCTGCTGTGGCCAGCCCGCCTGGACGTCCGGCTATGTGAACGAAGCCCGGGAGGTTGCGCGGGCACAGCTCAATCTGCTGGATAACGGGTTGCCGGTGGTGGTGCCATCGGGCTCCTGTGCGGGCATGTTCCGGCAACATTACCGGGAGGTGTTTGCCGATGAGCCGGACACCCTGAAGCGGGTAGACGACCTGGCAGAGCGCACGTATGAACTGACGGAATTCCTGCTGCATGTCTGCAAGGTGGATTGGCAGGATCTGGGGCAGCCTACCCGGATTGCTCTGCATACCTCGTGTTCTGCCCGCCGTGAGATGAATACCCATCTCCATGCCCGGGAATTGCTGGGAAAACTGGCGAACGTCACGCGGCTGGACCACGATCATGAGAGCGAATGCTGTGGTTTTGGCGGTACCTTCTCGGTACGCATGCCGGAGGTCTCCGGGGCCATGGTGCTCGACAAAACCCGTTCCCTCAGGGAATCCGGGGCGGTGGAAATGGTAACGGCGGACGGCGGCTGTCTGCTGAATATCAACGGCTCACTGGAAAAACAGCACCAGGCTTTTCGGGGCCGGCATCTGGCCAGCTTCCTGTGGGAGCGGGTTAGCGGGGAGGCGATGTCATGAGCCAGCGTATACCGGTAACCGAACTCACCGATAGCTTCCGTGGCCGGGCCGTGGGTGCCCTGGCGGATAACCAGTTGCGCACCAATTTCCGGGTCGCCATGGACTCGCTGATGAAAAAGCGGGCTGATGCTTTTCCGGACGAAGAGGAGCGTGAAGGCCTGCGAGAGCTGGGTAACCATATCAAGGCCCGGGCCCTGTCGCGGTTGCCGGATCTGCTGGAGCAACTGGAAGCGAAGCTGACCGCGAACGGTGTGCATGTCCACTGGGCAGAAACCACCGAAGACGCGAACCGGATTGTCCACAGCATCATCGAGGCCCAAAAAGGCACTCAGGTGGTGAAAGGCAAATCCATGGTCAGCGAAGAAATGGAGATGAACGATTTTCTGGCCGAACGAAACATCGAGTGCCTGGAGTCCGACATGGGGGAGTACATCGTTCAGCTGGACGGTGAGAAACCCTCTCACATCATCATGCCCGCGATTCACAAGAATCGGTTTCAGGTCGCCAAACTGTTTCACGACAAACTGGGTGTTGACGAAACCGAAGATGTGAACGAGCTGATCCAGATAGGCCGGCGCACGCTGAGGCAGAAATTCCTGGAGGCGGACGTTGGGGTGTCTGGTGTCAACTTCGCCATTGCTGAAACCGGCACCCTGTTGCTGGTAGAGAACGAAGGTAACGGCCGCATGAGCACGACTGCGCCGCCAGTGCACATTGCCGTGACCGGCATTGAAAAGGTGGTGGAAAACCTGCGGGACGTGGTGCCCCTGCTCTCGTTACTGACCCGGTCGGCGCTGGGGCAGCCGATTACCACGTATGTGAACATGATCTCCGGCCCGCGCAAAGCCGACGAACTGGATGGCCCGGAAGAAGTTCATCTGGTGCTGCTGGACAATGGCCGCAGCGGTGCCTTTGCCGATGCCCAGTTGCGCCAGACTCTGAACTGTATCCGGTGCGGTGCCTGTATGAACCACTGCCCGGTTTATACCCGGGTGGGAGGCCACACCTATGGCGAGGTGTACCCCGGGCCGATTGGTAAGATCATCACGCCGCACATGGTGGGCCTGCACAAAGTCCCGGACCATCCCAGCGCGTCCTCTTTGTGTGGCGCCTGTGGTGAGGTGTGCCCGGTCAAAATTCCCATTCCGGAAATGCTGCAACGACTGCGGCAGGAAAACGTGAAAAGCCCCGCTGAACACCCGAAGGTCAAGGACGGCGGCGCCAAGTACTCCCGCAAAGAGCGAGCCCTCTGGCGGTTCTGGGTCACTCTGAATACCTCGCCGGGGTTTTACCGGTTGTTTCTGTGGGCCGCCACGCGGTTCCGCAAACTGGCCCCAAAAAACGTCGGTCCCTGGACGGAAAATCATACCGCCCCGGTGCCTGCCCGCCGGTCGTTGCATGACCTGGCGAAAGCCCATTTGAATCAGGGAGACCGGTGATGAGTGCTCGCAGCAATATACTGAATAAACTGCGTGCCGGCCTGGCTGGCACTAGCCCCCGGCCGGATGATTTCGATGAAAGCCTGGTAACCCGCCCCTGGCAGTATGCGCCGGAAGACCGGATTACCCGGCTGCGTAGCCTGATGGAGGCGGTGCATACTGAAGTTCACCAACTGACCCGTGCCGAATGGCCCGCCAGGGTTCAGTTGCTGTTGGAGCAGCGTGGTTTGAGCAATCTGCTATACGCGCCGGGGACCGAACATGGTCGGCAGCTGGCGGAGCACTGGCGGCATTCTGCGGCCAAACCGGACCTGCTGGTTTACGACCGGCCAGTGGAAGACTGGAAGGAGGAGTTGTTCTGGAACGTGGACGCCAGCATTACCGGGACGGTGGGCGGCATTGCGGCGACGGGATCGCTGGTGCTCTGGCCGGATCGCCATGAACCGCGCTTGATGAGCCTGTTGCCACCGCTGCACATTGCCCTGCTGAGGGCGAGTGAGGTGGAAGACAATCTCTACGGGATGATGCAGAAGCAGAACTGGTCGGCAGGATTGCCAACGAACCTGTTGCTGGTCTCCGGGCCGTCGAAGACGGCTGATATTGAACAGGTGCTGGCCTACGGGGCCCACGGCCCGAAAGAACTGGTGGTCCTCATCCTTGAGGACGCCTGAGACCTGGGGTTACTTTACCCCAAAGCCTCGCTGATTCAGGAAATCTTTCATGTGCGGCCGGAGCTTGCTGGTGAACAGCGGCATCAGCTGCTCGGACCAGGTGGTCTCCTTGTTGCTGCCGGTGCGCGCCTGGTAGTACTGGCGCATCTCGCTGTCGAAGTGATCCACCAGTGCCTGATCCCGGGAATCGTCGTAGGTATCCTCTTTCAGAATAGCGTCCAGTGGCAGGCGGGGTTTTACCTCCGGAGCCTGATCCGGGTAACCCAGGCACAGGCCAAATACCGGATACACATGGGCCGGAAGATTCAGCAGTTCACTGACGTCCTGCGGGTTGTTGCGAATACCACCGATGTAACAGATACCCAGCCCTTCCGATTCCGCCGCAACGGCAACGTTCTGGGCCATCAGGGCGGTATCAATGCTCGCGACCAGCAGCTGCTCGGTCATCCCGCGTGCCACGTCTGCTCCGGCTCGTTCGGCGGCTTCGGTGGCGCGTTTCATGTCGGCACAGAACACCAGAAAGTCGGAACAACTGGCGATATAGGGCTGGCCGCCGGCCAGTTCGGCTATTTTCTGGCGGTTCTGTGGATTGACCACATGGATAATGGTGTAGGCCTGAACATGGTTCGAGGTGGCCGCTGCCTGCCCGGCGCGGATCAGCTGTTCAAACAGCGCCCGAGGGATCGCCTGATCCTTGAACTTGCGTATGGAACGGTGGGATGTCAGAAGCTCAATGGTGGGGTTCATAGCCTATCGCCTGTCTCATGAAAAGACAGACGATAGCTTGCTCATCAGGGCCGGCACAACCGGACCAAGGTGGGTAATTGTCCGGATGGGCGCCTGAACTCCCATCGAAGGAAGGCGCACCGGGGCGGCGCGCCTTTTGGGTAGATCAGGAATGGCCGGTTACGGAACCATGTCGACCGGTTTTGGTGTCTTGGCCGTGCTTGGCGGCAGCATCGGATAGGTAACCTCGGGAACATTCCCCGTCAGGGTCTTGAGGAAAGCGACGATGGATTTCACTTCGTCATCCTCCAGTTCGGTGCCCAGTTGGGCGGTTCCCATCACGGCCACGGCTTCTTCCAGGCTCCAGACGGCGCCGGAGTGGAAATACGGCGCGGTCAGTTCAATGTTGCGCAGTGGCGAGGCACGGAAGACGTACTCATCCGATGCGGTTTCGGTAACGGCAAAGCGTCCTTTATCGCCTTCGGGCAGGATCTCAGCGCCCGGGCGGGTCACCAGACCAAAGGGGTAGTAGTTCTGCCCCCCCAGATTCACGCCACTGTGGCAGGCGGCGCACCCCCGGTCCATGAACAGGGCCAGTCCTTCTTTTTCTTTGTCGTTCAGGGCATCGGCATTGCCGCGAAGGTACTGATCGAACGGAGCCTCCGGCGTGATCAGAGTCGCTTCATACGCTTCGATGGCGATAGCCATATTATCGAAGCTGACAGGGTCGTCCTGGCCTGGAAACGCGCTTTTAAAACGCTCGATGTACTCGGGCATGCTTTTCAGGGTTGAGACAACCCGGTCTGGCGAACTGCTCATCTCAACGCCAGCCTGTACCGGACCCTTGGCCTGCTCTGCCAGATCGGCCGCGCGGCCGTCCCAGAACTGCGCTGCGTTAAACACCGCGTTGAACACGGTCGGGGAGTTTCGGGGGCCTTTCTGCCAGCCATGGCCAATAGACGTTGGCAATTCATCGTCGCCGCCCAGACCGACGTTGTGGCAGGTATTGCAGCTGATCAGATGGCTGGAAGAGAGGCGCGGTTCAAAGAACAGCATCTTACCAAGCTCCACTTTGGGCTGGGTCAGTTCATTCCCATCGATCACCGGTGGGTATTTCGGAATGGGCTCAAACATGCCGTTTGCCTTTTCCATCAGGTTCTCGGCCATGGCAGAGCCTGATGCAACTCCGAGGCTGAGGGCCAACACTTTCATCATTGGGTGCTTGGTCATATCGCTTTCTCCTTGTGAGAACGGCCTTGTTTCTCTCCGACTCCAAGGTAACAAACTGCTCAAAATGCGCACGCGCAACCGGCCAGAGTTGGCAGCATACTTGATGTTCATCAATTTGCCGGATGGTCTGCATTTTTCGGATGGGGCTGCGGCATTACGCCACGTTGAGGTATGGCGCACCGGGGGTCCATAATACGGTTATAAGGTTATTCTATAGTGGGAGGTGGGTATGAGGTCGTTGTTTATCACATTGCTGTTCTGGTTCGGGTTTGTCGTTTCCGCGCATGGGGAAGCATTGTCCGTTACTCCGGAAGAAACCTGGGCTCTGGTTCAGGAGCAGGGGGAGGACGTCTTGTTCATTGACGTTCGGGACCCGGTTGAAATCATGTTTATCGGCTTTACCGATGCCGTAGACCGAAACATTCCTTTCCAGTTGGTGGATCGCGCTCGCTGGAACGAAGAGAAAGGAGTGTTTGCTATGGACATCAACAAGGACTTTGTCGCGCAGGTGGATGCCGCGCTGAACGGAAAGGGGCTGGACCGGGACGCGCTGATTATCACCATGTGCCGTTCAGGCTCTGCCCGCGGCAAGCCCAGCGCCGATTACCTGCTGGAACGCGGTTTTTCCAACGTGAAGTATGTTGAACATGGTTTTCAGGGAAGCACCGTCAAAGACGGCGATAAAAAAGGTTTTCGCGTGAAAAACGGCTGGCAGAACTCTGGCCTGCCCTGGACGCCCAAAACCAACCCGGAGAAAATCTACCGTCCGTGACCACCAGGATGCCCGCCTGATCTGGGCGGGCATCTTCCTGCCATGCTCGGTACGTTGATCACCCGTTGAGGGAGTCTGTGCTCTCAGAATGTGAATGTTCGGATCTTTCGGTTCAGCATCTGGTCAGCCATGTCCGGTGGCGTGGCAACACCTACGCCGTCCAGCAAATCATCTTTGCTGTGGTCACTGTTGGGTAGGTAAAGTGCACACACACTGACGGTTCCGCCCGCTTTCATCAGTCCACGCAGCATCTGGCCCGGTGTGAGGTTTTTCGGTGCCAGAGCTTCAGATTCATAGTTTCTCAGTGCCAGGTCACCGGCTTTATCGCAAAGCAGCACACTCACCCTGGCCCCCTTCTGGGCCATGGTATTGGACAGCACCATGGCCATGCCCTGAGTCTGCAGAGAGTCACTGGCAAGGATAACCAGCACTTCCTCCAACGGCTTTCCGTTGTTTTTTTCGGCTGCGGCGTTCAGTGGGATGGCAAACAGCAGGGCCAGCATGGCGTTTCGGATCGGGTGTTTCATAGGAGAGCTCCTGAATGATGAAGGTTCGGAGCGCATCCTAGAGTCATTGTATGGGTGGTTTCAGTGACAATGTCACGGTTCTCTGGCCGGGTTCCGGGTACCCCGCTCTTCTTCGGCGCAAACGTTTCCTGAAATATTCTATATCGGTATAACGTTATTCCATTTGTGGTGTTAGGATTTGACATGCATCAATAAGAATCCCCAATCAAATAACGACAAGAGGGCAGAGGCATGAACGGTGAAATCCGGAAGCCAGAGGTGGATAAACGGCACGTGGTGGTGATTGTGGGTGGAGGGGCGGCGGGCATCTCCGCTGCGGCAAGCCTGCACAAGCGTGACCGGAGTCTTGATATTGCCATTGTGGAACCATCTTCCACACATTATTACCAGCCAGGCTGGACCATGGTGGGAGGCGGCGTTTTCAGGCCGGAGGTGACTTCCCGCCCCATGTCGGAGGTTATGCCGGGCTTTGTGTCCTGGTATCAGCAGGCCGTGGCCTCGGTAGAGCCGGATGAGAATCAGGTTCGGCTGGCGGATGGATCGGTGGTGGCTTATCAGGCATTGATTCTGGCTCCGGGCCTGGAGCTGAACTGGTCAGCGATTGATGGCCTGGAAATGGCCCTCGGTTCCCACGGTGTGACCTCCAACTATCGGCAAGGTATGGCGCAGTATACCTGGCAAACCGTGCAGAACCTGGCGCAGGGCACGGCTTTGTTCAGCCAGCCGCCCATTCCGATCAAGTGTGCGGGGGCACCCCAAAAAGCCATGTATCTGTCTGCCGATCACTGGCGGCGCCGTGGTGCCCTGGCGCATATCGACATTCAGTTTCACAACGCGGGGGCTGTCCTGTTTGGCGTGCCCGATTACGTACCGGCGTTGCAGCAATACATCGACAAATACGGCATTCAGGTTCACTTCCAGAGCAATCTGGTGGCGGTCAACGGCCCTGCCCGAAAAGCTACCTTTCAGATGACCGATGCCGAAGGCAATCGCCATGAGCGGGAACAAGCGTTCGATATGTTGCATGCGGTTCCTCCACAGCGTGCGCCGGCGTTTATCCGTGAGTCGGTGCTGGCCAATGATGGGGGCTGGCTGAATCTCGCAGACGACACGCTCCAGCACAAAGCGTATGCCAATATCTTCGGGCTGGGCGATGTCAGTGGTACTGGCAATGCAAAAACCGCTGCGGCTGTTCGGAAACAGGCGCCGGTGGTTGCTGAAAACCTGATTGCGAGCCTTCAGGGCAAGCCGCTGCCGGCGGTGTATCTTGGTTATGGCTCCTGCCCTCTGACCGTGGAGAACGGGCGTATTGTCCTGGCTGAGTTTGGCTATAACGGTGTGTTGCAACCAACCTTTCCTCAGTGGGTCAATGATGGTACCCGGGCGACTCGTGCGGCGTGGTGGCTCAAAGCCAAACAATTGCCCGCTCTGTACTGGCATGTGATGCTGAAAGGACGGGAGTGGCTGGCCAAACCCGCAACGCGCGATGCCCGTTGAGGGCCTCGGTCAACCTCTGGTGGAGGGGCTTCAGCCCCTCCCGCCAGTTCGGCGTCGTCGTTTTTCATAGTAAATAATTTCAAGACCCAGACGTTCTATTTGCATATCCTATGACTGGCATAAATTTTAATATTCGTTATTGATATATGCTTATTCTTTTTTGTGTGTTCTACTGAAGCTGTGAGTGAGCGAAAGCATTCCCGGGAAGAGGGCGTGACGACGCAAGTATTGGATAGGGGGGCACCCTGGTGTGTTATGGGTGGCTTTCCCCGGACGTTTTGCTACATGATGTTTGAGGTGGAGATGCGCACAATGAAGATACATTTTCTTGAACCAGGCTTTGCAGTGGCGGATGCCGTGTCTCCGGAAGATTTTTCTGAGGTTCGTCGCCAGGGGTTCCGGACGGTGATTTGTAATCGTCGTGCGGGCGAAGATGGCCATGAAAGTGAAGCGGTGTTCCGGCAAGCGGCGGCCGATCATGATCTGCAATGGTTTTGTGTCCCGGTTGCGGCGGGCGAATACACCGATCAGGATGTCGATGCCTTTGGCCGAGTGCTCGATTCTGCGCCTGCACCGATTCTGGGATTCTGCCGTACCGGCCGACGGGCGGTGCACTTGTGGGCCCAGTCACGTGCGCGGAGTCCGCAATGTAACATTCCTATGTTACTTAAGGCTGCCCATGAGGCCGGCCATGAAACCCAGCCTATTGAAGCGTTAATAAGCAACACCACACAGGTGGAAACCCCGACAGGAGATATGAAATGACTATCCGTCTTGGACAGATTGCCCCTGATTTTAACGTAGAGACCACGAAAGGCCCCATGAGCTTTCACCAGTGGGCAGGCGATGCCTGGGTCTTTTTTTTCAGCCACCCGGCTGACTTCACTCCGGTGTGTACCACGGAGATGGGGCGCACGGCTCAGCTGGCGGAAGAGTTTGCTGCACGCAATGTGAAGCCGCTTGGTTTGTCGACTGACTCTGTGGCAGAGCATCTGAAGTGGATTGATGACGTCAACGATACCCAGAGCTGCGACCTGCAGTTCCCGATCGTTGCGGACGAAGATCACAAGATTGCCGAGCTCTACGAGATGATTCACCCCGGTGAAAGTGAAACGGCTGCTGTTCGCAGTGTGTTCATCATCGACCCGGACAAAAAAGTACGTCTGACCATGACGTATCCGATGGCAGTTGGCCGTAACTTTGATGAAATCCTGCGGGCCATTGATGCGCTCCAGACGGCAGATGCCAACAGTTGTGCTCTGCCAGCCGACTGGGAGAAAGGCGACGAGGTCATTATCCCGCCGTCCATCACCAATGAGAAGGCAAAAGAGATGTTCCCGCAAGGCTGGGACGAGCTGCGCCCCTACTTGCGCCTGACCAAAATCTGAGTCCAGGCGAAGCCGGGATAAGGGCCTCTTCCCCTCAAGGGAGGGGGCTTTTTTTCCTGGTGGATGCCTCGACGTCCTGGCCGACACGCTCTATAATTCGCGCTCTCCGCAGGAGAGAGAGCCGGCCAGGCTCCGCCGAAGGCGCAAACTCCCATAAACGCTCAGGCACACGTACTGCGGTTTTCAGATAACGCCGACTGGAGAGAGGCTGCGCAGGCAGTCCACCGAAGGGGCAAGCAGAGCCGCGCTCTGTAAACTCTCAGGTATCAGGGACAGGGGGAGAGGCCACAGAAACGCAGGAGTCCTGTGTGCTGACCTCTATCTATATGATTGCCATTACGGCGGAAGCCATGTCCGGTGCCCTGGCGGCCGGGCGCAGAAACATGGACCTTTTCGGTGTTGCCCTCATTGCATTTCTGACCGCGCTCGGCGGAGGCACCGTTCGGGACATTCTGCTCGGGAACTTTCCGGTTACCTGGACCCAACACCCCCGTTATATTTACATGACCATTGCCGGCGGCCTGATGACCATCGTGATTGCGCGGTTCATGCGCCACCTGCACCAACTGTTTCTGGTGCTCGATGCGATTGGCCTGGTGGCTTTTACGGTGATTGGCTGCAATGTTGCGCTCAAGCTAGGGTATGACACGGTGGTGGTGGTGATGTCTGGCATCACCACGGGCATTTTCGGTGGCATCCTGCGGGACATCATGTGCAACCGGACGCCTCAGGTTTTACGTCATGAGCTCTATGCCAGTGTCTCTCTGGTGGTGGCGTTGCTGTACCTTGCCCTGCTGAGTCATGGGGTAACCGAGAATATTACCCTGCTGGCGGCCTTCAGCGTTGGGCTGCTTTTGCGGATGGCGGCGATCCACTGGAAAGTGTCTCTGCCCGTGTTCCGTTATTCACAGGATCGCTGGGACTGAGCTGTCTCAGCCATTGAGTCCGGCAATCAGAGCGCCCAGGACAGCGACAGGGTTCCGAAGCTGAAGTTGTCCTGATTGCGTTGTTCCTCGCCGGTCGAGGCTCTCAGAATCAGGGCCGCCTGAAGCCTGTCCCATTGCCAGGTTCCGCCCAGCCCAATCTGCGCCAGGAACGGATCTTCCTTGAAGCGGTAGTCGTCCGCGTTATCTTCCAGATACGAATAAGCAATGTACTCAACACCCAGACCAATGAAGACCGACCAGGCCGTGGCACTCTCGCTGAAGGAACCCGGGAGCGCAATGGTCGGGGCGGTGCCCGCGTAGTCCGGAATGAAGTTGGTTGGCAGGTGGCGGCCCAGGCGCCAGATCAGGCCGGTGTTGGCCGTCGTCCGGAAATTTGACAGCACGGCGGAGCCAACCACCGACAGTTGCTGTTCGATGTCCCCCGTTTGTCCGGCGTGCAGCAACTTGCGCCCGTGTGCTGCCTGCAGACCGCCGATGACATCAGTGCCCAGTTGATTGTCCCAGCCTCGCGGGTCTTCGCTGCCGGTGACTTTGTGTACCCATTTCTGGATGGCTTCAGCGCCACTTTCCGGGCCTACCACGCCGAGATGCCCGCCGAACCCGGTCACGGTGTCGTCGTTCCAGCTCCAGAGCGTGCCGCTCAGTGACAGGTGGCCAGCGTAAGGCATGTCGTCCAGCTGGGGCTCTTTTCGGTTGATGTCTTCAGGGGTGACCATCAACTGCCGCAGGCTGAAACTGACCGCGTGCTGGTTGGCCGGGTCGCCCACGCCGGGCAGAAACGTCAGTCCGTCCCGGGCTGCCCGGGCGAGACTGGCGGACCCTTGATTGCCGGCCTCCGCCGCGGAGGTGAGGTAGGACAGTCGAACGCCATTGGTGTAACCTCGGTCGCTGCCGGTGAACAGATCGTTGTCCCAGGCGATATTGAACACATCGGCCTGCAGAGGCAGCGGTACAAACAAAAGGCACAGACTGATTCGGGCAACGCATGTTTTGACGGTCATGGGAACGCTCCGGTCTTTACTCCCGGTTCAGCTCGTAAACGGCCATGTTGACAGCCGACGCCAGGTTCAGGGATTCAATGGCGGCCGCACCGGGAATGGTGTAGGGCCGGGCGCCAAGTAGGGTCAGGGCTTCCCGGGGGATACCCCGCGCTTCATTGCCGAACAGGTAACAATCGTGGTGCTGGAAGTCGGGCGCAGTGAGGCGTTCTCCGCCGATATCCAGGCAGGCCACCCGGGAGAAACGCTCGCTCAGTGTGTCCAGGGGAACGTCAGTTTCCAGAGGCACGTGAAAGATGGCCCCCATGCTGGAGCGCACCACCTTCGGGTTGAATGGGTCCACACAGCCCGGGCTCAGCAGACACCGGAATCCACCAAACCAGGCAAGGGTGCGGAGGATGGTACCCAGATTTCCGGGGTCCTGGATTTCATGGAGATAAATGGCTTTTCCCGGTCCGGAAGCGTCTCCTGAAGGAGGTAGCGGCACCACCGCCAGGATGCCTTGCGGAGAGCGGGTATCGGCCAGTTGGGCCATCTGCCGCTCCGTGACCACCTGCTTGGGCCATGGGCTTGGCCAGCTCTCATACGCTCCGCTGACATACAGCTCGGCCTGTCGCCAATGCGACATCTGTTTCCCAGCTTTCTCCAGCTCCAGCACCAGGTGTTCGCCCTCCACCACGAAGTGTCCGAGAGACTGACGATATTTCTTCTGATGCAGCTTCTTGATGTCATCCAGTTTCACTGGTTCGGGTTCCGTGCGGCTGGGTGGATTGGGGCGTGAACAGTCCGTTCATTGTACTGGTGTACCGGGCGCTTGTCAGGAACGGGTGGCTTTTGCGACGGTGCGGGTGGCGGCGTACAATGCGTTGTTTCACGGCAGTAAACAGAAGGCTTCCATGGCTCGCTCGAAAAGCAGTAACCGTTGGCTCGAAGAGCACGTAAACGATCCCTTTGTAAAGCAGGCCCAGCAGGACGGCTACCGCTCCCGTGCCAGCTACAAACTTCTGGAGATCAATAACAAGGACCGGCTGATCAAGCCTACCGATCTGGTGGTGGATCTGGGCTCGGCACCGGGTGGCTGGTCCCAGGTGGCGGCTAAACTGGTGGGGCACAAGGGCCGTGTGGTGGCGTCGGATATCCTGCCGATGGACCCCATTGCAGGGGTCGAGTTTATACAGGGCGATTTCACCGAGCAGGATGTCTTTGATCAGATCATGACAATACTGGACGGTGCCCGCGCCGACGTTGTGATTTCAGACATGGCTCCCAACATCAGTGGCGTGAACGCGGCTGACCAGGCAGCGTCCATGTATCTGGTGGAGCTGGCCCTGGATATGGCGTGTCAGATTCTCAAACCAAAAGGCAGCTTTGTCGCCAAGGTGTTTCATGGTGAGGGCTACGATGAGTATGTGAAGGCGGTGCGCGATGCCTTCAACAAAGTGGTTGTGCGAAAACCGGATTCTTCACGGGCCAGGTCCCGGGAAGTCTATCTGGTGGCGACAGGGTTTAAGGGCCGCTGAGCCGGTTTTTACACGTCAACGCCCACAGACAGGAGGTCAATTTGGCGGAGCAAGAGCAGCAACGAGTTTTGATTCTGGTGACCAGTGGGCCAAGCACGCCCGCCCGGTGTGCGGCCCCGTTTCATACGGCGACCCTGCTGGCGTGCCTGGATGCAGAGGTCACGCTGTATCTGACCGGTGAGGCCACTGAACTTGCCCGTCCTGGTGTGGCAGAGCAACTTTTTCCGGAGGCAAATGGCCAGCCGGTTATCCATTTTATTCGTCAGGCCAAACAGATGGGAGCCCGGTTATTGCTGTGCCGGAAGCCGCCCTTGCCGGGCCAGACGAAACCGGCGGACCAGCCGTTGATACCTGAGGTGGATGATTACGGCAGTGGCGGCGAAATGGCCGCCATGATCCTTGAATACGAGCGGGTTCTTTCACTATGAATCTTGACGGATTGAGTTTTCCTGATGATCTCTGGTACGCCCCGGCGCACAATCTGTGGTTGCGGGAGGAACCAGCAGGAGAGGTCACTCTGGGGCTGAGTGCCTATGGGGCCGCCCTGTACGGTGATATTTTTGCCTTCACGCCGAAACGGGTGGGGATGCACATTCCGGTGGATCGCAGCTTTGGTGTTGTGGAGTTTGCCAAAGCGGCGGCCTCGGCGAAGTCACCCATTGCCGGCACCGTAACCGCTCATAACGAGGTTTTGCTCCAACGACCGGTGTTGATGACTCGGGACGGGTATGGTGAGGGCTGGATGATCCGGATGCTGCCTGATGACTGGGCGACGGCTTGCCAGTCTTTACTGCAGGGTGAACAGGCTGTCGCGGCCTTTGTCCGGCAGGCACAGCGCGATGGTTTTGATCCCGGGGATGATAGCGTTCAGGCCCTCAAACGGCAGTTATGACCCAAAGCGGACTGGTGGCGGGTGAATTGGCGGAGGGCAGTGGGAGTCGAACCCACCCAGGAACGGCTGCCGTCCCCAACCGGATTTGAAGTCCGGCCACACCACCGGATGTGATTGCCCTCCATAGCAGCACCGCCATACTAGCCTGTCACGATGCGGGATACTATGCTGCTTTCGTGTCGTATGCGCCGCTGGTTTCCAAAACGACGGGTAACGCCCAGGCGATCCAGATATTCCAACAGCTGAACACAGCGTTTTCGCCCCAACCCCAGGGCATCGCGGAACTCCACTACTTCAAACCGGTTGGCGTCTCCGGCCAGTTCAATCGTTTGCTCCACCAGTTGCTCAATGGCCGGCTCCAGGTAGAACAGGTCCCGCACCACTTGGTGTAACTGACCGAGCCGGGCCAGTTTACGCAGCAAAGCGCGCACCTGTTGTTCGTCCTGATCTTCCAGGCGGGCCAGGTCCCTCACCCAGGGTGGATTGATGCCACCGCCTTCCAGATGGGGGACGAGGCGGGCTTTCAGGGCCTCTTCCTCGGCACTTAGTTGAACCCGGTGGTCGGGCCGATGCAGCCAGGGCCCGCTGGAGGCAATGGTTTTGTCTGCCAGGGCTTCGTCCAGCAGTGCGGAAAAAATGGCAGGCTCCAGGTGGGGCACGCCATAACGCCTCAGGCGGCTGCGGTCCGGGCCAGGCTCGTCTGGTTGTTCCTGGTGAAAGCGCGTAAGTGCCTCTGCCAGGTTCCGGTGATGCTCTTGCCATAAGGCTTCGCTGAACAGGCGAGGGCCTCGGGCGGTGTTGATGGTCAGGCTGTCCGGGGGCAGTTGCCAGGTGTCAGAAGACCGGTTGAACTGGCGTTGCAGGGTGTCGGGCGACAGGCCGTTTTCGGCGTTCGCCAGCAGCGGGGGCAGGGCAACCTCCAGGCCACCGGCCGCCAGGGCCTTGAGCTGGGCCAGACGGGTCTCGCTCCGCCTTTGCCGGGTTGGCCCGGCCGGGTCCAGCACGGAGCCACCCCCAAGCGTTTGCCGGGCAGACTGATCGCGCACGATTACTCGGTCACCCCAGATAGCGTGGCAGTGGTTGTTCAGAACCAGCTGCGCGAGACCGTGTTCACCTGGTGCCAGGCGGTTGTGTTCCAGCAAGGCCACGCGCCCGGTCAGGTGTTGGGCGCCGAGATGAATGTGTACCGGGCTCCAGTGTTCCAGGGCTCTGGGGGCATCGGGTAACAGCGATAACCGGATATCCAGCCGCCGGGTGGGGTTCAGCAGTTCCGGCGAAATCAGCCAGCTGCCACGTTTGATCTGCTCCGCTTTTAACCGGTCTCCCACCAGGTTGAGCGCCACCCGTTGCCCGCCATGAGCCTGATCCGCCGCCTGGTTCTGGGCGTGTAGGCCGCGTACCCGGACTCGTTGCTGCTGACCGTCGCCACCGCTGAGCAGCAGTGAATCTCCCACCGCCACGAGCCCTGACAACGCAGTGCCGGTGACGACGGTGCCCGCGCCGGAGACGCTGAACGCCCGGTCTACCGACAGCCGAAACCAGCTGCCTGCAGCGGTCCTGACGGTGTGGCTGGCCTCCTCGGCGAGTGCCTCGCGCAAGACCATCACGCCCTCGCCGGTGGTGTTCGAGACCCTGAAACAGGGCGCCTGACGGTAGTGGGTTGTCGCTAGCAGGGCCTGAATATCAGCTTCTGCGACGGCCTGTTGCTCCGGGGTTGCGCGATCACATTTGGTCAGCGCAACCCACAGCCGGGGGATGCCCAGCAGCGACAGGATAGCCAGATGTTCCCGGGTTTGTGGCATCACGCCATCGTCGGCAGCCACCACCAGCAGTGCCAGATCGACGCCGCCAGCACCGGCCAGCATATTGTGGATGAATCGTTCGTGGCCCGGTACGTCGATAAATCCAACGGTGTCACCGTTTCCCAGTGCTGCATAGCGGTAGCCCAGATCGATGGTGATGCCACGGTTCTGTTCTTCGCGTCGATGGTCGCCGTCATGGCCGGTCAGAGCCGTGAGCAGGGAGGTCTTGCCATGATCTATGTGGCCCGCGGTGGCAATAATCATGGGGCCGGAACCACCAGTAAGGGCAGTTGCCCGGTAAAGGTGGATTCATCATCCAGCTGGCGAAGGTCCAGCCACAGGGCATTGTTGTCGAGGCGCCCGACCACGGGAACAGGCAGCGCTCGCAGGGCAGCCATCAGGGCTGTCAGTGCCCGGTTACATTCCCGGCGAGCCCCTTTGGGCTGAACGCACAGTGCGGCGCTGGCGAGCCTCGCCACCGGCTGTGTGCCGCTGCCGATCATGCCAAGGGCTGGGACGGCTTCCACTTGCCATTTTTCACCGAGTTGGCGTGCCATTACCGGGGCGATTCGCTGCGCCTGGGCACGGATGTCTGCCTCGGGTCGGGCCAGAAGGCGCAGGCTGGTCAGGCGGGTATGCAGGCGATCGGGGTCCTGATAGAGCCGGAGCACGGCTTCCAGAGCCGCCAGCGTCACTTTGTCGACCCTCAGAGCTCGTTTCAGGGGGTGGGCTTTGATGCGCTTGATGAGCGCTCGACGCCCGACAATCACGCCTGCCTGCGGGCCGCCGAGCAGCTTGTCTCCGCTGAAGGTAACCACGTCGGCCCCCGCTGCCAGCGATTCCTGGACTAGCGGTTCCCGGGGGAGCCCCCAGCGGGACAGGTCGACCAGGCTGCCGCTGCCCAGATCTTCCAGTACCGGCAGGTCGTGTTTGCGGCCGAGCTCTGCCAGGGCCTGGGTTTTTACGCTGGCGGTGAAGCCCTGAATGCTGTAGTTGCTGGGGTGGACCCGCAGGATCAGACCGGAGTGTTCGTTGATGGCGTTTTCGTAGTCCCGGAGGTGGGTGCGGTTGGTGGTACCCACTTCGTGCAGAGTCACCCCGGCCTGGGACATGATGTCGGGAATGCGGAAAGACCCGCCGATTTCGATCAGTTCCCCGCGGGAGATGATGCCTTCACGGCCGGCTCCGAGGGCGCCCAGTGTCAGCAGCACGGCGGCCGCGTTGTTGTTCACCACGGTTGCAGCCTCGGCACCGGTCAGGTCACAGATCAGATTTTCCAGCAGACTGTCGCGATCTCCACGTTGGCCGTTTGCCAGATCAAACTCGAGATTGACCGGATGCCTTGCTGCCAGTGCCATGGCCTCAATGGCTTCCTCTGGCATGAGGGCGCGCCCCAGGTTGGTGTGCAGTACGGTGCCGGTCAGGTTGAACATGCGGCGCAGGTTGGGGGTTTGCTTCTGCTCGATTCGCGCCTTCACGGCTGCAACCAGCCTGGTGTCGGTGAGGGCCTCGGGGTGGAGGGATCTGCTGCGGTAGGCGTCACCAAGCTCGGCCAGAACGGCCCGGGTCTCGGTGAGCAGTATGGCCCGGCCATACTGCTCTTGCAAACGGCCCATGCCCTCGAGGCTCATGACCTGTTCCACCGACGGTGGGCGTGGTTGTTGTGGCGCGTTCATACTTTCAAGCCTCGCGGTTGTGGTTGCCGTCGCCTCCGGGTGCCAGCAGCAGGCTAGGTGCCCGGCGGTGGAATCCTTGCTCTGCCAGGGACATGTCGAGATCCAGACTGGCGAGATCGGCCGCCACCGCATCGGCGTTCGGGGCATGTTCCAGATAGAGCTGCTTCAGGCAGGTGTGGCATTCCGGGCAGGCTTCTGCCCGTATCCCATAGGGACTGTCGTCGAAGTGCAGGTACTCAAGCCCGCGGGTGCCGAGGCAGTGGCTGCATTTGAGTCGCACATAGTGCCACTGGGTGGCGCACAGTGAACACAGGAGGTAACGCGCGCCATCGGCCGGCTGGCGCTGGTGGATAACGCCCGCGACGGGCAGAGAGCCGCAACAGGGGCAGACGGTCTGGTCTTCCTGTTCTCGAATGTTTTGAGCCGGTACCTGATCAAGCCACAGGGTCCAGGTGAGTTGCAGGGCGGCCCCGAGAAATGGCACCACGGCGCCGGGCAGGTCGCTGAAGCGACCGCCGGTCAGGTCTTTGGCCCAGTCCAGGCGCTGTTGATGGCTGGCCTCTTGTAGTTGGGCGAGGGCCTGGGTGACGGGAGCGGGCAGGTCCGGGTTCTGCTTGCTGAACCGGGTAAGCCAAACATCCAGCACGGTCTGCCAGTGGCTTTCCTGCAACAGGGAGTCGACGGCCAGCGGAGGCATCTGGTGCTTCAGGGCGGTGACCAGGGCGGGCTGGTCCAGATCGGGCAGTTCCGGCGGATTGGCCAAGAGTTCATCTTGCGCCGCGCTTACCCGGGCAATCAGGTTCAGGTAGGCCGCCAGGGGGTGGTCGGCCGCCAGGCTTGCCAGGCCTTCGGCGCGCCGGGCAAACACATCTTTCGGTGGAAGCAGGACAAAGGGTGGTGTGGTGGCGGATGCTTCAATCTGCCCGGGTTCAATAATCTTCGAGGACACCGGTTGGCTCCTTGGCGGTTGCAATAAACAAACAGCGCCCTCTGGCGCTGCCTGAATTTTTCATCAGTTTACAACTACAAGGGCGGAGCCTCGACCGCGAGTGCTCCGCCCTGTGCGGTCAGCGCTGGTTCTTGCGCACTTCGTCGTACCACAGGGCGTGGTGCTTGCGTGCCCAGGCACGGCTGACTTTGCCGGAGGTCATGGCCCCCACCGAGCCCTTTACCCAGATGGCCGCGTAGACGTGCACGATAATGCTGGTAATCAGCACAAAGGCCGCAAACGCGTGCAACAGGCTGGCAAAGCGGATCATGCCAATACCGAAGAAGTCGCTGAAGTACTCGCGCCAGATCACGATGCCGCTGAACAGCAGCGCCAGCATGCTGATGACCAGTACCCAGAACAGCAGTTTCTGGCCGGCATTGTATTTGCCAATGCGCGGCAGATTTTCTTCCTGGTTGCTGATCACGTCACGCCACTGGGATAGCCATTGGCGGTCGTGGGCCTTGAACCGGTTTCGACCGGCAAAGCGGAAGGCGAGCCCCAGGAAGAACAGCATCATGGCCACGCCGATAAACGGGTGAAGGATGCGGGTCCAGGGGCCGCCACCGAACAGGTTGGTCAGCCAGAACAGGGCCGGGTGGAACAGCGCCAGGCCAGAGAGTGCAGCCAGCACGAACAGCAATGCGACCGCCCAGTGGTTGGATCGTTCGTTAGCGTTGTAACGCTGAAGATCCTGGTTTTCGTTACCGTTCATCAGACGTCCCTCCCGCATCCGGGCTGTTTGTGCCCGCTTGTGCCGCATCGTGTTCCACGGCGGCTTCGTCTTCTTTGCTCACCCGGTTAGGTCCGATCCGGATGTAGTGGAAGAAGCCGGCAGCCGCTGTGGCCGCCATGGCCAGCATGGCCAGGGGTTTGGCGACGCCTTTCCAGGCGCCCACCAGAGGGCTGATGGCCGGGTCTTTGGGCAAGTCGCTGTAGAGCTGCGGCTTGTCGGCGTGATGCAGAACGTACATCACGTGGGTGCCTCCAACCCCCTGAGGGTCGTAGATTCCGGCGTTTTCGTAGCCCCGGCCCTTGAGGTCCTGGATGCGCCAGTTGGCATGCTCCTTCATCTCGTCCTTGGTGCCGAAAACGATTGCCCCGGTTGGGCAGGTTTTCACGCAGGCGGGTTCAAGGCCTACCGAGACCCGGTCGGAACACAGGGTACACTTGTAGGCTTTGTTGTCCTTTTTGGAGATGCGGGGCACGTCGAACGGGCAACCGGTCACGCAGTAGCCACAGCCAATGCATTTGTCCTGGTCGAAGTCGACGATGCCATTGTCGTATTTCACGATGGCACCGGGGCTCGGGCAGGCCTTCAGGCAGCCCGGGTCTTCGCAGTGCATGCAGCCGTCTTTTCGGATCAGCCACTCCAGGTCGCCTTCACTGGTCTCGTGTTCGTCGAAGCGCATGACGGTCCAGGAATCGGCGGTGAGGTCTGAGGGGTTGTCGTACACCCCCACGTTGTCACCGACCTCATCCCGAAGGTCATTCCATTCCGAACACGCTACCTGACAGGCCTTGCAGCCAATGCACACGGTGGTGTCGATCAGCTTGGCCACCTCGTCGAACTGACGCACTGAGGGGCTGGCGGTGGTGGTGGCGGAGCGTGCGATGATGTCTTGAGTCGCCATGATTACACCTTCTCCACGTTAACCAGAAACGACTTGAACTCGGGGGTGTTGGTGTTGCCATCCCCCACGAACGGCGTCAGGGTGTTGGTGATGTAGCCGTTTTTGGCTACCCCCACAAAGCCCCAGTGCAACGGAATACCCACATGGTGAACGGTTTTGCCGTCGACCTGCAGCGGGCGTATCCGTTTGGTAACCACCGCAACCGCTTCGATAAAGCCACGGTTGGAGGATACCCGCACCCGGTCTCCCGCTTTGATACCCAGCTCTGAGGCCATCACTTCACCCAGCTCCACAAACTGTTGTGGCTGCGCAATGGAGTTCAGGCGGTTGTGCTTGGTCCAATAGTGGAAGTGCTCTGTTAACCGGTAGGTGGTTGCCGCATGGGGGAATTCCTCAGCACTGCCAAACACCTCCATGTCGTTTCGGAACACTCGCGCCGCCGGGTTACTGGTGACTGCCGCCGAATTCGGGTGCAGCGGGTTGCGGCCGATGGGCGTTTCAAACGGTTCGTAGTGCTCGGGGAACGGGCCTTCGGCCATGTTGCCCCGGGCGAAGAACCGGGCCACGCCTTCCGGGTTCATGATGAACGGGCTCATGTTGTCTTCCGGTGCGGAACGGGCGGCAAAGTCGGGCACGTCGGTGCCGGTCCATTTGCTGCCATCCCACCAGACCAGACGTTTGCGCTCGTCGTCCCATGGCTGGCCTGAGGGATCGGCCGACGCCCGGTTGTACAGAATGCGCCGGTTGGCCGGCCACGACCAGGCCCAACCCAGGGTCTGCCCCATGTTGTAGGGGTCTGAGTTGTCGCGCCGGGCCATCAGGTTGCCTTCTTCGGTCCAGGAGCCACAGAACAGCCAGCACCCGCTGGAGGTGCTGCCGTCGTCCCGCAACTGGCCAAACCCGGATAACTGCTGGCCGGCTTTCAGCAGCACTTCGCCGGTAACAGGATCTTTCAGATCCACCAGCGCCTTGCCGTTGAATTCCCGGGCAATTTCTTCCGGAGTGGGCTCGTCCGGCCGCTCATAAGACCAGTCGAGATTCAGGATCGGGTCCGGGAAAACGCCGCCTTCCTTCTGATACATGGAGCGCAGACGGTGGAACAGGCCCCCCATGATGAAGACATCCGGATGGGCCTCGCCCGGGGGTTCGGCGCCTTTCCAGTGCCATTGCAGCCAGCGGCTGCTGTTCACCAGTGAGCCGTTTTCTTCGGCAAAGCAGGTGGTGGGCAAGCGGAACACCGTCGTCTGGATGCTGGTGGTATCGACATCGTTGTAGTCGTCCACGTGCTGCCAGAACTCGGAGGTTTCTGTGGTCAGCGGGTCCATCACGACCAGGTATTTCAACTTGGACAAGGCAGCACTGATTTTCGCCTTGTTCGGGAAGGCCGCGATGGGGTTAAAGCCCTGGCAGAAGTACCCGTTCATCTTGCCTTCGTACATCATGTCGAAGACCTTGAGCACGTCGTACATCGGCTCGTCGAGCTTGGGCAGCCAGTCGTAACCCCAGTTGTTTTCGGCAGAGACGGCATCGCCGTACCACGCTTTCATGAGGCTGACATGGAACTTGCCATAGTTCTGCCAGTACGACATTTGCCCGGGGCGCAGCGGCTGTGGAGCCCGCTTGGCGATGTAGGCGTTGTAGTCCTGCTCGTTGTCCCGGGGCAGGGTCAGATAGCCCGGCAACAGGTTTGACAGCAAACCGAGGTCAGTCAGCCCCTGGATGTTGGAGTGGCCCCGCAAGGCATTAACCCCACCACCGGGCATCCCGATGTTACCCAGCAACAGCTGCAGCATGGCACCGGCGCGGATCATCTGCGAGCCCACGGAGTGCTGTGTCCAGCCAAGGGCGTACAGAATGGTCATGGTTTTGCCGGGCACCGCAGTCTCGGCAATGGTGTCCCATACCTGCATCATGCGTTTGAGCGGCGTGCCGCAAATCTGGCTCACCAGTTCCGGGGTGTAGCGGCTGTAATGCTTTTTCATCAGCTGGTAGACGCAACGGGGATGACTCAGGGTCGGGTCGACCCGGGCATGGCCGTTGTCATCCAGCTCGTAGTCCCACTCGCTTTTGTCCGGGTAGCTGCGGGAGTCGGCGTCGTAACCGTTATACAGACCGTCTTCAAATGAGAAGCCTTCTTTCACGATGAACGGCATGTCGGTGTAGTTGCGCACGTACTCGTGCTGGATCTGATCGGTGTCCAGCAGGTAGTGAATCAGACCGCCGAGGAAGGCGATGTCAGACCCGGTACGTATGGGCGCGTACAGATCGGCCACCGAGGCTGTTCGGGTGAAACGCGGGTCGACCACCACCAGTTTTGCCTGGTTGTGGGCTTTCGCTTCGGTCACCCATTTGAACCCCACCGGGTGTGCTTCGGCAGCGTTGCCGCCCATTACCAGCACCAGGTTGGCGTTCTTGATGTCGTTCCAGTGGTTTGTCATGGCACCACGGCCAAACGTCGGGGCAAGACCTGCCACCGTCGGGCCGTGTCAGACGCGCGCCTGGTTGTCGAAACCCAGAATGCCTGTGGAGCGCACCACTTTGTGTGTCATGTAGCCGGCTTCGCTGGACGCTGCTGAGGCCGCCAGGAAACCCGTGGTCAGCCACCGGTTGACGGTTTGGCCGGCGTCGTTTTTCTCAACGAAGTTGGCGTCGCGGTCTTCCTTCATCAGGCGGGCAATGCGATCCAGCGCCTCATTCCAGGAAACCCGCTTCCATTCTTTACTGCCGGGCTCCCGCACCTGTGGATAGTGAAGACGGTTCGGGCTGTGGATAAAGTCGATCAGTCCCGCGCCTTTCGGGCACAGGCTGCCGCGGTTTACCGGGTGATCGGCATCGCCCTCAATGTGAAAAATGTCCTGCTTGACGTTTCTGCCGCCACTGCCGCGGCTGTACATGATCAGGCCGCATCCGACCGAGCAGTACGGGCAGGTGTTGCGTGTTTCTTTACTGGCAGTCAGTTTGAAATGCCGGATTGAATCGGCAAATGCCGGCTCTGGCGTCATGCCAAGCGCGGCGAGGCTGGATGCACCCAGGCCTACCCCACAAAATTTAAAAAATTCCCGACGGTTCATGTCCATCGCGATCGTCTCCTCATCATGCATAAGCGCAGTGGCAGGTGCCGCCTCTTGCGGTGGGTGGCTGGCTGCCAAAGACCCCGAAAAAGCTACTAACTACGCCCTCCGCACACCGTCCGTGGCAGAGGTATCAGGTGGTACTTGTCGGGCACACTCGCGTGCTCCTCGTGGAAGGGTAGCAGGCTGTTTATTTTTTGCCATTGGGCCGATGGTCTTGGTCCTTATGGATAAGTCGTAAAAGTGGGCATATGTAGGTGGCGCTGTAGGACAGGGGGAGACCGGTTGGCGCGGGGGGCTGGCGATGGGACTGCACCTGAGATGGCGTCTGTTTGGTCAGAAAAAACAACAGGTTGGCATGAGATCCTGGGTGCTCTTTGTGTTTTTTCGAGAAATAACTCCCGGCAAACCAAGTAAAAACCATTGATTAAATGGGTGTTAGTGCCTAGTATTTTGGGTGGGGTTTTATCCTTGCCCGCACACACACATTTTATTGGATGGAGAATAAAAACAATGTCCTTACAAAAACGGCCCACGGGCGGTGAACAGCCGTCAATGTTGGGTGTACTGAAGTTACGAGTGCCGTTTGTGCACTACAAGGTGGAAATACCCGATGTGCTTCAGGGGGCGATCCTGTGCGTGGTGCCGCTCAGCATTACCGCGCTGATGACCTCGGTTCTCGGGATACCGTTTGAGATCGCGGTTGCGTTTGTTCTGCTGAACAACATGCTTTATCTGGTTCACTCCCATTTCGGCGATCCGGCCGTGGCAGGCTGGATTACGGCAGGGATTCCTCTTTACATCGCGTTCCTGTCGGGCTACCCGGAGGGGGATGCCAGATTACTGGCGCTCATTGCGTTGCAGCTGACGGTCGCGGTGATCTTTCTGGGCCTGGGCGTGTTCAAAGGGGCAGACGCGCTGGTTCGCAAGATGCCGATGTCGCTCAAATCCGGCATCCTGATCGGGGCGGGCGTCTCAGCGGTGATGGGGGAGTTTGCGGCCGACGGCCGGGTCTGGACCATGCCGGTCACTATTCTTACCGGGGCCGTACTGGGCTTCTTTATGCTTTTCTCGGAAACCGCCGGGCCTTTGCGAGCCCGTTACGGGTTTTTCCGTTTTGTGGCGCAATACGGGATTGCGGTGCCTTTCCTGGTGGCCTACGTATTCGGCATTCTGATTGGTGAGGTGGATGCGCCAGTCATTGAATGGGGGTTCACCACCATTCCCTTCACGTCCATGCTTCAGGATTACAGCATCTTCGGGCTTGGTTTCCCGCCCATCGAGTACTTTATTGATGCGATTCCGCTGGCGCTGGCGGCCTACATCATTGCCTTTGGCGACATTCTGGTTATGGACTCGCTGTTCAAAAACGCTGACGGTGTGCGCAAAGACGAAAAGCTGGTCTTCAGTCCGCGCCGTAATAGCATCATTGTCGGCATCCGTAACTTCCTTCACGCCGTTTTTGCGCCCTTTATCAGCCTTTCGGGGCCGGGCTGGACCGGTGGTCAGGCTCTGGTCATCAACCGCTATATGAATAACCCGCGTTCGGTGATGGACAGTTACTGGGGCGGCGCAACCAGCCTGTACTGGGGGATGACGATTGCCATTATTCTGGTGCCGGTGGTTACTCTGTTCAAGCCCGGCCTGAACATTGGGATGGCATTGACGCTGCTGATTCAGGGGTATCTGTGTGGTTATCTGGCGATTGAAATGCTGGACCGGCAGACGAATCTGGAACGGGGCGTTGCGGTGATCGTTGGCTCGGTACTGGCGGTTAAAGGCGCGGCCTGGGGGCTGGGTGTCGGGCTGGTGCTCTGGTTCTTCCTTGAGAAAAACTGGTTCGCGGATGCCTATGAGGCGACCCACCCCGCTGACCGGGATGGAGCAGATGATGCCGTCGCTGATCGAAGTTGATGTGTGTCTGACAAAAACAAGAGGCTAGATAGAATGGAAAATATGTTTGAGCTTGGGCTCGACAAGGCTGCGGCGAACTACACGCCGCTGACGCCGATAACCTTTATCCAGCGGACGGCTCTGGCCCACCCTGAGCGGACGGCTGTGATCCATGGGGACATACGGAGAACCTGGTCGGAAACCTACCAGCGTTGTCTGAAAATGGCCTCGGCGTTGCGTAAACTCGGGGTTCGCAAAGGGGATACGGTTGCGGCTCTGTTGCCCAATATTCCCGAAATGCTGGAGCTGCATTTTGCCGTGCCAATGATCGGTGCGGTGCTCAATGCACAGAATACGCGCCTCGATTCGAAAACCATGACTTTCATGCTCAATCATGGGCAGGCCAAGGTTTTTTTCACTGACAAGGAATACAGTGATCGCTCCCGTGAGGCCTTGGCGGGTTGCGATGCCAAGCCCATCGTGGTCGACGTTGACGATCCCTGTTTCGATGGTGGCGAGTTGATTGGTCGCATGACCTACGACGATCTGCTGGCAACCGGTGACGATGATTTCTCCTGGGAGCTGCCGGACGACGAGTGGCAGGCGATCGCACTGAATTACACCTCTGGCACAACCGGCAACCCCAAAGGCGTGGTGTATCATCATCGTGGCGCCCACCTGAATGCTCTGAGCAACGTCATCGGATTCGGGCTGCCAGCGGGGGCTGTGTACCTCTGGACCCTGCCCATGTTTCATTGCAATGGCTGGTGTTATCCCTGGGCGGTGACGGCAGCGGCGGGCACCCATGTCTGTCTGCGGGCTCCGCACCCGAAACCGGTGTTTGAAGCCTTTGCAAAGCATGGTGTCACTCACTTCTGTGCGGCGCCGGTTGTGCTGAACATGCTGATCAATGCGCCCGAGGAGCAGAAGCTTCCCTTCAGTCAGACCATTACGGCGGCGACCGGAGGAGCGGCGCCCCCGGCGGCCACCATTGAAGCGATGGAATCGATGGGTATCAAGGTGGTTCATCTTTATGGCCTCACGGAAACCTATGGTCCGAGCCTGATCTGTGAATTCCAGGATGGCTGGCACTCGCTGGACGCCAAGCAGAAAGCCGTCAAGATGGCGCGTCAGGGGATCTTGTCGTTGTCCATGACCGACATGATGGTTGCCGACCCCAATACGATGGAGCCGGTTGCGCAGGACGGTATGTCCATTGGTGAACTGTTCGTCCGGGGCAACTCGGTGATGAAAGGGTATCTGAACAACCCGGAAGAGACTGGCAAGTCCTTTAAGGGCGGCTGGTTCCACACCGGAGACCTGGGGGTCTGGCACCCCGATGGTTACGTTGAGATCAAGGACCGCTCGAAAGATATCATCATATCCGGCGGCGAAAACATCTCCACGCTGGAAGTGGAAAGCACGCTGTACGATCACCCGGCGGTTATGGAAGCGGCTGTCGTGGCGGCGCCGGATGATCACTGGGGTGAGATTCCCTGCGCGTTTATTACCCTCAAGCCCAACAACGAGGGGCTGACGGCGGAGGACATTATTGCTCACTGCCGGGCCAACCTGGCGGGCTTTAAGGTTCCGAAAAAGGTGGTGTTTTCAGACGAGCTGCCGAAGACGTCCACCGGCAAACTGCAGAAGCACGTACTGAGAGGGCAACTGATGGCTTAAAACCTGACGGAGACCTTGGTGTCGCGATTTCCCCGGCTAAGGCCGGGGTTTTTTATGCCCGGGTTTTGGCGTCGGGTTTGAGTGTATCTGATAAGCAAAAAAAAGCCCGGCGGGTGGCCGGGCTAAAGGAGGATTGTTTCTAGATGGCGAAACCGCCGAGTTTGGTTTCCAGATATTCGTCAATGCCTTCCTGAGCCCCTTCCCGGCCCAGCCCGCTGTTCTTCATGCCACCAAACGGCGCTGCGGCGCTCGTCGGGTTGATGTCGTTGATTCCGATGATGCCGAAATTCAGCGCTTCAAAGGCCCGCATCGCGGTACTGAGGTTGTTGCTGTAGATGTACGCCGCGAGGCCGTAGTCGGTGTCATTGGCCATGGCGATGACATCGTCCTCGGAGCGATAGGTAATCACCGGCGCGACGGGCCCGAACGTTTCTTCCCGGTAGATATCCATGGCCGGGGTAACGCCCGAAAGGACCGTGGGGGCGTAAAAGAACCCGGCGCCGAGCTCGCCATCGGTCAGACGTTGGCCGCCGGTTTCAATCCTGGCGCCGCGAGCGACGGCGTTTTTCACCTGGCTGTCTACCTTCTGCAGCGCCAGTTCATTGATCAGTGGCCCGATGCCGGTGCCTTCGTTCATGCCGTTACCGGCGACCAGGCGGCGGGTGCGGCTGGTCAGCTCGGCGATGAACGGTTCGAGGTGATCTTCGTGCACAAAGATGCGGTTGGGGCTGATGCAGGCCTGCCCGGTGTTCAGGTATTTCACCAGGGAAAGCCCCTTGGCGGCATGAACCGGGTCTGCGTCGGGGAGTACAATGGCTGGCGCGTGGCCTCCCAGTTCCATCGACACCCGTTTCATGTTGGCTGCTGCCAACCCGTTCAGTTCACGGCCGACCGGTGTGGAGCCGGTAAAGGTGAGCTTGCGAACCCGGGGGTCGGTGCAGAACACCTGGCCAACACGGGCAGGGTTCTGAACCGTGAGGGCATTGATGACACCGGGAGGAAAACCGGCTTCTTCGAAAATCTCCAGCATTGCCTGGGCGCAGAGGGGAGTGCTTTCTGCGGGCTTCAGAACTACGGTGCAACCGGCTGCCAGCGCAGGGGCCAGTTTGCGGGTGATCATGGAGATCGGGTAGTTCCAGGGTGTGATGGCTCCCACCACGCCCACCGGGGATTTCTGGACCAGAAAGCGCTGGTTCTCCCGCGACGACGGAATGCTCTGCCCGTACATTCGCTTGCCTTCTTCGGCAAACCACAGCAGAAAGTCCGCGCCGTACTGGACTTCGTTCAGGGACGCCTTGAGTGGCTTTCCCTGCTCGCGGGTCATCAGCTCAGCGAGTTCCCGCTTGCGGCGTATCATCAGTTCCCAGGCCCGGTAGAGCAACTGGGACCGATGATAAGCGGTGGTGGCTCGCCATTCCCTGAAGCTGTTGTGAGCGGCCGAGATGGCCGCCTCAATATCCTGATCGCTGCAGTCGGGAACCTCGCCGATGACCTCTCCGGTTGCCGGGTTGGTTACCTGAAACTGCGGTCGACCGGTTATCCATTCGCCATTTATGAACATGATTGGTCACCTTAGAAAGCTGGTTTTAAAAGTCCGTTTCCGGCAAGGCCATGACGGACTCCTCTCCGGCACGCAATGCTGCCAGATAACCGGAGCAACGTGGCAGAATATGATCAAAAAAGAAATTGGCGGTGATCTGCTTGCCGGCAGAGAAAGCGCCTTCACCGGCGTCCTGCTCACGGGCAGCGCCGGCGGATTTCAGCGTCAGCCAGGCCGCGGTGACCGTTGAGCAGAGCATGAGGTAATTGAAGGCGACCGTTCCGGCAAACAGCGGCTCATCACGGCGTTCAAGAACCAGTCGGGTGGCTTCCTCAACAAAGGCGATGGCCTGGTCAAACCGGGCCTGACGCTCCTGGGTGAGGAGGTTGCTGGCAGAATCGGAACTGCTCCAGGTACGCATGTCGTCCAGCAGTTCGGCCATGGCTTTGCCCTGGTCTCTGAGGGTCTTGCGGCCGATGAGGTCGAGGGCCTGAATGCCGTTGGTGCCTTCGTAAATCGGCAGGATTCTGGCGTCACGATAGTGCTGGGCAACGCCCGTTTCCTCAATGAATCCCATGCCGCCGTGGCATTGAATGGCCAGGGAAGTGACTTCCTGTGCGATTTCGGTGCACCAGCCTTTGACCATGGGCGTGAGCAGGTCGGCCCGGCGCTGCTGGCGGGCTTTCACCTCGTCTGGCACGTCGTTGCCTTTGGCAAAGTCCACCGCCACGCAGCCAGTGTAGGCGAGTGCCCTGGCGGCTTCCGTCAGAGATTTCATGGTCATCATCATGCGCCGGACGTCCGGGTGCCGGATGATGGGTGACAAACCCTGCTCCCCCGGAGCGGTACCCTGTACCCGCTCGGAGACGTAATCCCGGGCTTGCTGGTACGCCCGCTCTGAAATGGACACCCCTTGCAGCCCGACGGTCAGGCGGGCGTTGTTCATCATGGTGAACATGCAGGCAAGGCCCTGGTTTTCCTCTCCAACCAGATAGCCGATGGCGCCATCGTTGTCGCCATAACTCATCACGCAGGTAGGGCTCGCGTGGATACCCAGTTTGTGCTCCAGCGAGACTGCCCGGCAGTCATTTCTCACAGGGTCTTCGCCAGGTTTGCCCGAAAGGTATTTGGGCACGGCAAACAGTGAAATGCCTTTGACGCCCTGAGGCGCATTCGGCAGACGGGCCAGCACGAGGTGGACAATGTTCTCCGCCATGTCGTGCTCACCCCAGGTAATAAAGATCTTCTGGCCCTTGATCCGGTAGGCGTCGCCATCCGGAACGGCCTGAGTGCGAATGCCGGACAGGTCTGAACCGGACTGTGGTTCCGTCAGGTTCATAGTGCCGGTCCAGTGGCCTGAGATCATGTTGGCCAGCAGGGACTGTTTCAGGGTATCACTGCCGTTTTCCGACAAGGCTTCGACTGCGCCCTGAGACAACAGAGGACAGAGCCCCCAGGCCATGTTGGCGGCATGCCACATTTCCTGAACCGGAATGGCCAGCGAGAAGGGCAGCCCCTGACCACCAAACTCGGGATCAAACTGCAGGCTAGCCCAGCCGCTGTCAGCGTACTGCTGATAAGCATCCCTGAAGCCGTCCGGTGTGGTGACCACGCCGTCCTGACCCAGTCGCACACCAGTACGGTCGCCGATGGCGTTGGTGGGTGCGATCACGGAACCTGCGAACTTTGCAGCTTCCTCCAGAATGGCTGAGACCACATCCTCTGAGGCGTCTTCGTAGCCACAGGCTTTGACCATTTCCGCAAAGCCGGCCACGTGCTGGAGGGTAAAGGCCATTTCCCGTGTAGGTGCTCTGTACTCTGTCATGGTGTCTTCCTTAGCTCATGAATTGGCCGCCGTTGACCGACAGGTTGGTACCGGTCATAAAGCCTGCATCGTCTGCAGTCAGAAACGCCACGGCTCTGGCGATGTCTTCGGGCTGACCGAGGCGACCCACGGGAATGCCGGCCAGAATGTTGTCGAGAACTTTCTCGGGTACTTTCCGGACCATCGGTGTGTCGATGTAGCCAGGAGAAACCGAGTTGGCGGTGACGCCTTTACGGGCCCCTTCCAGAGCGATGGATTTGGTGAAGCCGTAAATGCCGGCTTTGGTGGCCGCGTAGTTTGACTGACCAAACTGGCCTTTTTCACCATTCAGGGACGAGATGTTTACGATGCGGCCAAAGCCCCGTTCGCACATGCCCTCGAAGACGTGCTTGCACATATTGAACATGGACGTCAGGTTCACACTGATGACCTGATTCCACTGCTCGGCCTGCATTTTCTTCAGCGGGGCGTCGTTGGTAATGCCAGCGTTGTTGACCAGGATATCAACCGGGCCGTGCTCCTGCTCAACACGGGCAACGAACGCTTCGCAGTTTTCATAGTTGGTGACGTCCAGTGGGTAGATCGCAACGTCGATACCGTCGTTCTTCATGTCCTGCTGCCAGGCCACCGCGTCGGCGGTGGATTTTTCGTCGGGCAGGTGTGAGGCAACGATGGTACGGCCCTGGGCGGCCAGAGCTTTACACATGCTGGTGCCCAGGCCACCGGTGGCGCCGGTTACAACCGCGATACGATTCGTCATTGGATTCTCCTTTTACGTTTTTGGGTGATTGCAGATTACTTCAGTAGTTTCTTGACGGCCGTGGATTTGGAAATGGCGCCGGCCGCGCCGTATTGCTGGCTCCGGGTCTCGATCTTCGGGAGTTCATACAGGTAGTTCACCATCAGTCCACCGGACTGCTCGATGCCCTTTCGGGAGGTGTCTGCCATCCAGTTGATCCGGGCGACCTGAGCGCCGTTGCTCAAATGAAAATGGGCCACCGGGTCCAGAGCTCGTTGAGCGTCTTTCTGGCAAAGGCACAGATAAGACGCGCCGAGCTTGATGAGTGCGTCCTGCCTGAACTGATCGCCGGAGTCGGCGATGGCCGCGGTTCTGGGCGGCGGCAGGCTGAGCCAGTCGGCGCCACCAGGCAGTTCGGACAAGGTTGCCGGAGCACAGCTGTCCAGCCACCGGACAAACCCGGGCATCGGGGACAAAGTGGCAAACTGTTTCAGTTGCGGACACTCGTCGCTCAGCTTTTTAACCACCTGTTTGATCAGGAAGTTGCCAAAGCTGATACCGGCCAGCCCTTTCTGCGCGTTGGAGATCGAATAGAAAATGGCGGTGTCGGCGGTTTCGACATCCTGGGTCGGGGCGTCTTCGTCGAGCAGTTTCTGAACATCACCCGCGAGGCCGTTGACCAGAGCGACTTCGACGAAAATCAGTGGCTCTTCTGGCATGTTCGGGTGAATAAAGGCAAAGCAGCGCCGGTCGGAGTCGAGCCGGTTTTTCAGGTCGCTCCAGCTTTGGATTGCATGGACGGCTTCGTACGCGATCAGCTTTTCAAGCATGGCTGCGCTGGACGTCCAGGTGATTTCTTCCAGTTGCAAAAGCCCAACGTCAAACCAGGTTGCCAGCAACTCTCTGAGGTCGGTCTCAAGAGGTTTCAGGGAAGGGTAGTCTTTGCAATAGGCCAGCAGTTCCTCCCGCATGTCGACCAGGAACTTGACGCCCGATGGAACGCCATTGAACTGTTTCAGAAGTGTTGTCCGGCTGGGCTCCAGCGCCTTGCGCAGGGCCTGCGCCGCTTCGGTCTTTCGGGCATCGGGCGCGTCGTGCCACTTGTTGATGGCCGTCTCGGCCTTGTGTTCGTTGACGCCGTACTGGTCCGCGAGTAGTCCGAGAAACCGTATTTTTCCGGTTTTGGAGAGCTTGAGGTAGGCGCGACCGAGCAACGCTGCCCGGTTCCGGGCCTCGACCTGGCCACCGTTTTCAGCCAGGCAGTTGTCGATCCACGTCCGGACGGTCGCCACGTCTGACTCTTCAAGGTCCGCGGAAATGTTCATGATGTCGGCGCCGCGACGATTAACGGAGTCTAGCCCTCCGGGCACCAGTTTCTTGAACGCCCTTTCAAAGATGTTTGCAGGCTGAGCTTGCATACCGCGGTTCCCCTTCTGCGAAGCGAGGTTGTTTCTTATGTTGGAAAGAAGGCTATCAGAGCAATCTCGAAAAACCAAGTAAAAATACTTGGTTTAATGGATGTAAACCATTAGTGTATTAAGTTCATGGATTAATCAGAGGAATGAAACAATGCAAGAACTACATGGTTACTATCTGGAAGATCTCGAAGTGGGCATGGAGGCGTGTTACGCCAAAACCATCACCGAAGCCGACGTGGTGTTGTTTGCCGGTATCAGTGGTGACGACAACCCGGTGCACATCAATGTCGAGTACGCCAAGACCACCCCGTTCAAGGAACGCATCGTTCACGGGATGTTCAGTGCCGCCCTGATCTCGGCGGTCCTGGGGACGCGGCTACCTGGCCCCGGAGCCATCTACATCGACCAGCAAATCCGCTTCAAGGCACCGGTACACATTGGCGATACCGTTGTTGCCACCGCGAAGGTGATTGAGATCAACGAAGAGCGTCGTCGGGTAAAGCTGGAGACCATCTGTAAGGTGGGTGACACCGTGGTGGCTGAAGGGGTTGCAACAAACATGGTCGATCGTCGGCCGGCGTAAGGCAGGAGTGCTGGATATGTTGTTGGATAGAGAAAAGTCGATCGTAACCGTGGTTGATGTTCAGGCCCGGCTGCTGCCTGGCGTTCACGAACACGAGAGCCTGGTGAATAACTGCAGCTGGCTGGTTCGGCTGGCGCACTTGATGGAAGTGCCGGTGATTGGGTCTGAGCAGTACCCGGAGGGCCTGGGGCACACCGAAGAGGGCCTCAGAGCGTTGGTTGGCGAAGCTAACCTGCATGGGAAAACGCTGTTCTCATGCATTGATGACGCCGGGTTTGAAGCCGCGTTCAATGCTCATGACCGGAAACAGGTGGTTCTGTGCGGGATGGAGTCCCACGCCTGTGTTGTCCAGTCTGTGCTGAGAATGCTGGAGAAGGGGCTGGAAGTTTTCGTGGTGACGGATGCCATTTCAGCCCGGAATCCGCAGGACACCGACGTCTCGTTGCGCCGCCTCGAGCGCGCCGGGGCGCAACTGGTCACCCGGGAGATGGTCGGTTTTGAATGGCTGCGTCGGTCAGACGCGGCCCAGTTCAAAGCCTTCAGTAAAGACTTCCTGAGGTAGTATGAGGCGGGGCCCGCGACTTATGTCGTCAAGGGCCCTCTAATCGTGCCATAGTGCCGTCGACGCAGCCGCCTGAATCTGGAGAACCGATCCCATGAAAACCCGCACACCGGAAGAAGGCTTTTCCGCACTGACAGACGACGCGGAAAGAAACCGGTTGCTGGCGGAAATGGCGGAGGAGTCCACCGACATGATTTCTCGCCACACCCCGGAAGACTGGCGGTTTATTTATGCGTCTCCGGCCGTAACCCACTTGCTGGGGTACCGTGTGGAAGAGATTGTCGGTATGTCGGCATACGACCTTTACCACCCGGACGATGTCGAGGATTTCAGGCTGCGCGCGCCGACCGTGACCTATGATCGCGGCTTGTACACTCACACCTACCGGTTCCGCTGCAAAGATGGTCATTACACCTGGCTGGAGAGCACCAGCCGGACCATCCGGGACCCGGAGACGAACGAGATCCGGGAAATTCTGGTGGTCTCCCGTGATGCCACCCACAGGATCAAGGCGGATAAAGCCAATCGACGGCTGGCCCGAGTGCTGGAAAGTACCCAGGATCTGGTGATCTTCGTAAACCTTGATCACACAGTTTCGCACCTGAATGAAGCCGCGCGGCGGGCACTCAGGCTGGAACAGACCGATTACAGCTCGTTCGATGTTGCCCGCTTCCTGACGGAGAGAGGGCAGGAATTGCTGTCGGGCGAAGGGTTTCCGGGGGCCCGGAAGACCGGGCACTGGCGTGGCGAGGTGACGATGTGCAGCCTGGATGGCACCCGGATTCCGGTTCTTCTGGAATTGCTTGCCCACCGCTCGCTGCATGGCGACATTGAGTATTTCTCCATCGTTGCGCACGACCTGACGGAAAAGAAAGCCGCTGAAGAACAGCTGAAACAGTATCGGGCAGACATTGACCATGCCAGCCGACTGGTGACCATGGGAGAGCTGGCGTCGAGCCTCGCCCACGAGCTGAACCAGC
Organism: Marinobacter daepoensis DSM 16072; assembly: GCF_000421165.1. GTDB lineage: Bacteria > Pseudomonadota > Gammaproteobacteria > Pseudomonadales > Oleiphilaceae > Marinobacter > Marinobacter daepoensis. Next base: position 253,350 of record NZ_ATWI01000010.1, read on the forward strand.
CGCTTTCGGCCATGGTGAACTACCTGCGCGGGATTGAACGCCGCTTTGCCGGCCATGAAAGCATTGCCTGGCGCGATGTGGACGTGCCCATCACCCGCAGCATCCGGACGGCCCTGAGGGCAGGTGAAATCATTCATCGGATGATGGACTTTACCCGTAAACAGGAACCCGTGATTACCTCGCTGGAGTTGCCAGAGCTGATCAGCGATATGATTGAGTTCTGCGACTCGGTGGCCGACCGCAATCAGGTACGGGTTATTCAGGAAGTGCCGTCGGATACGCCGTTGGTTAAAGGCGACCGCATTCAGCTTGAGCAGGTGCTTCTGAACCTGATTGTGAACGCGATTGAGGCGAGTGAAAGCACAGACGAGAGCCCAAAAACCGTCCGGGTGACGGTGGCTCCGCACTCGGAGGATCAGATTCGGGTCAGTGTAGAAGACCAGGGGCCGGGTGTGTCGGAAGCCGATATGTCTCAGCTTTTTGATCGCTTCTTCTCAACCAAACAGTCAGGATTGGGCATGGGGCTGGCCATCAGCCGCTCATTGGTAGAGAATCTGGGGGGCGAGCTGTGGGCGACCAACCTCCCTGAAGGGGGCGCCTCTTTTTCATTCACCCTGAACATTGCCGACTGACCAACTCATGACTTCCAACAACGATACTCAAACGGTGTTCGTCATTGATGACGATGCCGATGTGCGTGATTCTTTGCAATGGCTGCTGGAATCCGTTGGGCTCCAGGTGCAGGCGTTTGAGGATGCGTTGGCCTTTTTTGATGCATTTGATGAGCGGCAGAGCGGCTGTATCGTCATGGATGTCCGGATGCCGGGGCTGAGCGGTATCAACGCCCAGAAAAAACTGCCGGAACACAACATTGAGTTGCCGGTCATTATGATTTCTGCCCACGGCAATGTGGATATGGCCGTCAGAGCTCTGACTCAGGGCGCTCTTACCTTCATAGAAAAGCCTTTCGATGATCAGGTGCTGATTGATCACGTTCACAACGCCCTCGAAAAAGACCGTGCAAGGTTTGCCCGCCGGAATTCACAAGCCCGTATCCGGGAGCGATACGACAGTCTCACCCGCCGTGAACGCCAGGTTCTGGAGCTGATCGTCAAAGGCTTTTCCAATCAGGAAGCTGCGGATGAACTCGGTATTAATCGCAAGACGGTTGAAGGCCATCGGGCCAATATGATGGCCAAAATGAAAGTGGACTCGTTCGCCGAACTGGTTCAGGTTGCCATTGGTCTGGGGCAGGTAAAAACCCTCGATTTCGGTTAACAAAACCAAGTATTTGTCATTGGTCAAAGTTTGTGCTTTCATGCCTGTACAACAAAAACAGGAGCATGCACATGAACTCTGCACGTCCAGTCAAAGGCACACTCACCAGCAGCCATTGGGGTACCTACCGTGTTCACTCCCGCAACGGAGCCGTCACCGCGCTGGAAGGGTTTGAGTTAGACCCGGATCCCTCCCCGATTGGTCAGGGCATCGTCGATGTTCTGGAAGGCCCGTTACGCATTACCCGGCCGATGGTTCGTAAGGGATGGCTTGAACATGGCCCGGGCGGTGCAGACGGGCTGCGTGGGCGGGATGAGTTTGTCGAGGTATCCTGGCCCCGGGCCATTGAGCTTGTCAGCGGCGAGCTTGACCGGGTTCGGAGTCAGTATGGCAATGAGGCTATCTATGGTGGCTCCTACGGTTGGTCCAGTGCCGGTCGGTTCCACCATGCTCAGAGTCAGTTAAAGCGTTTCCTCAATACCATTGGTGGGTTTACATACTCGGTCAACACCTACAGTTATGCGGCGGCGGAAGTCACGTTACCTTATGTCCTCGGTGATTTTTACTCCATGGTCAATGGCGCCACCAGTTGGGACGTTCTGAAGGAACACTGTGAGTTGTTCGTAGCCTTTGGAGGAGTGCCGGTCCGGAATGGCCAGGTGACCAATGGCGGCGTTGGGCGCCATGTACAGAAACAAGGCGTGCTGGAGGCCGCCGGGAATGGCCTGCAGTTTGTGAATGTCGGGCCGCTGCGCTCGGACGTTCTCGAAGAGGCAGGGGCTCAGTGGTACCCGATTTACCCCGGCAGTGATGTCGCGTTGTTACTGGGCATTGCCCATACCCTGCATGAGGAAGGGCTGGCGGATCAGGCGTTTCTGGCAAGGTACACTACCGGTTTTGACCGATTCCTCCCGTATCTTCTGGGCGCCTCAGATGGCGAGCCCAAGTCGGCAGACTGGGCGGCGGCGCGCACCGGCCTGTCGGCCGATAGCATACGGGAGCTTTCGCGGGAGATGGCCCGCAAGCGAACGATGATCTCTGTAAGCTGGTCACTTACCCGTCAGGATAATGGGGAGCAGCCCTACTGGGCCGCCATCGCAGTGGCGGCGATGTTGGGCCAACTGGGCACGCCCGGCGGAGGAATCGGGTTCGGGTACAGCGCCATGAATGCCATTGGAGCCAATTACCGGGGCATCCCAGGAGCGTCACTGCCCCAGGGGAACAACCCGGTAAAGCGCTTTATACCGGTCGCCAGGATTGCAGACATGCTGCTGAAACCCGGAGAGACGTTTGAGTACAACGGCCTGACAGAAACCTATCCGGAGATCCGGCTGGTGTATTGGGCCGGCGGCAACCCATTCCACCACCATCAGGACCTGGACCGGTTGCGTCGGGCCTGGCAGAAACCCGATACGGTAATTGTTCACGAATGGTGCTGGAATGCTCAGGCCAAGCATGCGGACATCGTTCTTCCGGCAGCCACGTCTCTTGAGCGCAACGATATTGCCTCGTCCAGCCGGGACCCCTTTTTGATTTTCATGGAAAAAGCCAGGGAACCGGTTGGTGAAAGTCTGACCGATTACGAAATTTTCGGGCGACTGGCCAGTGCCTTGGGGGTCCAGGAAGCCTTTACCAAAAACCGGGATGAATCGGGCTGGCTGCAGGCGCTTTATGACGAGACCCGCGAGAAAGCCAAAGCCAGCAACATCGACCTGCCGGCGTTCACGGAATTTGTGGCGCGCGGCTGGTTCGAGAATTCAGCACCCGAGGAGCCTCAGATTCTGCTGAAACGTTTTCGGGACGATCCGGCTCGTTACCCGCTGAAGACACCGAGCGGAAAAATCGAACTCTACTCAGAGCAGGTTGCCGCCTTTGGTTACGAGGAGTGCCCGGGGTTTCCATTCTGGAACGAGCCGACCGAGTGGGCAGGTCGGACTGCCGGAGAATACCGGCTGCACCTGATCTCAAACCAACCAAAGAACAAACTGCATTCGCAACTGGACCATGGTGCCCATAGCCGGGAACTGAAGATCAACGGCCGTGAGCCTGTGCTGATTCACCCGCAGGATGCGGAGGAAAGAGCGATAAACGACGGCAGTCTGGTCCGTCTGTTTAGCCCTCGCGGTGCCTGCCTCTGCACCGCAGTGATCAGCGATGAGGTTCGCCCGGGTGTTCTGCAGTTGAGTACCGGGGCCTGGTACGACCCACCTGCGGAGGGCGTGGCAGATCTCTCCTGCCTGCATGGCAACCCCAATGTCCTCACCCGGGATGAGGGAACCTCACGTTTGGCCCAGGGGCCGAGTGCGATGTCATGCCTTGTTGATATCGAAGTGTACAACGGGCCTGTTATGCCAGTGAGGGCGTTTGTGCCGCCAGTGGTGCGAGAGGAAGCTGACACCTCAGGCTGAATTCAGAAACCTCGCAACCGCCTCATAAGTGCGCGAACTGGCCTGGGGAACCAGGTCCTCCAGATTCAGGTAGGCGTGGATCATGCTGGGCTCAAGGTGGTGCTCTGTGGCAACGCCGGCTTCGGTCAGCCGTTCAAGGTATCTCGAGCCTTCGTCGCGCAGGGGGCAGAAGCCTGCGGTGACCATCAGGGTGGCCGGGGACTGGCTGCTGACGGGCATGAACAGTGGTGAGGCGGAGCGTCGGCATTCATCGGCCTGAAAGTAGTGATCGAAATACCATTGGATGCGGGGTTTCTCCAGCAAGTACCCATGGGCAAGCGTGTCGATGGAAGGGCTGGAGAGTGTGTAGTCCAGGCTGGGATAGATCAGGGCCTGCCTGCTGATTGGCAGGTTGGGGTCTTGTTGGCTGAGTGCGCTGAGTGTTGCGCACAGAGCGCCGCCGCCGGAGTCTCCCGCCAGGCTGAGAGTGGGAGTGTAGAGCAGGCTGGCGTCGTCCAGATGTGACCACAGGTGCTGGATGACGGTGTAGCAGTCTTCAAGGGCCGCTGGGTACGGGTGCTCTGGCGCCAGGCGGTAGTCAGGGGCCACAATCAGTTGACCCGAAGCGTTGGCCAGTTTGCGGCAGATCGGGTCATACACCTGAATGCTGCCGCACATGTGGCCGCCGCCATGGAGGAACAGCGTGACCGGCTTGGGGATGTCTGGTGAGGGATCGTAGATCCTCAGCGGAATACTCCTCCCGATAATGCTGTCCTGCACCCGGGCGATGGCAGGTGCATCGGTCACAAAGGCATCGGTCATGCGAGCCAGACTTTTGCGCATGAACCCGGGGGTGATTCGGCGGGCCGCTGAATCACCCTGAAGTTTTACCTGTTCGTTAACTCCGGAAAGCCAGTTGGCCAACCCTGGGTGGAGTTCTTGTGTGTTCAGCATTGGAACAGCACCAGTGCTTCTCCGCGGCAAATCACCCGGTCGTTGTCACCGGAACAGATGGTTTCCAGATTGACCAGTGCTTTGTCCGGTCTGAGCCGGGATATCCTGACGGTGGCGGTCAATGGTTCGTTGACTCTGGCTTGCGCTGCAAAGGTCATGGACTGCTTGAGGTAATTGGTGCCCTTACCTGGCAGCTCCATCCCCAGAAGGTAAGAAAACAGTCCCGCAATCAGTGGCTCGGGAACCCTCTCAACTGGCTGTTCAAGGCCTGCCATCCGGGACCACTGCTCCAGATCTTCAGGCGAGAACTGTCGATGGACACTGACGAGCTGCTGCTCGCGGAGTTGTTCGAAGCGGGGGAGTGTCGTTTCGGTCATCGGGGGCTTCCTGTATCCGGTTCAAGAGTGCATTGGCCTTCAAGGCAGGTGTGGCCATCCGCATTCACGATCCTGGCAGAGAAAACCAGACCGGGTGCATCGCCATGATGTTCCAGGTGAAGAGCAAGTGGCTCCCCGGCGTATGCCGGAGACGGAAACATCAGTCGTTGCTCGGCCAGTTGATGATCGGGGAAGTGCCGGTGAAGGCATCCTCGAAGAACGGTGAACAGCAGCATGCCATGGGATACCGTCGCGCCGAAGCGGGTGCGGGCGGAGTAGTCGGGATCAACATGAATAGGGTTATGGTCGCCGCTCAGGTCTGCAAACTGGTTGAAGTCGTGCTGGCTGAGACAGAACTTTTCCTCTATAGGGTTGAGCATCGTCATGTCAGGGATTCCGTAACGATTGTTTGGTGATTTTTCCGAGAGCGTTTCTGGGCAATTGCTCCAGACGTTCAAAGGTTTTTGGCACTTTGTAGCCGGCCAGTCGCTCACGACAGAATGTCGTCAGAGTTTCCGGAGACGGTGGTTTCTGGTTGTGGGAAACGGTGTAGCAAGCCTTGCCGACCTCGCCCCAACGCTCATCCGGTACGCCAATAACGGCAACGTCCTCAATGGCTGGGTGCTCGTGGAGAACCTTTTCCACCTCGGCGGGAAACACGTTCTCTCCACCGGAGATAAACATGTCTTTCCAGCGATCTACGATGTAGTAGTGGCCATCGGCATCGCAGCGGGCGACGTCGCCACTGTGAAACCAGCCCCCGTCGCTGATCGCGTCTGAGGTGGCGTCGGGGCGTTTCCAGTAGCCAGGAGTGATGCCTGGCCCCCGCACCAGCAGTTCGCCCGCCTCACCGCTGGCAACATCACGCCCCTGGACATCGACAATCCTGACATCAACCAGTAGTTGTGGGCGTCCGACGGAACCGGTTTTACTGATGACGTTCTCTTCATCCAGCAAAAAAACTGTCGGCCCGGTTTCGGTCATCCCCATGCCGGTGCGAATGAGAATGTCATGACTTGCATACTGCTTGGCCACGTGGGCGGGCAAGGCGGCACCGCCGCAGCCCCAGGAACGAATCCGTTTGAGATCAGCGGAATTAAACGCTGGCGATTCCAGAAAGGCCTGGTAGATGGCGGGTACACCGAAAAAGATCGTCGCCCGTTCTGCGAGGACCGACAGTGCCTGTTCGGGATCAAAGGTCCGGGATACCAGAACAGAGCCACCGGCCATCAGGACAGCGCTTGAATAAAGATTGATGCCGCCGGTGTGAAACAGGGGGAGGACATTGAGCAGCACGTCTTTCTGATTCAGCCCCACGGGAATACCAATGTTGAAGTAATTGGCTTCCATCATCCGGTAAGTCTGTATCACCCCTTTTGGCCGGCCTGTGGTGCCAGAGGTGTAGAGCAGATACCAAGGGGTATCCGCGCTGCGTGGTGGATGTGGTGTCAAATCCGGAATCACCGAAGCCAGGGCTTTGTGGTAATTGGTGTCGTTATCTCCGGTATCGGGGGCCAGGCTGATACCGGGCACGCCGGCTTCGATCAGAGGCAGTGCGGTGTCTTTGAACTCCGGCCCATAGATCAGTGCAGCGGGCTCCGCGTCGGCCATCAGGGTTTGCAGTTCCGGCAATGCCAGCCGCCAATTCAGCGGGACCAGGATCAGCCCTGCCTTGGCGCACCCGAAGAGCATCACAAAGAATTCTGCCCGACTGTGGCCAAGATAGGCCACACGGTCCCCGGGTTTCAGGTGCCACCGGCGGGTGGCGGCAGCACTGAACCGGGCAGCCTGAGCGTTGAGTTCCCGGTAGCTGTATCGGGTACCGTCGTGCAGATCTTCGAGGGCTGGTCTTTCGGGCGACACTTGTGCCCGCTGCGCCAGTAAGTCAAACATGTCCATGATACTTTCCCATTTTTGTTCTGTTTGCGAGAGGGCTGTGCGCCCGTCCCGCTAAGGGTTGAGTTCCTGCCAGTCGAACCGGGTAATGCGATTACTGATCAAGGAAAAGACAAAGGTGTAGCCGCCCCCGCTGGCAATGGATCGACGCCGGAATCGGTTTATGGCGCCTGTTTCAGAAATCTGGCCATACCGGTGTGAGCCTCCTCAGTCTGAATCTGCGCAACGAAGGCGTCGTATTCCAGCTTCAGGGCGGCGGCTGTCTCTGAAGGAGCAGGCCGGTTAAGGCGGAGTGTGCTGAGCACACTTTCGGGTTGTTTGGCGCACAGGTTCTGGCAGAGGGTTTGTACCTGGTCTTCCAGAGCTTCCGGCTCCACCAGATAGTGGGCCAGCCCGTACTCGTAGGCCTGGTGCGCGGTCAGTGTGCGGTTTGTTAACTGGATTTCGAGTGCTCTTGAGGCGCCGATTCGCTGCCCCATCAGATTGCTCCAGCCACCATCGGGACTGAAGCCGACAACCGTATACCAGGGTGCAAAACTGGCTTTGGTGCTGGCAATCACGATGTCCGATCCCAGCACCAGGCCCAGAGAACCGCCGGTTACCAGGCCTTGAATGGCCGACACAATCGGGGCAGGGGTATTCAGCATGGCGAGAATGACTTCGTTAAGCTTGCCAACCACCTGGCGGGCATAGGCGGCCCGATCTTTCCGGGGCGTGTCGAAAAAAGCCCGGACATCGCCGCCGGATGAAAACGACCGACCTTCCGCCGCGAGGACAATCACCCTGGGTGGCGTGTGGTGGCATTGCTTCAGAGCATCTAGCAGGCCATCCAGTAATTCCGGCACCAACGCGTTGTGCCGTTCCGGGCGTGCCAGCGTGAGATGGACAATGTCCCCGTTTCGTTGAAAGTGAACGTACTGGTTGGTCATGCCGGTTCCTTGTTCCGTTAACCTTTTGATCCCAGGGCAATCCCGCGATTCAACAGGTCGGTGATGGTGTCCACGATTTCATCAAACGGCACGTCCTGCTCCCAGAGCGCAAAGCGCAGGCCAAGGAAGTTGGACAGCCCCATCAAAGCCCAGATTCTCACTTCATCGTTGCCTGGCCGGATCTCGCCTTTACTGGTGGCGTTTGCAAGCATGCGTAGATAGCCTCGCCCGAACGACTCGTAGTATTCGCGATAGATTGACTCATCAACGAATTGGGCTTCCTGCAGGACGCGATAGAGCGAGGGATTGGCTGCTACGTACTGAAGAAAGGCTTTGAGGCCCAGTCCCTCAGCCTCAATCCGGCTGCGAGCATTCTTAACCTCGCTGGCCAGATGCGCCCGCAGTTTCTGCCCCATGTCCCGAACCAGCTCGCGCAGTGTGTCTTCCTTGCTGGCGAAATAGGTGTAGAAGGTTCCCTGGGCTACACCGGCGGTCCTGGTGATGTCAGACACGCCAGCCTGGTGATAGCCCATGGAGCCAAAGGCCTCCTCGGCGGCCTGCAGGATTTTTGCCCGGGTACGGGCGCCCCGCGCCGTTTTCGGGGCGCCAGGGGGAGTGGTTTTGGTGTCGCTTTTGGTCATTTTCATACCCATCAATTTAAAGTCAAACCTGAATTGGTTGTCAACTTTGAATTTTCAAATTTGTTTTTGGTTGTTCTGGCTTTTAATATTTATTGTTTTTTTACAGTGACTTATTTCTTTGTTTTGGTTTTTTGCCTCGTTTTTTCATAAAAAATCTCGCATCCTTGTTGACGAAACCTGACTCGGTTGTCATATTTTGGGTCGGTTGTCTGGTTCAGGCGCACACTTGATGTCGTGAGCAGTAAAGCCAGGCTCCTTAACAACAAATACAAGAGAGATGCCATTATGAGACGTTCTCTGTTAACCACCGCCCTGTCGTTGACAATATTTTCCTCCGTGCAGGCTGCAGATGCCATCCGGGTTGCCCACGTGACCGACTTTACCGGGCCTCTCGCACCTTATGCCGAGCAACTGCACATCGGAATGAAACTGGGGTTCGAGTATGCCACGGAAGGTTCGATGACCGTGGAAGGGCGTAAGCTTGAGGTCATCAGGAAAGACTCCCAGCTGGACCCGGCCCGTGCCCGTACCTTGGTGGAGGAAGCCTATGGCGAAGATGATGCCCACATTGTGGTGGGGCCGGTGTCATCGGGGGTTGCTCTGGCGACCCTGCCTCTGGCTGAGGAATATGAGCGAATCATTATGCCCGAGGGCGTTGCGGATGCGATTACCGGTGACAGCTGGAACCGTTATGTCGTCCGGGTTGGCCGAAACTCCTCACAGGATGCGGTCTCGAATGCGGTTGCTCTTGGCAAACCCGGTGTGTGTGTTGCCACCATTGCCCAGGATTATGCCTTTGGCCGGGACGGCGTTGCGGCCTATCGCGAGGCAATGGAATCCGAAGGTGGACGCGTCGTCCATGAAGAGTATCTCCCGCTTGACGCGACAGATTTCACCGCAGCGGCACAGCGCCTGTTCGGTGCCCTGAAAGACCGGGATGGCTGTGATCAGGGGCGTTATATCTTCACCATATGGGCAGGCTCCTCGAATCCACTGAGCCGGATCAAGGACCTGGAGCCCGAGCGGCACGGTATCCAGCTTGCGGCGGGCGGCAACACGCTGGCAGCCATGGTGGGCTATTCGTCGTTCCCGGGGATGGAAGGTGCTGGCTCCTACTACTTTGAATCGCCCGACAACGACCTCAATCAATGGCTGGTTGATGCGCACTTTGAGCGCTATCAGCAGGCGCCGGACTTCTTCACCGCCCAGGGTTTTTCGCAGGCAATGGCGATCGTTGCCGCAGTAGAGAAGAGTGGTGGCTCTACCGAGGCTGAAGATCTGATTGAGGCCTTCCGCAATCTCCGCTTTGAAACGCCAAAAGGGGACATGCTGATCCGCGCCGAGGATCACCAGGCGTTGCAGGCCATGTATCACTTCCGCATTACCCCCCAGGAACGCGATGACTGGTTTTCAGACCGAACGACGAACGTCGGTGTGCCTGAACTCATTCGCACCATTCCCATTGAAGCAATGGATATTCCCGTCCGTAACTAAGGGCTAAGCCATGCCAGGCCGGAATTCACAGGCAGAAAGAGGAAGAAGTCATGGCGTATGAACAGCCGGTTCTGGAAACCCGGAACCTGTCCATTCACTTTGGTGGCCACAAGGCGGTGAATGATGTCAGCTGCCAGTTTCATCGTGGGACGCTGACCACCATCGTCGGCCCCAACGGGGCAGGCAAGACCACCTGGTTCAATCTGCTTTCGGGGCAGCTTAGGGCAAGTCACGGCAAGGTACTGCTGCATGGCGAAGACCTCACCAGTATGAGCGCTTCCGCGCGGGCCGATAAGGGGCTGGGACGGGCGTTTCAGCTGACGAACCTGTTTCCGGGGCTGAGCGCTCTGGAAAACGTCAGGTTGGCGGTGGCCTCTCAACATCATACCGGGCATGTGTTCTGGCAGGTCTCGGCTCGTCGCCGGGATATTGCAGACCGGGCGTATGAACTGTTGCAAACCGTCTCTCTGGCGCACCGGGCCGATAATCTTGTCGCCAACCTGCCTCATGGCGATCAGCGAAAACTGGAAGTTGCCTTGCTGCTGGCTCTGGAGCCGGAGGTGTTCATGTTTGATGAGCCAACAGCCGGGATGAGTGTTGATGAGGTGCCGGTGATTCTGGAGCTCATTGCTGAGATTAAGGCTCGGAAGGACAAGGTGGTTCTGCTGGTGGAACACAAGATGGATGTGGTGCGGTCGTTGTCTGACCGGATTGTGGTGTTGCACAACGGTGAGCTGGTGGCCGATGGAGAACCGGCCGAGGTGATTGCCTCGCCGGTGGTGCAGGAGGCATATCTGGGAGCGACGCAGGGAGAGGCCTCATGACGATGGATGCAAACCTCAAGCCGGCACTCCGCCTGACGGGCGTGCACGCAAATATCGATCAGTACCACATTCTGGAAGGTGTCGACCTGGTTGTACCCAAAGGCGAGCTGACCGTCCTGTTGGGGCGTAATGGCGCCGGCAAGAGCACGACGCTGCGCACTATTATGGGCCTGACCACGGTCAAGGCTGGCCAGATCCGGTTTGGCGAGCAGGACATTACTGGCTGGGCAACGCCCAGAATCGCCCGGTGTGGTATTGCATTTGTGCCGGAGCATATGGGGGTGTTCGGGCAACTGACCGTTCGTGAAAATCTCGTGCTGGCGGCGGTCAGTGGCGTTATGGATGAAGGCCGTCTGGCCTGGTTGCTGGATCTGTTCCCACCCTTGAAAAAGTTCTGGGACCGGCCAGCCGGGAATCTCTCCGGCGGGCAAAAGCAGATGCTGGCGATTGGGCGCGCGGTTATCGAGCCGCGGGAACTTCTGCTAATCGACGAGCCGACCAAAGGGCTGGCGCCGGCCATTATCAATGACCTTGCCGATGCGCTTGAACAACTGAAGGCGGAAAAAGTAACGATCCTGCTGGTGGAGCAGAATTTCGCTTTCTCCCGGCGCCTGGGTCAGTCCGTTGCCGTGATGAACGATGGCCGAGTGGTACATACCGGCTCGATGGCTGATCTGGCGAACGATGAAGCCCTCCAGCATCGGTTGCTGGGGCTCGGGCTCGGTGAGCATCAATAGCATAAGGAGAACAAACGTATGTCGACAGTCGAACATACAGCGGTACGTGGCGGTGCGCTGGCGGGCGCGGTGCCTGCGATGCGTCGCTTCCGGGATCAGAGCCCACACTGGTTCCTGCTACTGGGGATGATGCTTGCCGCTCTGGTGATGATGGATTTCACCACGTGGCTGGTGCTAACGCTCAGTGGTGCGGCGATGGGGGCGATGCTGTTTTTGATGGCCTCGGGGATGACCCTGACATTTGGCCTGATGAACGTGCTCAACCTGGCCCATGGCGCTTTTATCTCGTTGGGGGCCTACGCCGGAGCAACGGTCCTGCTGTTCTGGATGAACGATCAGGCCAGTGCGTCCTCCGTCTGGCTGAACCTGGCCAGTGTGATACCGGCTCTGCTGTTTGCGGTGCTGGTGGCCAGCCTTATCGGCTGGGTCTTTGAAAAGCTGGTGATCAAGCCGGTGTATGGCGATCACCTGAAGCAGATTCTGGTCACCGTGGGTGGTTCAATCATTCTGATGCAACTGATTGAAGTGGTCTGGGGCTCGAATGAGATTCCTGTGCCGCGTCCGGAAGCCTTCAGTGGTGCGGTTGTTGTGGCGGGTATTGCGCTTGAGAAATACCGCCTGTTGTCGGTGGTTCTTGGGCTTCTGGTGTATGCATTGATGACCTGGATTATCGAACGGACTCGGGTAGGAATTCTGATCCGGGCTGGCGTTGAAGATCGGGAAATGGTGGAGGTCCAGGGCTACCGGGTGCATCTGCTGTTTCTGGGCGTATTCATCGCCGGCTCGGCGCTGGCGGGCCTTGGTGGGGCCATGTGGGCGATGTATGAAGAACTGATCACGGCGCATATGGGGGACGAGCTGATGATCTCGGTGGTGGTGGTCATCATTCTCGGTGGTCTGGGTTCCATCAAAGGCTGTTTCTTTGGCGCGATTCTGGTGGGGCTGATCAACCTCTATGTGGGCTTTCTTGAGCCCCGGCTTGCGGCCGTTGCCACCGTGGGATTGATGGTCGCGGTACTGATGTGGCGGCCACAGGGGCTGATTCCGGTGATTCGGGTATAGGAGTTGGACATGCTAGCGAACTTGTTGTCGGGGGATTATCCCCGTAGCCGGATACTGATGGTGATACTGGCCATTATTATGGGCATTCTGGCTTTCGGGCCGTTTCTGTTCCCGGGTGTTCGGGCGTTTTCGATGATGGGGATGATCTGTGTGTTCATCATCCTGGTCGCATCCTACGACCTGATGCTTGGGTACACCCACATCGTCTCCTTTGCTCATACCATGTTCTTCGGTATCGGAGCCTATGGGGTGGCAATGGCTACCGCTAGTTGGGGCAAAGGCTTTGATGCCGTCCTGTTGGGGGCCGCTGGAGCCATGGTGGTCACCGTTGTGCTGGCATTGCTGCTGGGCCTGCTGTCGCTGCGGGTCAAGGCCATCTTTTTTGCGCTGGTGACGCTGGCTGTTGCCTTTGCCTTCCTGAGCCTGGTTACCCAGCTCTATCCGATTACCGGAGGCGAGGATGGCATGCGAGTTCATGTGCCACGAGAGTTGGGTCCTGCGTTCCGTCCGCTGGATGACACCCTGGCGGGTTTCAGTCTGCCGGACGCCTTCGCCGCATTGTTGGGGAATACCTCGTGGCAGGAGGTCTTTTTTGAGGTGCGGATCACCGGCCGGACCCTGATGTATTACGTGGCTTTCGGGGCGTCGGTGCTGGTATTCCTGTTTTTGCTAAGGGTGGTGAACTCACCGTTCGGTAAAGTGCTCCAGGCCATTCGGGAAAATGAGTTCAGGGCTCAGGCGCTCGGATACAACACCGTGCTGTATCGAACAGCCGTGGTGGTCCTGTCAGCGCTTCTGGCCTGCCTGGCGGGGGTACTGTTTGCCCTGATAAACCGCTACGTGAATCCCGAAAATACTCTGGCGTTTGAACTGATGGTTTTCATCCTGTTGATGTGTGTCATGGGCGGGATGGGCACCCTGTACGGCTCCGTGATCGGCGTCACCCTTTTCCTGTTGGCGCAAAACTATCTGCAGGATCTTTTGAAACTGCTGGTCGAGCAGTTACCACCAGACAGTGCCCTTGCTCACCTTGTGGGCCCAGAGCGGTGGTTGCTGTGGTTTGGCCTGCTGTTTGTACTGAGCGTGTATTTCTTCCCATCAGGCGTTGTGGGGCAGTTGCGGTTGTGGGCTGCCCGTTCCCCCCGGACATCCAACACGCCGGAGGCTGTCGACACTGACGAGCCACGGACCCAATACCGTTGACCCAGGGGTGACCTGACGGTCACCCAGCTCCCCATCCAGAAGCTTGGCGTTTCAGGCTACCCGCGAGGTTGGCCGGGGTTCGTTTGGCTTTTTGGAATAGCAACAACAAAAAACGAAAGAGAGGTAGCGAATATGAAAATGACAACATCAAGACCCGCGTTCCGTTTGAAGCTCCTGCCGACCCGGATGGCTCTGGTACTTGGCCTGATCGCTCCAGCGGCACAGGCACTGGACCTTGATTACGATCTGGGCGCGGACTACCGGGCAACGGCCTTTTATGTTCAGTCCGATGCGCTGGACGCTGGCGGAGAGTATGACAGCGACAACGACAATGGTCTGGCTCACCTTTTGAGGTTGAAAGGAACGGTTGAAGACCAGGAAAGTGGCGTCTCGCTCCATGCCAGCGTTGAGCTGGCGGGGGATCGCTGGAGCGGTGATGTTCGCGGCTATGAAACCACCGATGAACGCAGCTACAACCGCGGTAGCCGAAGCGACAACGTTCGTCTTGATCAGGCCTATGTTCAGGTTCCAGTGGGGGATGCCATTGCCCGAATCGGCCGTATGTCGGCGAGTTTCAATAACTGTTTCCTGGTCTGCGATGACCGACGGGACAGAGTGTTGGTGATGTTGCCAACAGAGCGTGTCACTTTGATCAGTGTCTACGACCGGCGGGCGGATACCAGCAGTTTCTTCAACCAGGATAATGGCGATCTGCTGGCCTTTGGTGGCGCAGGTAAGGTGGCTGGCTGGACGGCAGAGCTGATCTACATTCACTGGTTCAACAACTTCAGCGGAGACTTCAGCGATCCCGTAACGGCAGGCGCGCCAGCCCCGTTCGTGCTGCAGGATCTGGATCTTTTCTCCGGACGCCTTGCGGGGAGCCTTGGGGATATCGCTAACATGACTCTGGGGGCCACCTGGACAGCCAACGGTAAAGCCGACCTGGCCGATGACGGCCGGTTCTTTGTTGGCCAGTCCTGGTCTGGCTATTTCCGTATTGGCCAGGAGTTCGGGGCTCTCTCGTTGGACGCGCAGTACGTGGCTACCCGGGATGGGGGGCTGATTTCCCCGGGCTTTGACACTTATGCGGGTACGATCAACAGCAACCCCGATGCAACAAACAGCCCGAACAGTCTGTACCGGATGGGTGGGGCCTATGGTCTGAGAGATCTGGATGAGGACCTGATCATCGGACGCATCGGCTACCAGTTGACGCCGGAGATTGATCTCGCGTTTGCGGTGGGCCAACTGACCATCAGCTCCGCCAACGATGATGATGAGAGCATGGTGTATGACCTGAATGTCGGCTATCAGGCGACAGACCGGGTTCGCGTCTGGAGCCGCATCGGCATGCTGGAGGCCAATCATCAGGGTTCATTGGCCAGCAACTCCCTGGTCGGCAGCCTGCCGACCAACAGCTTCGCGGATGATGACCTTCTGACCGCGAGCCTTAATCTGAGTGTTGAATTCTAAACTCCACACGCGTGCATGACGCGTCCTGCCTTGGGCACCTTCTCTTGGGTTGGTGCCCTTTTTTTATCGGCAGTGACCATGGGGGGAAGGGGCTGGCTTTGTAGCGAGCCAGTAGAACATGGCCTTTCGAACCTCCGGAAAAAACGCCCCGCCAATGGTCCAGTGGCAGCACCCGGGAATCTCGATCAACTCAGGTTGATTCCGATAGTGTTGGGCGATGCGGCGCTGAACCTTGATGGGCGTGATTCGATCCTCGGTTCCTCCGATGATCAGGGTGGGGCAGGTCAGTTTTTCGGGCTCAATACGGGAGAAGACCCGGCGAGTAAGAGAGCCCAGTGTCATCTGCACCGTGACAAAACCAGACTCGTAGCCGCTGGTTGCCTCGATCTCTTCCTGTATTGAGGGTGGTTGAGCATTCGCGATGCCGTAGCGGATATTGGCTTTCGATAATGCGGTCAGCCGCTTCCACAGGGGAAAGTGAAAGAGGTTGCGGCCGAGGGTCTTCAAAACCGACCAACGGATGCTGTTGATGCCGGCGGGGGCCGCCGATGACAGCAGAATCAGGCGCTCGCACGGAACCCGAGCCGCGACGAGCTGAGCGATCAGCCCGCCCATGGAATGCCCCACCAGAATCGGCGGGGCATCAAGTTGTTGTACTTGTTCTAGCACACAGGCGACGTAATCCTGCAGCCGGGTCGCCGCCAGAGCGTTCCGGCTTGTGGCGGTGTGCCTGGCTCGGGGGCAATGATAGGGGAGGGTAACGGCTTGTGCCGTATACCCGGATTCCTCGAACGCACTTGTGACCTCGTGCAAGGTGTTGGCATCGCTCCACATGCCGTGAATCAGCAACACCGGAGGCTTGGTATCCGCCTTCATGTCAGCTCCTTTTTCGGTGGCTTTCAGGCTGAGGCGGCGAGATAGCTGGCCTGGCCCGAGCTTTCAGACTGTCCGGTTTCGAAGCGCAGGATGCCATCGTCCACGGGATCTTCAATCAGCATCTTTTTGTCTTTACCGTAATGCATCGTTACCTTCCAGGGGCCCCCAAGGCCCTGGCGGGGCATGCGGTCCCGGGCGCGCATAATGTAGCCCGGCGCGAAGCCATCCAGCATGCCGGTCCCGGATGCATTCCCGGCGGCATCCACCGGGCGAACCACCCGGGCGCCTACCCGGCCCATTTGCTCGAACAGACGGCAGATGTAGCGACCGCCAATGTCGCACTTCAGGGTCCAGGGCGCGTTGGTGTATCCGAAAATCCAGCCGTAGTTCGGGATGTCCTCAAGCATGATGCCTTTGTAAGTCATCTTCCGGGGCAGGTCGACGCGTTGGCCATCCAGCGACAGTTCCAGGCCCCCCATGAGCTGAACATCCAGCCCTGTGGCGGTGACGATGAGGTCTGCTTCCAGAGTTTTACCAGACGTCAGCACAATGCCGTTTTTGGATAAATGATCGATCTGGTCTGTGACGATATCGGCCTTGCCGGAGCGCAGGCTCTTAAAGAAATCTCCGTTTGGCGCAGCGCACAACCGTTGTTCCCAGGGATTGTACTTCGGGGAGAAATGTTTCATGTCGACACCGGGGCCGAGTTGCCGGCGCATGTGCCACATCATCACCTTGCGCATCCGGTTGGGCCAGCGCTCACACGCCAGGTATAGCCCGCGCTGGAACAGGATGTTTCGTTTTCGTGCGATCTTGAAGACCAGCTTCTTTGGCAGAACCTTGTTGAGCAGGACGGACATCTTGTCGGTGTCCGGTACGGCCATCACATAGCTGGGCGAGCGCTGAAGCATGGTGACGTTGGCGGCTTTCTCCGCCATGGCGGGAACGACGGTAATGGCGGTGGCCCCGCTTCCGATGACGACCACCCGTTTGCCGCTGTAATCCAGATGTTCTGGCCAGAACTGTGGATGCAGGATATCCCCCTGAAACTCTTCTTCCCCTTTGAAGGACGGTCGATACCCCTGGTCGAAGTTATAGTAGCCCGCGCAGTTGAGCATGAAGTCGCAGGTGAAGTAGCGGGTTTCCCCGGTTTTTTCGTGGCGGGCGGTCAGGGTCCAGCGGTTTGCTTCGCTTGACCAGTCAGCGCCGGTGATCTGTAGCTCGTAGTGAATCTTGTCGTGCAGGTGGAACTCTTTTGCGGTTTCTTCCACGTATTTACGAATGTCCCCACCTTTGGCCAATACCTGGTCGGAGTACCAGGGTTTGAAGTTGTAACCAAAGCTGGCCATGTCCGAATCGGATCGGATCCCCGGATAGCGGAACAGATCCCAGGTGCCCCCGACGTTTTCACGGCGCTCGATGATGGCGAGGCTTCGGTCCGGGTATTCCCGGGCGATGTGGCATGCGCTGCCAATGCCGGACAGGCCGGCGCCGATGATAATCAGATTAAAGTGCGGCGTTGTCATTTTATACTCCTTGTTATTTATCAATGTCGCGACTTGTGAGGCCTACTATGGCAAAGCGGCGGCTTGACAATATTGACCAAAACGGACATTTTTTTGTCGGATCGCGACAAATAACAAACATAATGGTGTAATCCGATGCCAAGTCTGATCAGGGCGACCAACCTCTGGGGCTATGAAGAACAGGTCCGCCGAAAAGGTGGGGACCCTCTGCCATTGCTGGCGCGCCACCACATTCCTTCGGCGGAAAAGCGTGACGACGCGGCCTTTATTGTTTTCAAACAGTTAACAGCCTTGCTGGAAGAGACGGCGTCAGTGTTGGGAGAGCCGTCGTTCGGAATGCGGCTGGCGGAGTATCAGGGAATGGATATTCTGGGGCCGATATCCGTGGTCGCACGGAGCTCGGATACCGTGGGCGGTGCCATCAACAGTATTGCCCGGTACCTGCATCTGCATTGCCCGGCTTTGACCCTGAGTTCGTCCCTGATGAAACATGAAGGGGTGCCGGTGATCCGTCTTCAGCTTGAGATTGGGGAGGAGGGGATGGAATACCGGGCTCAGGCCTACGAACTCAGCCTCGCCAATGCGATGCAGGTCATGAAGCTGCTGTGCGGAGAGGCATTTCGCCCCCTGTCGGCGCATTTCAGGCACTTGCCCGTGGCGGCTGAGTCGGACTATCGAGAGATTTACGGTACGCAGCTGCACTTTGAACAGGATTGGAGCGGGTTCTGTCTCCCTGTCTCGATCGTCGGGATACCTTTGTCGAGTGCTGACCATCAAACCTGGGAACTCGCCCAGCGTTATCTGGATTCTCAACAGGCCCCGAATGCCCGGTACTTGGCTGAAGAGGTTGTGCGGTTAGTGACGAAACTACTGCCGACAGGTCAGTGCAACAGCAAGACGATTGCCGCTCAGTTGTCCATGCATCAGCGCACCCTGCAAAGACGGCTGGCGGATGAGGGGTATAGCTTTGAAACGCTTCTGAACGACGAGCGGCGCCGGTTGGCCCGTGACTACTTGATGGAATCGAACCTGGAGCTGAGCCAGATTACCGGTCTGCTTGGTTATGCAGAGCAGGCGACGTTTACGAGGGCCTGCAAAGCCTGGTTTGGGGTGACGCCGAGAGAGTACCGGAAGCGCCTGATTTCCTGAGTCTGGCTGTCATCCTGTCGGCAGCGCTGGCCCGTTGACCAGCGCTGCCTGGTTTTCTGACAGGCTTCAGACTTTACCCGTGAGCTTCATGAAGTCCCGGAGGATGCTTCCCACCCGGCCGGAATAGTCGGGATCTCGTTTGGAAATCTCGTCGATCACTTCCAGAGATTTCGAGCGAATCATCGCCACGGAGTCCTCGTTCATCTGAACGATTTCTCCCTTATGTTCGGTCTGGAAGTCCTGCATGCGTTGCAGGTCCCTCACCATGAACATACCGGCGGCCTCCAGGTGGGTAGCCAGAACGGCGTCTTCAATCACCTTCTTGAAGTCCATTCCCAGCTTCTCCCACGCCTTCAGGGAGACAAAGACCTCGCTATTCTGGTGAGAGGCCAGGTTGGGCTGAATGATGTATTTGGTCACTTCCTGCAGGTTCATACCCCATCCTGCCGATACGCCCCCCCAGTGTGCGCCATCAACCACGCCAGTTTGCAGGGCCTGATACAGTTCTCCGCCACTGATGGACACAGGCGCTGCCCCCATCTTTTCGAAGACCTGTGCTGAGGTGCCGTTGGAGCGGACCTTGAACCCTTCAAAATCTTTTGGGGTTTCAAGGCGTTTGTTGCTGTAGAGAGCGGTTCCGCCATTCGATACCGGCCCTACCTGGTAGACGCCGCGTGTGGCGTAGGCCTCTCGAATAACCTTCAGGGCTCCCATGTCGTGCAGGAAAAACTGCATTTCCTCAATCGAATCCCAGGTTCCGAAGTTCCCGGTCAGATGGCCGGCAACGGGAATGTCGCCTACCCAGTAGGCGGGATAAATGAGAGCGCCGTCCAGTGTGCCGCGGCGGACCCCCCGGAGAACGTCTCCCGTCGAGATGATGGAATTGGGTTGGTGGGTTTCAATCTCAAGCTCGCCATTTGTGGCTTCCTGGATGCGGCGAGCGAGCCCGTTGAAAATCGGGTCGTAATACCAGTTTCCGGTTGGCCAGTGTGTCTGGAACTTCCATTTGATTTTCTTTTTGGGCGATGCAATCACGGCCGGGGCTGAAAGCCCTGCGGCGGCAACGGTTACGGCGGCAGCCGATCCCTTGGTGAGAAAGGCGCGGCGATTTATTGTCTTTGTATTTTTCATATCACTCTCTTTCGCTGTGTAGACAGGGGTCAGGATTTAGTGAGTAGCCTTACGCCGTCCGTCAGGATGGACGGAAACGCAAGGAGGAAAACACCGAACAGAATCATCAGGACGACATAGGGAAATACACTTCTGTAGAGGTCCAGAATGGAGGTTTGAGGGCTCAGGGTCTTGAGGTAGAAGATGTTGTAGCCGAACGGTGGCGATATGTAGCCAACGCAGAGATTGAGCTGGAAGATCACCGCGAACCAGATGGGATCGAACCCCAGTTGTGTGACCACGGGCATGAAGATGGGCATCACCAGCAGAATGATGCCAATGGGGTCCAGAAACATGCCAAGAATGAACCCGGCCACTTGCATGATGAGAATAAGCAGCCAGGGGGAAATGTCGAGAGACAGCAGGAATGACTGAATAAAGTCGATGCCGTTGGCGGCGGAATACACCGACACAAACGCACTGGCGCCAAAGATGATCCACAGGACCATGCCGCTCATGGTGGCAGTTGAGTAGCCGACGTCTTTTAGAAAGGCCCAGTTAAGCTCGCCCCTTATGGCAATCGCGATCAGCACGGCGGCCGCGCCAACAGCCGCCGCTTCGGTTGGCGTTGCGATGCCCAGGAAGATGGAGAGCAGCACAACGGAAATAATGCCGACAGGGAGAATCACCGCCCGAAGAGAGTGGATCTTTTCGGTCAGTGGAACGCTTTCGGTGGCCGCCGGGGCCTTTTCGGGTTGCAGGTTCGCTTTGATGACGACGTACGCGAGGATCACCGCCAGCATGCCCAGCCCGGCGATCAGGCCTCCCATAAAGAGCTTGCCGATCGACAGACCGGTACTCATACCAATAACGATCAAGGTGATGGACGGCGGAATCAGAATGCCGAGGGTGCCCGCCGCGCCGATGGTACCGAGCACGAATTTCTTATCGTAGCCATGCTTGTCCATGGCCGGCATGCCCACCATGCCGGTGGTCAGGGTCGAGGCGGCACAACTGCCGGTCATGGCCGACAGAAGCGAAGCAAATCCCGTGGTGCCGACCAGAAGGCCGCCGTTCACCTTGCCCGACCATAAATGGAAGGCGAGATAGAGGTCTGACGCAATCTTCGATTTGCCCAGTGAGATCCCCATCATCACGAACAGCGGGATGGCCGCCAGTGAAATGGACCACATGCTGGCAAAGGTGGCAGATAGAATGGGAAACAGGCCGTTCAGGCCATTCATGATCACCACGAAGATGACCGCAACCGACCCCAGTGCGAACGCCAGTGATACGCCCGCCAGGATGAAAACGAGCAGCAGTCCGAACATCCCCGCGGTTAGTAGTTCAGGTGACATGGCTTACCCTTCAGTTTTTTGTTTTGGTTTTATGAACTCAAGGCTTGAGGCGATGACGCCGCTCAGCCCCTGCAGGAGAATCAGGGCGCTCCCGACAAAGAGCGCAAGATGGACAGGCCACATGGGGTGGCGCAGGGCACTGTCGTCTACCTCATTGAAATCCCAGGCGTCCATGAAATAGAACCAGGCCTCGTAGGTGAGCGCCAGGGTCCAGATCACCAGAGCCACGTAGTTGAGGGTGTCGGCAAAGGCATTCCAGCGGGGGGACCGGGTGTTCAACAGAATGTCGACCCGAACGTGCCCGCCTTTGATCAGGGTATAGGCACCGATCAGGATGAAGTAACCCGCAAAAATGCGCTGGGTGTAGCCCGGGGCCCACACCGACGGAGCGTTGAAGGCATACCTCGCGATCACCTCATAAATGACGATGGCCATGCCAATGAACACGGCAAAGCTGCAGAGCTTCCCGATAGCCAGATTGAACGATTCAATGATTCTGAGAGGATTCATGGCGTTCTCTGTTGTTGTGTTGAGATCACGACCGCACCACGATCAGTGGGCGCTAGGCCCACTGATACCGGGTAAAGTTCTCCCGAAGGGTCTTTTTGCTCACTTTGCCTGTGGCGGTATGGGGCAGGGCGTTAACAAACTCGCAGGCATTGGGGACCCACCACTTGGGTACCTTGCCGTCCAGGTAGTGCAGTAGTTCTGCCGGCTCCAGGGCGGGATAATGCTCATCGGGGACCACCACCAGCAGTGGGCGCTCACTCCAGTGCTGGTGGGCAACGCCAATCACCACGGCTTCGCGGACCCCGGGGTGAGACATAATGACGTTTTCGATTTCGATTGAACTGATCCACTCACCGCCGGACTTGATCACGTCCTTAACCCGGTCGGTAATGCGCATGTAGCCGGAAGGGTCGATCGTGGCAACGTCACCGGTATTGAACCAGTCGTGATCCTGAGGTTTGCCATAGTAGGCGCTGCAAGCCCAGGGGCCACGGATTTCAAGAACCCCCGTTGTCTCTCCGTCGTGGGGCAGGCTGTTGCCATCTTCGTCCACAATGCGCATCTGGACGCCAAACAAGGGGCGGCCGGATTTCAGGCGCTGATCGGCTCGGACATCATCCTCAAGCTGATCGTGGCCCGGCAGATAGCGGTTGTAGCTGCCGATGGGGCTGAGTTCCGTCATGCCCCAGCCGTTCTCCAGCCGGACACCGTGTTGGTCCATATCGTGGTAGAGCTGGAGGGCGCCTGCTGCGCCCCCGATAACCCCTCGGGACAAACTCGGAATGCGGGTGCCCGATGCGTTCAGGTACTGATTGATGCCATTCCAGAGCGTTGGCACGCCGAGCGAAAACGTTACCTGTTCCCGATTGATGAGGTCGGTCATGGCCGAGGCATCGGCCACGTGGGGGCCGGGGAGCACGAGGGCCGCGCCGGCCATGGGCGCGCTGTAGGGCATACACCAGGCATTGACATGGAACATGGGGACCAGGGGCATGACAACATCTTCAGACGTCAGCCCGATGTGGCTGGCCATGTTCTGGGACATGCACTGTAAGACGATGCTTCGATGGCTGCCGAGAACACCCTTGGGATCGCCGGTGGTCCCGGAGGTGTAGCACAAGTTGCTGGCCCGGTTTTCGTCCAGATCGGGCCAGTCGTAGGTGCTTTGTTCACGGCTGAGCAAACTCTCATAAGCCAGCAGGTTCGGAAGCGAGCTTTTGGGCAGTTCGCTGGCCGGGCAAAGAGCAATCCAGTGCCTGACGGTTGGCAAATGCGGCTGAAGCGATTCCATCATGGGAATGAATTCAGGGTCGATGAACAGAGCTTCATCCTCGGCATCGTTGATGATGAAACGTATCTGTTCCGGGAAGAGTTTTGGGTTGACCGTGTGGCAGATGCGGCCAGTGCAGGGAATGGCGTAGTGCAATTCGAAATGCCGGTGGTCGTTCCAGGCCAGGGTGCCAACTCTGGCTTCTGCGCTCAGAGCCAGTCGGTCCAGGGCGTGAGCCAGCCGGGCGACCCGTTCGAACGCCTCCAGGTAGGTCAGTCTGGAAAAACCGCCATCGGCCCGGCGGGAAACGAGTTTGGTGTCTGCGGCAACCGTTGCAGCATGGGACATTATGCTTTTGATGTTCAGAGGAACATCCATCATCAAGCCTTTCAAGGCAGGCCTCCGGGTATTGTTTCTTGTTGTATCGGCTGGTGCAGGCGTCTGCACCGGGCGTTCAATGTGTCGGTACTTACGACGTCAGCAGAATGTGTGCCAATTCTGGCGCTGCACGGTTGTTACAGCGCCAGGCTTGGTGGGAGGGGGTGTTGTCGTGGTTGGGAAAGGCAGGGCGGCGTTTCAAAACTGAAACTGCTGTTTCAGTTTTTGGTCAGGTGTTTCAGCTTTGAGTTTGCCCCTGAGCGCGGCGTAGCCGGCGCCAAAGGGTTGAGCGGCTGATCCCCAGGGCCTTGGCGGTCTTGTTCATATCGCCGTTGTTGGCATCCAGGGTCTCACGGATGAGTGAAATTTCGGCGGCTTTGCCGAAAGAGTGCAGATTCTCTGCTGGCACCTCGGATGCGGGCTGTTGACGTGCCTCTGAAGCGAAAAGCTCAGGAAACAAGGTGGACAGGGGCTGAGGGTTGTCTGGGAAGCGGCTGAACAGGAAAGCCCGTTCGATAATGTTTTCCAGTTCACGAATGTTGCCGTTCCAGGGGTGGTTCAGCAACTTTGGCATCAGCGTTTGCAGCACCTCGTTCATACCCTGTTCGTGGCGGGTATCGCCCTGGGCGAGATTGCTGGCGATCAGATGGCTGAGCAAAGCAATGTCGGAACTTCTCTGGCGCAATGAGGGTACCGGGATGTTCAGTACGTTGAGCCGATAGAACAGATCTTCCCGGAACTGATTACTGGCAATCTGTTGTTGCAGGTTGCGGTGAGTGGCGGCGATAACGCGGATGTTGATCGGAGTGGGCTCTGAAGCCCCCAGTCTCAGAATCTGCCGCTCCTGCAAGACGCGCAGAAGGCGGGTTTGAAGGTGGATGGGCATGTCTCCGATTTCATCGAGGAAGATGGTGCCATTGTGGGCTGCTTCGAAAAGCCCGGGTTTGCCGCCTTTGCGACTGCCGGTAAAGGCGCCATCGTCGTAGCCAAACAGCTCACTCTCCAGCAGCGTTTCTGGAAAAGCCGCGCAGTTGATCGCGACAAACGGCATTTGCTGTCGTTCACTGGCGTTGTGAATGCTCTGTGCGAACAGCTCTTTTCCGGTGCCGCTTTCCCCGGTAATCAGCACAGTTGAATCGGAATGCGCATACAGTTTTGCCAGCTGAACGGCGTTCTGGAACGCGGTGTCTTTGCCCGCCAGTTGGTCGAAGTCGTACTTGGCGATGAAATGCCTGGGGCGGCTCTGGGCGCGCAACCGGCGCTCGGTGCGTTGGATTTCCCGGATTTCCTGGCAGGTGAGAATGGCCCCGTCTATCTGGCCGTTCTCCATAATGGGCAGAACCGAAATCGCCAGGCGTTGGCTGCCAACCGTGCTCAAATGGCTTTCGATGGCGGTTCCCGACGTTAACACTCCATTGAGATCAATGTCGGGAAAATGTGTTTTGGCCTGATCGCCGATGGCAATGGACCGGAGTGGGTGCAGCAGTGTGTTCATACTGTCGTTCACTGAGAACACCTTGCCGGATGCGTCCAGAGCGACCACGCCTTCGTTCATATGCTTGAGCACCGCGTGAATACGGCGGTGGTTGTGGGCTTCCTCGGCCCGGCTGTGGCAAATGGCGAGCGCGTCGTCGAGCGTCAGGCGGACGGCATTGGCGTTGATGGCAAACACGCCTTCTGCCCCGGCGGCTTCGGCAAGATCAACCACGGTGGGCGAGCCAATGATGACGCGAATGCCCTGATCCACAAAGTCCCGGACTTTGTCGCGGGCGTCGTGCAGCGATGTGTAGACGGCCTGTGAAATCTCGACGGTAAACAGCCCTGACATTTCCTCAAGCTCTTTCAGTGTTCTCTGATGCGTGAGAATGCCAGCCTTGGTGCCCCGTTCTTTAGCCACATTCAGTGCCCGGATCAGGTCGTACTCCCCCATTCTGAACGACAGAATAGTCGTGGTGATGTGCTTGCGCAGAAACTCGGCGGAGGCGTCTGAGCAAATCAGAATGTCTGCGCCCTGTGTCTGTTCCAGGGCCTTGGCGGTGGACAGCAGCTTTTCGACCGAGGTCTCGACAATCTGAATATCCGCCTGCCGCTCATACCGGGGCAGGATTTCGTTCAGTGTTCGGGTCAGCTTGCTGGGTTGTCCATCGAATGTCAGGTGGCTGATCAGCACCGTGATGCGGGGTTTGAGTGGTTCGGGAGCCATGTTGGGTTCTTATTTGATGGAAAGGTGTGTGCTCATCCTAACCGCAATCCATTCAGTTCAGAAGTGAAATGAAATGTTTCATTGTTGAGAGATGGGGTGAGGCGATGCTCTTGAGATGGAATATGCTTTTCTTCAAGTGATTGATATTTTGATGGTTATTTTTTTGAAATTTGTTGGCCCGCCGTTTGCTTTTGGTGCTGAGGAATCACGCTTTGTGAAATTACAGCAGCAAAAGAGAGCGTTTCATGAATGTTGCACTGAGAGAATCAGGTTCGCAGTCCCCTCTCAACGGTGACTGCTGGGGGTGGCAGAAGAAGCTGGAGAGCTATCTGACCTGCGTTATGCCGGGCAGTAACGTCGCGATTGTTGGTATGCAGCGGCTGTCTGGAGGTGCCATCCAGGAAAACTGGCTGCTGGACGTGCACGTCGTTGGAGGCGAAAGGGCTGGAAAGCATCGGTGGGTGCTGCGGACCGACGCCGAGTCTGCCGTTGACGTCAGTATGTCCCGTGCCGATGAATACGCCGTTCTGACAACCGTTCACGAAGCCGGGGTTGAAGTGCCCGCCCCGTTCTGGCTTTGCACAGACCTGGGCGTGATCGGCCGGGAGTTTTTCGTGATGCAGGCGGTGGGCGGAACTGCCGCAGGCCACCGGCTCGTCAAGGATGACGCCCTGGTACCTGACCGTCCTGCCCTTTGTCGCGATCTGGGTCGAAACCTTGCTCTACTGCACGCGATCAAGCCTCCCTGTCAGACCCTCGACTTTCTGCCAGCCCCCGCGGCAGACCCGGCACAGGCATTGATCACGCAGTACCTGGGTTTTCTGGATGCGCTGCCCTGGAGTTTCCCTGCCATTGAGTGGGGGCTGCGTTGGCTTCAGCACAACAAACCGGCACCTGCAGAGACGTGCCTCATACACCGGGACTTTCGCACCGGAAACTACATGGTCGATCAAGGCAGGGTATCCGGAATTCTCGACTGGGAGTTCACCGCCTGGGGAGACTGGCGTGAAGACCTTGGCTGGCTGACGGCCCGGTGCTGGCGCTTCGGGAAAAACGAGAATGTGGCGGGGGGCGTTGGCGCCCTGCGCGATGTGATGGCCGGGTATGCCGACGTCTGCCCACGAACCATTTCTGATGAAGAGCTTAGGTACTGGCAGGTCATGGCGCACGTTCGCTGGGCCATCATTGCGGTGCAGCAAACGGAGCGCCACCTGTCCGGGCAGCAGCATTCCCTGGAGCTTGCGCTTACCGGGCGGCTGGTGCCAGAACTGGAAAACAACATTCTGCAACTGATGGGAGAGCGGGCATGAACCATCCAGATGCATCGGAGTTGCTGGCGGCGGCTCGTGAAACGTTGATGAAGGAAGTGTTTCCGGCGGTACCGGACAGTCTGCACTACGAGATCCGAATGATAGCCAGCGCGATGGGGATTGCTGCTCGGGAGGCAGAGCAGCGTGAGGCGGCCATTCAGGAAGAGATGTCGCTTTGCTCAAGGTTGTTGCCGAAGACGGTCGTTGTGGGAACAACGTCGCAAGACGAGGCGCGCCGGGCACTGGCGCGGGCTATCCGGGCCGGGCAGTTTGATCAGGAGGCACAGGGTTCGGCCTTGTATGAGGCGTTGCAACAAATGGTTCAGAGCGCACTGAGGGTCAGCAACCCAAGGCTGGCCAACACAAACGCGGGGGAGGCCTGATGTCTGCTTCATCGTATCCTCCGGGCGGGCCGGTGCGCCGGCGTCTCTACCTCGTTCGCCACGGCCACGTGAACTATTTCGACGAAGCCGGGCGCCCTCTGGACCCCAGGTCTGTGCCGCTGTCGGCTTCCGGGGAAGCTCAGGTGGCTGCGCTTGCGGACCTGCTCCAGGGCGAAACCTTCGACAGAGCTGTCAGCTCCGATTACCCCAGAGCGAGGCAGACGCTCGACATGATCGTGTCGGGGGCGTCTGTGCGCAGGGGTATAGAGACCGCCCCGGCGCTCCGGGAGATCCGGGCGGGGCGGCTCAGTGAACTTCCCCGGGAAGCCTACGAGGCCGAAGTGTCCGGTGCGTATCACTGGGCTCAGAATCCGGGCGTGGGATTTCTGAGAGGGGAGCGCTGGGAGGACTTCAGCGCCCGCATTCTTGTTTGGTTCCGGGCGCTGCTTGCCGACCCGGACTGGCAGACCGCTGTGATTGCCAGCCACGATGCGGTCAACCGGGTTGTGATGTCCTGGCTGATGGGCGGCGACCTCTCATCACTGCCCAATCTGGAGCAAGACCCGGCCTGCGTGAACATTGTCGACATCGACCACGTGCCGGGCCGCCTTCCGGTGACGGCTTATCTCCGACTGGTTAACTACACCCCCTATAACCCGATGAAGACGGGAGCACGGCAGACCGTGATGGAACGCATCACCGAGTCCATGTTGAAGATGTGATGGGCTGACGGTCCGCAGAAAAAACGTCATTTACCACCTTTGATCAGGAAGATGCTATGAACATTGAAGTCAGTGATGAGATTCAGAAAATGCAGGCCCAGGTGCGCGCCTTCATCCGTGATGAAATCGTGCCGATGGAGTCTGACCCAAGGCAGACCGGGCATGGCCCAACAGAAGAACTGCGCGATGTGCTGGTGGAAAAGGCGCGTCAGCGAGGCTTGCTGACGCCTCATGCGTCTCTCGAAATGGGTGGGGCGGGGTTATCGCATGTAGCCAAGGCGGTGATTTTTGAGGAAGCGGGGTACTCGCACCTTGGGCCAACGGCCATGAACATCCACGCTCCGGATGAAGGCAACATCCACCTGATGGATGTGGTTGCCTCTGACGAGCAGAAAGAGCGTTGGCTCCGCCCCCTGGTGGAGGGAAAAATCCGCTCCTGTTTTGCCATGACCGAGCCTTCCCCGGGGGCTGGCTCGGACCCCTCCATGCTGCAGACCACTGCGGTCCGGGACGGAGACGACTATGTGATCAACGGCGAAAAATGGTTCATTACCGGAGCCGAAGGGGCCAGCCTTGCCATCATCATGGCCCGGACGGAAGACGGCCACGCCACCATGTTCCTCACCGATACCGACCGCCCCGGATTCATCGTGGAGCGGTTGATGGATGTGATGGATTCCTGCTTCACCGGAGGGCATGGTGTTGTCCGGTTTGAAGACCTGAGAGTGCCAGCAAAAGATATCCTGGGTGAGCCCGGTAAAGGGTTCCGGTATGCCCAGGTTCGGCTTGCGCCCGCCCGGCTGACCCATTGCATGCGCTGGCTTGGCGCGGCGCAGCGCGCCCATGACGAAGCCTGCCAGTACGCCCGAACACGGGAATCTTTCGGAAAGCGCCTGGGCGAGCACCAGGGAGTCGGGTTCATGCTGGCCGACAACGAGATGGACATCCTGACAACCCGGCTGGCGATCATGCATTGTGCTCAGGTTTTGGACCGTGGCGAGCGAGCCAACCAGGAATCCAGTATGGCCAAGGTCATCAGTTCTGAAGCCATCTGGCGTGTGATCGACCGAAGTGTCCAGATCCTTGGCGGCCAGGGCGTGTCGGGAGAGAACGTTGTGGAACGCATCTTCAAAGATGCCCGCGGTTTCCGGATATACGATGGCCCGAACGAGGTTCACCGGATGAGCCTGGCCCGGAAAATCCTTGCCCGTGAAACCGACGAACTTAAGAGGTAAAACATGGCAGATAACACCGACCTTTTCAGTCTGGCCGGTAAACGTGTGCTGGTCACCGGGGCCTCCAGCGGCCTTGGCCGCCATTTCGCCAGAACCCTGGCCAGGGCGGGCGCCCAGGTGATTGTCGGGGCTCGCCGGGTTGACCGCCTGGAGGATCTGGTGGCCGACCTCAATCGGGATGGCAGCAACGCGGTGGCCATGGCACTGGACGTTACCTCCAGAGCTTCAGTGATTGCTTGCCTGGACGACATTTGTCGCCGGTTTGGCGGGCTTGATGTAGTGGTGAACAACGCCGGGGTAAGCGATACCAAAGGCGTGCTGGAGTACACCGATGAAGACTGGGATGCGATTGTGCAGACCAACCTCACAGGGGCCTGGATGGTGGCGCAGGAGAGCGCCCGCCGCATGGCCGAGCGCGGTGGTGGCAGCATCGTGAACGTCACCTCCATTCTGGCGACCCGCCTGGCCGGAGCGGTCGGGCCCTACTGCGCGGCCAAAGCCGGCCTGGCACACCTAACCCGCTCCATGGCGCTGGAACTGGCCCGGCACCGGGTACGGGTGAATTCGCTGGCCCCGGGGTATGTGATGACCGAGATTAATCAGGCGTTTCTCCAAAGCGACGCCGGCGAACGGCTGAAACGCCGGATACCGGCTCGTGAGTTCTGTCAGTTGGACGACCTGGACGGCGCACTGCTGCTCCTGGCCTCTGACGCAGGGCGGGCGATGACGGGCTCGGAGATTGTGGTCGACAACGGGCATGCCTGTTCGGGGTTGTGATGGAGGCGTTGTGGTAAAAGTCGGTTGTTTTTATGGCCCGCATTGCGGGCCTTTTTTTGGGGGTTTATATAGAAATTAACGGCAGGTTGGCTTGGTCAGAGGTGAGGTGTCCCTCAGTCTGCGACCTGTTTTCACATGAGATACGCTGTGATGAAGAGGTCAAATGAGGAGCATTTGAACGCAAGGGGCCATTGTCCCGGAACAACGCCGGACTAAGGAGTTCGACGCCCACTGCCATCGCCTGTTGCAGCTCAGGAAAGCCTTAAAATACTGTTCGGGATTAGTTGACCACTACAGAACCACTTCACTCACAACTGAACGTCAGCGTGAAGGTACCCCTCCTCTTTAACCTTGTGGCCAAACCGCAAACGCCAGTCATAAAGCAGGAAGGGTAACTCTCGTATCGAACTTGGCTCGTTTACGAGAAATCAGCGTGCGGAATTTGCGCATGTTGGAATCCGCATACAGTACCCGATCACAAAAAAGATCATAACATTCCATATCGGGTACAATTACGATCAACACAAAATCGACCTCTCCGGTGACTTGATAGCACTGCTTCACTTCCTGAGCGGCTAGTGCCCGCTTAAGGAATCGCTGGTATAGTGCCTTATTATCACGCTCCATAATGACCTCCACCACTATATGCAAGGTGGCCCCGAGCTTTTCAGGAGCCAGTAAAATTACATCCCGCTCAATTATCCCGCTCTCCCTTAGTCGCCGGACCCGTTTCAGGGATGCAGAGGGCGACAACCCGACTCTGTTCGCCAACTCTTGATTGGAGATGCCGCCCTCATTTTGTAAACAGTCCAGTATTCGGAGGTCGAGTCGATCAAGGTGCATAAAATTCTCCAATTTAATAAATGAACCAATGAAATTTATTGTGAGCCTTCTTTTAGACGAAATATTGCGTACCAGTCATCGTAAAATATCGTTACCTGCACCTCAAACGAACGATATTCATGTTGACCTGGTTTATGACACGGACAAAAACCTCGATTTTTGAGATTTTCAGGGAATCGGCGCGAGTTTATTTCACGCTATTAAAGATCCTGGTACCGGCACTGATCATTGTGAAGTCGCTGGAGCTCTTAGGATTTACGCTCTGGCTGGGCTCTGTGCTGGCACCACTGATGGGATGGCTGGGTCTGCCCGAGGCAGTCAGCATTGTATGGGCCGCGACGCTGCTGACCAACATCTACACTGGCATGGTGCTGTTTTTTGAAGTGGCTCGATCCGAGACCCTGACGGTCGCCCAGGTCAGCGTACTAGGCACGCTAATGATCGTTGCCCACGCTTTACCCGTGGAAGGCGCAGTCGCCCAAAAAGTAGGCGTGCCCTGGTGGCTGACTCTGTGCCTGCGCATCGGCGGGTCGCTCGTGCTTACGTGGGTTCTTCATCAGCTTTATCGGGCCGGTGGATGGCTGCAGTACCCTAACGAACTGGCGTGGCAACCGGAATACACCGACGAGAGCTTGGCGGGGTGGGCGCTAGTGCAAATCCAGACGCTAACGATGATCTTTTTCGTCATCCTGGCGCTGATGACATTACTCAAGCTGTTCCGCCTGTTGGGCATCGAACGGCTGCTGCACCTACTGCTTTATCCGTTTCTGCGGCTACTGGGCGTTAGCCAGGCGGCCGCCAATACTATTGTTATCGGCGCTATGCTGGGGCTCAGTTTTGGCGCGGGGCTTCTAATCCAGGAATCCAGAACCGGGAAGCTTAGCCCCCGAGATGCTCTGCTTGCAGTGAGCTTTCTCGGCCTGTGTCACAGCCTGATTGAGGATACCTTGCTTATTCTGCTGCTGGGGGCCGACCTGTCTGCCGTTCTTTGGGCACGGCTCCTGTTTGCGTTTCTGGTCATCGGGTTGTTGTCCCGGCTTCCTGCACGCTTTCTAAAACATGGTCTCCAACCTGCGAATAATCGTTAACCTAGGATGTTAGATGCCAAAGAGTGCATGTGACGATTCAGGTCAACCCCGACAGGATCGCCGTCGAACTCATAGAGATCGCCCCGGAGGTCCATCTAATCGTCTTTGGCAGGCGCGTTCGAAAGGGCGGGCTAGAGGTATGCTACTGTCCTTATGGGGCCTGCAGAGATCTCATGGCAAAAGGCTGACCCGGATCCCAGGGAGGCACTTAAGGCGGTAACGTCATGGCACGCGACGCAGTGCTCGCCAACCTCGATGTGATTGAAGCCGAGGGCCTAGTGGACAACGCCCGCGAGACCAGCCGCTTTCTGAGGTAAAAACTGGAGGCGCTCTCCGGCCAAGCCCCGTTTTTCATGATGTTCGTGGAATTGGCTTAATTCAGACAGTCAACATTGTTGATCACGAGGGGCAGCCCAGCCTCTCGCGAGCTGAAGAGCTTATAAAGGCCTGCGAGTAGGTCGGTCTGCTGTTACTGTGCTGCGGCATGCTCGGCAACATCGTTCGATGGCTTCCCACTCATTTAAGCAGCGAGCATCTTGGTTACGAGATAAACAAGCTCGGGATAATGTGGCTGACTTCAAATCTCGATCTCTACGCCACAAACATACTCGGGGAACAAAAGCCCGTAAAACTTATAGATGGACCTGTCATAGCCGGATCTTATCAAAACCCCTCTTTTGATGAGGTTGCAGGGCTATTCTCTTACGGACTGGATTACGGTGCCGTGCAAGACGCCATATATTTGGGCTCTCCTTATCGAGATCCAAACCTCCCTCCGATTGACTCCTATGGGGTTCTACCCCGTTTCAGTCGCAATGTTGACTAAAGTTTTCCTCCCCCGGTATGTCGCCAGTGCTCCGTCGCCAATCGCTGAACCCCTCACTCCTTAGTTATGCCGGTTAAGTTCGACTCGTTCTCGTTAGTCCGGAGGCCACTCTTCAGTGCCAACGGCCAGCTAAACTATGAGCTCAAGAACACTTTTTCGTTTAATCGTCCCTGTATCGTTTCAGGCGGCGAACTTGTGGCTCAGTTCAGTGGTCTGTCGGTCAAGGGGCTAGTAGGGCTGCGTGGCCAATTCAGGGGCTATAGACTCTCAGGACTTGAGTAGGTGTGCCGCCGTCCATACTCAGGCCAGATGAGCCTTTCTTTTTGCCAGTCCTACCTGTTGGTTTTTTCGTGTCCATAGTGGCGTCTAGTCTAAAAGGAGCTAGCAGTAGAGGCGTATCTCGGGCCGGGTTGGTTGGGCAGTCTGCAATACTGGCTTGGGGCGAATGCTCTTTGGAGATTCGTTGTTTCTTGATGTGTTTTGACTGGCTGGCGTCCGGATAGAAGTTTCGCTTTGTATCGTGTGGTTACAAGAGTGGTTATTTTTCGAGGAGAGAGAATGAAAAAGGGCTTGCAGTTGCCTGCAAGCCCTTGATAAATATGGCGCGCCCGAGAGGATTCGAACCTCTGACCTCTGCCTCCGGAGGGCAGCGCTCTATCCAGCTGAGCTACGGGCGCATTCGAAACTGCGTTTGCACGTCAATTTCGAGTGCGCAATCTTACGTGTGCGGATGGCGTCTGTCTAGCCCTGAAGGGCAGTCGATGCGATCAGATTTTGGGTAAGCGCTGGATTGGTGTCAGGTTAACCAGGGTTTGTTCGTTGCTGATGGTTACTTCTCCATCCTGAATGCTCACCTGCAAGGTCATGGAACGCTCCGCCAGGGCCGCGAGTGCTTCGGTTTCCTCGGCAGGGAGATCAATAACCGTCAGGTTGCTAAATCTCTCCAGCTTGTTATGGTGTTTATCCCACCACACCGGCACCGCCCGCCCGCCGTAGGCATAGAGAATCACTCGCTGCGCCTTGTTGCAGGCTTTTCGCAGGCGGTCTTCTTCGGGCAGGCCCAACTCTATCGAAAGTTCGATGTCTCCGGTCAGGGCTTTCTGCCAGAGCTCGGGTTCGTCGTCGGTGCTCAGGCCTTTGGTAAACTCAAGGTTGTCGCTGGCATTCAGTGCGAATGCGAGCAGCCGGATCATCATCCGCTCATCGGTTTCAGAGGGATGGCGGGCCACGGTCAGGTGGTGATCAGCGTAGTAGTGCCGATCCATATCCGCGATATGGAGGGTGGCTTTGAAAATCGTGGCTTTGAGTGCCATGGCGTGAGGTGTCCTGTCTTCGTTGGCGGATCAGGGCGTTAGTGTAGAGCATATTGAAGCAGGCAGGGCATAGCGACATGGTGTTGTTGCGGGGTTTTCTGGTTCTGATTGTATTTTTCATGCTGGGTGAGGCGGCGCGCGTTTTGATCGGCTTGCCGATCAGCGGCGGGGTTCTGGGCATGGTCATGGTAACGGCAACCCTGATGGTGCGGGGGCGGATCAGTGATGAGCTGGCAGAAGCCAGTCGCGGGCTGATCTCGGTGCTTGTGCTCCTGATCTCGCCTGGGGTGGTTGGTGTGTTCTTCATCGCAGATCAATTCTCAGGCCACTGGATGACGATCGCGGTGGCGTTGGTGGTGGGGACCCTGTTGAGTTCTTTTACCACGCTCTGGCTGATGAAACGCTCCGCGGGTGCGACGGTGGAGAGCGCCAGCCATGACTGACTATGGAGAGAACCTGAACCGCGTATTCCAGCTCTGGACTGCCGGGCCCATGTTGTCCATTGCCCTGACGCTGGCTGCCTTTATGGTGGGGAACTGGTTGTTTGTGCGCTTTGGGCGGCCGTTGTGGATGCCGCCGGTGTTGCTGGCGGCCCTGATTCTGGCCGCCGCGGTGGCGGTGAGTGGTATTGGCTACCAGACCTACCAGGAAGGGGCCACCTGGTTAACGGTGTTGTTGGGGCCGACAACCGTTGCCCTGGGAGTGCCGCTGTACCAGCAAATGCATCATATCCGGGCGCTCTGGAAGCCGATTTTGTGTACTTTGCCGCTGGCCGCGAGCCTGGCGGCTGTCTATGCCGTTGGCATTGCCTGGTTGATGGAGGCGCCGCTCTCCATACTGGCCTCGCTGGCGCCCAAATCGGTCACCGCGCCCATCGCCATGGGGATTGCCGAGCAACTCGGCGGCTCCGTCGCTTTGACGCTGGGCGGTCTGTTGATCACCGGTGTTCTGGCCTCGGTGTTCGTTGACTGGGGAGCCCGGCGGATGAACATCACGGATGACCGGATTGTGGGTTTTGCGCTGGGTCTGAACGGGCACGCCATCGGAACAGCCCGGGCGTTTGAGATCAGCCCGATCGCCGGGGCCTTTGCGTCGCTGGGTATGGGGCTGACCGGTGTGTTCACGGCGTTGTTCCTGCCGTTTGTTTTTCCGTTCTGACGCCGCGTCGTTATTGGGTCATGCAACTTACGAATAACGTCGTGTCGCAATTTCGATTGCCGTAAGGGTTTTCCGAGACTAGCGTGTTTGCCAGACAATCGGTGCCGTCCTGCGCCGATGTTCCGTGAAAATTCTTAAAACAGCGACGGAAAACACGATGAAAAAATTACTGGCAGCTTTTGTTGGCTCCATGGCGCTGGCGTCTACGCCGGTGGCTGTGGCGGCCGATGCGACAAAGAACCTGAAAGTGGCGTACGACGCCGATCCCGTTACCCTCGACATCCATGAGCAGTTGTCGGGCGGCATTATGCAGTTGTCCCACATGTCGTTCGATCCTCTGTTGCGGTGGACCAAAGACCTTGGCTTTGAGCCACGGCTGGCGGAGAGCTGGGAGCGTGTTGACGATAACACCATGCGCTTCCGTCTTCGGAAGGGCGTGAAGTTTCATTCCGGTAATGAGTTCACTTCTGCGGACGTTGAGTTCACCTTTGATCGTCTCAAGCAGAGCCAGGATTTCAAAGCCATCTTCAAGCCGTTCAGCCGGGTTGATGTGATTGACGAGTACACCTTTGACCTGGTGACCAGCGAGCCTTATCCGTTGCTGCTGAATACGGCCACCTATATCTTCCCGCTGGACAGCAAGTTCTACAGTGGCCAGACCGAAGACGGCAAAGACAAGGGGGCGATCCTCAAGCATGGCAGTTCCTTTGCCTCTGATAATCTGTCCGGCACAGGCCCCTATACGGTGACGGAGCGCAAGCAAGGCGTCCGGGTGGAGTTTGAGCGCTTCGCCGACTATTGGGATATAGACTCACCGGGTAATGTGGGCAAGATCGTGCTGACCCCCATCAAGGAAAATGCCACCCGGGTTTCGGCGCTGCTGTCTGGTGGGGTCGATTTCATTGCCCCGGTGCCGCCGAACGATCTGGACCGAATCAAACGGGATCGCAACAGTGAGCTGGTCACCATGAGTGGTACCCGTATCATCCTGTTCCATATGAACCAGGAGCGGGTTGAAGCGTTCAAGAACCCGAAGGTGCGTCAGGCTATCGCCTACGCCATTAATCAGGAAGGCATTGCGGCCAAGATCATGAAGGGGTTTGCCACACCGGCGGCGCAGATGTCGCCGGCGGGTTACCAGGGCCACAACGAAAACCTGAAGCCCCGTTTTGACGTGGAAAAGGCCAAAAAACTGATGAAAGAGGCCGGCTACGAGGACGGGTTCACCATCACCATGATGGCGCCCAATAACCGCTACGTGAACGACGACAAGATCGCGCAGGCCGCCGCCGCAATGCTGGCGCGCATCAACATCAAGGTAGACCTGAAAACCCTGCCGAAGGCTCAGTTCTGGCCAGAATATGACAACCGGGCGGCGGACATGATGCTGATCGGCTGGCATGCAGATACTGAGGATTCCGCCAACTTTTACGAGTTCCTGACCTTCTGTCCGGATGCCGATTCGGGGGCCGGACAATACAACGCGGGTAACTACTGCAACCCGGAAATTGATGCGCTGGTGGAAAAAGCCAACGTAGAGACCGATCTGGACAAGCGGGCTGCAATGCTTCAGGACGTGGAACAGCGGCTGTATGACGACGCTGCGTTCCTTCCTCTGCACTGGCAGGACCTGGCGTGGGCGGCGAAGAAGGGCGTGAATATCGAGCCGGTGCTCAATGTCATGAACTTCCCGTATCTGGGCGACCTGGTCGTCGAATAAGGTGCTGGTCCTGTTCCGGTAGCCTCTCTTCCGTCAAGGGAGGAGAGGCTGATAAGTATTCACTAACGGTAATTCCTTCATGCTAGCGTTTTTGGTCCAGCGGGTATCCCAGGCGTTACTCGTCATGTTTGTGATCAGTGTCATCGCCTTTGCCATTCAGGATGGCCTGGGGGACCCACTTCAGGAAATGGTGGGCATGTCCGTTTCTAGTGAGGAACGGGAAGCCATTCGTGAGGAGTTGGGGCTGAACGATTCCTTCGTCGTGCAGTATCTGCGGTTTGCGGGTAGCGCGATTCAGGGAGATCTCGGCAATTCCTATTTCTACAGCAAACCCGCGCTGGAAGTGATTGCCGAGCATTTGCCTGCCACGCTGGAGCTGGTGATCGGCGCCAGTCTGATTATCATCGTTCTGTCGGTACCGATTGGTGTGTATGCCGCCATTCGGCCCCAGGCCTGGCTGTCAAAGTTTTTCATGGGGGTGAGTACGGTCGGTATTTCCATCCCGGTGTTCCTCACCGCGATTGTTCTGATTCAGCTGTTCTCCATTGGCGTTACCGTCAACTGGTTTCCAGCGGATACCGGTTGGGGCCAGTGGCTGAATGAGTTCTTTACCACCGAAGGCGGGCTGCCGTCTTATGGTCGCGGCGATGATCTGGTGCACCTGTTTGGCACCTGGGAGTCTGGGCTGTTTACCGGGGAAGGGCTGGCGCACCTGGTGCTGCCCTGCGTGTCGCTGGCTTCCATTATGCTGCCATTGTTTATCCGGCTGATCCGGGCGGAGATGATGGAAGTGCTGCAAAGCGATTACATCCGTTATGCCCGGGCCAAAGGGCTCGGTGCCGGCCGCATCAACTTTCTTCATGCGCTCAAGAACACCATGCTGCCGGTGATCACCGTGGGTGGCGTGCAACTGGGCATCATGGTGGCTTACACCATCCTGACCGAAACGGTGTTTCAGTGGCCGGGGTTGGGACTGATGTTCCTGGAGGCGATCACCCGCAGCGATATTCCCCTGATTGTGGCTTACCTGATGGTAGTGGGCCTGATCTTTGTGGTGACCAACACTCTGGTGGACCTGATCTACGGACTGGTCAACCCCACCGTTAAACTGACAGGTAAGAAAGCATGACAACGGCAACGGTTTCCCGCTGGGACCGCTTCCGCGAGTCCTTTTTCTGGTACAGCTTCAAACGCGACAAGGTGGCCATCGCCAGCTTTCTGGTATTGCTGTCCATGGTGCTGGCGGCGGTGTTTGCGCCGTTGCTGGCACCGGCCGACCCTTATGATCTGGCTCAGATCAATATCATGAATTCCGAGCTTCCTCCGGTGGGCCTGGATGGTGCCGATCCCGCCTTCCCACTGGGCACAGACGCCCAGGGTCGGGATCTGCTGTCGACCATCCTGTACGGCACGCGGGTCTCGCTGATGATTGGCTTTGGCGCGGTGATTCTGCAGGCGGCGCTGGGTATCCTGTTCGGCCTGCTGGCGGGCTACCTGGGAGGCAAGGTCGACGCCATCCTGATGCGTGTTGCCGACGTGCAGCTGTCGTTCTCTACCCTCATGGTGGCCATCATTGTCGGGGCCGTATTCAAAGCCAGTTTCGGCAACCTGATGTTTGGTGAGATTGCCATCTACATGCTGATCTTCATCATCGGTGTGGCGGAGTGGCCGCAGATTGCCCGCACCGTTCGGGCGTCGGTGCTGGCGGAGAAGAAGAAAGAGTATGTGGATGCGGCCAAGGTGATGGGATTTGGCACACCGCGCATCATGTTCCGGCATATTTTGCCGAACACCCTGTCGCCGATTTTCGTAATTGCGACGGTGCAGATCGCCAACGCCATCATCTCGGAAGCGGCTCTGTCGTTCCTCGGGCTCGGCATGCCGGAAACTCAGCCTTCGCTGGGGTCACTGATCAAGTCTGGCTTTGACTACATCCAGAGCGGCTCCTGGTGGATCACGCTCATCCCTGGCCTGGTGCTGGTGGTGCTCGTGCTGGTCATCAACCTGTTGGGTGACTGGTTGCGGGATGTGATGAACCCACGGCTGTACAAGGGGTAACACCATGGCACTGTTGGAAGTAAAAAACCTGGATGTCCGTTTCGCGGTACGCGGTGGCGATCTGACAGCTTTGCGAGGCATCAGCTTCAGTCTCGATAAAGGAGAACGGCTGGGCCTGGTGGGGGAATCCGGGGCCGGCAAGTCCGTGGCGGCGTTTTCCATCCTGAACCTGATTGCCAGGCCGGGTTACATTGCCGGCGGGCAGATTCTGTTTGAGGGCAGGGATCTGGCGGCCATGAGCGAACGGGAACTTCGGAAAATCCGAGGTAATCGCATCGCCATGATTTTCCAGGACCCGATGATGACCCTGAACCCCGTGCTCACAATCGGCACCCAGATGGTGGAGGCGATTCAGGCACACCGGAAAATCAGCAGGAAAGAGGCCCGGGCCATTGCGCTGGACCGGCTGAAGAAGGTTCAGATTCCATCGCCGGAAAAACGGCTGGATCAGTACCCTCATGAGCTCTCCGGGGGGATGCGGCAACGGGTCATTATCGCCATCGCCCTGCTGTTGGACCCGGAGATCATCATTGCCGATGAGCCCACGACGGCTCTGGATGTAACCATTCAGGCGGAGATTATGGATCTGTTGCTGAACCTGTGCGAGCAGGAAAACGTGGCACTGATGCTGATCACCCACGATCTGGGCGTGGTGTCCCAGGTCACCCGGCGTATGCTGGTGATGTACTCTGGCCGGATCATTGAACAGGGGCCGACCCGCGAAATTATCAACGACGCCCAGCACCCATACACTCAGGGGCTGATCAACGCCCTGCCTCAAATGGGCGAGCCCGGTGCCCGGTTGTTTCAGATCCCCGGTGCCATGCCATCACTCAAGAATGTGCCATCCGGTTGCCCGTTCCACCCCCGCTGCAACTTCGCCACCGACCAGTGCAAGCGCGCCATGCCGGAGTATGTGCGTTCCGGCAACGTTGATGTCGCCTGTTACGAAGTGGCTAACTTGATTGAGCAGGAGAAACGCATGCAGGAGGCCGAATCATGACCTCCCCTCTGGTAAGTATCCGCGGTCTGGAAAAACGTTTTGACCTGTCCGGCAGCTTCCTTGAACAGCTCCGGTTTGAAGGTGGGCGTTTACGCCGCAAACAGGAAGCGGTGCACGCCATCAACGGTGTGAACCTGGAGGTGCAGAAGGGCGAAGCCCTGTGTGTGGTGGGGGAGTCCGGCTGCGGTAAATCCACCGTGGCCCGCACCGTGATGGGGCTGATTTCCCCCAGCGCCGGAGAGATCCACTATGGCGGCCAGCGCATCGATCATCTTGATGGCAAGGCGGCACTGCCGTATCGGCGCAAGATGCAGATGATCTTCCAGAACCCCTATGCCTCTCTGAACCCCAGAATGACCATACAGCAGACTCTGGAAGAGCCGATCCGATTCCATCACCCGGACTGGACTGCTCAGGCTGTCCGGGACAAAATCCATGAAGTGATGCACTCCGTTGGCATCGATCCAGACTGGGGCAGCCGGTTCGGG
Organism: Marinobacter daepoensis DSM 16072; assembly: GCF_000421165.1. GTDB lineage: Bacteria > Pseudomonadota > Gammaproteobacteria > Pseudomonadales > Oleiphilaceae > Marinobacter > Marinobacter daepoensis. Next base: position 293,909 of record NZ_ATWI01000010.1, read on the forward strand.
CACGAATTCTCGGGGGGGCAGCGGCAGCGGATTGCGATTGCCAGGGCTCTGGCGGTAGATCCTGAGTTTATCGTTGCCGATGAACCGATCTCTGCTCTGGATGTATCCATACAGGCTCAGGTGCTGAACCTGCTGATGGATGCCCGGGAAAGCCGGGGGCTGACCTACCTGTTCATCACGCATGATCTGGCAGTGGTGGAGCATTTCGGGACACGGGTAGCGGTCATGTACCTTGGCCGGGTATGCGAGCTGGCGGACACCAGAACGCTGTTTGCCACTCCCCGTCATCCGTACACTCAGGCTTTGTTGTCAGCGATTCCGAAACTTGAAGATGATCGCCCCAATCACATACGCCTGCAGGGGGAAGTGCCAACACCCGTCAACCTGCCGTCGGGATGTGTTTTCCATGGCCGGTGCCCCTACGCTAATGAACGCTGTCGTCAGGAGGTGCCTATGCTGATCGCCACTGATGGTGGGGCCCAGGTTGCCTGTCATGCGGTTGAAGAACAGCGTTTGTAGGGTCATGGCCGGTATGGGCTATCATGCCGGCATGACCGTATCGGTTGTTGTCACCGCCTAGCTTCAGAGGAACTCATGGAGATACGCTGGCTGGAAGATTTTCTGGCCCTTGCCCGTACGCGCCATTTTTCACGAGCGGCAGAGCAGCAGCACGTGAGTCAGCCAACCTTCAGCCGGCGCATCAAGCTGTTGGAAGAGTCCATGGGGACCACGCTGATCAATCGACAGACATTGCCGCTGTCTCTGACCCCTGCCGGGGAGATTTTTCAGGAACTGTGTGAGCGCATCACCCGGGATGTGCGCGACACCCGTGACCGTATTGCTGCACAGGATGCGGAAGCCTCGGCACGAATCAGTGTGGGCTCTACACAGGGACTGTTTTCGCATTTCTATCAAGGCTGGGCAACGGAGATGGGGGTTGCCGGGCGTCTGCAGCTCAACCTGACGGCCACCAACTGGGTGGGTGAACAGTTTCTGGATGCGCTGGAATGTGGCGATTGCGATCTGGTGCTGTGTTACTGGCACCCGGATCTGCCCTGGGGCGAGCGGCTCACCCGCGATAAATATATGTGGCAGGCCATTGGCAGGGAGGCTCTGGTTCCTGTCAGCATTGCCGACGATCAGGGGAAGGCCCGTTACCAGCTGCCGGGAAGTGTGGAACAGCCGGTCCCGCTTATTGCCTATCACAGCCGGGGATTTCTGCAGTCGGCCATTGAAGGACATCTTCGAAGGCACAAGTTGTCCGGCCACCTGTTGCCTCTGAACGAAAATACTCAGTCGGCCAGCATCAAAGCGCTGGTTAAGCAGGGCTTTGGCATGGGCTGGCTGCCCAAACGAATGACCGAAAAAAGTGAACAGTTTGGCCGGCTGGCGCGAGCGGCCAGCGAAGACTGGGATGTGCCACTGGAAATCCGCCTGATCCGCCTGCGGGATGCCCGCTCGGACGATATTCTGAATCTCTGGAAACAACTGGAACCCTGATATGTCTGAACACGAACTTCTTACGCTGCAGTCGGCCCACATTCAGGAGCTGCAACGCCGGTATGAGCGCGCGCTCGCGGATCATGGGTACGACAGTGTGTTGATTGCTTCAGGCGCGGCGCCGTATCGGTACCGGGATGACCAGACCTACGTTTTTCAGGGCTTTGGTCCATTTCTGCACTGGACCGGCCTGGCCGGGCAGGAACACAGTTGGTTGCTGATCCGGCCGGGCCATAAGCCGGTACTCTGGCTGTTCCAGCCGGTCGACTTCTGGCATGCCAGCCCTGATCTGCCGGCGGAGCCATGGCAGGAGGCGATGGAGGTACGCAGTCGGCAACAGGCCGGGGCCCCGGAGCTGGCAAACACCGGCCGGCTGGCGGTACTGGGTGACCCGCAGGTGCTGGAGGGGGTGCCCGGGGATCACAACCCGTCAGCGTTGGTGGCAGCGACCGAGGAAACCCGCGTTCACAAAACCTGTTATGAAATAGAGTGTCTGGCGCATGCCAACCGGGTTGCCCTGAAAGGCCACAAGGCGGCCAGAGAGGCCTTTCTGGCAGGCGGCAGTGAGTTCGGTATCAGCCTCGCGTACCAGCAGGCCACCGGCCAGCGAGAAGCTCTGGCGCCTTACCACAGCATCATTGGGCTGAACGAACACGCGGGAACATTGCACTACCAGTATTATGAAGGCCAGGTGCCCCGTCAGCACCGCAGCCTGTTGATCGATGCCGGTGTGCGATACCGGGGTTATTGCTCGGACATCACCCGTACGGTTGTCGCGCCGGGTGAGCCTCGGTTCGCCGCCCTCGTGCATGGTCTTGAACAGCTGCAACTGCGCCTGTGTGAGATGGTGGTGCCCGGGATGGATTATGTTGAGATTCACCGCAAAACCCATCAGGGCATTGCCGCGTTGCTATCGGCCTCGGGCCTCGTGACCGGGTTGAGCGATGACGCCATGGTGGCGCAGGGCATTACCCGGGCGTTTTTCCCGCATGGCATCGGGCATTTCCTGGGCATTCAGGTTCACGACGTTGCCGGAAAGCCGACGCCGCCCCCGGAAGACGCGCCATTCCTGCGCCTTACCCGCACCCTTGAGGAGGGAATGGTAGTTACCATCGAGCCGGGGCTCTACTTCATCCCGTCGTTGCTTGGCCCGATGCTGGCCGGTCCGCAGCGCCGGTATCTGGCGGAAGACCTGATCAACGATCTGAAAGGCTGTGGTGGTATCCGGATTGAGGATAATGTGGCGGTAACGGCGTCTGGCGCCCGCAATCTGACCCGGGAGCTGGCATAGTCACTTTCTGCTATAAGAATCGACTGCAAAAGGGTTGCAATCCTTTTTGCTAATGACAATAATTATCACTAACTTTAGTGCTGTTAGTGAGAGCGTCCTATGTACGTTTGCCTGTGTTACGGGGTTACAGACAGAGAAATCCGCGAAGCTGCTGAGGGGGGTGTCAGCTCCATGCGCCAGCTTGGTAAAGAGTTGGGGGTGGGGCGGCAGTGTGGCCGCTGCGCCTGCACAGCTCGTGAAATCCTGAAAGAGTACCGGACACCGGATTACCTGGCACTTGCCGATATGCTTGCGCAGCCAGCCTGAAGGACTGCGTAAGCCTGTCCGGATATTGCAATTGCACCTCCTTCCCATCGGTGATTTTTTATCGCTCGAAAACCGACTATCCTTGGACGCTAACGCATCCGCGATACAAGGAATTCGGTTATGAAAGGCGATAAAAAAGTCATCCAGTATCTGAACAAGGTTCTTGCCAACGAGCTGACGGCCATCAACCAGTATTTCCTGCATTCCAGGATGTACAAGGATTGGGGCATCACCAAGCTGGCGGCCAAGGAATACGAAGAATCCATTGACGAAATGAAACACGCCGATCAGTTGATCGAGCGTATTCTGTTTCTGGAAGGCCTGCCCAACCTGCAGGACCTGAACAAGCTGTTGATTGGTGAAAACGTTCAGGAAATGATCGAGTGTGACCTGAAGCTGGAGCACACGGCGCATACCGACCTGAAGGAAGCGATTATTTACTGTGAACAGGTTCAGGACTTTACCAGCCGTGAACTGTTCCGAAGCATACTGGACAGTGAAGAAGAGCATATCGACTGGCTGGAGACGCAGCTGGAAATGATTTCCCAGATGGGCATCCAGAACTACATTCAGCTTCAGTCGTCCGCAGCCGAGTAAGCGCTCGCTTGTCTTCCGGCCCTTGATGAGCGGGCCGGAGCCTCTGAAAAAATCCGGCGATTTCCACCCCGGACAATCCCCGCTTACCTCCCAAAACAGGTAGAATGCAGCCTGTGTCGGCCAGAATATCCGGCCTTAATCCTGTTTACGTATCATTCCGGAGACTGCAATGGACCTGTCTTGTTTCAAAGCCTACGACCTTCGTGGCCGAGTGCCTGACCAGCTTAACCCCATCCTGGCGGAAAAAATCGGTCGGGCCTATGTGGAAGTGACTGGTGCGAAAAAAATCATCGTCGGCTACGACATTCGTCTGTCCAGCCCCGACATTGCTGAGGCATTGAGTTCCGGGTTGATGGCGGCGGGGGCGGATGTTTTTGATATCGGGCTGTGCGGAACCGAACAGGTGTATTTTGCCACCAGCCATTACCAGATGGACGGTGGCATCATGGTAACGGCCAGCCACAACCCCAAAGACCATAACGGCATGAAAATGGTGGGCCCCGAGTCCCGCCCGATCAGTTCCGATAACGGGCTGAACGACATCCGTGACCGGGTTCTGGAATCCTTTACCGATGCGCCGGTGCAAGGGCGCTACGAAACGCTGGAAGTCATGAGTGCCTATGTCGATCATCTGCTGGGCTACATTGATGGGGGCAGCCTCAAGCCCATGACCATCGTCTGCAATGCCGGGAACGGTGGGGCTGGCCTGGTGATTGATCAACTGGAACAGCACCTGCCGTTTGATTTCGTCAAAGTGCACCATGAAGCCGACGGTCACTTTCCAAATGGTGTTCCCAACCCGATCCTCCCTGAGAACCGCTCCGTGACGGCGGACGCTGTGACCCGGAACGGTGCCGCAATGGGCATCGCCTGGGATGGAGACTACGATCGCTGCTTCTTCTTCGACGAGAATGGCCGGTTTATTGAGGGCTACTACATTGTGGGGCTGCTGGCAGACCAGTTCCTGCGCAAGACGGGCGGCGGCAAAGTCATCCACGATCCCCGGCTGACCTGGAACACCCTCGACCTCGTCAAAGAGGCAGGCGGTGAGGCCATCGAAAGCAAAACCGGCCACGCCTTCATCAAGCAACGGATGCGCGACGAAGATGCTGTCTACGGTGGCGAAATGAGTGCCCACCACTACTTCCGGGACTTCGCCTACTGTGACAGCGGCATGATCCCCTGGCTTTTGGTGGCCGAACGCCTGTGTCAGAGTGGCCAGACACTGTCATCCCTGATTGACGCCCGCATCGAAGCCTATCCGGCAAGCGGCGAAATCAACCGCACCATCAGCGATCCCCCCAGTGTCATCGGGGCCATCGAAGCCAGGTACAGCGTCGGCGCCAAAGCGGTCAGCCACGTGGATGGCGTGAGTGTGGAGTTCGACGACTGGCGTTTCAACCTGCGCATGTCTAACACCGAACCGGTGGTTCGGCTGAACGTTGAGTCTCGCGGAGACAAAGCGTTGATGCAGGCGAAAACGGATGAGCTGCTGGCGGAAATGGAAAGGCTGAACGGTTAACGGTCTGTCCGTGAGAAGGCCAGGGAACCTTACCCTGGCCCTGCTCCGGTGCCTACAGCCAGTCGTTCAGCATAATGCCAAACCCGACCCGTTCAATCCGTTCGTTATAGTCAATCAGGCTCTCGCCATACCCGTTGTAATACTGAAAGAAGCCCTTCAGCGTATCCCCCATCGGAAAACTGTATCCGAACTCCACCGACGTCCGGTTGTCCGACCGAAGGTTGTTCATCAGCTTGAGGGAAAACGTGCGGTCCTCTGTCAATTTGTAAACCGCATGGTAATTGGCGTGGCCGAGGTAGCGCTCGATATCAGCGTTGTCGTCATTGCTGCTGTCCTCGGGAATCCGGTACCAGGGTTGCACCATGAACAGCCAGCGGTCGTAACTGTAGGCGGCGGTTCCGGTAATCCGGTTCCAGCTACGGGACCGGGGGTCGGACTGGCCGTTGGATTGATGATTGAAGCCAATCGAAACCGCGCTCAGGGTGCCAGGGCCGAGATCCCAGTTCAGTGAATGCAGGAAAAACAGCTCAGGTTCGTAGTTGGTTTCCCGGAAGGGGGCGGATTCATCCTGGTTATAAATCTGCCAGAAAGAGTTCTGGGTGTATCCGAACCAGAACGTGGTCCGGTCATCGAAAATGCCTGTTAACAAAGGTACCTTGAAGCTGATCTGGTATTTCGCTTCCTCGTTCTCAAGCTGATAATCATAGTCTGTGGCACCCAGCCGCGGGCTGACCGGGCGGGTATTGGGATGGTCCACCCAGGTAATGGGCAGAATGTAGTTCGGGCGATGGGTCACAAAGCTGCCTGTGAACGAAAAAATAGCCCGTTCGGCGGAGAGATAATTGTCGACCAGAGAGGCCATCACCCCGGTGCCCGGGTCATCCTCCAGGGCGTTGCCCACGATTCTTTCACGGGTTTTCTTGTCGGCGACGAGCTTCTCGGCGTCGGCCTCAGCGGATTCGAGTTGCTCTGCGCTGGCTTTGTCACGTTCGGTTTTCGGGTTGTGCTGGGCATCGTAACAGGCCAGCCTGCGCACGCCGTCTTTGATCAGGGCGCAGTTAATTGAAGGGGGCTCCCGGACATCCTGAGCCCAGGCCAGGTTTGTCGTGCCGAGGCAGATCAGCAGCAGCTTGGCGCAAGTGTTCATGGAAACTCCTTATTGGCCGGTGCTCAGGCTTATCCAGGTGTTGGCAATGCCATAGATCCAGACTCCGAGCAGGGTCAGGGTCAGCAGGGCGAAAATGACTCTGTGGCGATTCCGGCGCTGGTCGCTGGCCGAGGCAACCCACCTCAGGTACATCAGGCCGATAAAACTCAGGAAGACGCCCAGGCTGGCGATGGCGGGAATCAACAGCCAGGCGGCGGACAGCGGGTCAGCTTCCGTCGCCTGATTGCTGAACCAGGCCATAGACGCCAGTAGAACCGCCAGGCTGGAAAACTCCAGAATCAACAATGTTTTTCGGCGTTTGTCCGGGGCTGTTTCCTGTGAGTGGTTCATAAGTGGCTCGGGGTTTGGATGAATGAACGCTATGGTAACCGGAATCCATGGCAAAGGAGCTACAACCTACGAAACTGTCATTAAAATGGTTGAAATCAATTTCTGTTTTTGCTCTCTGGTTTTTTTGCTTGGGCTCAATCGCTATAATGCGGCGACCGAAAGATTATAACGCTCAAATGCGAGGTGCATTGTGAAGATGAAGAGAGTCCTGGCTGTTGTTCTGCTCGGTTTTGGCCTGGCCGCCGGCGCCGCAGTGGCAAGTGTTGAAGACGAAATCCGCGAGCGCATCCAGCCGGTGGGCGAGGTGTGTCTGCAGGGTGAGGAGTGTGGTGAGGCAGCGGCTCCCGCTCCGGTCGCCAACGCGGGCCCGCGTTCCGGCAGCGAAGTGTATGACGCTGTCTGTATGGCGTGTCATACCACTGGCGCGGCCGGCGCCCCGGTGATCGGCGATACGGCGGCCTGGGCTCCACGCCTCGACAAAGGCATGGATACCCTGATCAACCATGCGATCAATGGCTTTAACGCCATGCCTCCCAAGGGTGGCTGTGCTAACTGTCCGGATGAGGAAATCACCGCAGCGGTTGAGCACATGGTTGAGCAGAGTAAGTAACTCCCTGCTTTACCCCCACAAACCCCGCCGTGTGCGGGGTTTGTTGTTTCTAGAGGCCGAGATCCCCGATCAGTGCACTGAGGGTGGCTTTGCCTTTTTTCTGGTTGGCTTCCTGATCCTGATCACCCAGCCCTTGCCATTTCACGTCTTCCTCGGGCAGTTCGTCCAGAAAACGGCTGGGGATGGTCTCCAGTTTTTCTCCGTACTGCTTGCGTGAGGCGGCGAAGGTCAGTGCCAGGGTTTCACGGGCCCGGGTTATGCCAACGTACATCAGCCTGCGTTCTTCTTCGATGTTGCCTTCTTCGATGCTGCTCCGGTGAGGCAGGATCTCTTCTTCCAGGCCCATGATGAACACGTGGGGAAACTCCAGCCCTTTGGACGCATGCAGGGTCAGTAGCTGAACCTTGTCACTGTCATCCTCTTCTTCCCGTTGTTCCATCATGTCGCGCAACACCATCTTGGCGATGGCATCTTCAATACCGATCTCGTCGGCGGTCCCCTTGCCGTCGTCCAGCATCCGTTGGACCGATTCCACCAGGTACCAGATGTTTTCCATCCGGCGCTCGGCCTGCTTAGGGCTGCCGGAGTGCTGGTGCAGCCACTCCTCGTATTCAATGTCTGTGAACATCTGTTTGATCACCGGAACCGGGTTCTCGGTAAACAGGCGTTCACAGGTCTTGTCGACCCAGTGGGCAAAGCGCCGCAACCGGTCCAGGCCTTTCTCCGTGACGTGGGTCTCCGCGCCCATGTCGCCCAGCGCCCTGAACAGGCTAACGTTGCGAGACCGGGCATAGTGGCTTAGCTGTTCCAGGGTTCGCGGGCCAATCTCCCGGCGAGGGACGTTCACCACGCGCAGAAAGGCTGCATCGTCGTCGGGGTTGATCATCAGCCGGAGGTAAGACATGGCGTCTTTGATTTCCGGTTTCGAGAAAAACGACTGGCCACCGGAAAGGCGGTAGGGGATCTGGTAAGCCTGAAGTTTGATTTCCAGCAGGCGTGCCTGGTGGTTGCCCCTGTACAGAACCGCGAAGTCCTTGAAGTCGAGCCCGTTCTTGAGCTTCTGGTCCAGAATCTCCGTTGCAACCCGCTCGGTCTCGGCATCTTCATTCCGGCATCGGATGATGCGGATTTCCTCACCAATGGTGTGGTCGCTCCACAGCGCTTTCTCGAACACATGGGGATTGTTGGCGATCACTGTATTGGCGCAGCGTAGAATCCGGCTGGTGGAACGGTAATTCTGCTCCAGTTTGACGATTTTCAGGCTGGGAAAGTCTTCGTTCAGCTGAGCCAGGTTTTCCGGCCTGGCGCCGCGCCAGGCGTAGATGGACTGGTCGTCGTCACCAACCACGGTAAAGGCGGCCCTTTCTGAAACCAGCTGCTTGACCAGTTCGTATTGGCAGACGTTGGTGTCCTGATACTCATCCACCAGCATATAGCGGATTTTTCGGCGCCACTTTGCCAGCACCTCCGGGTTGTCCCGGAACAGCTGCACGGGAAGCAGAATCAGGTCGTCGAAATCCACCGCGTTATAGGCTTTGAGGTATTCGTTGTAGCGCTTGTAAACGATGGCAATGCGCTGTTCACGCTCGTCGGCGGCTTTGCTGTAGGCCTCATCCGGGCCGCGCATGGCGTTCTTCCAGGACGAGATGGTCATCTGAACGTCGTTCAGCTCGTCTCCGGCTTCGGCGCTGGCCTCACGCATCATCAGGTCCTGCAGCAGGGCTTTGGCGTCTTCCGCATCGAAAATGGAGAACCCGGGGTGATAACCCAGATGAGCGTGCTCTTCCCGGATCATGTTGAGGCCCAGGTTGTGGAACGTTGAGACGATCAGCCCCCGGGTCTTTCCACGATCCACAATTCGCCCCACCCGCTCTTTCATCTCGCGCGCGGCCTTGTTGGTGAAGGTCACGGCGGCAATGTGCCGGCCAGGAATGCCCAGCTCTTCGATCAGGTAGGCGATCTTTCGTGTGATCACGCTGGTTTTGCCGCTCCCGGCGCCAGCCAGGACCAGCAGAGGTCCGTCAGCATACCGGACCGCTTCGTGTTGTCTGGGGTTGAGCTTGTTCACAGTGTCTGCGTCAAAATGGAACCGGGCTTGTAAATTGGACGTCTTGCTATTCTACACGAGGCCGGCATGCTGTACCTTGCTGATCTATCAGCTATCCTTTCTGTAATGGACTACGCTGCTCTGTACTGAATTATGGATCTCGCCAGATGACATTGCCCACCGACACCAGGCCGGCCTGTCTGCGCCTTTTGGTTCTGACGCCGGAGTATGCCGATTATCTCTGGTACCGCGCCATGCTGGCTGAGGACCCTGATATTTCCGGGGACCTTACCTGGTGCCCCGATCTGGTCGATTGCGATGACCTGGTGGCCAACGCCAGCTTCGACGTGATTGTCTGGGACTGTGTGTTCCACGGCGGCTCGGAGTCTGCTTTCCTGCAATATCTGTCGGTTTCCAGCGAAGAAAAACCCATTCTGGCGTTGAGCGCCGAGTCTTGTCAGGAGAAGGGGCGGGTTTTGACCGATAGCGGCGCCTCGGACTACCTGAGCCGTCAGGGGCTGGATGCCTGGGGGTTCCGGCGAGCAGTCCGATGTTTGTGGTACCGGTCCCAGCTCACGGAATCGACGCATGGCCAACTGGGCCGTGAGGTTGCCACCGGTTTTATTAATCGTGACCTGTTTTTTGACCGGTTGCAGCAGGCATTGTTGAGGGCGGAGCGGGCCGGGCATCGGCTGGCGCTGCTGCACCTCAACCTCGATGACTTTCGCACGATCAACGAGTCCTTTGGATACCAGAAAAGCGATCAACTGATGTTTCGCCTGGCCGACCGTTTGCGCCAGAATCTCCGGCGGGTGGATTCGTTGATGCGGATCGGTGGCGATGAGCTGGCGATCATCGTCGAGAAGGTGGAAGACTCGCTGGATATTACCCAGATCATCCGTAAAGTTGTCTCCGCGCTGGACGAGCCGGTGACGGTAGACGGCCAGAACGTGGTGGTCAGTGCCAGTCTTGGCGTGGCGACCTACCCGGAGTCCGGGGACAGCCCGGAGGAGCTGCTCCGGCGAGCCAACCGGGCGATGTTCGAGGCCAAGCGTGATTCCGGGACCAGCTACCGGTTCTACGACCGCCAGCTCCATATTTCCGCCGGTTACCAGCTCAGGCTGGAAGCCGATTTGCGGAACGCTTTGAGGGGCGGGCAGCTGGAACTGTACTATCAGCCCCGGATTGACCTTGCGACGGAAGAGGTGCGCGGGGTGGAGTGTCTGTTGCGCTGGAATCATCCTGAGCGTGGGCTGGTGGGGCCGGATGAATTTATCCCGGTGGCGGAGCGAAGCGGCCTGATCGTCCCTATTGGATACTGGGTGATTGAACAGGCCTGCAAGCGTTTGCAGGAGGCTGCCGATCTTGGGTTCCCGGGCTTGGTGTTTGCCGTCAACCTGTCGTTTCGTCAGTTTCACGATCGCAAGATGACGGAAACGATTTTTCGCATCATTTTCAACGCCAATGTGGATACCAGCCTGCTGGAGCTGGAGCTGACCGAGAGTGCGATGATGCACGATCCCGAATACGCCCAGCGTTGCCTGCGGGAGCTCAATCAGTTGGGCATCAGTTTTGCCCTGGACGATTTCGGAACCGGTTTCTCGTCACTGAGCAATTTGCAGCATCTGCCGATTTCGCTGGTCAAGATCGATAAGTCCTTTGTTCAGGATCTCGGGCAGTCCGCCGACGCGGAGCACATCATCCGTGCCATCATCAGCCTGGCGCACAGTCTTCAGATCAGTGTGGTGGCCGAGGGAGTGGAAACCGAAAGCCAGCTTGAATTCCTGCGTCAGCAGCACTGTGATGAAATCCAGGGCTACTATTACGCCCGCCCGATGCCCTGGAATGACCTTGTACAATTCCTGAACCGCCAGAACCAGTCCGCTTGCCTGCAGAAGTAAGCCGCTGTACCTTTGCGCATTAATTCCGAACGCGATATTCAGATTGAGGTTGCATGAACACTATTTCCCGGCGCATTGCCGAAGAGCTCGGCGTACGTGAACAGCAGGTCAATGCCACCGTTGGCCTTCTGGATGAAGGTGCTACCGTCCCCTTTATTGCGCGCTATCGAAAGGAGGTCACCGGCTCGCTGGATGACAGCCAGTTGCGGACCCTGGAAGAGCGCCTCCGTTATCTGAGGGAGCTGGAAGACCGTCGCGGCACCATCCTCAACAGCATTGAGGAGCAGGGCAAACTCACCGACGAGCTGCGGGCCTCAATCGAATCTGCCGATACCAAGAACCGGTTGGAAGACCTTTATCTGCCCTACAAGCCCAAACGCCGGACCAAAGCACAGATTGCCCGGGAGGCTGGGCTGGAGCCCCTGGCCGATAGCTTGTACGACGACCCCACTCAGGAACCGGAAACGGTCGCTGCTGGTTATCTCAACCCGGAAGCCGGTGTGGCCGATGTGAAAGCGGCGCTGGACGGTGCCCGCTACATCCTGATGGAGCGCTTTGCCGAAGATGCTGAACTGCTGGGAACCTTGCGGGATTTTGTCTGGCAGGAGGGTCAGCTGAAGGTCTCGGTGGTGGAGGGCAAAGAGAATGAGGGGGCCAAGTTCCGCGATTACTTCGATCATGTGGAACCCCTGAAAAAGGTGCCATCACACCGTGCGCTCGCCATCCTGAGGGGGCGCAACGAAGGCATTCTTGCCTATGCCATCGTGATGGGCGATGCCGAAGATGATCGGCGCCAGCCGCATCCGGCAGAACAGAGAATCGCCGCCCATTGGCGGATTCGGGATAACGGCCGGGCTGCCGACAAGTGGTTGTCAGATGTGGTGCGGTGGACCTGGCGGGTAAAATTATCCACCCAGATTGAAACCGACCTCATGGCGCAGGTGCGTGAAGCGGCGGAAACGGAGGCCATTAATGTTTTTGCCGCCAACCTGAAAGACCTTCTCCTGCTCGCACCGGCTGGTCCAAGGCCAACCCTGGGACTGGACCCGGGCTTGCGTACCGGTGTCAAAGTAGCGGTGATCGATGGCACAGGACAGGTGGTGGACCATGGGGCCATCTTCCCTCATGCGCCCCAGAATAAGTGGGAGCCGTCCATTGCGCAAATGGCGGCCTGGTGTCAGAAGTACCGGATTGAGCTGGTGGCCATTGGTAACGGGACGGCGTCCCGTGAGACCGAGAAACTCGTGGGTGACCTCTGTAAACGCTACCCCGAACTCAAGTTGGCCCGTATTGTGGTGAACGAATCCGGGGCGTCGATTTATTCGGCGTCGGAATTTGCTTCCCGTGAATTGCCGGATCTGGACGTAACCATTCGGGGGGCGGTGTCCATTGCCCGCCGCCTTCAGGACCCGCTGGCCGAGCTGGTTAAAATTGAACCCAAGTCCATTGGCGTGGGCCAGTATCAGCACGACGTTTCCCAGGTTCAGCTGTCCCGCAGTCTCGATGTGGTGGTGGAAGACTGTGTAAATGGCGTGGGCGTTGATCTCAATACAGCCTCGGTACCACTGCTGACGCGGGTTTCAGGGCTGAACCAGAGCATTGCCCAGAACATCGTGGATTTCCGGAACCAGAATGGTAAGTTCACCAGTCGTAAACAGTTGCTGAAGGTGTCCCGGCTGGGTGACCGTACCTTCGAACAGGCGGCTGGCTTTCTCCGGATTGCCGGCGGCGACAACCCGCTGGATCGCTCATCCGTCCACCCAGAGGCCTACGGCGTGGTTGAGGCCATTGCTGAGCGGAATGGCAAGCAGGTGGAGCACATCATCGGTGATTCTGCATTTCTGCGCAGCCTGGACCCGAAGGCGTATGTTACTGAGCAGTTTGGCCTGCCGACGATCAAGGACATCATTGCCGAGTTGGAAAAGCCGGGCCGGGACCCGCGGCCGGAGTTCCGGTTTGCGCATTTTGAAGAAGGGGTGGAAACCCTCAACGACCTTAAGCCCGGCATGGTTCTGGAGGGGTCTGTGACCAACGTGACCAATTTCGGGGCCTTTGTCGATATCGGGGTGCATCAGGATGGTCTGGTGCACATCTCCGCGCTGTCCCATACTTTCGTGAAAGATCCGAGAGAAGTGGTTAAAGCGGGCGACATCGTCAAGGTCAAAGTGATGGAAGTGGACATCCCTCGCAAGCGGATCGGGTTGTCTATGCGAATGGATGACCAGCCTGGCAGTGAGAATAAGCCTGCCCGGGGCGCAGAAAAAAGCGCCGGTCGTAATGCCAGTCGCAAGGCTCACGGGGGCCAGGCTACGGGAGCACCTCAGGGTGCTATGGCCGGAGCACTGGCCCAGGCCATGGCCTCTGCGCGCAAGAATGGCCGTTAACCCCATCAACTGATTCCCGGCCGCCAGGCCCCGGGTTGGGGGTGGCGGCTGCAACAGGAGCTCACCATGGCACACTCCCGCCACTCCCTGTTTCAACAGCTTGCCGCCAGTGACTGGGACGGTTTCCTCAAAGGGGTCGAGAAAGAAGGCCTGCGTGTCGATGCCAATGGCTTTATTGCCCAGACCCCGCATCCGGAAGCGCTGGGGTCGGCGCTCACTCACCCCCGCATTACCACCGACTATTCCGAAGCCCTGCTTGAACTGATTACACCGGTCTTTGACAGTACGGAGGCCATGCTTGGGGCGTTGCGGGATACGCACCGTTATGTTCAGCAGAACCTTAATGACGAAGTGTTCTGGGCGGCCAGCATGCCCTGTGAAATTGAGGGTGACGCCAGCATTCCCATTGCCGAGTATGGCAGTTCTAATATTGGCCGGTTGAAACACGTCTATCGCCAGGGCCTGGCCGTACGCTATGGCCGGATTATGCAGAGCATTGCCGGGGCACACTACAACTTGTCTCTGCCTGACAGCTTCTGGCGTAAATGGCAGGAGCTGGTGGGCAATAACGACAGCCTGAAGGATTTCAAATCCGACCAGTATTTCTGGCTGATCCGGAATTTCCGTCGTCGAAGCTGGCTGCTGATGCTGCTGTTTGGTTCATCGCCGGCCCTGGATGCCAGCTTCGTGGCCGGGGTCCAGCATGGTCTGGCCCGGTTTGATGACCGGACCTGGGTTGGTCAGAACGCGACGTCCTTGCGCATGGGTGATCTGGGCTATCACAACAACGCTCAGGCATCACTGAATATCTGTTTCAATGAGTTGCGCACCTACACGCGCACTCTCGACCGCGCGATTCACACTAACTGGCCAGCCTATGAAGCCATCGGCACACAGCGGGACGGTGAGTTCATCCAGATCAATACCAGCGTGCTGCAGATCGAGAACGAATACTACAGTGCTGTTCGCCCCAAGCGCACCGCTGAGCGGGGTGAAAAGCCCATTCAGGCGCTGGATGCCCGTGGCGTTGAGTATATTGAAGTCCGGTGTCTCGATCTGGACCCGTTTTCGCCCATAGGGGTTAACCGGGAGCAGATCGACTTTCTGGACCTGTTTCTGCTGGATTGCCTGTTATCGGATTCACCCCGCATCGGGGACGATGAATGTGAGCGCCTGGATGACAACTTCAAGGATGTGGTTGCACATGGTCGCCTGCCGTCACTCAGTCTCTGCCGGGGAGGACGCCGGGAGCCGGTGGGTAGCGCTGCCCAGGAGCTACTGGACCGGTTGCAGCCTTTGGCTGAGCTGTTGGATCAATGGTCTGGCGCTGGCGCTTACACTTCGGCGCTATCGGCCCAGCGTGCCAAACTGGAAGGCGAGGATTGGTCAGTTCCTTCGGTCCGCGTGCTTGAGGCCATGACAAGCTCGGGCCTCGGTCACCGGGACTGGGTGATGAGCATCTCCCGGAAGCATCAGGAAACGCTCAGGTCAGAGACGATGGCTGCGGACGTGCTCGCGGATTATCGTGACATGGGGCTGGCGTCTCTGGATGAACAGAAAGCCCATGAGGCTGCGGATCGCCAGTCATTCCCTGAGTTTCTGGAAAACTATCTGAAAGCCTGACGCTGTGTGCGTCACATCCGGCCAGGGACGTGACGCACAGATTGCGGCGCCGGGTTTGCCCTAACGGTTACCTGCTGTTACTTTTTATTACATCAGATAGGGAGATCACCCATGACGACGGATATCAAGCTTGGCTGGGATGTGGATGCTTTGAACAAGGCATATCGGCAGGGGTATATGGCAGGAGAGATGGGCATGGAGAAGTCCCGTTGTCCGTACCGTGGGGATGTTATCATCGCGGCCTGGGAAGCCGGCTGGGATGATGCCAGTGAAGTCCGGGCCCAACGCCCTCGCCAGGGCGATGACTGGTTGTCTCATATTGCCTGAGCGCCGGTCGGCGCCCGGTGGCTATCGTTGTACCACAAATTCTGTAAACAGCACGCCGGTGATGCTTTCTCCGGTTTGCTGTTCTTCCAGTACCGTATTGATTCTCTCCGAGGCTTTCTCTCTTAAAGCTTGCTGGCCTTCGACCGAGGACAGCTGATCAAGATCTGTCTGTTCGCCAAACAACATGACCAGTTCATGGCGGAGCCGGGGCATGTGTGCCTCCACGGCTGAGCGGGTTGTGGCTCGGGAGGCCCGGATTGTCACCGCTGCTTTCAGGTAGCTTACCTTGCGGTCGGGCTGGCCTACATGAGTCACAAACGCCGGCTCCAGAGCGATGTAGTCGGTCACGCCTTTGGGTTTGGCGTCCTCATCGGAGGCTTCTGCCAGTACCGGGAGTGCCGTAAACACCGACAGCATCAGAAGCAGTGCCGGTGCGAATTTTCTGAGAATGGTCATAGGCTTGGTCGTGTTCATGGGTTAGGATTGTCCCAGCGCTGCGTGGCACTGCGGGCTCATAGACGTGAGGATATCAGGCCATGTCAGCTTCTGCAGTTCACATCATGATTCCGGGGTAGCGTTTTGACAAGCAGATGGATATTCGGGTTGGTCTTTCTGGTGTGTGCCGGGCTCCTGGCCGTGGCTTTCTACATGGAACATGTGATGGGGCTGGAGCCTTGCCCCTTGTGCTGGTTGCAGCGTTTCGGATTCATAGGTGCGGGCCTGGTCAGTTTGCTCGCGTTTGTACACGGCCCGGCTGGTTTTGGTAATCGTGTCTATGGGCTTTTCCTGGTCATTACTGCGGGTGCTGGTCTGGGGGTGGCGGGTCGCCAGCTCTGGTTGCAGGGCTTGCCCCCCGACCAGGTGCCTGCCTGTGGCCCTTCGGTAGATTATATGCTTGAAGTGCTGCCGTTGTTCGAGGTCCTCCAGACCGCGATCAAAGGGACCGGAGATTGCGCAGAAGTGGTCTGGCGCTTTCTCGGCCTGAGCATTCCGGGTTGGACGGCAGTATTTTTCAGCCTGCTGGTCGTGCTTGGGTTCTTCCTTATGTTTCGCCAGTCGACGCCCCGGGGTTGGTTGCAGAGCTGAAACAGTTGCGGGCAACCATAGCCATGGGGTAACTTGATTGCCACGCAACCATGATTACGACGGCGCCCAAAGAGTTGGCGAATTGACCAAGGGGAGACAGGCGTTATGTTGGAAAATTGCCGAAATGCCAGGGAACGTTGGGGTGGTGTCAGCGAATTGATTGACCGCTGGCTGAAGGAACGTCAGGAGCTACTGGTTAGGTACTGCGAGTTGTCTGGTGAAAGTGATTTCTCCCAGACCGCGGTGCTTCGGGAGAAATTCGTGCGACTGTGCGAGGTGCTGGTGGATTATGTCTCCGCCGGCCACTTCGAGGTGTATGAGCAGTTGATCCAGGAAGCCCGCGAGTTTAATGATGGCGGGCTGGAACTGGCGGCCAAACTCTACCCCCGGATTGAACAGACCACCGAGGTTGCCCTCAACTTCAATGATCGGCTGGATGGTCGGGAGCTGTCAGAGTCTGAAGTAGAAGCGTTGTTCGGAGAGCTGTCGAAACTCGGGGAGGTGCTGGAATCCCGTTTCAAAATGGAGGATTTCCTGATCGAAAACCTGCATAACGCTCATGCTGGTAAAGTAGCATCGGTCTGAGGCGTAGTCCGGCCAACCGAAGAAAAGCTTTAACAAAAAAAACCGGCTCAGAAGGAGCCGGTTTTTTTCGCCTGCAGGCCCGGCTTATTGGTCTGAGCCGGCATCGCCCGTGTTCGGATTGATCGCGACCAGCTCCACATCAAAGACCAGTGTTTCGTTGGGGCCGATTGCCTGGTTGCCGCCTGGGCCGTACGCAAGGTCCGACGGGATGTAAAGCTTGTAACGCGCACCTTCGCTCATCAGTTGCAGGCCTTCGGTCCAGCCCGGGATAACCTGATTCAGGCCGAACGTTACGGTCTGGCCGCGCTCGCGGGAGCTGTCAAACACCTCACCGTTGATCAGCTCGCCGGTGTAGTGGACTTCCACCTGGTCTGTGGCGCCGGGGCGCTCCCCATTCCCTTCTTCGATGACTTCGTACTGAAGGCCTGAGTCGGTGGTCTGGACTTCATCACGGTCGGCATTTTCAGCCAGGAACGCTTCGCCAGCGTCCTTGTTTTTCTGGGCCATCTCTTCCAGTTGCTGCTCTTGCTGTTGCTGAAGCTCTGTCTGATAAGCCATCAGTGCTTCCTGAATCTGTTCGCGAGTCAGGCGCTTGCTCTCTTCATCGCCGGCGTGACCATGCTGGATGCCCTGCAGAAACTGGTCCATCTGCAAATCTGGCAGGTCGTTGCCCATGCGCTCACCAAGGACCAGCCCCATGCCGTAGCTGACTTTCTCTGGGGTGGTTTCAAGTGCGGGGTCGTTGGCAGATTCCTGCGCTGTTGAACAGCCGGCGAGAAGGCCGGTGACGGCGATAGCCAAAAAGGTTTTCTTCATCGTCTCATCCTTTCCAAGGGTTTCCGGGCTCTCGGGCCCAGGATTCAGAAAAGCCACAAGGTAACGGGTTCAGCGGTTTTATGCCACTGAACATGTGTTAATCAGAGACCTGTGCCGCAAGGGATAAAGGCATCAGGATCCGCTGGCCGGCACACCGTTGAGTGAGTAGGGCGCCTGATAGGGCGACTGCCAGTCGTCTTCCGGATTGATGGTTGGCGGTTTCCGTGAAATCGGGCCTGGGCGCTCGATGGCCAGAGCGTTCCACTGACCCTGGGTCGGAGGCTGGTCGGCGTAGTGCCAGTTTCCGTCGGTGTCCTGCCATTTAAAAACAATGTCGGGCCCCTCGGTCGGTATGGGCGATGGCAATAAGCCCTCAAAAGAGGGAATGCTTTCTGCCTGCTCAGGCTTGACCGGCTCGGAGACCTGTTCCGGATCGCCGAGTCCAAAAAAAATGAGCAGCAACAACAGGCCGAGTGCTGGGAACGACAGCCGGATCAGCCATTTCATGTGCATGAGGTGTGGCCTCTGGTGGCCTGGTCAGTCAGTCGACCGACCAGCAGGTCAAGAAGTGGGGTTAACCGCAGAGGGATATCGCGGGACGGGGCGGCAGCCATTAGATTCTGCCTGATAATCGTGCATGGGTCCTGCATCTTGCCGCTCTCCGGTTCAAGTTCTGTCAGTGTGTGCCAGGCCAGTGCCAGCTCCAGTTGCTCGGCCAGGAGTTCTGCTTTCGCCAGAGTGTCCCGCAGTTCCCGGCTTGGATTATTGGCTCGGGGAACCGACTTGCGGGCGGAGCGAAGGCAACCGGTTACACGGCTGCGCCACTCTGTTACCTTAGCGTCCTCAACGCCAGAGAACGGCTGACCGCGCGTTGCCAGCCAGCCAGCGCAGAGAATGCGGCTCACGCTCCAGCCCTCTGACTGAAGCTCAAGGCAGGCGTCAGCAACATCCGGATCCCGCCAATGAGCGAGGGCATAACGCCACAGTGGATTATCTGGTTCCATGCCCGCTGGTAATTCCAGCGGTTCCGTGTGTTGAACGGTCATGAGGGAACGTTCCTGGCACCAATCCATGATTAGATTAAATCTATGTTAACGATAAGCGATCTCAGTTTACAACGGGGCGGCGTCTGGTTGCTAGAAAACGTGAACCTGACCGTACAACCCGGTCAGCGTGTAGCCATGGTCGGCGCCAATGGTGCAGGTAAATCCAGCCTTTTCCAACTCTTGCTGGGCCAGTTGGGTGCCGAGCAAGGGGGGGTATCGCTGCCCGGTGGCTGCCGTATTGCGCATATGGCCCAGGAAGTTGCAGCCTCATCTCGAACGGCCCGTGACTTTGTCCTTGATGGTGACCTCGAGCTCCGGCGCCTGGAGCAGGCGCTGGCAGAGGCAGAGGCGCGCGGAGATGATGATGCCGTTGCCCGCCTGCACGGTGAACTGGATATTCATGAGTCCTGGTCGGCGCCGAGGCGCGCGGAGGCACTTCTGAGGGGCCTGGGGTTTGCCGACAGCGACGCAGAGCGCCCGGTATCAGCGTTTTCCGGGGGCTGGCGAATCCGGCTGAATCTTGCTCAGGCCCTGATGCGCCCATCGGATCTCCTGTTGCTGGATGAGCCCACCAACCATCTGGATCTGGATGCCTGCTTCTGGCTGGAAACCTGGCTCCGGAAATACCCCGGCACGCTTTTGTTTATCTCTCACGACAGGGATTTCATGGATCGGGTGGCGACCCATCTGGTGCATTTTGACCAGAAACAGCTGGTGCTTTATACCGGTAATTACTCATCATTTGAGCGCCAGCGCGCGGAGCGGCTAGCGCAGCAACAGGCGGGCTATGAACGTCAGCAAGCCAGAATTGCTGAGATTCAACGGTTTATTGACCGCTTCAAGGCCAAGGCCACAAAGGCACGGCAGGCCCAGAGCCGGGTCAAGGCGCTTGAGCGGATGGAGAAAATTGCCCCCGCCCACGTCGACTCTCCGTTTAGTTTTGAGTTTCCGGTGGCAGACAAAGTCTCCAGCCCGTTGCTGTCGATTCGGAATGGCGTGGCGGGGCATGGCGACGTTGCTGTTCTTCATGGTGTCAACGTTACTCTGATGCTTGGCTCCCGCATTGGTTTGTTAGGCCCGAATGGGGCGGGGAAGTCCACGTTCATGGATGCGCTTCGGGGAACCGGAACGTTGCTATCGGGTGAGCGCACGTGTGGTGAGCACCTGGCTATTGGCTATTTTGCCCAGCATCAGCTGGAGTCGCTGGATCTGGACGCAAGCCCTTTCCTGCATCTGCAGCGTCTTGCTCCGACAGCCTCTGAACAGAAGGTCCGGGACTTTCTTGGAGGCTTTGATTTTCATGGTGATGAAGCCATGGCGCCGATCCGTTCTTTCTCAGGGGGCGAAAAGGCCCGGGTGGCGCTTGCGGTGATTGCCTGGCAGAAACCCAACCTGCTGTTACTGGATGAGCCCACGAACCATCTGGATCTCGAAATGCGCCAGGCATTGACCATGGCGCTGCAGAACTTCGATGGCGCCATTGTGGTGGTTTCCCACGACCGACACCTTTTACGGAACACGGTCGACGAGTTCTGGCTGGTAAGTGATGGTGCTGTCAGGGAATACGACGGAGACCTGGAGGACTATGAGCGCTGGCTGGCAGATCGCCGTAAGGATGATGATTCGCCGCCCCGCCGTGACGTTGCCGAAGCGCCCGGCAGGCAAACAGCGGATGCCGGCGCGGGAACGCTGACGGCAGAGGAGCGCAAGGCCAGAAAACGCCAGGAAGCGGAGTTGCGACAGAAACTTAGCCCTTGGCGAAAGAAGCAGGCTGCGCTTGAGGCAAAAATGGAGCAGTTGCAGCAGAAACTGGGTGCCGTTGAGCACAGCCTGTCGGACCCGGAGATGTATAGCGATGGCCAGAAACTTCAGCTCAAAGCCTTGCTGGCAGAGCAGACCGAACTCAAGCGAGAGCTGGGCGCCGCAGAGGCCGAGTGGCTGGACGTCAGTGAGGCTGTAGAAAACCTGGAGGCCGAGCTGGCAGATTGAATGAGGGGGCCGTGGTTACGGCCCCGAAATCTCCAGTGAGAAGTCCTGGCGGGCCAGGTATTCCCGTTCGTTTTCAAGATCGGCCAGCGTCAGTGGCCGGTTATCAAGCCAGCCCTCCGGAAACTCAATAACCAGGCGTTTTTCATGGCCATGGAGGGTGAAGGCTGGAGGCTCTTCCAGGTTGCGGGGGTGCTGTATCAGAACCGCCAGGCGCAGGAGGATGCAGAGGTAGGTCAGCCGGGGCTTGTCTTCGGGCTCAATGTCTTCGAACACCGCACTGGAGAATTTTCGGCGGTGACCACGAACGAGCGTGGCGAGGTCTTTCTGAAATGGCTGGCTGAAGCCCGGCAGGTCCGAGTAGCGCAGCAGGTACGCGCCGTGCTTGTGGTACTGGCTGTGGGAAATCGTCAGGCCGATTTCATGCAGTCGGCAGGCCCACCGCAGTACATCCTCATCGGCTGCGGTGCGCAGTCCCCATTGGTCGGCCACTTGGTCCCAGGCGGCAATGGCGGTTTTCTCAACCACCGCTCCATGGGCCTGATCAACGTGGTATCGTTCTTGCAGCGCGGTGATGGTGCGCTCCCGGACGTCCTCGTGACGGATGCGGCCGACGATGTCATAAAGCAGGCCTTCCCTCAGAGCGCCGTCAGCGAAGGTCATGGCCTGAATGTCCAGCGACCGGAAGGCGGCCATCAGAATGGCAAAACCTGCTGGGAAGATGCTCTGGCGATCTTGCCGGACCCCCAGTTCAGCCAGCTTGTCGACGTTGCCCATCGCCACCAGCCGCTTACGCAATTCTTCCATACCTTCACGGTTGATGGTGCCGTCGGTAATCTTGAGTGTGGCCAGGACATGGGCGATCGCCTTGATGGACCCTGAAGACCCGACCGCGCTTTGCCATCCCACGGAGCGATAGTGTTGACGAATGTTCTGCAGTTCTTGCTCAGCATGGGTGATGGCTTTGTCCATCTGCCGCCGGGTGATCTTGCCATCGGGGAAATAGCGATTCCGGAACGACACACAGCCCATGTGAAGGCTCTCCAGTTCCAGAGGTTCAAACCGCTGCCCTATAATGAACTCCGTACTGCCCCCGCCAATATCGATGACCAGTCGTTTGCCAGTATCGTCTGACAAGGTGTGGGAAACACCGAGATAGATCAGACGCGCCTCTTCGCGCCCGGCGATGACCTCCACCGGATACCCCAGCACTTCTTCGGCGCGGGCAATGAAATCGTGCGCGTTGCGGGCCACCCGGAGAGCATTGGTGCCGACAATCTGGACGCCTTCCGGAGGCGTGCCCTGCAGTCGCTGGGCAAACCGGCTCAGACAATCCAGGGCTCGTTGCTGCACGTCTTCGGTCAGACGATTGTATGGATCAAGGCCGGCCCCTAGCTGAACCTTTTCTCCCATTTTCTCGACGGTACGTATCTCGCCATGTACCAGACGGGCAACGACCATATGGAAGCTGTTAGAACCCATATCAATGGCTGCCAGCATGTCTGGAGAGGTTTCAGCCTTCTCGGCAGTGGATGCGGCCTTCACGTTGGTAGGCGTCCTGTGTGGTGTGAACTTGGCCGTACTATAAGGGAAACTTCCCGGGTGTGTCAGTAACTGGCTGCGGACAATACTGACCCGGATCAACCCTGGTGCGGATACATGCGGCTTCACAGATGGGTCGGCTATCGCGTAAAGTAATGCACTGACTTAATCCGGGTGGGCGGCCGGTCCCGTAAAGTGAAAACCGTCCACTACAGCCAATAGCGACTCCTTCAGGGGCAGTAACAGAGCCCCGGAGCGCCTGAATCAGGAAAAGGTAATGAGCGGAAATATCGTTAATGTCACCGACGCTTCCTTCGAGCAGGATGTACTGAAATCCGACATTCCGGTACTCGTAGACTACTGGGCAGAGTGGTGTGGCCCGTGCAAGATGATTGCCCCGGTTCTGGAAGAGATTGCTGACGAATACGAAGGCAAACTGAAGGTCTGCAAGCTGAACATCGATGAAAACGAACAGACCCCGCCTAAATTTAACATCCGTGGCATCCCGACCCTGATGCTGTTCAAAAACGGCAATGTGGATGCCACCAAAGTCGGCGCGCTGTCCAAGTCACAGCTGGCCGCTTTCCTCGACAGCAACCTCTGATCCGCTGTTGACGGAAACCGCCCCTGAACACCGCTTCACGGGCGGTTTTTTTATGCGATGAACCGACCAGACCGAATCATCGGCCTGCTCCTGGCAGGCGGCAAGGGCACCCGAATGGGAGGGCTGGATAAAGGCCTTGTGCCCTGGCGGGGCAAAACCATGGCGGAGTGGGTTCTGCATGCCCTGAAAACCGTGGCTCCGGTGATTTTTCTCAGTGCCAACCGATCTCTGGCAGCCTATGAGCGGCTGGCGCCAGGCCGCGTTCTGCAAGATTCGCCGGAGCTTAAGGATCAAGGGCCTTTGGCGGGTGTGCTGGCTGGTCTGAAGGCGGCCGAGTCACAAGGCGCGGAGGCTGTGCTTGTCTGTCCCTGTGATACCCCGGGCATCACCCCGGATACCCTCAGTGCTTTGGTCAGCGCCTGGCACATTCAGCCCGACCGCCCGGCCATCGCCGAAAACGATGGCCGACTGCACCCTTTGCACGGGGTGTATCCGGTGAGCCTGATCGTTGAGCTGGACCGCTGGCTGGCTTCGGGTAATCGTCGGGTGATGGGGTTTGCAGAGTCAGTGGGAGCGGTGGCCGTTGATTGCCCGGAAACCCGCGAAGTGTTCAAAAACCGGAATTGTTTGCAGGACCTGAAACGCTAACTGGTGTAAGGGGAGTTTGTGCCAGCCTGCCTTGATCACCAGCCCGGTGGCCGGTCAGGCCTCCTGGTCCCAGCTCTGAGTGCGGGCGACATCCATTTCTTTCTGCTCTACCCAGTGCTCACCTTCGCGGGTGATTTCCTTCTTCCAGAACGGCGCCGACGTCTTCAGGGCATCCATGATGAATTCGCACGCCGCAAAGGCATCGCCCCGATGGGCGCTGCACACGCCGACAAACACAATCTGATCGGATAACGCCAACGGACCGATCCGGTGAATTACCCGCGCTCTCTGCACATCCCAGCGTTGGCCAGCCTCATCAATCAGACCCTGAATCACCTGCTCCGTCATCCCGGGGTAGTGCTCGAGAAACAACCCGGTCACCCCCGACAGATCTCCGGAATCCCTGACCAGGCCCGTAAAGGTCGCAATGGCCCCGGTGCCCGGGCCTGCGCCCCTGAGCGCCTGATGCTCCGATCCTGCACAGAAATCCTCGGTCTGAATGGAAATCATCTTAGCCTCCGGTTACCGGGGGGAAAAAAGCCACTTCATCGCCCGCCCGGACTGGGGTCGACGGTTTGGCCATGGCCTGGTTGACTGCCACCATGACCGGTTGATCACCCGTGAGCCGGGCCCAGGGGCCCCCGCGGCTGGCCAGGCTGGCCAGCAGGCCCGACACCGTCTGGTTCGCCACCGCGGGTACACTCAACTGCTCTGTTTCCAGTTCTTCCCTCAGGCGGGCAAAGAAGCGAATGGTTACGGTCGGCTCACTCATGATTAACTCAGCAGTTCGGTAAATGGGTAAAATGTGATGATATCGCCGTGCCTGAGCGTCGTGTGTTCAGGGATAACCGCAAGACCATCGGCCCAGCAGGCAGAGCTCAACACGCCCGAGCTCTGGTTCGGAAACGCGACGACTTCCGGGCGCTCAGGTGAGCCCTGTTTCCGGGCCCTCACAAATTCCCGGCGTACCGAAGCCGCGCCAGTTTCGAAACCGGCGGGCAGGGACTCCCCGACAGGCAGGATATCCTGCCGACCCTGACGTTTGCGAATGTAGGGCATGGCTACGACCAGAAACGTCACCAGAACGGCCGCGGGGTTGCCAGGCAAGCCAAGGACCGGGGTGTCATTCATAGCTCCGAACGCCAGAGGTTTGCCGGGCTTGATGGCCAGGCGCCAGAGCGACAAGCCTCCGGATGCCTCCAGAACCGCCCGGACATGATCCTCTTCGCCCACAGAAACGCCGCCGCTGGTGATGATCAGATCGGCCTTCTCTGCTGCCGTAGCCAGCGCCTGACGCGTGGCCTCCCGGGTATCCCGGACGGTCTCGCAATACACCAGTTCGCAGCCAGCCTGCGCCAACAGTCCCTGCAGGGTGAAGCGGTTTGTGTTGTAGATCTGGCCTGGGCCAAGGGGGTGTCCGGGGTCGACCAGTTCGTCTCCGGTGGTCAGTACGGCCACTTTCAGGCGGGCGGTAACCAGCACCTGGCTGATCCCCATCGACGCCAGTAACCCCATTTCCTGAGGCCGAATCCTGGCGCCTTCTGCCAGCGCCAGATCTCCCCGGGCAAGGTCCTGGCCCTGCCGACGAATGTTTTGTCCGGGAGAAACGTCGGACTGGATCAGAATCATGTTGTCTGTGTATTCCACCCGTTCCTGCATGACCACGGCATCGGCACCCCTGGGGATTTCAGACCCGGTGAAAATCCGGGCGGCGGTCCCGGGTTCCAGTGGCGCAGGTGCTACACCGGCAGGAAAGCGGGAAGACACCGACAGCGGGGTGCCCGGGGAGATATCCCCAAAGCACACGGCATAGCCATCAACGGCGCTGTTGTCTGCCGGCGGCACATCGGCCGGAACCGACAGGCTCTCCGCCAGGATCCGGCCCAGGCTGTCTGGCACGGCGACGGTTTCGGTGCGGGACATGACCGGAGCCCGGTCGAGAATGTGCTGGAGTGCGTTGTCCAGTGGTGTCAGTTCGTTTGCAGACATAATCCCTCCCGTTTACCGCTCCGCCTGATGCCCGATCTTTTCATGAACCCGGTGATAAGGCCGGTCGGGTTTGCGCAAGGTCAGTGCCGAGAAATTACAGGGGCCGTGGCGACTGTCCAGCTGGGTGGCCAGAATGCCATGCCACCCGGTCCGGCAGGCCCCGGTAGACCCGGGCAGACAGAAAATGACCGTGTGGTTCGCCAGGCCGCCGAAGGCCCGGGACTGAATGGTAGAGGTGCCGATTTCGGCTGCCGACAACCGCCGGAACTCTTCACCAAAACCGTCAATGGTTTTGTCCAGCAGGGGGGCAATCGCTTCGGGGGTGCTGTCGCGTTCGTGGAAGCCGGTTCCGCCGGTGATGATGACAGCGTGGATTGCCGGGTCGGCGATCCACTGAGACATCAGAGCCCGGACCAGATAGATATCGTCCGGGAGCAGTCGACGGGATGCCAGGCAATGTCCGGCCTCAACAACGCTGTCTTCTAGAAACTGGCCTGAAGTGTCCTCAGCCGGACCACGAGTATCCGAGACCGTAAGAATGGCGATGTTCAGGGGCTTCAGCTCGCTGGTGCGATCACTGCTCATAGATAGGCTCCGTGCGTCTGTTATCCGTTGTCGATGAGGCCAGTATCCCGGTCTGTGGCCCTTTTGTGAAGGGAGTAACCCATCAGAGGGAGCTTGCCGGAAACGAATCGGGTTGCCGAAAAGTGGTTTTATTTTGGTCGGAGACTTGACATTTGCGCCAAAGGTGGCCGATTATGCGGTTGCCCGGCGAACGGTTGTTCCCACTCTCTGGCTTCAGCAATAATTATCCGGCTTCCATCTACACCGGTATGCTCCATCTGCCAGCACCTTGTTTCAATTTTGATTTGATCAACGCGTTCAGGGGCACCCCTGTCATTCCAATAGTCGTTTACTTCCATTCCTGACAATTCAACAAACTATGAATCTTACTGAACTCAAGCAGAAATCCGTGCCCGAATTGCTCGACATTGCGCAAGAAATGGGCCTCGACAACCTGGCTCGTTCGCGCAAGCAGGATGTGATCTTTACCATCCTGAAAAAACATGCCAAAAGCGGCGAAGACATATACGGTGACGGTGTACTGGAGATTCTGCAGGATGGTTTCGGCTTCCTCCGCTCCGCCGACGCCTCCTACCTGGCCGGCCCGGACGATATCTACGTGTCCCCCAGCCAGATTCGCCGATTCAACCTGCGCACCGGCGATACCATTGCTGGCAAAATTCGTCCTCCGAAGGACGGCGAGCGTTACTTCGCTCTGCTGAAAGTCAATGAAATCAACTTTGACAAGCCAGACAACGCCCGTAACAAAATTCTGTTCGAAAACCTGACGCCGCTGTTCCCGCAGGAACGTTTGATGCTGGAAGCGGGCAACGGCAGTACCGAGGATCTGTCCTCCCGGGTTCTGGATCTGGTGGCGCCCATCGGTAAAGGCCAGCGTGGCCTGATTGTCTCGCCCCCCAAAGCGGGTAAGACGCTACTGATGCAGGGAATTGCGCAGTCCATCACCCGTAATAATCCGGAATGTCACCTGATGGTGTTGCTCATTGATGAGCGCCCGGAAGAAGTAACGGAAATGCAGCGCACGGTCCGTGGCGAAGTGGTGGCATCAACTTTTGATGAGCCGCCAGCACGTCACGTCCAGGTTGCTGAAATGGTGATCGAGAAGGCCAAGCGTCTGGTTGAACACAAAAAAGATGTGATTATCCTTCTGGACTCCATCACCCGGCTGGCCCGGGCCTACAACACGGTTATTCCGTCGTCCGGTAAAGTACTGACCGGTGGTGTCGACGCCCATGCGCTGGAAAAGCCCAAGCGCTTTTTCGGAGCGGCCCGTAATGTTGAGGAAGGTGGCAGCCTGACCATTCTGGCAACCGCGCTGGTTAACACCGGGTCCAAGATGGACGAAGTCATCTACGAAGAATTCAAAGGCACCGGTAACATGGAAGTGCATCTGGATCGGCGGATTGCCGAGAAGCGCACCTACCCGGCCATCAACATCCGCAGTTCCGGTACTCGCCGTGAAGACCTGCTGATGACGGAAGCCGATATCCAGCGTGTCTGGATTCTGCGCAAGCTGTTGCACTCCATGGATGACGACACGGCTGCCATTGAGTTCCTGCTGGATAAGCTCAAGGACACCAAGACCAACGACGAGTTCTTCCAGTCCATGAAGCGTCGGTGATATCTGCTCCGGCCCCGGCTCAGTCGGGCACTCCTTGGGAGTGTCTGGCTGGCCAGAGCCGGGCAAAGCCCTCCCCAACTTTGTCTGCTCAGGTCCTTTTGAGGCAAGGTTCTGAAGTCCAGGCAAGTCCAAACTCCGTAGTACCGTCTATCAGAAACGGAGCACACCATGAAATACAACGATCTTCGGGACTTCATTAACCAGTTGGAAACGCTGGGTGAGCTCAAGCGGATCACCGCAGAAGTGGACCCCTATCTGGAAATGACCGAAATCTGCGATCGCACCTTGCGTGCTGGTGGGCCGGCGTTGTTGTTTGAAAATCCGAAAGGCTACGACATGCCCGTGCTGGCCAACCTGTTCGGGACACCGAAACGTGTGGCGCTGGGCATGGGGCAGGACGATGTCGGTGCCCTCCGGGAGATTGGTAAGCTTCTGGCGTTCCTGAAGGAACCGGATCCCCCCAAGGGTTTCCGGGACGCGATCGAGAAGCTGCCGTTGTTCAAACAGGTCATGCGCATGAGCCCGAAGGTGTTGCGCTCGGCTCCGTGCCAGGATGTGGTGATTGAAAAAGACAAGGTGGATCTGTATCAGATACCGGTTCAGCACTGCTGGCCCGGCGATGCCGGACCACTGGTAACCTGGCCTCTGGTCATCACGCGGGGGCCAAACAAGGAACGGCAGAACCTTGGCATATACCGGCAGCAGGTGATCGGCAGGAACCGGTTGATCATGCGCTGGCTGAGCCACCGGGGAGGGGCTCTGGATTATCAGGAATTCCGCCGGGCCTACCCGGAAAAGCCTTACCCGGTTGCGGTAGCGCTGGGAGCTGATCCGGCCACCATTCTCGGCGCGGTGACGCCGGTCCCCGATTCCCTGTCGGAATATGCCTTTGCGGGGCTGCTGCGGGGAAGCCGGACGGAGCTGGTGCAAGCCGGATTAAGTGACCTTCAGGTACCGGCCAGCGCTGAGATCGTGTTGGAAGGCTTTATCTACCCTGATGACATGGCGCCGGAAGGGCCCTTCGGCGATCACACCGGCTATTACAACGAGGTGGACCAGTTCCCGGTATTCACGGTTGAGCGCATCACCCATCGCCGGGACCCGATCTACCACAGCACCTACACCGGGCGGCCACCGGATGAGCCGGCGATTCTGGGCGTGGCTCTGAACGAAGTGTTTGTTCCCATTCTGCAGAAGCAGTTTCCGGAAATTGTGGATTTTTACCTGCCGCCGGAAGGTTGTTCTTACCGCCTTGCTGTGGTCACTATGAAAAAGCAGTATCCGGGCCATGCCAAACGGGTCATGATGGGAGTATGGTCGTTCCTGCGCCAGTTCATGTACACCAAGTTTGTGATTGTGACAGACGATGACGTCGATGCCCGTAGCTGGGAGGATGTGATCTGGGCCATCACCACCCGTATGGACCCGGCACGCGATACCACGCTGGTGGAGAATACCCCGATCGACTATCTGGACTTTGCCTCCCCGGTTTCGGGGCTGGGTTCGAAGATGGGCATGGACGCCACCAATAAATGGCCTGGTGAAACTGACCGTGAGTGGGGGACTGCAATCACCATGACGGATGAGGTCCGGCAGCGGGTTGATGAAATCTGGGACAGCCTGGGGATTGAAATGCCCGGCCCCCGCCCCGACTGACGGGTGCAGCTGGTGTTTTGTGTACACCTGCAGCCTTCGGGCCTGCGCTTTGAGGCCGCCGGGGCCGAAGACCTTTTGTCTGCCGCCACCGCGGCGGGCATCCGTGCGCCGGCGGCCTGTCGTAACGGGGTGTGCGAAATCTGTGAGGCCATTCTGCTTTCCGGGCAGGCCCTGAACACACGAAATCAACATTCGATTGCGGTTGGCGAGTCCTTAATGATGTGCCGGACACGGCCACAGGCCGACCTTGA
Organism: Marinobacter daepoensis DSM 16072; assembly: GCF_000421165.1. GTDB lineage: Bacteria > Pseudomonadota > Gammaproteobacteria > Pseudomonadales > Oleiphilaceae > Marinobacter > Marinobacter daepoensis. The sequence continues at coordinate 323,930 of NZ_ATWI01000010.1, forward strand.
ACTGGAGATACCTGCCGTTATGGCATCAGGAAATTATCAGCCTCGCCGGTATCAGGCGAAGGTGGTGGATGTTCGCTCGATCAGTCACGATGTCTACCGGGTGGCGTTGCAGTTGCCGAGGCGCCGGGACGTAGCCTTTCATGCGGGCCAGTATCTGGCTGTGATCCTTCCGGGGGCCGACCCTTGTTACTTCTCCATTGCCAGCAGTCCCTCGGCGGAATTGATTGAGCTTCACATCCAGGCGTCTCCGGACTGGGTGTCCGCCCAGAAGGTGATTGATGCGCTGACGTCGGGGCAGGAGGTGACGCTGGAATTGCCCCATGGCAAGGCGTGCCTTGCTGCAATCCCGGCCAGGCCCTTATTGCTGGTGGCCGCAGGCACCGGCTTCGCCCAAATGAAAAGTCTGGTGGATTACCTGCGAGATACCCGTTACCAGCAGCCGGTGAAACTGTTCTGGGGCGTTCGCAAGCACGAGGATATGTATCTGCGTTCACTGGCTCAGCAGTGGCAGCAGGAGTGGGCTCCATTCAGCTTCCAGCCCGTTGTGGGCGACGATGAAGATAATGACTGGGGCGGCCATCACGATCAGTTGGTGCGTGCCGTCCTGGCCTCGGGGAGCGATTGGGAGAACGTTGAAGTGCATGCCAGTGGGTCGCCAGCCATGGTGTATACCCTGATGGATGCACTGATGTCGGCAGGGCTTCCTGAACAGGCTTTTTTCTCCGACGTGCTGGAATACGCGCCCCGCAACTAAGCGCTCAGATGCCCGACAAGCTGGCGGGTAGAGTTCCGGCTTGTCGGGTCGTCTTGTGCTTCAGGCAATCAGGCCCGAGGCATCGGCAGGTCTGGTAGTCCGTTGTCGGTCTCCAGGCCTTGCATCAGGAGCCGGATGCTGGCTTCTTCCTCTCCCATATGGGCATTGAGCCGGCTGAGTTCTGCCAGGGTTTCACGATTCCTGCGCAAGGACAGGCTGGTTTCAAAATATTCCCGGGCTTTTCCCCAGAGTTCATTTCGCAGACTGATCCGGCCGAGCGCCAGTAACAGTTCCGGGTTGTTGGTGCGATCTTTCAGCCACTGTTCAGCGATCAGCAGTTGTTCTGCCGGGTCATGGCCGCCCAGTCGGCCGTACAGATTGATCAGCTCATCGCTCCAGTGATGGCGGAGTACCTTTCTCAGAAGGGTCTCGGCCTGGGCTTCATCCCCAAGGCCCGCAAGAAGCCGGGCGTAGTCTCGAATGGTGAACTCGTCCTTGCGGACGAAACCGGGGAGTTCGTCCCAGAGGTGAGTCAGGGGTTCCAGGCTGGCTTCGGGATCGTCTTTCCGCCTGCGCCGACACTCTTCTGCCGCGCACTCCAGCAGGTTTTTCCACACCTGCCGTTCGAGTTCGTTCAGCTCCTTCTCGGTCACAACACTGCGTTTGCGGAGTTCTGGAATGAGGCGGGACAGTTCCCGCCAGTCTTCCAGCCGGAGATAAGCGTTTTTCAGCAACTTGAGCACGAACGGGTGGTGCGGGGATTCTTTTCTCAGCCGCAACAGGGTGGCCAGCGCCTGCTCGGGGCGATTGCCTGCCAGCTGCAACTGAGCCTGCGTTAACCCTACCGCCATGCTGGAGCCGGGGGTGCTTTCGAAGGCTTTGCGCAGCAGGTCGTCCACGGCGTCGTGGTCGCCTGATTCAAAGGCTGCCTGAGCCGCGGCCAGATAATTGATCAGCGGAGTGTCGGCATGCCCGGCCGCACTGGCCAGAAGCTTGTGTGCCCGAGGCCAGTTGCCCTCTGCAAGCGCCAGCAGGCCCTGAGTGGTCCGGCGTCGGGCGCGGCGGTCATTGCCACGGGCAACCCAGCCAGCCATGACACCAGTGCCCTGGCGGAATCGGCGCAGTGTGTTGAGAGTGGCGATCGTAAGTACGACGATGAGTGCAATCAGCCCCAGGCCAACCCAGAAATTGGTTTCAATGAGATAATTGCCCAGGCTGATGCGAATGTAGCCAAGGTCGTAGGTCAGGCCCAGAGACAGTCCTGCCCCGACCAGTAAGGCGATCAGCAGGATCAGCAGTATGCGGATCATGACTCACCGCCTCCGTTTGGTGCTTTGTCTCCGGCCTTTGGGGTGCCGCTTGTCAGGCGCCCTGCCAGCCGTTCTTTCAGGAGGCTCAGGGATTGGCTGATGTCCGGCAGGTCCGGGTCAACATTTCGTTCGGCCAGAGCTGTCAGCGTGTCGTTCAGCCCGCGAATGGCCGGGTTGGTGCCGTCGTACCAGTCATTGATTGTGGTGATGGCTTTGGTCAGCGCCCGGTCATAAAGGGGCTGGTTGCCCCTCAGGACCGCCATCTCGGCTTCCTCGAGCATCAACTGAAGGTTAAGACGGGCCCAGGCGCTCTGATCGGGTGAGAGCAGAGGTTTGACTGGCTCATCGAGGCGACGGATAACCACCACGTCTTTCAGAGTGTCGACAAACCGGTGCCAGGCTCGGGTAAACATGTTGCTCCCGTCGGCGGGGGCGTTCGGGTTTTCGGCCATGGCGAAGCCGGGGGCCTGGTCGCTGATGAGGGCCTGATCGGTCAGGTCATTCACGCCGGCAATGGCCGCCTCCAGCCGGAGGTAAAGGCCGGTACGGTCTACGTCCTGAATACTTTTCAGTGACTGAATCTCGCGGGTCAGTTGCTGACGCACCGGGTAGACGCCGATGTCGTCGGACTCTCGCAGCACGTCGTCAGCCGACTCCAGCGCAGACAGCGCACCGCGGATGTCTTTTTCGATCAGCAGGCGTTGGTTGGCTATGCGCAACAGGTATTCCGCTTCGGCCAGCAACCAGTCGGTCCGGGTGCGGTTGCCCGCTTCGAGCAGTTCCCGGGCGTTGTGGTCGATCTGGCGCTGCTGTGTGGCAATCAGTTCCCGCTGTTCAGCCAGTCGGGCCTCAAGGCCACTGAGTCGCTGACTTTGCTCACTGCCGCGGCTGCCATAGAGATTTTCCAGCTGATTGCTGTCCTGGCGAAGGTCCTGTATGGCCTGCAGTGTCGCCTGATGCGTTTGCCACTGCTGCCAGTTCCAGGCGCCGAGCCCGGCGGCCAGCAGCAAGGCCAGGATGGCGATAAGCCAGACCGGCCATAACCTGGGGCGTTCAGGTTCGGCGGATGGTATCGGTGCGGGCAGTTGCTTTGTTGTTTCAGTCACGGGCTTCCTTACTCGGTTATCCGTTGTTACCGGCCTCCTGCGACAGGCAGGAAGCAACACTGGTGACCAGGTCGTCGTCGCTCAGGCTGTCGGGAACGAAGGGTTTTCGAAAGCCCATGGCCAAGGCCTGTTCCGCGACACGCTGTGCAGGAATCACGATCAGGTCCGGGTCGAGCTTCAAGTGATGCCTGGCGCCAAGTTCCACCAGATTGTTCAGGGTTTCGCCAGAAAGCGCAATGACCACTTCCGGGTGGAAATCGGTAAACGTTTCCTGAACCTGTTCTGGAGAATAGTACGGCAAAGAGCGCCGGTACAGGGCCAGGGTGGTAATCTGTGCACCCCGTTGAGCCAGGGTCTGTCTGATCAGTTCCCGGCCATGCTCGCCTCTGGCCAGCAGGACTTTCTCACCAGACAGGTTCTGCAGGGAAGGCAGTGCAAGCAGGGCTTCACTGGTCCAGCCTTCGGCCGGCATTCTCGGTTTCAGGCCGTGTTCCCTAAATACTGCAGCGGTACCTGCGCCGACGCCATAATACTGAAGGCCGGTCGGGAATTGCGGCCACCAGTGGTCAATTTCGTCCAGTAGCCGTCGGGCGGCGTAGGGACTCACGGCGATGACGTGGGAGAAATTGTCGAGCACCTGCAGGACACTGCGTTGTTCCGGGGTTTCCGGTAACGGTTCGCGCACCATCATGGGCATCAGGCGAACCTCGGCACCCGCCCGGCGAAAGGCTTCGGCCAGGCGACTGCCTTCGGGCTCGGGCCGGCACACCAGAACGCGCCGGCCCTCAAGCTCGGGTTGTCGGAGGGTGTCAGCTCGGGGTGTGGCCATAGATTTCAGCCAGTACCTTGTCTGCCCCCATCGCCAGCAGTTCTTCCGCCAGCTCGCGCCCCAGCCGTTCACCTTCGGCGCGGGGCGCCCGGCCTTCCACTCTGAAAATCTGAGTGCCATCGACGGCGCCGACAAGCCCGCGCAGCCAGAGCGTGTCTTCGTCCTCGAGCAGGGCGTAAGCCGCGATGGGAACCTGACAGCCTCCCTCCAGGCGCCGGTTCAGGGCCCTCTCGGCTTTTACCCGGTCAGAGGTGTCGGCGTGATTCAGCGGCGCGATCAGCTCCAGCAGTTCATGGTCATTCAGGCGGCACTCGAGGCCCAGAGCCCCCTGGCCGACCGCGGGCAGCGAGAAGGTGTCTGGCAGGCAATACCGGATGCGTTCATGGAAGCCCAGGCGCTTCAGGCCTGAGCTGGCCAGAACAATGGCGTCGTATTCGCCGGCGTCCAGTTTTGCCAGGCGGGTATTCACATTGCCCCGCAGGACCTTGATCTGAAGGTCCGGGCGGTTGGCGCGTAGCTGTGCTTCCCGGCGCAGGCTCGCGGTGCCTACAACGGCCCCTTCTGGCAACTCGTCAATGTGACCGTAGTGATTGCTGACGAACGCATCCGTTGGGTCTTCACGCTCGCAGATGGCCACCAGCCCGAGCCCTTCGGGGAATTCCATGGGCACGTCTTTCATGGAATGAACGGCAAGATCGGCCCGGCCATCGAGCATGGCTTCCTCAAGCTCTTTGACAAACAGACCCTTGCCGCCGATTTTGGCCAGCGGTACATCCAGAATCTTGTCGCCCTGAGTCTTGATCTTGATCAGCTCAACGTCGACGTTGTCATGCAGCCGTTCCAGTTCGGCCTTGATGAATTCAGCCTGCCAAAGCGCCAGTGCGCTGCTGCGGGTTGCAATGCGAAGGGTACGTTTGGACATGTCACTCACTGTCATTCGGGAAAATGTGCCCCAAGGGTACCTTGTGGCAGAAAAAAAGTCCCGTGATGGCCCCGGTATACCCCGTCAGGGGGAGGGCTGGTGCTCCCGCAGCCATTGGCGGACGCTGGTGGCGTGGCGACGGCTGACCTGAAGCACGTCGGACCGGCCTCTGAGCGCCAGCTGATTCTGCCCGTCGGTTGAACGCCTCAATCCCTGAATGAATCCTACCCCGACGAGGGTGTGCCGGTGAATGCGCAGCAGGTGGTCAGGATAAGCCTGTTCCAGTTCCTTCAGGGTGTAATCGCACACGGTCTCGCCCCCCGTGTGGTGCAGGGTCACGTATTTCTGATCGGCTTCGCAGTAATAGAGGTTGGCAAGGTCGATGAGTTCGGTGCCGCGGTGTGTTCTCACGGCCAGTTGCTCGCGGGAACCACCGTTGGCCTGGGCCAGCGCCTGGGATTGAAGGCGGTTAACCTTACCCGCCCGGGCGAGGGCGTCGACCAGTGCTTCGCGCCGCACGGGCTTGAGGAGGTAGGCTGCTGCCCTGACTTCAAAAGCCTGAATGGCATAGTGGTCGTAAGCTGTACAGAAGATCAGGGCCGGTGGGCTGTGCAACTGGCTGAGCTGAGCGGCTGCGTCCATCCCGTCCATGCCGGGCATGCGGATGTCCAGCAGCACAATGTCGGGTTCCAGCTCAGCGACTTTGCGCAGGGCGTCATGGCCGTCGGCGGCTTCCCCGCACACCTGGTACCCCGGCTGCGCTTCCAGCAGCCTCTGAATGCGTTGGCGAGCCAGTGGTTCATCGTCGGCGATCAGTATCCGCTTGGTCTCATTGGTTGTCATTGGGCTTTGGCTGGCTGGTTGTGGTTCCGGTTGTTGGTGCTGCGCCGGGGCAGGCGCAATGTGACTGTGTAGGTCCGGCCCTGTCGGCTGTGTTTCAGGACAGCCGGTTCACCGAACAGGGCCATCAGTCGTGCCTGGGTGTTGCTCAGTGCGACCCGGTTGCCCTGATGTTGCCGCTCGGTGGATTCCGGTGCCGGGTTCTGCACCATAAGATAGACAAAATGCCCCTTTGAGGACACCTCTACCCGAACGGTTCCGCCTTCTGGCCGGGGTTGGATGCCGTGATAGATGGCGTTCTCCACCAGAGGCTGAAGCGTCAGAGGCGGGATGGCCTGATGTCCGAGCCCGGGCTCAATGTCCCACTCCAGGCGAAGACGTTCTCCCAGTCGCAGGGATTCGATGGCAAGGTAGCGCTGGCATAGTTCCAGTTCCCGGTTCAGGGGGATCAGCTGGTCATCGGTGCGCAGGCTGGCCCGGAACAGTTCGGACAGGTCGAGAACCGCATCCTCGGCCTGCTCCGGATTGGACGCAATCAGGCTGGCGATGGTGTTCATGCTGTTGAACAGGAAGTGAGGCTGGATGCGGGCCTGTAAGGACGTCAGGCGGGCCTGCATTTCCGCCTCCCGTTGTTCTTGCCACTGGTGCTGAAGATAAAAATAACGCAATACCATCAGTACAATCAGCAACGCCAGCAACAGTTTTTTAGCGACGCCATGCCAGGGGGCCACGCCTGGCTGAGGGTGCAGCACGCTGTCGGCAAACAGGCTGAAGGCGAGGACGTCTAGCAACACAAGCCCGACGATGGCGGTTGTGGCCCGGCTGATACTCATCTTGGCGAGCCGGGGGCGCAGAAGGCAAATCAGCGCCGCACTGGTGAGTGTGGTCCACTGCACGAACAGGGACAGCAACCCAAAGTAATTCCAGTCAATCCAGCTGTCCTGTGCCTGCACGATGGCCAGCACCAGAACCAGCAGTTCGCTGGTAATCAGTAACATGAAAACCGCCCGCACCCGGCACAGATCGGGCACATAGAAGTTGCCGGAGTCTTTCTTGTTCATGCCTTTGTCGGGTTTCAGGGGTGTCTCCTTAACCGGGGCCGGAATGCTATACTGGCGCAACTTTTCATTTATCCATTGCCGGCATGATGATGCCGGGCTGTCAGCAGGAAAGATAGACCATGACGGATCAGAAAAAGTCTGACCAGACCTCAACCTCTGAAAAACCCTGGGGCGGTCGCTTCAGTGAGCCTACGGATGCCTTTGTGGAGCGTTTTACGGCCTCTGTTGGGTTCGATCAACGCCTGTATCACCACGACATTACCGGCTCCATTGCCCATGCGACTATGCTTGCCAAAGTCGGCGTGCTTACCGATGAGGAAAGGGACCAGATCATTGAGGGTCTGAACGGGGTCAAGGCCGATATTGAAGCCGGTCGCTTTGAATGGTCGGTGAGCCTGGAAGACGTTCACATGAACGTTGAGGCGCGGTTGACGGATCGCATCGGTATTACTGGCAAAAAACTCCACACCGGCCGCAGCCGGAATGATCAGGTGGCGACGGATATCCGCCTGTATCTGCGTGACGAAATTGACGTGATTGCCGAAGAGCTGGCCCGTCTCCGGGCCGGCTTGCTGGACCTTGCGGAGCGGGAAGCGGCGACCATCATGCCGGGCTTTACCCACTTGCAGACAGCCCAGCCCGTTACCTTTGGTCATCATCTGCTGGCCTGGTATGAGATGCTGGTGCGCGATGCTGAGCGTTTGCAGGACTGCCGCAAGCGGGTGAATGTCATGCCGCTGGGGGCTGCAGCTCTGGCAGGGACCACTTATCCGATTGATCGGGCCATGACGGCAGAGCTGTTGGGCTTCGACCGGCCGACGGAGAACTCGCTGGATTCGGTCTCCGACCGTGATTTCGCGATTGAATTCTGCAGCTTTGCCGCGTTGCTGATGACGCACCTGTCCCGGTTCAGTGAAGAGCTGGTGCTGTGGACGTCGGCCCAGTTCGATTTCATCGACCTGCCGGACCGTTTCTGCACCGGGTCTTCCATCATGCCCCAGAAAAAGAACCCGGATGTGCCGGAACTGGTGCGCGGTAAGACCGGGCGGGTCAATGGCCACCTGATCAGCCTGCTCACCCTGATGAAAAGCCAGCCTCTGGCCTATAACAAGGACAACCAGGAAGACAAAGAGCCGCTCTTCGACACCGTTGATACCATCAAGGGCTGCCTGAAGGCCTACGCCGACATGATTCCGGCCATTCAGGCCAAGGCCGATAACATGCGGGTAGCGGCCAAGCGGGGCTTCTCCACCGCCACCGATCTTGCCGACTACCTGGTGAAGAAAGGCGTGCCGTTCCGTGATGCCCATGAGATTGTCGGTAAGTCGGTTGCTTTCGGCGTCGCTGAAGGGCGTGACCTGTCAGACATGACGCTGGAGGAGCTGCAGCAGTTCTCTGGCATCATCGGTGAGGACGTGTTTGACGTCCTGACGCTGGAGGGCTCGGTGCAGGCACGTGATCATCTGGGAGGCACGGCGCCAAACCAGGTGCGTGCAGCGGTGGCCCGCGCTCGGAAAACGCTGGCATAGTCCATTGGCTGTCGTGGACGAATCAGTTTAGAAAAAGTTTTATGACAAAACCGTAAAGTGCGGTTTTGTCATAAATACAAAATATCGGCTAGGATTGCCTGACTATTTTTACCTGTTTGCTACCGTCAACAAGGACGCTGACGATGAGCTTTATGAAACTGGTCAGGCCTTCAGAACTGAAGGCCCTCGACATTCCCTTTGTTGAAACTCCTTTTTTTGCTGCCGACAGGGCCCGCCTCCTGGTTGAGCAGGACAACCATCTTCGTTCAAGCATGCAATCGCTGTTCAGGCATGGCCCCGGTGACCGGCGGAACCTAGCGGAAACTGTCTATCGGGCGGTGAGAGACGGCGAGCTGATGTTGGTTTGTTCGGAGTGGAATAAGCCCTTCTCGCCGATGGTGACCTGGCGGCCAGACGACAGCCTGCCTGCTGGTGGCCAGTGGCGGGTAGACGGCAGTTGGCTGAACGTTCTCCCTGAGATTGAGTGTGCGGTAGCAGAACTGAACCAATGTGGCATCACCTGCGAGCAGTTGCGCCAATCCGAATCCTGGGGTGTCGGGTCGCTGGAAGTGAACATGTTCTCAATGAACTACCGGCAGAGTCAGCGCCGGGAGCGGGCGGCTCAAGGTAGCGTGGATGACCACCGGCTGAGCCTGCCCTTAGGGGCGTCCGCACTGGTGGCTCCCGTGTTGATGCCAGCAGCATCCGCAACCGAAGACGCCAAGGCGGATGTGCTTCAGGCTCCCGCCCCAAGGGTTCACCTGGAAGTGGGCCTGTTTACCGATGGCACCATGAACAACGCCGCCAATACCCAGGCCTTCGTTGAGCAGCTGGAGCAGGAGTGCCTGATTCCCTACGAAAATAACACCATCAGCCGGGAAGAGTGTGAGCGGCGGATGGGCCTGATGTTGGGCGACAGTTATGCCAATGCCGCCAGCAATGTGGCGAAGCTGTGGGATTTGTACGATGAGGGGCGAAGTGAGTCGGGCAACACCATTACCCAACGCTTTAGTATCTATGCTCCTGGGGCGGGTACCAAGACTGGTGAGGATGATGTGTTGTACAGCGCAGCGACCGGGATGGGAGAGGCTGGCATAGTCCCACAGGTGACATTCGCCTTCTCACGGCTCTCCGAGCGGGCCAGAGTCTCATCACAAGGTAAATCTATTAATCGGTTGACCCTCGATCTATTTGGCTTCAGCCGGGGCGCGGCGGCGGCCCGCCATGCCGCGTATGAGATTAATCGGGGGGAAAGCGGCCTGCTCGCTGAGATACTGGCTCAGAACCATATTCCCTGGCCGGAGACAGTAGAAATTCGCTTCGTGGGGCTGTTCGACTCCGTGGCTGCCATCGTTAACCTCGCTGCTGGCGATGTGTTGGCCCACAACAACCGCAACCACCCGGTGAAATTGTACCTGGATCCAGGCAAGGTGGGCCAGGCGGTGCACCTGACCGCCGCCCATGAGCACCGCAGGAACTTTGCCCTGAACAGTCTGCGAAACCGCGACGGCAGCTTGCCGGCCAACTTCCGGGAAATCGCCCTGCCGGGCGTTCATTCCGATATTGGCGGTGGCTACGGCGACAGCCAGCGAGAGGACGTGCTGTTAAGCCTCAGGTTACAGGTGCCTCGCGACCGGCTGAACAGGCCGGACCAAACCCTGCAATGGGATAATCTGGAGGCCAGGCGGCAACAGATAGAGGCGGCAGGCTGGATTGGCCCATATAATCTGCCGGTACGGCAATCCGAGAAATTGCAGGCATGGCCGAAAGACCAGGGCCCGGAAGGGCCTGCCCGGCTGGACATTGTCACCCTGCGCCACGAGCACCCGGCCCAGGATGGCCGGGTAGAACTGGTGTTGCGGATGCTGCGCCAGGTGCGGGGGGAGTATTCGCGGGTGGCCTTGAGGTTGATGCATCGGCTGGCCAGCGATAGCGGTGCACCGCTGAAGGATATCGATACCAGAAAAGCCGACAACACCTTGCCAGAGGAACTGAAATCCATCCTGCAACAAATTCTGGAACAGGTTGTACAAGGGAATGACACCCCCTCACTGACTGCGGAACACGAGAGCCTGTTGCTCCAGCGCTATATCCATTACTCGGCGCACTACAACGCTATTGAGACCATTGTGGCGGGCTTGCCTGCGAAGTTGCAGGGGGTTCATCCCAATGCGCCTGCACCTTCAGGCGAGCGCCTGGTGTATCCACAGGTAGAGGACGACTAATGATTCAGAAAATTCTGGCTATGGGCCTCATGGCCATGGCCCTGTTGGGCAGCGGGTGTTCGGCGTTGCCGAAAGACACAACGAACTGGTACATCGACGTTGCAGCCCCCGAATATTATGGAGTGTGGGTGACCGATATGTTCCTGGAGAAGTCGGGTGAGCGGAGTTGGCGCCAGCCGATCGGCATCGTGTCGTGCTGCTGGCGGGGGGCTTATGGCCCTGTAGGCAAGGGGACCCGGGTTGAGCCGTTTCCGGAACTGATTCTGGTCAATTGGTTCTCTTTTGCGGAGCAGAAATATTACACCAAGATCATTCAGGTGCCGGAAGACCTGCTGGACCGAATGCGGGAGCCGGCCACTTACAAGACGCCGATGGGCGTGTATTCCGGCCCCCGGAACTTTATGACCATTGGCCTGGCGCCCGGCGGTACCGTGGTGGTCTGGATTTCGAACCAGATTGGCAACGAGATCGAGGTGATGCGGATGCAGGCGACGGAAGTGCCGGGTGATCCGGATGATTTTGAGGTAGGCACCAGGAATTATCTCGAAAAACACGGTGACTACCTCAGGGAACACGGCGTCCCGACGGAGGGCTGGTAGGCCGCCCCGAGCGCGGCTCTGAAATAATCCAGCGTGATGCCGGGGTAGGCTGCAGCTTGCCCCGACATAACCCAGTCGCCGATCCGGCCTGTACTCAGCGCTACCTCCATCGGCTTCAGCTCCGCCAATGGGCGGCCCCGATGACATCGCCCCTGGGCCCGTTAATGCACTGGAAATGGAATTCGTAGACCGGCAGCCCCTCCCCCTGACGGTTCAGGGGCATTTCGGTGACAAAATGCTCTCGGTCAAAAGCCCGCTGCCAAAGACGCTTTATCATGCGCGCTCATTCGGGAATTCACAGCACAGAGGCCTCGTTCGGGCTGGCGGGCGTTCTCGCCGCCGTGCCTTTTGTTTTTTTAAAGATTTTGCCACGCTTTTTTCATCATACTGGCTATCCTGCTGAAACTAACCTCTTGCCGGAGTTCTCTTGACTGCTCACGCCAAACCCATCGTTCTTGATTTTGAGGACGGGATCGATCGAAAAACGCTTCAGTGCCTTCGGGACCGTTTCCTGAAGGTTAACCGGCAGCGTTGGCAAAGGGCGTGTTCAGCGCTGACTTACCGGCAAAAGATCGTGCTTGAACTGCTTCCCCTGGTATTTCACCGGAACCATCCGGCATTGCCCGGTTATCTGGATGGTAATTGCCCGGAGGGCGTTAACGGCTACACGCCGGATGCCGGCGTCCTGGATGCGGCCCGCCGCTACGCCCGAAGCTTCCATTATCGGGACAAGGGCAGCCGAAAGCCGGATCTGGACAGTCTGTTTCTGATGGGCAGCCCGGGGACGCTGGGCCACTCGGTGACCAGTGATCTGGATGTCTGGCTGTGTCACCGGGAGGGCTTATCGACGCAAGGGGTTCAGAGCCTTGAACGCAAGGCTGAGAAATTGTCGGAGTGGGCGGCGAGTCTGGGCGTTGAGCTTCATGTGTTTGTGTTTTCTGCCGCGGATTGGCGGGCGGGGCGGCAAAAGGTAGCGTTGGTTGGCGAGAACTGCGGCAGTGCCCAGCATTTCCTGCTGCTGGATGAATTCTACCGGGCCAGCATCCATCTCGCGGGCCAGTGTCCTCTTTGGTGGTTGATTCCAGCGGAGAGCGAGCGTGACTATGACCGTTGCCGGCGCCAACTGGTTGAATGCCGGTTTATCAAAGCCGACGACTACATTGATTTCGGGCCGGTGCCCGGTATTCCGCCGCAAGAACTGCCAGGTGCTGGTTTATGGCAACTCTATAAAGGCATCGACGCGCCCTGGAAAGCAATTCTCAAGCTGTTACTGATCGAATGCTATGCCACGGACCAGGATCGTCCCTTGTTGTCGGCCAGTTTCAAGCAGGCTGTGCATAGGGGAGAGGTGTGTCCCGATGCTCTGGACCCCTATGTCTTGCTGTATCAGCGGCTTGAACAGTGGCTGCTGGCCGGAAAAGCAGTGGACCGCCTGGGCCTGGTGCGTCGCAGTCTTTACCTGAAAGCAGGGCTTCCCCTGACCCGCGCGGGTATGGCCGGGGCGCCCTGGAGGGTCGACCTGTTGCGTTGCCTGGTCACCACCTGGGGCTGGACGGAGTCTGACCTGGCACTGCTTGATGATCGACAGCGCTGGCGGGCCGAAGAGGTGAGCGCCTTGCGCCGGAGCGTGGTGGCTGAGTTGACGCACAGCTATCGGTTTCTGTCAGCCATGGCCCGTAACCAGGGTGCTCTCGCGTCGATCAGTGCCAGTGACATCAATGTGCTGGGGCGAAAACTGTATGCAACATTCCAGCGCAAGGCTGGCAAAGTGGAGCTGATCAACCCGGGGCTGGTGGCTTCGCTGGCCGAGGAGAACCTGTCGTTCCATCATCAGTCTGAACAGGGCTCTTCGGGTGAAGGCTGGTTACTTTATCGCGATCTTGAGGACCCTTCCGATGCCTTCTGGCAGGCGGTCATCCGCCGCGCTGGCAACCTGGCAGAGTTGCTGGTGTGGTGTTATTGCAATGGGTTGCTCAGCCGCAGTACCCGCTTGAACGTCCGTGCCGGTCAGAGTGCGGCCTCGGTGGGGGAGCTGAAAGAGATTCTGGACGTACTCGCGGGCTTTCTGCCACAGCCTATGCCAGCGGCGTCGCGCAGGGCGCTGTCCAGACCAGTACGCCCGCTCCGGAACCTGCTGCTGCTGAACGTGGCTGTCGATCCCCAGGCGCATTTGACGGATCGGGGGCTTCACAAACTCAGCAACCGGAATGATTCTCTGGGGTTCAGCGGGGCCCGGGACAATCTTGTGTTGACGATTGATCAGGTAACTCTGAACAGTTGGCATGAAGTCAGCCTGCAGCACTATGCGGCTGGCGATACGTTAATCCAGTGTCTGAAAAATGTGCTCGCGCAGGTGGCCGTGAATCCGGAAGCACTCCCTGAAATACGGGTGGCAGCTTCCAGTCGCGGGCACGGACAGGCCATTGCACGCCGAGTAAACGAGCTGTTTTCCGATGTGTTACGGCAGTTTTTTGCGGGCGGAAGCGGGCCTCATCCGTTGCGCTACATCATTGAGATGGATCAGCGTTATTTTCTGCTTCAGTTCCGGGGCCGGGAGCCGGGGTTCCTGGCCCTGGAAAGCAGGGCGGCGCTGATGAATGCCCTGTCGCAGCCTCAGGACCGTTTTCTGCCCGTGGTCCCCGACCGTTATTCGCTGCAGGATGCCCCGTTGCTCAAAGTGGTGTGCGAGGCGTCGGAAGCGGGCAATATTCAGGTTTTCTGGCAACTGCAGGGTGGGCTGGGGCAGCTCTGGGTGGTGGATGAGTTTGGCAGCCTGTGGCACCGGCAGATGCGTGTGCAGCAGCGTCGCCATCTGCTTTCCCCCCTGCTTCGGTTTCTGGAGAACGTGGTTGAGCGTCGGCAATTGCGCCAGGCGGATAATCTGGACCCGGTTGCCGGCATACGTTGCTATGAAGTGGTGCGCCGGGATGGACGTTGGCAAGCGGAAGCCCGGGCTGAGCCCGGAGCCAGCCCCCGGATTTCCGGGTTGGAAGTCCATGCCGTGGGGGTGCAGCAGGGGGATAGCACCTTGCGTTTCGACCTCTACTGCAATGATCAGGAATTTACCGTTCAGGAGTACGGCGATCGGCTGATTCCTGCAGTGGCTCATTATATCCGGTCCCTCCGCGAGAGCCGGGAGCCCTATCCGGTGTACCTGACAGACCTGCACCTGCCCCATGATCTGGACGCCCATCTGTACCAGCGGGATATTCAGACCAGTCAGTACCTGTTCTATCGGGGACGGCTGGAAGATGCGCTCAACCGGCACCTTGCCTGAACGTCCGAACCCTCGCGGTGCGGGCCGGGTGTCGGGTATACTTCGGCCATAATTCACTCAGGGGAATGGGTATGCAGCTTGGGTTAGTGCGCCGCTTGGTTCTGGCGTTCCCGGTATTATTGGTGCTGATGGTGTCCGGATGTGGTCAGAAAGGGCCTTTGTACCGTGAGGTGCCTGAGTCTGTCGTAACGCCGGAGACTTCGATGGCCAGTGAAACCGTGGCGAACGAGGGTCGGGCCAGCGAGCACGACGACCAGCCCTGAGCCAGCCCCCTAACGATCAGAATCATTCAGGAACCGCATGGATCATTTCAATTACCGTAACGGTGAACTCTACGCCGAAAACATCGCCGTTGCCGACATCGCCGAGCGTTTTGGTACGCCGGCCTACGTATACTCCCGGGCAACGCTGGAGCGTCATTACCGGGCTTACGATGAGGCCCTGGCAGGTCGTCCGCATTTGGTTTGCTACGCTGTTAAAGCCAACAGCAACCTGGCCGTTCTCAATGTGCTGGCCCGGCTCGGGGCTGGTTTTGATATTGTCTCTGCCGGAGAACTTGAGCGAGTGTTGCGCGCCGGCGGTGACGCCACCAAGGTAGTGTTCTCAGGCGTTGGCAAACAAGAGTGGGAAATGAAGCGGGCGCTGGAGGCCGGTGTTCGCTGCTTCAATGTGGAGTCTGACACAGAGCTGGATCGCCTGAACAAGGTTGCGGGTGAGTTGGGTGTCAGGGCGCCGGTGTCTCTGCGTGTCAATCCCGACGTTGATGCGGGAACCCATCCCTACATTTCCACAGGGTTGAAAGAGAACAAGTTTGGAATTGATATTGCTGAGGCTCCCGCCGTTTATGCGCGGGCGGCCAGCCTTCCCCATCTGGATATCCAGGGGGTGGATTGCCACATCGGATCGCAACTGACGTCGGTGTCTCCTTTCCTCGATGCTCTGGATCGGGTGCTGGCCTTGATCGATACGCTGGCGGAGCAGGGGGTTCATATCCGGCATCTCGACATGGGCGGCGGCCTTGGAGTCACTTATCAGGATGAAACCCCGCCACAGCCCTCCGATTACGTCCAGGCGCTGGCAGAGCGCCTGGGTAACCGGGAGCTGGAACTGGTCCTTGAGCCCGGTCGTTCCATCGCCGCCAACGCGGGTATTTTGCTGACCCGGGTCGAATTCCTTAAATGTACCGAACACCGGAATTTCGCGATTATCGATGCGGCCATGAATGACCTGATCCGTCCCGCGCTATACAGTGCCTGGCAGGCCATCATTCCCGTTCGGCCCCGGCAGGACGGTGAAGAAAAATCCTGGGATCTGGTTGGGCCGGTCTGTGAAACCGGCGATTTTCTGGGCAAGGATCGTTTGTTGCGACTGGATGCAGGTGATCTGCTGGCGGTTCGTTCTGCCGGTGCATACGGCTTTGTGATGGCCTCCAACTACAATACCCGTAACCGGCCACCGGAGTTGATGGTGGATGGTGATCAGGTGCATGTCGTCAGACGGCGTGAGACCCTGGATGATCAGCTGGCGCCGGAAAGCTGCCTGCCGGAATGAGCGGGGAAAACGAGATGTCTCAGCAAAAACGTGGCCAGGGTCCGATCATGCGGTTCACCAAAATGCATGGGCTTGGCAACGATTTTATGGTGGTGGACGCGATCAGTCAGCCGTTTCGCCTGAGCACTGACACCATCCGGGAACTGGCTGACCGTCATTTAGGCGTTGGGTTTGATCAGTTGCTGGTGGTGGAGCCACCGGGATTACCGGACGTGGATTTCCGCTACCGTATATTCAATGCCGACGGCTCCGAGGTGGAACAGTGTGGTAACGGTGCCCGCTGCTTTGCGCGCTTTGTCCGGGATCAACGGTTGACGAACAAGCGGGTCATCCGTGTGCAGACGGCGAAAGGGGTCATTGAGCTGAAGATTGGCCGGGACGGTCTGGTTGCGGTCAACATGGGCGTTCCAGAGCTGAATCCCCCCGCCATTCCGTTTGCGGCTGATCGGCGTAAAAACGTCTACACCGTGGACGTGAACGACCAGATGGCGGAGCTGTCGGCGATTTCCATGGGAAATCCTCACGGTGTGCTGGTGGTCGAGAACGTCGACACGGCGCCGGTGGAGACTTTGGGGCCTTTGCTGGAGCGGCACCCGCGGTTTCCTGCCAGGGCGAATATTGGGTTTCTGCAGGTGATTGATCGCCGTCATGCCCGGCTGCGTGTCTTTGAGCGAGGGTCGGGTGAAACGCTGGCGTGTGGCAGCGGAGCCTGTGCGGCGGTGGTGGCGGGTTGCCTCCGGGGCCTGCTGGACGCCAGGGTGGAGGTTGAGCTTCGTGGCGGCCGACTGCTCATTGAATGGCAGGGTGAGGGTGCCCCTGTTATGATGGAAGGCCCTGCTACCACCGTATTTGAAGGCCAGTTGCGGTTGCCGGGGGAGAGTCAGCCCCGGCGCCGGAGAAGTGCCCGTCCGAACACCCGTCCTCATAAAAACGGGGCCTGAACAATCAGGAGAACACGATGACAGAACAAACGGCCCGCCAGAAGGCCGGCGAACTCACCAGGGAGCAGGTCGCGGATTATCTCAGGGCCAACCCCGACTTTTTTGTAGGCCAGGACGAGCTTTTGCGCAGCCTGACCTTACCCCATGACAGTGGTGCTGCCATCTCATTGGTGGAGCGTCAGGTGCACCTGTTCCGGGAGCAGCGTGACACCCTGCGGCGTGAGTTGGTTGAGCTGGTCTCGATCGCGCGTCACAACGACCGGCTGTTTGAGAAAAGCAAACGCCTGTTGATGCAGGTGATTGAGGCGCGGACGCTGCAGGATATGGCTGCTGCTATTGATGACAGCATTCGTGGTGATTTTGGCCTGGATGCCGCCTCGGTCCTTCTGTTCAGTGACCATGTGCCGGTTCAGTCTCAGGGCGCGTTGCATCTGGTCGGGAGTGCCGAGGCCCGCGAACGCCTGGGCAGTCTGCTGGAAGGGGAGCGCGCTGTGTGTGGCCAGTTCCGGGAGAGCCAGCGGGAATTCCTGTTCCCTGACCGGGACGAACCGATCGCCTCGGTGGCGCTTGTGCCGCTGCGTCACGACGGGCTGGTTGGCCTGTTTGCGGTCGGTAGTTGCGAGCCTGGTTATTTTGACCAGAGCATGGGGTCCCTGTTTCTGAGTTACATCAGTGATACGCTGAGTCGCCTGTTGCCACCGATGCTCAAACGCTATGGCACGGGGGCTCTGGTTGCGGATCTGACCGTGGAGACCGGCCAGGGGTGAGTGAGGCCAGCGGAGTGCACGACGTCCCGGCGAACCTGTCGGCAGCGTTGAGCTACTTCGTGCGTCACCTGCGTTCGGAAAAACGGCATTCACCACGGACGTGTGAGCACTACCAGCGCGATCTTCAGCGCCTGGCGTTGTGGCTGACGGAGAGCGAGTTACGTGACTGGGCGGAGCTTTCTTCTCATGATATCCGGCGTTACGTTGCCCGGCTGAGCCGTGATGGTCTTGGTGGGCGGAGTATCGCCCGGCATCTATCCGCCATTCGCCGCTTCTATCAGTATCTTCTCAGGGAAGGCCTGGCCAGGGACAATCCGGCTCTGGACATTCGTGCCCCGCGAAGTGGGCGTCGTCTGCCCAGGGTCGCCGATGTGGATCAGATCAGCCAGGTACTGAATGCGCACCCGGACGACCCTTTGGACGTGCGGGATCTGGCGATCTTTGAGCTGATGTATTCCTCCGGGCTCCGGTTGGCGGAAGTCGCGGGTGCCGATCTCACGGCACTGGACATGAGCGCGGGTGAAATCCGGGTGCTGGGCAAGGGGAGCAAGGAGCGGGTACTGCCCGTCGGAAGCAAAGCGCTGGCGGCCCTGAAGCGGTGGCTGGCCTGCCGGCCGGCAATGGTCTCGATGGCGACGGAAACCGCACTGTTTGTCAGCCAGCGTGGTACCCGCCTGAGCCGACGCAGCATCCAGAGCCGTCTGGCCCGCTGGGGCATTCTGCAAGGAGCCAGTCAACGGCTGCACCCCCATCTTCTGCGGCATTCCTTCGCCAGCCATATGCTGGAGTCCAGCGGAGATCTGAGGGCGGTACAGGAACTGTTGGGCCATGCGGACATCGCAACGACTCAAGTTTATACTCATCTTGACTTTCAACATCTTGCCCGGGTTTATGATCAGAGCCATCCCCGGGCTCGCCGACGAACGACAGATCGCACCGGGTGCGAAGCGGAAGAAGGTCGTTCCGGCCAATAAGGGAGTGGTTCATGGCATCTGATGATTCCTGGAAGGAAAAGTATTTCAGGGAACTGGAGGACGCTGAGCACCGGGAACAACAGTGGGAATCTGAACGTAACCTGCTGGAGAGAATGCTGGTGCGCACCAGCCTGGCCTCGGAGGGGCAGCGTCCGGATCTTGATACGCTGTTGGCTCAGTTGCGGAGTGATCTCCGAAAAAAGCGGTTTGATCTGCAGAGCTGGCGAGAGCTGCAGGACCAGATCGATCGCCAGATTGCCTTGCTGGATGAGCAGGGGCCGTCCCGGCCGGTCCCGGTTTCGCCCGGTACGGCGGAGCGTGAGACGGGGGGCGAAGCGGAACACCATATCCAGCGGTTGCGGATTGCCCGACGAATTGGCCAGCTTCTGGGGCAGTTGATACAGCAGGTGGCTTTCGAGCCCCCCACGGAAGCGGAAGCCCGCGCGCTGCAGCAAACCCTGCTGGCGAGCCAGGACTGGGAGGTGTTGCGTGAGGGGCTGAACCGGGTGGCTGACCTTGTGGTCGCCGCTATTACCCGAAGCCAGCGTGAATTTGAGGCATTTCTGAAACGTCTGGATGAACGCTTGCAGTCACTCCGTGAACATTTCGCCGAACAAAGCAACGCGCACTCTGGTCGGCAGGATGCCACTGAAACGCTCAACCGGGAAATTCGTTCGGAGTTGGATCTGGTGGGGGATGATCTCCGGACCAGTGAGGATTTCCACTCCCTGAAACAGTCCGTGAGTCGCCGCCTGGAGTTCATTGGCAACGCTCTGGAAAAATTCCGGACCCGGGAACGTGAACGTGAGAGCACACTGACTCATCAGTTAGAGGCCATGCAGGAAAAAGTGGTTGCCATGGAGGCTCACTCGGAACAGATGCAGGCCCAGGTGCGTGAAGAGCGCCGGCGGGCCATGACGGATCTGCTTACGCAGCTTCCTAACCGTGAAGCCTGGCAGGAACGGTTGTCGTTCGAATACAACCGCTGGCTGCGTTACCAGAACCCACTGACCGTCGCCGTTCTGGATGTTGATCTGTTCAAGCGCATCAACGATTCCTACGGACACAAGGCCGGGGACCGGGTGCTTCAGCTGGTGGCCCGTGAAATGGGCGCACGATTACGCTCCACGGATTTTATTGCCCGGTTCGGGGGCGAGGAATTTGTCGTGCTGTTGCCAGAGACCCGGGCGGCAGATGCCTGTAAGGTGCTGGACGAGATCCGGGGGCACGTGGCCAGGCTACCTTTCCACTTCAGTGGCGATCCGGTCAGCATTACCTTTTCTGCCGGCGTGGCGGAATTCCGGGACAGTGATACTGAAGAATCGGTGTTCGACCGTGCTGACCGGGCGTTGTATCAGGCCAAGGAAGAGGGCCGGAATCGTGTGGTTACCATCTGAGTGCCCGCTCAGTGCCTGAGCAGGGCGTCCAGCTCATCAATCACTTCTGCCCAGTCGCTATCCTCTTCCAGCCCTTCTTCCAGAAAGTGAGACTGGCTCGCTGACCAGAACGGCGCATCCTGAAGGGCGATGTCGCTGGGCAATGGCGCGTACCGGGCAATAAAGCGTTCGATGTCGCCTTGCCCGGACGGTAATCCCAGTTGTTCAAACAAGGTGCCCAGGCTGTGTTGGCTGGTGTCCATTGTACTGTCCTCCCATCCGATCAAGAGCAAAATGCAATTCTGCCGTTTTGCAGGTATCGTTTCCATGAAATGTAGTGGACCCGCCGAGGATATCCAGTGAAGTCTCGTTCAGCGATCATGTTTTGCCTGTTGTACCTGCTGTTTCAGGGAGTGGCGTTGGCGGATCCACCTCAGGCATCGCCTGCCCCTGTGCTTGGGGTTGAGGATCTGCGCTGGCTGTCTGAACAGAAGGGATTTAATGTCGGCGTGCGGCATACTCAGGTGCCTCTGGTGTTTGATACCGGGGAAGGCCGGATGGCGGGTATCTGGGTGGACTATCTTAATCGGCTGTCCACCAAGCTGGGGTTGCCTATAGAGCCGTTCCAGATGAACCGCACACTGGCGGAAACGCCCGAACCCGATGTGATCCTGACCACCCGGTTACCCGGAGCCCCGGTTATTCCCGGTGTCAGGCATACGGCACCGCTGATGACATTGACCTATGGAGTGTTTGTTAATGCAGGTGATGCCGGCATCCGGAACCTGACGGATCTTGAGTCGGCAAAAGTCGTGATCGTAGGGGATGATCCCAACCAGTTTCCGCTGCTGGACCCGGTGGAAAACTTCACCCCCGTGCCGGTCTCGAATCTGGGGGAGGCGGTCAGCCGGGTGATGTCCGGAGAAGCCGATGCGTTTCTCGGGCCGGTTCCAGTGGTGTCGGACTACCTGGAATCGGCCATGATCAATGGCGTTGGGCTGGCGGTACTGCTGGACCGCCGCCCAGTGGATGTGGTGCTGCAGGTGCCGGTGGACAAGGAACGCCTGTTTCGGGTTTTTGACCGAACGGTGACGGCGCTGTCCCATCAGGAACATCGAAACATACGTCAGTCCTGGCTGGCGGGTGAGACGCCTGAGATTCAGAGCCGGAACGTAGTCCTGACTGCCAGTGAACTGGACTGGTTGGCCAATAATGCCGGAATAACGGTCGGGCTCCGTCCGGATTGGCCGCCGTTTGAGTTTGAGCAGGATGGCCGGCCTGCGGGCCTGGTGGCCGATCTCCTCAACCGCCTGGAAAAGGATCTGGGCATTCGTTTTCAGAGAGAGGTGGTGAGCAGTCGCGCCAGTGCGGAGGAACAACTGAAATCGGGGGAGTTGAGCATCCTTCCGGGGATGTCGAGAACGCCCCGCACCGAACAGACTTTTCTGTTTACCCGCGCTTATGTCAATGTGCCGATTGCCCTGGCGATCCGCGATACTGGCCGCTTTATCGGCGATCTGCGTGAACTCCGTGACGAACGCGTGGGCGTGGTGAACCGTCAGGCCAGCCATGACTACCTGCTGATTAATCACCCCAACCTTGATCTCTATCCTCAACAGACGGTAGAAGACGGACTGCTGGCCCTGTCCAATGGTGATCTGGATGTGATGGTGACCCACATTCCCGCTGTGAGTTACACCGTTGCGCGACTGGGACTGTCAAACCTGAGAATCACCAGTATTACGCCTTACCAGTATGACTTGCGACTGGCGGTGAATCCGGATAACCCGGAACTGCATCGTATCCTCAACAAGGCGCTGGGTAGCTTGCCGCCCTCGGAGACCGAGGCCATCTATAACCGCTGGATTCACCTGGATATTGAGCAGGCCGCGGATTACACCGTGGTTCGGCGGATCATCCTGATCGCCATCGTCGTGGTGCTGATCTTCCTCTACTGGAACCGGAAGCTGTCGCTGGAAGTGGATGAACGCATCCGCTCAGAGAACGCCTTGCGACGAAGTGAGGATGAGTTGCGAGCCGCCAAACTTGAAGCGGAACGGCTCGCGCGGGAGGCCGAGGCGGCCAGTCGTACCAAGAGTGAGTTCCTGGCCAACATGTCGCATGAGATCCGGACGCCGATGAATGCGGTGATCGGGTACAGTGATCTGCTTTACAACTCGGTGACGGATCCCCAGCAGCGAAACTATCTGAATGCGATTCGCGCAGGCAGCCGAAGCCTGCTGATGCTGATCAACGATATTCTCGATCTGTCCCGGATTGAGGCGGGAAAAATGCGTCTCGACTTCGGCCCGGTGTCCGTGCGGCGTCTTCTGAGCGATGTTCGCCATATCTTTGATCTGAGGGCGACCGAACAGGGGATCACGTTGGAAGTGAGTGTGGTTTCAGGTATGCCGTCGGCGATGATGCTGGATGAAACCCGTTTGCGACAGGTGTTGTTCAATCTGGTGGGCAACGCGATCAAGTTTACCCACGACGGTGGCGTGACGGTGCGGGCGGTTGCGGAAGCGTTGGGGGAGCCGATTGATGACGCCCCGGACGTTTGTTATTACCGGCTCGAGGTCACGGTCTCCGATACCGGGATTGGTATTGCCCCGGATCAGCAGGAGCGCATCTTTGATGCCTTCGAACAGCAGGAAGGACAAAGCTCCCGTCGCTACGGCGGCACCGGTCTCGGGCTGGCAATCAGCCGGAAACTGGTTGAAATGATGGGTGGAGAGCTGACGGTGGAGAGTGAGGCCAACGTCGGCTCCACCTTCCACGTGGTGCTGCCGAGGGTAGAGGCGAGCGTTGAGCAGGTCGATGATGACGGCGCACCCGAGGAGTCCGAACGGCTTCTGGCCCAGACCATGAGCATGCATGAGCGTGGCTGGCTGCGGGAGAAGCTGGCCGAAGACTTCGGTGATGAGTGGCAGGACGTGCGGGAAAGCGGGGACCCTGAGGAAATGAAGGATTTTGCGGTTAGGGTGATTGAATGGGGGCGCCGGCACCGGTCATCTTCGGTGACCCGTTATGGCGAAAAGCTGCTGGTTGATGTTGAAGCTTTCAACCTGGATGCGGTCAACACCGCTCTGGACACGTTCCCTCGCCTGCTTGGTCAGGATTAAGGGGAGCGTTCAGAGGCAGTCGAACTGGGACTGGCGATCAAAAGCGACAGAGACCATGTCGTAGCCGGAATCGGACAGAGAGCGGATCAGTTCACGGTCTTTCAGGAGCGTCATGCAGACTTTGTGTACGCTGGCCTGCAGTTGTTCGGAGGGCAGCTGCTGGTTTTGGAACCGGAAATCGACAATCAGGTACTTTCGTTCAATCTGGGACTGAACGGGAATATCCTCTCGTTCGACGCTCTCGTACCCGATGTAGGTCGCCTCGTTGGCCTGGAAAACTCCGCTCATGAGCACATCAAGATTCTCGGCAGAGACCTGGGCCGATGCGCCGTATAGCGCCAGGCCAGTCAGTAAACTTGTGATGAGTGCGCGCATAGTGAACTCCCGAGGCAGGCTGAGGTACGTGTGTGACATCACGTAACGCTTGGTTACTTTTTATTGTTGCAGAGTGTTGGCGGTTTTTCCTCCTGCCAGCAGAGAATTTTTCAATTGTTTGCAATACTGAAATAATATCCGGATGGTAAGCCGCGGCGGTGGTTTAGGCCTGTAGCGCCCCGTGATTTCCGTTATGATTGGACAACAGTTGTTGTAAAGCAGAGGGATAGCCATGTATCAGCTTGTGTTCAGAGGCGAGTGCACCCCAGGCACCACCCAGGAAGTCGCCCGAAACAATGCCCGGGCACTGTTCAAGGCCAGTGTGGAACAACTGGACCGGATGTTCAGTGGTCAGCCGGTGGTTATCCGCAACAAGCTTGAGCAGGAACAAGCTGAGAAATACCTGGCGGTTCTGAAGAAGCACGGGATGGTTGTTTACGTTCAGCCGATGCCCGGAACTGAACCCGCCAAAGTGTCCCCTGCTCCGGAGGCACCGTCCCGGCCAGCACCTGCCGCCCCCCGTGAGTCGGCCGGTCCTGAGACGGCAGCGGCTGGCCCGGCACCTTCGGTTGAGCCCGGCGACCGGCTGCCCGTGGCCGGAGAAAAAGTAGATGATATTCTCGCCGGTTCCGGGTTGAGTCTGGACCCGGTTGGGGTGACCCTGGTGGAACATGAAGACGTTGAAGCGCCGATGTTCGAGCACCTGGATGACTGGACTCTGGCGCCGGCCGGCAGCGATCTGGGTGTGGAACGTGACGTGCCGCCGCCCATTGTTCCGGATACCTCACACCTGTCTCTGGCTGACGATGATTCCAAGTCGAGTTCGTAACCGTTCCCTGATCAAACGCCATTGTGCCCTGCAGGTTTGCGTGCTGATGGGCCTTCTGTTATCTCCCTTGGCCGGTGCGCAAACAAGTGGGGCGGACCGGCCGACCATTGGTCTGGTCCTCAGCGGAGGCGGTGCCAAGGGCATGGCGCATGTTGGTGTGCTGCGGGTGCTGGAAGAGATGCAGGTGCCCGTCGACCTGGTGGTTGGCACCAGTGCTGGCTCAGCGGTTGCGGCGCTCTATGCCACCGGGATGCCGGTCGCAGAGATTGAACGCCGCTTTATTGCGCTGGACTGGTTGTCCAGTTTTCGGGATAACCCGGGCAGGGCCTACAAACCCGTGCGCCGGAAACAGGAGGACTGGCGGCTGCCTCTGGTGCCCGGCATTGGTGTGAGCTCAGAGGGCCTGCACGTTGGCGGGGGCTTGGTCACCGGCCAGAACCTGGGGTTCATCCTGAACGAACTGACCCGTAATGCTGCACTGGTGGATGATTTCGACCAGCTGCCGCTTCCCTTTCGCGCTGTCGCCACTGATCTGGAAACCGGCGTTGAGGTTGTCATCGGGGATGGCAACCTAGCGGATGCTCTTCGTGCCAGTATGAGTGTTCCAGGAGTCTACGCGCCGGTAGAGCGGGGCGGGCGTCTGCTGGTCGACGGTGGGGTAGCCAATAACCTTCCCGTCAGCGTAGCACGCGACATGGGGGCTGATGTCGTGATCGCTGTGGACATCACGGACCCGTTGTTGAACACAGATGATATACGGGAAGCGTTTTCCGTGGTGGGGCAGTTAACCACGCTGATGACCCGGCGAAACACGGATTACCAGTTGGCTCTGATGACGGATCAGGATGTGCTGATTCAGCCCGATCTTGAAGGACACACCTCTGCAGATTTCTACGATGCCCCGGTACTGTTTGAATTGGGGGCCAGTGGTGCCCGTGAACATGCGGTGGACCTGAACCGGCTTTCCGTGAGCGATGCGGAATGGTTGGCCTACCGTGGCAGACTGCAGGTAGAAGCGGTGCCTCCTGGCCCCATTGCCCGAATTGAATTCCAGAAGGGCAAACGCCTGGCCAGTGACTTTTTACGGGAACGTATACGACAGAAAGAAGGTGAACCGCTGGATATTGAGGCTCTGGAGGCCGATCTCAAGCGGATATACGGCCTGGGTTATTACGAAACCGTTTCCTGGTCTCTGAGCCCGTCCCGGGAGGGGCCGGTTCTGATTATTCAGGCCAGAGAGAAAAGCTGGGGGCCCAATTATCTCTCTTTCGGCCTGAATTATGAGGACAACTTTGACGGAGATACCCGTTTCAATCTGGCCGCGGGTCTTCGAATGACCGAGCTCAACCGCCTGGGCGCGGAGTGGCAGAACAGTTTTCAGCTGGGCACCCAACCCTGGGTGCGCAGCCAATGGTATCAACCTCTGGATTACGGCTACGACCGGTTTGCCGTTCTCGGCATGGAATACCGCCGAGATGATTACAGCATCTATGACGAGGGTGACCGGGTTGCTGAGATTGACGTGACCTTCCGCCAGATGGATCTGGCTCTGGGCATGGAGCTGGGTGGCGATGGCGAAGTCCGGCTCGGCTACGTGCGTGGTTATGCGACGGTGGATGACGAAGTCGGTACGCCGGTTGTGCTCTCCGACCGAGTGCATCAGGGCTATGTCAGCCTTCAGTTGGTACACGATTCCCTGAGTGATGCGTTTTATCCCAAGTCGGGTGCATTTGCGGGTATCCGGGCTCGTGTGGAGCGGGAGGAGCTTGGTGCAGACCGCAAGTTCGATTCGGTCACCGGCATGCTTCTGGGTACCGGGACATGGCAGCGTTTCAACCTGACCGGTCTGGCGTATACCCGACAGGTGATCCGGGGCGACGCCGGGGTTGAAAACGCTGCTCGCCTGGGCGGCTTCCGTCAGCTATCGGCCTATGCCCCCGGCGAAATTACCGGTAACGATGCGGCGCTGCTGGCGGCCTGGGCCAGGAAAGAGTTTGGAGGCCCGTTCATGCCGTGGTTTGCCGGGGTCGGGTTTGAAACCGGCAATGCCTGGGAGCAGATGGACGATGCCACCTGGTCTGGCCTGGTCCGCTCCTGGAGCCTGTTTGCCGGGGTCGACACGTTCCTGGGGCCGGTGCAGCTGTCGGCAGCGTATAACAACGAAGATGACTGGACTGCGTACCTGAATATCGGCTTCTCGTTTACCCAGCTGTTCTATTGATTCACGGCGCCAGCGCGGCAAGCACCTGCTCGCACTGCTGTATGGCGTAGCGGTGAAGAATGTCAGCCAGAGCTTGTTCATCCCGCGCGCGGATGACCTGGATAGAGTCTTCCATCAGCGCCAGGTTGTCGGCGAGTACCTGGCGGCCACCATGCCGGAAAGCCACAAAGGCGCAGCGTTTGGCGGAAGGCCAGAGGTCCTCAATGGCCGATACAATGAAGTAGTTGTCGGCATAGGCCAGGGATGCCTGGGTGTATTCAATCCCCAGTTCCAGAAAGGCCATCAGGTCGTTGTTCTGAAAACATCCCACC
Organism: Marinobacter daepoensis DSM 16072; assembly: GCF_000421165.1. Classification (GTDB taxonomy): domain Bacteria; phylum Pseudomonadota; class Gammaproteobacteria; order Pseudomonadales; family Oleiphilaceae; genus Marinobacter; species Marinobacter daepoensis. The sequence continues at coordinate 350,852 of NZ_ATWI01000010.1, forward strand.
ATCTGTTCATGCAGGGATTCCAGCCGCTGCATGTCATCCGGTTGCCACTGGCGGGCGAGTTTCCGGCCGGTGTGGGTCAGGTAGAGCTCCAGAATCTCGTAGAGGCTGCGGACAAAGTGCTCATCCAGCGGTGTCACGAAGGCCCCTTTGCGCGGAACGTTGCGAATCAGATGGCGTTTTTCCAGCAATAGCAGGCCTTCGCGGATAGACCCGTGACTGACATCCATTTGCTTGGCCATGGCGCCTTCGTAGATACGTTCACCAGACCGGAGCTGCTCAAAGGCGATCAGGTTTTCGATGTGGCGGGCGACTTGTTCGGTCAGTGTTTCTCTGGGTTTAAATGCATTCATGGACTGGTCATTTACAGCAAGCACGGACCGCCATGTTCGCACAAGGTTTGTGCCGGAACCAGATCAAAGCAGGGGCGCCAATAGTCGCACGGCCCGGCAGCCCAGCCGGAACAGGATGGAGCGCTGGCGATAGTCGTCTTCGGTCATGCGCCGGCACGCCTTCAGGTCTTCTTCCAGCATGCCCTCTACCTGCGCAATAAAGGCCGGACTGGTGTTGATAGCGGTGATCTCGAAGTTAAGACGCATGGATCGGTTATCCAGGTTTGCTGTGCCGATAGCGGCATAGCGGCTGTCCACCAATACCACTTTCTGATGCATGAAGCCCGGCTGGTAGCGATGGATGCCGATGCCGGCCTGGCTGGCCTGAACCAGGTATGAGTAGGCTGCCAGCCGCACCAGTTGGCTGTCGCTTTTCTCCGGGATCAGGATGCGAACATCCACGCCCCGAAGGGCGGCGAGCTGGAGTGCGTTCATGACCTGGAAGTCGGGTACAAAGTAGGGGGAGGCAATCCAGATGCGGGTCCTCGCATTGTTGATGCAGTTCAGGAAAAACAGGGTGCAGGTTTCCCAGGTGTCGGCGGGGCCGGTGGGTAATACCAGTACTTCCTCATCGCCGGGAGGCGGTGTTGCCGCTGCCCAGTTCAGGTCAGGCCGGGTATTGCTGGCCCAGTTCCAGTCTTCCAGCCAGGCCAGTTGCAAGCCGGTTACGGCGGGCCCTTCGATCCGGCAGTGGGTGTCGCGCCAGGGTTCCTGATCCATGGCGGTGCCCAGATATTCATCACCAAGGTTGATGCCGCCCACGAAACCAACCACACCATCGCAGACCATCAATTTCCGGTGATTCCGGAAGTTGATCTGGAAGCGGCGTCGTCGGATGTTGCCGTCGCCGAAGGACGCGATTTTTGCCCCTGCCGCGGTCAGTTCGTTCAGCCACTTTCGGGACAGAAAGACACTGCCGATATCGTCGTATAGGAACCAGACTTCGACGCCCTCAGCCAGTTTGCGTTCCAGAATGGCCTTGATCCGCTGCCCCACCCGGTCTGATCGGACAATATAGAATTCCAGCAGCAGATAATGGCTGGCATTCTCCATGGCCTCAAACAAGGCTTCGAACGTGGCTTCTCCGTCTTGCAGCAAGGTACAGTGATTACCACTGGTAAATGGCTGGCGGCCCAGCTTACACAAAACCTGAAGCTCATCACTGAAATGGTCCTGGCCGGGGGCGGCGATGGACGTGGTCTGACTTTCAAACTGATCCAGCAGATTGGTCAGGCTTTGATCTCCCATGCGGCGTGCTTTGACGTAACCGCCAAAGCGGTAGCGACCAAATAACAGGAACATCGGGACCGCAATGTATGGCAAACCGATCAGGGCGAGGATCCAGGCAATAGCGCCTTGGGCCGTCCGATATGTCAGCAAGATCCGATAAATGCACGCAAGCGCGGCGAGGTACAGCAGGGCGAGCGGAATGGCAAGCAGCGACAGGTTCTCGGCGATCATGGTGCCCCCTCCTTGTGACTGGCCCGGAACTGCGCCGGGGCAACCCCGGTCCAGCGTTTAAAGGCGCGGCTAAACGCGCTGAGTTCCGAGAACCCCAGAAGAAAGGCGATTTCTCCTAACGCGTATTGGTCGTCGGCGACGTATCGCAGAGCTTTGTCTTTGCGCACCTGTTCCACCAGATCGTGAAAACTCAGGCCCTCTTTTTTGAGCTTACGATAGAGGGTTTGCCGGCTCATGTGACAGTGTCTGGCCAGGGTGTCGGCGTCAATCCGGTCGGTGGCCATCTGACGGGAGATCAGTCGCCGCACCTTGCGACCGAAGGTGCGGCGGGTCTGTAATCGGGCCAGTACCGCGTTCACCTGTTTCAGCATGGCCGAATAAACATAAGGGTTGCGATGGGGAATCGGGTGTCCCAGGTGTCGGCTGCTGAACGCCATGCGGGTCATGTCGCTGCCGAAATGGACCGTGCAGCCGAACAGCGCCTGGTATTCATCGGCATATACGGGTTCAGGGTGGGCAATTTCCAGCCAGTCAGCGTGAATACCTGCGTGGATGAAATGGCGGGTGCGACACAGGGCCGCCGCCAGTGTGCGGTCCATATCTTGTCTGCAGTAGTGTGCAGGGGTATCCGGATGCCAGGTGAGAATGGCCTGTTCCGGAGTCTGTTCGAAACTCAGGATGACTGATTCGTTGATCAGGCGGTGGAGACGCACATATTGCACCACTGCCTCGCCGAGCGTATCGCAGTTAAAGAAAACATGGCCGACCAGCCCCATGCGCTCCGGGTCGACCACCTGTCCGGCGTGCAGCCCGACCCCAGGGTCTCCGGTCAGTTCCTCTGCCAGTTCCCAGAGCCGATAGTGGGTGCCGGCGGGTATCCGGAGATCCGGATCGGTCAGGGCTTCGAGGCTCAGGCCAGTGACCTGTTCAATGCGGGCACGGTTCAGCAACCCCCGGGTGTCCAGATAGTGAACCAGTGCCAGCGTGCTGGAGGCGGCAACCTGGGGCGTTTCCGGTTGGTCGGATGAGGCCTGCATGCCTGGAGTCTGCTCCCGGTAGTGGTCTGGTGAACTGATACAGAATGTCAAACGATTGCGACAGTGAGTCAATGGGTCGTTATTGCTTAAACGATAGCATGTTGTCTATCAGGTTGAAGCAATGCATTGCGACGTGGAGGTATTGTATGGAACAGGAAATCTTTGTGCCCCATAGCGAAGCCGAGCGCAGAAACGTTCTGGCACTCGCGGAATACCTGGACAGCATCTTCTATTGCTGATCTTTCAGGCGTATGTCTGTGACCTTCCAGCCGGGCATTGGCCCGGCTTTTTTTATCCGCTAATTTCCCCTTGCCCCGAGTTCTGGCGATGGTAGTGTATCCGGTTTGATCCGATAACCGGAGGCATGCCAGCCCATGAGTGTAAACCTGAATTCTCGAGTTTCCGGCCAGGGAACGCCGTTGATCCTGCTGCACGGACTGTTTGGTTCACTGGAAAATCTGGGCGGTATTGGTCGCCGTCTGGAAGACAGCTGGCAGATCCACGCGCTGGATGAGCGCAACCATGGTAGCTCTCCCCACTCAGATGTGATGGATTATCCGGCCATGGCTGAAGATGTGATTGCTTATCTTGATGCCCAGAGCATTGATAAAGCGATCCTGCTTGGCCACTCCATGGGGGGCAAGGTGGCAATGCAGGTGGCTCTGACGTACCCGGAGAGAGTTCAGGCGCTGATTGTGGCGGATATTTCACCGGTGACCTACAAGCCTCATCATGACGCGATACTCGAGGGGATGCAGAAACTGGATCTGACGGGGGTGAAAACCCGCCGTGAGGCCGATGCGAGACTGGCGGAGTTCGTGGCGGTGGAGGGGGTCCGGCAGTTCCTGCTGAAAAACCTCGAGCGTATACCGGCCGAAACGCAAAGCAGCGAAGATGTGTTGTTCCGCTGGCGGCTGAACCTGCCGGTTATTGATGCCTGCTACGACAATCTGGCCGCTGCGCCAGAGGGCTCAGCGCCTTACCGGGGCCCCGTGCTGTTCATCAAAGGCGCAGACTCTGCTTACATTCAGGACAAGCACCGGGACACCATCCGTGAGCTGTTCCCTGAGGCCGAACTGAAGGTTATTGACGGGACTGGCCACTGGCTGCATGCGGAAAAGCCGGACGATTTTGCCACGCTGTGCCGGGATTTCCTCAAGCAATCGTGAACTTGTCAGGCGCAGGGTGATATCTGCTAAGGTAGAACGCAGGACGTGATCCAGCGGGCTCGCTGGAAACAAAAATCATAAAAAGATCGGGCGCTTACGATGAAATGGCTCTTGGGTACCTTGCTGGTTGTCTTTCTTTTAGCGGGCGGTTTTCTGCTGGCACCTTCCCCCATTGACAGCAAAGCCTGGGTTGCTCCTTCAGCACCCGCCATGACGGGCGTGCTGGCCCCTAATCATCGTTTGCAACAGGCCGAGCTGATGGCCCTCGGGCAGGTTTACGGGCCGGAAGATACCACGGTTGATCGTCAGGGGGTGTTGTATACAGGGACTCAGGACGGCTGGATCGTCCGGGTGCATCCAGACGGCATGGTTGAGCGTTGGCTGCAGACGGAAGGGCGTCCTCTGGGCATGGTTGTTGATCAGGGGGGCAACCTGATTGTGGCCGATGCCTGGAAAGGCCTGCTGTCGATTTCACCAGAAGGTGATGTCTCTGTCCTGGCCCGTGAAGCGGGTGGAACGCCCTTCCGGTTTACCGACGACGTGGTGATCGCCCCGGATGGCCGCATTTACTTCACGGACGCCAGTTCCCGCTTCCATCAACCGGACTATGTTCTGGACTTACTGGAGATGCGTCCGCACGGGCGCCTGTTGCGCTTCAATCCAAAAACGCGGAAGACCGAGGTTTTGCTGGGGAATCTGCACTTCGCCAATGGGGTTGCGGTCTCTCCCGAAGGTGATTATCTGCTGGTCAACGAAACCTGGAAGTACCGGATTCTTCGCTACTGGCTCAGCGGGCCGAAGGCGGGCCGGACTGAAGTGTTTGCCGATAACCTGCCGGGTTTTCCGGACAATCTGGCCGTGGATGATGCTGGTCGTTATTGGGTGGCGTTTCCAACGTTACGAAATCCCCAGGTGGATTCGATGCACCAGACACCCTGGCTCAAGGATCTGGTGGCTAAACTGCCGGACAGCCTGAAGCCCCAGCCTCAGGATTACGGGCTGGTGGTTGCCTTTGATCGTGATGGCCAGATGCTCACCAGTCTGCACGATCCCCTTGGAACCCATCTGCGCGAGATTACGTCGGTGAATCCCCACGACGGAGCTCTATACTTTGGTTCACTTCACAATGACCGCATTGGCCGGCTACCGTTGCGGGCCATTCCTGGCCTTGGAGAGAATGCCGAATGACCGATACTCATGCTCTGAACTGGGATCTGCCGGCTCCTTTCACCCTTGAAATCACCGTTCAGCCAGACGATACCGACCGTTTGGGGCATGCCAATAATGTGGTTTATATTCGCTGGCTGGAAGAGGTGAGCTGGGCCCACATCGAGAGTCTTGGGATGACCTGGGCGTTGCATGAAGAAACGGGCAAGGCCATGGCGATAACCCATACCGACGTTGACTATCTGATGTCCGCCAATGCTGGCGACGAGCTGGTACTGGGAACCTGGCTGACCGACTGGGATGGCCGTTTCCGTTCGGCCCGGCAATTTCAGTTGATCCGCCCTTCCGATGGCAAAACCCTGCTCCGCGGGCTCTCTACTCACGCCTGCGTCGATCTGAAATCCCAGCGCCCTTCCCGAGCGCCGCAAGCGTTCGTCGATATTCTGTCCGGCGCACAGGTGCCCGGTGGTCGGGGGCTGACTCGCTAAGGCCGTAGGCAGGAATATCTGCTAGTCTCATCCTTGATACCCGCTAATGGGCCTGTGACCCCATGCATTCCGGAGGCAGCCATGGAATCATCTGATGTCGTTGACGCAACCCCCATGCAACATGTGGTCTACCGCGAGTTTGGTGAACGGGAGGTGCTTCAGGTGGCTCAAGCCCCTGTGCCTGAGCCCGCAGAGGGAGAGGTGCTGATCCGGGTGCACGGTGCCGGTCTTAACCCGATCGACTGGAAAACCCGCCGAGGGCTGGGGTTCGCCGCCCGTCAGATTGAGAGCCGGTTGCCCTGGACACCCGGGTACGATGTGGCAGGAGAGGTGATCGCGGTAGCGGATGGTGTCACCACCCTGGCCCCTGGTGACCGGGTGATGGGGATGGTTGGCTTTCCGATCGGCGGTGGGGCTTACGCCGGGTATGCGGTGGCCAGGGCCGACGAGTTGGCAATCGTGCCCGACGAACTGAATCTTGTGACGGCAGGTGCGGTGCCTCTGGCGGCTTTAACCGCCTGGCAGGCATTGTTTGAGGTGGCTCGCCTGGAGTCCGGCCAGAAGATACTGATCCACGCCGGTGCCGGTGGCGTTGGCCACTTTGCGGTTCAGTTTGCGCTTGAGCGGGGGGCCCATGTGGTGGCGACGGCTTCGCCGGCCAACCGGGATTTTCTGGCGGAACTTGGGGTACATGAGGTCATCGATTACCACACGACCGACGTGGCCGAGGAATGTTATGGCCTTGATGTGGTGCTGGATCTGGTGGGAGGAGACGCCGGTAAGCGATCCCTGCATACCCTGGCAGAGTCTGGTGTGCTGGTGACGATTCCTACCATCACGGCGGATGAGATTGTCAGTGCCGCAGAGGCGATGGGGCTTCGGGCCCACGGCATGACCGTGCGCCCCGATGTTTTTCATCTGGAGGAGATTGCGGAGCTGATCGAAGACGGCGATGTACGGGTGCACATTGAGCAGGCTTTCCCGATGGATCAGGTGCAGGCCGCGCACGCCTTGCTTGAAGGTGGGCATGTGCGCGGCAAGCTTGTGCTGGACTGCCGGTAACCAGAGGCGGGCCAGTCAGGCCGGGCCAGTGCTGGTTACGGTTCTGTCGCCATTGGTTTCCTTACGTTCTTTCTGAGGTTGTGGCGGAACCAGGCTGATCAGAATCCAGTCGTTGTCGGGCTGCAGGGTTTCCATATCTTTCACCGGATGCATGTGTTCCTTGCTGTCCCGGACAAACAGGACCAGCGCCTGATTCTGGTACTGGCTCAGAAACTGCTCGTAACTGAACTCTTCACTCAACTGCGTGGTTTTCACGGTGTAGCCCTGGCTGACCAGGCTTGCCAGCTTGGCGTAACTCACGCCGTCGAACAGACCTCGGGTGCGCTGTACCTTACCGGCGGTTTGAAGCCGGGCTTTCTGATCCTGGTCGCCTTCGACCAGGCCATACACTGAATCATCGCCAAACCAGTCCAGAAAATGGTACGTCGCCTGGCTGTTCAGCTGCTTGTAGGGCGACAGGATCAGGAGATTGCCAATTCCGGTCAGGTCCATGTGCGTTGCAGCGTGCTCTGAGACCGGGTTGCCGAAATAGACCGGCAGGTTCTCCATACGCGCCTGACGCACGTTTTCCCAGTTGGTATCCGTGAGGATGGTCGGAATTTCATGCTTCCTGAGCGCCTGGGCAATAAGCCGGGCAACCGGGTTGGCGCCGAGGATCAGGAAACCGTGAGCCGGCGGCTCCTGCACGCCCAGCAGTCTGGCCACCGGGCGAGCGGTCAGGCTTTGCAGGGTCACGGTGGTGATGATCAGCATGAACACCAGAGGCACCAGCACGCCCGCGTTGTCATAACCAATGCGTTCAAGCTGGAAGGCAAACAGAGCCGAGACCGCCGCTGCGACAATCCCCCGGGGGGCAATCCAGCTCAGGTAGAGCTTCTCTCGCCAGTTCAGCGAAGTGCCGATGGCTGAGAGAAAGACACTGACGGGACGCGCAATCAGCATCAGGCAGGCCAGTACCGCTACCAGCCCCCAGCCCAGATCGGCAATGGCGGCAAACTCAACCCGGGCGGCCAGGATGATAAACAGGGCGGAAATCAGCAGAACGCTGAGGGATTCTTTGAACTCGAGAAGGCTGTCGACCGGCACCTGTTTCATGTTGGCCATCCAGATGCCCATGACGGTGACCGTCAGCAGGCCCGACTCGTGGGCCATTTCGTTGGAAATTGCGAAGACGCCCAGCATGAAGGTCAGTGTGCCGGCGTTGTGCAGATACTGGGGCATCCAGTGTTTTCTGAGTACCAGGCCATTCAGGTAGCCGGCGGCCGCGCCGATGGCAAAGCCCACAAGCAGCGTTTTCCCGAAAATATAGACGGAATGTCCGAAGACGTTGCCCTGGCCCCAGGAAACGATTCCCTCGAATACCAGCACCGCCAGCAGAGCGCCCACCGGGTCGATGATGATGCCTTCCCAAGTCAGGATGTTGGCGAGCTTGGAGGTCGGGCGAACGGCCCTGAGCAGCGGCGCAATGACGGTGGGCCCGGTGACCACGGAAATCGCACCGAAAAGAAGCGCCACCTCCCAGGAAACCCCGAGAATCCAGCGTGCAGCCAGAGTGCCGATCAGGCAGGTTACGATACTGCCCACCGGAATCAGGTTGCGAACCATCTTGCCGTGGTCTTTGATCTCCTCGTACCTCAGGGTGAGGCTGCCTTCAAACAGGATGATGGCCACGGCCAGGGAGACCATCGGGAACAACAGGTCATTAAAGATGGTTTCCGGGTGCAGAAAACCGGTCACCGGGCCAGCGAGTATGCCGCCTGCGAGCAGGAACAGGATTGCCGGCATGCGTACCCGCCAGGCCAGCCACTGGCAGACCAGGGACGAAACGCCGATACCGGCAAGGATTAAGGTTGTGCTAACGGCCATAAAAGGGCCTCGATGGTTGAGTTAGAGATTGGCCTTGCGGGCGATCCGGTTCAGCAGTCGGGATGCTGCAAAAAAGCCAAAGCTGGCGGTGACCGGGCTCGCAGCCCCGAAACCTGTGGCGCAATCTAGCCGCACAGGGCCCCCGGTCGATGGCTTTTGCAGGCACACTCCGCCGTCTGGCGCAGGATAGGTCAACTGTTCCAGAGAGTAGACGGCTTCCACCCCAAACCGTCGTTTGGGATTCCGGGAAAAACCATATTCCCGCCGTAACATATTACGGACTTTCGCGAGCAGTGGATCCTGAGTGGTTTTCGCCAGGTCGGCAACCTGGATCTGGGTGGGGTCTGTCTGGCCTCCGGCCCCGCCAGCACAGATGATCGGAATCTTGTGTCGCTGACAGTGGGCAATAAGCGCCGCCTTGGGTTTGACGCTGTCGATCGCGTCGACCACACCGGACATCTCGCTGGTGATCAGCTCCGCGACGTTCCTGACCGTGAGAAACCCGAAATGCACGCGGATATCCGCCTGAGGGTTGATGGCCCTGAGGCGCCGGGCCATGGCCTCGGTTTTGGTCTGGCCGTACTGACCTTCCAGTGCGTGCAGTTGCCGGTTGGTATTGGAAACGCAGATGTCGTCCATATCGATCAGGGTGAGGGTGCCTATGCCGCTGCGAGCCAGTGACTCCGCAGCCCAGGAGCCCACGCCGCCGAGACCGACAATCGCGATGTGGGCCTGGCGGAAGGCGTTCAGCGCCGTTCGGCCGTAGAGTCGTTCGATGCCGCCAAAGCGGAAAGCGTAGTCGTCGGTGGTCATGCAATCTCTGTCGAAGTGTCAAATGCAGGTTGCATTGTACTTGCCGAGCGGGAATCGCGAAAAGAATTCATAAAAAAAGCCGTACAACGCACAACTTAACGAAAGGACCCGTCTCGAGAGAAGGCGGGGTGGCCTGAACGTATGGGTTTTTCGTATCAACGGCATGGCATTGATTGATAGAAGGGAGGTGCCCTGATGACGACGGTTATCGCCGGAGTATCCGGTGCGATCGGTGAGGCCCTGGCTCGTGACTACCTGAGCTCGTGCCCGGAACAGAATCTGATCGGACTGTGCAGGGAACCCGCGAAGGTATCGGAGGACTTGCGCAAACATCCCGGGGTGAAACTGATGGCCTGGGACGCAGAAGAGGCTCAACGGCTTGATGAGGCTGCGCTTCATTCAGTCCTGAATGCTTCAGGCCCCTTGCATACCGTGATTTATACGGCAGGCCTGTTGCACGATGGCCGGATGTTCCCGGAGAAGCGACTGGAGGACCTGAATGCACCTGACATGGTCCGTGCCTATCGGGTGAACTGTGTGGGGTTTGGATTGCTGATGCAGACACTGGTGCCGTGGTTGCGGGGGAAACACTTCAAGCGAGTTGCTGCGATCTCTGCGAAGGTTGGTTCGATTTCGGACAACCGTCTGGGAGGCTGGTATGCCTACCGTGCCTCGAAAGCGGCCCTGAACATGTTGGTCAGGAATCTCTCGATTGAGTTATCCCGGCGTTGCGCTCCATTGGCCTGTGTTGCCCTCCACCCGGGCACAACACGGTCGGCGCTGAGTCAGCCGTTTCAGCAATCCCTTGAACAACTGAACGTGCACGAAGCCGATGAGACTGCGGATCATCTGTTCGCGGTGCTGCAACACCTGACGGAGCAGGACAATGGGCGGTTCATTAACTGGGATGGCAGTGATCTGCCGTGGTGAAGAAACTGCGGCGTGGCCGCAGTCCTGTGTTAACGGAGAAAAGGGTTCAGCAGGCGGGTGAACCTGCCCGTCAGTTTCAGCGGGGCACTGAGCACGGACAGAGTGATGCAGTCATCGCAGCCAACGGCAACCGGGCGGTGTTCATCCTGTTCGTTCAGCACGACAAAGTCCCATTGATTGAAAACACCGTTCTGATCGGCAAAGGCGCCTTGCAGCACAAGGGTGGTTTCGTTACCCCGGTGGGTATGAGCGGGCGCTTTGCCTCCGGCCACCAGTTTCTGAAGCACCACCCGTTCGTTCTGCCCCGGAAACCTGTCGGTAATGTCCAGCACGCTGACGTCCGCCAGTTGTCGCTTCCAGGGCAGGTCGTTGATGTCATTTCCGAGCAGCTTCTGCAACGGACTGACCCTCGGCTCTGGCATGACGGGGGCTGGCCCACCTTCGTCACCGTCAATGCGAGCCATCAGCTGGTCAAAGCTGTTGTCTGACAGCGTGACTTTTGGCTGGTGCTCCATCATGATCGCCCCGAGACTGTTCAGCGTATCAACCCGGCTGCGGCAGTGCGGGCATTGATCCAGGTGCAGACGAATGCACAGAGCGTGGGGTTCACTCAGGTTGCCCGCACTGTACTCCATCAGGCTCAGGCTATCGGGATGATGCCGTGTCATACGTTCTGATCCTGCAAAATCACTTTCAGTTTGTTCAGCGCGAGACGCACCCGGCTTTTGACCGTACCTAAGGGGATATTGAGCTCATCGGCCACCATCTGGTGGGATTTGTGCTCCATGTAAACCTTGGCAATCACGGTAATCTGCTCTTCCGGAAGCAGGCTCAGAGACTCGCGGATACGCCGTTCGGACATCAGACGGTGCAGGGATGTGACCGGTTCGTTCTCGTTGTCACCGGGAATCTGCCAGAGATCTTCGGTCTCGACGGCTATCTCGGCACTGGTCCGCTGCATTTTGCGCAGCATGTCGATGCGCTGGTTACGGGCGATGGTGAAGATCCAGGTAGAGGCGGCGGCCTTTCGCCAGTCGTAAAGACAGGAACGACGCCAGATCGACACAAAGACTTCCTGAACCAGCTCTTCAGCATGACTGGCCAGGCCGTTGGAAATGGCGTAGTACTTGATTTGCGGAGCAAAGTGCTCGAACAGGGCGTGGTAGGCTGCCCGGTCCTGATGTTTGCCGACATTTTCCAGCAAGACGCCCCAAGGGTCTTTTCGTCCCTCGGTTTTTGCCGGTTGTTGCTCCCGTGTTGTCACCGGGCGCTCCTTGATTGTTCTCTTGTCTGAGCTGGCTACCGTCATCATTCTAGGTACTCATCACCGGTTTGTCAGTGAGAGTGTTTACGCACGGTAGCCCCCGGTGGATTCATGGTGCGGGCAATATTTGCCAGGGTGGCCGGGCCCTCCGGGCAGCCTATTCTTCCAGATAGGTGTAGCCTTCCAGTCCGGCAGATAGCTCTTCCAGCAATGTCTGCTGTGTTGCGGGTGCCAGCTCGCTGAGCCGGAATTTGCGCCGGTAGGCTTCGAGCAGGTTGTCCGGCTCGAAATTCACGTAGCGCAGCACCTTGGCCACGGTGTCCCCGGTGATAGGTTGTCCAACCTGGTAATCTCCCTGATCATCCAGTTTTACATCAACGGAATGGGTGTCTCCGAACAGGTTGTGCATGTCTCCGAGAATTTCCTGGTAGGCCCCTGTCATGAAAAAGCCGATCAGCAAGGGGGTCTCCGGGTCATGTTCGGGTAAGGGCAGGGTGGTTTCGATGCCTTGGCCATCCACATACTGGTCGATACGGCCATCGGAGTCGCAGGTGATGTCCTGAATCACCGCCCGACGGTTCAGTGGCCGGTCAAGCCCGTTGATGGGCATCACCGGGAAGATCTGGTCGATGCCCCAGACGTCAGGCAGCGACTGAAACAGGGAAAAGTTCACGAACAGTTTTTCTGCCAGTTTTTCATTCAGTTCGTCGATGATTTCACGGTGGGCGCGATTGGCGCTGTCGAGCTCCGACCGGAGCATCCGGCAACTGCGGACATACAACGTCTCGGCCTGGGCTCGTTCGGTCAGCGATAACAGGCCGTGAGCAAACTGGGCGTGAACATCCGCCATGGCATGCAGAATGTCGTGGTAGATCTCCGCCAGTGAGCGGGGTGAGTGAGGGTCCTGCAGGCTTTGCAGATCCCGCCACAGGTCTTGCAGGGGCGCCGGAGCCTCCGTTGCCGGCTCCGACGGTGTGCGGTTATCCGGAGCCTCCAGATCAATCACATTGGTAACCAGCACCGAGTGATGGGCGGTCAGAGCACGGCCAGACTCGCTGATCAGGTCCGGGTGTGGAATACCTTGTCGATCACATTCCGCCTGCAGCACATGCACAACATTGTAGGCGTACTCAAAGACGCTGTAATTCATGGAACAACTGCTGCGAGAACGGGTTCCTTCGTAGTCGACTCCGAGGCCGCCACCAATGTCTACGGTGCCGATGGGGGCTCCCATGGCGCGGAGTTCGGTGTAGAACCTGGCGCATTCTTTCAGGCCGGTCTGAATGTCGCGGATGTTGGCGATCTGGGAGCCCAGATGAAAATGCAGCAACTGCAGCGTGTCCAGGGCTCCGGCCTGCCTGAGGGTTTCAACCACATCAAGCACCTGGCTGGCGGACAGCCCGAATTTGGATTTCTCACCCCCGGTATTCTGCCAGTTTCCTTTGCCAATCGTTGCCAGGCGGGCACGAATCCCGATGAGCGGGGAAACGTCCAGTTTTTTGGCTTCGTCGAGAATCAGGGGCAGTTCCGACTGTTTTTCAACCACAATGAATACCCGGTGGCCGAGTTTCTGGCCAATCAGGGCCAGACGAACGTACTCGCGGTCCTTGTAGCCATTACAGACTATGACCGAACCGTTCTGGCGGGCCAGCGCCAGTACGGCCATCAGCTCAGGTTTGCTGCCAGCTTCGAGACCCACCTGATTGGCCGAGGCCGCGGGTTCTGCCGACAGCAATTCTTCCACAACCCGGCGTTGCTGGTTCACCTTGATCGGGTACACGGCGGTGTAGCGCCCCTGATAGCCCTGTTCCTGGGTGACCTTGTTGAACGCCCCGCACAGTTTGTTAACCCGGTCGTGGAGAATGTCGGTGAAGCGGACCAGTACAGGAAGCGGTATGCCGGAGTCCGCCAGGGAGCGGGTCAGTGCCGGCAAATTAATGCGGGCTTCGCTGCGACCGCGGTCCGGGCAGATCTCTACCTCACCCTGGTCATTGACGGAAATGTACCCGTCGCTCCAGTGAGCGATGTTGTATACCCGGTGGGCGGGTGATGCAGCGGTTTCAACCATGATTGCTATCCTGTCAGAAGACCCGGGGCGGCCGGCTGGCCGTTAACAGGCTGCATTGTAGGAGCAGACCACTGCACCTACAATACGCCTCTTTCAGATGCCCCGGCACGTCGCAGCGGCACACAGTGGGAGACAGACATGACCGCAATGAACGAAGGCTGGTTCACCGAGGTTTTTCAGGATCAGGGCACGGCCTTTTCCCTGCAAGTGAAGCGTAAGCTTCATGAAGAACAAACCCCTTTCCAGAAGCTCGAGATCTACGAGACCGAAACCTTCGGTCACCTGATGGTGCTGGATGGCTGTGTGATGCTGACCACCCGGGATAATTTCCTGTATCACGAGATGATGACGCACCCTGCGCTGTTCACGCACAAGGAACCGAAAAAAGTCGTCATTGTCGGGGGGGGAGATTGCGGCACCCTGAAAGAAGTCCTTCGTCATCCGGGTGTAGAAGAAGCCTGGCAGGTTGAGATTGATGAACGGGTTACCCGCGTGTCAGAGACGTATTTCCCTGAACTGTGTGAGGCGAACGGCGATCCTCGTGCAAATTTTTTCTTCGGCGATGGTATTCAGTGGATGCGCGACATTGAGCCGAACAGCATCGATGTGCTGATTATCGACAGTACAGACCCGGTGGGGCCGGCGGAAGGGCTGTTTGCTCTGGATTTCTACCGGGATGCCATGCTGGCGTTGCGGGAAGGAGGGATCATCGTTCAGCAGAGTGAATCGCCGCTGTTGCACACTGATTCCATCATCAAGGGCATACATGACGACATGCGCAAAGCTGGTTTTGGTCACGTGCAGACGCTGCCATTTCCGCAGCCGGTCTACCCGACTGGCTGGTGGAGTTGCACCATGGCCAGCAAAACCAACCCCCTGAAGTACTTCCGGGAGGAGGACGTCAACAACCGTCCTTTTGTGACCCGTTACTATAACGCCGGGATTCACCACGGCGCGCTGGCCATGCCGCAGTTCATGGTAGACGCTCTGGAGGACGAGGTTCATCCTGGCGAAGGGTGATCTGGGAGTGGACAGCTTCCAAGGCTGAACTAAACTGGTTGCAATGATCAGGTATTGGTCATGTTGCCCGTTTGCAGTCAGAAGGAGTTGCTATGGACGTCCGCAGAGGAGAACAGGAGCGTCACTGGTTCCGGTGTGACCGGTTTTCGCTGGTCAATGGACAATGGTATTTCCAGACCCGGGAAGGAACGGCCGAAGGGCCGTTCGACCATGTTCGTGAAGCCGAACTCGAGTTGATGCTTTATCTACGCCATGCTGAAGATGCCTTGTTTCAAGGGCCGGCGACGACGGCGTAGAGCCTGAAAATAAGAAAAGGGGCGCCAAACGGCGCCCCTTTTCTGTTTCTCCGTCAGGGGTTATGGCTTACCGCTGACAAACTCCGGATAGGCTTCCATACCGCACTCGGAGAGGTCGACGCCCTCGTATTCCTCCTCTTCGGTGACCCGGATACCCATCACGGCCTTCAGAAGGCCCCAGACAATCAGGCTGGCCACGAACACCCAGATGAAGATCGTGAGCGCGCCGATGAGCTGACCGCTGAAGCTGACGTCGCCGTTGGTTACGGGAACCAGCAGCAGGCCCAGCAGGCCACAGACACCGTGGGCAGAGATTGCGCCGACCGGATCGTCGATGCGCAGCTTGTCCAGAGTGACGATGCTCAGCACCACCAGAATACCGCCGAGAGCACCCCAGAGAGTGGCTGTCAGTGCGCTGGGGGTGGACGGTTCTGCAGTGATTACCACCAGGCCCGCGATAGCACCGTTCAGCAGCATGGTCAGATCAGCCTTGCCAAACATCAGGCGGGCAGTGGTCAGAGCCGCAATGGCACCACCGGCAGCGGCTGCATTGGTGTTCAGGAACACCATGGCGACCGAGTTGGCGCTGGCCACGTCGCCGAGTTTCAGCACGGAACCCCCGTTGAAGCCAAACCAGCCCATCCACAGGATAAAGGTACCCAGTGCTGCCAGAGGCATGTTGGCACCCGGGAAGGCCCGGATCTCGCCGTTGGGGCCATACTTGCCCTTGCGTGGCCCCAGCAGAAGCACACCGGCCAGGGCCGCTGCTGCACCTGCCATGTGGACGATGCCAGAGCCGGCAAAGTCGCTGAACCCGAGGTCACCGAGGTTGTAGAGGCCGAAGACGTCGGCACCGCCCCAGGTCCAGGAGCCTTCCAGCGGGTAAATAAAACCGGTCATGAACACCGCAAACACCAGAAACGCCCACAACTTCATGCGTTCGGCCACGGCGCCGGAGACAATGGACATGGCGGTGGCCACAAACACCACCTGAAAGAAGAAGTCCGAGGCTGCCGAGTAGATAGAGCCGCCGGTGAAGCCGTCTTCACGGGTCGCGAAGTCGCCCAGTACCCCGTCTACATCCACATCTGCAATGCCGGAGAGGAAGATGTTTCCGCCATACATGATGGCGTAGCCGCACACCAGATACATGGTGCAGGCCACGGCGAACAGGGCGACGTTCTTGGTCAGAATTTCGGTGGTGTTTTTAGCACGCACCAGGCCGGACTCGAGCATGGCAAAGCCTGCGGCCATCCACATAACTAATGCGCCACACACGAGAAAATAAAACGTATCTATTGCGTACTGCAGGTGAAAGAGATTGCTTTCCATGGGAAGCCCTCCGCACAAGGCTCTTCAGGTGATAGTTTTTTGCGTTGGCTGGCTGTCAGTTCCGGCTCAGACCGCTTCTTCGCCGGTTTCGCCTGTCCGGATCCGGATTGCCTGTTCCAGTTCGGTCACGAAAATCTTGCCGTCACCGATCTTCCCGGTATTGGCTGCCTTGGTGATGGCTTCGATGACCTGGTCCAGCAGGTTGTCGCCAATGGCGATCTCCACTTTTACCTTGGGCAGGAAATCCACCACGTATTCCGCGCCACGGTAGAGTTCTGTGTGGCCTTTTTGCCGACCGAAGCCTTTGACTTCAGTGACGGTTACGCCTTGTACGCCAATCTCGGATAGTGCCTCACGGACATCATCCAATTTGAAAGGCTTGATGATCGCTGTCACAAGTTTCATTGCTTTCTCCTTGGTAAAGCCGTCCCAACAGTGAGGGCCCGTCGGCCGATTGTTGAGTTCGGGATGCTGCCACCTCGCACTTCAATTGTGCGGATTGTGTACGAGAGCTTTAGCATCGGGTGTGCCAACGCAAAAAAATAAAATAAAAACAAATGCTTAACTATTGCCTGTCCCGAAATGGAGCAGGCTGGCGCACCATGATGGTGCGTAGAGCCTGCTCTTGTCTCAAAACAGAGCAGTCCGGCCTTTGGCCGCAGCCATTATAATGCTGACCGGGTACAGTATGGCAGGGGGCGTGGTGTGATACACTCCCGCAAATAGCCTCGGTGGTATGGAAAATGGTCTTATGCTGCCGAAGAACCCGTATAAGAGGTGTTTGATGAAAGGGCCGCAAGAGATTTTTTCCCAGCTACAGGGCCAGTTTGGTCAGTTTGTTCCGGATATGGCCAAAGCGGCCAGGGAAGACTTTGAAACCCAGGCCAGGGCGACGGTGATGTCGGTGCTGGCTCGCCTGGAGCTGGTGACCCGAGAGGAGTTCGACGCGCAGCAGGCGGTCCTGATGAAAACCCGAGAAAAGGTGGAAGCTCTGGAAAAACGCGTTGCAGAACTGGAGCAGCGCCTGAGTTCAGATTCCTGACCGGTCGCCCGGGCAGCAGGAGCGCTGACCGGGCCATTGATACGTACTGCCATGGAAGGTTGTCATGCTCGCTATTGTCCATTCGCGCGCCAGTCTTGGCGTGTCTGCTCCCCCGGTGACCGTTGAAGTCCATCTGTCCGGTGGTCTGCCCGCACTCTCCATCGTTGGTTTGCCTGAAACTGGAGTCCGGGAAAGCAAAGACCGGGTGCGGAGTGCGTTGCTTAATGCGGGGTTTGAATTTCCGGCCCGTCGCATCACGATCAATCTGGCCCCTGCGGATCTGCCCAAGGAAGGCGGTCGATTCGACCTGCCGATTGCACTGGGCATTCTGGCGGCATCTGGTCAGATCCCGGCGGATAGCCTGGCGGGCCTGGAGTTCATGGGAGAGCTTTCCCTTGACGGTGCGCTGAGACCCTTGAAAGGCGTCCTGCCAGCAGTGCTGGCGGCGCGGCAGGCGGGGCGCTCTCTGTTGTTGCCCGATGGCAACGCCGAAGAGGCAGCTCTGGCCAGTTGTGAGGACGTGCTGACGGCGAACCATTTGCTCGGGGTCTGCGAACACCTGACTGGCGAGGCTCGGCTGACTCCGGTGCCACGGTCGGTAGCCTGCCAGGAAGGGGCGGGCCCGGTCTCAGCGGCAGATCTGTCGGATGTCCGGGGGCAGCAGGTGCCGCGCCGGGCGCTGGAAGTTGCGGCGGCTGGTGCTCACAACCTGTTGTTTTTTGGACCGCCTGGAACCGGTAAAAGTATGCTCGCCAGTCGGTTACCCGGCATCCTGCCCTCGTTGGCGGATGAGGATGCCATGGAAGTGGCCAGTGTCCACTCGGTTGCCGGTCAACCTCTGAAGCCAGGAGGCTGGCGTCATCCCCCGTTTCGAGCGCCTCATCATACGGCGTCGGCGGTGGCCCTGGTGGGGGGTGGAAGCAGCCCCCGCCCGGGAGAAATCTCGCTGGCGCACCGGGGTGTCCTTTTTCTGGATGAGTTGCCGGAGTTTGAACGCCGGGTACTTGAGGTTCTGCGTGAACCGATGGAAAGCGGGGAGATTTCCATCAGCCGTGCGGCCCGCCAAGTAACGTTTCCGGCACGCTTTCAGGTGGTCGCCGCTATGAACCCCTGCCCCTGTGGGTACCGCGGCCACCCCAATATCGAATGCCAGTGCACACCGGCTCAGGTGATGCGCTATCGGGCCAGGATCTCCGGGCCACTGCTGGACCGGTTCGATATGCATGTGGAGGTTCCCGTGCAGTCCGGCGATGTGTTGTTGGGCGCTGGTCACGGGGCGGAAAGCAGCGCGCAGGTCAGAGCCAGGGTGCTGTTGGCCCGCCAGCGTCAGGAAGCCCGTGGCGCGCTTAACTCCGGGCTGGCGGGGCGGGGTCTTGACCAGGCTTGTCGTCTGGACTCGGGTAGTGAGCGTTTGCTGACCAGAGCCATGGAACGGTTGGGGCTGTCCGCGAGGGCGCTTCACCGAATTCTTCGGCTGGCGCGCACCCTCGCCGATCTGGACGGGGCTCAGTCGCTGGAGCAGTCGCATCTGATGGAGGCCCTGGGATATCGTCAGCTGGATCGGCAGTCCGGGCAGGGGGCTGGGGTCTCCGCCTGATGGTACGGACTCTGATAAACTGTGCCCAGGTTTTGACTACCAGATCCGTTTTCATGCTTGAGGATACAGAATGACTGACCAGAACGAGACTCAGGACGCAAATCCGGTCACCACTCGCCGCGGCGTTCGTAGCTTTGTGCTCCGCCAGGGGCGGATGACGGAGGGTCAGAAAAAGGCCTTTGAACGCAACTGGGCAAAGTATGGCCTGAGCCGGGACAACGGAATGATCGATCCCCGGGAAGTGTTTGGCCGGGATAATATGCTCAATCTGGAAATCGGGTTCGGCATGGGGAAATCCCTGGCAGACATGGCTGAGGCTGCGCCGGAGCAGGATTTCATCGGTGTGGAAGTGCATCTGCCCGGCGTGGGTGCGCTGCTGAAAGAGGTAGAAGCCCGGGGGCTGGAAAATGTGCGGGTTTACAGTATTGACGCCAACGACGTCATTGATCTGTGCCTGCCGGACGCCTGTCTTGACCGGGTGATGGTGTTCTTCCCGGACCCCTGGCATAAGAAAAAACACCATAAACGTCGTCTGATTCAGTTGGAGTTTATCCAGCGTATCCGTCACAAGCTGCGGGTGGGAGGTGTTCTTCATCTGGCGACAGACTGGGAGAACTATGCAGAGCATATGCTTGAGGTGATGGACGCCTCTGAGGGATTTGCAAACACCCGTGAAGAGGGGGGGTATTCACCCAAACCGGAGGAGCGCCCGATGACCAAATTTGAAAAGCGTGGCGAGAACCTGGGGCACGGTGTCTGGGACTTACTGTTCTATCGCACCAACTGATCTAGTGAGATGGCGTCAGGGGCCTGCGTCGGGAGGCACGGATGACCACAAGCCCGGCCATACCGAGCACCAGGCCCGTGAACTTCACCAGTGCCAGAATGGTTGCGGTAAGGCTCATCGTATCTGATGGCGGGTTGAGGTTATTCAGAAGGGCGATGTTCTCTGCGATATCGCTGATGCCGGCAAGGACGAACAGCACTCGAACCCAGCGCGCGACCATTCGTTCCCGGACTCCGGGGCGGTCCCGGGTGAAATGACGGGTCAGCTGAAGCGCGGTGGCCAGATAGACAATGATAAACAGGAAGTCGATCCACAGTGATAACCTGGCCTGGCTCAGTTGGTCATCGTGCCAGCTGGACAGAATTGCCCGGGTCTGATCGGCGGTGCCGGCGAGCTGCAGGCTGATCATTCCCTGAGGGGCAGCGGAAGTATGGAGCGGCTGATTCAGGGCGATTAGCAGCAGCCCGAGCGCCAGAGCGGTGACCAGAGACATCTTCATGGGCAACTTCATCGGGCGCATGGGAAAGAGCGGCGGTCGCTGGGCTGAATCCATTAGAGAAAATGCTCCAGAAGGCTGTTCAGGTACCGCTGCCCGTGCTCCGTTGCCTGAATACGGGTTGGGGCAAGCAGATGTTCTTTTCTTAGTTGGCTCAGTTTTACCGCAATGGAGGAGAGGGGTAAACCTGTACGCTCGGTATACGTGTTTTCTTCGGAGCCTGCTTTGAGTCGCAGGGCGTTCATCATGAACTCCAGTGTTCGTTCGCCCGTCTCAATCGCCTCGCTGCCGGCTGTTCTCGACCCGATCCGGTTCAGAAACGCCTCGGGCTGACGGGTTTTCCAGTAGCGCAGGATGCGGCCGTCGGCCAGGCTTACCTTGCCATGGGCGCCGGCGCCCATGGCAAGGTAGTCCCCGAAGGTCCAGTAATTCAGGTTGTGCTGGCTTTGCGCCCCTGGCTCACTCCACGCTGAGACCTCATAGTCCTCCAGCCCGGCTTTGCGCAGGTATCGCGCCCCCTGTTGGTAGATGTCCCACAACCGGTCGTCGTCGGGTAAGTCGGGGGGGCGGGAAAAGAATTCGGTGTTGGGTTCAATCGTGAGCTGATACCAGGACAGATGGCGTGGCTTGTGGCTCAGCGCCGCCTGCAAATCCTCCAGAGCCTGGCCGGGTGTCTGCCCAGGTAAGCCGTGCATGAGATCCACGTTGAAATTGTCGAAACCGGCCTTGCGCGCAGCCTCAATCGCCTGATGGGCGGAAGCACTGTCGTGAATTCGCCCAAGAGCTGTCAGCTGGTTCGGATCAAAGCTCTGCACTCCAATGGATAGCCGATTGATGCCGGCTTCCCGGAAACGCTCGAAGCGCCCGGCTTCGAGCGTGCCGGGGTTTGCCTCCAGAGTAATCTCGGCACCGGGCTGAAAGGCCAGGCGCTCGCGCAGGCTGTTGAACAGTCTCTGGTAGAACTGGCCGCTCATCAGGGACGGGGTTCCGCCACCAATGAATACGGTTTCAATGGGACGAGCCCGCACCAGTGCCAGGTCCGGTTCCAGGTCGTCAAGAAGTGCGGTCAGGTAGCGCTCTTCGGGGATGTCTCCCCGGATGGCGTGGGAGTTGAAATCGCAGTAGGGACACTTGCGCACGCACCAGGGCACATGTATGTAAAGGCTCAGGGGCGGGCAGACCGCCACAGGGTCGGTGGCGGTCATCGTATCAGAGCTCCGCCCGGAGTTGCTCCAGAAGCTTGCTCAGAGCACGCCCCCGGTGACTGATTTGCCCTTTCTGTTCCCGGGTCAGCTCAGCGGCACTGCAGTTGTATTCCGGGCACAGGAAGACCGGGTCGTAGCCGAAACCAGCGTCGCCTCTGGGGGCAGGCAGAATTTGTCCGGGCCAGCACCCATGACAGATGATTGGCGTTGGGTCTTCGGCATGGCGAAGGAAGACGAGTACGCAGTGGAACTGGGCCTGGCGCTTGGCTGAAGGTGTTGCTTCCAGGGCGGCCAGCAGTGCCTCCACGTTCTGGCGGTCCGAGGCTTGATCGCCGGCGAACCGGGCCGAGCGAACACCCGGCCGTCCTTGCAGCGCATCGACGGACAATCCGCTGTCATCGGCGAGGGCTGGCAGCCCCGTCAGCCTCGCGGCATGGCGGGCCTTGATGAGGGCGTTTTCAACAAAGGTGATGGCGGGCTCTTCGGCTTCAGGCACGCCGAGTTCACCCTGAGCGACCGGGGTGAACCCAACGGGGGAGAGCAGTTCCGTCAATTCGGCAATTTTGCCCTGATTGTTGCTGGCGATGACAAGTTTCTGGCTCATGGGGTCAGTCATTGAACAGGGTGTGGGAAAAGCGTACTGGCAGATCCTCGGAACTACCGCTGGGACGCGCTGTGATGTTGAAGGTCATCAGGTCACCGGACTGGTACTGGTACTGGGCAATGAAATAGACGGCTTCACCTTCCTGAATGCGCCGGAATGCCAGAAAGTTGACCTGTTGGATGTCATTGGATACCTGGCCTTCAACCTGACCGCTAACGGGGGTGATCTGGCCGTGTTCCCCATCGGTCATAATTGCGATGTTGACGATGCCTATGCCCCGGCTTCGCTGCAGCTTATTGGCTTCAGCTACCTCGGGGGAGAGGAATGTGCTGGGGAAAACACTCCAGTGCACTTTATGTTCCCCGAAATCCTTCTCTCCGGCCTGACTCTGAAGTGGCAGGAGGATCAGGGTGAGCATCAGGCACAGGGCCTTGCTTGTGTTTAAGAGGTTCATCGTCAGGTCTCCCGTGAGATTCGGTAGATGGCTATTTCCCCCAGCAGGTTGGGCCAGAGCCTGGCCAGCCAGCTGTTCTGGTGTTGTCCGTCTACAACCCTCCGACTCTTGATCCGAATGCCTTTTTGCCGGCACAGGGCCTCGAAGTCCTTGAAGGTGCAGAGCCGGATATTCGGGGTGTTATACCATTTATACGGCAATGCATCGGATTCGGGCATTCGGCCGCTCAGCGCCAGCCCCCAGCGCAGGCGCCAGTGAGCGAAGTTGGGAAACGTCACAATGCCTTCCCGGCCGACCCGAAGCATTTCATCAATCACTTTGTCAGGCCGACGAACCGCCTGCAAGGCCTGGGTCATCAGGACAATATCGAACATGCCGTCATCGAAGTTGTCCAGCCCATGAGAGTCCAGGTTCTGCTCAATGACCCGAACGCCACGCCCCATGCAGGTAGTGATGTGATCGGGGTTGATCTCCAACCCAAACCCGGTGGCGCTGCGTTCTCGTTGAAGAAAGTCCAGCAAGGTCCCATCGCCGCACCCCAGGTCCAGAACGTGGTGACCGGGACGCACCCACTGCTGAATGATTTCGAGATCTGCCCTCATGCGCCCACCTCCCTGGCAACCCGGTCCATATAGGCGGTAAAAATGTCGGTGTATCTGGGGGTGGGGATCAGGAAAGCATCGTGTCCCCAGGGGGCATCAATTTCTGCATAGCTGACCCGTTTTCTCGCTGAAATCATGGCATCGACCATTTCTTCCGAACGGGCGGGTGAGAATCGCCAGTCGGTGCTGAACGACAGCACCAGATACTCGCACGTTGCTGGTGCCAGAGCCTTGGACAGGTCCCCGCCGAACTCGTAAGCGGGGTCAAAGTAATCCAGAGCCCTGGTCATCAGCAGGTAGGTGTTGGCATCAAACGTTTCGGAGAAACGTTCACCTTGATAGCGCAGGTAACTTTCCACCTGGAACTCAGCGCCGAAGCCGAACTTGTAGGCTTCCTCACGCAGTTCACGGCCGAATTTCTCGCCCATGGAGGCGTCTGAAAGATAGGTGATGTGGCCAACCATCCGGGCCAGCATCAGGCCACGCTTTGGCACCAGATTCTCGTCGTAGTAGCGGCCCTCGAAAAACTCCCGGTCCGAGGTGATGGCTTGCCGTGCGACTTCGTTGAAGGCGATGTTCTGGGCGGTCAGGCGCGGTGTTGAGGCGATAACTACGGAATGCCTTAGCCGGTCAGGGTAGTCCAGGCTCCATTGCAGGGCCTGCATGCCTCCAAGAGAGCCGCCAACCACCGCGGCCCATTGCTGGATGCCCAGGTGATCGGCCAGTCGGGCCTGGCTTGCGACCCAGTCGGCCACGGTCAAGACCGGGAAATCCGGACCATAGGGCTTGCCTGTTTCCGGATTGTTGGAGTTGGGGCCGGTGCTGCCGTGGCAGCCGCCAAGGTTGTTCAGGCTGACCACAAAAAAGCGGTTGGTATCAATGGGTTTGCCGGGGCCGATACAGCTGTCCCACCATCCGGGCTTCCGGTCATCGAGAGAATGATAGCCAGCGGCGTGATGGTGGCCACTCAAAGCATGGCAGATCAGTACCGCGTTGCTGGCGTCGGCGTTTAGCTTACCGTAGGTTTCAACCATCAGGTCGTAGCGTTCAAGAGACTGGCCGCAGGACAGCTCCAGAGGTACGTCAAAATGGATAGTTTTCGGGGTTACAAGGCCCACGGAGTCCGAGGGCAGGGAGTCAGGCATGGGTGTGATGAGTTCCTGGTCCGGTCCATTGGCGTCTGGCCTCAGGCCTTGACGGGCGCCCGGCGAGCGCGCCAACACATCAGTTTAATGGCGGCGGAAAAATGCTGCAACTGGCGGCTGTGCCGGGGCGCCCCGCCAAGCCGAACTTTATGAGTGCCTGGCGGGGTACGGGTCAAACGGCTCCGGAGATATTGACCACTTTTTGCTGGATTGTGGTAGGGGCTGGTTTTCGGATCTGACGCATCATGGCGTCTGCC
Source organism: Marinobacter daepoensis DSM 16072 (assembly GCF_000421165.1). Classification (GTDB taxonomy): domain Bacteria; phylum Pseudomonadota; class Gammaproteobacteria; order Pseudomonadales; family Oleiphilaceae; genus Marinobacter; species Marinobacter daepoensis. The sequence goes on from NZ_ATWI01000010.1 coordinate 375,403, forward strand.
AGCTCCAGCTGCTTGCGCAGGTCGGCAATGGCGTGATCCAGTCGCTGGCGCTCGGCCCGGCTGTCCTTGTCGGTTCTGACTGTGTCTCGCAGTCGGCGGATCTGGTGTTCCAGAAGCTGTTTCTGCTCCATGGAAAACTGCATGATCGGGAGCAGGGCCTCGTTGGGCCAGCGCTCGACGTCTTTGCGCACCCGGCCATGCAGCGTGCGGGCCTCACTGACCATCACATTGAAGAAGCGCCGCACCAGTGTTGACTGTTCCGAGAGCAGGTTCTTGGGGCTGATCCGAAACCGTTTAGCTTTCTTGCGAAGGTCCCGGATGGCGATGACGTGTCGGCCGGCCCGCAGAGGGATGGGTTCAAGATGGCGGGCCCGGGTGTCTTCGTTGTATCGGCGATAGATGGCACCGACCATTTTCTCCGCCAGTCGCCCTTCGCTCAACAGGTTGGTGAGATCGCCTTCCAACAATTCAAAGAAGTGTTCCATGGCGCGGTTCATGCCCGCGGTGGTCCAGCTTTTTGACATAGCGGTGCGCACCTGAGTGGCGTGACTTTCGAACCGTTCTTCGCTCACGAGTTTGGCCAGCATATCCCCCTGGGACTCCATCAGTCGGCGTGACGAGCGCAGGGTGATCAGCTTTTTATAGTAAAAGTCGTAGTCTTTCTGGGCCCGTTCAGCCAGGCGGGAAAGGGCTGCTTTGTCCAGAGTGCTCCCTGTGCAGGCCTGACGCTCTTCCTCCAGGGCCTCCAGACGATACTGCATGGCCGCCTGACTGTTTTGCAGCATGCCCAGCAAGTCGTTGATCAGGTTCTGGGTGATCAGCTGTTCCTTGTGCATCAGAATGCGCTGGACGATCAGCTGTTCCAGTTGGTCAATGTTGGAGCGGGCAAACAGGGCGCTGTCTTTGCGCACCCGGCTCAGGAGCCCCTGTTTTGCAGACAGGGGGATTACGTCCTGCTGCCGTATGCCCAAATGGTCGGCGGTGTAATTGCGGACGCGCTCGATGGATTCCTGTGTGTGCCGGTCTCCCTGAAGGTCGTCCCAGAGCACGTCAATCTTGTTGAGCACAGCAAACCGGCCGGCACGATGATCGGCATGTTCGGTGTCGATGTGTTCTTTCCAGATGGTCATGTCACTGGCCGTGACGCCGGTGTCTGCGCTGAGAACAAAGATGACGGCATGGGCCCTTGGCAGCATGCTGATGGTCAGCTCGGGCTCCGAGCCCAGAGCATTGAGGCCCGGTGTGTCGAGGATGCGCAGACCGCGTTCAAACAGCGGGTGGCGGATGCTGATCTGTGCGTTACGCCACGCCGGCACAAGAACGTTGCCCGGATGGTTGCGGTCGTGTTCCAGCATGGCCTCATCGAAGCCCAGCTCCCGAGCCTCTTCGGGGGACACGCTTTTGATACGGGCAACCTCGGCGAGGACGTCGCGCATGACTTCTGGGTTGCGATCGTCAAGTTCGTGGCGAATCCATTGGTTAGGCTGTTTGCGCAACTGTTGCAGCGAGAGTTCGCCGGTACGGGTCTCGATTGGAAGCAGCAGCAGATAGTTCTGGTTGGCACTGCGATCGAAGAACAGCTCGGTCGGACACATGGTGGTGCGCCCGGCCTGTGAGGGTAGCATCCGTTGACCATAGTCCGAGAAGAACAGGGCGTTGATCAGTTCGGTCTTGCCCCGGGAATATTCACCGACAAAGGCGATGGTCAGCTCATCTTCTATGAGCAGTTCCAGGCCATGGCGAATACGGGTGCTGATGTCTTCTGAAAACAGGTTGTTGTCCTGCAGCCAGAGTCGGTATCGACCTATCTGCCGGATCAGCTCTTTCTTCCAGTTATGGTATGCCTCAACCTGCTGCGACAGAGTCCCCTGCTGGTTCATCGGATAATCCTTCTGCGCGACTTCCGGGTGTGTCCTGAGCGGGCCAATTTATTAGAGGTGATTAAGTTGGTGATCGCTCGTTCAGATTAAATGGGTTTAATAGTAACCGTTTTTTTCCGCCCGGGAGGGTGGTCAAGGTAGTACTTTGGGCAGGGGTTGGCTGCCTCTCTACAAAAAAAGCCAGCAATTCAAATGGTTGAATTGCTGGCTTTTTATCGTAAAGAATCAGCGCGTTATGTAACGGAATGTATATTTGAGACTCAGGTTACATTCCGAGGCCTATGGAGCCCAGGCCGGCGGCGACTTTCATATGGTCTATGACCACGGTAATCACGTTCAGTATCAGAAAGACGATGATCGGGGACAGGTCCAGTCCTCCCATGGACGGCATGAGGTTTCGGACGGGGCGCATCACCGGTTCGGTAATCTGGGCAACCAGCTGGATTGCCGGGTGGCCACTCTGAGGGGCAATCCAGCTCACCACAACGACCGCAATCACCGACCAGAAGTAGATCTTTACGATCAGACTCAGCACATTCAGGACAGCCCATACCAACAGGGTAATGGGGTTTATGGCGGGGACGCCTCCGTTCAGGGCCACGAGAATGAAAAAGAACGTAATGGCCTGAATGAGGATGGCCAGAACCAGAGAGGCGCCATCGATTCCACCCCACCCCGGAATAAAGCGTCTCAGGGGGCGCAATGGCGGGTTGGTTGCCTTGACCACAAATTGTGAAATCGGGTTGTAAAAGTCCGCCCTGGCCAGCTGCAGGAGAAACCGAAGCAGGACAATGGTCATATAAAAGGTAGACGCAATCAGCAGGATCGTAATGACAATATCTGCCAGCATGAAGCTGAATCTCCGTTATGGGTTACTGTTTGTCTGCCAGTTCTTTTGACATCTCGCGTGAGCGTTCGAAGGCGGCGTTGTAGGCCTTGTTCACCAGGTCGCGCAGGCCGCCGTCTTCAAAGGTATTGATGGCACGCTCTGTGGTGCCTCCTGGTGACATCACATTCCGCTTGAGCTGGCCAGGGTCATCGTCACTGCGTGCCGCCATTTCCGCAGCGCCAGCCATGGTTTGTATCGCGAGGGCCCGCGCTGTTTCCGGCGCAATGCCTGCTTCTGTGGCGGCCGCTTCCAGAGCTTCCAGCATCAGGAAAAAATAGGCGGGGCCACTGCCGGAGAGTGCCGTTACACTGTGAAGGAGGTTTTCATCCTCTACCCAGAGTGCAGAGCCAATGCTCTCAAAGACGGCCTGCACGGCATTTTTCTGATCGTCCTTAACGTGGCTGTTGGCAAACAGGCCCGCAGCCCCCTTGCCGACCAGAGACGGGGTGTTGGGCATCACCCTGATCAGCGGTAACCCGCCGCCCAGCCAGGTATCCAGTGTGTCGGCGGTCAGCCCGGCGGCAATAGAAACCATCAGCGGCCTGGTGTTCTGGACCACCGGTGCTATGTCCTGGCAAACGTCGGCCATAACCTGGGGTTTCACTGCCAGAACGACGATGTCCGCCTGCTGGGCGCAGTAGCGGTTGTCGGTGGTGATGCTGATGCCAAACCGTTTGCGAATGGACTGCAGGTGGCCATCATCCGGCGCGCTGACCCAGATGTCGCCAGCCTCGAATCCGCTGTCCAGCATGCCACCGATGATAGCGCTGGCCATGTTGCCTGCGCCGATGAACGAAATGGTGGGTGATCTGCTCAAGGTTCACTCCCGGTCTTGGTCGTTTGATTCGTTGATCTGGATAATAACAGGATCTGTGCCGCTCAGCTCTGGCTGCGTTTGGCTGGCCGGCTCCCGAACAGGGCCGAGCCTACTCGTACCCAGGTTGCACCCTCGGCGATGGCAGCCTCCAGGTCGTCTGACATGCCCATTGAGAGGGTGTCCAGAGGGCCTGCGTCGGGATGATCCCGTTGCAGCTCGCTCAGGGCTGTGGCCAGGGTTCGGAAGCTCTTCCGCAGGTCGGTTTCAGACTGCTCCGGATCGGGGATGGCCATCAGCCCCCGCAGGCTCAGCTTTGGCAGTTTGCCAATCTCGGCGATCAGGTTATCGAGATCGTCAAGTCGACAGCCGGACTTGCTGGTTTCGTTGTTGATGTTCACCTGCAGGCAGATGTTCAGGGCTGGCAGGGCCTCTGGCCGCTGTTCGTTGAGACGGCGGGCTATTTTGAGCCGATCAACACTGTGCACCCAGGCGAAGGATTCGGCAATCTGTCGGGTCTTGTTGGACTGGACCGGGCCAATAAAATGCCATTCAATGTCTGCTTTCCCTGACAGGGCCTGAATCTTGTCCAGGGCCTCCTGCAGATAGCTCTCTCCGAACGCCTTCTGCCCAGCGGCGTAGGCCGCGATCAGATCGTCCGCTGGCCGGGTTTTGCTGACGGCCAGCAAATGCACGCTGTCGGGCTCACGGCCCGATTGCAATGTTGCTTTTTGTATGCGTCGGGTTACGCTCCCGATGTTGTCTGCTATGCTGCTCATAATGTGAGTTTGCCGCTTCTGGACTAAAAGAAAAAGCCCTCCGAGGAATCCTATGGATATTACTGAACTGCTTGCCTTTTCGGCGAAACAGGGTGCGTCGGATTTGCACCTGTCTGCCGGCTTGCCACCTATGATTCGTGTCGACGGCGACGTGCGCCGGATTAACCTTCCCCCCATGGAGCACAAAGAAGTGCATGGGTTGATCTACGACATCATGAACGACAAGCAGCGCAAGGATTATGAGGAGTTCCTCGAAACCGATTTCTCGTTCGAGGTTCCGGGCGTGGCCCGTTTCCGGGTCAACGCGTTCAACCAGAACCGGGGCGCAGGTGCGGTTTTCCGGACCATCCCCTCGAAAGTGCTTACCATGGAAGATCTGGGCATGGGCCAGGTTTTCAAGGATATCGCCTCTGTGCCTCGCGGCCTGGTGCTGGTGACAGGGCCGACCGGTTCCGGTAAATCCACAACCCTCGCGGCAATGATGGATTACATCAACGACACCCGGTATGAGCACGTTCTCACCATCGAAGACCCCATTGAATTTGTGCACGACTCGAAAAAGTGTCTGGTCAACCAACGGGAAGTGCATCGGGACACTCTGGGGTTCAATGAAGCCTTGCGTTCGGCCTTGCGGGAAGACCCGGACATCATTCTGGTGGGCGAGCTGCGGGACCTGGAAACCATCCGGCTGGCGCTGACGGCCGCAGAAACCGGACACCTGGTATTCGGTACGCTGCATACAACCTCCGCTGCCAAGACCATCGACCGGGTCGTTGATGTGTTTCCCGCGGAAGAAAAGTCTATGGTCCGTTCCATGTTGTCGGAGTCTCTGCAGGCGGTTATCTCGCAGACCCTGATGAAAAAAATGGGGGGCGGCCGAATTGCCGCGCACGAAATCATGATTGGGACGGCGGCCATCCGGAACCTGATCCGGGAAGACAAGATTGCCCAGATGTACTCGGCGATCCAGACCGGTGGTTCACTGGGCATGCAGACGCTGGATCAATGTCTGGAGCGTTTGTTGCAGAAAGGCCTGATCTCCCGTGAGGCGGCGCGGGCCAAAGCCAAGATGCCTGATAACTTCTGAGACTGAAAACTGGGTAGACACATGGAATTCGAAAAACTGCTTCGGCTGATGGTGGAAAAGGGTGGCTCTGACCTGTTTATCACGGCAGGGGTTCCGCCAAGCATGAAAGTAAATGGGAAAGTGTTGCCGGTAACCAAGAACGCACTGACGCCAGAACAGACGCGGGAACTCGTCTATGGTGCCATGAATGATAAGCAGCGTGCAGAATTTGAAGAAACCCACGAGTGTAACTTCGCGATCAGTGCCCGGGGCATCGGGCGATTCCGGGTTTCTGCTTTTTTTCAGCGCAACCTGTGTGGCATGGTGCTTCGCCGGATCGAGGTGAAAATCCCCCAGATTGATGACTTGTCGCTGCCGGAAATTATCAAGGATCTGGCCATGACCAAGCGCGGCCTGATCATGTTTGTGGGCGCTACGGGCACGGGTAAGTCGACGTCTCTGGCTGCCATGCTCGGGCATCGAAACCGGAACAGCCGGGGGCATATCATTTCCATTGAGGATCCGATTGAGTTTGTTCACCAGCATCAGGGATGCATTGTGACTCAGCGGGAAGTGGGGATTGATACCGAGAGTTTTGAGGTGGCGCTGAAAAACACACTCCGTCAGGCACCGGATGTCATTCTGATTGGTGAGGTACGGACTCGGCAAACCATGGAGTATTCGGTGCAGTTTGCTGAGACTGGTCACCTGTGTCTGGCAACGCTCCACGCCAACAACGCGAACCAGGCGCTGGACCGGATTATTCAGTTTTTCCCGCCGGAGCAGCACAACCAGATCTGGATGGATCTGTCGCTCAACCTGAGAGCTATTGTCGCCCAGCAGTTGATACCGACGCCCGATGGTAAGGGGCGCAAGGCGGTAATCGAAGTGCTGATCAATACCCCGCTGGTAGCGGACCTGATCCGTAAGGGTGAAGTTCACAGGCTGAAAGAGCTGATGGCCAAGTCCAATGAGTCCGGCATGCAAACCTTCGACCAGGCGCTCTACACGCTGTATTCCGAAGGCTCCATTACCTACGAAGACGCGCTGGCCCATGCAGATTCCGCGAACGACCTGCGTCTGATGATCAAGCTGGGAACCGATGCCCAGGGGGCAGACAAGCTGTCGTCATCGGTTGACAAGCTCACCATTCAGGACGATTAACGTCCTTGTTTTTCGCCCCCGCTTGCCGGGGGGCGTCCGCCTAATACCAAAGTTGTAATTTGTTAGCTGAACGAACCAGTAGTTTTGGCATTTGAGGCCATTGGCCTGTGCTGCGTATACTCCGCGCGATTCTAAAAAAGGAGTACACCATGCACAAAAATTCCAAAGCACTCGTAAAAGCAATTCGCCTGGCCTCGTTGGCGGCCATTGCTGCTCCAGCCAGCGTTATGGCCGGTGGCTTCTCGTTGAACGAGCAAAGCGCCAGCCAGATGGGTGTGGCCAATGCCGGTGCGGCGGCAAACCCTGAAAACGCGACCACCGTTCTTTTTAACCCCGCTGGTATGAGCCAGTTGTCGGGTACCAACCTCTCGTTTGGTGCGGCCTTTCTGGACATTGATGCCGAAGCGAAGAGCGGGAGCGTCGAATCTGGCCGGAACAACCCTGGTGTGCCGGTGACTCCTGGCAGCGATGGTGGTGATATTGCAGACCTCGCGGTGTTGCCGAACCTGTACCTGACCCATGAAATTAACGACTCAATAGACGTTGGTTTTGGTATCCATGCGCCCTATGGCCTGGCTGCAGACTATGACAATGACTTCGCAGGCCGTTTCTTTGCGGATAAGACGGAGTTGAAAGCCATCGCATTTACTCCCTCTATTGCGATCAATAACGGCCAGGGTCTCTCAATGGGGCTTGGGCTGAACATCCTGTACGCAGAAGGTCGCCTGAGCCGGTTTCAGGACCTGAGTGCGAGTGTCGGCCCGGCGGCTCTGATGCTTGAAGAGCCCTACGCCGATGCCGAGGGTGATGACATTGGAGTGACCTTTCGGGTGGGCTTCCTCTATGAATTATCGGAAGCGACGCAGCTGGGCCTGACCCTGCAAACGGGAACCGAACTGGAACTGGATGGTGATCTGGAAATCTCCGGTATTCCCAACCCGGCGAATCCGACGGGCCCGACCCTGACCGTCAGTGAAGATATCAAGGTACCGTTGGCGATTCCTGAGAGTGCCACGCTGGGTATTCGCCATCGCTTGACGGATGACGTCACGCTGCTGGCGGGTGCGACCTACGCCCGTTGGAGCCGCTTTGAAGAGCTGGATATTGTCAGCGATCAGGCAGGTGGCCCCATTGCCCAGGCTCCGGTGGATGGTGCGGTTATCTCTCACGTTACCGAGCGCTGGAAGAATACCTGGCAGCTCAATGCTGGTGCGATCTGGCAGGCAACTCCGGCATGGGCATTCAAGGCCGGATACGCCTGGGATGAGTCCCCGGTTGATGACTACGTCACGGCACGAGTGCCCTCCAGTGACCGCCACTGGCTGACTCTGGGTGCGCGCTGGGCCGATGTTCAGAGTGGCTGGAGCGTGGATGTTGCCGTCGGTACGCTGCTGTTCAAGGATGATCCGGAGTTCACCGAGCGGAATTACCAGCACGGAAACCCGGGCCAGGTGGCGGAACTCGCGCCGGGCATTTCAGATCCCAGCTATTATAAAGCCGAGTACGACCTGAGTGCCTGGAGTGCAGCCTTCGAAATCAGCAAAGCGTTCTAACAATTTGCTGGCTCCGGTTGGCTGAATCCATCCAGGTTTTAGCCGACGACCTGCCCCCGGTAGATGATCTTTCGCTGCCGGGGCGCGTCCTTTCCCCCTCCTGCTTTGGCAGGGTCTTCCTGAGGTCTGCAGGACTTCCCCAGTTCCGGGACTCTCTGTTTCAGCACTTCCCACGTCTGTATCAGGTGTTTTGAGCGGGTTTTGCCAGCATAGGTGGCAAGGCTAGTGGCCAGGTTGGCTTCATCAAGGTGGAGCTTGACGCCAAATTCAGACTGTATGAGACGACGGCATTGATGAACGAGTTTGAGCAGGCTGGGGTCGAACAGCCAGTTGCGTTCGTTGGTTGCGGAATTCATCGCTTGGACCTCGCATTGATGTCGCTGTACGGGGCTTTTGCCCCGAGACCCGGATAACAATGCAGAATCCATGCCCTTATGGCAGGGCGCGTGTTTATTCACTTTCGGGGTGATCTGGCTGGGCGTTGTGCGCCCTGTTTCTGTGCCCGGCGGCGGGATCTGGGCAGAAACAGGGCAGGGGCTTTCTTAGTGGGCCTGATCCCAGTTGTCGCCAATGCCGGCTTCCACCAGCAAAGGTACATCCAGGTTCGCGGCTGAGGACATGCGTCTGACCAGGCCGTCCCTTACATTTTCCACCGCGTCTTCGCGGACCTCGATGATCAGTTCGTCGTGCACTTGCATGGTCATGCAGGCGTCACTGGCGTGCTCGGTACGCAGCCAGTGATCAACATCAATCATCGCTCGTTTGATGATGTCAGCTGCCGTTCCCTGCATGGGGGCGTTAATGGCGGTGCGCTCGGCGGCCTGCTGCAGCTGCTTGTTGCGGGCATTAATCTCGGGCAGGTATAGCCTGCGGCCATAGAGCGTTTCGACATAGCCATCGTCGTGGGCCTGCTTGCGGATGTTGTCCATGTATGTCAGGACGCCGGGATAGCGTTCGAAATAGCGGTCAATGTAGGCCTGGGCAGTTTTGCGGTCGACCTCCAGCTGGCGAGCGAGTCCAAATGCGGACATGCCGTAGATCAGGCCGAAGTTGATGGCTTTTGCGCTGCGTCGCTGATCTCCGGTGACCTCGTCGACGGAAACGCCAAACACTTCCGCCGCCGTCGCTTTGTGAATGTCCTCACCGCGTTCAAAGGCTGTCAGCAAGCCTTTGTCGCCAGACAGGTGAGCCATTATCCGCAGCTCGATCTGGGAGTAATCCGCCGCCAGCAGTTTGTAACCCTCCGGTGCGATAAACGCCTGGCGTATGCGCCGGCCTTCTTCGGTCCGGATCGGGATATTCTGAAGGTTTGGTTCAGAGGATGACAGGCGCCCTGTGGCGGTCACGGCCTGGTGGTAGGAAGTGTGAACGCGGCCAGTGCGATGGTGAATCAGCTCGGGCAGGGTGTCGGTGTAGGTGGACTTGAGCTTGCTCAGGCTCCGGTGTTGCACAATCAGGCGGGGCAGCTCATGTTCATGGGCAAGTTCCTGAAGGACCGGCTCGGCAGTGGACGGGGCGCCTTTGGGGGTTTTCTTGATGACCTTCAGGCCCAGCTTGTCGTAGAGAATCGCCTGGAGCTGTTTGGTCGATCCCAGATTGAAGGCTTCCCCGGCCACGTCGTGGGCTTCCTTCTCAAGCGTTGCCATGCGCTCGGCCAGTTCCTGACTGTGCCGGCGCAGGGTGCTGGCGCTGATCAGGGTGCCACGCTGCTCCATTCGGGAGAGTACCGGCACCAGGGGCAGGTCTATGTTCCGGTAAACCGACTCCAATCTGCCGGTGCCTTGCAGGAGCGGGCTGAGGACCTGATGCAGCCGAAGGGTAATGTCGGCGTCCTCCGCCGCGTAGGGGCCGGCTTTTTCCAGATCGATCTGGTTGAACGTGAGTTGCTTGGCTCCTTTGCCGGCGATGGACTCATAGCTGATGGTCTCCTCGTCGAGGTAAGCCTTCGCCAGACTGTCCATGTCGTGCCGGGTTGCCACCGAGTTGAGGACGTAGGACTCCACCATGGTGTCCTCCGCAATCCCTTCAAGATGAATGTCGTGGTTGGCCAGAACGTTTTTATCGTACTTGAGGTTCTGCCCGACCTTTTTCTTTTCGGGGTCTTCCAGCAGTGGTTTCAGTTGCGCCAGGATCGACTCGCGATTCAGTTGCTCCGGTGCACCCATGTAATCGTGAGCCAGTGGCACATAGGCGGCTTTTCCCGGCTCGATGGCAAAGGAGACGCCAACGACTTCCGCTTCCATGTACCGAAGACTGGTGGTTTCGGTGTCAAAGGCGAACAGGTCTGCGTCTTTCAGCTCCTGGAGCCACTGGTCGAATTCAGCCTGGTCGGTAATAACGTCATACTGTTTCTCCACTTCAGCTCGGGGTGCGGTGTCCGGGAATGGCTGCTGCGGATTTGCATCGTTCTCCAGTTCCGTAATCCAACCTCGGAACTCATACTCTTTAAACAGATCCAGCAGGGTGGTGTTGTCCTGCTGGCGCTCCTGGAGGTCTTCCAGGCCAAAGGCCAGTTCCACGTCGGTGCGTATGGTGGCCAGTTCGCGGCTCAGCGGCAGCGTCTCAGTGGCGTCCCGGAGGTATTCTCCGATTTTCCCTTTGATCTCATTGGCATGGTTGATCAGGTTATCCAGGTCTTCGTATGCCTGAAGCCATTTCACGGCGGTTTTGGGCCCACACTTGTTGACCCCGGGGATGTTATCAACCTTGTCGCCGACCAGTGCGAGGTAGTCGATGATCTGTTCGGGGGTTACCCCGAACTTTTCAATCACGCCTTCCCGGTCCATGGCGGTTTCCGTCATGGTGTTGATGAGCGTGACATGGTCACTGACGAGTTGCGCCATGTCTTTGTCACCGGTTGAAACCACAACGTCGATGCCTTTGCTGGTGGCTTCGTGGGCGAGGGTGCCGATAACGTCGTCGGCTTCAACGCCCGGGACGACGAGCAGGGGCAGGCCCATGGCACGGACGATGTTGTGAATGGGCTCAATCTGCATTGCCAGGTCGTCCGGCATCGGGGGACGATTCGCTTTGTATTCTTCATACATCTCATGCCGGAAGGTCTTGCCCTTGGCATCGAAGACCACCACGGTTTTCGAGCCCGGGAAATCCTGCTCAATGCGCCTCAGCATACTAATGACACCTTTAATGGCGCCCGTTGGGTGATTCTTGCTGGTCGTCAGCGGTGGCAGGGCATGGTAGGCACGGAACAGGTAGGACGATCCGTCCACCAGAACCACGGGAGGGTTGGTTTGGTCAGTCATATCAAAACAAGTCCGGATTCTGATTGAAGCGTGGATTGGCTTGTGCAACGCTTGTGGTTATAACGATGGTTTAAAGGGTACCACGAAAATGAAACGAATCGCCTTCTCCGCCCTGCTGCTGGGCGGCTTCTCTTCGACTTTGCTGGCTCAGGATGAAGGAGCCCTGGATGCGACGCCAGTGGTGACGCCTCAGGAGCCCGTGGTGATTTCGGATTACCAGCCGCCAGAAGGTGGCGCGGAGATTGTGATTCGCCCCGGCGAGAATGAAGTGTTTTACGAATACCGGGTCAATGGCCAGTTGATGGAAATTAAAGTGGTGCCAGAGGTTGGTCCTGAGTACTACCTGGTGCCCGCAGAGGGCGGTGGCTGGGCGCAGGATACCGAGTCAGATCTGATGGTTCCGAGTTGGGTCATTTTCCGCTGGTAATGCCCGCGCCTTCCCTGCGTTCAGATCAGGTTGACCTCGACCGGGTCTGAACGCTGGCTTTCCAGGCCTTCTACATCAATGGTGGTGATCGAAAACTCGTAGGCGCCTGGCGGCATGTCTGCCAGTGTGTACCGTGTTGTGCTGCCGTCGCTCAGGGGAATAACATTGAAACTGTCGCGGTGCTTGAGCCGGAAGTAAATCCGATACCCGGCAATCTGGCCCGGCGTTAGGGCGGTGCCGTCTTCGCGGGTCATGGGGGGATTCCAGGTCAGTGTTTTCGGGGCTGCGGTTTCCGGGGTGTCTTGGCCAAGCGTGGCGAGAAGATCGCCCTGGGCCTGTTTCAGGCGGGAGTCTGCCACTTCCGAAGCGCGCTTGGAGTCCAGTTTGCTGGCCCGGGTGTCCTCCTGACAACCTGCCACCAGAAACGCGGCACAAAGGGCCAGCGCCATGGCCATTGCGCGCGGCAAATGGCCCCGGATTAATAATCTTGTCATGGCTACTCGCATACGGGGTGCTGTTAGCACCCTCACGCTGTCGTTTTTACGTATGGCACCGGAATAAATCAGGGAGACGGCTTCGTTCAATAAGAAGTGTGCGATTATGCCAGCGGGTACTCTGTGATCAAGTGAAAAATCGGTAAAAACCCGTATTTTGGTTTAGTGTGAACATTCTAATTTTTGATCGTAACTTGGTAGGCGAATGTTACCAGTGGCCCGGCAGAGTCCGGAGCCAGACGACTCGAAGAGAGGGAGAGTAATCATGGGTAAGCTGAAATCCTATCAGGAACAATTGCAGGACATCGTAGAGAAGGGCATCAACGCAGCGGAAGATCAGCAGAAGAAACTGGCTTCCAAGCCGTTCGACTATGCCGAGAAGCTGGAAGCCGAAGCTCGCGAGTACAGCGTGAAGAGCTTGCGCGAGCGTTACAATGGTTATTCAGAAAACCTGTTCGGACAGCTGCGTTCTCTGAATACCCGTTTTGGCAATTTTGCGGCTGAACTGGTCGCCAAGCTGGAAAAAGAGGCTGCCGAAGGTGCGGATGCTGTCTCTGAGGTGGCTGAAGATGTGGCCGATGCTGCGCAGGAAGCCAAGAAGACCGTGGTGGCTAAAAAGCCAGCCGCCCGCAAGACCGCAGCGCGGAAGCCGGCTGCGAGCAAGGCCGGGGCCGCGACTGCCTGATCAGCTCGCCGGTGCCAGAAAAAAAGGGCGCTCTCAAGAGCGCCCTTTTTTATCGGGTTGTTTAATCGCTTTCCGGCTCAATAGGCAGGGTTCGTTTTTCACCGGTGATTTTCTCAAGCCGCCGAATGTCGGTTTCGTAGGCTTGTGTCATTTCGCTGATGTCGTGTTGCTGGGCTGAGATTTCCCGCTCGACGTCCCGGATCTGCGCTTCCAGCCGATGAATCTTTTCCAGAGTGCTCTCTGGAATTGGGCGTCCTGCCCGTTCCATATCCGCTGCCCGGCTCTGCTCGTTGTCCAGTTGGCTGGAAATCACCGAGATGTTGCCGCGTTTGAGCTGGATAATGCCTTCAAGTTCCCGGATTTTACGATGCATGGCGCGCACGGCCTGATCCGGGTGGCTGAAACGTTTCAGCAGAATACGGTCCTGTTCCTGCTGGATCTCCAACTGGTGCTTACGTTCCTTCTCGGCCTCCCGCGCGGCTATTTCCTCGGCGGTCGGGGCCGGAGGGATGGACTCCACCACCCGGCCATTATTGCTCAGGATGTCATAGCCCCGAGTGGTGGCCTCCTGAGGAATCGTGTTGCTGATCACCAGTCTGCCGTTTTCATCTGTGTAACGGTACATGGTGGCCTCGGCGCTGGCTGCCAGCAACAAACCCAAGGCCGCAACGCCGGCAACAACAGGAGAAGCGGTCAGTCGGTAACGCATGCCTCAGACTCCGTAACGATCCCGGTAACTGGCCACGGTCTCCGCATGGCCGGAAAACTCCGGATTGGCCTTCAGGTAATCCAGTACCTGATCAAGACGAATGATACTGATCACAGGGATGCCATATTCTTTTTCGACTTCCTGGATGGCGGACAGCTCGCCATTGCCTTTCTCTTGCCGATCGAGGGCAATCAGTACACCGGCCGGTTCTGCGCCCGCAGCCCGGATGATGTCGATGGATTCGCGGATGGCGGTGCCGGCTGTGATCACATCGTCAACAATCAATACCTTACCTTGTAGTGGAGCGCCAACAATATTGCCACCCTCACCATGGTCTTTCTTTTCTTTGCGATTAAATGCAAAAGGCTTGTTTTCGCCGTTGGTTGCCAACGCCATGGCGGTAACCGTAGCCAACGGAATGCCCTTATAGGCAGGCCCGAAAATGATGTCATAATCCAGCCCGCTGCGCGAAACTGCCGCAGCGTAGGCTTTGCTCAGTTCGAGCAGGTCGTTTCCGGTGTTGAACAGCCCAGCGTTGAAAAAGTAGGGGCTGGTGCGCCCGGATTTGAGTGTGAATTCTCCAAAACGCAGAACATTCCGCTGGATGGCAAACTCTATAAATTTTTTCTGATAGTCATGCATGGCAAGGCTTCTGGCGGGGTTTGATCTTTAATTAAAGCGTAAAAACGGTATCATACACACAAACCGAATCAGGGAACACGTATGCGGGTAGTATCAATCAGCGTCAATGGTCTTGAACAGGCTGTTGAAAAAGGTTTTTTTGACTGGCTTGCCGGGCAGGACGCTGATGTCGTCTGTGTGCAGGATCACCGCATGCGTGCCTACGAGATTGAAGACAAAAACCTGATTCCGGAAGGCTATGAAGCGTATTTTATTGATGGTGAACTGAACGAGCATGGGGGAGTGGGGATTTTTACCCGGCATTTCCCTAAGGCCATCATGTACGGCTTTGCGAATGAGCAGGCCGACCGTGAGGGGCGCTTCATACAGGCCGATTTCGATAAGGTATCGGTGGCCTGCGTGCTGGCACCCTGCGCCCTGGGGCGAGAGGAAGAGCTGATTGGGGAAGACGACCTGACGGTTCTTGATCACAAAGATGAGTTTATGGATGCTTTCGGCGTACACATGCAGAAAACCCTGCGTAAGCGCCGGCAGTTTATTTTCTGTGCGAACCTGCAGACAGCGCACCATGTGACGGATGCAAGCCCTCTGTATCACAAAACGGATTTTTCCGGTTTCCTGCCCCATGAACGGGCATGGCTGGATCGCCTTTTTGATGAAATGGGCTGTGTGGATGCCTTCCGTGAAATCAACAAGCAGAGTAATCAGTTCACCTGGTGGCCCGAACAGACTGAAGGTTCCCGCAAGAAAGCGGGTATCCGGGTGGATTACCAGCTGCTGACGCCGGGTATTCGCAAGACCATTCGTGATGGCTGGATTGATGAGGAGACCCGTTTCTCCGATCACGCTCCGGTGATTATGGATTACGACATCGAAATCGGGCTCTGAGCCTGACGGTTTAACTGAGTTGTCGCGGGCCTGGAAACTCCCTCTCCGGGCCCGCGGTCGGTCTACTCGGCCAAAGCCGCTTTCTGAATTTCAAACAGCTCGTTAATCGCTTTTCTTGCCAGCACCAGCATGCTGTCCAGTTCAGACTGCTCGAACGGAGCGCCCTCTGCGGTTCCCTGAATTTCAATAAAGCCGCCACGGTCAGTCATGATCACGTTCATGTCGGTTTCGGCTTCAGAATCTTCCGGATAGTCCAGATCGGCCACCGGGGTGCCCTTGAATACACCGACGGAGATGGCCGCAACCATTTGCTTGAGCGGCGATTTCTTCAGGCGCTTTTCCTTCACGAGGTGATTCAGTGCGTCGACCAGCGCCACGCAGCCGCCGGTAATTGCTGCAGTACGAGTGCCACCGTCTGCCTGAATAACATCGCAATCAATGGTGATGGTGTGTTCACCCAAAGCTTCCAGGTCGACGGCTGCGCGCAGGCTGCGGCCGATCAGTCGCTGAATTTCCACGGTACGGCCACCTTGTTTGCCGCGAGCTGCTTCGCGCCCCATCCGGCTGCCTGTTGACCGGGGTAGCATGCCATACTCAGCGGTAATCCAGCCCTTGCCCTCGCCACGAAGGAAGGGAGGTACCTTGTTCTCGACAGAGGCCGTGCAGATGACCTTGGTGTCGCCGAACTCAACCAGCACTGAGCCTTCGGCATGGCGGGTATAGTTACGGGTGATGCAGACGTCTCTGGGTTGCTCGGGCGTTCTGCCGCTTGGTCGCATAGTAGGTCCTGTCGTTCAATGAAGAATGTCCGGCCTTTGCCGGGTGATTCGTAAGAAAGGGCCGGAGTATAGCACGCCCCTGGTGCCGGCTGGACTGTGCGGCTTTAGTCGGGTTCGCAGGCCGGGTCTGTTGGCTGGTAGACTGGCCTGATCTGTCTACCGATGGGGAGCCATTATGATTCGCAGTATGACTGCTTTTGCCCGCAAGGACGTCCGTGGAGACTGGGGGACGCTGACCTGCGAAATCCGTACGGTTAACCACCGCTATCTGGAGCCTTCATTCCGGCTGCCGGAGGCATTCCGGGAGCTGGAAAACCGGTTCCGGGAAGAGCTTCGGAGGAAGGGGCTGAAACGGGGCAAGGTGGATATTTCCATGCGGCTGCAATCCGAGGAGCAGGCAGTGCAGGGGTTTGAAATCTGTGAGGACGTCGCCAGAGCGGTTAACGATGCGGCTAATCACATCAACCGTATGCTCGACAATCCGGCGCATATCAATGCGCTGGATATTTTGCGCTGGCCGGGGGTTTTGTCGGTTCCGGAGCAGGATTACAGCGCCGCACGTGAAGCGGCTGTTGAGCTGTTTTCTGAGACGATCACTGAACTCGTCAGTGTCCGGGAGAGGGAAGGAGAACGTCTTCGCCCGCTGTTCGAAGAGCGTCTGGCAACCATGGGGGCGTTAGTGGAAGAAGTGCGCACCAGGTTACCCGAGTTGTTGGCGGCTCAGGAGAAAAACCTTCGGGATCGCTTTGAAAAGGCGCGGGTGGAGCTGGATTCTGACCGGGTGGCCCAGGAGATGGTGATGCTGGCCCAGAAGTGCGATGTGGCTGAAGAGTTGGATCGGCTGGAGGCGCACATCAGTGAAGTCACAGAGTCCTTGCAGGGGAATGATGCGGTTGGCCGCAGGCTGGATTTCCTGATGCAGGAACTGAACCGGGAGGCTAATACTCTTAGCAGTAAGAGTATTGACGCCGGTGTGACCCGCTCTGCGGTGGAGCTCAAAGTATTGATTGAGCAAATGCGGGAGCAGGTTCAGAATCTGGAGTAGGTTCCCGGGCGGAGTATGCCTCCGCCCGGTTTTGCCAGCTAGCCGGCGGGCTTGATGGCGAGAAGGTCGGTGCGAAGGTGAGTCAGGACTTTTTCAGCGGTGTTGCCGATGACTCGTGCTGCTAAGCCGGTTTTTCCCGTTGTGCCGATGACGACCATGTCGGCTTTGATGCGGTTGGCGACACTGGGAATGACTTTCTGTGCCGGACCGGCTTCGAGGTGGATCTGTTCCGGGGGCAGATGCCAGGTGTTGCACAGGTGTTCAATTCTGGGCTTCAGTGCAGCTTCACGTTTGCGTGCGTGAGCTGCCATGTCGATGATATCCAGATCGGCGAGAACAACCGATGTGTGCAGGGCATGCACCAGGTGCAGATCGGTTTCCATGGCCCTGGCCAGTTTCGAAGCCTGCTCGATAATTCGGGTGTTCAACGCTTTTTTCGCCGGTTTGTCCGTGCTCAGGTCGACGGCCGCCAGGATCGGGTGTGCCCGGTTCCATTTTTTTTCGGCGACCAGCATGACAGGGGCAGGACATTCCCGTATCAGGTGCCAGTCTGTGGGAGTGTACAGAAAGTGCTCTGAGCGGTGCCCGGTCTTCACAACCGCCATAGCGTCCGTCTGTTGGCATCGCTCAATGATCCACTGATGGATGTTCTTTTCCCAGACGGTAAGAAGATCGATCTGCAGATCCTGGCAATCAGCCAGCGCGAGCATCTGTTCCAGCCATTTCTGCCGATGTTCGATCAGGGCTTCCCTGGCGGTTTGCTGAACCGTGGGATCTGCTGGCAAGGCGTCCAGATACTCGTGAACGAAGGCCACGACCTCAAGCGCTGCACCGGTTGTCCTGGCCAGCTCTATTCCCCGCCCCAGTGCTTTCTGATGCTTGTGAGCGGGGTCCATGATGATAAGCAGTTTGTCCATGTTCCGTTCCATCGTGTTGGATAGTTCTAGTCCGGGATACTATCAGCTGTTCCGGCTTCGGGGTGCGGATATAAGTCAAACCCCGTATAATTCCGGCTTTTTCCGGTCACGCGCATGGCGTGCGCCGCAATGCATTCAGGGGGCTACAAGTCATGAGAGAGGCCGGTGTTCAGGGCACGCTGTTCGTCATTTCTGCACCGTCGGGCGCGGGAAAAACCAGTCTTGTTGCCGAAATGTTACGCCAGGATGGCCGCTTGGGGGTGTCTGTTTCCCATACCACCCGGGGCATGCGCGATGGTGAGCGGGATGGTGTGAACTACCATTTTGTGAGCCGTGACAGTTTCGAGTCGATGATTGCCGCCGGTGATTTTCTGGAGCATGCAGAGGTTTTCGGCAATTACTACGGAACCTCCCAGACCTGGGTGCGCGAAACGTTGAGCCAGGGGCAGGATGTGATTCTGGAAATCGACTGGCAGGGGGCTGAGCAGGTGCGCCGCCTGATTCCTGAATGCGTCAGCATCTTCATCGTGCCGCCCTCGGC
Source organism: Marinobacter daepoensis DSM 16072 (assembly GCF_000421165.1). Taxonomy (GTDB): domain Bacteria; phylum Pseudomonadota; class Gammaproteobacteria; order Pseudomonadales; family Oleiphilaceae; genus Marinobacter; species Marinobacter daepoensis. The sequence continues at coordinate 393,938 of NZ_ATWI01000010.1, forward strand.
CGAGATTCTCCGGGAGCGCCTTGTTGGCCGGGGTACCGATGCCCCGGAGGTCATTGAGCGACGGTTATCGGAAGCCGAAGAAGAGTGTCGGCATGCTGTGGCGTTCGACTATCTGGTTGTGAATGACGTTTTTGCGACCGCTCAGGAGGATCTGTTGGCGATTGTCCGGGCTCAGCGCCTGAGAATGGCGCAGCAGCAGGTTCGCCACGGCGGACTTCTGGAGAGTCTGTCGAGCCGCCCGTGATGGTGGTTTTCACTGTATACAAATTGAGCCGGGGCCAGTAAACTACGCGGTCTGCTAAAACAGTGATTTTTTTGTTCGGGGAAGATAATGGCACGAGTTACCGTTGAAGATTGTCTGGAAAACGTAGATAACCGCTTCCAGCTGGTCATGCTGGCCACCAAGCGCGCCCGCCAGATTGCCACCAAGGGTGCTGAGCCGATGGTGCCGGAAGAGAATGATAAGCCGACGGTCATTGCCCTGCGTGAGATTGCTGAAGGTAAGGTAAGCCGCGATCTTCTGTTGGAAGAAGACGAAGACTGAGAGGTTTTGTTGCCGGCCCCGGCCTTTTGGGGCGGGAAAGTGCGTGCCGGTAACCGAGAAGCATTGAAATCTGCCTCCGCAGTTTTATAGTGTATCTATAGAACCTGCCAGGAAGGAAAAAGAAAGCCCGGATGCTTGCATTCGGGCTTTTTTTTCCCGGTTAGAACAGAGACAACGGAGGCGCGGTGGCGGTAGCAGAGTCAACAGTGGAAGAGCTGGCGAAACAGCTCAGTTCCTACCTTGATACCAATCGCATCAATCAGGTGCGACGGGCATACTATTACGCGGAACAGGCCCATGAGGGCCAGATGCGAAAAAGTGGTGACCGCTATATAACCCATCCGCTGGCTGTGGCTGGGATTCTGGCCGACCTGCGTCTTGACCATCAGAGCCTGATGGCCGCCATGCTTCATGATGTCATTGAAGATACGGGGATTCCCAAAGACGCCCTGTCCGAGCAATTCGGTGAAGACGTGGCCGAACTGGTGGACGGGGTTTCCAAGCTGACTCAGATCGAATTCCGGTCGCGGGCTGAGGCACAGGCAGAAAATTTCCAGAAAATGACCCTGGCGATGGCCAAGGATATTCGGGTCATTCTGGTCAAGCTGGCTGACCGCTTGCACAATATGCGTACATTAGGCCCGATGCCCTATGAGAAGCGCCTGCGCATCGCCACGGAAACCCTCGATATCTATGCCCCGATCGCTAACCGCCTGGGCATGCATTCCATCTGCACAGAACTTGAAGATCTGGGCTTTTCATCGCTTTACCCCATGCGTTCCAAATACATCTCCAAAGCGGTGGAGAAACTCCGGGGCAGTCACCGGGAAATTATTGAGGATATTCGGGGCAAGCTTCAGGAGAAGCTCGAAGAGCGCGGGTTGCCCGGCCGTATCATGGGCCGTGAGAAACACTTGAACTCCATCTACAACAAAATGAAGTTCAAGCAGAAGTCCTTCCATGAAATCATGGATGTGTATGCCTTCCGGATCATCACGGACACCGAAGACAACTGTTACCGCATTCTCGGAGCTGTACACAGTCTCTACAAACCATTACCCGGGCGATTCAAGGATTACATCGCCATGCCCAAGGCCAATGGGTACCAGTCCATCCACACTACGTTGTTTGGCATGCATGTGAACATCGAGATCCAGATCCGGACGGAAGAGATGGAGCACATAGCCAATAACGGGATTGCCGCGCACTGGATGTACAAAAACGAAGCCTCTGGTGTGACCACCATTAATCAGTCACGTGTAGACCGGTGGGTGAAGGGCCTGATGGAAATGCGCGAACGTGCCGATGACTCCATGGAGTTTATTGAGCACGTGAAAGTGGACCTGTTTCCGGATGAAATCTACGTCTTTACGCCGAAGGGCCGGATTATGGAGCTGCCCAGCGGTGCCACGCCGGTGGATTTTGCTTACGCTATTCATACCGATATCGGCAACGCAGCAGTTGCCTGCCGGATCAACCGGAACCTTGCCTCTCTGAGCCAGCCTTTGCAAAGCGGTCAGACCGTCGAGATTATTACGGCCCCGGGGGCCCGGCCCAATCCAGCGTGGCTCAGCTTCGTGGTGACCGGCAAAGCACGGAGCAGCATCCGGCACGTACTTAAAACCCGAAAACGGGCAGAGTCCATGGAGCTTGGCCGCACTCTGCTCAAGCGTTCGCTCAAAGGATTCGGAACGAAGTTGTCGGATGTCAGCGATGCTCAGAAGCAATCAGTGGTTAACCATAACCAAGTCAACAGCTTTGACGACCTGATCAGCGATATCGGTCTTGGCAATCGGATGGCGTATCTGGTGGCCCGTCAGCTGGTTTCTGGCAATGAGGTGCTGGACGCGCCAGCAAACCTGGAGAACGCGCCGGACAGCAAGCAGGGCGCGGTCACCATCCGGGGCACCGAGGGCCTGCTGGTGCGGTTTGCCAGTTGCTGCAAGCCGATTCCCGGAGATCCCGTGGTTGGGGTGATGGATTCCGGTAACGGTATGGTGATTCATTCGGATACCTGTTTACGACTGCCGGAGGACGATGAAGGGCGGGCACGTCTCACGCATCTCAAGTGGGCCAAAGACATCACCGATGAGTTTTCGGTTGAGCTCAGAGTAGAGCTGGAACGTCAGCGTGGTGTGATTGCCGAAATGGCGAACGCGGTGGCCATGGCGGATGGCAATATTGAACGCATCAGTGTTGAAGACCAGAATGCGAAGTTCGGGATCGTTAACCTGGTGGTGCATGTTCATGGCCGGAAGCATCTGGCCAGAGTAATGCGACGGGTCCGCAATATTCGGGCTGTGACCCATATCAGCCGGGTGCGGCACTAAGACCTTTACGTGGTTGACAGTAGCCTCACCCAAAGGTGACGATTGGCGTTTTGGAAAAGAGGAAAATGCAGGACATGACCAACAAATCTGTTATCCAGACCGAGAGCGCCCCGCAGGCGATCGGTACATACTCCCAGGCAGTAAAGGCCGGAGATACCGTGTATCTGTCTGGCCAGATTCCACTGGACCCTGAAACCATGGAGGTGGTAGCCGGTGATTTTGCCGCCAAGACCCGTCAGGTGTTTGAGAACCTGAAAGCCGTTTGCGAAGCGGCGGGCGGAGAGCTCAAAGACATCGTCAAACTGAACATCTACATGACCGACCTGGCGAACTTTGCCACCGTCAATGAAATCATGGCGACCTACTTCCAGGAACCCTATCCGGCGCGCGCCGCCGTTGGTGTGGCTGCGCTGCCGAAAGGTGTGCCAGTGGAAATGGAAGCCGTGATGGTGCTCAGCTGAGCCGTCAGAGCTGCCTGATCATCTCCAGGTACCCCGTACGGAAGTCGGGGTACCGGAAGGTAAACCCGCTTTCCAGTAGTTTCTGATTGCTGCACCGCTTGCTTCCGGCCCGTCCTCCCTTGCGGGCTCCCTCGACGGGCGCCTTGCACGGTATTTGCTCTCGAACCCAGTTAACCACTTCGTCCAGCCTCACTGGCTCACAATCACTGGCAATATACAGCGGCTCAGGCGGATGCCCGGAGAGCGCTTTCTGAGCCAGCCACGCCACGGCATTGGCTGCATCTGTTTCGTGTATGCGGTTGCTGAACGGCGCTGGGGTCTGAGGGTTCATTCGACCTTCCAGCACCTCTTCCAGAAAACGTTGGCGACTGGGGCCATAGATGCCGCTGAAACGGATCACTGTCGCGGGTTGGCCACTGTTCAGGGCCGTTTGTTCCCCTTGCAGGATTTGTTGGCCGGTAAATCGATCAGGGGCGGCCGAGCTGCTTTCATTCACCCAGCTGTCGTCGTCCTGGGCAAAGACGCTGGTGCTGCTGATGAAGATCAGGTGCTTGAGGGGGCGATTGCCAATGGCAGAGAGAAGGTTTTCAAGGCCCGTTACGTAAGCCTGATTATACCCCTGTTCGTCATAGCTGGACGGCGTCAGGCAGTAGATCACCACATCAAGGTGGTCCGGAAGCTTGCCGGACAGAGTATCTGGTTGAGTAAGATCTGCGCCGATGCCTTTAACGCGACTGGGGACACGGTCAGGGTTGCGGCGCAGCCCGTAAACATCTCCGGTCGCCAGCAGCGAGGTGGCGATCTCTCCGCCGAGCTTACCGCAACCTGCGACCAGGATTTGTGGTGCGCGCTCATGATCAGACATTGCCATAGACAATTTCAATCCTTATGCTTTGGCTGATAAAGTAAGTGAAACTTCGACCTGAGTACGTTGACCGGAGCTCACCATGACCCTCACCGAGTTACGATACGTTGTTACGCTTGCCCGGGAAAGGCATTTTGGCCGTGCAGCGGAGCGTTGTCACGTCAGCCAGCCGACCCTCAGCGTGGCCGTCAAAAAGCTGGAGGATGAACTCGGTATTCCGTTGTTTGAGCGCAGCAAGAGCAGCATTCGGGTAACGGAAGTCGGCCAGCGCATCATTGAACAGGCCCAACGGGTTCTGGATCAGGTTGGCGTGATCAGAGACATGGCTCAGGACGGCAAGAATCAGCTGAATTCGCCGTTGAAAGTAGGAGCGATCTACACCATCGGGCCTTACCTGTTTCCCCACCTGTTGCCGGAACTGCGCCGTGCGGCCCCGGAAATGCCTCTGTATATAGAAGAAAACTATACCGCTAACCTGCGACAAAGACTGCGGCACTCAGAGCTGGATGCGATTATCATCGCTCTGCCGTTTGAGGAGCCGGAAGTGGTTACCCTGCCGCTTTACGATGAACCCTTTGTGGTGCTGCTGCCGGCCAATCACCCCCTGACCAGGAAAGAACAGGTCACTGCCGAAGAAATGGCGAAGGAGCAGTTGCTGTTGCTTGGCCCGGGCCATTGTTTCCGGGACCAGGTGCTTGAATCTTGTCCGCCCCTGGTGGATGCCATTACAAAGCGCGCGGATCATGGCAAGCCGGAGCTGGTCACAGAAGGCAGTTCGCTGGAAACCATACGGCACATGGTGGCCTCGGGTCTCGGTATAACAGTGTTGCCACTTTCCGCCGCCACCGCCATCAAATACCAGGAAGACATTCTGGCGGTTCGGCCGTTTGCGCCACCCGTTCCGTTCCGGACGGTGGCACTAGCCTGGCGGGTAACCTTCCCACGGCCCAAGGCTATTGATGTTCTGTCGCTGGCAGCCAGCCAGTGCCGGGTAATAGAGAAAGCCAAAACCGAAACCCCTGCAGTTGCCGAAAACGCCTGAGGGCCGTATGACGTCACTGGATGACATCCCGGTAACCCAGCTGAAGGGCGTAGGAAGCGCCCTGGCCGACAAGCTCGCCAAGCTGGGCATCCACTCCATTCAGGATCTCCTGTTTCATCTCCCCTATCGGTACGAAGACCGGACTCGCATAGTGCCCATGGGCAGTTTGCGGATTGGTGACGTGGCGGTGGTGGAAGGTGAGGTGATGAAAACGGATCTGGTGATGGGGCGGAGACGGAGCCTGCAGGTCACCCTTCGGGACGACACGGGGTTTCTGGTGTTACGCTTTTTCCACTTCAACGCGGCTCAGAAAAATCAGTTGTCTGACGGCGCCCGCGTCCGGTGTTTCGGTGAGGTACGACCTGGCCGGGCCGGGTTCGAATTTTACCATCCGGAGTACCAGGTCAATCCGCCTCGGATGCCACCCGCAAATGAGGCTACCCTGACGCCGGTCTATCCGCTGACTGAAGGCATTCAGCAGCCCCGGGTACGGGGGCTTTGCCAGCAGGCGCTGGGTTATCTTGACCGATATCCGATTAAAGACTGGTTGCCTCAGGCGTTGTTGGCTGATTACCAGCTACCGGGGATCACCGAGGCGGTCCGGATGGTGCATTCCCCGCCTGCAGGTGCTCCTGTGCATCTGCTCCTGGAGGGACGGCACCCTGCTCAGCAACGTTTGGTGATGGAGGAACTGCTGGCCCATCAACTCAGCCTGCTTCAGGTAAGAGAGCAGATACAGGCCCGTGAAGCCTTGCCGCTTTTGCCGGCGGGAGATCGGGTGGCACGTTTTCTGGAGCAGCTTCCATTCCGCCTTACCGGGGCTCAGCGCCATGTGATGACCGACATTCGTCAGGATCTGAGCCAGCCTGTGCCGATGCTTCGGCTGGTGCAGGGGGATGTTGGCTCTGGAAAGACGGTGGTGGCCGCCTTGTCGGCGTTGCAGGCAATTGAGGCGGGCGCTCAGGTTGCTTTGATGGCGCCCACCGAGATCTTGGCTGAACAGCATTACCAGAACTTCCGCAGCTGGCTGGAACCTCTGGGCATCAGTCTCACCTGGCTGTCCGGGAAGGTCAAAGGCAAGGCGCGTCAGGAGGCGCTGGCGGCCGTTGCTGAGGGCCGGGCTCAGATTGCGATAGGCACCCATGCGCTGTTCCAGGATGAGGTGGTGTTTCATCGGCTGGCGCTGGTTATTGTGGATGAGCAACACCGGTTCGGTGTGCATCAGCGTCTGGCATTGCGTGACAAAGGTGTGGGGGGGCGGCTGGCGCCGCATCAGCTGATCATGACGGCGACTCCGATACCGCGAACTCTGGCAATGAGCGCGTATGCCGATCTTGATACCTCGGTCATCGACGAACTGCCTCCGGGACGAAAACCGATTGAAACCATCGTACTGCCGGAGACCCGCCGGAATGACATCGTTGAACGCGTGAGGAATGCCTGCCAGCAGGGACGGCAAGCGTACTGGGTGTGTACCCTGATTGAAGAATCCGAAGCATTGCAGTGCCAGGCCGCGGAAGTAACCGCCCAGGAACTGGCCGAAAGATTGCCAGACCTTTCTGTAGGACTGGTTCATGGCCGCCTGAAAGCGCGGGACAAAGCCAGGATGATGGAGCAGTTCAAAGACGGTGAGCTGGATTTGCTGGTGGCGACAACGGTGATTGAGGTAGGAGTGGACGTACCCAATGCGTCGCTGATCATTATAGAGAACCCGGAGAGGCTGGGCCTGGCTCAGTTGCATCAGCTCCGTGGTCGGGTAGGCCGGGGTGAACAGGCCAGTTTTTGCGTGTTGATGTACCACCCGCCCTTGTCCAGTAACGGCAAAGCCAGATTGCAGGCGCTCCGGGACAGTCAGGATGGTTTCTTCATCGCAGAAAAAGACCTGGAGATCCGAGGCCCGGGTGAAGTACTTGGTACCCGTCAGACCGGCCTTATGCAATTTCGCCTGGCGGACTTCGAGCGTGATAAAGGCTGGATCGAGCCGGTACGGGAAATGGCTCCGGCCCTGATGAAGGAACCCGGGCTCGTCACGGCACTGATTCGGCGTTGGCTGGGCGAAAAAATACGCTATGGCGACGTATGACCCTGGGTCTTCTGTTTCGGCCTGGCGGGCGTCTGGCTGACATTGGGCTGTTCATGTGTTGTTAATGGCTGCAAAATGAATAGAAGTGGATTGATAACATGTATCCGGAGAATGCTATGGAACTTCCTGTTGTGGTCCAGCAGGCACTGGGGGAAAACGCACCAGGGGTCTCCTTCCGGAGCGTCAGCCAGACAGACCCTGGCCAGCTGCTCAGAATGGTCCTGCTCAACGACAGTGTCGGAAATTTGCAGGCGATCTGCCGCCGCAACGATCTGATTGATCTGGATGCCCTGAACAAACAACTCGGGCGGGACCTGCGGATGATGCAGCGCCGTGAGCAAGTTCGGGTTCGTCAAAAATCGGGGCTTCAGGAACTACCCGCGTTGCCATCCCTGACCGGCTGGCCAACGGTGGTTGACCGTCGGGTAGATACTCTGGAGGCGGTCGCCCTGGAACTTGGAGAGCAGAACCTTGGGCTGGTGATGCCAGGGGAAGATTTCCGCCGACTGACAGGAAAGGCTGACCGGCGGGATTTTACCGTCGATCCCGGTGAGATTATTGTCAATCTCGACAATCATTCGGCAGACCGTGATGAACTGCATTCTGCGATCAAGAAGTTCACCGGGTTGAGGATCCAGCAGCGCCTGGAAGACACTCTGGAGTTGCCGCCCCTGCCTGAAACGGCGCAACGGATCATTCAGTTGCGGGTGAACCCGAACGCCGTGATGGGGGATCTGGTGGATGTGGTTGAGAGTGACCCGAGCCTGGCCGCACAGGTGGTGAGTTGGGCGTCGTCGTCCTTTTATGCGGCTGCCGGGCAGGTGAGCTCGGTTCACGATGCAGTATCCAGAGTGTTGGGTTTTGATCTGGTGATGAACCTGGCCATGGGGCTGGCGCTTGGGCGGGCCCTCAAACACCCTAAAGATCACCCGGACGGCTACGTGGATTACTGGCAGCAGGCCATCTGGCAGGCCCAGGCGGCCGGTATCCTGGCGAGTATGATGCCACGGGGGAGGCGCCCGGTGTTCGGGCTGGCATACCTGGCTGGTTTGCTGCATAACTTCGGGTACCTGGTATTGGCGCAGGTCTTTCCGCCCCATTTTCGGTTGGTCTGCCGCTCTCTCGAAGTGAATCCGGACACCGATTCCAGTGTGATTGAGCATTATCTGCTGGGCATTACCCGGGAACAGATCGCTGCACAGTTGATGGAAAACTGGGGCATGCCCGACGAAGTGAGTCTGGCGATTCGTTTTCAGAAGAACCCTATTTACGAGGGGCCTCATAACGACTACGCACGCCTGCTTTGGCTGGGGCGTCAGTTGCTGACAGAAAGAGGCGTTGCCCTGGGAGCCGGAGGAGCATCCACGGCTGCGGTGTACGATGAGTTGGGTCTGGACCGGGAGGCGGTTCAGAAGCAGTTCGATGAACTGGTTCGCCGTAAAGACAGCATTATGGCCATGGCTGGAATGATGAATCAGGGGGCATAAAAAGTGCCGGCCTTCTGGGCCGGCAAGTTCACCCGCTTGTTGCAGAGTCGTCCAAACTTTTCAGGAGAAAACAACGCGGAGGCTGTTCCGTGTGGATGACGACCTCCTGTTTTTAAATTTAGACAAGCTTTGTAAAAAGGAAAGCGGGTACGCGGGCCCATTTCGTTAATGAGCTGCGTGTCAGCGTTCTTTTAGGTCTAAAACTATTGATTTGCTTTGATATGTGACTGCCAGGCGTTTCGGGTCTGTAACAAAAAGTTACAAAACAATAAGTCATTCAAAGCGGTGATGGCGAATGGCGGTGGCAGCGCGTCGAATTTCGTCCGCGTGCTCCCTTTCAACCGCGAAGCGTTCCTTATCCAGCTTCCGGACAACGCTGGCATCCGTGTTTTTTCGGGCGCGGTGGGTTGGCATGTGCTGGATTTTGTCATGAACGGTCTGGAAGACCTGAAACGGTGGCTTCAGGAGTAACTCCGGGTCCAGATAATCCAGAAGCCCTTTGAATCGCAGGCAGGCTTCGGAATATTCCACCTGGTTTTCCTCGACGGCGATCGCGATGATGCGAACACTTTCAATCATTTCATCCCGGCGCTGTGCCTGGAATTCCTCCGTTTTTCGCTTTTGCAGCTGCTGTTGGGCGAGCAGCCGGGATTGTCGCCAGATATAGACCAGCAGAGCCGCAATGACCACCAGGCCGATGACAATAAAGGCGAGTTGAAGTCCTCTGGGCATGGTGGTGTGGCTCCCTTGGGCAATGCCGGGCCGGCTCAGGCCGGTTGTGAATGAGTCTCAGGTTGGCAGACTCTGACACTAACCGCTTGGCCGTTCAAGACCGAGGTTCCCGAAACAGGGTCCACCTGCTGGTCATCAAGCCGCCTGGTGCAGGGCCTTAAAGCGGTTACGCACGTCTGGCACGGACATCAGGCTGCCATTGGACGCGAGCGGGTTAGCGATAATACAGATGAACAGGTCGGTGTGATCGATGTCCGGAACCGGAACCAGGATCTGGTGGCCGAAAACCGGTTTTACGCAAGGGCTGTCTCAGTCGCATGGGATCTTCGTGAAGGTCTTGAAGTGCAACCGCTTTGGGGCAGATATGGCCATTTTTCATCTCAATGGCAACACCACACATGGCTTCACTGAGGTGGCAGGTTCGGTAATGGACGCAGTTGTCTGTGAGGGCGCTCCTGGGATTGTTTTTATTGGGTTTCGTCTTGCAAGGAGATTGTCAGGAAAGTTGCCTGAATTGAAAAACGATGATGAAAATGGCCTTGAAAAGAACATAAAAAAGGCCAGTCCGGGGACTGGCCTGAGTTAGAAAGGAACCTCGTTTATTACCGGGCGATTTGCTGCTCGTATTGAGCTGGCAGGTCTTTCACCGGGTTGGAGATAAAGTTCAGGTAGGTACCTCCTGCCAGGATCTCAAGAGGAAGATCAATGGTCAGTCCCAGTGGTTTGGCAATAACATTGATATTGACCACGTTTGTATTGCGCTGTTCAACCTGCATGCGGCCGTCATCGAAAAAGGTCACATCACCCTCAAGATCGAAGTAGAACTCGGTCGCGTAAAGGTCGTGTGGTCCGTTTGCCGTAATTTTCATTTCGGGTGCATCAAGCATCAATTCGGCGCGTGTTTTGAACACAGGTTGACCATTCTCTCCGGTGACGATGGCGCCGGGGATGAGCTGGTTACGTGGGCAGCTGGATTCACCTTTGCAGCTTGGGTCTTCTGCGTATCGCATCCGAATGATCTGTGTGTTGGTTGGTACCTCTGCTTCAAGAAGAGCGAGGTCCACGTAAGTGTTCACGGAAGTTGTTGCCAGCAGCGTGGGATAAAGGTTTACCAGTATGCCGTCCTGCTCTGCTCCCGTTGCCGGGTCGGTCCAGATGCCAGGGCCAATAACCTCGGTGTTCAGGGCATAGGACTGGTAGATGAACTTATCTTTTGGACATGATTTCCCATTTTTGCATCCTACCTGAGCATCCAGATTGCTTTGGAAGAGCCCGGGGTTGAGTACTGCGGTGTTATTGACCACGCTTAGCTTTGTGGAATTCGCTGAAGGTAACCAGCCGCTTACCATGGTGTCATCAGATACCGAGCCGGGGTCTCTGTACTCATGCTCGAACGGTTCGAGGCAGTTTTCGTTGTCATTGGAGTCGCAGTCGATGCTGAAGTCTGCATTGGCGTCACGAACAGGAAGGTTTCTCAGTGGAGTAAACACCGAGGCCTGGGATCCCGTGCCCTCAAAGTAGATTTTCATCGATTGATCGGGGCTTCCTCCTGAGTTTAATCCATCAAGAAGGTCTGATTTGAGCGGATAGCCGTTGGCGCCGCAAATCGACTGAGGTTCAGTCATGCGGCAATAGCTGGTATAGGCGGAATCCGACAGTTTGTCCGAACCCCGTTTGACGACCATGGTGTATTGGTAGAAAGCGCCATCACGCCAGGGTTGATCGGGATAGAATCGTACGCGTTGGTTGTTTTTCTCCAGGCTACCGGTGACCTCTTTGATATCGTTTCCGTTTTCATCAACCTCCTGAACAATGAAGGTGTCGTTCAGACGAATAGATTCGAGATTCATCGGCTGTGAGAAAATAATGGTGATGGGCCTGTCTTCAGGCATCTTGCTGACGGGGAGTAGATCGCCGAGATTGTCTTTCGCGGTGTAGCATTTACCCAGAATGCCCGCCTGCAGATCAAGTTGTGCATGATCAGTTTCGCAAGGGTAGCCGGGGTAGGTTGTGAGTGCCAATGGGGGCACCTTCGTCTGGTTATCTCCGGAGCCATCAAGGCTGAACGACAGGCTGTTATCCGCATGGTAGAACTGATTGCCTGACAAGTCCGTTAGACCTGCAGCTGATACTTCGTACTCAACTCCTGCTTTCAGGCCTCCAACCGGGTTCAGTGTGAGGGCGGTGCCGTCGAGCAGTGTTCTGAGCTTGCCATTGCCGACAGTCAGTTCTTGTCCATCAGCGACGAGTTTCACGCTGTCATCAATGGAGTCCGGATCCAGTGGCTCATCAAAGAACAAAATAACGGGGTCGCCCGGGCGCTGCATGGACTGGCGCGTTGCCGGAATCGCATTCTCTGGCCCTGGCATCCAGCTGACCAGTTTTGGCGGTGTTGAATCGATTTCGCGCAGGTTTTCTGCATCCAGTACGGAGTCGGCATCCGTGGCTGCCTGCAGGTGAAACGCGATGGTGGAATCGGTGTATTCCTGGCCCAGCAGGCTCGGCTCGACCATGCCAATGGCATCAATGGTCAATACGCCATCCTGCACCAGCGCAATGCCCCTCAGCTCAACGCCCATGAGGTCCTGAGACAAGGCCGCATTGGGCTGAGCCTCTTCGGTGTTCATGGAAACGTCCATAAACAGCGTAATGTGGCGCGGTGCGTTGATGTCGCTGGTGTATTGGTTCGGGCTCATATAGCCCGAAGCATCTGACAGCATGGTCACTTTAATGGTGCCGGTATGCTGGGCGTCGCCGGTTGCCGCATCAAGAACCTGGACCCGCCCACCTACGAGCACGTTCAGGCTGGTGCTTTCCAGCACACTGCCTTTGGGAATACGAAGCGGAAGTGCTTCGTCGGCTTCAAATGACGGGGCGTACGCCAGCTCGGCAAACAAATCGCCGGTTTGCTGGGAGGGGCCAGCCTTGCCCTGTAGAACCGAATTCAGTGTCACCGCGTTCAATGCCTGACCGTTCAGGACGGATGTCATAGCGCCATTGCCTGAATCAATGGCGGTCTGCTGAAGAACGACGGTAGGTCCTGTGTCTCTGGGTGTGAACACGAACTGACCGGTAAACCGGTTTGCCTCACGGCTGTCGGAAAGACTGGCCAGGTTGTTCAGCTCCAGGGTGTAGGTTTCACCTGCGTTGAGCACGTCCTGTTTGCTGCCACACTGATCAGGCTCCGGGGTCAGACAAGGGTCAACGGTTATGCGAGTGCCTTTGACCAATACCGTCGCGGGAACGGGCGCACCGTCAGCATCCAGTAACCGGATGCTCCCGCCCAGGGCTTTCCAGTCGGGGTGAACTGGTTGGGTCATGGCAAAGCGGAACGTTGAAAAATTCATGGCCTGAAACGCACTGCCGTTGGCCGGCACCTGCCAGGCGATGTCAAACCGACTCGCAGTATCGGTCAGGTGTGAGATGCCGTTGAAAGCGCCGCGGGTGGCAAACTGAATACCATTCTCGCCAAGGGCGTTCGGGGTGCTGATTTCCCGGTTCCCCTCAGAAGCGAGAGGTTCCGTGAACATAACCCGATAGTCGGCCCCCGTCTCCATTGCACTGGTCGGCTTGAGCTTCAGGCTTTTGCCTCCGTCCAGCGTGGTTACGTCAAAGGGCAGGGGCTGATCGCCTTTCTGCACCACGATTTTTTCTTTCAGGGTGCTGACGTCGTCAGTAACGGCGTGGGAAAAACGCAGCACTATATCGGTTTTCGGGCTAACGGCCGCTTGTCCATCCATTGGGAAGGAGTAAACCATTGAACCGGCGCGTGGTTTCTCGTTGACATCCTGATCACCCCCGCCGCCGCAGGCGGCAAGGAACATGGCAGGAATCAGGGCCAGGGTCTTGTTGTACTTCATGGCAGGCCTCTCCTCAGAACTTCAGTGTGATGGAGCCACTGAACACGTGGATATCACCGTCGGCAGTTACTCGGGTTTCATCGCCGTTGTAGTCAACCAGCGTAAAGTCCCGTTCCTGCAGTTGCTGGTACTGGTACCCGAGATCCAGGCGAACCGGGTAGGCCAGCAGGCGTGTGCGGTCGTACGTGGCGCTGATACCAAGCCCCACTACGAGCTTGTCGGTGTCGAGATAGTTCAGTTCGGGGTTGCGGGAGGTTTTCAGGGGCGATTCCTCATAGGCAATACCGCCGCGCACCGCAAAGTTCTTATTCAGCTCATACTCCGCACCCAGGCGGGGAATCAGGATGTCGTCGAAACCGATTCGGCTGCCGGATGCGACTGAACCCTGATCCTTGATGGTATCCCGACCGAACTCATTCTCCAGTTCAGACCAGTTTTGCTGTTCCAGGCTACCGCCAATGCGCCAGCCGTCCCCTTTGTACTGGGTGCCGATGGCAATCGTTTCCGGCTGAAAAGAATCAATGGTGGACACGGCAAGGCTAAGGCCGGGGTCTGGAATGGTCTGGGTTACGATGATGTTGGAATCCACCGTCGTGGAGGCGGCAGACTTTGTTCGATAGGTAATCGCGGTTTCCCAGCCATCCAGAAAACATTCGTTTTCAGGGCAGAAGGTGCTCCCCAGGTCGATGTTGGTGCCTAAGATGGTTTTCAGGGACGGCTCGGCGTTTACAGAGAGCCGTTCACGGCTGGTCTCACCACCCAGGGTCGACACGGCATCCAGGTTTGCAGTGGCTTCCAGGGTTACCCTCACAGAGAGCCCCGCAGAAATGCCGCGCCAGATTGGTGTGGCGCCCCCAATGTTCAGGAACAGGGGTTCTTTGCCGTATTGAAGGTACTGTCCGGTTTCGCTGGTTTCTGAGCCAAAAGCCAGCATTTCCTTCCCGTACTTTTCAACACCGGCGATGAAGCCCAGATAGATGGGGTGGCCAAACCGGGTGAGTGATCCCAGATTGGTTTTCATGCCAATGAGCACATGCTGGCTGGGCGAGTCCGACACAATGTCACCCTGTGCATTTGGGTTGTCGGAGCGCAGCTCCTGCTCAGAATGAAGGATGCCGGTGGTCAGCTCACCCCTGGGGTCTTTGGTTAGCGCTGCGGGGTTGTAGTAGGTTGCCGAGACCTGATCATTGAACATCGACAGGGACTGGGCCGTCGCCACATCGATCGGCATGACGCCATAACTGGTGCCGAGGTTGCCCATGCTGGCATGGGAGGAAACCGAGAGGGAAGCGGATACTGCTGCAACGGCAAGGGATACCGCCCGTACTGAGAATCGGGGGGAAAGAACCATGAATACACTCCGTTCGATCATTGTTTTTGTGCTCAGCCCCGAGGGAGTCCATTCAGGGCTGGTACGCTTGTTCAGGCTCAAGTGTATGGGGCTTGTCTTATCGGGACGTTGGCATTTTTGACACAACGGAGTGTCGGTATAACCACGTAGATAGAGGATTAATTAAAATCGCCTATAACTCATGAGGTTAATGTGGTTTTTGTGTGAAGGATTATTGCAGAATGTTTCTGATTTTGTGAGGGGGGACAAAAAAAGCCCCCTGACGGGGGCTTTTTTTTGTGTCAATAAAGCTGACGCTTACGCGTTCTTCTGTACCTTACGTCTGACCGTCATCAATCCAAGGATACCCAGACCCATGAGCCCGAGTGTGCCTGGTTCGGTAACCGAAACCGGCTTGCCGAAGATGGCAACGTGGGAAATGGCTCCCTGGTTCGGATAGAAGTCTCTGAGGTCCAGAACTTCCTGGCCATCCCAGCTACCCAGGTCAAACAGGTATTGGGGCTGATTGCCGTCTTTAACGACCAGATAGCACTCGGGGCAGAGGATATAATCAGGTCCGTCCCAGGTTATGAGCGCGTTGTTCGGGTCACCCGTAAATTGGGTTGTGTAGGAGGACAGGAATGAGCCTTCTTCTGATCCGCCGTAATTGGATTTATACAACAGGGTCAGGTCGGAAGTGCCAAAGATCGAGGCGACATCACTGGCATCCAGAGTCGGATTGGGCGTGCCCGTGACAGTATGCTGAGCATCCGAGGGTCCAAGAACCAGGGCCAGCGCGCCTACGGACCAGCTTAGTGCTAATCCTGCCACAGCGTACTTCATCGTTTTCATTGTAGCGTTCATCATTGTTCACCTTCTTCAGGGCAAGCCCTGATCTCTAATACAGCTAAAAAGCAATCCCTGCTGTTGCCAATGATCTCAAGCATCATCTGTGCCTGATAACTAATTTGCTTTAAAAACATGGTGTTAAGTTTGTTATGGCAGGGAGGGTGTTGTGATGTGTAAACAAGCTCGACATGGTGTAGTGTGGTTTTCCGAAGGTTGGTCTCGAGCCTGGGTGGCACTGGTGTGAATGAAACCAGAGCGTCCAGCAGAGGGATAGTCTTTGTTTATGGATATCCATTTTTCGATTCAGTATTTCGATATCTTTTAGATATACAATGTATATACTTATTGGAGCCTTTGGTGATGTGGACTTTATATGGCCGATGATCGTATTTCCGACAAACAAGCAGGATTGAGCAAGAAGAAAGCGGGTAAGAAAGACTCGCAGCTGCTGATACGGATTAACAGTGCGGAGCGCGATGAGTTCGTATCGTTGTGCGAAGAGCTGGATACAAGCGCGGCAAGAGAAATTCGAAAGTTCATTCGTAGTTTCATCCGAATCAACAAGGATGAGTGAAGGCGTTAACCCAAGCGAGCATCCGTAAGGAGTCTAAGTATGTCTAAGAAAGCGTCTAAAGAAGTAGCTAACCTCAAGCAGGAAATCAAAGCCCGTAAGGCCAAGATTGCCAAGCAGGAGAGCAAGGTCAAGCGTCTTAAGAAAAAGCTTAAGAAAGCGGCCTAAGCGACCAGCTGGTCATTAGCGTTCGCGCCCGGCGAGAACGTTATCGGCCGCTGTATTCAAAAGCCTCGCCCAGTGCGGGGCTTTTTTGTGGGCTGACTATAACGTGGTTGGCTGCAGGGCAAATGGTTGACGCTGGGTGGTAAAAGCTTGAGGTGTGGTGTTAGCTGCTTGAAATATGGTGGGCCCAGCTGGACTCGAACCAGCGACCAAGGGATTATGAGTCCCCTGCTCTAACCAACTGAGCTATAGGCCCGGAAAGGAAAACGGGCGCCATTATACCCGTGAGAGGTGGCGCCCGCTACTGTCTTGGGGGTTAACTGTTGCCCTGATCGTCAATGAAGCCGCGCAGGTGATCCGAGCGGGAAGGGTGGCGCAGCTTGCGCAGGGCCTTCGCTTCGATCTGCCGGATACGCTCCCGGGTTACGTCGAACTGTTTTCCGACCTCTTCAAGGGTGTGGTCGGTGTTCATTTCGATACCGAAGCGCATCCGCAGCACCTTGGATTCCCGGGCAGTGAGACCGGCCAGTACGGAGCGGGTGGCTTCGCGCAGGCCTTCGGCTGTGGCTGAGTCCACCGGCGAGAGGGCCTGGATGTCTTCAATAAAGTCGCCCAGATGGCTGTCTTCATCATCGCCGATCGGGGTTTCCATGGAGATCGGTTCTTTGGCGATCTTCAGCACCTTGCGGATTTTGTCTTCCGGCATCTCCATACGTTCACCCAGCTCTTCCGGAGTGGGCTCCCGGCCCATTTCCTGAAGCATCTGGCGGGAGATGCGGTTCAGTTTGTTGATCGTTTCGATCATGTGTACCGGAATCCGGATGGTGCGGGCCTGGTCTGCAATAGAGCGGGTAATAGCCTGACGGATCCACCAGGTGGCGTAAGTTGAGAACTTGTAGCCGCGGCGGTATTCGAACTTGTCGACCGCTTTCATCAGGCCGATGTTGCCCTCCTGAATCAGATCCAGGAACTGAAGGCCGCGGTTGGTGTACTTCTTGGCAATTGAGATCACCAGTCGCAGGTTGGCCTCAACCATTTCTTTCTTGGCGCGCCGGGCCTTGGCTTCACCGATGGAAACACGGCGGTTGATTTCCTTGATGTCGGCAACGTCCAGATCCACTTCGGTCTGAACATTCTGGATGCGCTTCTGCAGCCTCACGATTTCGTCCAGGCGCTCACCAATAGCCGCAGCGTAGGGCTTCTTGGTAGCGGCTATTTCACCGGCCCATTCCAGATCGGTTTCGTTGCCAGGGAACCACTTGATGAAGTCTTTGCGCGGCATTTTGCAATCGCGTACGCAGATCTGCATGATCGCGCGCTCGTTCTCGCGTACCAGATCGTTGGTGGAGCGAACGACATTGACCAACTCATCAAACGCTTTATTGCCCAGTTTGAAGGGGGCAAAAACCTGACCCAGTTCATTCAGGGCTTCCTGGGTCTGCTTGTGGCTGCGACCGTGTTTGGCCAGCGCTTGGTCGGCTGCATCAAGTTTTTCTTTCAGCAGCTCAAAGCGAAGCCGGGTTTCTTCCGGGTCCGGGCCATTGTCATTGTCGCTATCGTCTTCGTTATCGTCTTCGTTCTCGGTGTCGTCATCATTACCGCTGTCGTTATCGTCGGCAGAGGTGTCTTCCGATGTATCTTCACCCATGAACGGTTCGGCGTCATCGGGGTCGAGAAAACCGGTGACTATGTCGCTGATACGACCTTCGTTCTCGATAATGCGGTCATACGCCTGGATAACGGTGCCGGCGGTGCCTGGGAAGTGAGCGACCGCAGCCATAACGTCGCGAATGCCTTCTTCGATGCGCTTGGCGATCACAATCTCGCCTTCGCGAGTCAGCAGCTCAACGGTTCCCATCTCGCGCATGTACATGCGGACCGGGTCTGTTGTGCGGCCAGCGTCGGTTTCTACTGCGGCCAGGGCAGCGGCGGCTTCAGCGGCAGCGGCTTCGTCTGCGGTGGAGTCACCTTCGGTCATCAGCAGGGTATCGGCGTCGGGTGTTTCTTCGCACACCTGAATACCCATGTCGTTGATCATCCGAATGATGTCTTCAACCTGATCCGGATCTGCGATATCTTCCGGAAGATGATCGTTTACCTCGGCGTAAGTCAGGTAACCTTGTTCCTTGCCTCGTGCGATGAGGTCTTTCAAACGTGATTTCTGCGAATTGCCTGACATAGACACCCTGTGAACTCGCTTTTAAAAAGGAAAAAAGTTAAACAGCCATTATAGCTGTCGCTCGGTTGCGCTGCCACCGATTGGTTAGATGGTGATCAGGGCAACAGGTTTCAAGTGCTCAGCTCTCAGCCTTCGGATTTAACGTACCTGCGCTGAGCGTTCGGAGCTCCTCCCGTTCTTCCGGGGAGAGCTTTGCCAGATTCCGGAGCAAAGTTGCCAGTCTTTGCTGACGCGCGGCCTCTTCGTTCGGGCTCAGCAGTTCTCTGGCGGCTGCCAGTGTGCTGTCCCGGGCCGGTATGTGCTCCAGTTCGTCAAACAGGTTGTAGAACCTGTCTCTGGCCTGCTTGTTCGTAGCCAGCCCCGTTACCAGTGCTTTTCGGGTCTGTATGTTCTCTGTCAGCATCCAGCGGGAAAGCCGCCCGGCGTGTTCGAGTTGCCGGGTATTGTCCGCCAGGGCCTTTACTTCGGTGGCCAGCTCCGGAGCTTCGAGTAAGGCAAGGCACAGCGTACTGTCTTTGCTGAGCTTGACGTCGATGCGCTCTTCCGGGGCGCGGTTCTGATTTTCCCGGCGCCAGCCCCGGGGCTTGTAGTCTTGCCCCTGTTTTCGGTCCTGCCATTGTTTGCGGCCACCGCAAAGGCGGAGCATTTCGTGCCACATGGCATCTCGCAAGGTGCTGCGAGGCATCTTGTTCAGGAGCGGTTCGACCCTGGAGCGAAGCTCTCCCCGGTTCTCCGGTAGTTGCAGGTCCAGGCCGTCGCTCTGGCGGTCGAACAGATAGCGAGAGAAGGGTGTTGCGCCTTCAATGCGCTGTTGGAAGGCCTGAGGGCCTTCCTTTCGAACCAGTGTGTCTGGATCTTCTCCTTCAGGAAGCATCAGAAATTGCAGATGCAGTCCGTCTGCCATCAGTTCCAGGGCGTTTTCCATGGCCCGGTCGGCGGCCCGAAAGCCTGCCTGATCGCCGTCAAAACAGAACACAATGTGGCGCACCTGCCTGAGTAAAGCTGTCAGGCTGTCCTGATTGGTTGCCGTTCCGAGCATGGCGACGGCATAGTGAATGCCGTGCTGGGCCAGGGCAATGACGTCCATGTAGCCTTCAACCACCAGCAGTTTGTCCAGTTGCCGGATGGTCTGCCGGGCCTCAAACAAGCCGTAGATTTCCCGGCTCTTGTGGAAAACGTCTGATTCCGGCGAGTTGATGTATTTTGCTTTGTCGTCGCCCAGAGTGCGTCCGCCAAACGCCACTGTTTTGCCACGGGTGTTCCGGATCGGGAACATGACCCTGTTGCGGAACAGGTCTCTTGGGCGTCCGTACTGATCGGAAACCGTCCGGGTTTCAATCAGTGGGTCTTTCAGGTCTTTTGGCGCTGCGTCATACAGGGCGGCGCCGGTGCCCGGAGCGTAGCCAATCTGGTATTGCTGGATAATCGTGTCATCCAGCCCCCGTTGTTTCAGATAATCTCGAGCATGGTTGCCCTGAGGGCTCGTCAGTGCTGAGTGATAGAATCGGTTGGCGAAGTCCAGCGCGTCGGTCAGCGTCCGGGCTTGTTGCATTTCCTGCTTGGCCGCCCGATCGTAGGGCACTTCCAGTCCTGCGCGTTTGGCGAGTTCCTCGACCGCATCAGTAAAGCCCAGGCCGTCAAATTCACGAACGAAGCTGATGGCATCCCCGTGCGCGCCGCACCCGAAACAGTGATAAAAACCTTTATCTGGACGGACATTGAACGACGGTGTTTTCTCGTCGTGGAACGGGCAGCAGGCTTTGTAGTTGGCGCCGGCCTTTTTCAGGGTGATCCGTGAGCCGATCAGTTCTGCCAGGTCAATTCGATCCAGCAGGTCTTCAACAAAACGTTGAGGAATCAGTCCGCTCATGATGGCTCCACTTCAGCCCGGGTGCCGGTTGCGAGTCTGCTTTCGCCATAGCCAAAAATGCCGCCGAAGCCAGGCCTCGGCGGCATTTTCAGCTTGCCGGGTAAGGCAAAACGCCATTCCGGCAATCAGTTGTGCAGTCGATGCTCGCCTGAACTCAGTACAGACGCTCGAACTTGCGCTGTTCCCGCTGAAGCTTCTTGAGATGACGCTTAACGGCAGCAGCTGCTTTACGCTTACGAACAGCGGTCGGCTTCTCGTAGTGTTCACGACGACGTACTTCTGACAGTACACCGGCTTTTTCGCAAGAACGCTTGAAGCGACGCAGTGCTACGTCAAATGGCTCATTCTCTTTCACTTTAACAGCTGGCATTCGAAAATCACCTACCTGATAGATTCGGTTTCAATGTGTTCCGCAGGACTGGCCGTGCGGCTCGATCCCTGGTCAGATTGGCTAAAACTCGACCAGTGCATATTTTAGGGCGGCAATAATAGCCGTTGGGCTGGCTCAGGTCAATCACTGTTCAATGAAACTGCCGGAAGCTTTCGGGTTTCTGCTAAAATGCCCGGAACACTTCAGACACTTTTCAGATTTAGTACCCATTATGCTGATTCTCGGTATTGAAACGTCTTGTGATGAGACCGGTGTGGCCCTGTATGACGACCAGCAGGGGCTGCTTGCTCACGCGCTTTACAGTCAGATCGATATGCACGCTGATTATGGTGGTGTTGTGCCCGAACTGGCTTCCCGCGACCATGTGCGCAAACTGTTGCCTCTCTGTGATCAGGTGTTGGTGCAGGCGGGGAAAACGCGTTCAGATATCGAGGGTATTGCCTACACGGCAGGGCCTGGCCTGATCGGAGCCTTGATGGTGGGAGGTTCTGTCGCTCACGCGCTTGGATTTGCGCTGGGGGTGCCGGTCCTGGGGGTGCATCACATGGAAGGGCATTTGCTGGCCCCGATGTTGGAGGATAACCCGCCGGCTTTCCCGTTTGTGGCATTGCTTGTGTCTGGAGGTCATACCCAACTGGTCCGGGTTGACGGGATCGGCGAGTACGAGATGTTGGGGGAGTCGGTGGACGACGCGGCAGGTGAAGCCTTTGATAAGGCTGCCAAGATGCTGGGGCTGGATTACCCCGGAGGACCGAGAGTGGCGGCGCTGGCAGAAAAGGGCACGGAAGGACGGTACCGGTTCCCTCGGCCTATGACCGACCGGCCCGGCCTGGACTTCTCATTCAGCGGTCTTAAGACCTTCACCTTGAATACGGTGAATGCGGCCTCGGACGCCGGCAAACTGGGTGAGCAGGAAAAAGCCGACATTGCTCTGGCTTTCGAAGCGGCGGTGGTGGATACACTGACGATCAAGTGTCGCCGGGCGCTGCAACAGACCGGCTGCCTGCGTCTGGTGATTGCTGGTGGAGTGAGTGCCAATAAACGTTTGCGTTCAGCTCTGGAAGTTATGGCCCAAAAGCTCGGTGGGTCAGTCTTTTATGCCCGCCCCGAATTCTGCACGGATAACGGTGCGATGATTGCCTATGCCGGTGCCCGGCGTTTAAGCGTGGGGCAGCGGGACGGAGAACGGATTGTGGCGGTGCCCCGGTGGCCGATGAATACCCTGCCACCGGTGGCCGAGCCCCGTCAGAACGGGCTGGTGGATTAGGTGCTCGACATCTAAAGCCCGGTTTCGCGCCCCTGGGCAAGGCGTATCAGATTGTTGCGATGCCGCACAACGATCAGAAGGGCCAGAAGGCCGAACAGTGGCAGGGTTTCCGGTTCCAGCAGCGCGCTGATGGCCGGGCCGCTGGCAATGGCTACCAGTGATGCCAGGGCCGAAATGCGCCAGCGCCAGATCACCGCCAGCCACAAGCAAGCCATGATGATCGTGGTGAGTGGTGCCAGAGCCAGACCCGCTCCCAGTGCGGTAGCGACGCCTTTGCCCCCTTTGAAACGGTAAAAGGCCGGGATCATATGGCCGGTTACGGCGAACAGTGCAACCATGGCCTGAACCAGAATGGACATTCCAAAGGTGTGTGCCAGCCAGACGGGCAGCCAGCCTTTGAAGGCGTCGAGCGCCAGGGTGGCTACGGCGGGTTGCCAGCCTCCGGCGCGATAGACGTTGGTTGCACCCGGGTTGCCGGACCCCAGGGCTCGTGGGTCCGGGAGTTTCCAGTGTCGGCAAACGGGGATCGCGAACAGCACTGAGCCGCCCAGATACGCACCTGCGCAGAGTAAGACAATCAGAAATGCTTGGCTGTTAGCATCCATCGCAAGACCAATGTGCAGAGACTGAGCCCTGTATTCTGTGAGAAAATGCCCGCCCGGACACGGGCAGACCGGCAAAAAGTCACAGTATCGTCTGCTTGTGTAATGTTCAATCAGCCAAGAGTGGAAGACTCGGGAGACCAGTTTGGCTAAAGGTGTAAGAGACACCGTCCTGATTGAGGGGCTCGCGGTGGACGCGGTGATTGGTGTGTATGACTGGGAGAGGGAGATCACCCAGCAGCTGGTCGTGGATCTTGAGCTGGCTTGGGATAATTCGGTTCCGGGTGCGAGTGATGATGTGGCGGATGCTCTCGACTACGCGGAGGTCAGTGCGAAAGTCAGTGAGTGTCTGCAGTCACTCCAGCCCAGCCTGCTGGAAAAGGCAGCGGAAGACGTTGCAGCGTTGCTACAGTCTGAGTTCGGGGTTCGCTGGCTTCGCCTGACGCTGAGTAAGCCCGGGGCGGTACCGGCTGCGCGTTCGGTGGGTGTGCGTATTGAGCGGGGAGATAGGAAGTGAAGCGGGTGTACGTCAGCATTGGCAGCAATATTGATCGTTACCGGCATGTCACCGCTGCGCTGGATGCGTTGGCCGATTGGTTTGGGGATCTTGTGATCTCGCCGGTCTACGAAAGTGAGTCGGTGGGGTTTGATGGCTCGAACTTTCTGAATCTGGTGGTGGGCGTGGACACCGACGAGCCCGTTGGGAGGCTTTCCCGGCGTTTTAAAGCGCTGGAGGCCGATAATGGCCGAAAAGCGAGCGCCCCGAAATTCAGCCCCCGGACTCTGGATCTGGATATCCTGACCTGGGGGGATGCCGTCGGTACCGTGGATGGCGTTGAGTTGCCCCGGGCCGAAATTCTCAAAAACGCCTTTGTCCTGAGGCCGCTGGCCGACATCGCGCCGGGCGATCAACACCCGGTGTGTGGTGAGTGCTACGGAGAGCTCTGGCGTGCCTACCAGCGGGACCAGAAACTCTGGCCCGTGGATTTTAGCTGGCGGGAGCGACAGGTCTCCGCTTCAGCCCCTGCTTAGAAATAACCGGATCAGGTTGTCGGTCGCGCTGTCACCGGCCGAGCCACCCTGAGCCCCTCCCAAAAGTCTGGGCAGAATTTCGTTGCCGATCTGTTTGCCCAGCTCGACCCCCCACTGGTCAAAACAGTCGATGTCCCAGATCACGCTTTGGACAAAGGTGCGGTGCTCATAGAGTGCGATCAGTGCTCCGAGTGACTCTGGCGTTAGCTGTTCCATAAGCAGGATGTTGCACGGGCGGTTGCCAGGGATCGCTTTATGGGGGGCCAGGCGGCGGGCAGCATCCGGGGCTAGGCCGGTGTCCAGCAGTTCCTGCTCGGCTTCTGCCTCGGTTTTCCCCGCCATCATGGCCCGGGCCTGGCTCAGGCAGTTGGCAAACAGCGCCGCGTGGTGATGGGCCACGGGGTGGCGAGCTTTCAGCGGGATGATGAAATCCGCGGGGATCAGTCGGGTGCCCTGATGGATGAGCTGATGGTAGGCGTGCTGGCCATTGGCACCAACGCCTCCCCAAAGAATGGGGCCTGTCTGGTAGTTCACGTCAGCCCCGCGCTGGGTAACGCGCTTGCCATTGCTTTCCATGTCCAGTTGCTGCAAGTGCTCTGGCAG
This sequence comes from Marinobacter daepoensis DSM 16072, assembly GCF_000421165.1. Taxonomy (GTDB): domain Bacteria; phylum Pseudomonadota; class Gammaproteobacteria; order Pseudomonadales; family Oleiphilaceae; genus Marinobacter; species Marinobacter daepoensis. The sequence goes on from NZ_ATWI01000010.1 coordinate 418,201, forward strand.
GAATTTCAGGTATTCATCGTACGGTAGAACGGCGTGGCTCTGGGCATCCCAGAAGTTGGTGTACCAGATGCTGAGCATAGCCATGATCACGGGCAGGTTGGCTTCCGGTGGCGCCTGCCTGAAATGCTCATCCATTGTTCTGGCGCCCGCCAGGAGTGCCCTGAAGTGTTTCATCCCCAGGGTGAGCGCAATCGGCAGGCCGATGGCGGACCACAGCGAATAACGGCCTCCGACCCAGTCCCACATCGGAAAGGTGTTGTCGGGCTTGATGCCGAAGCGTCTGGCTTCCTCCACGTTGGCCGTGACGGCCATGAAATGTTTGGCAACGGCGGCATCGGTCCCGCCGTTATCCAGGAACCACTGTCGGGCAACCAGGCTGTTTTCCAGAGTCTCCTGCGTCCGGAAGGACTTGGATTGCACCAGGAACAGCGTTGTCTCGGGCTTCAGCGTGGACAGGGTTTCGGTAACGTCGGTGCCATCAATGTTGGCAACAAAGTGGCAGGTGATCGAGCCTTGTCGGTATGGGTGAAGTGCCTCGGCCACCAGTTTGGGGCCCAGGAATGAGCCGCCAATGCCGATACTGACCACGTCGGTGAAACGGTCTCCGGTGAACCCGGTTCGCTCTCCGCTATGGACTGCGTTGGTCAGAGCTTCCATTCGCGCCAGCGTGCGGTGAATCTCCGGCACTATGTTTTCGCCCTGAACGCACACCACGCTGCTTTCGTCTGCTCTCAGGGCGGTATGCAGGGCGGGCCGGTGTTCGGTCACATTAACGATGTCACCATCAAACAGCGCAGCTCTCCGTTTCTCCAGGCCGCAGGCCTGAGCCAGTTGAAGCAGGTGCTGAAGGCTTTCATCCGTTAAACGGTTGCGGGAGAAATCCAGCGTAAGGCCAGCTCCCTCAACCTGGTAGCGGGTTGCCCTGTCCGGGTCATCCCGGAACAGGTCACGCATGTGGGTGGCGGCAAGTTGTTCCCGGGCCGCATTAAGGGCCAGCCATTCCTTTCGGCTGGTCAATGTGGCGTTAGTGTCAGGCATCAGGCGATCCTTTCCATTGGTAATGTGACTCCATGTCTCTGGCTTACCGTTTGACCGAAAGATTATCGATCAGTCGAGTGGTGCCCAGGAACGCTGCAACCAGCAGCGTGATCTCTTGATCTTGGCCGCTGGCAGGCTTCAGCGTGAGGCTGTTCACGATGTTGAAGTAGTCAGGGCGCAGGCCCGCGTTCGTCAACGACTGTCGGGCAGCCTGCTCCAGAGTGCCGTAGTCATTTCGCCCCTGTGCCAGTTGGTCTGCCGTTTCTTTCAGCGTCTGGAATACCGTTGGGGCCACTGCCCGCTCGTCTTCAGTCAGATAGCCGTTGCGGGAACTCTTGGCCAGACCGTCCTCTTCCCTGACCGTCGGGGCGCCTATGATTTCCACGGGGATCATCAGGTCTCTGGTCAGCTTCCGGATCACTGCCAGCTGCTGGAAATCTTTTTCTCCGAAGACCGCAATGTCTGGCTGGACCATGTTGAACAGCATGGTGACGACCGTTGCGACGCCTTCGAAGTGGCCAGGCCTGCTGGCGCCACAATGTCCTTCACTGACTTCAGGAACCACCACTTTGGTCTGGTTCGCCAGGCCTTCCGGATAGACTTCTTCGGCATTGGGTGCAAACACCAGCGTATTGCCTGCCTCGGCCAGCTTCCGCTGGTCTTCCATGAGGGTTCTCGGGTAAGTGTCCAGGTCTTCTCCTGCACCGAACTGCATTGGGTTGACGAAGATGCTGGTTACAACGATGTCGGAGGCCTCAGCAGCTTTCCGGACCAGCGAGGTATGCCCCTCATGCAGGTTGCCCATGGTGGGCACCAGGCCGATGGTTTTGCCCTGTTGGCGATACCCTCGGAGGATTGTTCGTAGTTCTTTTAGTGAGTGTACGGTTCTCATGCCTTGAACGTATGCTCCTCAGCTGGGAAAGACCGCTCTTTAACGGCCTTGGCGTAGGCTGTGATGGCTTCAGGAATCGAGCCGGTATCGGCCAGGAAGTTTTTGACGAAGCGGGGTTTCCGGCCGGTGGTGACGCCGAGCATATCGTGCAGTACCAGCACTTGGCCGTCGGTGTCCGAGCCTGCACCAATGCCGATCACCGGTGCTTTGACGGCCTGAGTAATGCGGGCTGCCAGCGGCGCTGGCACGCACTCCAGAAGGATGATGTCTGCACCGGCTGCTTCCAGCTCACAGGCATGCTCGATCATGGCTTCGGCGGCCTTTTCATCCCGGCCCTGCACTTTGTAACCGCCAAGTTTATTAACAAACTGAGGGGTTAATCCCAGATGAGCACACACTGGTACGCCGCGCTCGCTCAAGGCTTCAATGGTGTCTTTCATCCAGTCGGTGCCTTCGAGTTTGACCATGTGCGCGCCAGCGCGCATCAGCTCTGCGGCGTTGTCCAGGGCATCGGTGACTGTGCCATAAGACATGAACGGCATGTCCGCCATGATCAGAGAGCCTTTGTTGCCTCGCGCCACGCAACTGGTGTGGTAGATCATCTGCTCCATGGTCACCGGGAGGGTGCTGTCGTGGCCCTGAAGTACCATGCCGAGGGAGTCACCGATCAGGATGACATCAACGCCGGCTTCGCTGACCACCTGCGCAAACGTCGCATCGTAGGAGGTCAGTGCCGAGAAGGCTTCGCCTTTCTGTTTGTATTCCCGCAGAGTGTTGATGGTAACTGCCATAAAATCCTTGCCTTTTGGGTGGATGGGCCAGTATCGGGCCGGGTCAGTCAGTGTTCAGAGCGTTAATGTAAATCCCGGGGTGTATAAGACACAAGAGTAGCATGGTCTGTCAGGCCTGAGTGCGCTCAGGTTCCGGCCTTGGGTGGGAGTTTGCGCAGCTGGTTGTCTGCACAGAGGGTGCGCAGCCTTGCCACTGACTGGCCATCCGGGAGTGTCAGACCGGGATTAAGGTCAAGCAGCGGTTGCAAAACGAAGTCGCGATCGGGCAACTCGGCATGAGGAACCGTCAGGCGGGGGTCCCGGATGGATTCCTGCCCATAGAGCAAAAGGTCAAGATCCAGCGTTCGGGGGCCCCAATGCCTCAGCCGCTCGCGGCCATGGGCATGCTCAATGGCTTGCAGGTGGTCAAGTAGCTCATGGGCAGGAAGACGGGTCCGTAGCCAAACGGCACCATTGACGAAATCAGGCTGGTCCTGGGGGCCCACTGGCCGGCTCGCGTAAAACGGCGACTGCGCGACCAGAGTGGTCCCGGGCAAGCCAGCCAGTTCCGAAACCGCCCGGGCCAGTTGGATCGCCGGATCGTCCAGATTGCTTCCGAGTCCGACGTAGGCGTCTGTGGTCATGACTGCTCGGGCTTTCTGACGGGCTTGCGTTTTCGGCGTCTTTTCTTTGGGCCGGCAGCACCAAGCTCAGAAAGCATTTTTTCTTGCTTGCGTTCATCGGCCTGCTGGAAACTCGTCCACCATTGCCCAAGGCCGGGTTCCAGCTCGCCGGCTGCTTCGCGCACAAGCAGGAAATCATAGGCCGCACGGAAGCGGGGGTGGGCCATGGTGCCGAACGCCCGTTTTCCCTGCCTTCGGGGCAGGCGCATCTGCAGTTCCCAGATTTCCTTCATGGGGCCGGAGAAACGTTTCGGGATGGACGTTGCCTGAATCTGGCGTCCGATCACCTTGCCGATGGCGCCATGAAGGGCGGGCTGAACCGGGTCGCCATTATCCTGGCGGCGGCGCCATTCTACTTGCAGTGCGGGCCAGAGCATGGCGGCGAACAGGAAGTAAGGCGTGACGGATTTACCCTGGGCTATCCGGGCATCGGTGTTTCTCAGGGCCTGCAGAATCAGTGTATCGGGCTCCCCTGTGGCCAGTGCGCGCGCGGTTTCCGGGAACAGCGGTGCCAGCAGGTTGTATTGCTGGAGCAAATGATAGGTGGCTTCACCATGGCCGGCAGAGAACAATTTCAGAACTTCGTCGAACAGTCTGGCTGGTGGAATATGGGTCAGCAGAGGGGCCAGCTCACGAATGGGCGCCTCGGTTTCCGGTTCGATCTCGAAATCCAGTTTCGCCGCGAAGCGGATGGCTCTCAGCATCCGGACGGGATCTTCGCGATACCGGGTGTCGGGGTCTCCGATCAGGCGGATTTGCCGGGTGTTCAGGTCCTGAACGCCATTGGCGAAGTCGATGATGGAGAAATCCCGAATGCAGTAATAAAGCGCGTTGATGGTGAAATCCCGACGCAGGGCATCTTCTTCCTGATTGCCATAGACGTTGTCCCGGAGCAGCAGGCCGTGTTCGCTGGTCTTGTGCTCATCGTCAGCCAGATCGTCGCTGGTATCCCGGGCATTGCCTCTGAATGTGGTGACCTCAATGATCTCCCGCCCAAACACGACATGGACGATGCGGAATCGCCTGCCGATCAGGCGCGAGTTCCGGAACAGGTCATGAACCTCTTCCGGCGTCGCGTTAGTGGCAATGTCAAAGTCTTTGGGCTGGCCTCCGAGGAGAATGTCCCGAACGCCGCCGCCCACCAGATAGGCCTCGTAGCCCGACTTGTTCAGCCGGTGCAGTACCTTCTTGGCAGCTTCACTGATCATCGAGCGGGAGATGTTGTGCTGATCTCTCGGGATCTCCTGCCGCTGATAGTGGCGGGCTTTCTTTTTCCCGTTCCCGGGAATGAAGGAGCGGAGTTTTTCAACAAGTCGTTTAGGCATGGAATTCCGTGCGTGCGATGCGCAAAAACGGGGATTTTAACGGTTTGAGCAGCAATTGCACATGTTTACGGGAGACTTTCGGGGAATGCTTTGGTTTGGGCGAGGCTGAAAGGGCTATAAGGGGCTGGGCCAGATAATCAAAAGGCGGACCCGTTTTCACGAATCCGCCCTGAAAGCGTTGACGATCTGCATTGTTTTTGTTGTTGTCGGGATTCTTCTCTGTTTTTTTACCCCACTGAGTTGCCCTCAAGATAAGGACGCTAAGCAGCGCAAACGGAAAGCTTTGAATACACAGAGTGGCCAGAAACACAGGGCGGGTTTTAAAGTATCTGTAGTGTCGCCTGAAAGACGATTCTTCTCTACATCTACAACTCGCATGTGCCGTGGGACCCCTAAAAAGCATAGTACCCAAAACGCTCAGTTCGCTTGCACCCAGTTCTTGTTTTTGTTGCCGGGTGCTTGTGCAGCTATTTGTTTTTGTTTTGGCGCTGCATTGTCACTGTTGTTTTTGTTGTCGTGCGCTTAATAGGTTGCAGAGCGCGTGCCAGTTTTTGAAAACCCTTTAATAACAGTCGGTTATAAAAACGTGGGGTGTAAGTGTTACCCCGTACCCGGTGAAAGTGTTACCCGGGGCTCGCTCCTGGTGGAGGATGTGTTACCGAGAGGAACAGAGGGTAACAACTGAGGCGGGGTTCATTTTTTGGTTCAGTTTTTCTTGCGTGGAATGCCCAGCCTCTGGCGGCGCTCCCATAACGATTTTCGGCTGATGCCCAGTTTCTGTGCGAGTTCGGTCTCGCTCATACGGTCCTGATTTTCAAGTACAAAATGCTGGAAGTAATCTTCCAGAGACAGATCGTTGGAGGCGTCGGCATCCCGGGCAGAAGTTTGTTCGTTGTTGCCCTCCACCAGGGTCTCCGGGATATATTCGTCGGACGAGTCACTGTCCAGGTCCAGCACCGAAGGCGCGATGATATTGCCGTCGGTCAGAATAGAAGCACGCTCTATGGCGTTCTCAAGCTCCCGGACGTTACCAGGCCAGCGGTAACGTTCCAGGGCCAGCATGGCCTCTGGGCTCAGAGTCAGGTCTGGCCGCCCGAGTTTGCCGGCCTGGCGTTTCAGAAATTTTCCGGCCAGGCCAAGGATGTCCGCCCGGCGTTCCCGCAAGGGGGGGAGGCGAATCTGCATGACGTTCAGCCGGTAGTAAAGGTCTTCCCGGAACTCGCCGGTTCGGGTCATGGCCTTCAGATTTCGGTGGGTGGCGGCAATCATCCGAACATCCACGGTTCGGCTCTGGGTGGAGCCCACTCTTCGGATTTCGCTCTCCTGAAGGACCCGAAGCAGTCGAGCCTGGGCCTCGGCGGGCAGCTCTCCTATTTCATCCAGAAACAAGCTGCCTCCGTCAGCTGCTTCAATCAGCCCCGTTCGGGCAGAGACGGCGCCGGTGAAGGCGCCTTTTTCGTGGCCGAACAACTCGGATTCAATCAGGCTCTCCGGGATTGCTGCGCAGTTGACTGATATCAAGGGTTTGCTGGCGCGCGGGCTAAGCAGGTGCAAGGCGCGGGCTGCGAGCTCTTTCCCGGTGCCGGATTCGCCTTGGATGAGCACGGTGGTCTCGGTTGGGGCTACTTTCCGGATCAGGGTGAACACCTTCTGCATCGGCTCGCACTGCCCAAACATGATTTCGGATGGGTCCGAATCGGTTTGGTTCCGCGACGCTGGGGTGTCATTATCCGGGCCGTCGTTGTTGCTTGCGGCCCTTCGGGTGAGGATGTTGTCGACCGCAGCGAGCATTTCATCGTGGTCGAAGGGTTTGGCGATATAGTCCACGGCTCCCATCTTCATCGAATCCACGGCGGATCGCAGGCTGGCATAACTCGTCATGATCAGGACTGGTGTGTTGGGGGCGCGATTGATCATTTCAGTGCCAGCGGCGCCAGGCAGTCTCAGGTCGGTTATAACAAGGTCAAAACTGTCCGGGTCCAGGCCTTCAGCCTCTTCTACCGACACAGCATCGGAGACCTCGTAACCAGCATGCTGGAGCAGCTTTCGAACCGCCGAGCGGATGATGTCTTCGTCTTCAACAATCAGGATGCGGGGCATAGGGTGTTCACGACCTTTCGTTCGGGCGGCTGTTGCCGGTTTCGGCTTCAGGCTCGTAGGCAGGCAGGCGGAGTCTTACGCAGGTGCCACGACTGCTCTCCGGGCCGGATGGGCTCTCCACCTGAATGTTGCCATAATGTTCTTCAATAATGCTGTACACCAGTGAGAGGCCAAGCCCGGTACCCTGGTTGGGGGCCTTGGTGGTGTAAAACGGCTCGAAAATATGATCCAGCTGATCGGCTGGAATGCCGGAGCCTTCGTCAACGACCTCGATGATAGCGGAGTAGCCATCGGCCTTTCCACTGACCAGAATGGTACCGCCATCGGGCGAGGCATCCCGGGCGTTGGCCAGCAGGTTGATAAACACCTGAACCAGCCGCTGTTCGTCGCCGAGCACCTGTAAATCTGGCGGGCATTCGTTCACAAACCGGATGCCCAGACCCTTGTCACTGAGTGACAGAAGGTTGATGGATTCGTTGACACAGCGGTGCAGGACTACGGGTTCATAGCGGTTTGCATGTGCATGGTTGCCTGTCCGGGCAAAATTCATCAGAGACTGCAGGATGGTTGAAATCCGCCGTGTTTGTTGCTGAATCTGGTCTGCTGTTTCCAGAATGGACGGGTCGTCGGTTTCCAGTTTCAGGTTCTGGGCCAGTGACGAGATGCCGGTAACGGGATTGCCGATTTCGTGGGCGACGCCGGCTGCCAGGCGGCCGACGGATGCCAGGCGCTCGCTGTGCATCAGTTCGTCCTCAAGCAGGCGGGTTTCGGTCTGGTCTTCCACCAGAATGATGGAGCCGCCCTCGGGGTGGTCCGGGCCGCTCAGAGCCGCTTTGTGCAGATTCAGCCAGTGCGGCTTACCACGCAGATCAAGCCGGTGCTTGTAACGGTGCAGCTCGTCCCCCCGGTTGAAATCGTCCAGCAATGCATGCCAATGCTCTGGCAGAGCCAGTAGTTTGGCGCCCACCACTTCTTCTGCGGAAATGTTGGTCAGGCTCTCCATGGCGTGGTTCCACATCAGAATTTCCCCATCCTCGCCAACGGAGCAGGCGGGAATGGGCAGGTTCTGAAGGGTCTGTCGGTAATGGCGGCGAAGGTTGTCGAGCTCGCCGGCGAGCCCGGTCAGTTGATTCTGATAGTCGCCCAGGGCCCGTTCCACATAGCGGATATCCTGCCCGGTCCCGCCGTGAGTGAGCGGTTTGAAGCCCAGATGACGCTTCACGATATCTCTGGCGACAGCGGGGCCGAGTAGCCCGGACAGATTGATCTCAACCTGGTCCCGGAGTCGCCTCAGTTGGTAGGGGCGAAACTCGACGTTCGGGAGTTTGAGCTGGCTCAGTGCCCGCTCCACTTCCCGGCGGGCCACTCGAATACCAAGTGGTTCCGCCAGCTGCTGTACAAATTCGTTGGACGAGGCTGCCAGTAACTCTCGCCTCTGAGGGCGGGACAGGGCACCCATTGAGCATGCCTGTGCCGCACTGGTCTCTTCCGGTGAGGCCGGGCTGATGATGGAAAACAGGGCAAAGACACTGATGTTCGCTGTCAGGCTGATGAAGGTGAACAGGTGCCAGTTATCGTAGCCCGGGGTGATGGGGAGTTTCATCCAGGACAGGATGTCGGCAGCCACCGAGAAGGGCAGGACCATGGTCACCAGCCAGATGAGCAGGCCGGTGACTAGCCCGGCAATCAGGCCGCGTCGGTTCCCCTCCGGCCAGTAAATCACGCCAAGCGCCCCGGGGAGAAGTTGCAGGGTGCCGGATAGTGAAATGGCGCCAAGAATGGCAAGGTCCAGATGCCGCCCTATCGTCTCGTGGAACAGCAGGGCAAGGAAAAGAATGACGGCGATCAGCAGGCGCTTGACCCACTGCAGCCAGCGATAGATATCGCCCTGATCCCGGGGAGTTTTCAGGGGCAGGACAACGTGGTTGAGCACCATGCCGGACAACGCCAGGGTGCTGACGATCATCAGGCCGCTGGCTGCGGAGAGTCCGGCGATGTACATCAGCAGCGTCAGGGCCGGGCTGTCGAGGGCCTGGGCCACGCCGATGCTGAAAAAGGCGGGCGGAGCGTCAACCAGAAGAGCCTGGCCGCCCCAGACGATCAGGGGGACTGGTAACCCGATCAGGAGCAGGTACAGCGGCAGGCCCCAGCTTGCTTTCGCCAGAGCCCGCGGAGAGGGGTTCTCGCTGAATGTCATGTGGTACATATGAGGCAGTACCAAAGCGGCGGCGAAAGACATCAGCAGCAGGGCGCGCCAGCTGCCGTCATTGATGGCCATGGCCATGGTGGCTTCAGGGTGGGAGGTCTCTGTCAGCCACTCTTCAAGCCCGTTGGTGCCGCCAAAGACGTTGAACAGAATGACGCCCCCCAGAACCAGAAGCGCAGCCACCTTGACCAGTGAGTCGAAGGCGATGGCCAAGACCAGCCCCTGATGGTTCCCGGAAGATTGGTGCCGACGGGCACCAAAAAGCATGGTGAACAGCACCACGGTCAGACTGAACATGACGCTGATGACTTTCGGGGACGCGTCCGGTGCCAGCAGGCTGGCTGAAACCGAGACGGCCTGTATTTGCATGCTGAGCAAGGCGAGAATAGCGGCTGCGGAACACAGCGTGACCAGCGTGCCTGCCCACTGGCTGCGATAACGATAGGCAAACAGGTCGGCCAGTGACGTGAGCTGATAGGCCCGCCCGATACGCAGGATCGGGTTCAGCAGCACCGGTGCCAGCAGAAAGGCTCCGCTGATGCCCAGGTAATAAGCAAGAAATCCGTAGCCGGAGTCGGCCGCCATACCGATGGCGCCATACACTGCCCAGATTCCGGCGTACACCCCGAGGCTCAGGGTGTAGATAACCGGGTGTCGGACCCAGCGGCGCAGTATGGTGCCGCGTTCGGTTCCCCAGGCGATACCAAACAGAACGATCAGGTACAGAAGGCTGGCCGTTAACAGGCCGGTTGCGCTAAAACTCATTGGGGTCCCGTCGCCATTCCAGCCAGAAACCGATGGCAATCAGTCCGCCCCAGATCACGTAGGGGCTGTACCAGGCATTTTCGGGAGACGTCCACCAATCCAGAATGTTGGGGGAGAAAATGTAGATGGCCAGTACCAGGAGAAACACCAGGCGGTAGATATACATCGCGTCATCGTTCCGAAGGCGAAAGTGTCACGCCGGTTATACCATGGGCTTGCGCGGATGTCAGGGGAATGGCGCGTCGTTGCCAGTTGGCCAGCCCCCAGGCCAGTACGTCTTGGGGTGAAGCATGCGCCAGTGAGTGATCAGGATTTTGCCCAAGGGCTTTCAGAGCCGCCGTCAGGTTCTGGGCGGGCTGGGTATCATCCAGGGCTGGCGCGTGAGTTTGTTTGCTGAGTTTCTGGCCTTGTTCGTTGAGAATGACGGGAATGTGCAGCCATTGTGGAGGTTCCGCGCCCAGCGCCCGGAAAATCTGTTGCTGTTGGGCGGTCATTTCCAACAAATCTGACCCGCGCACTACGTGGGTAATGCCCTGATCAATGTCGTCCACCACGACGGCGAGTTGATAGGCGAAAAAACCTTCCTTGCGCAGTATCACGGGATCGTCCAGCTCGGCGTGGACCGTTTGCCTCTGTGGGCCAAGCAGAAGATCGGGCCAGAGGCTGGACTCGCTGTCCAGCGCGAAGCGAATTGCATGTAAGTCATTACTGACCTGGGGCAAGCCCCGGCGGCAGCGGTTGGGATGCCGGCCATGATGTTCTTTAAGTTGTTTGCGGGAGCACTGGCAGCGGTAGGCCTTGCGCTTTTCTAGCAGTGTCGAAATGGCTTGACGGTAGGCGCTGTGGCGTCGGGACTGAAACCGTATTGGTTCATCCGGAATCAGTTCGTGGCATTCCAGAGAGTTCAGAATCTGCCCGGTGGCTTCCGGAGGTTCTCTCAGGGGGTCCAGGTCTTCAATGCGGACCAGCCAATCGCCCTTTGCTGACCTGGCTTCGAGCCAACTGGCCAGCGCGGTGACAAGGGAGCCAAAATGCAGGGGGCCAGTCGGGGAGGGGGCAAACCGCCCACGGTAATGTGACGTCGCCATTGGCGTGCGCGAGCTGGCAGCGGAACCGCTGCCAGCCCTGACCGGCGTCAGATGCCAGTCTGGCGTTCGCGGATTTCTGCCAGGGTCTTACAGTCGATGCACAGAGTTGCTGTCGGGCGTGCCTCAAGCCGACGAATGCCAATCTCGACACCGCACTGATCACAGAAGCCATAGTCATCTTTGTCAATGCGGTCGACAGTCTGGTCGATCTTCTTGATCAGCTTGCGCTCGCGGTCCCGGGTGCGCAGTTCCAGGCTGAATTCTTCTTCCTGGGTTGCACGGTCGCTGGGATCCGCGTAGTTTGCTGCGTCTTCCTGCATATGGTGCATGGTGCGGTCGACTTCTTCCATCAGCTCCTGTTTCCATTGCAGCAGCAGATCTTTGAAGTGCTGGAGCATTTCCGCACTCATGTATTCTTCACCCTTGTTCATTTCATAAGGGGTGAAGTTGGTAAAACGTTCGCGTGGTTGTTCTGCAGTGTTTGCCATTGAACCCGGCCTCTTGTTTGTACTTCACAAGAACGCTTTGTTCCCTTCCGCGCCTGAATGGCCGCGCGGTTGTACCCTGGATAGCGTTCGTCCTGAAACGGGAATTTGCGGAAAATAGCAGATAAGTCACAGGGGTGCCAGCCTTGTGACAGGTACTTTTTGCGGAGAGCACATGAAGTTTCCAGAACCATTAGTCGAAGGGCGGCTGATTCGCCGCTATAAACGCTTCCTGGCAGACGTGAGGCTGCCGGATGGCTCAGAGGTAACCGCACATTGCCCGAATACGGGGTCTATGCTGGGATGTCAGCCGGATAATGCCCGGGTTTGGCTGAGCCGAAGCGATAATCCCAAGCGCAAACTGCCGTATACCTGGGAGCTGGTGGAGACCTTGCCCGGGGTGCTGGCCTGCGTGAATACAGCTCGTCCCAACGCGCAGGCGCGCGCGGCAATTGAGGCTGGCGTGGTGAAAAGCCTGTCGGGGTACGCTGAATGCCGGGCAGAGGTGCGTTATGGCTCGGAAAAGAGCCGGATAGATTTGTTGTTGTCCGGGCATGGGCAAGAGCCCGATGCATGGGTGGAAGTAAAGAATGTGACCCTGGCCGACGGTGGTGAAGGGTTTTTTCCCGACGCGGTGACCGAGCGGGGGCAGAAACATTTGAGGGAACTGATGGCACAGGTGGCGCAGGGAGACCGGGCCGTGTTGTTCTTTGTGGTGAACCATACTGGCATTGAACAGGTTCGGCCCGCCGATCACATTGATGCTCGATACGGTCAATTGCTTCGACAAGCCTGCGAAGCCGGAGTCGAAGTCATTGCTTATCGCGCCGCCCTGGCCACTGAAGACGGCAATCCTTCGGGCCGGCTGGACTTGCTTGAAGAAGTGCCGGTCAGTCTTGAGCCCTGACCTGAACTTCTCCGTTCTGCAGGCGGATCTCCAGAGGCGTCAGGGCGTCTCCCTGACACGGGCCGGCGATACACTCTCCACTCCCGGGTTTGAACAGGGCGCCGTGAGTGGAGCACTGGATAAACAGGTTATCGACGTCCATGAAACGGCCCGGTAACCAATTCAGCTCGATGCCAAGATGTGGGCATGCGTTGAGGTAGGCCCGTGGTGTGTCGCCATCCAGAAAGGCAAAGCCGGTCAGAGGCGCGCCGGCCGGCTCCCCGGTTGTTTGTGTCAGGCGGAATTCCAGGAACTGGCCCGGGGTGAGATCGCTGGCTGCGGCAATTGCTTGCCACTCCGTGACTGGCAGATTCATTTGGGCAGGATGGCGTAGCGCATGCGGGTACCGTGGTTGAGCGACATTACGATCTCGTCTGCCTCCAGACGGTGAGGGAAGTAGCATCCCGAAATCTTGGCGCTGGCAATGCTGACGCCTTCCATCCGGGACTTCGAGAAGTCAATGCCGCGCAGATCAGCTCCTCGAAAATAGCCGTGGCGGAAGTCCAGTCCTTTGGCATCCATGCCTCGCAGATCCAGCCCCCTGAAATCTCCGTGCGCAAAACTGGGTAGCTCGGCCTGTCTGGCTTTTTCTGCATTGAAGGCCTTGATGTCTTCATTGCGGAGAAGCTCGTAGAGCGGATGATCGATCGTCTGCAGATCGCTTTCTTGAATGTCGTCCATCTCATACCTCACAGGGATAGCTGAAAGTACCTGTCACAGTATAGCGGGCCCGGCCTGAGGCCGGGCCCGACGTCAGCCTTGGGCTGGCTCCGCCATACCCAGATGTTGCCGGATACGATCAGCGACCGCTTCGGCGACATGCTCATCGTCGGTGCGCAGGTGCACGGTGTGGGTTTTTTCTTCAGTGGTCAGTGGTTCAAACCAGGTTTGCTGAGCATCCAGCAGGGCTTCTGTCGCCTCCGACGCATCGCCTTTGCGCTTGCGTACCCAGGCACGGCGCAGGTCCTCGGGTGCCTCACAGTGCAACAGGGCAAACGGGACGCCCTGTTGCTCTGCCACGTCGGAGAACAGGGCTCGCTCGCGTTCTTTCAGGCAGGCCGCATCGACAATGACGGACAGGCCCGATGCCAGGAGTTCGCCAGCCAGTGTCGCCAGGTGCTGGTAGGTTTTTTCCGTGGCTTCTGCACTGTACAGATCCGTGCCAATACCTGACTTGCTGTCGGCCAGTGGTGCCAGGCCATGCAGGCGCTTGCGCTCCACGTCGGAGCGCAGCCGGACCAGACCGAGTTCTCCGGCCATGGCGGCACTGACACAGGTCTTACCACTGGCCGAGAGCCCGGTGGTGGCCAGCAGGTAGTGGTTTGGGATGGCACCATAGTCTTCGGCCAGCTGAGCGTAGTCCTGATAACGTTGTTTCAGAGTGGCTTTTTCGCCGTCATTCAGGCTCGGGTTGCCCAGGGTGAACAGGGCAATCTTGGCACGCACCATGGCCCGGTATGCCTTGTAGAGCGGTAACAGGGCCAGGCCTTCGAAATCCCCGCGGTATTCCAGATAGGTGTTCAGCACCAGGGCCGCCAGTGCCGGTTCGTTCCGGGACTCCAGGTCCATCAGCAGAAACGCGAGGTCATTGATCACGTCGATCCAGCGGAACGGTTCATTGAATTCAATGCAGTCGAACACCGTGACCCGGTCCTGGAACACGGTGATATTGGCCAGGTGCAGATCGCCATGGCATTCACGTACCAGGCCCTGAGCCCGGCGATGGGCAATCAGATCCCGGTGGCGCTCAAAGGTGGTGCGGGTCCAGTCTTCCAGATTGTCCAGTTGGCGGAGCAGGCTCGGGTCGTCCAGCAGCGGGCGAATCTGATCGAAATTCTCTTGCATGGCGGCATAAACGGCTTCCGGCGTGCCCAGGGGCTTCCCGTCGGCCACCGGCGGCAGTGTTTCATGAAAACCGGCGACCTGTCGGGCCAGGCTGGTGAGTAGCTCCGGCGGCAGGTCGCCACGCTCCTGGCGCACATCAAACAATTCGTTCTGATCAAACTGGCGCATCCGAATGGCGTACTCGAAGGGAGTGCCTTCCCCTCCCAGGGAAGGGTGTTCCGGGGTGCCGGTCACCGGTACGACTTCCAGATAGAGGTCTGGGGCCAATCTGCGATTCAGGCGTACTTCCTCTTCACAGAAATGCTTGCGTCGTTCCAGGGTGGAAAAATCGAGAAACCCGAAGTCCATGGGCTTCTTTATTTTGTAGGCGTATTCCCCGGTCAGCAGGACCTGCGAAATGTGGGTCTCGAGCACCCGGAAGTCCGCCACTGAGTGGTCGAAGAGTTCCGGGTTCTGCAGTGCCTTGATCAGTGTATCCGGGCCGTTGGCGCTCACATTGTGCTCCTGGGATCCTTGAAATCGTTGATTTTTCGTTTTTTGGAGAGTTCCACTATAACGGCCAGATTACAGAAATAACACACACCAGACCTGCCGATAGCGGTCTTTGCTTCGATATAATCCTGCCATGAGTAAAAAAACATCCCCCCGTAAAAAAACACCGAAATCCCATCCTCGCCGCAAGCGCTCCGGTCTCTGGTGGTTTCTGTTTCGTGCCTCAGCCTTGGGTCTGGTTCTGCTGGCTGGCTGGATGGTTTATCTGGACGCTGTGGTCACTTCCCGTTTTGAAGGGCGTAGATTTGAGGTGCCCTCCCGGGTTTATGCCCGGCCACTGGAACTCTACGATGGGGCTGGGGTCAGTGCGGCGGCCCTGATCCGTGAACTTGAACTGGCAGGGTATCGGGCCGGCGATGGCCGCCGGCCAGGAAGCTGGCAACGCAATGGTAGCCGGTTTGTGATCAGTACCCGTGGGTTTTCGTTTCCGGATGGCGACGAACCGCGGCGAAGGCTTTCACTTCTGATACAGGGTGATCGCGTGGCTTCGTTCAGAGTGATAGAGGGCCCCCAATCGCCAATCGTCCGTCTGGAACCCGCGCAGATTGGCGGGATCTACCCAGCCCATCGTGAAGACCGGATTCTGG
This sequence comes from Marinobacter daepoensis DSM 16072, assembly GCF_000421165.1. GTDB lineage: Bacteria > Pseudomonadota > Gammaproteobacteria > Pseudomonadales > Oleiphilaceae > Marinobacter > Marinobacter daepoensis. The sequence continues at coordinate 433,483 of NZ_ATWI01000010.1, forward strand.
TTGAGCTGGAGCAGGTGCCGCCGGCTTTGGTGGGTGGGCTGATGGCAGTGGAAGACCGGCAGTTTTATGAACACTTTGGCGTAGCTCCCTTGTCGATTGCCCGTGCAATGATTGCGAATATCAAGGCGGGCCGAATTGTCCAGGGGGGAAGCACCCTGACTCAGCAGCTGGTGAAGAATTTTTTCCTGTCCCGTGACCAGACGCTGGTGCGCAAAGGTAATGAAGCGCTGATGTCGGTGTTGCTGGAGCTTCATTACGACAAAGACGATATTCTTGAGACTTATCTGAACGAAGTCTATCTGGGGCAGGCGGGCACCCGGGGGATTCACGGCGTCGGTCTTGCCAGCCAGTTCTTTTTTGGCGATTCGCTGAGGGATCTTGAAGTGCATCAGATTGCGCTACTGATCGGGATGGTCAAGGGACCCAGCTACTACAACCCGCGCCGTCACCCGGAGCGGGCCAAGGCACGGCGGAACCTGGTATTGGGAGAAATGGCCGAAGCGGGCGTGATCTCCGGGCAGGAAGCGAAAGAGGCAAGTACCCGGCCGCTGGGGCTCAGTGCCAAGCCGTCGTACACCGACAACCGTTATCCGGCTTACATTGATCTGGTTCGCCGCCACCTCGCGCGGGACTACCGGGAAGAGGATCTCCAGAGCGAGGGGCTGAGAATCTTCACCACGCTGAACCCGGAAGTGCAGCAGGCTGCTGAGCAGGCGGCCAGTGATACCTTACCGCGTCTGGCTTCCGGAAAGGTCGCCGATGCGCTTGAAGCCGCTCTGGTGGTGACGGCGAAGGACACGGGGGAGGTGCTGGCTCTCGTGGGGGGCAAGGACCCGAGGTTTGCGGGCTTTAACCGGGCGGTGGATGCCCGCCGGCCCATCGGATCGCTGGTGAAGCCCTTTATCTATCTGGCGGCGCTGTCTGAGCCGGAGCGATACACGCTGATTTCTCCGGTTCAGGACAAAGCGTTTACCCTGGAGTTTGACGATGGTCGTCGGTGGCAGCCCAAAAACTATGGCGGTCGTGAGCGAGGCCCGGTGCCGTTGCACGAAGCCTTGTCGCGCTCCTACAACTTGCCAACGGTCCGGATTGGTCTCGATATTGGTATCCCCGCAGTACAGGACACGCTGAGAGCGTTTGGCGTGACGACGCCCATTTCGGATTACCCGTCGATGCTGTTGGGGGCACTCTCCCTGTCTCCGGTTGATGTGGCTCAGTTGTATCAGGGGCTGGCGACGTCCGGCTTCAACACTCCGCTCCGCACTATCCGGGAGGTGACGGATGCCGGAAACGAGCCATTGTCTCGCTACAGCCTGAAGGTGGATCAGGTGGCAGATCCGGCTGCAGTCCATCTGGTGCAGTACGCGATGCAGGAAACCATGCAGGAGGGAACGGGGCGGTCCGCCTATTCGCGCTTGCCGGATTCGCTGACGCTGGCGGGTAAGACGGGCACCACGGATGATGGCCGGGATTCATGGTTTGCTGGCTTCAGTGGAGATCTGGTTGCCGTTGCCTGGGTTGGCCGTGATGATAACGGCCCGACCGCGCTTACCGGGGCTTCCGGCGCTCTGCCGGTGTGGTCCGCTTTGATGGCACAGATTCCTCAGCATGGTTTCTCGCCGGTGATGCCCGATGGCGTTCAGTATCACTGGGTCAACCCTGAGGTGCAGGCGCTTACCGGGGAAAACTGCGACAATGCCCGGCTTGTTCCATTCATTGCCGGCAGTGAACCGGAACAGCATACCGGCTGTAATGGCAGTTTGGGCCGGCAAATTCGAGGTTGGTTTGAAGGATTGTTTCAATGAAGAAAGTTGGGATTGCACGATCGGCTTGTCTGGCGCTGTTTGTCGGCCTGGCAGGCTGTGCGACCGGGCCGGGTGGCGGCTCGATTTATGTGCCCGTGGGCGGTGAAGACCGGGGCCAGGCGCCGGAACCGCCCCGGGCGGATATACCGGACGACCAGCAAGAAAGAGTCTGGCGCAAGAGCGAACAGCCCGTGGTAAGCAAGCCGAAGCCGGACGATACCCGGTCACCCAGCTACAGCGAATCCGGGGATCAGTTGCCGGCAGCAGCGCAGGCGTTGGTCCGCGACGCCGAACAGCGCCTGCGTCAGGGAGACCCGGCCGGGGCCATTGCCAGACTGGAACGAGCTCAACGGATAGCTCCCCGTTCATCGGAAGTCTATTTCAAGCTCGCAGAGGCCTATGTGGCCGGAGACAATCTTGGGGCCGCAGAACAGTTTACTCTGAAAGGGCTGTCAGTCGCAGGTTCAGACGAGAGAATGCAGCGCTCTGGGTGGTTGCTGTTGGCGGATATTCGCCGGGCCCGGGGGAATGTGGCCGGTGCGGATCAGGCCGAAGCCAGGGCATCGGCACTGTAACGGCGCCAGCCGGGAGAATGTTCAGAGACCGTCCCTGGTCTCTGAACGCCACAGCTACAACTTCAGGACTGTGGTATGGGGTCTGCCACGGCAGTTTCGCCGGCAACAACGGTGACGTTCTGAGTGCCGTCAAACTGCAGGGCCTCGTCGGTCTCGTTGTCATCCAGCTGGCAGCTGTAGCTGACGGTGTACTGGCCTTCTGTCAGGAACGCGGCAGTCCATTCATACAGGCTGCCAGACTCCTGCTCAGTGACCGGTACCACCATCAGGGGGTTGGTACCCTCACGGGCGACGTTCAGGTCTACGGGGGTGACATCGGAGCCCTCATAAACGTAAATCGCTCCGGTGTATTCACAATCAGCCAGCGCTTCTGAGGCCAGCCGATCTGAGTTGATAAGAGCGTAATCCACGACGCCTTCCATTTCACCAACGTCCAGATTGTTCACCAGCCGGAGCACCGGCTTGAGCATATAGTCCGCCAGGGCCTGCCCCTGAGGATCGACGATGGACTTGCGAACGTCGAAATCAATGGTGAAGGCATTGCTGGAATCGGCGGCAACCACGAAGTCGCCTTTCAGTTTGAGCCCACTCTGCTCACCGGACGGTACCGCCAGTGTGAACTGACTGCTGCCCTCGCTTTCTTTGGTGACATAGGAAGCATCGGTATCGATGAGCAGCCGGATTTCATTGTAAACACCCGCAGGAACTTCCTCGTTGGTAATCAAGGGCTCTGTGGTGCCTCCCTGCAGTGTCAGCAGGTCAACGACGCCGGTTTCTTCAAGACTGAACTCCAGCCAGTTGCCGTCGGCCGGTTTCAGGCGGATGGCGTTGAAGGCGATGTTCACACTGCTCAGGTCCATTGCAGGCGCGTCGGTCAAGCCAACGGAGACAGAGCCGGTTTCTCCGGATGAAGAGGAACTGCCGCCACCGCCACAGGCTACCAGTGCGCTGGCCAGCGCAGAAACTGCGAATACTCTGCTGAGTTGCTTCATAAAACCCTCCGGTTTTGTGGATTCAGGTCTGGTCGTTGGGAGCCAGTGAGAATGTCACGCGGTGCGGAGGGAAATGGTTCCGGAAAATGCATTAACATTTGGCCATGAATGCGTCATCATCTCCGGGAGTGCACCCGGGGCGGGCCTGGTTTAGACTGCCCGCTTCCAGAATTTCAATCAGGCAGTTTGTCGTTGTCCATTTTTCCTTTTCGCCCCTCCGCACAGAAGCGTTTTCAGCGCCTTGTACAGCCTCACCTTGAAGGTTTGTACGCATTTGCCTATCGCCTGACCGGGAACCGTCAGGACGCTGAGGATCTGGTTCAGGATGTGGTTGTGAAACTGTATCCAAGGTTGTCTGAGCTTGAAGGGGTGGAGCAGCTTCGTCCCTGGCTGAATCGGGTGTTATACCGTCATTTCATTGATACGGTGCGGCGCCGGGGGCGGAGAGCAGATCGGCCGGCGAGTGAGTTGATGGACTCGGAAAGCCAGGCCGACTGGTTCGACAGTCTGGAGTCAGACGACGAGGCCCCGGAGCGTGTGCTGGACCGGGAAAAACTGGGGCCAATGCTGGATCAGGCCCTGGCGCAGCTCTCTCCCGATCAGCGTACGTTATTGCTCCTGCACGATGTCGACGGCTGGCGGCAGGAGGATGTCGCCGAAGTCCTTGGGGTTGCTGTGGGGACGGTAAAATCGAGACTGCACCGATGTCGGGCGGCCCTGAGAAAATACCTTCAACACAGCATGGAACCGGAAGCGGGCACCCGGCGTCTTGAAGAGTGAGGTGATGAACATGTCCTGTCAGAAAATCCGATCACAATTGCCTGACTATGTCAGATCAGCGCTACCCGAGATCCAGAGCCGGGAGGTTCAGGCGCATCTGAAAGCATGTCCTGAATGTCGCCGGAGTTGTCGCATCGAGGCAACCCTGATGACTGAGTTGGCGGAACGGTATGAGACAGAGCCTCCTGGAGCCGACTTTGAAACTCGTGTTTTCAGCCACCTGCCTGCCACCGGCGGGCGGGGTGTTCATGTTGCCTGGGGGACGGCGGTCGCCGCGGCTCTTGTTTTGGGGCTGTTTCTGGGCCAGGCAAACCGGTGGGAGCATCCGGAACAGGCAGCCAATGAGAGCGCCCTGGCGGTTTCAGAGCCGGTCCTTGCCCCGGTTGAGCGAACGGTCCGGTTAGCGTTTACGGCGGGCGAGGCTCTGGATGATGTGACCCTGACACTGAGTCTGCCTCCACACGTAGAGCTGACGGGATTGCCCGGTCAGCATCAGGTTCGCTGGCAGGTCAGCCTTGAGCAGGGAGATAATGTCTTGGCCCTGCCATTGAGAATTCTGTTTCCCGGAGCCGGGGAGCTTGTGGCCGAACTGGATGCCGAAGGGCGGCAGAAGGTTTTTCGGGCTCCGATTCCCGCTTACCCGGGGGCGGATAATGCGCTTGGTAAAGAAAAGGAGCCTGCGACATGACAAACCTCCGTAAGGGTTCAGTTTTTCTGGCAACAATAGCGGGTTTGGTGCTGGTCTCCGGTCCGGTTCTCGCCCGGAATGACTTGGATGTGACCATGAGGCTGGTGGACCAGAACGAGGAAATCACGGACTCGGTTACCCGAGAGATCCGCTTGCCGGAACTGCCTGCGCTGCAACAGCGTCCCCAACCCCGGGGAAACAGTGAGCGCCCGGGCCAGGTGGTTCGGGATCAGGTTCGTGAGAAAGGGCGGGACTTTGGCCAGTCGATGGCCGAGCGGGCGCGCGAGGCTCGTGAAAGTCGCCCCCAGCGCCCGACGCCCGATAACCGGCCGGTTATCGAACCCGGAAAAAAACCGGAGCTCCCCCCGCAATCTTCGAGGCCGTAGCTGATTGCTTGTGGTAACCTCGGTCGCCGTCAACGGTTTTATCTTCAGTGACTGGGCCCGGGGTTTTCTTTGCGTTCTCTCCTTCTTCTTCTGTTTGTGCTCTGGCAGTCATGGCCGGTTGCCGCCGCACCTGAAAACGCCCTCCAGCAGCTGGTTTCTGAAGGCACGGCGCAGTTCCGTGAAGGGCGTCTGGGCCAGGCACGAAAACTGTTCGAGCAGGCGTCAGAGCGTGGCCTCCAATCTCCCTCTCTTCATTACAATCTGGGTGTCGTCTGTTACCAGTTAGGTGATTACGATGCCGCAAGTCAGTGGTTCGCTCGTTTACTGAATGGCCGGGATCAGGCCCTGGCAAGTTATAACCTGGGGTTGGTGGCGTTGGCAGACGAGCGCCCCGATGATGCCGCCCGGTGGTTCCGAAGCATTCTGGAGGCCGCCGACGAGGCTCCTGAGAAAGTATTGGGTCTCGCTGAGCGGCAGCTTGCGGATCTGGGTGAAGGGCCGGAGCGGGCGAGTGTCCAAGGGGGCCTGTCTCCTCAGGGTTATCTTTCTCTCGGGGGCGGGTATGACAGCAATCTTTCTTCAACGCCTGAAGCATCGGCGAGTAACGACGGTGGTGTATACGCCGAGCTGATTGCTGCCGGGTCTTTAAATTATTCGTTGGGCAGGGAGCGCTGGCTGACTCTGGATCTCGTCGGGTTCGCCCGACGTTACGCCGAAGACGAGGATTACGACCAGCAGCTTTTGCAGTTGAAGCTGGGTGGTATGCAGTCGTGGCGGCGTTGGATTTTTGGCATTCGGCCGGTTTTTTCACAATCCTGGCTATCGGGGGAGCAGTTGGAAACCCGTTGGGGGGGCGAATGGCTGGCGCGGTCTCAGGAGTGCCTTCCGGGCAGTGACTGGGGGTGTGATCTTAGAGTGTCTGTGGAGCAGATCGATGGTGGCAAGGGCTACGAAGCCTACGACGGCCAGTGGTATCAGGCGCAGTTGGGGCTCCGCCGTAGGTTTGGGGTGCTTGAGTTGGGAGCGCGGTATCGGCTCGAACTGAATGACCGCCATGACCTGAGTGAGCCGGAAGGTTTTGTCAGCGTGTCTCCGACTCGGCATGAATGGATGCTGGATGCTCGATACCGGCTAAAGCCTGGTCTGGTTGTCGGGGCTGAGGCGATGCTGCGCCACAGTCGCTATGGCAAGCCGCATGTCTGGATTGATCCTGATTCTGGCGAGCAGGTGGAGCGCCGACGCGAGGATGATCTGAAAAGTGTTGGCGTGATGGCTGAGCTGTCTCTGGGCCAGCGTTGGCTGGTGCGTCAGCAATGGGTGTTCCAGCATCAGGACAGTCGCCTGAGGGTTTATGACTACCGGCGCCACGGCCTGGTGCTGTCTCTTGAAGGCGTGTTCTAGGTATTGATGAAACAGAGCGCCCCCCGGCACACAGGTGCCCGGGGGCGTCACGAATCAGAGACTGGCCATTACTTTACGGGCGGCGGCCAGCGTGAATTCGATGTCCTGATCGGTCAGGGCTGCGGTGGTGAAGCCGGCCTCGAAGGCGGACGGCGCCAGGTAGACACCTTCTTTCAGCATGCCCTGGAAGAAGGCCTTGAAGCGTTCGATATCACAGGCCATGACCTGATCAAATCGCGTTACCGACGGCTCGCTGGTGAAGAAGAACCCAAACATGGCGCCAGCGGACTGCACCGCCAGTGGGATTCCTGCCTCGTCTGCAGCAGCTTTAAAGCCGTCCCTCACCCGGTTGGTTTTCTCGGTCAGTCGGTCATGAAATCCCGGTTCAGAAATCGCATTCAGCGTTGTCAGGCCGGCCGTCATGGCCAGCGGGTTCCCGCTAAGTGTTCCTGCCTGGTAGACCGGGCCGAGCGGAGAAATGTGTTCCATGATTTCACGTTTGCCACCAAAGGCGCCGACGGGTAAGCCGCCGCCGATGACTTTGCCCAGAGCGGTCAGGTCTGGCGTCACGCCATAGAAGCCCTGTGCGCCGCCGAGTGAAACCCGGAACCCGGTCATCACCTCGTCGAAAATCAGCACGGTGCCGTGCTCGTCGCACACCTCTCGCAGTCCTTCCAGGAACCCTGGAACGGGAGGGATGCAGTTCATGTTGCCTGCCACCGGTTCAACAATGATCGCGGCAATCTGATCGCCCATCTGGCGAAAGGTTTCGCGGACTTCGTCGATGTCATTGTAGGTCAGGGTCAGAGTGTGCTCGGCCAGGCTGGCGGGAATGCCCGGAGAGTTGGGGACTCCAAGGGTCAGAGCGCCAGAACCGGCTTTGACCAGCAGGGAATCAACGTGGCCATGGTAACAGCCCTCAAATTTCACGACTTTGTCACGGCCGGTATAGCCCCGGGCCAGGCGAAGGGCACTCATGGTGGCTTCGGTGCCTGAGTTGACCATTCGGACCAGTTCAATCGAGGGGACCAGTTCGCACACCTTTCGGGCCATGTCGGTCTCGATAGCGGTGGGGGCGCCGTACCCGACCCCCAGGTCAACCTGGGTGTGCAGTGCATTTTTGATGCGAGGGTCTGAGTGCCCAAGGATCATTGGGCCCCAGGAACCAATGAAGTCAATGTAGCGGCGATCATCCTCGTCGTACAGATACGCGCCTTCGGCGTGTTTGAAAAAGACCGGAGTACCGCCAACGCCGCGGAATGCCCGGACCGGGGAGTTCACTCCACCGGGAATGTATTTCTGGGCCTGCTCAAACAGGGTTTCGGAATGGGTCACGGTTGTCTCCTCTTACTCGGAAAGGGAAAAAAGTGGGTGGTGCCGGGCAAACAATTGCGAAAAGGCCAGGGCCCGGGCTTCGATGTCATCAGGTTGTCCGCCGAACAGCCCGCCGACAACCGCCAGCAGGTCGGCTCCGGCCCGGATCAGCGGCTCAGCATTTGTGCGTGTAATGCCCCCGATGGCGGTCACAGGCACCCCGAGGGTGCGTGCTTCTCCCAGAACCTCGGGAGAGGCGGGGGGAGCGCCGGGCTTAGTGTCAGAGTGGTAAAAACGACCAAAAGCCAGGTAATCCGCTCCGTTGACCGCAGCTGAGCGGGCAAGTTCCATGCTGTGGTGGCAGGTAATCCCGATAATCGCCTCATCCCCCAGGCGCCGCCGGGCATCGCTCAGGGCACAGTCGTTTTGGCCCAGGTGTACGCCGGCAGCCCCAACCCGAATAGCCAGCTCCGGGTCGTCGTTAATCAACAGTGGTACAGCAAACGACTGGCAGAGGCTGCTGAGGTCTTGTGCCTGTGACAGTCTCTCCGCGGCGGACGAGCCTTTGTCACGGTACTGGACCAGGCACGCGCCGCCCCTGAGGGCTGCCTCGACGGCAGGGATCAGGGTTTCCGGCGGGGTTAACCGGTTGTCCGTAATGGCATACAGACCGGGGCGAAGCGGTTTTCTTAACGCTCCCACAGGATGCCCCGGTCGGGTACCCGTTGGCCTTTGCCAACGGTGAGTGCATGCAGCAGGGCTCGGTGAACGTAATTCTGGGCCTGGGAAATCGCGGCTCGCGGTGACAGGCCCATGGCCCTGCCGGCCGCAATGGCGGCGGCCAGGGTGCAGCCCGTACCATGGAATTCGTTACTGCCCACCCGTTCAACCTCCCATTCCATGGGGGTCGGTGCGTGGTTGTATAGGGTGTTAATGATATGAATGCCTGTGCCATGCCCCCCGGTTGCCAGGATCGATTCACAACCTGTGTCCAGCAGAGTGCGAGCGGCGACTGCCGGATCATCACTGCCTCCAAGCTGCGCCAGCTCTATGCCGTTGGGGGTGATCATTTCGGCATGCGGGAAGAGTCTTTCTTTCATGGCGGTGACCAGCGCTTCATCGGCGAGGTCTCCTCCACCGGCCGCCTTGATAACCGGGTCTACGATCAGCGGGATGTCGGGCTGCCCCTGCAGGAAATCGACCAGGACCTCGACAACGGCTGCATCGCCCAGAGCGCCGGTTTTGATGGCGTGAATCGGTGTATCCTGAGCCAGACGCTGAAGTTGCTGACGGATGAGGTCCGGATTGACGGTCTCTGCGCCATAGACATTCCGGGTGTCCTGAATCGTCAGGCAGGCCAGCACCGGGAGGGGGTGGGCACCAATCGATGTGATGGCCTGGATGTCGGCCTGAAGGCCTGCGCCACCAGAAGGGTCTAACCCGGATAGCACCAGTACGTGGGGGCGAGTAAAGCTTTTGATGGCCGGTCTCCTCAGAAGGGTTTAACAACAGCAAGAATCACGATAGCCAGCAAGGCGAACACCGGTAATTCATTAAACCAGCGGTAAAATACATGGCTGCGCGTGTTTTTGTCGTCCCGGAACACCTTGACCAGATGCCCGCAGTAAAAGTGGTATCCCACCAGCAGCGCTACCAGAGTGAGCTTTGCGTGCAACCAGCCCTGGCTGAAGTAGCCGGACCAGTTGTAGCTCAGTAGCCAGACTCCGAACAAGACCGTAGCAATCATGGACGGGGTGGTGATACCCCGATAGAGCTTGCGTTCCATAATTTTGAAACGCTCCCGGCCTGCCTCGTCCTCGCAGGCGGCATGATACACGAACAGTCTGGGCAGATAGAAAATGCCGGCAAACCAGCACACCAGCGAGATAATATGAAACGCTTTCACCCAAAGCATTCGTCAGCTCCGTCGGTATTGGTAGTAACTTTCAATGTCGGATTGCAGGACCACACCATAAACCCGTTGGATCATAGGGGCCACATGGCGTTGTACGTATAGCGCTTCAGCCTGTGTGTTGTCGAATTGCTCCAGGGCCTCTTCCAGAGTGGCCTGATACTGCACGGGGGCCACGTCCCGGCGGTTCGCCGGAATCTCCATCAGGTCGATGGATTCGGGCATGTCCGAGCCCTCTTCGGCCGCTTGTTTCTCGGTATCTTCGAGGAAGCGCGCCAGGTCGACGGCTGGCAGCAGGGCTGCCGGGCCATTGGTTCCCTCAACCAGCAGCCACTTGGGTTCGGTCTTCAGGGCTTTTCGGGTTTCATCCGGGGTTAGCTCCCGTTCTGTCCGGAGAATGTTCCTTTCCATGATTGCGCCTACCGAGACCCTCCGCAATGCCTGTATGACCGGGGAGTTCTGATAGCTCAGGCCCTGGCTCTTGAGGATGGTAAGGAACAGGGACTTCTTGCCAAACGCTTCGCTGGTTACGAGGCTGGCTGTGGTAATGATCAGCATGCCAGGCAGAATGATGTTGGGGTTTCGGGTCAGCTCCATCAGCGCCATCAGAGCTGCCAATGGCGCCTGAAGTACGGCGCCCATCATCGCGCCCATACCGAGCATGGCGTAGAAACCGACCGATGAAGCAATATCCGGGAAAACATGAGCACCCACCAGACCCATAGCCCCGCCTAGGGTCGCACCCATAAAAACGGTGGGACCAATCACGCCGCTGGGCATGCCCAGCCCGATGGATAGCCCGGTGATGATCAGTTTGGCTCCGCCGACCCCCAGCAACAGCCAGAAACCCAGTTCACCGTGAATGGTTTCGCTCACGGTGTCGTAACCGATGCCCATGGTTTCAGGGACGACCAGAGCAAAAGGCACCATCAACAGGCCTGCAACGGCAATTCTCAGCAAAACCGGACGATGGTGGTAGCGGCCCATGCTGTCAACCAGGTGGATGAACCCGGCTGCAGCGATGCCGATGATGATGGCGATCACCAGAATCCAGGGAATTTCGAGCAGCGAGTTCATGGTCAGGGCCGGGACACTGAAAGCCGGCTCAGATCCGTAGACTGCCTGCGTCACGATGGCGGCGCTGACTGCTGCCAGGATAATGGGGGTAAAGCCGGCAATGGTGTATTCCATCATCACCACTTCCATCGCGAAGATGACACCAGAGATGGGGGTGTTGAATGACGCCGAAATTGCCGCCGCACATCCGCAGGCCACCAGAGTACGAATGCTGTTGTTGGGCAAACGCATCCACTGTCCCAGCAGGCTTGAGAACGCAGCCCCCAGATGAACTGCAGGACCTTCCCGGCCAGCGGACTGACCAGTGATGACGGTGGTCACTCCGGCAATAAACTGGACCAGAGCGCTCCGGAACGAAATGTAGCCCTGATGATAATTGAGTCGTTCCATGATGTGGACGATGCCGACTTTCCGGTCGTGGAGGGCCAGTTTATGCAGGAGCAGGCCAAGACCAAGGGCACCAGCCAGTGGCAATAGCCCACGGGTAAGCAGATCCAACTCTTCAAAGCTCTCAGAGCCATGCCCCGGGAGAAAGTGTTCCAGTGGCCACTCGATGGCCAGGCGAAACAGCAGAATAACGATACCCGTGACAATGCCTGAGAGCAGGCCTAGCACCGCCAGTTGAGGCAAGGCATCAACCCCGGAGAGTTTTCGCCGGAAAACGGGGATCAGATTCTCGGTAATCTGTTGCCAGATGCTACGCATTGACGAGGTGTTCCGGTTGAAGTGTCAGGATCATTTGAAGATTTGTTTGAACATTGTAACGGTGGGCCCGCAGGCTGCAATAAGTCCTTGGTTTATCATGTTAGACTACGAATCCTGAGTTCCCAATTCTGCACAGATCGCGTTGGAGAGAAGAGTGATTAAAGTAGGCATCGTCGGTGGTACCGGATATACGGGCGTAGAGCTGCTGAGAATCCTGGCGGTACACCCGGAAGCAGAGGTCGTCTGTATTACCTCACGGTCTGAGGCGGGTATGCCCGTGGCTGATATGTATCCGAACCTGCGAGGCCATGTTGATCTGGCCTTTTCCGAGCCGGATGCCAGTGTGCTGGCAGGCTGTGATCTGGTGTTTTTTGCAACACCTCATGGTGTGGCCATGCGCATGGTGCCGGAACTGATGGCCGCTGGTGTACGCGTTGTAGATCTGTCCGCCGATTTTCGCCTCAAGGATCTGGACACCTGGGCGGATTGGTATGGAATGGCTCACGAAAGTGCAGAGTGGGCTGGAAAAGCCGTCTACGGGTTACCCGAGGTGGCCCGGGCCGCCATTCGGGATGCTCAGCTGGTTGCGAACCCAGGTTGTTATCCTACGGCGGTACAGTTGGGTTTCCTGCCACTGCTGGAGCAGGGCCTTGTGAATCCTGCCCGATTGATTGCCGATGCCAAATCCGGCGCGAGTGGCGCAGGGCGTCAGGGGAAAATCGGCATGCTCCACGGCGAAATCGGGGAGAGCTTCAAAGCTTACGGGGCTTCCGGCCACAGGCACTTACCCGAAATCCGACAGGGCCTCAGTGCCGCGGCGGGTAAGGGGGTGGGAGTGACGTTTGTGCCCCACCTTGTTCCCATGATTCGCGGCATTGAGGCCACCTTGTATGCGGAACTGGTGGATGTTGCCGATTTCGACCGGCTGCAGTCACTTTATGAAGCCCGTTATGAGAACGAGCCGTTTGTGGATGTCATGCCGTTTGGCAGCCACCCTGAAACCCGAAGTGTTCGTGGTGCGAATCACTGCCGGATGGCGCTGCACCGGCAGGAAAACAGCAATATCGTCATTGTGTCTTCGGTCATTGATAACCTGGTAAAAGGTGCCGCCGGTCAGGCTGTTCAGAACATGAATATTATGTTTGGGCTGGATGAACGTTTGGGGCTGAGCGCTCCGGCCCTGTTGCCATAAGGACCGGTTGTGAGCGACTCCCGCAAGCCCGCAGATGAATACGTTGTGATCCGGCACCGGCCAGGCTATCGCTTGCGCCGGAGCCTGATTTTGCTGGGGTTTACGGTCGTTGCCGCCGTGGCTGGGTATGCGGCGGGCCTGGCTCAGGGTGGTTTTCGTTTCAGTTCGGCAGAGGCCTCGGCTGAGCACTTACTGGACCAGGTGGAAACACTTCAGGAGCAATATCGTGAGGCTCGTCAGAGCCTGATCAACCTGGAGCGTGGGCGAGCCATAGACGAGCAGGCTCTGCGTGAAGCCAGGAACACGATGGTTGGCCTGGAAACCCGGATTTCAGAGCTTGAAGCCGATCTGACCTTCTACCGGAATATCATGGCCCCCTCCGAGACCAGCAAAGGGCTTCAGGTTGACAGTTTTACCGTCACGCCGGCCCGTTCCGACGGCACCTACGACTTCAAAATGGTGCTGACTCAGGTCGGTAATAATAAAAGCTATATCTCGGGCCTGGTGGCCGTCAACGTCATCGGCACTCAGGAGGGCGAGAAAGAAGTGATTGCGCTCCGGGATCTGTCCGATGAAATCGATGACCTGGGAGTGAAATTCCGCTTCCGCTATTTTCAGGATATTGAAGGTACTCTGCGCCTTCCTGATGGCTTTGCCCCATATGAAATCCAGGTGGTGGCTCAGGCTGAAGGGCGCAAAGCGTCGCAGTCTGAGCGAACATTTGATTGGAAAGACCTAACGGAGAACTGACATGCTTGGCAAGAAAAAGCAGAAACCCCGCCGCGCCCCGGGCCACTTTGATACGTTGATTTCTGGTAAAACCACGATTGAGGGCGACGTTCACTTCTCCGGCGGTCTTCACGTGGATGGAACCATAAAGGGGCGGGTGGTTGCTGAAGACAGCTCCGAAGCCGTCGTGCGACTGTCGGAAGTAGGAGAGATTGTGGGGGATGTGATTGCGCCCCACATCATTGTTAACGGTAAAGTGAAGGGAGACGTTCATGCCTCCACACATCTTGAGTTGGCGGAAAAAGCCGTTGTAACCGGAAATGTCTATTATCGTTTGATCGAAATGGCCATAGGGGCTTCGGTAAACGGTAACCTGGTGCGTAAAGATGAAAACAGCGGGTTGCTGACTCACGAGGACAGACTGGCAGAGCCTGTTATTGCCGGCGATGATGAGGAGAAGTCCGAATAGTTGATTGTTTTAGTCAGGAATACCATAATTTCCCGACAGTAGCATCACGCCGGAGGCAGACTTTGAGTGTAGTTCAGCATCAGATGGCCGCGCCGTTGTTTTTCACTGACAACGCCGTCGCCAAGGTACGCGAATTGATTGAGGAAGAAGAGAATCCTGATCTGAAACTGCGTGTCTTCGTCACAGGGGGCGGCTGTTCCGGCTTTCAGTACGGCTTCTCTTTTGATGAAAGTCAGGAAGAGGACGACACCGTCATTGAGCGTGACGGCGTCAAGTTGTTGGTGGATTCCATGAGTTACCAGTACCTTGTGGGGGCGACCATCGACTATCAGGAAGGGCTGCAGGGTTCCCAGTTTGTCGTTCAGAATCCGAACGCGAGTTCCACCTGTGGCTGTGGCAGTTCGTTCTCAATCTGAGTCAGGGCAGGTAAACCGCGCCCAGAATCCTCTCGCCCGAAGCTCCTGTGACTTCGGGCACGTTACCTGGTAAGCGAAGGATCGCTTGCCGGGCCAGCCAGGCAAACGCGACAGGCTCTACCCATTGTGGGTGCAACCCAAGATCCGCAGTGGTGTGAAAGGCAACTGAGCCCAACCCCAATCTCAGTTCGTTCATCAAAAGATGGTTAAACGTGCCGCCGCCACAGGCATAAACCGCCATCTCGGCACTTTCCTGCGGCAATTGCTGAAGAATGGTGGTGACCGTCAGTTGCAGTAATGTCCGCTGAACGTCTTCGGTGGGCAATCCCTCGAAGCGTTTCAGGTGGGTGTGGATCCAGTCGATGTTAAAGCGTTCTTTGCCGGTGCTTTTGGGGGCTGGCTTACTGAAGTAGGCGTCCGACAGCATGCTGGCAAGAAGTTCCGGGCAGGTTGCGCCTTCGCGCGCGAGATGCCCGTCTTCATCGTAGTGGCGTCCCGTCTGATCCAGACACCAGGCATCCAGAAGGGCGTTGGCTGGGCCAGTATCGAAGCCAATGATGGGCTTTCTGGAGGCTGCCGGCAGCCAGGTGATATTGGCAATGCCACCCAGATTCAGAATGCATCGGTCTTGTTCTTGGGAGGCGAAGAGCCAGCGATGGAACGCTGGCACCAGGGGGGCACCCTGGCCTCCCGCGGCGATATCCCGGCTGCGAAAATCGGAAACAGCAGCAATGCCCAGACGTTCTGCCAGCCACGCGGCGTTGCCAATCTGGGTTGAAAACGGGGCGTTGCCCGAGGGTTGGTGGCGGATCGTCTGACCATGACTGCCAACGGCGCGAATCTGCCTTGGGTCAATCCCAGACTGATCTATCAGTGCGGCACCAGCTTCCGCAAAGTGCTGGCCAACCAGTGAGTCCAGCTCTCCGAGTTCATCCGGATTTGCTTGATTCCGCGTTGCCAGTATTAGTCGCTGGCGAAGCTGATCAGGGTATGGCAGCGATGCGGTATGGTGAACCTGCAGGCTTTTGTGGTCAAAGGACACCAGGGCCGCATCGACAGCGTCCATGCTGGTGCCCGACATCAGGCCTAACCATAAATCCATGATCAGTTGTCCGGTGCCAGCGCAAGCTGCTGGCCGCTTTCGCGGAACCCGTTGAATTGGGCAAGGCGTTGCTCGGTGTGTTTCTTGAACCGGGCCATTTCTGTGCCGGAAATGGGCTTGGCATCCGGCAGCTTCACAGTTCGGGAGTTCCTTGGTGAGCCGTTTATTCGGAATTCATAGTGCAGGTGGGGGCCGGTCACCATGCCTGAGGAACCCACGTACCCGATGGTTTCTCCTTGTTTCACCCGTGTGCCGTTCTTGATGCCTTTGCCGAGGCGGCTCATGTGCGCGTACAGGGTTGTAATGTTGTCGCCATGTTGAAGCACTACGGTTCTGCCATAGCCTCCTTTCCAGCCCGCGAATTTTACGCGCCCGCTACCGGCGGCTTTGATCGGAGTTCCCGGGGGCGCGGCGTAATCTGTGCCTTCGTGGGGGCGGACGACATCCAGGACCGGATGACGGCGTTGAAGGTTAAAAGCTGAAGACACCCGGGCGTTAATGGGCACTCTCAGGAAAGCTTTGCGCATGCTTTTGCCATCTGGAGCGTAATAGTCGCTTTCACCGTTGGAGTCGGTATAGAGGAGGGCAACATTATCTTCACCACGATTGATAAAGCGGGCAGAGAGAATGCGGCCGGTATCGAACTTTTCGCCGTCAATATACAGCTCCTCGTAGACCACTTCGAAGCTGTCGCCTTTTCTGACATCGTAGACGAAATCGATATCCCAGCCGAAGATTCCGGCCAGCTCCATGGTCAGGCGGTCATTCAGTCCGGCATCGCGGGCGGAAAGATAAAGCGATCCATCAATGACGCCGGCGGCAAAGGCAGGCCTTGCCTCTGGCTCGCGAATTGCCGTCTCTCCATGAAAGCCATCATCGGTTCTGGTGATTTTCAGGGATTCGAGAAGGCTGCGTTTCAGCTCAATCCCCATCAGTTCGCCTTCGTCGTTAACGCCAAAGCGAATGTCTTCGCCGGCATAGAGCCGTTGAAGTTTATCGGCCTCACCTTCTCCGTTAATCACAGAAAGCATAAGGCCATCGTTGAAGCCGGCTTTGCGGAACAGGGTAGACAGCGTGTCGCCAGAGCGGATGGTGATCTCTTGCCATTGGATGGCCGCTTCCTGTGATGCATCGGCCTGGGCTGGTGCTGTCGCTCCCGGTACTTCCGGGATGACTTCTGTCGGGGAGGTGGCCGTGGTTGACGGAAGGGCCGGCTCTTGCGAGGCGGAGCCGGACACCAGGCCTTGGTCCAGATCGACGGTGTAGCTCATTCTTTTGGCTTCAACGTCTGCGCTGGGGCTCATCAGCGCCGCCGCTGAAACAATCACGGTTGCGGCGGCTGCGAGGGTAATGTGGGTTTTGGGGAATGTTTTCAGCACGAAGCTCACCCGTTTTGATCGGTAATCCAGTATTTTGTGCCGGCTTATTAAAGCGCCAGGTCAAGTATAGACCTTCAGATTACCGTATATGACGGGATTGCGACAGTGCCGAACATTACAGTGCCAGGGGTTGGCTGATCGTACAAACAGTGTTGCCGCTGGTATAATCCCGGTTTTTTTGGGGCTCTGATTGGTCGAATTCTGAGCAGCTCCACTTTATCAGGGGCGTCGGTAACTCACAGCTTTCTTTATGTAGGGCTCTGTAACCGGCGCTTGCTTTATTGTCACAAACGGTGAGGGGTTCATGGCATCAATTGATGAAGCGTTGGCGATTATCAAGCGGGGGATTGATGAGCTAATCCCCGAGGAAGATCTGGTCGAAAAGCTGAAAGAGGGGCGGCCGCTGAGAGTGAAGGCGGGTTTTGATCCTACGGCGCCGGATCTGCATCTCGGGCATACGGTACTTATTAATAAGCTTCGGCAGTTCCAGGACCTCGGGCACGAAGTGATTTTTCTGATAGGGGATTTCACCGGTATGATCGGAGATCCCTCTGGTAAGAGTGCTACCCGGCCGCCGCTTACGAATGAGCAAGTTCTCGCGAACGCGCTTACCTATAAAGAGCAGGTGTTCAAGATTCTGGATCCTGATAAAACCCGTGTTGTCTTCAACTCGGAGTGGATGAACAGTATGACCGCCGCAGATATGATTCGTCTCGCAGGGCAATACACCGTTGCCCGAATGCTGGAAAGGGACGACTTCACCAAGCGTTATCGGTCGGAGCAGTCGATCGCCATCCATGAATTTCTTTATCCTTTGATTCAGGGCTACGATTCTGTGGCGTTGGAGGCGGACGTTGAGTTGGGTGGTACCGATCAGAAGTTCAATTTGCTGATGGGGCGGATTCTGCAGAAGCATTATGGACAGAAGCCGCAGGCGATTCTGACGGTGCCCATCCTGGAAGGCCTTGATGGTGTTCAGAAGATGTCCAAGTCTTTGGGGAACTATGTCGGGGTCAGCGATGCGCCTGGCGAAATGTATACCAAGTTGTTGTCTATGCCTGATGAATTGCTCTGGAGATACTTCGAGTTGCTGAGCTTCCGGCCGATGGCTGAGATCGAGCAGTTCAAGGCCTCTGTTGCTGCAGGTGAAAATCCCCAGGACTATAAGAAGCTGCTTGCTGAAGAGTTGATTACTCGTTTTCATGATGAGGAGGCTGCCAGCACGGCTCACCGCTCGGCTGGTAATCGCGTGGCGCTGGGAGAGATTCCTGATAATGTGCCAGTGGTGGAAGTTTCTCTGGAAGGCCAGTCGGAAATCCCTATGCCGGCAGTCCTTCGTCTGGCAGGGTTGGTGAAGAATGGGGCAGCTGCGCGGGATGTGCTGGGTCGTGGTGCGGTCTATGTAGATGGCCAGCAGTTTGATGGCGAGCGTCTGTTTGTAGAAGGTGATGAGTGCGTCATTCAGGCAGGTAAAAAGAAGATCGCCAAAGTGGTGGTCGTCGCCTGAGGCGAGGAAGTCACGGCCAATTTGAAAAAAGTTCAAATTGGCCGTTGACAGATTTCCTGAGGGCTGTAGAATGCGCACCACTTCTGAGGGACAAGCCGCTGACAAGCGGAACGAACTGGAAGTAACCACTTGAAAGTGTTGAAGAAAATGGTTTAACAAATTCTTCATAAAGTGGTTGACAAGGTGGCGGTTCAGTGTAGAATGCGCGCCTCGATTAAGCAGTAAGCCGGTTGGATTCGGTGGCTTTCGAAAGAAAGCAAATCACTGAAAATAAACGGTTGACAAGGCGGCGAAACGATGTAGAATACGCCACCTTGATTGAGCAGCAGCTCAAACGCTCTTTAAAAAGTTGACCAAGTAATTCGTGTGGGCGCTGGCCGAGGTATTTCGGACACGAAATA
>NZ_ATWI01000011.1 GCF_000421165.1 Marinobacter daepoensis DSM 16072
ACGGCTTTATGGCCCTGCCCAGAATCGGCCACGAAGTCATCGTGTCTTTCCTCGACGGCGACCCGGACCAGCCCATCATCACCGGAAGAACCTACTACGCCACCAACACACCGCCGTACGCGCTGCCGGAGCACAAAACAAGAACCACCCTGAAGACCAAAACCCACAAGGGCGAAGGCAGCAACGAACTGCGGTTTGAAGACGAAGCGGACAAAGAACAGATCTACGTGCACGCCCAGAAAGACCTGGACCTGCTCACTGAGAACAACCGCACCGAAGTTATCAGGAACGACAGCCACCTGACGGTGGAGAACCACCAGTTCAGCCACACCAAAGGCAACAGCCACCACACCGTGGACGGCGAAAAGCGCGAGCAAACCGGCAAAGACCACAGCTTCAACGTAACCGGCACGCTGCACCTGAAAGCCGGCACCGCCTGGCTCAGTAACTCCGGCACCGAACTGCACATCAAAGCCGGCCAGAAAGCCGTCATCGAAGCTGGCGCCGAAATTACCCTGAAAGCCGGCGGCAGCTTCGTAAAAATCGATCCCAGCGGCGTGGCCATGGGCGGCGCGAGCATCAAGATGAACGCCGGTGGCGCTGGCGGTAAGGGCAGTGGACAGAAGGTGCAGGTGCCGGAGATGCCCGGGTTGGTGGATGCCGGTGGCGCCTATACCGAACCTGCTGCGCTGGCCACGGTTGGCCAGAGAATCAAGGCGCAACCGGATGCCCAGATGCGTGCGCTGCAGGAAGGCAAAGCCCTGACCTCCATTTGTCAGGCAGAAGAGAACACATCGGGAGATGGGGCCGATGTTTGATGTTTTCGAAACACCTTCACAAACCAGCACTCAGCTTCAGGACATGCATTTCAATTATGTCCTGATTGATGGCAGCAAACGCGCAGAGGCAGAACGCTGGTTGTATGAACTCGTCGACACTCCGGACTATCGTAATCTGTTTGATGGCACTGAATGGGCATCAATTCGCAATGTTGCACCGTTGTTGGTGCGCACTGAACGGGGCCACCCGTTGTTGGAGCGACTGTCTCTGGAAGGCAAAACACAAGAGTGGGGCTACGCGATTGCCAGCGATGAATCGTTGGACGCGTTAGCTGATCATCTGCGCGGCTTTATCACCGTACACCACCCTTTAGGCTATAGCGTCATGTTGCGGTTCGCCGACCCAACCGTTGCACGGGTCTTGTTGGCTTCTTCCGGTGATGGCGGGGTGCCCGAATACTGGTCTCCGTTCTCTGCGGTTAAGCTCCCGGACGCCTTATGGGATGGCTGGCACCTTCAGAGACGCCCGGATTGGCTGCCGAAGGTTGTCGTTGGACGGAACGCGGAGAGGCGTGCGTCATTTCGGCTGGGTGAACTCACCCTCAGCGGTTTAACGGACACGGATCGACGCGCAACGCTGGTCAAACTGATGCAGCACGTTGAGACCTATTTCCCGAGCAGGGTTGCGTCGAACGTAAGGCCGGCTGTAGTAAAGGATCTTCGGACCATCATGGAGCAGGCGTTGGCCAATGGCTATGAATCGCTACAGGCCTTGCTCCACTGGGGTACCGTATACGGTTATCTGGGAGAGCTGTCGCTGTGGGAAGCAGCAGCCCCTGGCATTTATGACCTTTTTCATCGATGGCCAGGAATGGCCGCAGAAACCCAGGCCAGAAAAGCGGCGATGATCGCCATGTCTTCTGCTGGAACCCAAGTGCAAGGAGAGCCGATTCATGGGTAAGCAACTTACTAACCCCATAGTAGCCGCCGACCGCGCAAGCCTGGCAAGCACCACGGCTCAAGGCGCCTGCCCTTTGACTCGTACGGATATTCAGTTGATCCCGGTACGATACGCTTATGCCGATGAGGCGGCGGCTCACCCCTCATTGGAGCCTGGATTTAACCTCGAATTTCAGCCGATTGGTATCCGCCAGATACGGGATGGCTACCTGTACCTGTTCCATTCGGATGCGCCTGACATTCTGCATGAATACGAAGTCAAAGACGGCGGCGCGGTCACCAAGCGCTTATGGCAAGGTAATGAAGCCGCTCAGGATCAGCGTACTGGCATTCCGGACACTCCGGCCATCGTGGTTCCGCGCAAGGGGCATGTCGATGTCTTTTTCTCGGCCACACAGCTGACCGCTAAAAAGTGCAGCATGCTTATTAGCTGGGATGATTACCGCAAACAGGTGATGCAGCGAGTGAGCTTATCTGGTTACTGCCCCATCAATGGAAAGCCCCAGTTGTTGAGCAAGGCAAGTCTGGAATCGCTGTTGACCCACCCAGATGCTCGAACCGAGCCCATGGAGGGGAAAACGCATTTGCCCTCGTGGTATTGGGCCCAGGAGACACTGGATACTGGCTCTGAACCGTTCGCCCATCGATTACCAGCTTATGATCTGGACCATGCGTATATCGTGGTTGATGATTTTATGGGCCACATCGATGACCTGCTGGATGCCTGGGCCATTGTGGATACCAACCATAACGCTTGGTTGGAGGCGGAGGACGCGAAATACTATCCAGCGCGCTTCATCAGCGATCTGATTCGATTGGATGACGACCGAGTAGCTGAGTTGGCTCGAGCGTTTTCGGAGCAGATTGATGATGACGATGCCAAAGCAGTATTCAGGAAGATTGCTGAAGGTAACCGAGAACAACACGGACGTTTGACGCAGTTGATCGAAGACTTCCCTGAGTATCGACAAAGCGCCCGAAAAGCATACAGTTCCAATGCCTACACTTACATGCCAGCGGATCAGACTCGGGTTAGCAAAATGCGTAACGCCACCGGGGCACTGGCAACGGACTTGGGATTGTCGCAGCGGGAAGTTCTGGGTGCTGTCGAGACCATGTCGGACTACCAGGAAAATCTTGTGGACGGTTCGACCCTCAGTGGCCAGCAAGGCATCGCAGACTTGGTGAAGCTGGACGACATGAATGCCTATCTGGAACAGGCCCAGCAGCATCTGTCCTGGTTTGACGAGGAAAAGCGACGGATCGTGACGGATATTCAGGCATTATTGGCCACCTTTTACCTTCATGGCCATTTGTACGACCGGGAAAGCGATGCCGACTATATGGCACTGCTGAAGATGGACAACGGCTTGATTGCGGTGCTTACGGAATGGGCGCAATCATCGGGTGATTTTTCTTTCCTGAAGCAATTCTACTTTGAGGAGATCGGGCATCAGCATTTGATCTCTCTGGACCTGAAACCCGAGATCATCCCCGGCACGTTGAAAGAGTTGATCGATGGCCTGAAAGCCATTATGGATGCCAAACAAGCACCCGCGGCATATCAGGAATGGGTTCAACTGGTTGAACAGAGCCCCTATTTACAATTTCCGTCTCTTTCGGAGGGTGCTGCCGCACAACTCAGCCACCATCTGGCCCAGCTCAACATTACCGGTCGATTGGCGGTGTTCGAGTTAGTACAAGCGGCGGATGCCGCCGATTTGCATGGCCGCCTGAGGCAAGTGTTTGAGCGCATGGACCCTGGCTTGCGGGCCCACATCTTCGAGAACCAGAGGTTGTATCAGATTGACCTGGAGATTGCCGATGCCGACAGCCTTAGCAGGCATGAATCTCTCGTGAAGGAAATCGAACGGCTGGCCAAATTGCGTGAGGAGGTTTTGGAACGGGAAAATCGCCTTCAGCAGCGGCATAGCGAGGCCAGTACCCGAGAGCGTCGCCGATACAAACGAGAGTACGACGAACAGATCCGGGCCATCCGAGCCCAAAAGCAAGAGCTGACCAATCAGCTCCGTGAGCGAGGTTTTCAACTGATGGATACCTCCCCGATTGAGGGGGAAAACCACAGCGGAGCCCTCCTGATTGCTGGGTTAACCCGGACCGCCTACGGCCATGCGGTGCAATCCGAAGTTGATGAACTGAAACGCCTGAGAGAGCGTGGTGGACTTACCCGCATGATGGATTATGGCCGGGGTATCTTGACCTCAGGGCAAGACAAGCTGGATCTGCCGAAACGTCTTGGCGGCATGGGATTGGTGTCGTTTATGGGATTGGTTGGGGCAGTTGGAACATGGGATGCTATCAAAAAATTGATAAACGACGATCCGGATGGCAGTTGGTCAGAGGCGTTTTCCGGCGCGACAGGGACAATCGGCGCGGCCGCCAGTGTCCTGACCATCGTCGGCAGCGCCCGCCTGAATTATTACTACCAGACCATCTCCCAGGCGGATGAGGTTCTGACGCGGTTGGCCCGGGTGAATGTGTGGGGGGGCACGATTGCCGCTTGGGCTGGGTTCTTATCTGCGGGTGCCGACTGGTTTAAGCAACTGGCTGTGATGGTTAAATCTTCAAGTGGTAACGGAACCCGGGCGGGCGCTGGTGTCACTTTAATTGGTGATAGCATGCTGGTTTATGGAAGTTGGAAAATGGCCAAAACGGGGTCTATTGGTCTGTTTCATCGGTTGGTGGACGCTCGAGAAATTGCCTGGAAGCCAGCAAATGGCAAATTGCTCAGCTGGAAAGCGGTCAATAAGAATATGCTGGGCTTGGCGGGAGGCCTATTCCGGGGCCTGAATGCCTGGCTCTGGGTAGGCACGATTATGGTCTGTATTGGCAATTGGATACAGAATTATTTCAAGCGCACAGAGGTGCAGAATTGGTGTGAACAGAGCGCCTGGGGTAATGACTCCAAAGATTGGGACGCGGACCAACAACGCCACGAACTGGCCAAAGCCATCTACAAGCCCACTCTGATGGTGAGGGCAGAACAGGCCGCATTGGACGGACGAACAAGCTATTGCGCCTTTCGTCTTGAGCTGCCCGGACTGAGCTCACTGCAATCGGATAACGTGGAATGGGCGGTACTAAGGCAGGAGGGAGCTGTTTGGAACCCTGATCAGGACTATTGGAATCAGGCGATTACGGTTAAAAGTATGGGGGAGGCTGGAGTTGCTTTGGAATTGCACTTGACCGATGTGGAGCTAGAGACGGCTAAAGGTTTTTATCTCGCTTTCCGCTATAAGGCGTCCAATTCTTCTAACTGGTTGCCGGAATCCGAGAAGGCATATCACTACAAACTCATTTTTCATGAACAGGGCAATCTGCCAAGGGTTGGAGCCAACGAGATCAAAGAGTGGAAACCGGTAATACCACTTGATGATCCCGACCATCGGTTGAATACCTTGATCACTAACTATCACGCTCTGATAAGCGAATCTAAGAAGTCTTGACTATGCCTGAATCCTACAAGAACCAGTCATCCACTGAATCGTCATTTGAGTCAAACTGGGAAGCAGGTGCACGCAACACAACCAAGGACGGTCGGTTACTGGCTCTCAGTCCTGAGCCGGTGATGACAGGGGAATGGGCGGCAGACGTCAACACTTGGATTAGGCGGAAAACCGAGGGCTGGCTGGATTTGCAGATAGGTAACCTATTGTTTGGCGCCGAATTTGCCTTGATGTTTCTAAGCTTGGGTCTGCTATCTATCGGTTTCTTGGGGTTTGGGTTTATGTTCATAGTTGGCCCGAACCAGTTTGGCCAATGGGCTTGGGAGGCGCCATTGTTCATGCTTGTTGGAAACCTCCTCGTCTCTTTACCTTGGGGGCTTTATTTTTATTTCCTAGGTAACAAGGTGGTGAAAGGAACCCCGCCGGTAAGGTTTAACCGGCAACGTCGAGAAGTAGCGATGCCTCGCTGGACGGAAGGGAAGGAATTCAAACTGCCATTCTGGAATGATAGTGCTGGTGGTATCGCGTACATAGCTTATATTGGCACTATTGCTGCTGTAATTGTCCCTTTTACGCTGGAAGGTGAGTCGGCGGAGTATGTCCAATGGTTGGTAACTATATTCGCCACGGCATTAGCAGTCGAAACTTTGGTTTTAGGAGCCTACTTTTTCATCGCCCTCCGCCTAAAGAAAAAACACGACCCCAAACTCGTCTACGAAATCTACCCGTGGGAGAAACTGGTCGCCTACATTGAAACCCGCCAGGACATCGGCCCTGGCCTGATGGCTACCCACACGGTGCTCACCCTGGCGATTCCGAAACCCAACGACCCGGAATCGGCCCTGGCCGCTGCCAGCATCAACGTCGGCCATGAAACAGCTGGCCTGGCCCAGTGGGAGTGTCTTCGCCAGTTTATGGAGAACGGTCCCGAGGCCTGCCCGGATCCGAAAGAGGATGAAACCCTCGCCCACTACAAAGCCAAGTGCCGACAGGCCCGCAAAGAGATGTCCTTGTTGCCCTGGCTGGGCAAGAAAGTGGGCGACTGGTTCTTCCAGCGATACCTCGCCCATATCATCACTGAACGCCGCATCAAGACCCTGGCCCTGAAAAGCTTGCCAGAAGAACTGAAAGCCTGGTCCGCACCGTTGCCCAAGGAACAGTGGGCCCAACCATCGGAGGCACTGCAGAGTCTGAATCAACAACTCGCACGCGCTTATGAACGTGGCCTGAAGTTTACCCAGATGGGGCCAGTCTCTGAATGGCAGGCGGGTCGTGAGGAGAAGAAACAACAGAAGCGAGGAAGAGGTCGTTTCCGGGCCTGAGCATCATTTTGAGCAAGAAGAATCATATGGATATGAGCCCTCGCACACCCCAGGAGGGGGTTAATGTTTCTGAGGCCGGATTCAAAGGCCGTAGCAAACTCGCGGGTTCCACCTGGCCGAGTTATTACAGCTCCTATGCTTATCGTTCTGACGCGATTCCCGAGCAAAGCAATCAAACTCAGGAATTGAACCGAACCGGATTAGATCGCTCAGCCAGCTTACGTTTACCGTGGGGTAATACCCGAGAAGTAATGCCGCCCGCCTTTATTTCAAGAGACCCGCCCAAGAAGTTGCGGCGACTGGAGAAAAAAGAGGATCTGGCAGCGAAGTACGGACTTCACGTTGAGAATAATCATGAGTGTTTCCGGTATGCACCATTGGCTTTTCAGGCGCGCTTTTTCGACATGATGAGTGTCGCGGGTAAGATTTGGGCATACATTGTTTCTCCCGGATATTTGATAACATTGATTTTGATGTCGCCGTTGTTTACATCCATTAGTAGAAACTATTCTGAGTACATACAAAGTCTTGGTTTGTTCGAATTTATTATGCTTGGAGGCGGCTGGATTCTCATTTTGATCGCAGATCTCGCCTTCCGCCTCTTCCCGAAGTGGCTTTTCCGGAATGGCCGAGGCCCTGAGTGGGAATTCAATCGTCGCACCGGCATGATCAAGGTCTGGCAATACCCGAGAAAGTTTCCTTTTCTCCCCAGAAAGCCTCCGGTAGTGGTTGAAAAGCCCTTCTACGAATTCGATGCCTGGTGCTGCGCGCGGGTGGACCGTTTCGGTAGTGTGTTTGATCTCGTGCTCTCTCACCGATACAGCAAACTGGACGTTACCGTTGGCGATCTTCTCGGCGCCCATGGCAGCCCCACCATGTGTTACGCCTACTGGGATTTCATCCAGAATTACATGGACAGCACCAGGCCGCTGCCGGAGCTGCCCTTGCTGGAGCAGTATCGGCACCTTGACCCGACCACCATAAAGCATGATCAGGCAACGGGCCGTCCGTCACGTTACTGGCGGGATATGGATGATAAAACCTTCAAGCAGAAAGTGGACGACATGTTTACCGATGTCTCGATCATCGATACGACTCGTCGGCCAGACCTGATGGCAGAAAAGCTGAGTTATGCGTCCTGATCAAGTGGGAGGTTATTCCGGTGTTGCCCCGCGATTTACCGCTGCAACACCGCCTCCGACCGATTCAACATAGCAATCAGTGGATTCTTCCTGAACACATAGTCTTTGAGCAAATAACCCAGCATAAGTCCCAAAGCAAAACCGCCCAGATGCGCAGCCCAGGCCACGCCGCCCTGAGAAGTGAACATGCCGAACAGGTTGATCAGGCTCCAGATCAGGAAGTACCAGTGGGGCGCGAGCTTTTTCTGGTAAACAACAATCATGAAGGTAAGGCTGGCGTGGCGGAACCACATCAGATACAGACCAAATAGCGTGGCGATTGAGCCGCTGGCGCCAATCAGCAGCAATGGCCCCTGGCTGGTGTCGAACAGCAGCAGCTCGGCCAGAGCGGCCATAACCCCTGCGAACAGGTAAAGCGCCAGAAAGGCACCGTGGCCCAGGGCATCTTCCAGGTTGTCACCGATGATCCACAGGAAATACATATTGCCTACCAGATGCATCAGGCCACCGTGGACGAACTGGTAGCTGAGCAGTTGCAGCACAAAGTGGGAGGGGCTCCGGGTGTCGGAGTTCAGGCCCAGATTCACAAAAATCCATTCGTGAGCCTCTGGTGAGAATGTGCCAAGCCCAAACATCAGAACGCACAGTGCGACCAGTGCCCGGGTAACCCAGGGGGTACGGTGGGGCTTTACGTTGTACTCAACGGGCATGGCAGTGAGGAACTGGAAGAGCCAGGACTTCCAGGTCACCGATTGGTTCAGGTCTGTCAGGGCCTGTTTGATTTTCGGCGAATGCATAACCTGATCAACTTCGTGTTTGTCGAGCCAGACGCCGTCGCATGTGGGGCAGCAATCGATTTCGGTGCTGTAGTGTGCCAGGAGCTGGTAGTGCACCATGGGGACGTGGCATCGCCGGCAGTGGCGGTCACTGGTTCTGAGGGCAGGGCCCAGATGCACCTCGTGCTCGTATTGATCGATACATTCGTGTTGCTGGGCAATGGCGTGGTTCAGTGAGCCGTCTTCAAACCACAGGCCATGGCACTCACGACAGTCAAAAATGGCCGGATTGCTGGAGGGGGCCAGGCTGTTTGTGTTGCAGGCCGGGCAGCGTTGATGACGTTGTCTGGGCATGACGTCCTTTTCCTGGTGAAGCGTTTCCTGAGGCACATAAGCCCCAGGTTTTTCCTGTTACTGATCGGATTCGGTCAGGTAATGCCTGGCAAACCCCTGCAACTCCTCGGCCACCCGTTGACGGATTGCAGCCCGGTCTTGTGGGTCCAGGCCGTATTTGCCTGCCAGCAACTCAAAATCTTCGTCTTTGAGGGTGACGGTCAGGCGGGGGCGGGCCCGGCCTTTGCGATAGGGTAATTGCAGAACTTTGCGCACCATATCGGCGGTGGTCATGTCCTGCATGGCGGCGGATACGCGGAAAGCCCGCTGAATGTCGTTGGACAGGTCAAACGCCATCTGGACGGCCTTCACCGCCTGCTCTTCTTTGGACCAGTCCTGTTTGTTTTCCATGGTTGTGCCTGCAATGTGGCCCCGGAGACCGGGGCACACCGTATTTACTGGGGGGTATTGCTGCCTTTCAGGCGGGCCAGTACGTCGTTTACCGCGTCCTGCTCGCCGTCGATGCCAGCGGCCTTCAGTTTCTCATCAAGGTCTGCACCGGTGAGCTCTTTCTCCAGTGTGGCGCTGGCGGTCTGGCGGTCCTCTTCACGGGCCTGGCGTTCACGAATCCGCTCCAGCGTCTCCTTGGCCGTGCTCAGAGACGACTGCTGGCTGTTGATGTTGGTGTCAATCTGGGCCGTGGTGCGCAGTACCCGCTCGTTGGTTTTCACCACCTGCAGTTCCCGGCGGTAGTCGGCCAGTTGTTTCTCGGCCTTCTGTACCCGGTCTTTCAGGCCGGCGATGCGTTGTTGCAGCAGTTCCCGTGTCTGGGTCAGTTCAGTCGCACGCCGTTCGTGGCCAACAATGCGTTCGGCCACTTCCCGGGCCAGCTCTTCCTGGCCGGCGGCGATGGCCTTTCGGGCATCGTCCTCGCGCTTGCTGGCGCTGTCCTGTTCGGTGCGGATCTGGCGGGCCAAAGATGCGGCTTCCGCCATCAGGGACGCCAGTTCGTGCTTGGCCTGCTTCAATTCCTGCTCGGAATCCCGCAGTTCCTGTTCCAGAATCCGGTTGCCTTGGCTGTCGACCACCGCTTCGCCCAGCTCGTTGACGCCGCCGCGCATGGCGGTCAGAATTTTCTTCAGTACCGTTCTCATGTCTTTGCCCTCACTCAAGCCAGATAATCTTCAAACGTCTGTAACAGGTCGATGGCATTCTCGGCGAGCGTTACCAGTTCCTGCATGATCTCGCTGGTGCCAGAGGCGGGACTGAGCGCGCCGTAGACCACATAATGTTGGCCGGTCTTGCCCAGTGAACTCAGCGGCATGGGGACGCTGAGGCGCAACATGTTCTCATGCAGTTCGTTCAGGCGTTCGGGTTTCAGTTCCTGTTCGTCGAAAAGGTACGCAAGGCACAGAATCTGAGTGTCGGTTACCGTAATGTAGACCGGTGTTTCTTCGGCACCGGAAACCGTTACCTGCAGCACCGGCTCTTCACCGGCAATGGGCATCACATCGAAGGTTCGGCCGGCATGGGTGGCATCGCCCAAGGCCAGGGTGAGAGATTGGGTATCCACGAATAGCTCCTTCCTGTGGCGTTTAAATCGGTTCGGCCGATTCGGACGAACCTTGTCCTGTTGCTTGACATTTTATGTCGATGGAACGAGTCTATACCTCGCAATTAAACATTTGCAAGAAATAGTTTGTTTACGTTATAAAACATCGACAGTCTGACAGCGACTGTCGCCCAGTGGATTTACCAGACGGATATCTGGTCACGTATGGATACATTCTTAGCGGTTGCGTTTTCTTTCCCTACGGTGATTTTCTCCGTATTGCTGTGTGTGGCCATCGTTTACTGGCTCATTTCCCTTGTGGGGCTGGGGGATATCGAGGCCGATGGCGATATTGATGCGTCGGGAGATTTTAGTGGCCTGATGGTGACTCTGGGGTTGCAGGGTGTGCCTCTGCCACTCGTGCTGACACTGCTTTTTCTCTGTAGTTGGCTGGTGAGCTATTTCACCGTTCTGCTGTGGGGTGCCCTGGTGCCCGCCGGCTTTCTGTACTGGCTTTTTGGCTTTGCGGTTCTGGCGGCTGCGCTGATCATCAGCGTGCTTGTCACCGCCATGCTGGTCAGGCCGCTGCGGCCGCTGTTTCGGCGAGCTTATCTGCCCCCCCTTCAAAAACGCATTATCGGCACCGCCTGTGTCGTAATCTCAGCCACGGTTACCGAAACCAAGGGCCGTGCTGAGGCGGTGCTGGACGGCGCTCATCTGGTCCTTCAGGTTCGCAGCCATACGCCATTGTCGCACCGTGAACGGGCGGTGCTGATAGAACATATTCCGGACAAAAACGCCTGGTGGGTGGTTCCGGAATCCGAATTCCTGGCCGGTGACTCGGCCGGTTAATCCCGCACCTACATTCCACAACCAGCGCAGGAGAATGACTAAATGGATTTATCTTGGATGATGCCGGCAATCATGACCGTTGGGGTCCTGGTTCTGCTGATTTTGGGCATACTGACTTTGTTCAAGGCATTCTACCGCAAGGTAGACCAGGGGCAGGCCCTGATCGTGAACGACCTTTCGCCCACGCCCAAAGTGTATTTCACCGGGGCGATGGTATTACCCGTGATTCACCGTTCCGAGACCATGAAAATCTCGGTGATCACTCTGGAACTGAACCGGACTGGCAAGGAAGGCCTGATCTGTAAAGACAACCTGCGGGCCGACATTACGGTGGCCTTCTACCTGCGCGTCAACGAGACCCAGGAAGACGTATTGCGGGTTGCCAAATCGGTGGGTGTTGGCCGGGCTTCCGACCGCGACGCGGTGAACGAACTGTTCAACGCGAAGTTCAGTGAAGCGCTGAAAACGGTGGGTAAAAAGCTGGAGTTCATGCAGCTGTTTGAGGAGCGCCAGCGCTTCCGCGACTCCATCGTAGAGACCATTGGGGAAGATCTGAACGGCTACATTCTGGAAGACGTGGCCATTGATTACCTGGAGCAGACGCCCAAGACCTCGCTGGACCCGAACAACATTCTGGATTCCGAGGGTATCAAGCGCATCACCGAAATTACCGCGCTGCATAATGTGGAAACCAACCGGCTGGAGCGGGATCAGGAGCTGGAAATCCAGCGCAAGAACGTGTCAGCCCGCGAAGCGTCTCTGGAACTGGAACGTAGTCAGGCCGAAGCCGAAGCCCGTCAGCGCCGGGAAATCGAAACGCTGCAGGCCCGGGAAACCTCGGAAACCGAGCAGGTGCGTGAGCAGGAGCGGGCTCGTGCGGAGTCTGCCCGCATCAAGACCGATGAAGAGCTGTCGATTGCCGACGAGAACAAGCAGCGCCAGATAGAAATGGCGATGAAGGCGCGTGAGCGCGCGGTGCAGATCGAGGAAGTCCGCATTCGCCAGGCGCGGGAGCTTGAGGATGTGAACCGTGAACGGGCGGTGGAAATCGAACGCATTGGCATGGAAAAAGCGCTGGAAGAAGAGCGCAAGGAAATTGCTGACATCACCAGCCAGCGTATTGCGGTTGAGCGCAACGTGGCCGAAGAGGAAGAGAACATCAAGGATGTTCGCAACCGTTCCGAAGCGGATCGTCTGAAGGTGAAGAAAGTGGTGGCGGCGGAAGCCGAGGCCGAAGAGCAGAAACTGAAAGATGTGAAAGCGGCAGAAGCGGCGTTTGAGCGCTCCAAGCTGGAGGCCGAGCAGATTCGCGTGACCGCGCAGGCGGAAATGGATGCGGCCGAGAAGAAATCGGTGGCGGATGAAAAACTGGCTCGTGGTCATCAGGCCATGGCGGCGGCTGATGGCCTGGCGGAAGCTCAGGTCAAGGAAGCGCAGGCATCGGCCATCCGGGCTGACGGTCTTGCCCGTGCCGAGGTCAAGTCGGTGACGGCGAAGGCTGACGAAGAAGCGGGTATGGCGGAAGTGCGGGTGCTGGAGCAGCGTCTGGAAACCGAAGCCATGGGCGAAGAGAAACTGGGACTGGCCAAAGCCGATGCCCGGAAGGCGATGGTGCTGGCTGAAGCCGAAGGTGAGCAGCGCATGGGCCATGCGAAAGCAGAAGCCCGCGAAGCCATGGCGAAAGCCGAAGCGGCTGGCCTGGTTGAGAAGCTCAAAGCCTACGACGGCATGTCTGAGGAGTCTCGTCACTTTGAGGAATTCCGCATGAACCTGGAGGTTCATGAGAAGGAAGTGATGGCTCAGATCGACGCTCAGAAGGCTGGCATGCTGGAGAATGGCCGCGTGATGGCGGCAGCTCTGAAAGATGCCAAGTTCGAAATGATCGGTGGCGATGGCGGTATTTTCGAGAAATTTGCCCAGGGCCTTGGGTACGGCAAAAGCGTACAGGGCGTGCTGGAGAAGTCTCCGTCGTTGCAGGCGGCGCTGTCCAACATTGCTGGTCGGGTGGCGGGTGACAAACCCAGCCGAAGCTCCGAAACGGCCTGACACGGCAGACATCCCCGGCACCTGAATCTGGGTGCCGGGGCTTTTCGCTAACCACATGTTCCATTGGTTCAGGATGATTTGGTATGTCGACGGATCGCACCGAGCTCGAAAGTATTGTTCAGGAAGGCTCTGCCTTTGAAACCATCAAGCGTCGGCTGAAAGAGCAGGGCGGGCAGCTGCGGGAGCAGGTGTCGGGGCTGAATCAGGCCCGTGAGGATATCTTCGGCAGTGCCGGCATGAATGTGCTGGGTCGGGCCCGGGTCCGTACCGAAAACAATGCCATTGCCCGGGATGTGGTGCGTCTGGGCGACAAGCTGTTGTTTGGTTTCAACCTGCAGCTTGGGTTGCGCAAAACCCTGGTCATTGAAGATGTTTTTCGCCTGTATCACCTGAACGATGGTGACAGCGGGTTTGAGATGACCGAAGCGGCGATTGACGGGTCTTTCCTCAAGGATGACCGTTTCACCACCGACTTCCGGGAACTTCAGCAGTACTACAATACCGCGACTCTGTCCCAACTGGTCATCCTCAAGGGCATGTTGCTGATGGCGTTCCGCATTGGCGACAAACTGGACGACCTGCGGGTTTTCCGCTGGGAACTTCAGCCGGACGGCGAGGTCAGCCGATACATTGATAACCGGGGGGAGCGGGATCTTTCCTACCCGGATCGTTTCAGTTTTCCTTGGGAAACGGTGGGCCGCGACAGTCAGGTCCAGGGCCGCTCTCCCCACCTGAACATCGCCGATACCCTGTTTGTGGATAACCTTCGGGGCAACATTACCTTCAAGGTCGAGAACAATACCGCAACGGGTGAGGGCATCTATTCCGACCCGGTGGAATCCGATTCTCAGTCACTGGACGACGCCACCTTTGATTTTGCCGATCTGGGCGAGATCCTGTTGGTGCGGATACTGCCTTTCAATGAAGAACACTGGCGTTATTACCTGTTCAACCGCACCGAGCGGAACATTGAGCGGGTGGATGCCATGGCCGGGTCGGTGGCCTCGCTGCCCGACAACCACGGCCTGATTTTTCCCTCTGGTTACTACCTGAGCACCGGAGAGCTGAAGACCTTCCAGATTCCTGCCGGTGACTTCCGCCTCAAGCGCACCTTGCGGGCGCCCAATGGCGAGGACATGTTGTACGTGTTCTTTGAGCAGCGCACGGGCCAGGTGATCCTGTTCCGCTACAACCTGATCCGCAAACAGGCGGATGTGCCCTTGATCGGCCATGGTTACGCGTTGTTCGAAAACGGACATCTGGTGATTTTCAATGCCGACGCGGAGCCCACTCTGGTTCACCCGTTGCAGGTGTGGGAAACGCCGTTTACGTCGGAAAGTTTCCATGCGGCGGCCAATGTGGCCAACGATTCCGAGCTGGCCCGGATTGGCAATCCTGAACTGGTCCGCGGCATTGCGGAACTGAACACCGTCGTTACCCTGGTGGAAGGGGCTAACGCCAGTGAGCGGCACTTTACCGGCCTGATTCGCACCGTTGACCGCATTCTGGATCAGTTTTTCTGGCTGTCAGCGCGTCAGGACGACGCGCTGTTTGTGAATTTGCACCAGCAGCTCAGCACCATTCGGGGCACCGCTGAGCTGGTGCTGGACGAGTACGAGAAAGTTCAGAGTATCCGGGCGCAGACTGAGGCGGCCATTACCGAAGTGGCGCAGGATCAGGGCGCGCTGATGCGCGACCTGAAACCCGACAGCTGGAAAGCACCGGACCAGTTCGTCAGTTATCTGGCGCGCCTGCGGGACCATCGCGGCCGGGTACGAACCCTCAACGACCGGCGCTACGCTGACAAGTCCCGCATCGAGACACTGGAACACGAGCTGACGCAAGCAGAAGACCGACTGACGGAGCGGACGTTCCGGTTCCTGGCGTCGCCGGAAGCTCTGGACGGGTACCGCCAGACGCTGACCGAGCTGCAAACGGCACTCGCGGAAGCCGACACCCGGGATGCCCTGAAGGCCATTGTCGATCGCTACCGGGAACTGACGGATGGCCTGGATATGATCCAGAGCATGCTGGCGTCCATGGGCGGGGACGATGCGGCGCTGGAAACCGCCATTACCGATAATATTTCCGGTATTTACGCCACCATCAACCAGCAGCGCTCTGAGGCGGAGATTCGCCTGAAAGAGCAGGGCAGTGCCGAAGCCCGGGCCCAGTTTGCCGCCCGCATCCGCCTGTTCGAGCAGAGTCTGGCCAACGGGGTCAGTGCCTTGTCGGACGTCCGCGAATGCGACGGTTTGATGACCCGGATGCTGGACCAGTTGCAGGAGCTGGAAAGCCAGTTTGGTGAGTACGACGAGTTTCTGGCTGCCATTCTGGAGCAGCGTGAAAATGCCCATGAGAGCATTGAGGCGCGGCGTCAGCAGTTGCAGGATCAGCAACAGCGGCGGGTCACCACGCTGACCGATGCCGCCGCCCGTATTCTCAAGAATCTGACCCGTCGCACGGAGCGTTTTACCAGTCCGGAAGAATTGCACGCGTTCTTCGCCTCCGATGCCATGGTTGCCCGGTTGCGCAGCATGGCCGGCGAGCTGCGGGAACTGGGTGCCGCGATGGAGGCGGACGACTGCCTGGGGCAGCTGAAGGCGGCTCAGGACACGGCCCTGCGCAGTGTGCGCGACAAGGCCGATATCTTCGAGGATGGCGGTGCCATCATACGGCTGGGCAAGCATAAGTTCAGCGTAAACCAGCAGGAGCTGGACCTGACGCTGATACCCCGGGACGACCATGTACTGTTGCATCTGACCGGTACCCAGTACTACGAACGCCTGGAGGAGCCGGAGCTGGACCGCCTTCGTGGCTACTGGAACATGAGCCAGCCGTCGGAGTCGGATAAGGTCTATCGCGGCGAGTACCTGGCGTCGCTGGTGATCGACGAATTCCGGAAAACCGCCGATTTACCGGTGAATGTCGCGGACCTGGATGAACTGACCGATTTTATTCGCAAGTTCGCCTCACCCCGATACCGCGAAGGCTATGAAAAAGGCATTCATGACCGCGATGCGGCGCTGATTGTCAGTACCCTGTGGCCGGCCATTCAGAATGCCGGGTTGCTTCGGTTCAGCCCCAGCGCCCGGGCTTTGGGCATGTTGTTCTGGTCCCGGCTGAGTCAGCAGCCGGAGGCCGCACAGCAATTGCGCTCCCGTTGCCTGTCGGCGGGAATTCTCAGCCGCATGATGCAGTCTGGTGATCTTCTGGCGTCTCTGCAGCAGGAACTTGAGCCGAAGCTTGCCAGCTTTGTGGACAGCCAGGAGCTGGCACTCGTGGCACCGGGCAGTGCGGGGCGCAGCCTGGTCCGGTCGGCGGCGCATTACCTGGTGCAGCAACTGGCGGAAGAGGCAGAAACCTTCGATCTGACCCGCTATGCCAGTGATCTCGCGTCAGGGTTTGTGGAAACCCTGAAACGGGATAACCAGTTTGCGCAATATCAGCAGGCACTTGATGTCGTGGCCGATCAGCCAGCAGCCCGCTGGACCATCACCAGCCACTGGCTGAAAGCCTGGATGGCCAAAGCCAATCAGCAGCATCTGCTGCACTATCTGCCGGAAGCGGTGGCTGTGTTGAATGTGGGCGAGGGCGTGAAAACGTCCGTCCGCAGTGTTGAGCTGGCGTTCCAGATAGAAGGCCTGTTGGGCCAGCATCCGCGCATTGAAGAACGGACACTCAGCCTTCAGCTGGATGAGTACGATGAACGCCTGCGTTACCATCAGCAGGAGATCATCCCCGGCTGGCAGCAGCTGCAGGAAGTGCGGCATCAGGTGCTGGAGAAATGGCGGGATCAGTTGCGGCTGAATGAATTCCGGCCCCGCCCGCTGTCCTCTTTTGTGCGCAACAAGCTGATCAGCGAAAGCTATCTGCCGATCATCGGTGACAACCTGGCCAAACAGATGGGCACGGCGGGTGAAGACCGCCGCACGGATCAGTCCGGCCTGCTGATGATGATCTCGCCGCCCGGCTACGGGAAAACTACGTTGATGGAATACGTGGCCAACCGTCTGGGCCTGATCTTCATGAAGATCAACTGCCCGAGCCTGGGCCACGACGTGATGTCGCTGGACCCGGAGAAGGCGCCTCATTCCACCGCCGAAGCGGAGCTCATCAAGCTTAACCTGGCGCTGGAA
Organism: Marinobacter daepoensis DSM 16072; assembly: GCF_000421165.1. GTDB lineage: Bacteria > Pseudomonadota > Gammaproteobacteria > Pseudomonadales > Oleiphilaceae > Marinobacter > Marinobacter daepoensis. The sequence goes on from NZ_ATWI01000011.1 coordinate 17,369, forward strand.
ATGGGCAACAACGTGATGCTGTATCTGGATGACATTCAGCATACCCATCCCGAGTTCCTGCAGAAGTTCATCTCCCTGTGTGACGGCACCCGGCGCATTGAAGGGGTGTGGCGTGGCAAGACCCGTACCTACGACATGCGGGGCAAACGTTTCTGTGTGGTGATGGCCGGTAACCCCTACACCGAGAGCGGGGATGTGTTCAAAGTGCCGGACATGCTCGCCAACCGGGCAGACATTTATAACCTGGGTGATGTGCTGTCGGGCATGGAGCACGCCTTCGCTCTGTCCTACATCGAGAACAGCCTGAGCTCCAATCAGGTGCTGGCGCCACTGGCCACCCGGGGCATGGCCGACTTTTACCGGTTTGCGGACCTGGCCGAAGGCAAGACAGTGGCCGACTCGGACTTCGAACACGATTACAGTGCCGCTGAGCGGGACGAAATCGTGGCTCTGCTGAAGAAAATGATCCGCGTGCGTGAGACCGTGTTGCGGGTGAACCAGGCCTACATTGCCTCCAGTGCCCAGGCCGAAGCCTATCGCACCGAGCCCACCTTCAAGCTTCAGGGCAGCTACCGGAACATGAACAAGCTGGCCGAGAAACTGTCGCCAGTGATGAGTGACCGGGAGCTGGAAGCGCTGATCGATGACCACTATCAGGGGGAAGCCCAGCTGCTGACCTACGGTGCAGAAGAAAACTTACTCAAACTTAAACAGATGAGAGGCACCCAGACCGACGAGGAAGCGGCCCGCTGGCAGGCCATCTGCGAAGAATATCGACGCCGCCAGGAAGCCGGCGGGGATGAGGAAACCGGTGTCAAAGTGGTGCGTCAGTTGGGCCTGATTGCCGAGCACATGCAGCAACTTGGGCAACAGCTGGTCAGTGGCCTCGACACACCGCGTGCCCAGGAACCCGATCTGGACAAAGCCATCAGCCAGTTGTCCCGATCTCTGGAAACCGGCCTGACTGAAGGTCTGCAATCGGTGCAGCTGAATCCTGCCGTCACCGTCAATCTGGACAGCCCCCCGCAGGTCGGTGATGCTCTGATGGCGTTTGCGCGGGTATTCGAGGAATCGATCGTGCCGTTGGTGCAAACCATGGATGGCAAGCTGGATCTGGACCTGAAAACCCAGCAGGAAATGAGCCGTGTATTGCGAGTGATCCGCGACCTTCAGGACAGATTGCTCGCGCAGGACCGGGCTCAGAGCTAACCCGTTAACAAGGCAATAAAAGGATGCTGCCAAGCGATGATCAAGGAAGATTTGTCTGTGCCTACAGCAGCGGAGTTTACCGAGACGTTGAACCGCGGTGACCACCTGAAGCTCATTCGGGATTGGGCCGATGTTGTATTTCACACCGTGTTCGTTAGAAAGCACCCGGGGCTTGAGTTGCCCGCATTACATTCGGTTGAGGGGCACCAGAGTTTCATGGCAAGCCCGGATGCAAATGCAATTCTCAGGGCCTTGGATGACTTTGCTATCCCGGACGGTGCGGACGTCTTTATTAAGTCTGAACCGTTGCGAGAGCTGGCCAGAAACGCATATATGCTGGGGGCCTGGCTGACCTGGCCTGGTGCCGGTATCGTCATGAACCGCTCACTCATGGAACTGTTGGGGATGAATGCCCTGATACCTGTGCGTGGTGGGCAAGAGCGGTTGTACCAGGCGCAGGTTTATTCGGTTCAGGGCGAGAGCCGTGAGGGGCGTTCGGCGGACGTCAGGTCGCAAGCCTGGAAGGTCAGCGGTGTTTCTGTCGAAACCGGGTTGACGCTTACTGATGAATTCCTGGTCTATGACGACGGCAAGTTCCTTCTTTTTGACGTGGATGGTGGCGCGGTTCCTGCTCCCCGCCTCCGTATGAGAAGTCAGTTAGACTCAGATGAAAAGGTGCTATTCGATACCTGGGACCGGCCGGTTTACGATTTTGAGGCGTTGACCCGAGGCGAAGAGGACGCGGTTGATGATCCCGCCCATGATACCTATGTTCCCTATCCCTCATTGCTTGATGAGGCATTGCTGAAGTCTTTCCGTGAACTTGAGCGGGCAGTTAACAATGAGATTATGCCCGATTCAAGCCGGCTTCAGCTGGAAGTTAGCAAAGATGAGGTTTTTGCTGAAGTTGAGGCCCCCGGCGCCGACTGCCTGGATCGCGTTGAGGGCCGTAAATTCTGGATTGTTTTCGAGGACCACCCCGATTGGTGTTTGTGGCTGGGTGGGGGTGGCCTGGCATTGACCGACTACTCCGATGAGGTCTGGTTGCCTGGCTCAACCGGTCGCCATGAGGTGCCAGAGCCTTTACGCCTGAAAGTAGTTCGGGCCATTGCCTGGACGTTATTCTGGAAGGGGCGTGAGCCAGGCACTCGTGTGTCGCTTTTCCCCGGCCAGTTTGGGGGGCTGAGGCCTTTTCGGCCGGACAATCTGGACCGGATCTTCCATCCGTCGCTGGAGGATACCCGTTTCCCGGTGCTGGCTTCCATGCCTTGCAGTACCAAACAGGTCCCTGTGCTGGTGCACGGTGAGGTGCCCGAAGGTTACGTGATTGAAGTGCTGGAACAGCTGAAAGTGCCAGCATCCGACCTTCCCCGGGGAATACCCCGTCGAGATAGCTTGCTCTTGAACGGTGCGGTTCACTTTTGCTCGATGTGTGGCCCTATTGTGATACCCAAGGCCGCTGTTGAGTTTCCCGATGAATGGTACACCGGTATTCGAACCTCCAACACGCAGCTCATTTCCGATTTCAAAACATATCTGGGTGGCTCGTCCCAAGGTAAGCCTGCACCGGACAAAGATCCTGATAGCCCGGGTGCTGTGATCGGCATCTGTCTCGGTGTTATTGCCCTCGTGTTGATGTTTGTTCTGGTGCTGTAAGACTCCGGGTTCCTCACCCCAGGCTTGTGGCTGGAGTGTGGCCGGCGGAGGCCACACTCTCAGGGCATGTAGTGGTCAGGGTGCTATTGTGGTGTTCGCTCTGCGTAACTGCTCCATAGCGCCAAGGCTGGTAAATACTTCCAGACTACTGACCGGGCTGCCGCTGCCGTCTGACCCCACGTAGTAATCCGGCATATCGATGGTCACGTCCTTCAGGGCCGGATACATCACCTGGGCGATATCGCGCTGAATCTCAGCCATGTAGATATCCCGTGCTGCCTGTTTGGCCAGCAGGTGAGCCTTGGCCACTTCGGCTTCTGCCATGCCTTGCTCGCGAATGGCTTTTGCGGCGTAGGTGGCGGCATCGGCGTTGGCTTTCTGGATATCCCGTTCCGCAATTGAGATCTCCAGTTGCTTTTGCTTCTCCAGCACGGCTACGGCTTTTTCTTTCTCTTTTCGGACCGTCTCCAGTTCCGCCTGCTGGCGTTCCATTTCCACTTCCTTCTGTTTGGAAATAATCGCCAGTTCCTTGCTGCGCTGGGCATCCTGAATCGCCCGGGCCTTTTCAATCTCTTTTTCCAGTTGGGCGGTCTTGGCTTCAGCCCGTGCCGTTTCCTGAGCCTGGATGGCCGTGATTCGTTTGGCCACCAGGTCTTTCTTCTTAACCAGCAGCTCATCCAGGCGTTTCTCCGGCAGGGGACGGCCAATGGTCACCTGTCGCACCTGAATACCATAGGCATCCAATGGGTTGGCGATGCGCTTCGGCTGGCCGGTGGCGTTCTGCAGGATGATGTTTTTCCAGACTAGCTGAACCTTTCGTTCAAGCCGGTCGCCATCATCGTTCGTGGAGGAAACCGCGGCAAGATCGGTTTGTTCCACTTCCACCTGTCGCCGTTCGGTTTCATAAAGGCCGTTCTGCAGCTGGTCTTCCAGTTGCACCTTGAATTTGTTCAGGCCGCCCTGGAAGAACTCCTCGCCGGTGTACTGGGTGGCTGTCACGACGGTTACGTTCTTGGCGTTTTTGATCAACAGGGAGTCGATCAGATTGTCATAGCTCCGGAATTCCCGGTGCATGGCCACGATTTTTTCAGGGTCAGACGATAGCCGGAAGCGGAACGTAGCTGGGATGCGGGCGGTGTAAGTATCGGCAAACTGAACTTCGACCTCCCCCAACTGGCGTGTGGAGCGGATCTTCTCGCCGCTTTCCTGATTGCCAAAGCTCAACGTCATGGCCTGATTGTAGGTGTAGACGTTTGAGAAAAACGGAACTTTAAAATGTACGCCGGGTTCGGTGAAAACCCGGATACTGCCGAACAGGGTGTCCTGAACCACGTAGGTGTAGCCCAGCTCGGTGGTAAAGAACGAGGACATGGCCAGAAAAACGGCGAACAACGAGCTTGCGATGGCCAGAAGGTATTTTTTCAGGTTAGGAATGAGTGGAGAAACCCATTTCTCCTTCCTTGAGACTGCCGAGGCATCCATTCGAGACTCCTGATGATATTTGGGGCGACCGAATGTACCTGAGTGTCAGCATGGCTCTGTAGGAAAAAGAGTCAGATTTTTGTAGGAAATGACTGCAGGTGATCAATTTTGAACCTGCTGGTCAAAAAAACGTCATGCTCCGGTCATGGCTCATGTGAACACTAACAGGGCAGTTACGTTCATTTCACAAGGAGCAGGTTATGAAGTTGCGCGTTTTAACCGGGTTGGTATTGAGTACGCTGGTGGCCGGAGCCGCCTATGGTAAGACGGATCGTCATGACGTACCGGGCTGGCAACCGCCAGGACAGGAGAAGCGTCAGGGAGCCGGATCATGGGGGGGCAAGCCCGCTCACAAAGCGTCAGGCACTCAGTCCGTGCAGGTCGGGGCGCGGCCCTACTGGCTGGTGGACAATATGGATGAAGGGCCACTGAAGGAACAGCTGGAGTCCTGCAAGGTGACGAACTTTCGCTCGTCCGACTTTTCAATCGGCCATCGGGGCGCACCGTTGCAGTTTCCGGAACATACCCGCGAATCCTACGTTGCAGCTGCCAGAATGGGAGCGGGTATTCTTGAGTGCGATGTGGCGTTCACCAAGGATCGTGAACTGGTATGTCGTCATGCCCAGAACGACCTCCATACCACCACCAACATTGTGACCATTCCCGAGCTGAACGCAAAATGCACCCAGCCGTTTGTGCCGGCAGATCCGGAAGCGGGCACTCCGGCGAAGGCCGAATGCCGCACCAGTGACATCACGCTCGCGGAGTTCAAACGCCTTGAGGGCAAGATGGACGCCTATGACCCCATGGCCACCACGCCGGAAGAGTTCGTGGGTGGAACAGCCGACTGGCGCACAGATCTCTATGCCAGCCGCGGCACTTTGCTCAGCCATCGTGAAAGTATCGAGTTGTTCAAGTCGCTGGGTGTGAAATTTACACCGGAGCTCAAATCGCCGGTGGTGGACATGCCCTTTGACGGCGATTACAGCCAGCAGGATTACGCCCGTCAGATGATTCAGGATTACCGGGATGCGGGTGTGCGCCCGGAGGATGTCTGGCCGCAGTCCTTTAACCTTGATGATGTGCTGTTCTGGGTTAATGAAACCCCTCGTTTCGGCAAGCAGGCAGTGTTCCTGGATCAATCACCGATCACTCCGGAAACAGCCTCACTGGCATACATGGAGAGTCTGAAAGCCCGTGGTGTCAATGTGCTTGCACCGGCACTCTGGAAGATGCTGGCACTGGATAGCTACGGCGAGATTGTTCCGTCTGAGTACGCCCGGAATGCCCGGGTGGCTGGTCTGGACATGATTGCCTGGTCGATTGAGCGCAGTGGCCCGCTGGAAACTGGCGGTGGCTGGTACTACCAGACGGTGAATGACGCCATCAATAATGACGGAGATGTGCTGAACGTCATTGATGTCCTGGCTCAGGATGTTGGTGTGATCGGGATTTTCTCGGACTGGCCTGCGACCACGACCTTCTACGCCAACTGCATGAACGGTAAGCAGGGACGGCGCTAAAAAGCTGAGAGGCACGGAACCCTGTACCCAGGGTTCCGTGCCTGCACAGTATGCCTCTGAACATCCGGGGCCATTTGGCGTATCATGCCCGCCTCATACACCGACTGTATTCATGAAAGGGAGCCCACCATGATCTGGACTGTCTATCTTTCCGGGGAAATTCATACCGACTGGCGGGAACAGATTGCCGCTGGTGCAGAGGCTGCAGGCCTTCCGGTAGAGTTTACCTCTGCCAACACTGACCACGAATCCAGCGATGCCGCCGGTGATTTTCTGGGTAAGCCGGAGAGCGGCTTCTGGCGTGACCACCAATCTTCCAAGGTGAACGCCATTCGTACCAAAACGTTGCTGGAGCAGTGCGACCTGGCGGTTATCCGGTTTGGCGATAAATACAAACAGTGGAACGCGGCGTTTGATGCCGGATACTGTGCTGCCATGGGCACGCCCTACATTACGCTGCACGACGAAGACATTGTGCACCCGCTCAAGGAAGTGGATGCCGCAGCCATGGCCTGGGCGAAAACGCCGGAACAGGTTGTTGAACTGCTGAAGTATGTGACGGGCTGACCGGGCGCAGGACGCTCGTATACAGGATGTAAAAAAGGGCAAAGGATTATGCCACGCTGCACGACCGGTTTTGCCAGGGCTGTTGCCCTGGCAAGCCATCTTTTCTGCTTTCTGGCGTTTCTGCCAGCGCTAGCCCTGGCACAGACACCGGCCATCCCTCTGGCAAACGTCTATCATCAGGGTGTGAATCTCCAGGGATACTGGGTCAGCGAAAAACTGGATGGTGTCAGAGCCTACTGGGACGGTGACAAACTTTGGTCCCGGGGTGGTCATGTATATGCCGCGCCTGAGTGGTTTGTGGCGCATTTCCCGGAACACCCGATGGACGGTGAATTGTGGAGTGGCCGGGGCCGTTTTGCAGAGCTGTCCGGGGTGGTACGCAAGTCCAGGCCCGAGGATAGGGAGTGGCGAGAGGTCCGGTTCCATGTATTCGATATACCCGCAGAAGGGGTGCCTTTTGAGCAACGCTATCGGCGTCTGAAATCTCTGGTGCGTAATGCAGGATCCCGGTATCTGGCTGTGGTGAACCAGAGCCCGGTCGAGAGCCATCAGGTTTTGATGGCGAAGCTGGAAAGAGCCGTTGATGAGGGGGCCGAAGGCCTGATGCTGAAACGCAAGGCCGGTCTGTACCGGGCGGGCCGTTCAGACGACCTTCTCAAGGTAAAACAGCACCAGGATGCCGAAGCAACCGTGGTTGGTTATCGTCCCGGAAACGGCAAATACGATGGGATGATGGGGGCGTTGGAGGTTGAGCTGGATGACGGACGCCGGTTTCGGTTGGGCACGGGGTTCAGTGAGGCTGAGCGACAGAACCCACCCCCGGTTGGTGCCAGAGTGACGTTCCGGTATCGCGGGCTTACGGCAACGGGATTGCCCCGGTTTGCCAGTTTCCAGCGAATCCGGAATGACGAACCGGAGCGGAGGTAACTCAGGGCTCTACCGCCTCACTGGTCTTGGCCAGTTCTTCCAGTGTGCTGTACTCACACTCGTTCTCCACCATGAAGCTGAGGGCGGAATCAATCAGGATGTTGTCGTCACGCATGAAGCGCCGTCCCAGGAGAACCGGGTAGGAAAACTTGCCCCGGTCGGTCAGTGAAAACTGGGTTTCGTGGGGTTTTCCTCCAATACAGAATTCCATTTTGACGACGTAACGGCGCTGAGAAGGGGCGCCCTTACGTTTGATCAGCACGGTTCGGTAAACCGGACGCTCAAATTCCAGAATAACTTCCTCATGTTCCAGATTGCCTTCGGTAGGCTGATCTTTGTGATCGCCAAGCGGCAACTGGAATCTGACCCAGTCTTCATTGTCTTTCTGGAATCGCTCAACGTTCACCGCGTGCAGGGACGACGTTTTGGCGCCAGTGTCCAGGCGGGCTTTCAGCCGGATACCGGTTTCCCCCATGACCACCCATTCCACGAAGCCCATGATTTCCGGGTCTGGCTTCACTTCCTCAGTCGTTTCCGCCAGCGCTGGAGCGGTGGAAAAAAACAGGCTTAACAGGGCAATGGTTATGACGACAGGTCGCATCGGTAAATTCCTCACGTTACTCCGGGTGAATGCTCAGGCCGAAACGGGTTATAAGGCGAAGAGTAACAGGGGGAGGGCATGGTTGCCCTTGCCGGCAGATTACCATTCGTTGAGCCGGAGAGTCGCCATTCTGCGAGGCATTTCCGGCAGATGAAATGACAGGAATGTGAAGAAATCTTAGTCCGGTTTTAACCCCATAACCGGACATTCCTCGTTAGGGTGGTTTTACGCAATCGGGAAACACGATTTCCGGTTGATTGTTTTGACGAATGGAAAACCCAACCACAGAGGAAAACGCGTTATGAGCTATAAAGCCAATTTTGCGTGCGCAACTGTCCTGACCGCTGCTGTCTTCACCGCTCCGGCTGTTTGGGCCCAGGACGATGTGAGCCGAGACCGGTCCGGACCGTACATCAGTGGTAGTTATGGGGGATACAAAGCCCACAACGGAGAGTTTGAAGACGAAAACGACATGCTCGGTGCAGCCTTGGGCTATCAGTTTAATGAGTTTTTTGCACTGGAAGCGGAATACATCGACTTCGGAAACTTCGGTGACGACGACGTGGAAGGCAAGCTGAAAGGTGCAGGGCTGAGTGCCATTGGTCGTCTGCCACTGACCGACAGCTTTGGTGTGTATGCCAAAGCCGGTGCATTCGCGTCTGCGTTCGATGTGGACGCGTTTGACGAAAGTGAAACCTATGATGAGGTTAATCCGTTTGTAGGCGCCGGGGTGGATTTTCGGGTCACCGAACACCTGACCGCGTTCGCCGAATACAACCGATATAACGTTGAAATTGATGAAGACGACTTCAACGGTCAGGTAACGAATGATGGTCCGGATTTTGATACCGGGCGTGTCGGCCTGAAGTATCAGTTCTGATCGGCCCCAGGGATAACCCGAAAAGCGCAGCCACTGAGGCTGCGCTTTTTTTTGCGAAAGCCATACGGTTGGCGCCACTGCGGTGATGATTTGATTTCAATAACGTATGATCCAGCCCCATGATTAACCAATAAGGACGGAGCGGGATTCATGTCGACAACCACAGCGGGCCAGTTGAAAGAAGGGCTGACAAAGTCGGGTAACCGGGAGCTTCTGGAGCGTTGGGCGTCGCAGCCGGTGTTCACGATGTTTGCCCGTTATCCGGATGGCACCGACAAGCCCGCACCTGTCGGAGAAGAGCCTGAACTCCTGATGGTGTTCTATCTGGAGCCCGGAGCTGCGGAAGCGGTTGCGGCCGAAAGTTCCAGCCCCGAGGATGGTATCGAGTTCTATGCCCGGCAGGTTGAGCTCTGGGATCTGGCCCGGGCGGCCCGGTTTTACCAATGCCCGTTGTACTGGCCGGAACAGGAACTGATCCTTAGCTCCGCGCAGCTGGAGGTACTAGGTAATACCGCTCTGGTGAAGGATGCGATTGGTGCCCGGCGTTACACGCTGATCACCGTGTTGCCGCTGGAAGGCCCGGCAGCAGCGGCGGGGCAGCCAGCGTTGCTGCAACGCTGGGCCTGGCTGAAAGAGGATGATCAAGCCGTTGATCAAGAGGTTGAGGGTAAAGCCCACCGGATTCTGTTTGATGATCGGATGAACTGGGGGAGTGACCAGGGGATGCCCGAACTGCCCGACGATGCCGTGGCCAGGTCGGTGTTAACGCCCAGTGAGCAACAGGCCTTTGACCGGTGGGCACAGCCCATGTTGGGGCTGGCGCATCAGCCGTCTCTGGAAAGGAAGCTGCCAGAGGGTATCCAGCCATTGCCAGGCAGTCCTGTCCCGGTCTCCGGGCTCCAGAGCCTGGCGGCCATGGACGAACTGGTCCAGGCGTTTCTGTTGCCCGGGCATCAGAATCTCAAGCTGGAGGTCTTTGATTCCGCGCTTGCGCCGTCTGATGAGGCCACAGGTGAGCCCGAAGCCGGCGACGCCCCGGCCCGGTTCCGACACTTTCGGGCCGTGTATCTGGCGCAAGGTGCGTCGGCGCCTATGGCTTTATGTGAGGACTCACTCCTGATCGATGAGTTGGAAAATCTGCCTTTGGCTTTGCCTGAGACGCCCGGGCTGCACCCGATGCCGGAGGCGCTGAGAGCGCGTCTGTTGCGATACCTTGCCTGGGAGTTACTGCACGCGAGCCGGTACGCCGACGGGGTGCCCTTCCTGATGCTCGGACGCATGGCCGGTTTTCTGACCGCGATGCCGGACAATTCCGGGGAGCCGTTTTATGCGCAGCCTGACGACCCTCGCTACCCCTACCTCGCACGGATGACCTGTGGCCCGGCGAGTGTGCCGGTCATCGTTATTGGTGAACAGGGAGGTGACCGGGTGTGCGTGCCGGTGGGTAACCAAAGCCTGCCAGAGGCAGACGTGCCAGAAGATCTGCCGATGGGTGATGAGATGGTGTTGGACGGAGAGCTGAATATCTGGGGCCACGCGGGGATGTTGCGGGTGCCGGCTGGCTGGCTGGATTGCCCTGAGCAGTGGTACAGCGGTACCCGGCTGGCGGCCCCCTGGGTGGTTGAGCAGGTTCGCTCAGGCCTTTACCTGATGGATTTTGTCACCAGCGAAGGTGGAGCCAAGGACAAAAAGGTTGAGAGCGCTATTGGCACGGTGGTCACTGTCAGTATGATCGCCTTTGCTCTCTTCGTGCTGCTTCTGAACCTGACGGGTGGCTAGCGCCTGAGGTTACGCTCTGGCCCGCTGCAGGGCCCGGTAATCCCGCTGCTCCATCAACCCGTCGACGGTCTGGCCCAAGAACCAGGCCGCCAGCAATAAGGGCTGACAGAGCAGGAAAAGGTCCAGCCGTTCGAACACAAAATGAACGATCGCCAGGGGCATCTCCAGCGTCAGGGCAAAGGTCAGCCAGCCCACGTCGCGAAATTTATCTTTCAGATGAGCCTTCAGTCCCGGGGGCTGCCACTCGGGTATCTCCGGGATGTCGCCGGGCTGCAGTTCTGACAGGGTGCGCCCGCTGGCATTCAGTTGGAGACCGGCCCGGAGCGGTTGGGCCAGCTCATACAGGCTGAACCCTTCATGCTGCGTCAGTTTCAGGGCCATGGAGACACTCTCCCCGGAGTTCAGGTGAGTGAGCGTATGTTGATCCACATCCACGAGATAGATCTGGCGGCTGGCGCCGTTGGCCAGGGTAAAGGCCAGCAGTAAGAGCCAGAGCAGGGCCCACAGGCCCAGGGTCAGCATCAGATTGTCGTAGCCCCAGGCCGACCAGGCAAGTATGGGGGCCAGAAAGGCATAACACAGCACTCCCGTCAGCGGCAGCCACAGGAGCAGGAAGCGGGCCAGACCGCCGGGGTTGCCGGCCAGCACGACCTGATTGCCGGACGGGGCCAGTTTCGGAATACGTTTCAGAGCGGCCAGCTCGGAGGCTTTTGACAGTCCCAGGGCCAGTTCGATCTCGTTCATGGGTCAGAAGCTCCGGTTCAGGGTAAGGAACACGAGATCGTATTGGCCGTTGCGGTTGAGACGTTGCAGGTGCTCGTGCGGCTGAGTGGGATCTGCGGCGGCGATGGCGTACCACTGATCATTAACGTTGAAACTGTGCAGTAGCAGCATGGGGCCCGAACTCCCGGTGGCGTCGTCCCACGGCCCGGGCGCATACTGCACCAATCCCTCAACCTGCGCTGGTAGCCCAGGGCCATCCGCCAGCATTGCCAGCAGATCAGACGTGCCCCCGAGGGAGCCTTCTCTCAGCATCAGGTCGCCGTTTTTCCGGAGGGCGAGCACGCCGTCTGGCCATGGCACAGCCTGCCAGGGAGTCAGCGCGGTGACCAGATCCTCCGGCAGGTCTGCCAGAGAGTCCCAGAACTCGGTTAAGGCGTCGGCCTGCGTATCGGTCAAATCTCCCACGACGCGAGCATAGGCGTCCTGGTCAAGGTTCCTGTGACGAACAACCTCAAACTGGTCTCCCCGTGTGCTGAGCGGGTAAATTCGGGAGGCCGGCGTGTCTACGGCTTTGATGGTGATGATCTGGCCTGGGTCCCAGTCCCCGTTCCGATGGCTCCACACGGTCACCACGCGAACGTTGACTCTGCGAAACTGGATGAATTGGGGAACCTCACAGCGAACCAGAAACTGCGGATCGTCGCCGATCCGGATGGGAATGGGGGCCGAACAACGATCTGGCCCGGCACCGACTTCGGTATGCGGCAGAGCCGCGGTTTTGTTGGGCAGGAACCAGCGCAGGGTTTCCGGGGCGTTGATGTGCTTGTCGTGCAGGTCGGCCAGCTTGTGTTGCCAGGGCAGCTCTGCCTGCACCGGCAGTGGCAGGGTGAGCAGCAAGGCAGCCAGACAGGCGGCGGATCGTGTCATCCGTTCAGCTCCTTGCGGATTGCATGGTCTGGCGGGCGGTGGCGCCGAATCCACCCCGCTGGGCGGTGCCCGAAAAATGTTTGGGGCTGGCCGAGGCGAGCCCAAAGCGGTTGACGGTGACCGGCTGCTTCAGGGTGCGGTCGCCCAGATAGCGGCCACCCGGGCTGACATAGTGCCAGAGCAGAGGGACATGGCTGTAGCTGGAGTAACCAGAACTGTCCTCCCCCTGAAGGCTGGCATCGCTGATGCCATAGACGGGCTGCAGCTGGTTATTACTCAGGCTGTCCGGGGCTGGTGTGAGGCCGCTACGGCTGTCGTCAAGCACTGACTGGTCCACCAGAAAACCGGAATAGACCGGGCGATACTGGCCGTTGGGGCTGGTTTCGCACATCGACAGGTTGTCTGCACTGCACCAGCCTTCCAGGCAGGGAGTGGGTTCCACCACGTGGGCAAAGTCGGCTTCGCAGTGGCTGCGGGTGTCGTAGGTCGGGGCCAGCGACGGATGGCGGCGTTCTGCTTCTGCGTTCAGCGCCTCGCAGTAATCCGGAGCCGTAGACAGGGTGTTCTGACAATCCTGAAGATCCCGGAATACCCGAACTTCCGTGTGCAGCGGGTCGAGCCCCAACACGACGAGGGGCGTTGCGCCCATCAGCACGAGGGTGGCTGCCTGTGTACGTTTCTGTCGACGGGCCCGTTTCTGCAACGCTTCAGCGGCCTCGGTATGGGTAGCCATGGAAGTTCCGTCTCCTGCAGGTTTCAAGGCAAGCGAATCTAAATCAAAGGCTTATAAAGGTCAAACGCCGGGTTTCAGCCTTCCCCTGAGGATCATTTCTGATAGACTGCGGCCCGCCGGTGTCGGAACTGGCGACAAGGATTGGTTGTCAGGATAAGGGCCTGTCATGCAACGCATTCTCTCCAAACCCCGCCCGGACTGGTGCTCTCAGGCCGAGGCTCTGGGCTTTCGTTTTCACACGCTTGACGGCGAACCCTACTGGGACGAAACCGCGAGTTACCGTTTTACTTTGCGGGAAATCGAAGACGATATCGAAGCTCCCACCGAGGCCTTGCACGCCATGTGTCTGGATCTGGTGGATGACGTGGTTGTCAGCGAACGCCTGATGGACCGTCTGGCGATTCCGGTCAACGCGCGGGACCTGATTGCCGAGAGCTGGAAGTTGTCGGAGCCATCGCTTTACGGTCGTATGGATTTTTCCTACGACGGCCAGGGGCCCGCCAAATTCTACGAATACAACGCCGATACGCCCACCTCACTCTATGAAACCGGGTATTTCCAATGGCTCTGGCTGGAGCAGCAGATAGAGCGTCAGGAACTTCCGGGGGATGCTGACCAGTTTAACCGGCTTCAGGAGGCCCTGATCGAGCGCCTGGCGATGATCGGCCGGGCCGGGCAATCGTTTCATCTGGCCTGTTGCCGTGATCATCCTGAAGATGCCGGAACCGTCGAGTACCTGGCCGATTGTGCTGAGCAGGCCGGGTTATCGCCCCAACTGCTGTTTATGGATGACATAGGCCTGGAGCCCTCTGGCCGCTTTGTGGACCGGGCCGACAATCCGATAGAGCAACTGTTCAAACTGTATCCCTGGGAGTGGCTGTGGCAGGAAACGTTTGCCTCCGGCCTGTCCGGCTCCGGAACCCAGTTCATCGAGCCACCCTGGAAATTGATTCTCTCCAATAAGGGCATTTTGCCCCTGTTATGGGAACGGCATCGGGGCCATCCGAATCTTTTGCCGGCCTGGTTCTCAGACCAGACGCCGGATGACCCAGGCCTGCAACGCTGGGTGCGTAAGCCATTGTTTTCCCGCGAAGGTGCGAATATCTCGATTGAGACGCCCGATGGAGTGGAAAGCCGGGTAGATGGGCCCTACGACCAGGGGCCCACGGTTCTTCAGAGCTGGCACCCCCCCGCGGTGTTTTCCGGGCACCACTGTCTGATTGGAAGCTGGGTTGTCGGCCGTGAGGCCGTCGCCATGGGCATTCGTGAAGACAAAACTGCCATCACCCGGGATACGTCCCGGTTTGTACCTCATTTTATTGCCGATTGACCCAAACGTTTGTTCACGGCCTGTCTCTGCGGGCGGTGATGACAACTCTGAAACTGCGAGTGGAGCTCCATGAAACATCGTTGGTTATCTGTTGCCCTGATTCTTGCCCTGATGGTGGTTGTCAGCCTCTGGTTGTGGACCCGGGAGCAACTGGCGTTTGCCCCGGAAGCTGGTTCTGAACGTACCTTCGTGATCGAAACCCGGATGGAGCTTCAGCGTACGGGAGATCGATACCGGCGGCGCGCAGATGTACTGGAAACCTCCGTTGTTGCCAGCAGCCGTGTGGTGTCGAATCAGGGTGGAGTCGTGACGCTTGCCACTCAGGCCCGGCAATTCCGGGTTCAGTCTGACGGAGAGCTGATTGACAGCCGTCTGCCCGACACTGTTGCTGAGCGGCATGCGCAGTTTCTGGCCCTACTGAAAGCGGGCAGTGAACAGCAGATCTCCCGTCAGGGGCAGTTGCTGGACTGGGCATTCGAGGATCAGGCCACGGCAGAGACGCTGGAAGATCAGATGCCGGCGGTCTTTCTGCAGCGCGTTGCAGCTATGGGCACGCTGACCCTGTTTCAGCCGATGTTTCCGGCGGACACCCTTGAACTGGGACTGACCTGGGAGGCCCCGGCAGTGACGGTCAACGAGCTGGCGTTACCTCAGAGGCGCTATGAGGTAACGGCTCTGGGTGATGACCGGCTGACGGTCCGGATATCTGAACTGGATGAGGAGGGCGAGGCTTCGCCGCTCGGCTACCTGATTCTGGAACGGGCAACGGGATGGCCGCTGAAGGCGCGCCTCCGGGTAACCCGGACAGCCCGCCTTGACGGCCGAGAGTATGATGAAGTCGCCTACATCAACGTCCGGCAGCCCGGAGAGCCGCCAACTCTGAGCAGGGCTCAGCTTGAGCAGATGGCTTACATGCACCGCGAATTCATCCCGTTTGATCCGGACTGGCCGGACAGTCTGGAACACCTGAAACCGATTCCGGTGTTGTCGGAATTGGAGGTTGCCGAAGGGCGGGAGCGGTTGAACCAGTCCCTGCTCTGGTTTCCGCCCGAACAGGGACACTCGGGGAAAGGGATGGATCTTGCCTTTATGGATCTGATTGAAAGTGGTCTGCTGCCCCAGGAGCTTCGTAAGGTCGAGGCGTTGGATGAGCAGGGCGTACCGGTCGATCCGGCGCTTGTGATGGATCATGGGTTTAACCTGGCCAATGCGTTGTGGAACGCCGACGAGTTCCAGCCGGTGAGGCACCCCTTTGATCCCATGCAGTTGACGCCAGAAGCCCTGTCGCGTGTTCATGAGCTGGCGTTGGAAGCGGACGTCTGGCTACCAGATCAGGCTGTTACTCTGGAGCTTCGACGGGCTGATCAGCAAGCCGGTGTCGTGGCCGGGCAGGGATACCAGGTGCGGGATATCCAATGGTCGGATGATCAGGTCCGGTTCCAGGTCCGCCGGGAAGACGGACGACCCATGGGCATGGCCATGCGTTTGGGCGCCATCCCGGCCGCAGGGGATGAGATGCCTGGCCCCTTTGCCAGCCGGGTAACCCTGGCGGCCCTGGCGCCTCTGGCCGAGCAACTGACCGAGGGTTCCCACGAGGACTTTGTCCAGACCGCCCGCGCTGAGCTTTACCCGTTGCCGGATGAGGATATCTGGCGTTCTTATCAGGTGGACCTGAGGATGCCCGGGCCGGTCGGGGTGGTGAGCGTATACATTCAGCCGTACAACATCCGAACCCTGAATCTCCAGGCCCTGAATGCGGCTGGGACCCTGACCGGCGGCCCCGTAGCGGGTACCCGGCTGCTTGATGACTACCGGATGCCCGAGTTTGATTTTCCCGCCCTGGATATGCAGGCCTTTAACGTATCCGGTGCCGACCACAATCAACTGGACGTCGAGGTGCCTCCTGACTCAGGAGCCCGGTGCAGTGCAGAGGTTGCGTCGCCGGGGGAGTATAACGGGAGTCCCTGGAGCCTGGAGCAGGGCTGGATGTCCTTTTCCTCCAGCCTGGAACTGATGACGGAGAACGGTCAGCGGTTCTTCTACGACGCTCAGGTAACCCTGAAACTGCAATGCGTTACCGGAATCGAAGTGCAGACGGAGCAGGTTGATGAAAGCCGGCGTGTCCGGCGGGTGGATGCTCACACCATCGAGTTGAGCGACGCCCTGTTTGAGGAACTGAAGGCCATCCGGGAATACCAGTCCAGCAGTATAGGGAACCGGTTACCGGTTGTCGGTCGCAACCAGGCCGGCGATGCCCTGGAAATGTTGTCTGGGTTGTACGAATACCGGGGGGGCGACGCCGGAGACAGTGGTAATCCAAAGCGCATCAAGTTCTGGGGTGAGGTGGTGAGCATTACCTACCCACAGGTGACCGGTGTGGAATCGAAGAACGTCACGGTTGAGTTCCCACCGTTGCCATAAGCCGGATGATCATGGAGACAGTTGATGAAACATAATCTGGCAATTGCTTTGTTGCTGATGGTCTGGGCTCTGCCAGCGCAGGCCCAGCGAGTCTGGCTTGATGAGGATCTGGACTTCTACGATCCGGATCATCCGGTCAGCGTCCGGTATGCCTACTATGACCTGCCGTTGCCTCAGGATGGCGATCATCACCGATTGATTGTGAGGTTGCCAGAGGGAGAGCCTGTGCTTGAAGCCTGGTCTCCGACGCCGGAATGGGAAGGGCAGCTTTTTGTCGGGGAATATATCCGTCGCTATGAGGATGGATCGATACAGCTCACAGGGCATTACGAGCGTCGTCAGAACCCGTGCCAGTGTGGCGGAGAGCAGTCTGTCCGCCACGGACTGTTCACGGAGTATCACCCGAATGGCCAGATCAGACTGGCTATGCGCTTTGAGGACAACGAGCGCGCCGATGGCGATTATGTCGAGTACGACCCGGAGGGGCGTCCGGTCGATGAGTTCAGCCTGAAAAACGGACGCTTCCATGGGCCGCGTCGGAATTATGAGCAGGGAGTCCTTGTGGATCATGGGCACTTCCGGAGTGGCCGCCGTGAGGGGGCCCAGAAAACGTTCTACACCAATGGCAACCTGAAGCGGAGCTGGACCGAAACGCATTTTGGCGATTACATCGTTCAGACGGAAGGGCCGGATGTCTACTACCGGGAAGATGGCAGTAAAGCTCGCGTTATTGACCGGACACTGAACAGTGAAGGCCGCACGATCAAGACAGTGACTGAGCGATTCCATGCTAACGGCGAGTTGGAAAGTCTGACAATTGATGAAGACGAGTACGAGCTGGTTGAACGCTTCAACGATGAAGGCGAGCTGGTCGGTCGTGAAGAGACCCGGGACGGGGTACGTGAGGGCCTGTACCTGGGCCGGGACTGGCATGGGCTTGAGAAAACGCACTACCGGAACGGCCTGCGCCAGGGGCCTTCAGTGATTCGGCAGAGCGACGGGTCGCGGGAAGAAGGGCGCTGGGTGGATGACGAGAAGGATGGTCTATGGCTGACCGTTGACGGTGATGGCAGCCGCCGGGAAGAGCGTTATCGGGCCGGTGAACTGCACGGATTGCAGCAGCGCTTCAACGCAGATGGTGAGCGCATTGCCTTCCGTAACTTTCGTCATGGCACCCTGCATGGTTCGGCTGATTGGGTGGACGATTACGGAGAGCGCGAGGTTGCGGATTATCTGAAGGGCGAGCGGGAAGGAGAATTCCGCCGCTACAGTGCCAGTGGCGTGCTGTTGGAGCAGGGGCATTACGTGAATGGCGAGCCCGATGGCGCCTATTACCTGTTTGCCGAAGATGGCCGTATGGCAGAGAAGCGCGTGTATCGCCAGGGGGTTGCCCATGGCGATTGGCTGCACACCGACTCAGAGGGCCGGCCGCAGCTGCGGCGGAGTTTTGAGAATGGTGAGCTTGTCGGTGAGATTCTGTTGGAAGCCGAGGCCTCCGATTCTCAGTATCTGTTTTCGCAATAACCCGCTGGCTGGATGATCTTGACCATGTTGACCCGAGTTTTCATCGTATTTCTGATTGTGGCGGGCCTTGGCCTGAGCGCCTGGATGACCCGGTTGCCCGACACCGGGACGGCGGTCGCTGAGACGCCATCTGCCCCGGCGTTACCGGATGTGCCCGACGACCGCTCTCTGGACCGGGGGGTGTTCATGGATATTGCCCAGAGCGCGGCCGGGCTGGTTGCTGTCGGCGAGGCTGGAAGCATCCGGCTGTCGACCGATCAGGGCCTGAGCTGGCAAGCGGTGACCAGCGGCACCGATGCTTTGTTAAACGCGGTTGAGTTTGTCACGCCGGAATCGGGATGGGCCGTTGGCGACCGGGGTACCCTGTTACGCACCGGGGATGGTGGTCAGAGCTGGCAGCCGGTTAGGTCTGGTACGGAGGGTACAGAAGACATTACCTGGTTTGACGTGACATTTCTGGGCGACGAGACCGGGTTTGTGGTTGGTACCCTGGGTCGAATGCTGACTACCCGGGACGGTGGAGAGAGCTGGCAGCTGGAGCTGCTCATTCCCGGCTACAACAGCGCTAGCCTCTATGCGGTGGCTGCCCTTGGGGAAAAGTCTGCAATGGTGGTCGGTGAGCGTGGCCGGATCTTGCGCTATCAGGAGGATGAGGGATGGCAGGATATCTACTCACCCGCCTACGGGGCCCTGCATGGAATTCTGCCTTTGGCGGAATCCGGTGGGGTGCTGGTCTTCGGAGAGAATGGCGGCGTTTACCAGTCTGATGATCTTGGGGAAAACTGGCGGCAACTGGCAACGGTCAGCCGGGCGAACTATCACGCGGGCGCCCAGTTGGAAGATGGCAGTGTTTTGCTGGCCGGGAGCAGTGGTGTCCTGGTACGCCGCCAGCCAGGAGGCCAGCGTTTCTATCTGGAAACCGGACATCCGGCAGGTGCTCTGCTGGCGGTTCGGCAAGTTAAAGACCAGGCGCTCGTGGTTGCCGGTGAGCAGGGGCTTGGGCGCAGCAGCGCACAGGGTTTCAGGTTCGGAACAGAGCCGCACAGGGCCTCCGGCCGCTTCGTGATCAAGCAGTTGCTGGATCACCCCGACAGTAAGCGTTTACTGGAACTGGCTGCAAAGGATGACGACACCTCCTACCGTTGGGTGAGTCTGGATATGACAATGCCTGAGTCTGCAGCCGGGGATGAGGATCTGACCAGTCGGGACGCGGTACTGAGTATCACGCGGTTTCTCATGGCGGCTGAGGAAGCCGTGCCCGGTGCCCGGCTTGAAGCGTATTCGCCCTGGACATCGGACCATGCCCTGGCGGTTACCGGAAAACATCAGGGCACCTGGGAAAACTGGCGTCTGATGTCTGGGGCTGAATCTGAGTATGGTCGCAAGGAACGGGAAAACTTCCGCTGGAAGTTACGCCGGTCAGCTCTGGTCGGTGGACAGATGGCGCCGGACTTTCGGACTGCCCGGGCCGAGGTTCGGCTGATTCCCTGGTCCTACGAAACGGACCAGGAACAGAAAGAACACCAGGCTATGCTGGTGGAGGCATTGCCGGGCCTGGTGCAGGAACTGGCCGGTGTGGATCTGGTCCGCGTCCGGCAGATGCAATGGCAGCGGGTGTCAGTGCCCACGTCCACCGAGCCCCCCTCTCAGTCCGGGCAGGGCGGTCGATGGGCGTGGGCACTGACGGTGGATGACCCCGACAGTTACTATTGCCGTGACACCGACAACCTTCAATTGTCGCAACACCTGGAAGCCCGTGTTCGGGAGGTCCCCGGGGTTCAGGCCACGCTGGCCGTTGCGGAGCAGGCCAAGATCGACCAGTTGAAAGACCTGGAAGGCGTCTGGAAAGGTTTTGTGGCGGTTGAGGCGGGTTACCCTTCCCGTGCCATGGAGGCCTGGCAGCCGAGCAGCTGTCGGCACGTCATGCTCCTGGCCTTTGGTGAACCTGCCGGCTCGGATCTGACGTCGGCGCTGACACAGGCCACAGAGGGTATGGCCGATGACCGGGTGTTGCAGTGGACGGCTTACCGGTTGTCTGAGACGGCGGTGGTGTTACCGGAGTGAGGCGGTGCTCCACGGCAGGCTGAGCGCCTGCCGCGGGCGGCTACAGGGTTACTGAATGTTTTCCTGTTCGCCAAAGGTGTCGGTAAACAGAGCCGAGGAGAGGTAGCGCTCGGCGGAGTCGGGCAGGACCACCACAATGTTCTTGCCTTGATGCTCTGGCTGCTTGCTCACCCGCACGGCAGCAACCACGGCGGCCCCACAGGATATGCCGCACAAAATCCCTTCTTCACGCATCAGACGATGCGCCATGGCCATCGCTTCTTCGTTGGTAACCGCTTCCACCTGATCGACCAGGTCCAGGTCCAGGTTCTTCGGAATAAAGCCCGCACCAAGCCCCTGAATCTTGTGAGGTGCGGGTTTTAGGTCATCGCCCCTGAGTGTCTGGGCAATGACCGGCGAATCGGCGGGTTCCACCGCAACGGTGGTCATTGCCTTGCCTTTGGTCTGTTTGATGTAACGTGAAACCCCCGTCAGGGTACCCCCTGTTCCAACGCCTGCGACAAAGATATCCACCTCACCATCGGTGTCATTCCAGATTTCCGGGCCGGTGGTGTCTTCGTGAATTCTGGGGTTGGCCGGGTTCTGGAACTGCTGTGGCAGGAAATGGTTATCGGGATCCGATGCAACGATTTCCTCTGCTTTGGCAATGGCGCCGGGCATGCCTTTGGCCGGTTCGGTCAGAACCAGTTCTGCGCCCAGTGCCTTAAGGACTTTACGACGCTCCAGGCTCATGGACGCAGGCATGGTCAGAACGAGCTTGTATCCCCTGGCGGCGGCCACGTATGCCAGTGCGATGCCGGTATTTCCGCTGGTGGGTTCCACGATGGTCATACCCGGTTTCAGGACGCCCCGTTTCTCGGCATCCCAGATCATGGCCGCGCCAATCCGGCACTTGACTGAATAGGCCGGATTGCGGCCTTCAATTTTGGCCCAGATGGTTGCGCCATCGTTTACCCGGTTGAGGCTGACCAGAGGGGTGTTGCCGATTGAGAGTGAATTGTCATTGTAGATACGTGCCATTTTGTGCTCCTGTTCCTTATGTCTGACGTCCGGTCTGTTTCACTGCCAGCCGGTTCCGGCCCTGGCCTTTTGCGGCATACAGGGCCTGATCGGCCAGCCGGAGATAGTCTGAGGGCGTGTTATCCGGTGCCGGGATACCGAGCGCCAGGCCAATACTGACGGTCAGCCCAACGTGATCTTTCCGGCAGGTATCGCAGTCCTGGCTGGCAATCGCCTCCCGGAAACGTTCCAGGCGTTCAATGATATCGGAAGCTTCCTGATAGCTGGTGAAAATAATGAACTCTTCACCTCCGAATCTCGCCAGACGGTCGGTTTCCCGACGGAAGTGCTCGCGCATGGCATTGGCCAGGGTTTCCAGGCAATGATCGCCGGATTCGTGTCCCCAGGTATCATTGATTTGTTTGAAATGATCCGCGTCCACCATGGCCACGGCAAATCCGGCCTGATGGCGCTGGCACCACTGGAAGCTTCGGGGAAACTCCCGGTCGAAGAACGTGCGATTGCCCAGCCGGGTCAGATTATCGGTAACGCTCAGATGGGACAAGGCCTCGTTGGCCTGAGCCAGCTCACGGTTGAGTCTGCCGAGTTTTCGGTTCCAGTAAACCAGTAGCGCAGTGACCAGAATACCGACAGCGAGTATCTGCCAGATCAGCGTGTAGTTCACCTGTTCTTCGATTCGTAGATTGCGCCAGTTAATTTCCAGTTGCCGGTGGTCCTCTTCTGTGAGGCTGGAAATGAGTTTCTGCATGATGTTGTTGAGTATGGGTTCATCATTGCGGGTAGCGATGGCCAGCGCCCAGTCGGCTGGCACCCGGCCCACGACTTTCAGGTCGGCCAGCCCCAGGGCCTGCATGTAGTAACTGGCGGTTGCGAGCGTGGTGATGTATCCGGTCAGTTCTCCATTCTGCAGTTTACGCAGTCCCTCCTGCTCTGACCGGACCGGGACCAGGTTGAGGGTCGGGTAACGCTGTTCCAGCAACTCGGAGAAGGCATATCCTTTAACCACGCCGACAGGCTGATCGGCCATGTCCGTGAGGCGGTCAATGAACGGGGCCTCAATCCGACCCATGATGACGTTGGGTATGTCCAGATAAGGGGTTGTGAAATCCATGTACTCAGAGCGTTCGGGGGTTTGCATGGCGAGCGGAAACATGTCGCACTGGCGGGCTCTTGCCGCTTCAAGCGACGCGTTCCAGCTTGTCGTGGGCACCAGAGGAAAGCGAATGCCTGCCCGTTGCCTGAACAGGTCAAGTACCTGGGCCGAAACCCCGGTGTGTTGCCCGTCTTTGATGGCCTCCAGTGGAGACCAGTTCGGGTCAACACAGATCCGGATTTCCCGGTTGTGCCGGGCCAGCCAGGCAGCTTCCTGATCGGTCCACTCAAGGCGGGGACTCCCGGCACCGGGGTATCGGGAGGCGGTGCCAAGCCAGCGGGTTTCAATGGTTCGCTGTTCCGTCGGTGACAGAGTTGCCAGAGCCCGGTTCAGAATGTCAGCCAGCGGGGCGAGTGACGGTTTGACACCAAACCGGAGATCTTCTCCGGCATAGCCCGGGAGGGCCAGTTCTCCTGCAATCCGGACGCCGCGGATTCCCAGTTCGTGGATCCAGTAGTTGCCTGAGTGCAGGGCATTGATCACCACATCAACATCGCCAGCGGCAAGGGCCTGGAACATGGGCTCCTGAGTGCCGAAAGGGAGGACCGGGGTGTCCCCCAGAATGGCCCGGACGGCGTCTTCGTAATAGATGCCTGCACCAAGGCCGACACGGACGCTGGACAGGTCCTTGAGGTCGCGGTATTGCAGGGTATCGCTTCGGGTAAAAATGACGTTGGGAATGATGTGGTAAGGGCGCGTGAATCTGGCGATCGTCTCACGTTCCGGCCGGTAGGACATATTGGCCATGACATCGATATCCCCATTGGACAGCATGGTCAGCAGGGATTCCCAATCGCCCCGCACGGGAATGATCTCCAGCCCGGTGAGGTCAGCCAGCCGGTTCATGATGTCGACACTCAACCCCAGGGTTCGGCCACCATCGGTAAAGCTGAAAGGGGCGTAGTCGTCCATGAATCCAACCCTGACCGGGCCCAGGGATGCGAGAAGCCGTTTCTGGTCGGCGGTCATGGGAGGGAGCGGTGAGGGCTCGGCAGAGGCGCCGCCGAATTCCTGCCAGCGCTCCCGGAGGTTGCGAAGACGAGCTTCCGGAATGGCGTCCAGCCCGGCCTGAAGCTTGTTAAGCAGAGACTGCTGGCCAACGCGCACCCCCAGGCGAAAGTCCTCCCGTGCCAGCCGTTCCAGTGGGGCCGGGCCCAGAATCTCCAGAAACCGGAAGCCATTCTGAGTGGCCAGGTACTCCAGAGTTAACTTCGGGCCGATGGCAACGTCCACCCAGCCGAAAGCCAGGGCTCTGATCAGACTGGGGAGGGTGTCGTAGGTATGAATGGTCAGCCCATGGTTCCTGAGGGCTTCCAGATAAAAGATGTTTTCAACGACGCCGACTTTCAGCCCGTTCAGGTCGTCCAGAGTCTGAACCTGAGGCAGGTTCCTGGCACGGTCCTGCATGAGGTACACTTCCCGGACGTGGTAGGGCTCGGTGAACAGAATCTCCCGGGCCCGGTCTGGTCGCCAGGAGATACCTTCAATGACATCCAGGTCGCCCCGCAGGAACGCCTGGTAGATGTCGGGCCAGCTGCTGGCTCGGAAGTCAAAGGTAAGGTTGCTGTGGCGGCCGACTTCCCTCAGTACGTCAATGGAGAACCCCTTGACGCTTCGCCCTTCAATGAAACTGTACGGCTCGTTATCGGCGACAACGCCGACAGTGACAGTGCGAGGCTCGTGCGTTTTTTCTGAGGCGCCGGAGGGCACCGGAAGGCTGAGCATCAGCAACGAGCAAAACAGAGCCATTGCTGCGCCAGAGAGGATGACAGCCAGTCGGTTTTTTTGTGTTTTGCTGGGGCTGGCGTGCAACATGGGTCTTCCGTATTGCTGACCCTGTCAGTGTAGTTGCAGATAGTAACCTTTGCAGGCAGGCGTGGTCAGAAATCATACACGCCATTACATTGGAATCCCGGGAGGAAGCTGTTTTGTCCGGTAGCGAAGTAGATTGGCAAACGACACCCGCCGCTGTCTGGCGTCGGCACCGTTCGGGATTGCGGGCGATTCGCCGGCTGGACCCGGTTCAATGGGAGAGTCTCACAGGAATCGAGCGGCAGCAGCAGGCGCTGGCCCGGAACACGGAGCGGTTTCTTGCAGGCCAGCCGTCGAATAATGTCCTGCTTTGGGGGTCCCGGGGCACCGGCAAGTCGTCTTTGATTAAAGCCTTGCTGAACCGTTATATGGGCCAGGGGCTGAGAATGATCGAGGTCGACAAGGACGATCTGGTGAACCTGCCGGAGCTGGTTGATGATCTGTGTGAACTCCCGTTCCGGTTTGTGATTTTCTGCGACGATTTGTCCTTTGACGTTGGGGAATCCGGTTACAAGGCGCTGAAAAGCGTGCTGGAAGGGTCTCTGGAACTGCCGCCGGAAAATGTCAGGGTATACGCCACCTCCAACCGCCGGCATCTGATGCCGGAGTTCATGAGCGATAATCTCAAAAGCGAAGTCCGGGATGGTGAGTTGCATCCCGCAGAGGCGATTGAAGAACAGGTGTCCCTGGCAGACCGGTTCGGGCTGCAACTGTCGTTTTATCCGTTCTCGCAGGATGTCTTTCTGCAGGCGGTGGACCTCCTGTTCCCGAAGGTCGACGACCGGGAGATTCTGCACCTTGAAGCGGTTCGCTTTGCCACCGCCAAGGGCGTTCGCAATGGCCGCACGGCACAACAGTTCTACCGGCAGTTCGCCGGTGATCCGCGTTTCTGCTAGCCCGGCTATTGTCGCCGGGCCATCCGGATAAAGCGGTGGTGGATGACGCGGATACCGATGAACACAAGCACCATCACCGCCGGTATGGCCAGGCCGACTATCAGCGGCTTGTTCAGGTTCAGACCTGCGCCGGTGGCTGCATCCAGAACCAGTCTGAGCAGGCCGATCAGGTAGTAGGAAATGGCCACAACGGAGAAGCCTTCCACCGTGTGCTGCATCATCAGCTGGATGCGCGACCGACGGTCCATGGAGCTGAGCAGTTGCTGGTTCTGACTCTCAATCGCCAGCTCTACCCGGGTTCGCATCATCTCGGAGGCCCGGTCAACGCGGCGTGAGAGGTCTTCCAGCCGGTCATTGACGGCTTCGCAGGTTTTCACGGCCGGTGTCAGGCGCCGGGTCATGAATTCGGTCATGGTCAGGTGGCCCGATACTTCGTCTTCCCGGAGCTCTTCCAGCCGGGTCAGCACCAGCCGATGGTACGCCCTGGTGGCGGAAAACCGGAAGGTGGTATGGGCCCGGTAGGCTTCAATGCGGGCGGCGATGTTGGTCAGCTCCGCCAGAATCTCCTGCTCGTTCAGGCTTTCGTTATCGGCCAGGGACTGGGTAATCCTGGCCAGTTGCTGGTCCATGTCGTTCAGCGAGGGCGTGATTTCCCGGGCCACCGGTAAGGCCAGCAGTGACATCAGGCGGTAGGTCTCGATTTCCATCAGACGCTGGACCAGCCGTCCGAGCTGGCTGTTGGACATATGGCGATTCAGCACCATGAAACGGCCAAAGTTGTCGCTGTGGAGCTGAAACGAGCCTAGGATACGGGCGGCTCCTTCCTGTGGACTACTGCCGACCAGACGCATGCCCTCGAAGTGTTTGCGCATGAACGCGAGTTCGCTTCTGGCATCCTCGGAAGACGAACGCACCTCTACATGGAAGGCGCCCACCACGGTGCCTTCCAGTTGCGCCAGCCAGCCTTTGGGGAGCAGGCTCAACCCGGTTTCCTCGAACGGATCGGCGTCGGACTCTGCCAGGTTAATGAAGGTGTAGGCAGTGAACTCCATATGGACTTCGCGACGGACCCTGAGCTGGCCAAAGCTTTCCTCATAACAGCTTACTTCCTGCTCTGGCCAGGGCTCCCCAAGCAGGCGGTGCAGCTTTTGCAGGTGTTCGAACTGGCGGGTCCGTTGTTCCGGTGTGGTGATCACCGCAATCTGGGTGACCCTCGCGTGGGGCGGAATGATCTGAAACGGTCGGGAGTGGAGCTCCTGGTACAGATCGGTCCGGAGAGGGTGAAAATCCAGGCTGGCGGTATCGGCACTCACGGTGATGTCCTTGCTTTGGCCTCAGTAGCAGGGATGATAACCCGGAAACAGACACCGTCAATGCCACCTTGGCGCTGATTTCGGGCATCGACCCGACCACCATGGTAGTCCGCAATCAGTCTTACAATCAGCAGACCCTGACCAAGATGGCCCCCGCTGGTACTGCTGCGCTGGGACACGAATGCGCCAAAGATATCCACACCGCCATGGTCTGGCAGGCTTGAGCCTGCGTTGAAGACTTCGATCAGATAGTGTTGGTCCAACGGGTGTAACCGAACGCTGATCGCACCGTCTTTGGGTGTGAAGTCCCGGGCGTTGTCCACTAGCTTGTCGAGCATCTGAACCAGCATTTCCGGGGAACCGGCCATGAGGCAGTCGCGGGCGGGCCCGGAATAGGTGATCCGGTGATCCGGGTCCAGTTGCTGATAGGCTGCCGTGGCCTCGGCCAGTACCTCAGCGAGGTCAAACGGTTCTTTCTCGGTGTCTTCGAAACTTTGTTCCAGCCGGGCGGCTTCGCTCATGCTGTGCAGGATACGCCGCAGCCGCTCTGTCGCGGTGGAGGCCCGGTCAAGGTATTGCGCCCGATCCTGTTCAGGGACCCCATGGGCCAGGTTTTCAAGGGAAGAGCGGACCACGGCCACCGGCGTTTTCAGTTCGTGCGAAAGCCTTTTTGAAAAACTCTCCAGATATTGATTGTAGTTCTGCAAACGATCCACCATATGGGCAAAGTGTTGTTGCAGTTGTCCGAGCTCGTCGCGGCTCCGGGGGGCGGGAATCCTGCCCAGAATCCGGCCATCGTCGTCGACACTGGCTTCGACCAGTTTCTGTAGCCGGGTAATGCGCCAGGACAGCCAGCTGGCATAACCCAGCAACACCAGCATCAGGGCAAGAATGATCATCAGGCTTCGGGCCAGCACGCTGCCCAGGGTTGAGCCTGAGAGGGTCAGGAGCTGGTCCAGAGACTGTTCCAGCAGTAAGGCTCGCCCCCCGAACAGTTCATGCCGGCTTGCCAGCCAGACCGAACCGTCGGAATGGCGCACCAGTCCGTTGTCTGGCAGGTGGTGGGCCTGAAGCCGGTTCGGCTCCCGTGGCAGGATCATTGGCTCGGGCTGATACAGCCGGATCAGCCCGCTCAGAAGATTGAGGCTGATTTTCTCCAGAATCTGGCCGGACGACAGGTCATCAAACGCGGAGGTTTCCTGAGGGAGCACGGTCCGGGTTCTGGCGAGAATCCAGTCGGAAGGTTCCAGGATGGTGGCTTGCTGACCAGGGCTCAGCTGGCTTTCCAGCCGGTGTTCCAGTCGTTTGCTCTCCTGGACCAGCAAAGGAGGCGGGGTGAGTCCCGTGCCTGAGGCATCGCCAGCCAGACCATCCCGTGACGCCTGAAACCCCAGGCGGCTTCCCGGCGCCGGCAGCGGCATTCTCAGTTCCAGTTCCCAGCTTGCGCCTTTGTCCTGCCAGCTTGCCTGTATACGGCTATCCTTCGGCTGCGAGGGTTCAGCTCGGAGAACGGGCACATCGCCGGGAGCGCCTGCCCGAATAAACCAGCGTTGGTCGCGGACAGAGGCGTGCAGCTCCCGGGCTGGTGCCTGAAGCCAGAGTTCGAACCGTTCGTGGGCCTGCCCCGGACGGGCCGGATTGTAAAGGGCAAGGCCCTGGTCAAGCCGCTGCACCAGCAGGTACAGGTAACGATCATTATGCGTGGCCTGCCAGCGTAATGTAGGCGCCGGGCTTATGATGGTCTGCCAGGCTGCCGTCCCGTCGCTTTCATCAAATCCCGGCCATTCATGGCCGTAACCGTCGATTTCAATGGCCTGGCTGGTGGCGCTGGCGTAGATCACATTGTCGGCGTCCGCAACCGGCAGATTCAGGAGCTGGTCTCCGGCCAGTTCCGATAACCGCAGCCCCTGGGCCTCTAGTTGCAGCAGCGCCTGCTGGCGGAGGGCGTTGTCCAGTTCCAGCACAAAGCGCAGCCCGGCCCAGGGAATTAACAGCATCAGCAGACTGGCCAGAAACAACTGGCGTTTCAGGCTCAAAGCTCAGACCTCACGGGCGTTCCATCGGTAGCCCATGCCATAGGCGGTCTGGATACCGTCGAACTGACCATCAAGCTGAATGAATTTGCGCCGGATGCGTTTGATGTGGGAAGTCACCGTGTTGTCGTCAAGTATGGTGCTGGCGGCTTCCATTAACTGGTCGCGACTGCGGACATGCCCTGGATGCTGCACCAGAGCATGCAGCATCCAGAACTCGGTGACGGTCAGGTCGACGGGTTTCTCCTCCCAGGTGGCGGTCATCCGGTCAGCGTTGAGCCTGAGCCGGCCACGGGTGAGGATGTCGTCAGGCTTCTGAAGTGCTTCGGCCCAGGCTTCCGCCCGGCGCAGCAAGGCCGTAATTCGTGCCAGCAGGTGATCCAGACTCATGTCTTTGGTGACGTAGTCGTCGGCGCCGAGTCGTAACCCGTGTACCGAATCGATATCGCTGTCGCGAGCGGTCAGGAAGATAATGGGCAAGGTGGCGGACAGCCCCCGAAGGTCCTGGCACAGGGTAAATCCGCCCTCCGGCTCGTCTCCCAGGCCAACATCGATGATGGCCAGGTCCGGTAGGCCCTGACGCAAGACCTGCCAGGCCGCGGGCCGGTCGCCGTAGGTGGACACCCGATAACCCCGACGTTCAAACGCTGCCCGGTAGTTATCGCGGATGCCGGCTTCATCCTCAATCAGGACGATGTGCTTCTTCATGATGTGTTCTGTGTTTTGTTGACGGAAAGTGCCATTAAAGCATTCTGACCATGGCATACAAGCGATGTCGAAACCATTGCCATAATTCATCATATTTCATCGTCAGACTGCCGGTTTCTGCCATTGGCTTGCCCGCTGGCTGGGGTGAAATGGCCGCATCACCACCAAGACAAGGAACATGGGATGATGCTGCTATCGCTGCTTGCCAACCCGGCTGTTCGGCCGGATTGCCACCAACAACTGAAAACGCCGGCACTGTCGGCGCCCATTCGGCGGAAAATGGTCCGCTGCACTGAAGGGATCAGCTTGTGGCTGGCTATGATGCTCATGCTGTTTGTGCATCCATTATATGCTGAGGCCCGGACCATGGACATGGAGCAGCCGGGCCAGCTTTATCTGCTGGACCACAAGAGCGCCTGGCAGGAACCGGCGCTGGTGCTGGACAGTCAGTTCAGCGTCTCGGTGACTGGATTGCTGGCGCAAACCCGCCTGACCCGGACCTTCCGGAACACCAGTGATGAATGGCAGGAAGGCATTTTTGTCTTTCCCCTGCCGGAACGGGCAACGGTATATGGGCTCACCATGACCGTGGGGGATCGCCGGATCGTTGGGCAACTTCAGCCAAAAGCCAAAGCCCGCGAAACCTACGAACAGGCGAAGGACGCTGGCCAGAAAGCCGCGACCATGGAGCAGAACCGGCCAAATCTGTTCACCAGCCGGGTTGCCAACATTGCTCCGGGTGAAGACGTGACGGTGGAAGTGGACTACCAGCAACCTGTGACCTACCGTCATGGTCAGTTTGAGTTGCGTCTGCCAACCACGCTCACGCCCAGGTACATGCCCGGCGCTCCCCTGCCAGTGCCGGAAACAGCCTGGCAGTCCGGTTGGTCTGTACCGACCTCTCAGGTGGCCGATGTGGGTGAAATCAGTCCGTTCACTGTGCGCTCCGGGGATGTGGCCCCCGACAGCCATCGGGCGGAGATTTCCCTGACGATTGAGGCGGGTCTGGAACTGGCGGATGTCTCCAGCCCGAGCCACCCATTGCGGGTCGACCTGAGCGGAACCCGGGCAGAAGTCGCACCGGAGGAGGGGGCGATCCTGATGGAGCAGGATGTGATTGTGCGCTGGAAACCGAAGGCCAGTCAGGCCCCGGCAGCGGCCCTGTTTCACCAGCAGTGGCAGGGGGAGGATTTCCTGATGGCCATGGTGCTGCCGCCAGCCACCACCGGCCAGGTTCTGCGGCGTGAACTGCTGTTCGTGATCGATACCTCCGGATCTATGGCGGGCGAATCCATCCGCCAGGCCCGGTCGGCTTTGCTGCGGGGGCTGGATACCCTGCGCCCCGGAGATCGATTCAACATCATCCAGTTCAACAGCCAGGCCCACGCGCTGTACCTGGAGCCTGTGCCGGCAGATGGTCACTACCTGGCCCGGGCCCGGCAGTATGTTCAGGATCTGGAGGCTGAGGGTGGTACAGAGATGACGGGCGCCCTGACGCTGGCGATGGGGATGGACAGTCAGGAAAGCGGCGGCCTTGTACAGCAAATGGTGTTTATGACCGACGGTGCCGTTGGTAACGAATCGGCTCTGTTTGACCAGATCCGAAACGGGTTGGGTAACCGTCGACTGTTCACGGTTGCGATAGGCTCTGCGCCCAACATGTATTTTCTCCGGGAGGCCGCCCGCTGGGGGCGGGGGCAGTACACGGCGGTTCATAACACCGAAGACGTGGATTCGGCTCTGGGTAAACTCTTTGCGGCGATGGAAGCGCCGGTGATGACGGACGTTACGGTGGAGTGGCCGGAGGCCTCGGCAGAGGCGGTACCGGCGAAGCCGGGGGATCTGTTTCATGGTCAGCCGCTGGTTCAGGTGGTTCGTGGTGTTCCCGGCCAGGGCGAGTTGACGGTGTCTGGCAAGTTGGCTGGCGGCCGGGATTGGGTCACCCGGCTCGACCTTGGCAGTGCAGCTGACGGCCAGGGTCTGGATCGTCAGTGGGCCAGGGGGCGTATCGATGGGTGGATGGACGCTGCCCGCCTTCAGAACCGCGAGCCGGATGAGGCTGCCATTGTGGCGCTGTCGCTGCGCCACGGGGTGATGTCGCCGTTCACCAGTTTCGTGGCCGTTGAGGAAAGGGTGTCACGCCCTCAGTCCGAACATCTGGAGCAGGCGTCTGTTCCGACGCTGCTGCCGGCGGGGAGTCAGCCGGGAATGCTTCGCTACCCGCAAACCGCAACCTATGGCCCGCTGATGACGGCTCTTGGCTTGGTTGGGCTGATGTTCTCGCTTGCGATTGTCATGCTGAACCGGAGGCAGACATTATGAACCGGTCGATGCTGTTAATGGTGACCTGCTCGGCAACGTTGCTGGTGTTTGGGCTCTGGATTCCCTTCAAGGCGCTGGTGGCGCAGGAAATGCTGGAACTGGCCTGGGCGGAAAGCCAGGCCCGGCAGACCCAGGCCCGGCCCTGGCCCTGGGCCGACACCTGGCCGGTCGCTAAGCTGGATATTCCGGGGCAGGGCGTCTCTATGATTGTGTTGGAGGGCGTGCATGGTGAGAGTCTGGCCTTCGGGCCGGGCCGGGCCTCAGGCACCGACCGGGCCGGGGCTCCGGTCATTCTGGCGGGCCACCGGGATACGCATTTTCGCCATCTGCAGCATATGGAGCCCGGTGACCCGGTCCGCCTGCAGGGTGTGGATCGTCGCTGGCGGGACTATGAGGTGACATCAACCCGCATAGTCGACAGTTCCCGCGAATCGCTGGATACCCAGGAGCTTGGGCAGGATACTCTGGTCATGATTACCTGCTATCCGTTCGACAGCCTGGATGCCGGGGGGCCGCTTCGCTATGTGGTGGAAGCTCGTCCGGCATACGGACAGGAACAAATTGATACTGTTGCCGCGCTGTGAAGATAGCGTACACTTGTGCGCCCAAATGCCGTGACCGGAACCATCAGAATGTCCCTAGTTCGAAAAATTCTGGCCTGGCTCAGCGTGCCCGTGCTGTGCCTGGTCATGATGCTGCTCTACATCGCCCGACCTTTTAATCCTGATAACAACCGGATTCTGGGCTGGGTTGTCGCCCGGGCTGGTCGTTGCATTCTGGGCATGAAACGTCCGCTCTACGGGGCTGAAAACATGCCCAAAGACCGGCCCACGGTGATTATTGCCAACCATCAGCAAAACGATGACCTGTTTTTGATGGGCGACCTGCTGCCCCCCCGGACGGTGGCCGTCGGAAAATCGTCGCTGGTGTGGGTGCCGTTCTTCGGGCAGGTGTTCTGGCTGGGTGGTAATGTCATCCTGAACCGCAGTCGTTCGACCAAGGCTGTTGCCACCATGCAGGCGACCAGCGACGCGATTAGTCGTGAACGCAAAAGTATCTGGGTGTTCCCTGAGGGGACCCGGAGCCGTGGCCGGGGGCTGGGCAAATTCAAGAAAGGGGCGTTCCACATGGCCATTGCCGCCGGAGCCCCGATTACCATGGTGTGCGTCGGCGAATACCACGGCCGTTCCCGGGGCTGGACCGGACGGCGTGAGCCGGTGCCCATGCGCATCCTGCCGCCGGTTGAGACCCGGGGAATGACCAGCGAAGACCTGCCGGAATTGTTGCAGCGGTGCAGGCAACAGATGGAGGATGCCATTGCGGGGCTGGCCCGTCCCCATGGAACTGCTTGAACAGCCAATGAAAACAGGGCAGTCTTTCGCTCAGAGTAGACCCTCAATCCAGACCCATTGGGAGAGTGAAGCGATGAACCTGATCTGGTTTCTGATCATTGGTGGCCTGGCCGGCTGGCTGGCCGGGCTGATTATGAAAGGCAAGGGCTTTGGTGTGCTGGCCAACATCGGCATCGGGATTGTAGGCTCGTTTATCGGCGGTTTCCTGTTCGGTGTCCTGCAACTGTCGGCACACGGTGCTGTTGGGCGTCTGGTGACGGCGACCGTGGGCGCCGTGCTTCTGCTTGCCATCGTTAACAAAATCAAGAAGGGCTGACATGATTGTACCCGTCACCGCTGTCTTTGCTGCTGTCACCGGGCTGTTGCTGCTGGTGTTGTCGGCCCAAGTGGTCAAATTCCGGCTGAAATACCGGAAAGGTCTGGGCGTTACCGACGATCCGGAATTTGAAGCCGCCGTGCGGGCTCAGGCCAATCTGGTGGAATACGCGCCGCTGGGTCTGATCATGCTGGCCATTGCTGAACTGAACGGGGTTTCCGGTGCGCTGATTTACTGGACAGGGATGGCTCTGGTGGTTGGCCGGATCCTCCATGCCTGGGGCATGATCAACGGCAAGGGTGGGCCTCACCTGGCCCGGATGATTGGCATACTGCTCACCTGGCTGGCCATTCTGGTGGCCGCCCTGTTGCTGTTCTGGAATGTCTGGCAGGTATACGGCTAGGGGAACGGTTACGCGGATAACGGGGCCTGTTGGCCCCGTTTCTGTTTCTGGCAGTCAGAGTGCCTGGGCCATATCGAGCGTCAGATACTCCAGCTCCACCCGGCGATTGGCGGCATGGTCCTCGGGGCGGGTCAGAGGGCGTTCAGATCCCCAGGTGGTCAGCAGGATGGCGGTTTGCGGTACCCCCTCCTGAATCAGCAACCTTGCGACAGCATTAGCCCGGAGTCTTGAGAGAAACCGATTGTACTCGGCAGACCCGAAGTTGTCGGTATGGCCGTGAATCCGGACCCGAATGCCCGGGTGGTTTTTCAGGTACGTGGCGTGTCGCCGGAGCATGTCGATATCCGCAGCATCCAGTGTGTGCTTGTTGAAGCCGTAATGGAATCGGTTGCGGTGTGGACGGTCGGCGCTTGCCGACAGTTGCCCGGCGGCACTGGCGAAGGCCCGTGCGGCTTTGGCCAGAATATCGGGATTGTCCAGAACAAGTACAGTCATGTGTTACTTCCTCGAGTCGAGTGCCCGGCGTCTTTTTGTTATGTCCCCTTAACTATTGATGTCAGAGGGCACAACAGCAATTGGCGAATGGTCGATAGCCACCCGGGTTTTCTGGCTACCGATTGAATGGCATTTGTGTGACTGTGTGATTACACCGGGAAAAGAAGGCTCCGCTGTGGTAAAAAACAGCTTTCCAGGGACTGATTGTGATGAATTGTGACCGCCCATGCTGATTATTCCTGCTGAGAACACCGTTAACTGGAGGCGCCCGCCCTGGGTGACCCTGGGGCTGATGATGGCGTGCCTGCTTGTGTTTCTGTTCTATCAGGGGGGCGACGAACGCAAGCTTGATGCGGCGCTTGAACAGTATCTGGAGAGCGATCTGCTGGCACTGGAAGCCCCTGCGTACGAGGAATACCTGCAGCGGGAGATCCGGTTTGAGGGGAACCAGCAGCGGGTTCTGGAACTGCAGGAGTTTCAGCAACTGCAGGAAAATGAGGACGTGCTCTGGCAAGCCGCGACCCTTCTGCTGGACAGAGAATTTTTCCAGTATCTGCAGCAGAACCGGGATCTGATCTGGGCGCCCGCAGAACGTACCTGTTGGCTGGAACACCGCTCGGTGATTGAAGACCTGTGGATCAGCCGGATGAGTGCCTATCAATTGGGCCTGGTGCCCGCTGAGTTCTCGCTTTACACGCTGATTACATACCAGTTCCTGCACGGTGGCTGGGGCCACATCCTTGGTAACCTGCTGTTTCTTTTCCTGCTGGGTTTTACGGTGGAAAAGGCATTGGGGCCGGGGCGTTTTCTGGTTGCGTATCTGCTCTGTGGTGCCTTGTCCGGAATGGTGTTCACGGTGTTTTCTTCCGACAGCCAGGTGCCGTTGGTGGGAGCGTCCGGTTCCATATCGGGTTTGATGGGAATGTACGTTGCTATTTATGGGTTGCAGCGCATCCGCTTTTTCTATTTTCTGGGCATCTATTTCAACTACTTCCGGGCGCCGGCCATTGCCATGTTGCCGGTCTGGCTGGGTAAGGAAATCTATGATTACTGGTTCGCCGGAGCCACTGGCATTGCTTATATGGCGCATGCCGGAGGGCTTGTGGCGGGTGCCGGACTGGTTGGGTTACTCGGCCAGAGCTGGCTGCAGGTAAAAGACGAGTTCTTTGAGCCTGAGCAGGAAGCGCAGGACGAGCAGTTTACCAGAGCCTACGCACAGGCGATGGCGAGCCTGGGCCGGATGGAGTTCGAACAGGCACGGCGCCAGTTTGAGGCTCTGCGTGAGCGCTATCCAGACCGGCCGATTCTGCTTGAGCACCTGTATCACCTGGCGAAACTCCGACCGGATCTGGAAGCCTATCGCCTGCGGGCCGAAGAGCTTATGGCCGACGCCATTACCCGGCATCAGCCTGAACAGATGGTTGCGGTGTGGCAGGAGTATCTGAGCAAGGGTGAAGCCTTTCACCCGCTGGCCCCGGAGGCCCACAACCGGGTTTTGTTTGCCAGCCTGAAACGACACGATTTCAAGGCCGCGGAGAAAGCGTTTGAAAGGATGCGGACCCGGGCTCAGCCAGACATGGTTAATGAAGCCTGTCGGCTGCTGGTGGCTGAATTCGAGAAGCTTCAGATGGAACCAAAGGCCCGGCACTACCGGCAGTTGCTGAACCCACCCGCTTGAAGGGGTGGGTTCAGGCCGTCAGTCAGACACCTGGAAGCTGGCTTTTGGCCCCTTCAACGGCTGTTGATTGCTGGCCTGGGCGAGCCAGACATCGATGTGTTCGTGCACCGGATGGTTGGTGCAGCGTTTCTTGATGAACGACAGAAACGCGCTGGCCTTTTCCCACTGCTGAAGTCCATTCGCCAGCGCCTGGGCTACGATCAGATAGGCCGGGGCCAGCTGATCACTGTCAGGAAAACGCTTGTGGAAATCCTGCAGTAAACGGATCGCGGCCTTGTAGTGCCCCCGATGGTACAGGGTTCCAGCACACTGGACGGCCAGCTCCGGGTCGTCCACCTGAAAATTTGGTGTGGCCGTCTGCAAGCTCTGGATCAGCTGATTGAGGCTGTCACCTTCGTGTCGTTGGGCCAGCCAGGCCATGATCCGGGGATGATAGCGATACAGCGCTTCAGCATCGTGACGGGCGGTCAGCAACTGATAGAGCTGACCGATGCGGGTTGCGTTGGTCCGGTCCCGTTTCAGGGCCTCCTCAAGCATGCTCTGCACCCGATCGTAGTTGCCATCCTTGAGGTTCATATCCAGATCAGCATCAAACCGACTGCTTCGGTCCCGCTGATGCTGATCGGCGTCGGGCAGGTCGTCCTGCAGGTCTGAGGCAAACCCCAGTTCCTCCTGATACTGAAACAGCAGGTACCCGAGCATGTGAAACAGGATCAGGGTGAAGGTGCTGTTCAGGAAGCCCGCCAGAGGTTGTGCGACCCACATTGGGAAGTGGTTGACGGCGAAATCCTGTGCAGCCCCGGACGCGAGGGTCAGCAGAATCAGGTAACCGTAGAGCAGAAAGTAAGGTGTGCCGATGCGCGAGATCAGCACGGCCAGGTTCATCGGGTTCACCGCCGCTCCCACGGAACGCTCCATGGCCAGAACCATGATGCTGGCGGGCAAGGCGAGAACCACGAACGCAACGGCCAGCATCATCAGTATCGGCCCGCCTAACATGGCGGCTGCGGCTACCAGAGCCCCCATCAAGATGAAGACCAGAAACTGAAGCAGCACGATGTCAAACCCGCTACCGGTAAACGCAACCGAGACCGGGGGCGGTTTCAGATGACCTTCGGCAGTGTGATTGATGACCGCGTAGGTGTATTTGAACAGGGCCAGAGCGAGTACCAGCCAGATCATCAGGCCGATGAGGTTGGCAGGCGCGACAATCGGGACCAGTGTACAAATAGCGATGACGATCAGGGGGTCTGTGTGGAAGGGGTAGCGGAAAAATGCCCCCACCCGCTGCCAGAACGGAACAACTTCGGTGGCTGCACCCAGGTAGCGCATGGCTTTGTTGCATCGTGGACAAAGCGCCCGGCGCTGTCGGGTGTCGGCGTCTGGCATACAGCGGCTGCAATAGTGAGTCTGGCATTCGCTACAGTGCCACTTGGCAGGGTCACCAGGGTGGTAATGACAATCGTGCTTCACGTGAGACCCTTCATGATCCGTCAGAAATCAGCCGTCAATGATGACAGAACTGGCCAGGGCCCGCATCCGTTGTGTTCACACTTATAACAACGAAGCTTGTTCTGAGGTTGTGTGGTTGTTGGCGATGCTATTCACAAAACTGATTCCGAACATTCACAGAAGAACGGTTGAACTATGATGTTTCGATGCAATAGTTAAAGGAGATTTCCGAGAAGGAGGTATCGCATGTCGAGTTCAACCCTGAGTAAAGACAGCCTGAACACTCTGTCCTCGCTGAGTGCGGGTGGCAAAACGTTCCACTACTACAGTTTGCCGAAAGCGGCTGGTGCCTTGGGTGACCTGAACCGTTTACCGTTTTCGCTGAAAGTGTTGCTGGAGAACCTGTTACGGAACGAAGATGGCCTGACGGTTGACCGCTCGCATGTCGATGCCATGGTGCAGTGGCTGGAAACGCGAACGTCTGACACAGAAATTCAGTTCCGTCCGGCCCGTGTGCTGATGCAGGATTTCACGGGTGTGCCGGGTGTGGTTGACCTGGCCGCCATGCGCGAAGCAGTTAAGAACGCGGGCAAGGACCCCGCGCTGATCAATCCGTTGTCGCCGGTGGATCTGGTGATTGACCACTCGGTGATGGTTGATAAGTATGGCACCCCGTCGGCGTTCAGTGACAACGTGGCCATTGAGATGGAGCGTAATCAGGAGCGCTACGAATTTCTGCGGTGGGGGCAACAGGCGTTCGACAACTTCCGCGTGGTGCCGCCGGGTACGGGAATTTGCCATCAGGTGAATCTGGAGTACCTTGGCAAAACGGTGTGGCAAAAAGAAGTAGAGGGTAAAACCCTCGCCTATCCGGACACTCTGGTGGGGACCGACTCCCACACCACTATGATCAACGGCCTGGGCATTCTGGGCTGGGGTGTCGGCGGGATTGAAGCGGAAGCTGCGATGCTGGGCCAGCCGGTCTCGATGCTGATTCCCGAAGTCATCGGGTTCAAGATTACCGGCAAACTGCGAGAGGGCATTACTGCCACGGATCTGGTGCTGACCGTGGTGGAAATGCTGCGCAAGAAGGGCGTTGTCGGAAAATTTGTGGAGTTCTATGGTGATGGCCTGAAGGATATGCCGGTGGCCGACCGGGCGACCATTGCCAACATGGCGCCGGAATATGGCGCCACCTGTGGCTTTTTCCCGGTTGATGATCAGACCCTCACCTACCTGCGTCTGACCGGTCGGGATGAAGCCTTACTGGAGTTGGTGGAAGCTTATGCCAAAGCCCAGGGATTGTGGCGGGAGCCCGGCCATGAGCCGGCCTACACCGACACTCTGGAACTGGATATGGGCGACGTGGAAGCCAGTCTTGCGGGGCCAAAACGGCCTCAGGACCGGGTGCCTCTGAAAAATATGAAAGCCGCGTTCGAATTGTTGATGGAAACCGCCGAAGGTCCGGCGAGGCAGCAGGAGAGCCGGCTGGAATCGGAAGGTGGCCAGACCGCCGTGGGTGTGGACGACAGCTACCATCACCCGGCCAGCCAGCCATTGGAGATGAACGGTGAGGTAAGCCGTCTGGACCCCGGGGCTGTGGTAATTGCCGCCATTACCTCTTGCACCAACACCTCGAACCCCAGTGTGATGATGGCGGCGGGGCTGATTGCCCGGAATGCCGTGGCGAAAGGACTGAAAACCAAACCCTGGGTGAAAACGTCTCTGGCTCCCGGCTCCAAGGTGGTGACCGATTACCTGAAAGTGGCCGGTCTGCAGGAGGATCTGGACCACCTGGGATTCAATCTGGTGGGGTATGGCTGCACCACCTGCATCGGGAATTCCGGCCCGCTGCCAGAGGCGGTGGAAAAAGCCATCAATGACGGTGACCTGACCGTTGCCTCAGTGTTGTCCGGGAACCGTAACTTTGAAGGCCGGGTACACCCCCTTGTTAAAACTAACTGGCTGGCGTCGCCACCACTGGTGGTGGCCTATGCGTTGGCGGGCAACGTCCGGCTGGATTTGAGCAAAGACCCTCTTGGCACGGACCGGGAGGGCCACCCGGTGTACCTGAATGACCTGTGGCCCAGCCAGGCGGATATTGCTGAAGCCGTTGAAAAAGTGAAAACCGACATGTTCCGCAAGGAGTATGGCGAAGTGTTTGAAGGGGATGAGATCTGGAGATCCATCACGGTGCCTGAGAGTAAAGTGTATGAGTGGAGTGGCCAGTCCACCTACATTCAGCACCCGCCGTTCTTTGACGGGATGGGGGCGCAGCCGGAGCCGGTCAATGACATCACCGATGCCCGCATCCTGGCATTGCTGGGGGACTCGGTGACCACTGACCACATCTCACCGGCTGGTTCCTTCAAACCTGACACGCCAGCAGGGCAATACCTGCAGGCGCGCGGGGTGGCGCCGAAAGACTTCAACTCCTATGGCTCCCGCAGGGGCAACCATGAGGTGATGATGCGGGGCACCTTCGCCAACGTACGCATCCGGAATGAAATGCTGGATGGCGTGGAAGGTGGTTACACCCGGTTTGTGCCCACGGGTGAGCAAATGGCCATCTACGATGCGGCCATGAAGTACCAGGAACAGGGCACGCCTCTGGTGGTGATTGCTGGTAAGGAATACGGCACCGGTTCCAGCCGGGATTGGGCTGCCAAGGGCACGCGCTTGTTGGGCGTGAAGGCGGTGGTGGCGGAATCCTACGAACGGATTCATCGCTCCAATTTAATCGGGATGGGGGTCATGCCCCTGCAATTCCCGGATGGAGTTGATCGCAAGACCCTGAACCTGAAGGGTGAGGAAACCATCAGCATTGAGGGGTTAGCTGGCGATATCACGCCGGGCCAGACGCTGACCATGACGGTGACCTACACCGATGGTTCCACCGAAGCCTGCGAGCTGACGTCGCGGATTGATACGGCGAACGAGGCGGTGTATTTCCAGCACGGGGGCATCCTGCATTACGTTGTGCGGGAAATGCTGAAAAGCGCCTGAGGCCAGCGCCAGCCAAAGGGAATCGGTGTGTCAGGCACCGGTTCCCGGCGGTTCTGATCGCGGCAGGGTGACCCAAAACGTGGCTCCCAGGCCTTCCTTCGACTCGAACCCGATCTCGCCCCCCATCGCGAGCATCAGTTCACGGGTAATGGCCAGGCCCAGCCCCGTTCCCTCCTTGCTCCGGCTGGATGAAGCATCGGCCTGGGCGAACTTCTGGAATATTCTGGGCTTGAAGCTTGCCGGAACACCGGGCCCCGAGTCCTGAACGGCAATGCGGGCTTCCGGGCCCTGTGCGTCGATCTCAACAGTGACCTGGCCTTGCTCTGGCGAGAACTTGACGGCGTTTGAGAGCAGGTTTGCCAGAGCCTGTTTAAGCCGAAGTTTGTCATAGTGTGCCGTCAGCCCTGGCGTGAGGTTGTTCAGGTGAATCGAAACCCGGCGTAGCCTGGCATAGGGTTGTATTTCCTCAATGGCCGATACCACACACGCTTCGAGTTCCTGCTTCCGGGCCTCCAGCGGCATATTGCCAGAGATCAGTTTCTCAATGTCCAGCAGGTCATCAATCAGCACCTTCAGGTGATCGGCATTGCGTTTGGCGATGGCCAGCATGCCTCGGGTTTTCTCTGGGACCTTGCCAGCCGCCCCGCCCAGAATCAGGCCAAGGGAGCCCGAGATGGAGGTTAACGGCGTCCGCAGTTCATGGCTGACGGTGGAAATGAACTGATTCTTCATCTGCTCGGCTTCGTACCGCTCGTTGATATCAACGATGTAGCCATGCCAGAGAATGCTGCCATCAGGCAGTTTTTCGGGATTGGCCTGGCCTTCCACCCAGTGCCAGGCGTTGCCGTGCCACTGAATACGGTAGCGCTGATGCCAGCGGCTCAGGGCTTTGGCCGATCGCTTGATAGACTCTGCCACCACCGGCAGATCTTCAGGATGAATGGTGCTGAAGACCGGCGAGGCATCCCGGGCAGCGTCCTCCGCACTGATGTTGTAGATGTGCTGGATACCGTTGCTGGTGTAGGGAAAGGTGCTGTGGCCGTCGGGCCAGAGCCGGTATTGATACAGCATGCCGGGGGCATTGGCGACGAGCTTTTCCAGTGTCGCAGCCTGCCTGGAGTGATGAATGGCG
Source organism: Marinobacter daepoensis DSM 16072 (assembly GCF_000421165.1). Lineage (GTDB taxonomy): Bacteria > Pseudomonadota > Gammaproteobacteria > Pseudomonadales > Oleiphilaceae > Marinobacter > Marinobacter daepoensis. The sequence goes on from NZ_ATWI01000011.1 coordinate 58,806, forward strand.
TCGGCAACCCAGCGGGCGAGCAGGTTGACGAACATCTTTTCGGTTTCCGTAAATGGCGGTCGTCGGGGTGCCTGGGATGAAAAATTCAGGGTTCCGATCAGGGCCTCATCAATCCAGATTGGCGCAGCCAGGTAGCTTTCCAGTCCAAAGGCACCATAGCAGGGATGAGTCTGGAATCGTGACCGGCCCATATGGTTGATGGCCAGCACTTCGCCGTGTTCCAGCAGCAGTGAACAATAGGTTTGTTCAAGAGGCAGCGTCAGGCCGTTCGCAAGTGTCTGGTTTCGACGTTCATGGTGCCAGAGTACGGTGTAGGTCCCGCCAGTGATCTCACTGACAATCGCAGTGTCGGTGCCCAGGAACCGGTTTGCGCGTTCCAGTGCCTCGGGGATGGCAGTATCCAGATCCCCTTTGATTTCCAGAACGATCTCGTTGAGGGTATTCAGTGCCCGGGTTCGCTCGCTGTAGTAATTTCCCAGTTCCTGAAACTGGAGTTCGCGTTCCAGAATGTCCGCCAGATCCCGGAGCTTCATCTGATCGTCGTCGGAAAACGTGCGCGGGGTTCGGTCAATGATGCACAGAGTGCCAATGCGAAAGCCGGAGCGATCCTCCAGAGGAGCGCCTGCGTAAAAACGGATCCGCGGTTCGCCAGTCACCAGGGGATTGTCTGAGAAACGCTCATCAGCAAGAGCATCGGAGACCACAAAGGCCTCGGATTTCAGAATGGCGTGGCCACAGAACGAAATGTCCCGGCCGGTTTCCCGGACACCGAGGCCGTAACAGGACTTGAACCACTGACGATCCCGGTCGACCAGAGAGACCAGTGCAATCGGAACGTCAAACAGACTGGCTGCGAGCCGGGTGACCCTGTCAAAACGTTCCTCCGGCGGGGTATCGAGCAGTTTTGTGGCCTCCAGAGCGGAGAGTCTCTGGGGCTCTTCTGGTGGTTGCTCAGGAAATTTCATGATCCGGCTCCCTGGGTGAATTCCTGTCGGGGCATCTCAACCCAGAAATGGGCTCCCTGATCGTAATAGTAGCCGACGCTGCCGTGCATCAGGTGCGCGAGTTCTCGGCAAATGGCCAAACCCAGGCCGGTGCCTGACTGGGCCTGATGTGATGAAGGGTTGGCCTGGGCGAAACGCTCGAACAAGTGGGGAATGAAGGCGGTGTCCACGCCCGGGCCCGCGTCGGTGACGGTAAACCGGATAGTCTGGTGGTCCACCTTTCGGGCTGAAAGTTCCACAGTGCCATGCTTGGGAGAGAACTTGATGGCGTTGCTGATGAAGTTGTCCAGAATCTGACGCAATCGCTGGGGATCGGCCAGCGCAACCATGTCGTTTGCGGTGTGGTTGGCCCGAAGGCTGACGTGATAATGGGCAGCCATGCTGCGGTTGCCTTCGGCGGATCGCTCCAGAGCCTCCGTTACGTGGATGGGTTTGGGATCAATGGCCAATTTGCCGGCAATGGCCTTGTTGAAGTCCAGCAGGTCTGAGATCAGCAGCTGAAGCTGTTCCCCGTTCCGCAAAGCCACCTCGACCATCTTCTGGGCTTTCTCTGGCAGCGGACCGGCGGCCTGTTTGTTCAGTAGTTTGAGGGAGCCGTTGATGGAGGTCAGCGGGGTCCGGAGTTCATGGCTGACGGTGGAGACGAACTGGTCTTTCATGGTGTCCAGCGCCTCCCGTTCTTCCATTAGCCGGTTAAAGGCCCGGGCCAGATTCCGGGTCTCCGGGGGGCCTTTGGGTTTCAGCCGGCGCGTGGATGAGGCCCCGTCGACCATGGCCCGGATCTTTGAGGACATGTTCTCCAGGGGGCGGGTAGCGGTCCGGGCCAGCAACCAGGATAAAGACGCCAGAATCAGCGCCGCCAGCAGGCTCAGCAGCAGAAAGTTTGCAAACGAGGCTCTGGCCGGGCCAGTTACCCGTTCGTAGGGCTCGGCACTCAAAAACAGCCAGCCGACCCGCTCCAGATGACGGGTGGCGTAAATCCAGCGTCGGCCGTCTTTGTCGGTCACAAGGCCTGAGGTTACACCGGACAGGGCCGCATCAATAATCAGATTCTCGCCAGGGGCCGGGAGTGGTGGCATGGGGGTTCCGGGTGTCAGGGAGTCGACCTGGGCAAAGTGTTCGGTATCCAGAACCTTGAAGATCTCACTGTTGTTCTCGCTCAATGAGGCGGGAATGATGCCAGATTCGGCAAGGTTGATGCTGCCTCCGGCCAGGCCGAGCAGGTCGCCTTCATCACTGATGATCGGTGCGAGAAAGGACAACAGCGGCAACCCGGTGGTCCGCCCGATGATGGGGCGGCTGATCACTGCCTCGTGGCGGTTCAGGGCTTCCCGGAAATGAGGGCGGTCAGCATAGCGGGTGCCAAGGCGGCCCGGCACAAAACGGTTTTCTGCAAGGGCGACTCCCTGATCGTCGAAGATCAGCAAGCCGCCTTCAAAGTAGGTTTCCAGGCTGGGTTGGCGGCCCAGACGCTCTTTCAGTTCCGGTAAAGGCAGCAGGTTGTCCCCGTCGGACAGAAAAGCGGAAAACGCTTTCAGGGCTTCCAGCCGTATTTGAAGTTGTTGATCCACAATCCGGGCGGCGGATTCGGTTTCCAGAAGTTGCCGTTGGGTCAGTACATCCTCGAAATCCCGGACGAGTCCGTTGTAAGCCAGAACAAGGACGGCCGCCATAGTGGCTATACTGCTGGAGATGGTGATCAGGGTAACTCGGATACCTAACGATGGGGATCTCAACTGTCGTCCTTAGTGGCGTGGCCGCGAACCGGAAAACGTGCTTTCATAGAGCTTAGAGTATTTCCAGAGTGGACAAAACCGGCATTCGGGGAGTTTTTTTGGATAGCCAGCAGCAGGATTACATTGCCGATCGTCTGAACGTGCTGAAGCTGCGTTTCATCGAACGACTGCGAAGCGAACTGGTTTATCTCGCGTCCTTTTCAAAGCGGGTCCGAAACGGGCGTGTTGATGAACCAGAGGTGGTGGAGTGCTATCAGCGGCTCCATAAACTGGCGGGCTCTGCGGGCACGTTTGGTTTTCCGTCGTTTGGTGAATTTGCCAGGGATCTGGAAAAGCGTCTGAAACAGACCCTTCCTGAACCGGAAGAAAGCACGCCCGGAAAGGAGCGTTTGTTGTCGGTTTCCGGGGATATCGCCGACCGGATGGACGCACTCATTCGTATCGCCGACCTTGATAACCCGTGGACGACAGCACGGGATCTTGTGGTGCCGCCTGGTGAGGAGATTATCTCGCACGGGATGCAGGTCCGGCTGGTGGTGATAAACGATGCGTCGGGGACTTTGGAGGAGCTCGCGGCCGAACTTCTGAGGTATGGTTTTGCTGTTCAGGAGATTGAATGGCCTCAGGACCATACTGTGCCGGAAACGGGGCCGGGGGAGATTGCCGCAGTGATCTGCAGCGATCTGGTAATCGGTAGTGTGTCCGACTGGCTTGAACAATACCCGCGTGGGCTTTATCAGGTGCCGGTTCCCGTTATCTGTATTGGCGAAACCGAGAGTTTTGAACGTCGGTATCATGTCGCGGAGCATGGCGGCCGGGCCTTTTTATCCGCTCCTGTGGACTTGCCGGAACTCGTAGAGAGAGTTGAGGCGCTGGTGCAGGAGCAGGCTGCCAGTGCCAAGGGCAGGGTAATGATCGTCGACGACGACCGGGAACTCGCTGAACACTACTGCCTGGTGCTTGAGTCTGCGGGGATACAGGTGAAAGCCGTGTCCGATCCGCTGTCTCTGCTGGCGGAGTTGTACGCGTTTGAACCGGAACTGTTGTTGATGGATATCGAGCTGGGGGCTCACTCGGGCGTGACGCTGGCCAGGATGATCCGTTTCCAGTCCCGCTGGCTGAGCCTTCCGATCGTTTACCTGTCGTCGGAGGACGACCCGGAGAACCAGCTCAAGGCCTTGTCTGGCGGTGCTGATGAATTTCTGGTCAAACCCATCTCCGATGATTACCTGATCCGTGCGGTGCAGATGCGCTGCCATCGCGCCCGGCAATTGTCGGAGCTGATGAACCGGGACAGCCTCACGCGCTTGCTGAAACACTCGGTCATCAAGCAGGAAGTGGAACGGGAACGGCAGCGTTGTTCCAGGGGAGATTACGTCTCAAGCGTGGTGTTACTGGATATCGATCACTTTAAACGGGTGAATGATACCTGGGGGCATGGCCAGGGCGACGTGGTCATCCGGACCCTGGCTAACTTGCTGCGTAACCGCCTGCGGGAGTCCGATGTTCTTGGCCGATACGGCGGAGAGGAGTTTTTACTGGTTTTACCTCACTGTGAACCGGAGGCAGCGGTGCGCCTGATGCGTAGGATACTCGGGAGTTTTTCAGAGCTGGAGTTCACGGTTGACGAACACACGTTCCGAGTTACCTTCAGTGCCGGTGTCGCCCGGATCAACGAATTTTCTGTCGGCGATCAAATCATTGAGGCGGCCGATAAGGCATTGTATGTGCAGAAGCGTAACGGCCGGAATGGGGTTGCCTTGTATGGCGACAATGACTAGATCACTGCGGCGGAGTCGACGTTGAAAGCGCTGGTGCTTGAGGACGACGACCTCTTTTCGGAACTGCTGGAAACCGTGGTTGCCGGGGTTCGGCCTGGCATGCGTGTTACCGTGGCACGTAGCCTGGCAGAGGCGTTCCGCAAGACCGCTGAAGCGGACTACGACTTGATTATTGCGGACTGGAATCTGCCGGATGGTTCCGGGCTGGACTTGGTCCGGAGCTTGAGGTCTGACAATAAGGCCATGCCGATCGTCATTGTCTCTGCCCGGGCTGACCGGGAATCGGTTCTGAGGGCGGCGCATTACGGCATTAACGGTTACATCACAAAGCCTGTGGACGTCCGGGTTCTGCACCAGAGGTTGACGGGGCTGCTGGCCGAGGCGCCTGCCGGTGTCCCGCCGGTATCGGATTATCTCGCGGCGGCTCTGACGACGGTAACTCAGTTACCAACAGACCTGAACCCTTCCGAGATCCTTGAGCTGACGGAGAGGCAGAGTGAACTCTCCGCGTCACAACTGGCGGAACGCTGGCGGGATCAGCCAGCCTTGACGCTAAGACTGCTGGATGTTGCCAACAGTGCGTCTTTCCGGCGGTCTGGTGAACCGGTAGAGACTGTCCGGGATGCCATTAGCTTGATCGGCGTGGCGATGGCTCTGAGCCAGGCGTTGGCACTGTCACTGGACGTTTCTAGTCACATTCATCATCCCCCACTTCGAACTCTGGCAGAAACGTATCATCACAAGGCGCTTGGTGTTGCCCGTTCGGCCCAGGCCTTGTCGCTGAGGCTGAAGAAACAGCCCGCTCCGTTTCAGCAGGCTGGTCTGTTGAGCCGTCTGGGCGAGATGGCGGTTATCAAGGTTCTGGACGAATACTCGGCTCAGGGTGGGGCGCTTGAGGACGGCGTGGAAAAACAGTTGTTGCAAGAGTGGACCGCGCCTTTCGGAAACCGCCTGAAAGTTCACTGGCGCCTGCCCCTGGGGCAGCGAGAGCTCATTGGTGCAGTGCACAGTCTGGCAAGTGATTGTACCCGGGAGGATCAGTTACTGATGCGCGCGGCGGCTCTGGATGCCGAGGAGGCAACGGGTGTTGCTGAGTACCTGCGTTTGCTGCGTCGCCTCGGGCTGAAGGAACCGGAGCATAAGGAGATCAGACAACCATGAAGCAGCTACCCGAACGAGTGCTGTACGTTGAGGATGATGCGGATATCCGGAGTGTGGCGGAACTCGCCCTTGCCGACGTGGGCGGCTTTTGTGTCTGCCTGTGCGCCTCCGGCCAGGAGGCGTTGGCTCAGATTGACGACTTTGGGCCGGACCTCGTTCTGCTGGATGTGATGATGCCCGGGATGGACGGGCCCCAGACCCTGCAGGCCCTGAAGCAGCGCCCCCGGGGGCTGGACGTTCCGGTGGTGTTCATGACAGCCCGGCTTCAGCCCTCTGAAATTGAGGAGTATCGTGCGCTCGGAGCCATTGGGGTGATTCCCAAGCCGTTTGACCCCATGACGTTGGCGGACGATATCCGCGCATTACTGGCCTCGGTCAGCACCGGCTGAAGCGGATGCGTCCCGGGAGCAATTAGGGTAGTCTTGCGCCCGTAGACAAACCGTTCACAGAGGTCCGTATGTCGTCCCCCCAGTCCCCGGAAGAGCTGAAAAGCAAACTCAATCTGGAAACCTCCCGAATCCACTGGCAGGAACTGCAGACCTACTATGCCCGGGGGCAGGTAGTGCGGGTGGCGCCCGAGCTGGACCTGCTCAATGTGGCCGCCCAGCTGGCCGCAGATAACAAGGCTCAGTTCGAGCACTGGATGACGAGCGGACAGGTGGGCGAGGTCGCGCCAGATCTGGCGCGAGGCTGGTACGACCGAAATGCAGAGCTCTGGGCCGTGGTCATCGCGCCCTGGGTTCTGGTTCAGGACCGTTCGGGTAGCAACCTGCACTGATCCCCTGAACGATACTCTTCCCGTCACCCTGTTTGCCCACCCGAGGTTGTTATGCTGACCGGCGCGCTCCTGATTCTTGCCCCGCTGTTTTTTGGCTTTATGGTCAGCCTGACCAACCGTCGCCTGATGACCATGATCCATTACGTGGTGGAAGCGCTGGTGTACTTCATCCTGGCGTTGCTGGGGCTGGGGCTGGGACAGATGGAGGGATTACTGGACCAGCTTGGGACCATGGCCGGCCAGGTAACGGCGCTTGTGGTACTTTTGCTGGTGGCGAACCTGGCTGGCTTATGGCTCTTTCACCGCTGGCAACCCATGCATACCGATGTGGCGGATGCCGGCCCCCGGCCGGGATATGGCCGGTTGTTTCTGGCGGGACTGAAACCCCTGATGGCGGTTCTGGCCGGTGTTTTGCTGGGGTATTTCCTGTTTCCTGAACTGCCCATGGTGGATGAGGTTGCGACCTGGGCCTTGATGCTACTGCTGTTTCTGATTGGGCTGCAGCTTCGTAATGCCGGGTTGTCCCTGCGGAAACTTCTGATGAACCGACAGGGCCTGGGGATTGCGCTCACGCTGGTGCTCAGCTCGATGGTGGCGGGGCTGGTGCTGATCCCGTGGCTGGAGATCCCCTGGCATCAGGCGCTGGCGCTGGCCTCGGGATTTGGTTGGTATTCGCTTTCCGGTATTGTGATTGGCGATGCTCTGGGGCCGGCCTGGGGTGGTGTGGCGTTTCTGAACGACGTGTTGCGGGAGATTATCGCTCTGGCGCTGATTCCCGTGCTGATCCATGTGCGCCCGGCCATGGCCATTGGCTATGGGGGTGCGACATCAATGGATTTTACCCTGCCGGTGATCCGAAGCAGTGGTGGCCTCACCTGCGTTCCGGTTGCCATCGCGTCCGGTTTTCTGCTCTCGTTTCTGTCGCCGGTGATGATGGGAGTGTTTCTGTCTCTGGGTTAGCGTCCGATGTGTTGGTGAATCTGGCCCGACGCAAGGCTTTGGTCAGATTTACGGCTACTATGGCGACGTATTAGTATGCAGGGCAATATCTTTCCTGCCCCGGAGTGACTGGATGCACCGCCGCCGATTCCTTCAGTTGATGACTGCTGTTCTGGCAGCCACGAGTCTTGGCGGTTGTTCTCCCTCTGAGCCCCTTCGTATTGGTGTGCATCCCTGGATCGGCTACGAGTCGCTCTACCTGGCTGAGGAGTTCGGCTGGCTGCCGGATCGCCTGCAACTGGTGAAACAGCACGCGGCCAGTCACTCCATAGAGGGTTTGATCGCCGGCGATCTGGATGCGGCTGCCCTGACACTGGATGAAGCCCTCCGGGTGCGTGGCGCCGGTGTACCTGTTCGCATTGTGACGGTGACCGATGTCTCCGTGGGGGCGGATGTGCTGCTGGTGCGGCCAGGGATTGAACACCTGACTGATTTGCCGGGGCGTCGGGTGGCGGTTGAACTGGATGCCGTTTCCGGAGTCATGTTGTTTGCGGTGCTGGATGCGGCTGGCCTTGGCACGGATGACATTTCGGTTGTCGACATGCCCGTCAATGAGCATGCCGAGGCGTGGCGCCGGGGAATCATCGATGCCTCCGTGAACTACGAGCCTGAGGCCTCTCGACTGGAAGCGATGGGCGCCGTCAGGTTGTTTGACAGCAGCCAGCTTCCGGAGACCATTTTCGATGTGCTGGTTGTGACGGAAGAGGCCGCGGAAAGCAGGCCAGAAGCCATAAGGGCACTGGTGCGAGCGCACTTTCTTGGCCTGCAGCATATGGTGCGTAATCTCCACGATTCCGTCTATCGCATCGCCAGCCGTCAGGACATCTCGCCAGCGCTGGTGCGTCAGTCCATGGCCACGGTGATGCTGCCGGAGCTTTCTGCGAATCACCGTTATCTGGCTCGTAACGGACGGTTGAACCTGGTCGCGAATCAACTCGAAATCGTTTTGCTCCGGGAAGGATTGATGAAGGCGCGCTCTGATGTACGGCCGGTGGCGGACGCCTCGTTTCTGCCCAGGAGTCTGCCATGAGGGGGTGTCACTGGCTGTGTCGGGGGCTTTCTGCGCTGCTGATGCTGTGCTCAATGGCTGTGGGGGGCAAGTCTCAGGAGGTCATCACCCTGGGTGTCTATGCCTATCGGCTAGACACGCTGATCTACGAACGTTATCAGCCACTGGCGGACTATCTCTCCAGGCAGACAGGCATGCAGGTGAAGCTGCGGGCGCTGAGCCAGGACGACATGAACCGGGCGCTGGCGGCCAATCGTATTGATTTCTTTTTGACCAACCCGTCGCATTTCCTGGTCATTCGTAGTGAACGCAGTCTGACGGGGGTTCTTGCGACCCTTTTGAAACAGGGGCAGGGAGAAACCACTGGCAGCATTGGCGGGGTTATTCTGACTCGTTCTGAGCGGGATGACATCAATACCCTGCAGGATCTGGAAGGGAAAAGCATCGCAACCCCCGGGCTGACCTACCTTGGGGGGTATCAGGCCCAGGCGCTGGAGTTACTGGCGGCGGGGGTTGATATTCACCGCCACAACCGAATGGTCTACCTGGGAAATCATGACCGGGTGATCCGCTCGGTTCTTACCGGCGATACCGAGGTTGGTTTTATCCGAACCGGTATCTACGAGGAGCTGGTTGAGGAAACCCCCGGGCTTCGGGGAGAGCTGAAGATTATCAACCAGCAGCGGCTGAAAGGCTTTCCCTTTGTCGCTTCAACCAGGCTATACCCGGAGTGGCCGCTGGTGTCTCTGCCCCACGTGGACAGTGGTACCGTTCGGCGGGTTGCCTCTGCGCTGCTTGCCCTGGAACCGGATCACCCGGCCGCGCAAGCGGCTGGCCTGGCGGGGTTTTCCCCGCCGGCTGATTACCAGTCGGTGGAGGAACTGACCCGCACCCTGCGTATGCCTCCGTATGACAAGGTTCCCAGAGTGACCTGGCTGGATGTTCTGCACCAGTATCGCGGTTGGGTGGTTACGATCGCGGTGCTGTTTATCCTGCTTGTGATCACCAGCCTTTGGCTCAGTCGAAAGAAACGCCAGCTCGCCATGGAAGGGCGGCGGCTGCGTGCCTTGATTGGCAGTTGGCCACAGCCCATGCTGATGATTCGTGATGGGGTTCTGAGCGATTGCAATCGGGCTGCCATGGATCTGGTGGGGTATCCATCGGCCGCCTCGTTACTTGGCAAGAGCCTGGCGGCGTTCTCACCGCACAGTCAGCCCGATGGTGCACCGTCGCTGCAAAAAGCCGAAAACCTGTATCACCGGGTGGTGTGCGGTGAGGTTGCCGAGAGTGAGTGGGTTTTCCTGCGCCCGGATGGTTCGCGGGTCTGGGTGTCGATGACACTGGCGCCAGTTTACGAACGGGAAGCCGGCACCCCGGCGGTGCTGTGCTCCTGGCACGATATTACCCGCCAGCAGTTCGCTGAGGAGCAGCAGCGGCTGGCCCTGAGCGTCTTTAAAAATGCCCGGGAGGCCATCTTTATTACCGATGCTCAGGGGGCGGTGATGGATATCAATGACGCCTATAGCCACATTACCGGTCGTGAGCACGAGGAAGCAATTGGCAATCTGCCGCCGATGCCGGTCGATGAGGGCAGTGCCATCTTTGGGGTGGCCAGTCGTCATGGTGTCTGGAGTGGTGAATTTGCGACGCGACGAGTGGATGGGCGGGCAGTTGTTCTGAACCTGAGCCTGAGCAGTGTAGTGGATGAGCAGGGTGAGCTGTCTCATTTTGTCGGGGTGTTCAGCGACATTACCCGGCAAAAAGAGATAGAAAAACAGCTTCGGATCATGGCGCATTACGATGCTCTGACGAACCTGCCAAACCGGGTGCTGTTCTCGGATCGCCTCCAGCAGTCCGTGGCCCAGGCCAGGCGCCAGGGGTATCAGATTGCGGTGGTCTACATCGACCTGGACCAGTTCAAGCCGGTTAACGATGCTTTCGGGCACCAGGCTGGCGATGCCTTGCTGGTGGAAGTGGCCTGGCGTATGCGGGCCACGCTGCGGGAAGAGGACACCCTGGCCAGGCTTGGGGGCGATGAGTTTGCCGCGATTGTTGTGAATGTTCCCGACGAGGAGCAGCTTGATACGCTGTTGTCTCGACTGTTGTCGGTGATTGCGGAGCCCGCCTGGGTGGCAAATCACAGCGTGGAAGTCTCGGCCAGCCTGGGGTACACGCTGTATTCGCCGGGTGATGAGATTGATGGTGACCAGCTGCTGCGCCAGGCGGATCAGGCGATGTATCAGGCAAAACGGCAAGGCAAAAACCGCTGTTGCCGTTTTCAGGAGTCCTGAGCCCGCCGATGGTGCTCGTTCAGAAGCCCGATGCCGGCTTGCCAGTGCAGGGCTTTGGACCATTGATCGGTCAGTCGGCGCACGCTGCTCAGTGCATCCAGAGTCTGTTCCCCGAGGCTGGAACTGAACGTCTGCTGAATCATCTGCTGCAAGGTGGCGTCCTTGAGGCAGTGGTAGACCCGTTCAGATTCACTCAGCAGCTCCGGGGCCGGGTTTTTAGAAGCCACCAGGGCACGGATAATACTGAAAAACCGGTCAAAATCCGCGCTCAGCGCGGCCAATTCGGGGCGCCGCGCCAGAGCCCGTAATCGAACCAGAGGCATGGTCAGTGCGGTTGCCTCAGCCAGATAGCGACAGGTTCGAATGCTCAGGGTCAGGGCTTCCACAACCGAGGGATGCATCTTCTCGGCCCGCAGACGGGCGATGTAATCGGTAATCGCCAGGTTCAGATTGCGTATGGCATCGGCTTTCGGGCGCAGGTCGGTTTCGTCCAGGCTTTCCCGGTCCAGACAGACACGCAGCAGCCCACGACTGAGGCCCAGTAGCCGCTTCATTTCCTGATCCACCGCGCCGATAGCAAGCTCCGGGGTGGTCACCAGCGTATCATCCAGGTATCTGGGTTCGGCATTATCTTCCTCTTTGCTGCGAAACATCCGGCTCAGAAAACGGGCGAAGGGCCGGATAAACGGCAGCATAATGGCGGCTCCCAGCACGTTGAACAGAGTGTGGAACAGCGCCAGGGAGACGGCCGGGTTTGTTTCCAGGTCCATAAGGTCGGTGAGAGTAGCGACAAGCCACAGCATCCCCGGAAGAATCAGCAGGGCAATAGCGCCGGTGACCAGGTTGAACAGGATATGCCCGACGGCCAGGCGGCGGGCATTGGCCGTTGCTTTCAGGGCTGAAAGTGCGGCGGTGGAGGTAGAGCCAAGATTGGCGCCAATGACGGCAGCGGCTGCGTTGTTCAGAGGAATCAGGCCGCTGGCTGCCGCCGTGAGCACGATCGCCAGAGCGGCGCTTGATGACTGGGTGAGAAGGGTTGTCACCAGACCGATCAGCATGAACGCAGGCAGGCCATAGTCAGGATTGATCAGGTTGCCGTTCTGGAACCCCAGCGCGGACGACTCCAGTGCGGTTTTCAGGACAGAGAGGCCGAGGAAGAACAGCGCGAATCCGGCCAGTGCTTCGCCCAGAAACTGATTTCTCGGGTTCCGGCTGATGAGTTTGATGCCAACGCCGGCGGCAAGGAGGGGAAGGGCCAAGGCTTCGATGTTGAAACCAAAACCAATCATGCTGACCAGCCAGCCGGTCATTGTGGTGCCAATGTTGGAACCGAAAATAACACCGAGGGACTGCGGCAGTGACATCAGGCCGGCGTTCACAAAGCCAATGGTGGCAACGGTGACCGCCCCTGAATGCTGGACGATGCCGGTGATGACAAAGCCGGAAAACAAGCCGCGCAGCGGGGTCCGGGTCCAGTGTCCGAGCAGGTGACGAAGATGATGGCCAGCCGCGTTTTTCAGGCCGTTGGTCATCATTTCCATGGCCAGTAGAAACAGGGCCAGGCCACCCAGAATCTGAAAAATGGAAGACAGCATCGGGTTTTATCGCATCAAAAGGCCAGACATGGCCTCAAGCGTAGCAGAGCGGGGCCCGGTTTCGGAGCCTCAGACCATGAACTTTCGAACGTCCACCCGGTACTGTTCCGGATCAACGGCTTGTGCAATGCGGTCCTGGTTGCCGGGGCGAGCCAGGTCTATGGTCTTGACCGGGATGGGCATGCGGAATCGGGTGTGGTACATAACGCGCACCACTGGCAGGCGTTGATCGGACTCATTGGTCGCAACCACAACCCCAAGCTTGCCGCTTTCGAGCAGAACGAGGGAGCCGACCGGATACAGCCCTACGCATCGGATGAATTCCCTGACCAGTGCCGGGTCCAGATGGTCGCCACTCCATTCCAGCAGCTTTTTCAGACCCTGGGTCGGGGTCATGCCTTTGTGGTAAACACGGTCCGCGGTAATGGCGTCGTAGACGTCGGTAATGGCGACCATGCGTCCGTACACAGTAATCTCATCGCCTTTGAGCCCTTCGGGATAACCCGAACCGTCCAGTTTCTCGTGATGCTGGGCAGCGGTGATCACGGTAATCTCACCAATACCCTCGGTGTTTGCCAGAATGTCCCGGGAGTGGCGGGCATGCAGCTTCATCACTTCGAACTCTTCGGGGGAAAGCCGGCCGGGTTTGTGCAGAATGTCGTCTGGCGTCAGGATCTTGCCGATATCATGAAGCAGGGCGCCGACGATGGCCTGGTGGAGGATGTCCTGGGGCAGTTTCCGGTAGTGGCCGAACAGCGACATCAGCACACTCAGGTTGACCGAGTGTTCAAGCAGGTAGTTATCTTTCTCACGAATCCGGCCCAGGCAACTCAAGGCGTTGGCGTTCCGGAGGACGGAATTCTGGAGTTCGTTCGCCAGTTTATGGATCGGGGCGACGTCGATGGCGCCGCCGATTTTGACGTTATTCATAAAAGACCCGACCAGATTCTGGGCCTGACTGTGCACCTGCTGGGCGACCACGATTTCTTCGTCTAAGGGCACCTTCGGGTTGAACCCGGGTTTTTGCGCTCCGGCCTGTTGCAGAGCCTCCTGATTACGCCGGTCTACCTCGGTCGCCGGTTCGGCATCTTCGGAATCGGAGCCCCGGGACACATCAATATAGACATGCTGCACGCCCATTCTGCGGATTTTTTCGATGGTTTCCTCTCGCCTGATCACCCCTTTCCTGCGCTGGGTGTTGTGCGGGATCCAGTCGTTGTTCAGGTCGGTGATGTACATGCCGACCTTCAGCGCAGAAACGGGAATACGCTTGATCATTGAGTCGGGAAGAAGGTGCGAAGGCTGTTTTGATAGGTCTGGGTCAGGACCTGATCCAGAGGGAGGGCCTTGATGTCTGCAATCTTTTCGGCAATGAACGGCAGGTAGAAGGGCGCGTTCTCGCGCCCGCGATACGGGACCGGGGTCAGGAACGGCGCGTCGGTTTCGAGCAGGATCTGACCGATGGGCGTCATCCGGACGATATCGCGCACGTTTTCAGCCTTGTTGAAGGTAGTAATGCCGTTGAACCCCAGGCACCAGCCCTGATCCAGCGCGTACTGAGCCAGCCCGGGGCCCGAGGTGAAGCTGTGAATAACCCCGCGACGGCTCAGGGATTGTTCAAACTCCCTCAGGATGGCAATGGTGTCTTCATCGGCATCGCGGCTGTGGATAACCACGGGGCGGTCGGTATCACAGGCAACCTGCAGCTGGCGGCGGAAGACCTCGCGTTGTACCGCGCGGTCGGCGTTGTCGTAGAAATAGTCCAGGCCAATCTCGCCAACGGCGACGATGTTGTCGTCGGTGGCATGCTCACGAATCTCGGACTCCACAGCATCGGTGTAGGCTTCGGCTTCGTGGGGGTGGACCCCCTGAGTGCCATAAACCCAGTCCGCGGAGCCGGAGAGCTGGCGGACCTCCGCCAGGTTCTCCGGGGAAACGGCAATGGTGATCACCTTCTCAATATTAACCTGCTGGCTCTGTTGCAGGGTTTCTGCCAGCGGCCGCTCTCTCAGATAGTCGAGATGGCAGTGGGTCTCGATAATCGGGTGATCGAATACGGGAATCTCACGACGTTTCTTGCTCATGCGGTGGTACTAGACTCCATCACAGTGGATACATGGATGCTATTCTGAGAAGCAGATCACGTCAGTCTATCACTTAGCACGATTATTGACCTGCATCCTGGCGATAGGGAGTTTCCTTGATGAAGTATACGGCGTTTGCCCGATCCTGGTTTCTGGACCCCCGGCGACCGGCGCTGAGCAGTTACCCCACGGAGTATGACCGGGATGACGACCTGCCCGCACTGGAGGCCAGCCTGGAGGCCATCGGGGAGTACCAGCGCCGGCTTTGGGCCAACAGTAAGCGAGCGTTACTGGTTGTTGTTCACGGGCCGGATACCAGCGGCAAGGACAGTCTTATCCGGACCCTGGCGACCTTCGCTGACCCGGCGGGTTTTCACGCATGGTCGTTCAGTCGACCGAATGCGGCGGAGGCCGCTCACGATTTTCTCTGGCGGGTAACGCCGTTCCTTCCGGCCTACGGCCAGATGGTGGCGTTCAACCGAAGCCATCATGAGGCGGTGATCGGTGAGCGGGTCTGGCCGGTAAGAGACGAAGACAGCTATGACTGGCCGGCCAGGTTTGAAGCCATCCGGCATTTTGAACGCCACCTGGTCAGTGAAGGCACCTGTGTGGTGAAAATATGGCTTCACCTGTCCGAGCAGGAACATAAGCAGCGCCTGCTCAAGCGTCTCGATAAGCCCAGAAAGCGCTGGAAGTTCGATCATTCCGACATCGAGGGCTGGAAGCAGCGCGGGCATTATCAGGCTTGTGCCGAAGAAGCCCTGGTGCAGACTCACACGGATGAGGCGCCGTGGTTTGTCGTTCCGGGCGATGACAAGCCGAAGGCACGGGCTATCGTGGCCGCCTTGTTGGCCGAGGTGCTGGAGCAGCTCGCACCAGAGTACCCGGCCGAACATCCCGACATTTTAAACGAGTATCGTCAACTGCTGGCGGAAAACGGCGTCAGTTAACGGAGGCAGTATGCATATTGCAGTTGTTGGAGGCGGTGTAGTGGGAGTGACCACTGCCAGGGAGCTTATTCGGCGGGGACATCAGGTCACCTTGCTCGAGCGCCACGACCTTGCTGGCAGCGAGACCAGTAAAGGCAACGCCGCTCAGCGATCATACGGTGTGGTGTATCCATGGGCCGATCCGGCCATGGTGTTCAAGGCCGTTCCCTGGCTGTTCCAGCAGGACGGGCCACTCAAACTGGCGGTTCCCCCCTCGCTGGATGCTATCCGGTTTATGTTTGCCACGCTCCGGTATGCCTGGAGCCCGGGGTTGTTTGGCCTGAACAAGCGGGCGATGTTGCGGCTGGGTGTTCACAGCCGGGAGCGTTTTCTGGCCCTGGAGCAGGAGCACAAGCTGCAGTTCGATGGCGAACATAAAGGCCTTTTGCACCTGGCGAGTACCCCTGAGGCCATGGCGGAGTGTCGGGAAATGCACGAGTTTTTGAACGAGCTTGGCATTGCTTCCCGCCTGCTTGGGCCAGAGCAGGTGCGGGAGGCAGAACCGGGCATGACCGGTAACGGGCCTCTCTGTGGCGGCCTGAGTTATGACACCGATGGTACCGGTGATTGTCATCTGTTCTCCCGTGAACTGGCACAGGCCTGTGAGGATCTGGGGGCAAGCTTCCTGTACGGCGTGGATGTTGAGCGCCTGGTGTTTGACGACGAACGAGTGCAGGCGCTTGAATACCGGACGTCGGCAGGGGAGCGGACTACCCTCGAAGCGGATGCTTTTGTCATCTGCGCCGGTTGCTGGTCACCGCAGTTGGTGAGCCCGCTTGGCCTGAAGCTTCCGATATACCCGGTCAAGGGCTACAGCCTGACGGTGCCCCTCAGTGATCCGGACAAAGCACCGGCCAGCACCATTCATGATGACAATCTGAAAGTGGTCTCAACAAGACTGGGTAACCGGCTCCGGGCGACCGGGTTTGTGGAACTGGCCGATTTCAACCGGGACATTCCAGAGGCTCGCCTGGCCACGATCAAGAAATCGGTTCGTTCGCGTTACCCGGGTTGTGCGGATCTGGACGCCGCCGAAACCTGGACCGGTTTTCGCCCGATGACACCGGATGGCCCGGCGATTATTGGCCGGGGCCCACGCCAGAATCTGTTTCTCAATACCGGTCACGGTACCTTTGGCTGGACGCTGTCTGCGGGCAGCGCCTCGGTAATTGCCCAGGTCATTGATGGCGAAGAGCCCGCCGTTCCGCTCGAGGCTTTCAGGCCGGGGCGGTTTCAGGAGTAGCTCAGAGCTTACGTTCGAGGTTGCCACACAAAGTGTGCACGAAGCCAATGTCTCTTTCCGACAGCAGTGGCAACCGTTGAAACACCCAGTGAGAGAGTTTTTCGTCTGCGGGCGCGTCCAGCGCCGGCAGCAGTGTCTCCAGGCGTTGACGTAACGCTCCCAGGCTGCTCTCAGACGCCGGGGCATGAGAACGAGAAGGCAGCGCTGCCAGGCCCGAGAGCTCCCATGCGTACAGCATGACTGCCTGCGACAGGTTCAGCGACGGATAGCTCACGGCCATCGGAAAGCCGGTCAGCACATCGCACAGGGCCAGTTCGTCGTTGGCCAGCCCACGGTCTTCCCGGCCAAAAACCAGAGCCGCCGTTGTCACCGAGTTTCCTTTGTTTTCCAGAATTGTGCGCAGGGCGCCAGGTTCGTGCCAGTCCTGACGCTGATGACGGGGTTTGGCTGACGTTCCCATCAGCAGATCCGCGGAGTTTCTAACGGCCGCCAGATCGGGGAAAATGCGCGCGTTATCCAGGATATGATCGCTGCCGTGGGCCAGCCAGTGGGCCTCCGGCCGGGTATGCAGGTCTGAATTGACCAGCCACAGCTCGTCGAAGCCCATGGTGCAGAGTGCCCGGGCGGCGGCCCCGACATTTTCGGGGACTTTGGGTTCAACCAGTACAAAGGCCAGTTTCATGACATTACCTCCGGCGGCGAGTGTACACCAAGCCTCGGGATGTTTTTACCAGCGTTGGCGGTCCCTGAACGATTGGCTCCGGGATCTGGAGCAGTTCTGGCGACCGATTCCGTTTATGGAGCCGGTCCCGGGCTGGTGCCACCGTTATCCCGAGCTGGCCGGTTGGTTCCAGTCGTTGCCGGACTCCGAGTGTGACCACTGGGAAAACCATCTGCCAGAGCTGGCAGAGCGGGTGGCGGAGGTGGTGCCCGGACTGGCGCACTATTCGGCATTTCTGGCGTTGCCCCGGTTTGCCTCGGCCCCGGAGGGCCATCAGGCGGCCCTGACGGAGGCTTCAGCGGTTGATATGCCAGGCCGGAAACGGCTTCAGGCCGGCGCTTTTGCGGCGGCGGTGGCGCCGTTGAAATGGCCGGTCCTGGACTGGTGTTGCGGAAAAGGCCACCTGAGCCGGACTCTGGTGAGGCAGGGAACGGATCAGGTACTTGGGCTGGAATGGGACCCTGAGCTGGTTGAGGATGGCAACCGGCTGGCTTTGCATTATGGTGATCCGGTGACGCTGGTCCGCCAGGACGTACTGGCGGAGGATCTTGTGTTGCCGCCCGGTCATCATGGTGTTGCCTTGCACGCCTGTGGTGATCTTCACCGGCAATTGATGCGGCGGGGGGCGGCCCGTGGCCTGCCGAGATTGAGCCTCTCACCGTGCTGCTATCACCTGACCGCGCACTCTCGCTACCGGCTTCAGGCCCGGAAAACCCGGGAGTATGGAGGCGCGTTGACCCTCGAGCGCAACGATATGAGGCTGGCTGTTCAGGAAACGGTCACGGCCCCGGAGCGGGTGCGGGAGCAGACGGAGCGAGTCAGTGTCTGGAGGCTTGGCTTTGACGCACTTCAGCGGCATCTGACCGGCCGTCAGGACTACCTGCCTGTACCGTCTCACCCGGCCCGGCTCAATTCGGGTAACGTTGAACTGTTCTGTCGCTGGGCAGCGGAAAAGAAAGGGCTGAACCTGCCTTCGGGGGTCGACTGGGAGCTCTGGCAGGCGCGCGGCCAGGCCAGACACCGACAGGTGCGCCGTCACGAACTGATGCGCCACCTGTTCCGCCGGCCTCTGGAATTGTGGCTGGTGCTGGACTACGCGGTGTTCCTGGAAGAGCAGGGTTACCGGGTGCGATTGGGAACGTTTTGTGACCGGCAACTGACGCCAAGAAACCTGTTACTGGATGCGTTCCTGGCCTGAAAACAACTAAGGCGCCCGAAGGCGCCTTAGTGAACGGCTGGCCGGTCTTAACGACGGACCTGAATACGAGCTTCAACACGACGGTTCTGGGCACGGCCAGCCGGTGTGTCGTTGCTGGCAATCGGCTCAGCTTCGCCATAGCCCACAGCACTTACCCGATCCGGGTCGATGCCCAGAGGGCCGGTCAGCCTGCCAGCGACAGCTTCTGCACGGCGCTGAGACAGGAACTCGTTGTAGGAGGCTTTGCCCGGGCTATCGGTGTGGCCCGCAATCTCAACGGTGGTTTCCGGATACTCAGCCATGAAATCAGCCACGCGACGGATTTCTTCGTCATAGGCCGCATTGATCACAGAGCTGTTGGTCGGGAACTGAACCCGCAGTTCGATGGTTTCGACGGTTTCAGTGACGCCTTCACATCCCTCGGCATCCACTTTGGCGCCTGCGGTTGTGTTCGGGCACTGGTCCTGGCTGTTCACCACGCCATCGTTGTCGCTGTCGAGTTCGCAGCCACGGCTGTTAACTTCGGCACCGGCCGGGGTGTTCGGGCACTCATCGCGGCTGTCTGCGACGCCGTCGTTGTCGCCGTCGAGCTCACAACCGTTGCTGTCGACACTGACACCGGCCGGGGTACCGGGGCACTGATCGCGGGTGTCGGGTACGCCGTCGTTATCCGCATCGGCCGGGGCTTTTGGAGCCGGGCCGGCAACGGTGCGTGTGAAGGCCCAGCTCACGCCCAGAGAGACCATGGTGTCGAAGGTGCTTTCGTCGATACCGTGAAATTCCCGGAGGTCGCCACGGATAGACAGGCCATCGGTCACGTGATAGCGGAAACCGGTACCAACGTTCACACGGGTTTCATCGTGGTTTGAACCGGCTGTAAACGGGCCGCTGGCATCAGAACCAAAGTCGGCATGGCCTGCACCCAGGGATACGTACGGGTTCCAGGCGGACTCTGGTCCTGCAAAGTAGTAGGTTCCATCCACGCGGACTTCGTCGAAGTCAGAATCGCCAGACACGTATTTCCGGTCAGCGTCTGCGCGGGAGTAAACCGCTTCTACGGCCCAGTTCGGGCGGAAGCGATATTCAAGGCCAACACCGAAGGTGCCGGATTCGCTCAGGTCCCGCTTGTCGTCAAACAGCTGGTAACCTGCGAAAGGGTTGATGTAAATGGTTTCCTGACGCTCTGCCAGGGCCGGGGTCGTAAGGGATGTTGCAAGGGCGGCCAAAGCGACCGGACGCATGATGTTCATGCAGAACCTCCTGTCTGATTATTATGTCCTGAAGCCTATCCGGACTTCCCGGATAAACTCCGGTAAAACACCACGTTGCTCAAAAAGCTGGGCTAGTAGGCCATAAAAAACGAAAATAGGCATCTTTCGAGGCCTCCGCACATCTACTCATTCGGAAAAACCGCGACGGATCAGTCGGTGGCCACCGTAAAGTATAAATGTGCACTCTTTTTGCTGAAGTTTAAGGCATCCCCATTGCTGAAACGAACTTCAAAGGAGCTCTCGTCCTCCGAGGTTACGTTGCCAGCGCCGAAGATCGCATGCACCACACGCTGCTGGTGCCAGATGGGTTCCTGATCACCCGCAGACTGGGCCGCGCTGCCTTCCAGTATCATACCTTCCCGTTCCGCGTACCGCACACTGGTGGGGGTTGATGGGTTCTCCAGACTGAGGGTTGAGCTGGCCGGGTCCGGGCGGTTGTCCAGCAGGGAGCCAAGCTCCCGGGACACTCCGAAGCACAGTTCGGCGATGAACCGGCTTGGGCCCTGATCGCCTGCCAGATGGTGGCTGGAGGGTTTGGTGCGGGTGAGGAGATGCAGGCAATGCCGGGAGCGGGTCATGGCCACATAGAGTAGCCGGCGCTCACTTTCCAGCGAGGCTCTGGCATCGTCCTGGGGGCGCGGGCTGTAGGGAAGGTACTTTTCCTGCAAGCCGGGAATAATCACCACCGGCCATTCCAGCCCTTTGGTCCGGTGAATGGTGGAAAGCAGGACGCCCTGGTTCTGCTGCTCGCTGGCCTGTTGTTTCAGGGCGCAGAGGTGGTCCAGCGCGCCGTCGGCCGTGACATCCAGGCCTCTGAGGTAGCTGTGAAACCCTTGGATCGTATCGATGCGCTCATCGGCGCTGTCGTGGGTCAGCGCCAGGCTGCGGATCCCTTCATACAGCTCGGTGTGTTCCGCGTATACGCGAATCAGGCCGGCAGCCGGCCCGCGATACTGGTTGAGTTGCTGGAGCACATCGCCGAGCTTTTTCAGCTTTCGGGCGGCCATCGGGGCCAGCGCGTCAAAGTCCATGCTCAGCAGGCGCTCGTGCCAGTTCTGATCGAATGCCGCGAGGAAGCGGGCGAGATTATCGAGCTCCGGTTCTTTCAGGCCAACGTGGGGAAACCTCAGAATCTGTCTGGCAATGTCCAGCCGATCGGATTCTGTCAGAGTGCCGAGCCGGTTCGTGACGATCAGCAGAAGCGCCTGAATAGCCTGGATTTCCC
This sequence comes from Marinobacter daepoensis DSM 16072, assembly GCF_000421165.1. GTDB lineage: Bacteria > Pseudomonadota > Gammaproteobacteria > Pseudomonadales > Oleiphilaceae > Marinobacter > Marinobacter daepoensis. The sequence goes on from NZ_ATWI01000011.1 coordinate 79,891, forward strand.
GGCTGAACAGAGCGCCTTTGCCTGCATCAATGCGGTAGGGAACCTGCCGGGCCAGCAGCTTCAGTTCGATGGGAACGCTTTGGCTCCAGACTCTGAACAGGATGGCGCTCTGATTTTGCTGATCCGGTGCCAGTGCCTGAAGGATGTTAAGCACCTCGTCGCCATCGCTCTCCACCTGGTGCAGGTGTACTTCCGTGGCGGGTGTGCCCGGATGGGAATGGCACATGACATCCCGGCGGCCGGTGTTATGGCCGATCAGATGATTGGCCAGCAGGGCGACCCGGTGGCCGTAACGAAAGGTGTAGCTGAGCGTGTGCTCCTGAGGGCTTTCGAACTCATCGCTGAACTTGCGCAGAATGAATTCGGGTCGCGCCCCCCGGAACTCGTAAATGGTCTGATCGGGATCACCGACCACCGTCACCCGGGCCCGGTCGCCGGCGACGTAGCGTAATAACAGGTGCTGGATTTCGTTCGTGTCCTGATACTCGTCCACCAGAATCAGGTCCATCTTGTTTCCCACCAGTCGCTGGAGAGGTGGGTTCTGGTGGATGGCCATGACCGGTTCGTAGAGCATGTCGGCGTAGCTGATCCGGCCCTCGCCCTTGCGCCATTGCTCGAAGGCGTGGAACAGGTCAATCAGGTACCGGTGTTTGTCGGAATAGCCCAGCTCCTCAAACACGATGTCGGCGGGTGACAGCCCGGTTTTTACCCGGTCGATAAAGCCCGTTGCGGTTTCGACAAATTCCTTCTTGTTGCGGCGAATCTCATCGGCCAGCTCTTCCGGCGCCAGGCGGCGGGTCAGTAACCAGGCCTGATAATGGATTTCCTGTTCGGTCAGGATTTTCTCAGAAAAGTCCGGCAGGTAGCCTTCCCGTACAAAACGCTTGTACAGCCGGAACCCCATGGCGTGGTAGGTGCGGATTTCCGGCAGCGCAAGCCCGGATTGCCCGCACACCGCCCGCAATTTACGGTCGAAATCCACCTTGGCGCTGCGGTTGAACATAAGCACCAGCATCCGGTCCGGATCGTGGCCCTGAGCCAGCAGATAGCGGATGCGCCAGGCCAGCGTGAAGGTTTTGCCACTGCCGGCCACGGCGGTGATCACGGCGTGGTCGTAGCCTGCCGTGATGATGGCACGCTGTTCGTCGGTCAGGTAGTCCGGCAGGGACAAAGGGGCTGGGGCTTGGGTCTGGCTAGGCATGGCCGCTATTGTACTGGCCAACTGGCAGAGCGGATAGCGCTGCCGCATAATCCGGGCATCGGGCAGACACAACGTATCGACATCAGGTCAGAATCAACGTGACAGAACAGACGCAGGTATCCGTTTCCGGATTGAGACAACTTCAGCAAGCCCTGGCAGCCGCAGGGCACCGGCGGGTGATACTGGTTGAGGGTGACCGGGAAGCGGCCCGGGCGCGGATTTTCTCGCTGTTGCGTCAATGGTCCCCTGCAGAGGGTGCTTGGGTCGGGAGCGAAGACGACGCGGCCCGGGCCGCTCTGCCCCACCTGGCCATGGCACAGTACCGGCGGGCGCTGGGTCAGGAATTTTCCATTCTGGTGTGGGACGGCTGGGCGGGGCACTCACCGGATGCCTTTGCCGCGCTGGCAGGCGCCCTGAGGGCGGGCGGGCTGTTGTTCTGGCTGACGCCGGAACTGGATCAGTGGCGTTACTTTCCCGACCCGGATTATGCCCGTACAGGGCTTGACCGCGCAGACGAACATCCGTTTGCGAACCGTCTTGCGAACATGGTTGGCTTCGATGAGGCGGTTCTCCGGCTGCGGCCCGAAGATGAGGGCGTAACCATGCCGGATTGCTCTGAGGCCCGGAAGGCGGGGTTCCGTCCCGGCCCAACGGGCGAGCAGCAGGCCGTGATTGAGGAGATCGTCCGCCAGGGGCTGGGCCGGCGTCGCCGGCCTCTGGTCATCACGGCCGACCGGGGCCGGGGCAAGTCGGCAGCCCTGGGCCTGGCGGCGGCGCGGTTGTTGCTGGCAGGACGGGAGCGGGTATTGGTCACCGCGCCGTCTGCCGACAATACCTCGACCCTGTTTCGCCACGCAGCAGCGGCACTGGGAAATCTTCTGTCTGAAGAAACAGCGACCGGGCTGACCACGACGGCGGGCCGGGAACTCTGTTTTCTGACGCCGCAGGATCTGCTCTCTCAGCAACCTGCCGCCGAGGTGGTGATGGTTGATGAAGCCGCGGGGCTGTCGGTCCAGTGGCTCAAGGCGATCCTGCTGGGATGGCCGCGGGTGGTGTTTGCCAGCACCGTGCACGGCTATGAGGGCACGGGCCGCGGTTTTACCATCCGCTTCCGGCAGGTGCTGGATGAGGAGACCCCGCAATGGCGCGCGGTCAGCCTGTCTCGCCCGATTCGCTGGGCAGTTGATGACCCGCTGGAGCGGTTGGTGTCCCGGATGTACCTGTTGGCGGCTGAAGCACCGGAGCCTGGGATGGCCGGAGATGTTTGCATCGAGCGCTGGGAACCGGCCGAAGCGGAGGAGTCGGTGTTGTCCGAGGCCTTTGGGCTGTTGGTTAATGCTCACTATCGCACAACGCCTGCCGACCTCCGGCAGTGGCTGGATGATCCGGCTGCCATGACCTGGAGGGCGAGTATTGGTGGCCGGACCGTGGGTGTGTTGTGGGCGGTTCTGGAAGGTGGCTTGCCGGAAGGCCTCGCGAATGACGTGGCGGCTGGCAAACGTCGCCTTCGGGGCCAGCTGCTGGCGCAGTCCCTGGCCAACCACGGGGGATTTCCGGAAGCCGCCAGGCTCAGGACCCTTCGGGTGGTGCGGGTTGCGGTGACAGAATCGGCCCGACGGCAGGGTATCGGGCAGCGTCTGGTGCAGGCCGCTACCGCTGCCTGCCAGGAGGCCCGAATCGACCTGCTCGGGACCAGCTTCGGGGGGGAATCCGGGCTTCTGGCGTTCTGGGCCCGGTGCGGGCTGACGGTGGTCCGGATGGGGCTGCGTCAGGAAGTGTCCACCGGGGAGTTCCCGCTGCAGATGTTGCAAGGTATCACCAATCCGGGACAAGCACTTGAAGAGCGCTTACGCCAGCGTTTTGCCAGCCACTGGCCATTGCTGATTTCACGGCACTGGGATGAACTCGATCACGATCTTCTGTTGGCGGTAGGTAGTTCGTTGCCTGCAGCCGTTACTCTGGGGAGCGATGACCAACGGGATCTGGCCAATTTCGCCCACGGATTCCGGGGTTATGAACTGACCTTGCCGGTTCTGTTGACGCTTTCCGCCTGCGAGGGCGTGCTGAGTATGATCAGGAAACACCCGGAGGCTCGTTTGTGGTGTCGTGCCGTATTGCAGGGTTGGAGCTGGGACCGGCTTCGGAACGCGGGGGAATGTCGCGGCCAGCGCGATGGCGAACAACGGTTGCGGGCACTGGTAAGCGAACTTCTTCAACGCAGGGTGGAGTTGTGACCGGTTCGATTTAAATCCCGGAGCTCGCTGAGCAGAATAGCGGTATAACGCAAACAAGAGAGTTCAGACATGGGCAGGGACGCGAGTCATCACTATCATCTGGTTTTTTTTCTGCTGCTGACGCTGCTGGCGGGCTGCACCACGAACGGAGTCCCGGAGCAGGCTGGCGCGCCCGGGCAGGAAGCCGGGGAGCTGATGGCGGCGGTGCAGGCCAATCAGGACCGGGCGGTCCTTGAGCTGCTTTCCCGGGGCGTGAGCCCCGAGGCACGGACGGAAACCGGCCAATCGCCCCTGATGGAAGCAGCGGCGAACGGTAACCGACGGATTGCCCGGTTATTGCTGGCCGCCGGAGCCGATGTGAACGCCCGTGACCGTGGGGGCTACACCGCGGTTATCCATGCAGCTGAACATGGCCACCTGGCGGTGGTGCGGGCGCTGCTGGCGGCTGGCGCCAACGTCAATGTGAGCCAGGATGGCGAATCGTTGCTCATGAAGGTGGTTGCCAGCGGAGACCTCCTGACCGCCGAGATGCTGCTGGCCGCCGGAGCCGATGTGCGTTTTCGCCGGGCCGACGGTGTGACAGCCCTCGACCTGGCGCGGGCCAGCAACAATACCGATCTGGAAATGCTGCTGGTGCAGGCCGGTGCGGCCCGCTAGCCCAAGCTTCAGACCGAGTCCAGTGCCATCGGGTCGGTGGCGTCGTCCCACACTGGCAGGAAGTGCTGTTCAATGATGTCCTCGGGGACCTCGGCAACCGAGGTGTAGGACCAACGGGGAGACCGGTCCTTATCCACCAGCAAGGCGCGGATGCCTTCCGCCAGGTCCGGTCGGCGAATGCATTCCCGGGCCATCGCAAGCTCCATCCGGAACACGTCTTTCAGCGACATCTGCTGCCCTTTGCGCAACTGGTTCCATACGAGCCAGGCAGTAACCGGGCATCCGGTTCGCAGGGTTTCAATGCAGGCCTGCCACCAGGGGTCGGCACTTTCCGAGGACAGAAGCTGTGCCACGATGGCGGGCAGTTCGTCGCCAGCACTCAGCCGGGCAATGGTCTGCTCGTGCTGCTCCAGATGTCCCGGGGCCAGGGCGCGGTAATCCAGTGCCTCCAGCTGATTCAGCAACCGGAACAGGCGGTTGTCGTCGGCGGCGGTTTCACCGCTCCAGCGCTCCTGCTGAAGACGTTCGAGTAACGTGCTGGTCTGTTCGGTTTCGATGACCATGTCGGCAAGGCCGACCCGGAGGGCATCGGTGACGTTAAGGCGAGCGCCCGTCAAACCCATGAACAGGCCAAGGCGACCGGGCAGGCGATTCAGAAACCAGCTTGCGCCGACGTCTGGAAACAGGCCAATACTGATTTCCGGCATGGCCAGCGTGGCACTCGGGTGAATCAGGCGGTAGCGGCAGGCTGACAACAACCCCAGACCACCCCCCATAACGATACCCCCGGCCAGTCCAACGACCGGTTTGGGAAACCGGTGCAGGGTAAAGTCGAGGCGGTACTCGGAGGTAAAGAAACGGGCCGCGGTTTCCGGGTCTCGATGGTTTTTCAGAGCCGGATACAGGGCTTTGATGTTGCCCCCGGCGCAGAACGCGCGCTCGCCAGCCCCTTGCAGAACCACCAGGCAAATGCGGGAGTCTTCGGCCCAGTTGTTCAGGGCCTGCTGCATCTGGTCGACCATGGGCTCGGTCAGGGCATTCAGCGTGCCGGGTTCGTTCAGGGTGATCAGGCCAATGTGCCCTTCCCGGCAGGCGAGCTCCGCTACCTCAACTGGCATGGTGTGAGTCTCCGCTCTTTCTTTGGTTAAGTGGGTCGTTTGTTGTGGTTTGTGTGTACTGTCATTCAGAATGATCAGGAGTAAAAGAGGACTATCGTCGCACGAAAGTCCTTGATCTATCACATTTGAGCTCACCGGAGGGTGTGCTATAAGTGGATTCTGAGTTACTGACCGGTTTTTGCCGGAACGTGAACGTTAAAACGATGAGAGGGTGAATACAATGAATCTGAAGCATCTTGCAGTAGCAGGCCTGTTCGCAGCGGGCGCCATGGTGCCGGTCGCGTCCATGGCGGCGGGTGATATCGAAGCTGGTAAGGCCAAGGCTGCTGTGTGCGCCGCGTGCCACGGTCAGAATGGTATTTCTCAGGTTCCCATCTATCCGAACCTGGCTGGTCAGAAAGAGCAGTATCTGGTTGCTTCACTGAAAGCCTACAAAGCGGGCCAGCGTCAGGGCGGCCAGGCTCCGGTGATGCAGGGCCAGGCGACTGCCCTCAGCGATGCCGACATTGCTAATCTGGCAGCTTACTACGCCAGCCTCCCGGCTGCCGGCAAGTAAGTTTCTATGCGGTCAGTGGTGCGGCTCAGGCCGCCCCACTGACAATGCGATAGCTCGGCCGGTAAGCGGTTGAACCTGGCAGTTTCATCCGGTTCTGGGTGACAAACTGCTCCAGCATGGCTTCCAGAGGTTTGATCAGGGTCGGGTCTCCGGCGATCTCGAACGGACCTTTCGCCTGAATCTGACGAATCCCGCTTTCCTTCACGTTACCCGCCACAATGCCACTGAACGCTTTGCGCAGGTTGGCCGCAATGAGGTGAACCGGCTGGTCACGGTGCAGCTCCAAAGCCCGCATGTTGTCATGGTTGGGTTCAAACGGTAGCTGGAATACCGGGTCGATTTTCAGCATCCAGTTGAAATAATAGGCATCCTGCATGGCACGGCGGAACGTTTCTACGTCTCTCATGCCCTGTTTCATGGTTTGCGCCACCCGCACCGGATCGTCAATGATGATCTCGTATTTACTGGCCGCTTCGTCGCCCAGAGCATTGCGGATGAACTTGTCGATCATCTCGAAGTACTCGGCGTTTTCCCGACGACCGGTAAACACCACCGGGAACGGCAGGTCGGCGTTATCCGGGTGCAGGAGGATGCCAAGCAGATACAGGATTTCCTCGGCCGTGCCAACGCCGCCCGGGAACACAATGACGCCATGGCCGCAGCGGACAAAAGCTTCAAGGCGCTTTTCGATGTCCGGCATGATCACCAGTTCGTTCACAATCGGGTTGGGGGCTTCGGCACCAATGATGCCGGGCTCAGTAATGCCGATGTAACGGCCGTTTTTCACTCGCTGCTTGGCATGACCGATGGTGGCGCCTTTCATCGGGCCTTTCATGGCGCCGGGTCCACAGCCGGTGCAGATGCTCAGGGCCCGCAGCCCCAGTTGGTGGCCAACGTCTTTGCTGTACTGGTATTCCTCGTGGCTGATCGAGTGACCGCCCCAGCACACCACCAGATCCGGCTGGCGGCCGGCTTCCAGCACCCGGGCATTCCGCAGGATGTGAAAGACCTGGTTGGTGAGGTCTTCCGGGTTGTCCTTGCGAAAACCAGCGATGGTGTTGGGCAGGGAATGGCTGTAGACGATGTCCCGGAGCACCGAAAACAGGTGTTCGCGCATGGCCCGGAGCATCTCGCCATCGACGAAGGCGTGCCCCGGAGCGTTGACCAGTTCCAGCTTCAGGCCCCGCGGTTGCGGTACCAGCCGGACATCAAAGTCGGCGTGTGCCTCCATCAGTTCTTTGCAGTCGTCGGTTTCAATGCCCGTGTTGAGTACGGCCAGTGCGCACTGGCGGAACAGGCGATACAGACCACCTTCGCTCTTATCCTTGAGCCGGCTTACCTCGTAGTTGGATAGAATTTCGAGGCTGCCCTCGGGAGAAACCAGGGCATTCATGGTGGTTTCAGTCATCGGTAAGAGAACTCCTGATGGTTTCGGCAATGACGGATTTTGAGCCAGTCTGGTGAAAGGGTACACTAAGGCCTTTCCGGCTATTACGCCACCCGACGTTATTCCGATCAAAGTCTTTTTTTATGAAATTGCTGATTCGCCCCGCTTCTGAAGTGGCTATCAAGAGTAAACCCGTTCGCCAGCAGCAAATGCGCCAGTTGCGGCAGAATATCCGTAAATTGCTGGTCCGGCTCGACCCGGATATCCGTGTGGATGGCAGTTGGGATCGCGTAGATGTTGAGGTGCCGGATGGCCGCGGCCTGGCGGGCCCGGTGATTGATGAGCTGGTCCGGATTCCTGGTATTTCCACGATTCAGGAGATCGGGGTTTTCCCGTTCATCAGTCTCGACGATGTCGGTGAAAAGGCGGTTGAGGCCTACGCCGACCGTCTCCGGGGCAAAACCTTTGTGGTGCGCGCGCGCCGGATTGGTAATCACGATTTCCGCTCGATTGACCTGGAGCGGTCTGTTGGTGCGGCGCTGCTGCAGGCATCCGAGGCAAAAGGCGTAGACCTGAAAACGCCGGACCTGGAAGTGCGCATTGAGGTCAAAAACGACCAATACCACATCGCTCACAGGCGTCATCAGGGCCTGGGCGGTTATCCGTTGGGGTCGGTTGAAACCGTGATGACGCTGATCTCCGGTGGTTACGATTCCTCAGTCGCCGCGTACCTGATGATGCGGCGAGGTATCCGCAACCATTATCTGTTTTTCAATCTCGGTGGCGTGGCCCATGAAGTCGGGGTTCGCCAGGTGGCGCATTACCTGTGGGAACGCTACGGGGCGTCCCACAATGTGAAGTTTATCTCGGTGCCGTTTGAGGGGGTGGTTGCTGAAATCATGCGCTCGGTAAACCACCGGCACTGGGGCGTGGTGCTCAAACGGATGATGCTGAAAGCCGCGGCTGATATTGCCCGGGATTACAACGCCGCCGGCCTGGTGATGGGGGATGCGGTCGCGCAGGTGTCCAGCCAGACCCTGACCAACCTGAATGTGGTCGACCGGGCCAGCGATGAGGTGGTGTTGCGCCCGTTGATTGCCATGGACAAGCAGGAAATCATCCAGATTGCCAAAGACATCGGAACCGAGCCGTTTGCCCGCAACATGCCGGAGTACTGCGGCGTGATTTCCAGCAAGCCGGTGACCCGCGCCAGGCTGCATCGGGTGGAGGAAGAGGAGGCGAAGATGGACCCGGCCGCACTGGCCGATGCCGTTGCCAACCGTACCGATACCATGGTCAGCCAGCTCCTGGACAGCACCCATACGCCGGAAGAGGTGGAGTTGATCCAGACGCCGTCGGTAGATGACGTGATTATCGACGTTCGCCACCCGTCTGAAGAAGAGCGCTCGCCGCTGACACTGACCAACAACGAAGTGCTTAAAATCCCGTTCTACGAGTTGAACCAGCAGGTGGCTGACCTGCCGGGCAACCGTCAGTACCTGCTGTATTGTGACCGGGGCACCATGAGCCGCATGCACGCCGGCCACCTGAAGGCTGAGGGGCATGGCAATATCAAGGTGTATGCCCCGGTGGCGTGATCAGCCCTCTAATCCCTTGAAAAACTGCTGGACGTTCTCGCTGAGGGCGTCCAGATCATACCCGCCTTCCTGCACCACCAGCGTGGGTAAGCCCAGCTGACGAAGGTGAGTGCTCAGCCGGCAGAAACCTTCGGTCGTGACGGCAACCTTGGCCTGCGGGTCGTTCTTGTAGATATCGAATCCCAGGGTCAGGATCAGTACATCCGGCTGGTACAGGCGAATGGCGGTCATCGCCTCTTCCAGCTTGGCGAAGAAATCCTCCTCGCTGGAGCCGTGGGGCATGGGCAGATTGATGTTGTAGCCATAGCCTTCGCCTTCCCCCCGTTCGTTCTCGAAGCCGCTGACCACCGGATAAAAGTTGGTGGGGTCGCCGTGGATGGAGATGTACAGCACGTCGCTGCGATCGTAGAAGATCTCCTGGATGCCCTGGCCATGATGCATGTCGGTGTCCAGGATGACCGTTCGCGGGAACCGGCTCTTCAGGTGCTCGGCCGCGATGGCGGCGTTGTTCAGGTAGCAGAATCCACCGGCGGCATCCTTGCGGGCGTGATGGCCCGGTGGCCTGCACACGGCGTAGGCGGTGCGTTCACCGGCGATCAGCGCATCGGCGGCACCCAGGGCCGTCTGGGCAGACCAGTAGGCCGCTTTCCAGGTGTTCTCGCCAATGGGGCAGCTACCGTCGGCCAGATAACAGGCGGCTTCGGCCAGAATGCCGCGCATGGCGTTGGGTGACCGAACGAAGATGTTCGACATCACCTCATCGCCCCAGTCTTCCATTTCCATCCAGCGCCGATGAGCCGACTCCAGAAACCGCAGATAGCCGAGGTCGTGCACTCTGGCAATGGCGGCGGAGCCCTGGTCTGCAGGCTGCAGTACCGGAATCCCCCGGGCTTTCAGCCCCTCCAGCATCTGACTGGTGCGATCCGGGACCTCCTGGGGCTGACGCATCTGGCCCCGGGTAAAGTACGTCTTCGGAATATGCAGATCCTGCGTGGGATGAAAAAATGCCTTCATGAATCCATCTCCTTGGGCGTGTCTGGGGAGCCTGATAAAACCCTCCCTCCGAGTATAGGCACACAACCCAATGGGTCAAAAAATCGCCGGGAGCGATTTTTAACGTTGCGCTAGCAACGGCCCGAAGGGAGGCCGCCATGGACGGCAGGCCATAAAAAATCGCCGGGAGCGATTTTCGTCGACTTTACAGGTTGCGGATCAGCATCCACTATGAAAGTCGCATTCTTGTTTTCAGGCACTCCAGAGAACCGGGTGCCGCCATGGTTACGGAAAAGGAGCCGAGATGATCGAGTCACCCTTGCTGGAGAACCTTACCGGTTATATTGGTGGGCGCTGGACGGATTCGTCGAACGGGGCCACCTTCGATGTCTACAACCCGGCCACGGGCGCCGTTATTGCCAAGGTGCCGTCGATGCCGGAGCAGGACGTGCTGGCGGCGGTCGATGCTGCGAAATCTGCGCTGAGGCTGAGTAACCCTTATCCGGCCGAGAACCGGCGCCAGTGGCTGGAGGCTATTCGTGATGGCCTGAAAGCCAACCGGGAGGAAATTGGCCGGGTGCTGTGCCTGGAGCACGGCAAACCCCTGAAAGAAGCACAGGGTGAAGTGGATTACGCCGCTGGCTTCTTCGACTACTGCGCGCAAAACCTGGAGGCGCTTGACGCCCACGAGCTTCCTGGCAAACCACGGGACTGTACCTGGACGGTGCATTATCGCCCCGTTGGGGTAACCGGCCTTATCGTGCCCTGGAACTTCCCCATTGGCATGATTGCCAAGAAGCTGTCGGCCGCACTGGCAGCGGGCTGCCCGTCGGTGATCAAACCTGCCAGTGAAACACCGCTGACCATGATTGCCTTTTTCAAGGTGATGGACGGGCTGGATTTGCCGGAGGGCATGGTGAATCTGGTGATGGGCAAGGCCAGTGTGATCGGCAAGGTGCTGTGCGAGCACAAAGGTGTGCCCATGCTCAGCTTCACCGGCTCTACGGAAGTTGGCCGAAAACTGATAGTCGACACCGCAGAACAGGTGAAGAAGCTGGCACTGGAGCTGGGTGGCAACGCGCCCTTCATCGTGTTCGAGGATGCGGATCTGGATGCCGCTGCCGACAACCTGATGGCCAACAAATTCCGCGGTGGCGGCCAGACCTGTGTGTGTGCCAACCGCATTTTTGTTCATGAGAACGTCGCCGATGCCTTCGGTCAGAAGCTGGCCGAACGGGTGAACAGAATGACCGTTGGTGACGGCATGCAGGATGGCATCGACATAGGCCCGCTGATTAACAAGGCAGGTTTCGACAAGGTAAAACGGCACTTGGAAGATGCGTTGGCCCAGGGCGCTACCCTGGTAGCCGGCAAGCAGCCTACCGACCTCGGCGATGGCCTGTTCTTCCCGCCGACGGTGGTGCAGGGCGTGACCCGCAACATGGCCTGCTATAAGGAAGAGACCTTCGGCCCGCTGGTGCCCATGGCGTTGTTCCGCACCGAAGAAGAAGTGATTGAGGCCGGGAATGACACTGAGTTTGGCCTGGCCTCTTACGTATTCACCGCCGATGCCGGGCGCGCCCAGCGAGTGGCAGCGGGATTGCGGTTCGGCCACGTAGGCTGGAACACCGGTACCGGGCCCACGCCGGAAGCGCCGTTTGGCGGCATGAAGGCCTCAGGTATCGGCCGGGAAGGCGGGCTGGAAGGCTTGTTCGAGTTTGTGGAAGCCCAGACGGTGCCGCGGGGTTTCTAGCCTGACAACCTCAATCCTGGAGGTCGTCGCACGTGGGAGGTTCCCCTTCAGGACACGCTACGAGCACGTCCATGTGCGCTTGACTGTGGCCATTCATGGCCACAGACAGTCCTGAAGGGGAACCTCCCACGCGCTCTTTCTGACGACGGGCGGGGGCTCCTATGTCCTCACCCGACAAACCGGCTTTTCTCCTGTTATACTCTCCCTCCTGTTTATTTAACCAGTAAAAAGCCAGGTGCTATGGACGTCTCCCACATTATCGATTCCCTGAACGACGCCCAACGTGAGGCCGTCACCGCCCAGAACGATCACTTGCTGGTGCTGGCCGGTGCGGGCAGTGGCAAAACCCGGGTGCTGGTGCACCGCATGGCCTGGCTGATGTCAGTCGACCGGGTGCCGCCCACCTCCATTCTGGCCGTGACCTTTACCAACAAGGCCGCGAAGGAAATGCGTTATCGGGTAGAACAGATGATGAACATCCCAACCCGGGGGTTGTGGATTGGCACCTTTCACGGGATTGCCCATCGGCTGTTGCGGTCGCACTGGAAAGACGCGGGCTTGCCGGAGAACTTTCAGGTGCTGGACAGCGATGACCAGTTGCGGCTGGTGAAGCGGGTGATGCGGGAGAACCAGATTGATGAGAGCCAGTGGCCGCCCAAACAGGCCCAGTGGTTCATCAACAGCCAGAAAGACGAAGGGCTGCGGGCAGACCACATTCAGGATAACCCGGGCGATCATTTCACCAATACCATGCTGAAAATCTATCGTCAGTATGAGCAGCTTTGTCATCAGGGTGGCCTGGTGGACTTTGGCGAACTGTTGTTGCGCTCCCACGAACTCTGGCTGCACAGGCCGGAGCTGCTCAGCCACTACCAGCAGCGATTCCAGCACATTCTCGTGGATGAGTTTCAGGACACCAACACCATCCAATATGCCTGGCTTCAGGTGCTGGCCAGCAACCGGGTACCGCTGACGGTGGTGGGTGACGACGACCAGTCCATTTACGGTTGGCGGGGCGCCAAGATCGAGAACATTCAGCAGTATCAGCGGGATTTTCCCAATTCCCGGCTGGTTCGGCTGGAGCAGAACTACCGTTCCACCAAAACCATTCTGAAAGCGGCCAACTCGGTGATTGCCAACAACCAGGGGCGGCTGGGGAAAGAGCTCTGGACCGATGGTGTGGAGGGAGAGCCCATCAGCCTCTATGCAGCCTTCAACGAGCAGGACGAGGCCAACTACATCGCCGACTCTATCTCGGCCTGGGTGAACGAAGGCAATTTGCGCAGTGAATGCGCCATTCTGTACCGTTCGAACGCCCAGTCCCGGGTGCTGGAAGAGTCGTTGATGCGTCAGGGTATTCCATACCGGGTGTATGGGGGGCTGCGCTTTTACGATCGTCAGGAAATCCGTAACGCGCTGGCGTACCTGCGTCTGGTGCACTACCACCGGGACGATGCTGCCTTTGAGCGGGTGGTCAATATTCCGACCCGGGGCATTGGTGCCAAGAGCCTTGCCGAGATTCGGGAGTATGCCTCCGGGCAGGGTATTTCCCTGTGGGAATCTTCCGAGCGGCTACTGGCCGCAGGGCAGGTCAAGGGCCGGGCAAAGACCGGCTTGCAGCAGTTCCTGGAGATTGTGAATGGCCTCTCTGAGATGGCGGGGCATGCCTCGTTGCAGGGGCTGATGAAACAGGCCATTGAGTCCAGCGGTCTGAAGGATTACCACGCCAGTGAGAAAGGTGAAAAGGGCCAGGCCCGGGTGGAGAACCTGGAGGAGCTGGTCAGTGCACTGGCGGACTACGATGTGGAAGAGGGCGTGGACCCACTGGCGGAGTTTATCGCTCAGGCTGCCCTCGATGCCGGCGAGTCCCAGGCGGATGCGCACGAAGACAGTGTGCAGTTGATGACGCTGCATTCGGCCAAGGGGCTGGAGTTCCCGATGGTGTTCCTGGCGGGTGTTGAGGAAGGGCTTTTCCCGCACAGTATGTCGCTGGAGGAGCCGGGGCGCATGGAGGAAGAGCGTCGTCTGGCGTATGTGGGCATTACCCGGGCGATGAGGAAGTTGGTGTTGACTTACGCGGAGTCCCGCCGGTTGTACGGGCAGGAGAAGTTTCATGCGTTGTCGCGGTTTGTGCGGGAGATTCCGGGGGATTGCCTGCAGGAGGTGCGGTTGCGTAATACGGTGACGCGCCCGGCGATGGTGGAGCGGCCGAATGAAAGCCTGTTCAGTCAGGATTCGGCGCAGCAGGCGGGTTTCAGTCTGGGGCAGCGGGTGCGGCATCCGAAGTTTGGTGAGGGGATTGTGATGAACTGTGAAGGTTCTGGGCATCATACCCGGGTGCAGGTGAATTTTGATGAGGGGGCCAAGTGGCTGGTGTTGGCTTATGCGCCGCTGGAGGCCTGTTAGTTTTTTCGCCTGAAAGCTGTGGGGTCTGTGTCGGGTTGGGGGGAGCTGTCCAAAAAGCGCTCCTTCGGCACATCCATGTGGCGCTTGTGTTCCGCCATCCCTGGCTCCACAAATTTTTGGACAGCTCCCCCCAACCCGACACTTCTGGCGTTGTTCGTGCGCTCAGCAAAAAGGCTATTTACATCAGCACTGCGTAAATCACTCCCGCCAGCACAATCCGGTAGATCACATACGGCCACATACCCACCTTGTTGAGCCACTTCAGGAAGAAGTGGATGGCGGTGATGGCCATCAGGAAGGAGGTGATGCCACCGATCAGGAAGCCGTTCCAGTCGACAATTACGTCAGACGTCGCCACTTCCAGCAATTTGACCGCCGATGCCAGCACGATGATCGGGATCGCCAGCAGGAAGGAGAACCGCGAGGCGGTTTCCCGGGTCATGCCCAGGAACAGGCCGGCGGTGATGGTCACGCCGGAGCGGGAGGTGCCGGGAACCAGGGCCATGGCCTGGGCGATGCCGACAATGACGGCGTCTTTCCAGTTCAGGGTGTCCATGGTGCGCTGGCGTTTGGGGAGCCAGTCGGCGAGGCCAAGCAGCAGGCCAAACACCAGAGTGGTGAAGAAGATCACCGAGGCGCCCCGCAATTCATTGTCGATCATATCCAGTAAGGCCAGGCCCGCCAGGCCGGCAGGGATGGTGCCAATCACCAGATACCAGGCGAGGGCGCCCTGGCCCACGATTCGGCGTTGGCCAACGGAGATCAGGCCATCCCGGGCGATGCCGAAGACGTCCCGGCGGAAATAGAGGACGACGGCCAGCAGGGTCCCCACGTGTACTGAGAGATCGAACCCCACGCCCTGGTCTTCCCAGCCAAAAAATGCCGGTGTCAGGATCAGGTGGGCGGAGCTGGAGATGGGCAGGAATTCGGTCAGTCCCTGGAGGAGACCAAGAAAAAGGGCCTGGTAAACATCCATTCTTTCGAGTCCAGTCGAGAGTTCAGGAGGGCCGGCCGGGTGGGCCGCCCTTGCAAAGTGAGCGGATATTAACAGGGCGGCCGCACGCTGAACAGGCGTGGCAGGTTACGGAACCAGCAGGATGCCGCCCAGAGCCATGGCGATGACCACGCCCCAGGCGGGCAGTTTCCAGACGCTGAGGAGCAGGAAGCCGGTCAGGGCCAGGGCAAATTCTTCGGGGCCGATAATGGCGCTGGAAAACACGGGCTGGTAGAGCGCGGCGCCGAGAATGCCCACGACTGCCGCATTGGCGCCCCGCATCAATGCCTGTGCCCGGTGCCAGCGTCGGAAGTTGTTCCAGTGTGGCAGGACTGCCAGAAGAATCAGAATGCCGGGTAGGAAAATGACCAGCAGGGCGAGCATCGCCCAGAGGACCGGGGTAGCAGGCTGCATGACGGCTCCCAGGTAGGCCGCGAAGGTAAACAGAGGGCCGGGGACGGCTTGGGCGGCGCCGTAGCCGGCGAGGAATTCGTTGGCGGTCACCTTTCCGGTTTGCACCACTTCGGCTTCCAGCAGCGGCAGCATCACATGGCCGCCGCCGAACACCAGGGCGCCTGCCCGGTAAAAGCCATCAAGCATGTCCAGTAGGGGGGAGGGTGTCAGCCATACCAGAAGAGGGAGGCCGGCCAGCAAGAGCACATACAGCAAGGCCGAGAACCGGCCGGCACCCGCAGACACTGGCAGGCTGGAATGCCCGGCTGCACCGTCATTGGCCGACCGGCACAGAATCAGCCCCGCCAGGGCGCCAATCGCAATCGCGAAAACCTGCCCCGCCGTGCCACCGATAAATACCACAAGCAACACGGCCGCCAGGGCAATGCCGGCCCGTTGCTGGTCCGGGCATAGGGAGCGCGCCATGCCCAGTACCGCATGGGCCACGACGGCAACGGCGGCGACTTTCAGGCCATGGATAATGCCTTGGCTGACAGGACCGTCCAGCAGGCCCGCACTCAGGGCGAAGACCACCAGAATGAGGGCTGAGGGCAGGGTGAAGGCGGTCCAGGCCGCCGCCGCCCCCCAGCCGCCGCCCCGTTGCAGGCCGATGGCAAACCCGACCTGGCTGCTGGCGGGGCCTGGCAGGAACTGGCACAAGGCCACCAGATCGGCATAGTCCTGTTCTGATAGCCAGCGGCGCCGGGCCACGAACTCGTTCCGGAAGTAACCCAGGTGGGCCGCAGGACCGCCAAAGGACGTCAGGCCCAGGGCGAGAAAGGCCAGAAAAATTTCCCGTATTCGGTCGAGTCTGGCCGGGCCAGAAGGCATACACATCTCCGTACCCGCAGGGGGTGTCAGGCCGGGAATCTGTCCCGGGTTTTATTGGCAATGCGGACCAGTGCCAGCATCAGGGGCACTTCCACCAGAACGCCCACCACCGTGGCCAGGGCCGCGCCGGATTGCAGGCCAAACAGGGCGATGGCGGCGGCAACGGCCAGTTCGAAAAAGTTGCTGGCACCGATCATCGCACCAGGTGCGGCGATGCAGTGGCGCACGTTCCACAGCCGGGCCCACCCGTAAGCCAGCAGAAAAATGAAGACGGTCTGGATGATCAGGGGCACGGCGATCAACAGTATATGCAGCGGATTTTGCAAAATGACTTCACCCTGAAAGGCGAATAACAGCACCAGGGTGATGATCAGAGCCATCGGTGTAACAGGCCCCAGCCGCTTCATGAACACGTTGTCGTACCAGGATTGTCCGTGACGGGCGATCAGGGTGCGGCGGGTGAGGTAGCCCGCGGTGAGCGGAATCACGATATACAGCACGACGGATAGGATGACCGTGTCCCAGGGCACCTGTATGTCGGAGATGCCCAGCAGAAACACCACGATGGGTGCGAACGCAAACAGCATGATGAGATCGTTCAGGGACACCTGAACCAGCGTGTAGGCGGCGTCGCCCCGGGTCAGGTAACTCCAGACAAACACCATGGCGGTGCAGGGGGCAGCGCCCAGCAGGATAGCGCCGGCCAGGTATTCGCTGGCCAGTTGGGGCGCAATGAAGGGCTCGAACACCACCATCAGGAAAAACCAGGCGATGGCAAACATCGTAAAGGGCTTGATCAGCCAGTTCACGATGGTTGTGATGGCCAGGCCTCTGGGCTCTTTCCGCACGCCGACAATGGCACTGAAATCAATCTGGGCCATCATCGGGAAGATCATGGCCCAGATCAGGATGGCGATAGGAATGGATACCTGCGCGTACTCAAATCGGGCCAGGGTCTCCGGTACCGAGGGCAGGAACTGCCCCAGTGTGACGCCCGCCACGATGGCCAGCGCGACCCAGACGGACAGATAGCGCTCGAAAATACCCATGCCTCCGCTGGCAGATAACTCGCTCGGATTTTCTTTGCTGCTCATCACGAATCCTCAAATGGAGCGCTGGTTTACCCGCTCTGACAGGGCTTCGGCACTTTCCTTTCGTTCGGAATAGCGGTCCGTCAGGTAGTCGCTGCGATCACGAACGAGCAGGGTGAATTTTACCAGCTCCTCCATGACATCCACGATGCGGTCGTAGTAGGGCGATGGCTTCATGCGGTCCTGGTCGTCAAACTCCATGAATGCCTTGGGCACGGAGGACTGGTTGGGGATGGTGACCATCCGCATCCAGCGCCCGAGAACCCTTAGTTGGTTCACCACGTTGAAAGACTGAGAGCCACCACAAACCTGCATCACCGCGAGGGTTTTTCCCTGAGTCGGCCGAACGGCCCCCAGTGACAGGGGAATCCAGTCAATCTGGGTTTTCATGATGCCGGTCATCGAGCCGTGACGTTCCGGGGAACACCACACCATGCCCTCACTCCACTGCACCAGGTCGCGCAGTTCCTGAACTTTTGGGTGGCTGGCATCTTCGGCATCGGCCAAAGGCAGGCCGCGAGGATTGAAGAGGCGTGTTTCTGCGCCCATGGCTTCCAGCAGTCGGGCGGCTTCTTCTGTGACCAGTCTGCTGAACGATCGCTCACGCAATGAACCGTATAGCAGGAGCAGGCGTGGCGCATGCCCGGAGGTTGGCCCGTTCAGGTGGTTGTTGACGGTTGGCCGGTCCATCAGTGATGGGTCGAGGTTGGGTAGGTCCTGGGTATCCATGGGCGGAATCGTTCCTTTACGTCATCACGGTGTCATATTAATATTCGAATAATCGCATATTCGAAAACCCATATATATTGGCTTGTTGATATGAAAGATCAAGTGTTCTGCCATCCGGTGTCGGTCTTTAAGGCGCTGAGTGATGAGCTGAGGCTGGCCGCGATGCTGCTTCTGTATCGCCACGGCAAGCTGTGCGTGTGTGAACTGATGGAAGCGTTTGACGCTCCCCAGCCAAAGGTCAGCCGGCATCTGGCGTTGTTGAGAGAGGCCGGGTTGCTGGACACCGAGCGCCGTGGCCAATGGGTCTATTATTACCTTAATCCGCTTCTTCCAGCCTGGGTAGTGCAGATACTGGAAGAAACGGCACACAACAATGCCGCACTGACCGAGAAAGCCCAGGCCAGATTACAGGCCATGGCAGACCGCCCGGTGGCGCCGTGTCCATGATCAGCAACGGTAAACGGATTGCGGCTTCCGCAAGGAGAACGACATGAACAGGATAAAGGTAGGGATCAACGGGTTTGGCCGCATTGGTCGGTTGGCTCTGAGGGCAGCCTGGGGCTGGCCGGAACTGGAGTTTGTTGCGGTGAATGACCCGGGTGCTGACGCCAACACCCTGGCTCATCTGCTGAATTTTGACAGTGTGCATGGCCGCTGGCATCACGACGCCGTAGCCGGGGGCGATGGGATGGTCATCGACGGTCAGCGCCTCCGTGTGACTCATAATAAAGCCATTGCCGATACGGACTGGTCTGGCTGCGATCTGGTGATTGAAGCCAGTGGTGTGAACAAGTCGGTGGCGGTGCTGAAGGGGTATCTGGATCAGGGTGTGAAGCGGGTGGTGGTAACCGCGCCCGTGAAGGAAGCTGGCGCCAGAAACATTGTCATGGGCGTGAACGAACATACGTTCGATCCGGCCACCGATCGCATTGTGACTGCGGCTTCCTGCACGACGAACTGCCTGGCGCCGGTGGTGAAGGTGATTCATGAGGCGCTGGGGATCAGGCACGGTTCCCTGACCACCATTCACAGTCTCACCAACACCCAGACGATCATTGATGCACCCCACAAAGATCTGCGTCGCGCCCGGGCCTGTGGCAGTTCGCTGATACCCACCAGTACCGGATCGGCCACGGCCATCATCGAGATTTTCCCGGAGCTGAAAGGCCGCCTGGATGGCCATGCGGTGCGGATTCCGCTGATTAATGCGTCGCTGACGGATTGTGTGTTCGAGGTGGAGACTGCCACCGACAGGGAGACGGTGAACCAGCTTTTGAAAGAGGCCGCGGAAGGAGAATTGAAAGACATTCTGGGTTACGAGGAGCGCCCGCTGGTGTCGGTCGATTACAAGACGGACCCCCGCTCCTCGGTGGTTGATGCGCTCTCCACGCTGGTGGTTAATGGCACACATGTGAAGATTTATGCCTGGTACGACAACGAGTGGGGGTACGCCAACCGGGCGGTGGAGCTGGCCCGCAAGGTCGGGATGGCCTGAGATGAATTCGGCCATCCGCCAGTATCTGGTGATTACCGGCAACTACTGGGCCTTCACCTTGACCGACGGCGCGCTGAGAATGCTGGTGGTGCTGCATTTCCACCAGCTGGGCTACTCGCCGCTGGCCATTGCCCTGTTGTTCATCTTCTATGAGTTGTTCGGGGTGGTGACCAATCTGGTGGGGGGGTATCTGGGCGCACGCCTGGGCCTGAACCGCACCATGAACATCGGGCTGTTCCTGCAGATCGTGGCCCTGCTGATGCTGGCGGTTCCGGCCGCTGCACTCACGGTGCCCTGGGTGATGGCGGCGCAGGCGTTGTCCGGCATTGCCAAAGATCTGAACAAAATGTCGGCCAAGAGCGGTATCAAGTTGCTGGTGCCGGATGAGCAGCAGGGCAGGTTGTACAAGTGGGTGGCGATTCTGACCGGCTCCAAGAATACCTTGAAAGGGGTGGGGTTTTTCCTGGGTGGCGTATTGCTGATGTCGGCGGGGTTCCGGGGTGCAGTAGTTGCCATGGCGGTGGTGTTGGGGCTGGTCTGGCTGGCCAGTCTGTTCCTGCTTGGGCAGGACCTGGGCAAGAGCAAAGCCAAACCAAAATTCTCCGACATTCTGTCCAAGAGCCGGGCGATCAATGTGCTGTCTGCGGCCAGGATGTTCCTGTTTGGTGCCCGGGACGTATGGTTTGTGGTGGCTCTGCCGGTATACATGGCGACGGTCTTCGGCTGGGATCATTGGCAAGTGGGTGGTTTTCTGGCGTGCTGGGTTATTGGCTATGGCTTTGTCCAGACGGTCGCCCCGCGCATTACCGGCCTTGCCAGTGGTAAGGCCGGAGCGGTGTTCTGGGCGGCGTTGCTGGCTGGTGTGCCTGCAGCGATGGCCGGTGCGTTGGTGGTGGGTTGGCCACCGGAGTGGGTGGTCATTGGCGGCTTGTTGCTGTTCGGTATCCTGTTTGCGATCAACTCTTCCCTGCACAGCTATCTGATTGTCCGCTACGCTCGGGGCGATGGCGTCTCGCTGGACGTAGGGTTTTATTACATGTCGAATGCGGCGGGCCGCCTTATGGGGACCCTCCTTTCCGGGTGGGTATACCAGGCCTGGGGGCTGGAAGCGTGTTTGTGGATCTCCGCGGCGCTGGTGGCCATGGCGGCCCTGTTGTCGCTGGGCTTGCCTGACCGGCGGGATGAAGCAATAGGAGAGCAACGCTTCGTGTGAATCGGGCTGTCGCTGGTTCCGGTAAGTTCATGGTGATCAGGCACCATCGTAGGATGTGAGTGTGGTGGTGTTTCGGGCTAGGCTTTGGGCATCCATCAGCCATAAAGGCACCCCTATGACCGGTTTCCTGCGGCGTTACCCTCTGCCAGTGATTGTGCTGGCCCAATTGTTTGGCACGTCCCTCTGGTTCAGCATCAATGGGGTTTGGTTGTCTCTGGCTGGAACGCTGGGCCTGGCGGAGTCGGACCTCGGGCGGCTGACGTTGTCGGTTCAGGCGGGCTTTATTGCAGGGACGCTGACCCTGGCGGTCACTGGCTTGGCTGACCGGTTTGGCGCCAGCAGGATTTTCCTGGTTTCCAGCGTTCTGGGTGCCCTGACTAATGCCGGTTTTGTTCTGGTGGCGGGCAACCCTCTGGTTGACAGCCTGTTTCGGTTTGGAACAGGACTGTGCCTCGCGGGCATCTACCCGCTTGGCATGAAGCTGGTGATTGCCTGGACACCGGCGTACGCCGGCGCGGCGCTGGCCTGGTTGGTGGGTATGCTGACCCTGGGTACCGCCCTGCCTCACCTCATGCGGGGCGTGACCCTGGGGATGCCTTGGGAGTGGCCGTTGCTGGCGGCCTCGGGGCTTGCCCTGGCGGGAGGGCTGTTGGTCTTCGGCTTGGGGGACGGGCCGCACCTCCCGGGAAGCCGTGGACGGCTGCCGCTCCGGCAAGGGCTGGCGGCTTTGCGTAGTCCCCGGTTTCGGGCTGTGGCGGGGGGCTATTTCGGGCACATGTGGGAACTGTACGCCTTCTGGACGCTGGTGCCGTTGCTGATCGGGCGTGAGTTGGCACGACTGGGGCTGTCCGATGGGCTGCTGCCCTGGCTTTCTTTTGCGGTGATCGGAATGGGGGCGGCGGGCTGCATCGGGGGCGGGTACCTCAGTCGCACCCGGGGCAGTGCGTGGGTGGCCCGGCTGGCGCTGGTTACCTCTGGGGCTCTCTGTTTTCTATACCCTTGGCTGAACGGACTGCCTGCTATCCTGTTGCTGGGCCTTCTGGTGATTTGGGGGGTGGCGGTGGTGGCCGATTCTCCCCAGTTTTCAGCTCTGGCGGCTGCGACGGCTCCAAAAGAGGCCGTTGGTTCGTCGTTGGCGGTGATGAATGCGGTTGGTTTCGGATTGACACTGCCGGCGATCTGGATGACCAGCGGGTTGTGGTCTGAGTGGGGGATCTGGGTGGTGATTCTGCTGTTGCCCGGGCCAGTGTTTGGGGTGTGGTCTTTGGCGCGGGCCAGGGTGTCGGCCTGATACAATCGCCTGCTTTAACCTTGGCGGGACCACCATGACGTTTCGAATTCTTCTGTTGTCTGCTTACGATGCGGCCAGTCACCGGCGCTGGCGCGATCAGTTGGTGACCATGTTCCCTGACTACCACTGGCACGCCCTGACCTTGGCGCCCCGTTTTTTTCAGTGGCGGATTCGTGGTAACCCGGTGAGCTGGCTGAATGAGCCCTGTCTCGCGCAAACCTGGGATCTGGTGATTGCCACCTCCATGGTGGATCTGGCCACCCTCCGGGGGCTTCATCCCCACCTGGCAAACACCCCCTGCCTGCTTTATATGCATGAAAATCAGTTTGCTTTTCCGGTGAGTGGCCGGCAGCAGGGGCGTGTGGAGCCGAAAATGGTGAACCTCTACAGCGCTCTGGCGGCGGATACCGTGGTGTTCAACAGCGCCTGGAACCGGGACAGTTTCTTGCGGGGGGTGGAGGGCTTTCTGAACCAGATGCCAGACGCTGTGCCCCGGGGGCTGGTGCAGCGCCTGAAAGACCGGGCCCGGGTGTTGCCGGTGCCGATTGAGGATCGGCTGTTTACTGAATCGCCCAGAACGATTGACCGGGAGTGTCCGCACCTGCTCTGGAATCATCGC
Source organism: Marinobacter daepoensis DSM 16072 (assembly GCF_000421165.1). Classification (GTDB taxonomy): domain Bacteria; phylum Pseudomonadota; class Gammaproteobacteria; order Pseudomonadales; family Oleiphilaceae; genus Marinobacter; species Marinobacter daepoensis. The sequence continues at coordinate 102,510 of NZ_ATWI01000011.1, forward strand.
TGGGAATACGACAAAGGCCCGGACCGTCTGTTCGCGTTTCTGGAACAACTGGAGCAGCGACAGTGCGCTTACCGGATCAGTATTGTCGGCGAAGGCTTTCGCGGTCGTCCTGAAGCATTTGACCGGATTCACCAGAGATTTGGCGATCGTATCCTGCGCTGGGGGTTTCTGGACAATCGGGCAGATTATGATCGGCTGCTTGGTACAGCCGACATTGTGGTCTCAACAGCGCTCCACGATTTTCAGGGGCTGGCGATGCTCGAAGCCATGGCCGCGGGTTGCCTGCCCCTGGCGCCGGACCGGCTGGCCTACCGGGAGTACGTCCCGTCTGCCTGTCGGTACGCAAGCCTGGAGTCAGACGTCATGGCTGAAGCGCATGCCGCGGCCGAACGGTTGCAGCAGTTGTTGCGGCAACCGCCGGAGTTGCAGGTGCCGCATGACTGGCGAGCTTCAGAGCTCTGCCCGAAGTATCAGGCGCTGATTGAGGCGCTTGCTGCGCCGGATCAGTGATTCTGCTCCGGCACTTCGCGGATGCGACCGTGCTCGTCAATGGCTACGTATACGAAGAGGCCTTCGGTGACTTTGCGCGGGGTTTTGGAGGCGCGGTCCAGGGTCCAGACTTCAACGCTGATTTTCATGGAGCTGCGCCCGATGTCGACCAGCTCGCAGTAGCAGCCGACCTGAGAACCGACCCGCAATGGTGAGAGAAACTCCATCCGGTCCATGGCGACCGTGGCATTGCGGCCTTGTGAAATGCGCCCGGCCATGGTTGCCGCGGCTATGTCCATCTGTTTGACCAGCCAGCCAGCAAAGACATCGCCGTTGGCGTTGGTGTCTGAGGGCAGAGGGACTACCTGCAGCATCATCTCGCCGCGGGGGGAAGGTTTGTCATCGTCGTACGCAGTCATCAGGGTCGCCTGTAGAGAAACTTGTGAATTGTTTTCCGTGCATGGTAACTGGCTGGCGGTGGTCTGCAAGAAAATTTGAACGATGACAGCTGTATTTCAGAATCTGTCATAAATCTGTCATGGAATCTCCATAGGATGCACTCATCGGTCAAGCAGATACCCACATAACGTCCACCGATACTGGAGACATAACGTGATGAAATTGAAAGCTGCAATCGCTTCTGTTGCCCTGGCGGGCAGCATTGCCGCCGTGTCCACTCCGGCCATGGCTCGTGATACCGTCAACATCGTTGGTTCTTCCACGGTTTATCCGTTCGCCACCGTGGTTGCCGAGCGTTTCGGTCGTAACACAGACTTCCCGACTCCGAAGCTTGAATCTACTGGCTCTGGCGGTGGTCTGAAGCTGTTCTGCGCAGGTATCGGTACCCAGCATCCGGACATCACAAACGCATCCCGTCGCATGAAGAAGAGCGAATTCGAGATGTGTCAGAGCAATGGCGTTAAAGACATTGTTGAAGTCAAGATTGGCGCTGACGGCATTGTCATCGCAAACTCCAAAGACGCCGGAAAAATGGATCTGAGCCTGAAGCAGGTGTTCCTGGCTCTGGCGAAAGAAGTTCCTGATCCCAAGGGTGGCGACAAGCTGGTTGCCAACCCGTACGAGAAGTGGAGCGACATTGACTCCAAACTGCCGGCCACTGAAATCAACGTGATGGGTCCCCCTCCGACCTCCGGCACCCGTGATGCGTTTGTTGAAATCGCGATGGAAGGTGGCTGTAAGACCTTCGATTTCATCAAGGCCATGGACAAGAAGGAAATGAAGAGCGTCTGTCACAGCATGCGTGAAGATGGCCCGTTCGTTGAAGCCGGTGAAAACGATAACCTGATCGTTCAGCGTCTGGCTCAGGACAAGGACACTCTGGGTATCTTCGGATACAGCTTCCTGATGGAAAACAGCAGCCAGATCCAGGCGGCCACCATCAACGGTGTTGAGCCGACTCCGGAAACCATCGCTGATGAAGACTACCCGGTAGCCCGCTCTCTGTTCTTCTACATCAAGAATGCACACGTAGGTGTGGTTCCTGGTATCAAGGAATACGCTGAAGAGTTCACCAGCGAAGGTGCCTGGGGCGATAACGGATACCTGGTCGACGTTGGCCTGATTCCGAACCCGCGTAAAACCCGCATGGACGTTGCCAAGAACGTGCGTAAGCTCAAGCCGATGACTGGCAACGAGCTGTAAGCAGTCTGGGTGGTCAGGGATGACGATAAAGAACGCGGGCCCGGACGGTTCCGCGTTCTTTTGTTACGGCCCGATGAATAAAGCAGCCGCTAAACTGGCACAATAATAAAAACGTTGAGCTGGCTTTAACTCAACATTCACACGATACAGAGAACGTTATGCAAACGGCCAATCTGTTACCTCTGGTTCTGGTGATCGCCATGGTCGCCTATGCGCTGGCCTACATGAGGTCGCGCTCGGTAGCGGCACCGCTTGGCGGTATCCGGAACCTGAAAGCCTTGCCTTTTTACTATGCCGCCCGCGCGGCGTTGTGGTGTGCCATTCCCGCTCTGATCATTCTGGGTGCCTGGGCCGGTTTTGAAGGCAAGGTCATTCAGAATATGGTGATTTCCTCGCTGCCTTCTGAGTCGGTGCCGCAGACGCCGGGCGAGGCAAGCCTGGTTCTGTCCCAGATCAGCAATGTGGCGGCGGGCAAACTGGACCCGAATTTTGTACCTGCCGAGATAGTCGGCGCTGCCGATCTGCTTGGTCAGTTGCGTGCCCAGAGCAGCCAGTTCAAGACCACACTGGTTCTGTTGATTGCACTGCTGGGCGGCACCTTTGCCTGGACTCGGGTGAAGCCTCATATCAATGCACGTGAGAACGTTGAACGAACCCTGCGCTGGATCTTCTTCGTGTGTGCGGCCGTGGCGATTCTGACCACGGTTGGTATTGTCTTCTCCGTAATTTTTGAAACGGTCCGGTTCTTCGGCAAAGTGCCGATTACTGAGTTCCTTTTTGGAACCTCCTGGAGCCCGCAAACCGCTCTTCGGGCTGACCAGGTGGGGGCCGATGGCGCCTTCGGGATTATTCCGCTGTTTACCGGCACGTTGCTCATTTCATTCATTGCGCTGGCGGTGTCGGTGCCGGTCGGGCTGCTGTCGGCGGTGTATCTGTCCGAGTATGCCACCAAACCCATGCGGGCGACGCTCAAACCCATGCTGGAAATGCTGGCCGGTGTTCCGACGGTCGTTTACGGCTTTTTCGCGGCGCTGACCGTGGCGCCGTTTATCCGGGATCTGGCTGAGGGCATTGGCCTGGAGGCGTCTTCACAAAGTGCGCTGGCGGCAGGTCTGGTGATGGGGATTATGATCATTCCGTTTGTGTCGTCCTTGTCGGACGACGTCATCAACGCCGTTCCCCAGAACCTGCGTGACGGGTCTCTGGCGTTGGGGGCAACCCAGTCTGAGACCATGAAAAACGTGATCTTCCCGGCAGCCTTGCCCGGCATTATGGGTGGGATTCTGCTGGCGGCATCCCGCGCCATTGGTGAAACCATGATCGTGGTCATGGCGGCAGGACTGGCAGCGCACCTCACCGCGAACCCGCTGGATTCGGTGACGACGGTGACGGTTCAGATCGTTACTCTGCTGACCGGAGACCAGGAGTTCGACAGTGCCAAGACCCTGGCCGCATTTGCATTGGGCATGATGCTCTTTATCGTTACGCTGCTGCTTAACGTGGTCGCCCTGAAGATCGTTCGCAAGTATAGGGAACAGTATGACTGATCAACGTTCACAGGCGGAGATTGTCCGTCAGTCCCTGAAAAAGCGTTACCGCAAGGAAAAACGATTCCGGTTTTATGGCATTGCGGCGATTGCGGTGGCTCTGATGTCGCTGGTGATCCTGTTCACCGACATCATCGGCAAGGGGTATACCGGTTTCATCAAGACCACCATAACCCTGGAAGTGCCGCTGGATGGCGAGGCCATGTATCTGGACGATCCAACGGACAAGGATCAGGTGTCCATGGCCGATTTCCAGGCTCCGGTGCTTGCAGCGCTGCAGCAGTATTTCCCTGAAGTCACTGAGCGGGCAGACCAGCGGGAACTGAGCCGTCTGGTTGGCAGCTACGCCAGTAATCAGGTGCGAGACCTGCTGGAAGGCAATCCGCAGCTGCTGGGGACCACCCAGACCATGGAGTTCCTGGTACACGACACGGTGTCGGTTTACGTCAAGCACGCGGATAACCCGGCGTACAGCATTCGTTTGACTGAACAGCAACAAGCCTGGGTAGACGAGCTGGTCGGGAAAGGCGTGGTTGAGACCAGCTTCAACGACGTGTTCTTTAGTCGGGGCGATTCCCGGGAGCCATCGAATGCCGGTATTCTCGGCGCGATCATTGGTTCTGTGCTCACCATGGTGGTGACGCTGGTGATTGCGTTCCCGGTCGGCGTGGCGGCGGCGGTTTATCTGGAAGAGTTCGCCCCCCAGAACAAGTTCACCGATTTTATTGAGGTGAACATCAACAACCTGGCGGCGGTCCCGTCCATCATCTTTGGTCTGCTGGGCCTGGCCGTCTTTATCGGGCTGTTTGGCATGCCCCGTTCGGTACCGGTGGTCGGAGGGCTTGTGCTGGCGCTGATGACCTTGCCGACGATCATCATTTCCAGCCGGGCTGCGATCAAGAGTGTGCCTCCGTCAATCCGTGAGGCGGCGGAAGGCATCGGCGCGTCCAAGATGCAGGTGGTGTTGCACCATGTAGTGCCGCTGGCGATGCCGGGCATGATGACCGGGTCCATCATCGGTATGGCTCAGGCGCTGGGTGAGACCGCTCCGCTTCTGCTGATTGGCATGGTTGCGTTCATCGTTGAGGTTCCGGATGGATTCTTCAGCTCCGCGACGGTGCTTCCGGTACAGATTTATTTGTGGGCCAGCAGTGCCGAGCAGGGCTTTGTGGAACTAGCCTCTGCCGGAATCATGATCCTGCTGACCTTTATGATTACCATGAATGCATTGGCCATCTGGCTTCGTAAACGACTTGAGCGCCGGTGGTAAGGAGAACAGTTATGAACACTCTGAATACGACGGTAAGTAATGAAGCCGGACTGCAGAACGCTGCGGTCACACCGGCAAAGGAAGAACGGCCGGCAGAAACGGTGATTGAAGAAGGACAGACGGTTGGAACACCGTTTTCAGACGATCCGAAATTCCGGCTGCGTAACGTCGAGGTTTTCTACGGTGCGGACCGAGCCATCAAGAACATCAGTCTGGACATTGCCCGGAACGAGGTAATTGCCTTTATCGGGCCGTCTGGTTGCGGTAAGTCTACCTTTTTGCGGTGTCTGAACCGGATGAATGACAGCATCGATATCTGCCGGGTCAAGGGAGCACTGCACCTTGATGATCAGGATATCTACGATCCGAAACGGGATGTGGTGGAACTCCGTGCCCGGGTCGGGATGGTCTTCCAGAAGCCGAACCCGTTCCCCAAGTCGATCTACGACAACGTGGCCTATGGCCCTCGCATTCACGGCCTGGCCAATCGCAAGTCGGATCTGGATGATATTGTGGAGAACAGCCTGCGCAAAGCCGGTCTGTGGAACGAGGTGAAGGATCGCCTGGACGCCACGGCGACCGGGATGTCGGGTGGTCAGCAGCAGCGTTTGTGCATCGCCCGTGCGATTGCCGTCAGCCCGGAAGTGGTGTTGATGGATGAGCCCTGTTCTGCCCTTGACCCGATTGCCACTGCCAAGGTGGAAGAGCTGATTGCGGAGTTGTCCGCAAGCTACACCATTGTGATTGTGACCCACTCCATGCAGCAGGCAGCCCGGGTGTCGCATCGTACCGCGTACTTCCATCTTGGACATCTGGTGGAAGTGAACGATACGGACAAAGTATTCACCTCTCCGGAACATGAGTTGACGGAGTCGTACATAACCGGCCGGTTCGGTTAATTGGCGTTCGGGATAACGGAGACAGACAGTATGCCTAACCAAAAGGACGACGTTTACGGAGATCACATCTCTCACAAGTTCAACGACGAACTGATGGAGCTGAAAACCCAGTTCCTGAAAATGGGGGGAATGGTCGAGACTCAGGTGGAGCGAGCGGTAGAAGCTCTGGTGGACAGCGATGGTCATCTAGCCGAGGAAGTGCGCGCCAATGACAAGAAAGTCGACAAGATGGAAGTTGACCTTGATGAAGAAGCGATTTTGATCATTGCCCGCCGCCAGCCGACGGCGCGGGATCTGCGGCTGGTCATTTCGGTCATCAAGATGGTGGCCGACCTGGAGCGGGTTGGTGACGAAGCCAAGAAAATTGCCAAGATGGCCATCAAGCTGATGGAAGAAGGGCAGGCCCCCCGGGGTTACGTTGAAATCAGACACATCGGTAACCACGTGCTGAGCATGCTGCATGATTCGCTGGATGCGTTTGCCCGCCTGGATTCTGAGCAGGCGCTGAGAATCATGAAAGAAGATAAGCGCGTGGATGAGGAATACCAGGCCGCAGCCCGCACCCTGTTGACGTTCATGATGGAAGATACCCGCAATATCTCCCGCTGCATGTCTGTCATGTGGGTGCTTCGTGCCCTGGAGAGGGTTGGTGATCACGCCTGTAACATCGCCGAGAACGTGATCTTCATGGTCAAGGGCGAAGATGTTCGCCATACCCCGATGGAGGAAGCGGAACGGGTGGTCAGCCGCTGATTGTCCGCTTTCGGAAATTGCTACTGTTCGCCGCAGTTTCCGATATTGTCCCTGCCGTTAGTTGCGCTATGATGGCAGGGACAAATCCATTTCTGAGGCCCTATGATTCTCCTTATCGCATTCGCGATTCTTTCCATTGGCTTTTCGTTTCTGTGTTCAATTCTGGAAGCGGCCCTGCTTTCCATCACGCCAAGCTATATCGCGTCCCTGAAAAATGACCAGCCGAAACTGTTTGTCCAGCTGCGCAAACTCAAGGACGACATTGATGATCCGTTGTCTGCGATTCTGACGCTCAATACCGTCGCCCATACCGTGGGTGCAACCGGAGTTGGTGCTCAGGTGGCGGTGGTGTTCGGTGAAGCCTGGCTCGGGGCCGCGTCGGCTGCGATGACCCTCGCTATTCTGATCCTGTCGGAGATCATTCCGAAGACCATTGGTGCCAAGTACTGGCGCGGGATTGCGCCGGTGTTGCCATCGATCCTGGGGTTCATGGTCAAGGTGCTGTTGCCGTTTGTTTGGCTTTCAAAACAAGTGACACGGCGGATTGCGCAGGGCGAGGGCGATACGGATATCCGGGCAGAGATCAGTGCACTGGTCGAAATCGGCCGGGATCAGCAGGCTCTGGACGAAGAGGAGCGACGGATCATCCATAACGTACTCCGGTTTCACGAAATCAAGGTCAGTTCCGTGATGACCCCCCGGACGGTCTGCAAGTTCATCGGTCCCGAGACTACGGTGACGGAGTTCCGCGACAAAGTAATGAAATCGCCGTTTTCCCGTTACCCGATGATTGATGAGGAAGGTGAGACGCTGGGCTATATGCACCGATCAGACTTGATCAGCATGTCTGAGGATGAGGCGCTGAAAAACCGGCTGCGCCAGATCAAGCGGGTGAAAGCCAACACCAACATTGAATTTCTGTTCTCGGAAATGCTGAGGGAACGGCAACACATTGCGGTGGTCTATGATGAGCTGGGCACCTGGCTTGGTGTGGTGACTCTGGAAGATATTCTCGAAACCCTGCTGGGCACCGAAATCATGGATGAAACCGATAATGTCTCCAACCTGCGCCGCTATGCCAAGCAACGCTGGAGTCGCCGGCTGAAGCGGGCCGGGCAGGAAGCGTCAAGGCAGCCCTGAGGCTGCCTCCGGCCTCAGGCCTGTTTCATTTTATCTGTATACGGCGGCCAGCCCAGGGGTTTGCCGGCAAGCAAATGCAGATGAATGTGGAACACGGTCTGGCCTGAGTTCTCACCGCAGTTCATCACAACCCGGTAACCATCGTCGGCGAAGCCCATGTCTTTGGCGATTCTGGCGGCGACCCAGTACAGGTGGCCAAACAGCTCCCGGTCTTCCTCTTCGATATCATTGATGGTGGCAATGGCTTTCTTCGGGATGATCAGCAGGTGCACCGGCGCCTGTGGGTTGATGTCACGGAAGGCGAGGCTGATGTCGTCCTCATACACGATGTCGGCGGGAATTTCCCGGTTGATGATCTTGGTGAAAATGGTTTCAGACATACAAGGGCTCCTGTGTCTCGGGTGAATGAGCGTGTCCGCTACTATAAGCTACCCAGACCGGGCAGGCGATTCACGATGTGTTGAATCGGGGCGGGCAGCTGATCCTCCAGCCCCATGGCGTAGCGTGCGACCTGATTTCGTGCAAAGGGCAGTGCCCGCGCTGCGCCGAGCCCCAGAGTCCGGGCCAGGTGCACGGGTGGGATAGCATTGCTGAACAAGTGATAGAACACATCCATGGCCAGCATCATACGCTGATTGGCTGGCCGCCGGTGCTTTTCATAGCGTTTGAGCCACGGTTCACTGGCAAGGTCGTCTCCGCTGCGCTGCGCTTCTTTCAAAAGGCCTTGCAGGCATTGGGCATCCTGGAATCCAAGGTTGACGCCCTGACCGGCCAGAGGGTTGATGGTGTGCGCGGCATCGCCCACCAGCACAACCCGGTCCTGATAGTAGTGTCTGGCGTGTTGCCGGGCGATGGGGAAGCTGGCTTTGGCGTCAATGTGAGTCAGTTCGGGCAGCCGCTCGGGGAAGTGGCGCTGGATCTCTGCCTTCAGTTCGGTATCGGTCATGGCTTTGAGGGCGGCAAGCCGCGCGGGATGGTCGTACCACACCAAAGAGCCCCAGCTCTCACCGGGAAAGGTGTCGCCGGCGCTGTGAAGCGGGAGGAACGCTCTGGGGCCGGTCGGATAGAAACCCTGCCAGGTAATATCCTCAACGGGCCCCCGATATCGGACTGAGATCACCATGGCCTGCTGTTCGTACTGATCCCGGGTCACGCCGATGCCGGCCAGATCCCGGACTCTGGACAGGGCGCCGTCGGCGCCAACGATGAGTTGCCCCTGTAACTCGGTGCCATCATCCAGAGTGATATTCGCACAGTCTGGTTGCCGGGACAGCCCCTGTACGCTGTGTCCGGTCAGCAGGGTGACCTCGGGAAGGGCTTCCGCAGACTGCCAAAGGGCGAGCTGGGTTATGCGGTTTTCGACAATGTGGCCCAGATGCGGAGCGCTCAGGTTACCCGCATCAAATTCAACTTCCGTCAGGCTGTGAGGGAACAGGCGAGCCCAGGGTCCGGGTGTGTTGTCCCAGGCCGCCAGGCGACGATAGGGGGTGGCTCGCATGGTGAGCATCCGGGGCCAGGCGCCAAGCTGGGTCAGGTAGCGCTCACTGCCAGCGCTGAGGGCCGATACCCGGATGTCCGGGGTTGCGTCAGCCTGAAAGGGAGCGGGGCTTACCCGGTCGATCAGTGCAACCCGGAGGCCCTGCTGGCCCAGTCCGGTGGCGAGTGCGGCACCGACCATTCCGGCGCCGACAATAATGATATCAAAGGTTTGAGTCATATCCGGTTCCTGTCTGCTGGCCTCAGTTTACGCGATGCGAGCCAGCAGACAAGCGACCAGGGTCAATCCGGGCGATCAATAACCGGCATGGGTTGAGGTTTCCTCGCGGTTACCGGTGTTGCAGGGGCGTCGCACCAGCCAGGCGGGTTTTCGGGCACCGGGCCGTGTGAACCCCTGGTTAATGACCATGGGTTGCACCAGAGACAGAAAATCCCGGGTTTTCATGTGTATGGATTCGGTGTGGCTGCCCGCGGCAAAGGCCAGTTCCGGTTGCTCGGTCAGGGATTCCGCGCAATAGACGGTCATGCCAAAAAGGTGGCCGAAGGGCGGCATGGCGCCGACCTCGCAGTCTGGGAACCGATCCTGAAAGGCCTGCTCATCGGCAAGGTCAACAAAGTCGGTGTCCAGAATCTTGCTCAATCGATCCCAGCGTATGCGCCAGGTGGCTGGCATGACCAGCATAGCCATCTTGCCATCAAGTTCAATAATGACGGTTTTGACGACCCGATCACCGGCAATCCTGACGTGATGGGCTAATTCCTGGGCGGTAAAGGCGGGGGGATGGGAGAGGCACATGTACTCGACACCTGCCTCATCAAGAAAGGTTTTCAGCTGCTTCGCCGGCATGTTCACAACCTCCTGACAGCCTCGACAGTGTTGTGGAGCCATTCGCCTTTCCCGGGTCGGGCCCCAGTAACAGGCGGGGTTTTCACCCCGCCTTGTCGTCAGCTTAGACCAGGATAGGCACTTTGCGAGTAACCGGTTGTTTCCTTGTGAAACGGTTCTGGTCAGTCAGCCTTGTACATGTGCACGTCCCGCTGCGGGAACGGAATCGAAATGCCCTCTGCGTCGAATGCTTTTTTCACGCGCTCCTGCATATCCCAGTAGAAAGGCCAGAGATCGGCGCCTTTGGTCCAGGCCCGGACGGTGAGGTCAACGGAGCTTTCACCGAGGCCGCCAACCACCACCAGAGGTTCCGGATCTTTCATGGCGCGTTCATCTTCTTCAATCAGACGCTTGCAGATCGCCTTGGCCTTATCGATATCGTCACTGTAACCGATACCAAACGTCATATCGCAACGGCGAGTGTCGTAGGAGCTGAGGTTGGTCAGACTGGCGTTGGAAAGCTGGCCATTGGGGATGACGATCCGGCGGTTATCGAAGGTATCAACGATGGTGTAGAGAATGGAAATCTCACGAACCGAGCCCAGGAAACCCTGTGCGTCAATCACATCACCCACCTTGAACGGTTTGAAGATGAGGATCAGTACGCCCCCGGCAAAGTTGGCCAGGCTGCCCTGAAGGGCCAGGCCGACGGCCAGGCCGGCAGCACCGATGATGGCAACGAATGAGGTGGTGGCGATGCCCACCATGGAGGCAACTGACACCAGCAGCAGAATCTTCAGGATGGCGCTGATCAGGCCGCAGAGAAACTTGTTCAGCGTGGGGTCTTTTTTGCCCAGACGGTTATCCAGCACGTTCACAAAACGATTGATCAGCCAGAGGCCGATAATCAGAGTGATGATGGCCAGCAGGACTTTCGGGGCGTAAGCCATGACCAGAGCGATGGCCTGGTCGGCCCACGCAGAGGCCTGGCCGTTGGCACCAAATAAATCTTCCATTGAAGAGGCTCCTTTTTTCATTAATTTTTTTTGAGGTTAGTTCTTATCGACAAATGGCGTGGTTCAGCGGGATTTGTCTGGTTTCACTATATACCAGACAAGTCGGTATACAGCATTATCGGACCTATGCGTATTTACGACGGAAAAGAGGCCCGGGCCCACGATGTAATGGTCTCTGGCCCGCCTCTTACCAGAATGTCGCCCTGTTTCTGGCTGAGCTGATAATCGTACATTGGGTCGTAGTAGTCGGTCAGCAGGGATTCGATCCAGAGATGATGTCCTTCCAGAGAGCCTGTGGCGGCCTGCTGCTCCAGTGCCTCCAGCATCAGGTGCCGGAGTTTCTGGTATCGGTCGCCGCCAAGGCGTTTCCGGATCCGGTCGATGGCGCTGAGCAGGTAGTCCCGGAAATTCAGCCAGCCGGCCTCTTCTCCATCCCGGGCGGTGTAGCTGGCGAGCATATCCTCAACATAATCGGATCGGATGATGGCCACGCGCTCCACCATGTCCTGCTCAAGAATCAGCAGAGGCGAGGCCGACATTCGGTTTCTGAGCGTTTCTGGCAGCGCGCAGCGGCCTATCAGGCGGCTTTCATCTTCCAGATAGAGCGGGCCGCCGACCTGGTGGTGGGCCTTGAGCATGGCCACCGCCAGCCGGTTTTCGAAGTCGATCTGGGTAGGCTGTGGGGTAACCTGGCGCCCGAAACTGGACCCCCGGTGGTTCGCCAGGCCTTCCAGGTCAACCGGGTTGGGTAGCTGCATCAGGACCCGGGTTTTGCCCGTGCCCGTGCGGCCACTGAGGACCCGGAACTGGCCGGATTCGATCTGAGCCTCAAGGGTGTCGATCAGAAAGCGGCGCAGCGCCTTGTACCCACCCTTAACCAGCGGGTAATCAAGGCCGGAGTCTTTGATCCACTGCTGGGTGAGATGGGATCTCAGTCCGCCCCGGAAACAGTAAAGATAGCCTTCGGGGTGGCGGGCGATAAAGCGTTTCCAGGCTTCAAGGCGCTGGGCCTTGATGTCGCCAGAGACCAGTTGGTGCCCGAGTTCGATGGCTTTGTCCTGGCCTTTTTCTTTGTAGCAAACACCCACCCGATGACGTTCCTCGTCATACATCAGCGGTGCGTTCTCTGCCGACGGAAAGCTGCCTTTGGCAAACTCTACCGGTGCCCGCACATCCATCAGAGGGACGTCGTTCAGGAACAGGCTGAGGTAGTCGTCGGTGTCGGGTCGCGTGGCCATACTTACGGATCACTGTTGCTCGGAATGAGGCGGCAGTATACCGAACCGTCGATATCCCGGCATCCCGGACACGGGTACAATCCGGTTTGTTTCAGCACAGGTAAAGGAAAGAGCATGACCCCAGAGAAGCTTGACCGGCATCTTCAGCAGACCCTGAGTCGGGGGCGGGTGGCGGTGTCGGCCCCGGCAGGATGCCCGGAATTGGCGTTGTATCTGTTTGATCCGGAGGTGCTGGAAGGACCGCTGAGCCATGAGGAAGCCCAGGCGGTGGTGGCAGAACCTGCCTACTGGTCTTTCTGTTGGGCCAGCGGCCAGGTATTGGCACGCTGGATTTTACAGAATCCCGGTTTGGTGGCCGGTAAAACTGTGTTGGACTTTGGTTCGGGGTCTGGTGTGGTGGCCGTGGCCTCCGCCATGGCCGGTGCCGCCCGGTCCATTGCCTGTGACATTGATCCGGCGGCTCTGGATGCCGCCGCCGCCAATGCCCGCCTCAACGGGGTTGATGTTGACCTCTGTGATGACTGGGGAAACCGCCCGGAGGAACTGGACCTGATTACGGCGGCGGATGTCCTTTATGATCCGGAGAACCGGCCACTACTGAGCGCTTTTGAAAGCGCGGCACCTCAGGTGTTGCTGGCAGATTCCAGAGTAAAGGATCTGGGAGCGCCCGGTTACATCCGGCAGGCGGTCGTGGAAGCGAGGACCTGGCCCGATCTGAACGAATTCGAGGAGTTCAACCAAGTGAGGTTGTATCTGGCGAGCCATCCCGGGGCTGGAAAAAACAAAGGGTAGCCAAAAGGCTACCCTTAACAGGTACTGAATCACCGTCCTGGCAATTCAGATTCGGAACAGGTTGGCGCGTCCATGCGCGATGGGCAACCGCCATGTTGCCTGTCCTTGCTTCCATTCCCTGGTGCCGGCGTCCTAGCCGGCTATCCGATTCGTTATCCCTTAAGCGAGGCGTCCCTGTATCCCTGCCTCTCCCCGCAATCCCTGCAGGGGTGCGTCCGATGCGTCGTCCTTTTCCCTGTCATCCTTGACGATAATCATAGTACCAAGACCGGCTTTACAAACATGTGACCTGTGCCCTTTGGGATTGGCATTGACAGATGAAGAGGTTGGAAAATCTATAATAATCATTGCGTTGAGTTAATTTTCCGAGGTGAGATCACTGACTGCGCACGGCTTTTCACAGCCAGTTCTTACAAGTTTGTAGGAAATATCTCACGCAGGTTAGGGGGATTTTCTCAAGCCTGGCTGCTGAGCCAGGCGGAGGCCAGGCCAGGGCAGCAGTCCAAGGCCGATGCCGGCAGCGTCGGCGGCGAGGTCGGCGATTGAGAAATCCCGGTAAGGCAGGTTCGCCTGCACCGCTTCCAGAGCCAGCCCGAAGCCCAGCAAGGCCGGGGCGTACCAGAATACGGAGAGCCTTGGCCAGGCCAGCCGGGTGACCAGAGTGAGCTCAAGGAAGGCGATCAGGTGATTGATCTTGTCGTTGGGCGATGCCGGTATCGGGTAGCTGCTGCTGGTCGTGGCCAGATACAGAATGGCTGCGATGGAGGAAAACAGAACCGCTTGCCAGAGCCGGTGCATGGTCAGAAGCGTGATGATAATGGACCGGATGCGTAACATAGTGATATCCGAGACTCCTCGCGGGCTGTGGGATCGATCCCGACATGATATGCTTTGCGCCCCGTTATTGTCATGGCAGCGGAGGATCTCCAGTAATGCTCAAGGGTAACTTTTTTCGTGGACTGGGCTATCTGGGGGAAGGCTTCGGGCTGATTCGCCAGCCGGGTCTCCGTTTGTTTGTTGTCATTCCACTGATTATCAACGTTCTGCTGTTCGGGTTGCTGTTCTATTTCCTGGCGGAACTGTTCACGGGCCTGATCGCCGCTGCGATGGCCTGGTTGCCTGACTGGGCCTGGCTGCAAGCGCTGGACTGGTTGTTCTGGCTGCTTTACGGCGTTGTGATTCTGCTGATGCTTGCGTACGGCTTCGTGATTATTGCCAACCTGATAGGCTCTCCTTTTTACGGATACCTTGCGGAACTGACCGAGAAACAGCTCACCGGTCAGGAAGTGTCGACCGAGGACAGCTGGTCGGCCATTGTCAGGGATATTCCCCGTTCACTCTGGCGTGAAGTTCAGAAAATCGCCTATTACCTGCCCAGAGCCCTTGGATTGTTCATTATTGGCCTGATTCCTGTGGTCAATCTGGTTGCCGCTGTTCTGTGGTTCCTGTTCAACAGCTGGATGATGGCCCTGCAGTATGTGGACTATCCGGCGGATAATCATAAAGTCAGTTTCCCCGCGTTGCGTCAGCGGCTGGCCGACACCCGTTTGTCGGCGCTGGGCTTCGGTTTGCCGGTTGCCCTGGCCGCCATGGTGCCTGTGCTTAACCTGTTTGTCGTACCCGCGGCGGTCTGCGGCGCGACGGCTTATTGGGTTCGGGAAAGCAATTCAAACACTCAGTAATCAGTCTCTGGAGGTTTCTTGGAAACATCGGAATTTGTCATCGGCCAGCGTTGGGTCAGCCACAGCGATACTGCCCTGGGGCTAGGGATCGTGACGGATATCTCGGGGCGCAGGGTCACCCTCGGGTTTCCGGCAGCCGATGAGGAGCGCACCTACGCCATTGATAATGCGCCTCTGTCTCGAATTGTCTATCAGCAGGGTGAGGAAATAGAAACCTTTGAGGGCGAACGCTACACCGTGCGTGCGGTAGAGACGATTGATGGCGTTCTGATGTACCACGCCGATGACGGCGAAAATATCCAACCGATTTCCGAAGTAAAACTCGCAGGTTCCGTCAACTTCTCTGCACCGCATCAGCGCCTGTTCGCCGGGCAGTTTGATCGAAATGGCGCATTCCGGTTGCGGGTTGCGACCCTTCAGCACATGGACCGTTTGCGGGCATCCCCGGCTCAGGGCCTGATTGGGGCTCGCACCCAGCATTTGCCGCACCAGCTGTACATCGCCCACGAGGTGGCTCGTCGCCACGCGCCGAGGGTACTGCTGGCGGATGAAGTGGGGCTGGGGAAAACCATCGAAGCGGGCCTGATTCTGCATTATCAGCTACAGACGGGCCGGGCACGGCGAGCGCTGATTGTGGTGCCTGATTCGCTGATTCATCAGTGGCTGGTTGAGATGCTGCGGCGCTTCAATCTGCGTTTCTCCATTGTTGATCAGGCCCGTTACGACGACCTCAAGGCCGAAGAAGACGACGTTGATGCGCTGGTGAATCACATCTTCGGAGACGACGACGCGGTCAATCCTTTTGAGGCGGACCAGCTGGTGCTGTGCAGCCTGGACTTTCTGGTGCGCAGTGAGAAAGCCCGTAAAGACGCCTTTGCTGCAGGCTGGGATCTTATGGTGGTGGACGAAGCGCATCATCTGGCGTGGTCACCGGAGCAGGCCAGCCCGGAATACGAGGTGGTTGAGCGGTTATCAGAAGCAAGTCAGGGTTTGCTGTTGCTGACGGCCACCCCGGAACAGATCGGGTTGGCCAGCCATTTCGCCAGGCTGCGTCTGCTGGACCCGGCGCGGTTCCATGATCTGGAAGCCTTCCGGCAGGAAGAGCAACAGTACGAAGTGATCAATCAGGTCGTTCGGCGTTTGCAGCAGTCGCCAGAGACACTTTCGCCGGAAGACCAGGAGGCTCTGGCTGGCTGGCTCGGTGATGAACTGCCCGAGTTGCTGGGCCGGGACGACGCTCATCAGGCTGTGATCGATGCGTTGCTGGACCGCCATGGCACGGGGCGGGTTCTGTTTCGCAATACCCGGGCGGCCATTCAGGGCTTTCCGGCACGACAGCCATTGCCGGAGCCGCTGCCCTGTCCGGCCCTGTACGATACGGAGCGCCATGGTCTGGCGGGGCTGGCGCCGGAGCAGTCGGTGCCGGAAGAGCGTTGGCTGGCGGAAGACCCCCGGGTGGCCTGGCTGGAGAAAAAACTGGCCGGCCTGCGCCCCGCCAAGGTTGTCGTGATCTGCGCTCACGCCAGCACCGCCATGGCTCTGGAACATTATCTGCAGCTGAGGGCCGGAATCCGCAGCGCAGCGTTTCATGAGCATCTTAGCCTGATTGAACGGGATCGGGCCGCGGCGTATTTCGCAGACAGCGAACAGGGGGCTCAGGCGCTGATCTGTTCGGAAATCGGTAGTGAAGGGCGTAACTTCCAGTTTGCTCATCATCTGGTGTTGTTTGACCTGCCGGCGAACCCGGATTTGCTGGAACAGCGTATTGGCCGGCTGGATCGGATTGGCCAGACAGACGCTATCCGAATCCACATTCCGTATCTGCAGGGCACCAGCCAGGAAGTGCAGTACCGCTGGTTCCAGGAGGGTCTGAATGCCTTTGCCGAGAGTTGTGCCGTTGGGGTTGCTGTGCAGGAGCATGTGCACGGGGAGTGGCAGCTTGCTCTGGACGGTGATGGCAGCCGGATGGAGCCTCTGGTGGCGGCCACTGCCGCTGAGACCGCCCGGCTCAAGGAAATGCTGCATAACGGGCGCGATGCCCTGATTGAGTTGAATTCCTGTCGTACTGAGGAAGCCAGCGCTCTGATTGCAGACATCGAGGCGGAGGAGAACGCTGCCGGGGTGCGGGATTATATGCTCCAGGCCTTCGATATTCTGGGAGTAGACCTCGAAGACCACAGTGAGCATGCGGATATTCTCAAACCCGGCGAGCAGTTTCAGGCCGGTATGGTTGCAGAGTTGCCTGAAGATGGTTTGACGGTGACCTGGGATCGGCAGCAAGCGCTGCAACGTGAAGACATGGCCTTTATGAGCTGGGAACATCCGGTGGTGACCGGCGTGATGGATTCAGTGACCAGTGCCGGGTTGGGTAAGGCTGCACTGGCGAACCTTTCGGTGAAAGCCCTGCCACCTGGCACGCTGTTGCTGGAAGCGGTCTTTGCCGTTCATTGTCCGGCACCGGAGACCCTGCAACTGACCCGTTACCTGCCGGTGTCTCCGCTGCGACTGGTGGTGGATGTAAATGGCCGGGATCTGTCCAAAGCCCTTCCCCATGAGCGCTTGAACGAGCTCTGCTCGAACATACGGCGGCGGACGGCCCAGGCCATTGTGCCGAAGATTCGCGCGGAAGTGGAAACCATGGTGGATCATGCTGAGCGACTGGCTGATCCGCACCTGGCATCGCTGCGGGAGCGTGCTCTGGACCGGGTCGAGGAAGGGTTTGGGCCGGAGATTCGCCGGCTGGAAGCGTTGCGAAAGGTGAACCCGGCGATCCGGGATCAGGAAGTCGATTTCCTTCGTGATCAGCTGGCGTCGGCCCGGAGCTCGTTGGAGCATGCCTCCCTCGCGCTGGAGGGAATCCGTGTCATCGTCACATCTTAGTGACGCTAACCGCCTGAACACAGGCTGTTATCTGGCAGACAGGCATCTGTTAGGGTAAGTTGAACGTAACGAAGTGTAGTCAAAGGCCTCCGGTGAGAACCGGAGACTCCAATCCATGGAAGACAGAGAGATCCTGAGATGACTTTGATTCTGTTTCTGGTTGCCCTCGCAGGCTTGCTGTATGTGATGCGCCGTGAGTCCGGTGCCAAATCTGCGATCGGTGTAATGGTGGTGGTGGGCGTGCTCTCCCTGTTCCTGGCATCGGGCTGGCTGGCGTTTGTTTTGCTGGCCGGCGCTGCGGTTACAGCCATGGCGGGGCTTCCGCAGTTCCGCCAGAGCTGGCTGACTCCCCGTGTTTTCGCCATGTTCAAGAAAGTGGCGCCCCGGGTGTCAGACACAGAGAAGGTGGCGCTGGAAGCGGGTACCGTTGGCTGGGACGGCGAACTGTTTACAGGTCGTCCGGATTGGCACAACCTGCTGATCAATCGCCACACCGGGCTGAGTGAGGAAGAGCAGGCGTTTGTAGACAATCAGTGCACCCAGGCCATTTCCATGTGCAACGCCTGGGATCTGGCCGTCGAACGTGCCGATTTGCCCAGCGAACTCTGGGATTTCCTGAAGAAGGAAAAATTCTTCGGCATGATTATCCCGAAAGAGTATGGCGGGCTGGGGTTCTCCGCCAAGGCCCAGACCGCGGTACTGCAGAAGCTCGCCGGCAACGAAATGCTGATGGTCACTGTTGGCGTACCCAACTCCCTTGGCCCGGGTGAGTTGTTGGTGAAATACGGTACGGAAGAGCAGAAAAAGCACTATTTGCCGAGGCTGGCCGATGGCCGGGAAATTCCCTGCTTTGGTCTGACCGGCCCGCGAGCGGGGTCCGATGCGACCTCATTGCCGGATACCGGCATCGTCTGTAAACAGGACGTGGATGGTAAAGAAGTGCTGGGTATCCGGCTGAACTTCGAAAAACGCTGGATTACCCTTGCACCTGTGGCCACGGTGGTGGGGCTGGCCTTCCGGATGTTTGATCCGGATGGCTTGCTGGGCGACACCAAAGATTACGGGATAACCTGTGCGCTGATTCCCCGGGACACCGACGGCATGGAGATTGGTCGCCGGCACTGTCCCATCGGCTCTCCCTTTATGAACGGGCCGATCAAGGGCAAGGATGTTTTTATCCCTCTGGATTACATCATCGGTGGTCAGGAAATGGCGGGGCAGGGCTGGCGGATGCTCGTTGAGTGTCTGTCGGTGGGTCGCTGCATCACGTTGCCCTCTGGTGCCGCTGGTGCTGCGGCTTATGCCGTTGGCACGGCAGGAGGCTTTACCCGTATTCGCCGGCAGTTCAATACCCCGGTGGCGGAAATGGAAGGGGTTCAGGCTCCGCTGGCCAGGATTGCGGCCAAAACCTATATTGCTCAGGCGGCGGTTAATCACACGGCCAACATGATCGACCGGGGTGAGAAACCTGCGGTACCGTCGGCCATTCTGAAGTACCACCTGACCGAGTTCCAGCGGGAGATTCTGACCGACGCCATGGATGTACACGGTGGCAAGACTGTCACACTTGGCCCCCGCAATTACCTTGGTATCGGCTACAGCGGTGCCGCTGTGTCTATCACGGTGGAAGGGGCTAACATCATGACCCGCAGCCTGATGATCTTTGGCCAGGGGGCGATTCGTTGTCATCCCTATGTGCTGAAAGAGCTGGCAGCCAAAGATAACGACGACCTCAACGCGTTTGATGAAGCCTTTTTCGGCCATGCCGGCCTTATCTTCGGGAATGCGGCCAGAGCCTTTACGCAGGCTTTGGGGCTGGGGAAAGCAGACGTGCCGTTCGACAGTGCATCCCGCCGGTATGCCCAGGCGCTGGCCCGATTCAGTTCAGCGTTCGGCCTGTGCGCTGATGCGGCCATGACAACGCTGGGTGGTGAGCTGAAAATGCGCGAGCTGATCTCGGCGCGTTTGGGTGACATGCTGGCGAATCTGTATCTGGCGTCCATGGTGCTCAAGAACTGGCATGAGACCCAACCGGTGGACGGCGAAAAAGAGTTGATGCAATACAGTCTGGCTTTCTTGCTGAACCGGACAGAGCGTGCACTTGACGAGTTCCTCCAGAACTTGCCGAATCGCCCGGTCGCGGCGGCATTGCGGGTGATTACTCTGCCGCTGGGATGCCGCTGGGATGCTCCTCACGATGATCTTGCTCGTACGCTGGCGCGTTCGATCACCACCGATACACCGGTTCGTCACAAACTGATGGCCGGGGCCTGGACCACGGAGGAAGACGGTGGCGCAGAGAATCCGGTGGCCCGATACAATGAGTTGCTGAAGGACTACGATAAGGCTGAGCAGCTGTATCGAAAAGCAACCAAAGCGTATGCGAAGGGCGAGCTGCCGATAACGGCGCTGCATCCCGAAGAGCGTTTTGACGCTGCTCTGGAGGCGGGGGTGTTCAGCAAGGAAGAGGCTGACTTCATGCGCCAGTACGAAGCGGTGGTACTGGAAATGCTCACGGTGGATGACTTCCCGTTCGATGCATTTGCCCGTAACCGGGAAACGTTGATTGATCACAACCCGGCCTGAGGTGCCGGGTAGTATGTGGTTATCGGTTCTTGCCGTCAGTGTTGGCGCCGTGATCGGCGCCAACCTTCGCTGGGCGTTGGGGCTCTGGCTGAACGCCAGCTATCACGCAATCCCCTGGGGAACGCTTCTGGCGAATCTCAGTGGTGGCTGGCTGGTTGGTCTGTTGATGGGCTTCTTCACTCACAGCAGTGCGCTGTCGCCGGAATGGCGGCTGTTTGCCATTACCGGGCTGTGTGGCGCCCTGACCACCTTTTCGACTTTTTCCCTGGAAATGTTTGCCGCCCTGCAGGAGGGCAAATGGAGCGTAGCCGTGCTGGGTATTCTGGCTCACGTGGTGGGCTCGATCCTGATGACGGCGCTGGGTTTCGTGACGTTTTCGATGGTTCGTGGCTAGGGGGTTCCCTGGCATCGGAATCCGTGGGTATCAGTACCTATACAAATTATTGAAATTACGCTTGGCAAGGCCGGTGTTCCAGAGTAGAGTGGACGCGTAGGAAAGAATCAGCAAAGCAGTTCATGAATAAGACGTACCTCAGAAGTTAGCAGTGACCGTCCTGTTTTTGATCCCGCGAGTTCTGTTTTTCCGTAACCCGCTGACCAGCGCTCAAAAAGAGTGCGGCAGCAGATAATATGATTGATTTCAGGAAGTTTAAGTATGTCTACTACTACCGGTACTGTTAAGTTCTTCAACGAAGCAAAAGGCTTTGGCTTTATCACTCGTGAAGGCGGCCCGGACGTATTCGTTCACTACAGCGCCATTCAGGGCTCTGGATTCAAAACCCTGGCCGAAGGTCAGCAGGTTGAGTTCACCGTAACTCAGGGCCAGAAAGGTCCTCAGGCGGAGAACGTTGTTGCTCTGTAATCCTTTCCGGATTCAGCAATAACCGAAAAAAGGCAGCCAAGGCTGCCTTTTTTGTTGCCGTTTATTCCCCGAATATCTCCTCATAGAAGCGCAGGGTGCCTTGCCAGGAGCGCCGTGCAGCGTCCTCATTGTAGGCAATCGGCATACCGAATTTCTCTGCGACCGCATCAGCGCCAGGGTTGGTAAAGGAGTGTTTAGCCTCCGGGAAGCTGACCAGTGTCAGGTCTACGCCCGCGTTCTGCATTTCCCGAACCAGGCCGGCAACCTGCTCGGAGGGCACCATGGCATCGTCCCCTCCAGTATAGACCTGAACCCTTGGCTTCACTTTACCGGCTTCGGCCTGAAGAGGGCTGCCCAGCGGGCCGTGGTAGCTGACCACTCCATTCAGCTCCACACCCATTCTTGCCATATTCAGGACCACCGCTCCACCAAAACAGTAGCCTTGAGCAGCAATGCGCCCGGGGTCCACGCTGTCATGGTTTTGCAGGAGTTCCCGGGCTTTCATGAAGCGGGCTTTCACCTGTTCCATATCTCGGGTCGCCTCCTGCATGAAGGCCTGAGCGGAGTCCGGGTGGTTGGCCTGTTTTCCGGAACCATACATGTCCAGGGCAAAGGCTGTGTAGCCGGATGCCGCCAGCTTTTCGGCCTGCTCCCGGGCAAATTCATTGTGGCCCCACCATTCATGAACGACGAGAATGCCGGGGCGCTGGGTGTCGGATTCGTCGTCCCAGGCGAGGTAACCGGTAAAGCGTTCACCATTAACAGTGTATTTAACGGTTTCAGTCTGCATCTCTGCGAGAGCCTGTGTGCCTGAAAAGATAAAAGCCATGAGCGCTATGGGGGCTGCTGTTCTGAATCTGATCATCGTTCCGTCTCCTTTTGAAAACTGTGTTCCATCCATTGTTGGTTAGGCGGCAGCCTGCTCGATAACGCCTGAGGTATGGCTGGCCGGGTTCAGAACAAAACGGTCTTATAGGGCGACGTTGATAAATAAAGAGAATCAAAGCCGCCTTTTCCGGATCTGATTCTTGACTATAGTTAAGAACAGGAACGGTTTTAAGTCCGAAGTAATTCGGGCGCCGTATCCACCCATACCAACAACAGCAATAAAGGGGGTGGTCTATGCTTCTGTCCCATGCGTTTGGCCTCTTCACCCACCCGGAAGATGAGTGGGTATCCATAAGGAAAGAACACGAACATCCTACCCGTTTGTATGTGGCCTATGTGGTGATTCTGGCGGCGATCGCGCCAATCTGTGCCTACATCTCAACGGCTCACCTCGGTTGGACGGTCGGTAGTGAACGGCTGATTAAACTCACGGAGATCAGCGCTCTTCAGATGAGTGTCCTGACCTACATCGCCATGCTTGTTGGGGTCTTTGCCCTCGGTTATGCCATTAACTGGATGGCACGGACCTATGGAGCCAAAGAAGAACATGTTCCCTCAAACGGCATTGCTCTGGCGGCGTACTCCTGCACTCCATTGTTCCTGGCCGGTTTTGCGTTGCTCTATCCTGTGCCCTGGTTCAATGCTGTGGTGTTTCTGGTGGCGGCCTGTTACGGCGCCTGGTTGATGTACGATGGCTTGCCTATCGTCATGGGCATTGAGAAGGAGCGTGCGGTCATGTACGGCGGCGCTCTTTTGACGGTGGCGTTGGTGATTCTGGTTTCGACACGAGTGGGGTCCGTCATTCTCTGGAACCTGGGGCTTGGGCCAGTATTTGTCAGTGGATGACGTGAGCCTTTGATGGCACAAAATGAAACGGGAGCTCAGGCTCCCGTTTTTTGTCAGTGCTGAGGGCTGATGCCGGATTTCCATTGTTGTTGTCCCGATGCTGCGACAGGGACGTTGTCTGGCCGTTGGGTTACAACCGCTGACGGCTTGATCTGGCGCATTGGCAATCTCTCCGGACTTCTGTGTAGTTTGCAAAGATTTCAGGCAGGGAGCAGGGATATGTCGGAGCCGGATTCCAGTCAGGCAGGAGTTGAACCTGGGCCATCGGAGGCCTGGCATGCCATAACGGCAGAGGGGGCAAGGGCGCGGTTGCGGGCACCAGAACCGCTGACCGCCCAAGAGGCCTGTATCCGGCTCGAGCATTCGGGTGCGAACCAGTTGCCGGAAGGCCGAACCTCCGGAGCAATGGCGCGCCTGGGGCGCCAGCTCCGAAATTTCCTGATTTATGTGCTAATGGCTGCGGCCGTCATTACCGGTGCTCTGGGCCACTGGGTGGACGCGGGTGTCATCCTTGCCGTGGTGGTTGTCCAGACGCTGGTGGGGTTCATTCAGGAAGGTCGGGCGGAGCAGGCATTGTCGGCCATTCGCCACATGCTCGCGCCCCGGGCCAGAATTGTCCGGGCGGATGGGCAGCACCAGGTGGATGCCAGAGAGCTGGTGCCAGGTGACACCGTGCTTCTGGAAGCAGGTGACCGGGTGCCTGCGGATATTCGTCTGGAAAAAGCCAATAATCTGAAAGTGGATGAAGCCATTCTCACGGGAGAATCTGAGGCGGTGGACAAATCGTCAGGCCCCGTGGAGGAAGACTCGGTTCTGGGCGATCAGAGCAGCATGGCCTTTTCTGGAACAATGGTGGCGACCGGCACGGCGACAGGGGTTGTGGTACGAACGGGGAGCCACACTGAGATTGGTCGGATCTCCGGGCTGCTGGCGGATACCACCACCCTGCAAACCCCCTTGTTGGTGCAAATGGATCGATTTGCCCGAATCCTTTCGTTGATTGTCATCGCCACCGGGGTGGTGATCTTCTTTGGCGGCCTCGCTTTCAGTGGCCTGGAATTCAGGGCTTTGTTCATGGCCGTGGTGGGCCTGACGGTGGCAGCGATCCCTGAAGGGTTGCCGGCGATCCTCACCATCACGCTGGCCATTGGTGTGCGGCAAATGGCGCGGCGTAAGGCGGTGGTTCGTCGAATGCCGGTGATTGAGACGCTGGGTGCAGTCTCGGTGATCTGCTCTGACAAGACTGGCACGCTCACCCGGAACGAGATGATGGTGACTGCGGTGATGTCAGGTAGCGAGCGCTATGAGGTGACCGGTGAAGGTTATCAGCCGGACGGCCGAGTTTGTCAGCAGGGCCACCCGGTTGTTGGCGAGGGTGCTCTGATTGAACTCGCCAGGGCTGCAGTTCTGTGTAACGACGCCAGTGTTGGGAGCGGAGAGGGGGCGCCGGTGATCCATGGTGACCCCATGGAAGCAGCGCTCAAGGTCTTTGCCGGGAAGGTGTCATTCGACGTGGTGAGAGGCTTGTCGGCCTGGCCGCGTCTGGATGAAATACCCTTTGATACCAATCTTCGGTTCATGGCGACCTTGCACCACGACCATCACGGTCATGAGGTTGTTTATCTTAAAGGTGCGCCTGAACGTGTTCTGGACATGTGCACCCGGGAATTAGCCTCGGATGGGGTGCCTACTCCGTTGCAAAGGGGGCGATGGGAAAAAACGGTGAGTGACATGGCCTCAGAAGGGCTTCGGGTGCTTGCCCTTGCCCGTCGGACGGGGGTCGGAGGCCCGAGGGAACTGGTGGTTGAGACGCTGGAAGGTGGTCTGGAATTGCTGGGGGTGGTTGGATTGCTCGATCCTCCCCGGCAGGAAGCGATTGAGGCTATTGCGGAATGCCATGGAGCCGGTATCCGGGTCAAGATGATTACGGGCGACCATGCGCTGACGGCGGGTGCTATTGCCCGCAAGCTGGGGCTGCGTAACACCGACCGGGTACTGACGGGCAAGGAGCTGGATGCGCTGAGCGAAGACCAGCTCCGGGCGCTGGCCGGTGAGGTGGATGTGTTCGCCCGAACCAGCCCGGAACACAAGCTCCGGCTGGTCAAGGCGCTTCAGGCTTTGCACGGGGTTGTGGCCATGACCGGAGATGGTGTTAACGACGCGCCTGCCCTGAAGCGGGCCGATGTCGGTATTGCCATGGGCGTGAAGGGCTCTGAGGCGGCCAGACAGGCCTCGTCGGTGGTTCTGCTGGATGACAACTTTGCCAGCATTGCCGCTGCCGTGAGGGAAGGGCGCATCGTTTACGCCAATCTGAGAAAGGGCATTGCCTTCATGTTGCCGATTAACGGCGGCGAATCGGTCAGTCTTATAACCGCCTTGCTGCTGGGACTGACGCTACCGATCTCTGCGCTACAGATTCTCTGGGTCAATATGGTCAGTTCTGTGGTGCTGGCCATGACGCTGGCGTTTGAGCCGCCAGAACCGGGCGTGATGTGTCAGCCTCCGAGACCGAAGGATGAGCCCTTGTTGCAGGGATTTGTCATCTGGCGAGTGGTTTTTGTTTCGTTGCTGTTCCTGGCGGGCATTTTTGCGGCCTGGTTTTGGGTGATGGCCGGGCATCAGGACCCTGTTCTGGCCAGCACACTGGCGGTGAACACGCTGGTGGCTATGGAAATGTTTTATCTGTTTGCGGTTCGTTATCTCGACAGCACGTCGATCACGTTGCGCGGCGTGCTGGGCACGCCGGTTGTTTTGATTGCCGTTGCGGTGGTCGTGGGGGTGCAGTTGCTGTTCACCTACCTTCCCTGGTTCCAGCGGACCTTTTCGACCGCCGGCCTCAGCCTGGAACAATTGGCGTTCCCGGTGATGGCCGGGGTCCTCGTACTGGTTGTGCTGGAAGTGGAAACGGCCATTCGAAAATGGGTCAGGGCAGCCCGCGGGTAATCACTGCGGGGTCTCCCCGGCCCTCCACGGCCGCCAGTTCGGCGCTCGACAGCCACTCCCCGGGGGGTTTGTCGAGAACTTCGGCGCAGGCCGCCAGGGCATGGCCCCAGGAGCATCGGTTAGCGAACAGCATGCCGGCTTCGTTCAGCGTGCCGCCCCGGTTGATGTAACCCAGCACCCGGGAGTGAGCGGCCTGGGGGAACAAGGTATGCAGGTGCCCCCGGAACACCTCCGGACGCATGTGCGTGAGTGCTACCCGGTGGTGCATCCGGTGCGGGAACAGGCGTTCGCATTCAAACTCGGTCAGACAGGCCGCGGCCTCCATCGGGTCCCGGGGTTGCCGGAAGCGTCCGGGCTCTTGCAGATAGACCAGACGGAATGGGGTACCGGTGTCCCGAAGGCGCTCACAGGCCCGGATGGCCTCGGAGAGCTGGTAAGCGCCATTTGCAATCAGCAGCAGGGGCTCTTCGCCGGCCGACGTGTCTTCATCCACCACGATGGCGCCGTGGCGAGCCAGCGCCTCAGCTTCGTTTCCATTGAACACGCAGGGGCGTTCTCTCTTTGGCACGACCAGGCAACTGAGCCGGCCACGTTCCTGATAGACCGATGGCAGAACCGCGAGCGTGCTGTTGTAGTCCGCTGGAAACAGGACTCTGGAGACATCACTCATTTCGCCGAGCAGGGCCTCGCAGAAGGTAGTGTCCTGATGGGACTGCTCATTTTTGCCATTTTCCCAGGTATGCGATGTGGCGATCACCGGAAATCCGAGCCACTGAGGTGGGCGCCCCACTTCTTTCTGATGTCGGGCGAAGATCAGTTCCTGACGAACGGCGCCAAGCATTTTTACGCAGAAAGCTTCGTAGCTTGCGACCAGATTCAGGCCAGCCTTGTTGGCCAGACAAGCTGACACCACGGCTTCCTCGTTGAGGGCCGTGATAATCTTGCCATGTACCGATTCGGTCTCATTTTCCGGGTCGTTGGCGCGGTGTTTAAGGGCGTTGAGCACCCCCTTGAGGCGGTTACTCGCAAGTTCGTCCGGATTGCCGACCCGTGGTCTGAGTTCCGGGTTGTCAGCCACCAGTGTCTTGAAAAACTCATCAACCGCCGTCATTGGAGACGTCCGGTTCTGGTTCCAGGGGAGCACGGGAATGGCGGGCGCAGGCGGGCAGCGCAGGGCCAGAGGGTGATCACGCTCCAACGGGCGATCCTGCAAGGCGTGTTCGTTCAGCTCCGAAACGGCCAGTTGCAGCTCCTGAGGTTTGACCCAGAGAGGCGCTGCGTGTTCGTTGAAAAGGTCGCGGGAACGGGCGTCCAGTCTGGGGTTGCCCGGCAGCGGCAGGTTGTGGGCCGCATTTTCTCCGGCGCCATAGAATCCGAAGCCTTTCGTGGTTTCGGCAATGCCATAGGGAACCCTGACGGGATAGCCTGTTTCCCGGGCCTTTGCCGCGTCACCTCGGGCAGCGAGGGCCTGTTCCATATCAAACAGTGCGCAGACAAACGCTGCTGGATCCCGGCCGTCGAAACGGACGGGGTCAAAGCCCCGGTGATGCAGGTGCTCCTCAAACCGCTCAAGACCCTCACGGGTTCCCAGTTCGGTTCGCTGTTCAATGCGCCGGCCATTGGCAATCATGACCGGCAGGACCAGTCCGCAGTCTTCGGCTCGCCACCATCGGGGAATCCAGTCGCTGCCCCGTTGCTCTTCGGCGGCACCGTCCGAGAGGAAAGCCACCAGAGATTCCCCGGGCAGAGGCATGTGCGCGTACTGGAGCTCGGCAAACCCCAGATAGCCCCCTTCCAGAATGCCGCCGGCGGTATGGGGGTTTACATGGCTGCCCAGCGGAGCGGCCATGGTTCCGTCCGGTTTCTGTCGGTAGCTGTAGAAATCCGTGGCCAGGCGGGATAGTCCCTCCGGCGCAAGGTAACGTGAGCGCTGTTCCGGATGGAGGTTGCCGGTGAGCACGTTCAGAGCGTCGACGGCTGCCACGCAGTGGCCCTGTCCCATCAGCCAGCTTCGGGTCTGCCCGGTGAGGTTGTTCAGAGCAAGGTAGGCGGCATAGGCAGGGACCATATTCAGGGCGCCACCGGTATGACCTTCGGGCGAGGCTTTGAAGTCCTGAGCTGTCAGGGGGGCTCCGGCAATGTCCACCCGGTTACAGTAAGTCATATGGACCACCAGCCAGAGGCCTGCGCTGGTGAGCCGGTCCAGCGCGATCAGCTTGCGATACACCGTGTCTTCATCTGGTTGCAGGCCGGCTTCCACCAGCTTTCGGGCCAGCGTGCGGACGTCGTTGGCGGTCGTTTCTGAATGCCTGATGATGCCATAGCCCTGCTGCCAGCACTCAAAGGCGGAGCTGGGGGTGGCCCTATGGGGGGCCGGGGCTTGTTCGATGGGCGATGACATAACGGCCTCCATGGCTGAGTAAGTGCGAAAGAAGTGTAAAACGGACCGGGCCAGGGGCGCTTGATGCAGGTCAGTCGTCTCTGCATCTTTTTCCGAAGGCGGTCTGGTCCCGGGCTTGGGTCGTTCCTGTTTTCGGTATAGGATGGGGGCCTGGAACTGAGTTGAAAGGATTCAAATCATGAGTAAAGCGATTGTATTGTTGGGAGACCTGGGTACGGATCACGAGGGCTTTCCGCCGACACCGGTGATTGCCGGCTCTCCCGATGTGCTGGTGGATGGCAAACCGGTTGCCCGGGTGGGTGATCCTCTGAATCCCCATTCAAAACCCAAGCATCCTCCGCATCCCCGGGCCGTGGCTGCAGGATCTGGTACAGTAATGATCAATGGTAAGCCGGCTGCGGTGACTGGCAGCGCCGTGACGTGTGGTGGTGTTACGATTGGCAGTGGCTCGGTCGTTATTGGCCGTTAATGGTTGCGCAGCCTGAGGTTGAAGGGGCGCCCCCAGTAATAGCCCTGGCCGTGTAGCCCGGGAAACTGATGAAGCCATAGAGCAATGGCTTCATCTTCCACTCCCTCCACCACCACGTCGAGATCGAGGGAGGTTCCCAACTCCATGGCCGCAATCATAATTTTCTGACGTGCCGGGTAATCTAGTACGCCCTCCAGGAAACTCCGGTCGATTTTCAGTTCATCCAGTTCAAACTGAGCCAAGGCGCCGAGTGAGGAGTGCCCGGAGCCAAAGTCGTCAAGGGCAATCCGGAACCCCATGGTACTCAGGGTATGAAGGGTGGCGCGGGCTGTTTCCGGATCGCTCATCATCGCCGTTTCGGTGATCTCGAGCGTGATGTTCGCCGGCTCCAGCTTGTGACGACGGACAATTGCGCCGGCTTCTTCATGAAACAGGCTGTGGGCCAGATCTTTGGCGGAAACATTCACCGCAATACTCAGGTCCTGACCGTGTTTCGCCCGCAATGGATGGCTGTCCCGGCAGGCACGATCCAAAACCCAGAGCGTTACCGTATGGATGATGCCGAATTCCTCGGCCAGCGGGATCCACTGATCGGGCGCGACCCGCCCAAATTCTGGATGGCGCCAGCGGATCAGGGCCTCGAATGAGACCGTCCGGCCGTCACGGATATTGACCTTGGGCTGATACTCCAGCCACATATCTCCGGATTTCAGTGCCTCCTCCACGTCCAGCATCAGCAGTTGCTGTCGGTATTGCCACTCGGCAATGGCCGGATCGTAAACCACCAGAGGCGTGGAGTCATCGCGTGAGGCGAATCCGGCGCTGGCCAGTACGCTGGCCGGATCTGTGCCATGCTCTGGTGCATGGGCAACGCCGATAGACGCCGCCCAGGAGAACGAAAGTCGTCCTTCACGGAAGTTCTCAGACAACCACTGGCTAATGGTCTTAAGCCTGTTCTGTTCAAAGGTGTCATCCGGATGCCTCAGCAGGGCAAAGGCGTGGTTCACCGTATCCAGCGTTGCCACACCGTTACCATTGATGGTGACCAGTTGGTCGCCGAAAGCCTGGATGAGGTAGCGGTTGAGTTGTGTGAGGTAGTGTTTAAGGAGGTCCTCGGCGATCCGATAACCCAGGGCCTGCTCCAGTTCATTGAATCGGGCCAGACGGATCATGCACAGGGTATAAGGTGTCCGTTCGCAGTCCAGCGCGCCAAGGGCTTCCTCAAGCATCGGGCGGTTGGGTTTTCCGGTTACCCGGTGTGTTCTCAGCAGGCGGTCGTAGTCACGTTCAATACGGGTACGTAGTTTCTGTTCTTCCTGGGCCCGGATATCCGAACTGAGTCGTTTCTTGCGCTCTTCGAGAAGCAGCTTGCCGACGCCACTGGTCAGGATCAGGGAGCCGGTGGCCGCCCCAAGAAAAAATGCCGAGTCGGTCAGGGTATTTACAGGCAGCCACCCGATGGTACGAAGCGATGTGATCATCGCACCAACCAGGATCGAAAGGACTGACAGAGCGTAGTACCGGGCGTAGATGTGGCTTTTCAGTTGGCACAGGCTCAGGGCGAAGATGTACAGGCCACCGAACGAGCTGGTAACCAGAAATCCGTGCTGGCCGAGCAGGATGGAGCCCATTGGCGCGGCCAGCAGGTGCAAACCGGCCAGCAGACTGAACGCCCTGAGAATCCGCGCCTCGGTGCGACCGACCTGCAAGAAATGAGGTGTAAATTCGGACAGGGCAATCAGGCACAGAGGAAGGCTGATGTTCAGCAGCGTGTTGAGTTCCGGAACTCGGGGCCAGATCAGCCATAGCCCAAGCCCATCCATCACCAGCTGGCTGTAGATCACGCTGATCATCAGCACGCTTAACCAGGCCAGTCCTGGCCGGCGCAGTTTCACCACGATGCTGAGGTTCAGCAGCAGGGCAAACGCCAGCGATCCGGCGACAAACGCTCTCCAGGCAGTGCTGGCAGCACCATGACTGAGCGTTTTTTCACTGTCCGACAGGGTGATTGGAAGTACCACGGGCCCGTGGTTCCGGATCTCTATCAGCAGCGTACTAGTGCCCGGTGGCAAGGTGACCGGCCACACCCATTGGGGTAGTGCCAGGTAGCGGTGATCGAACGGGTATCGGTCTCCCATTATGGGCAGGCGAACAATCTCGCCGTTTGGATGGATCAGGGCGGGTTCAACGTGGTCGAGGTAGGGGGCCGGGACAATTATATGGCGATGAACGGCCTTCGGGGAGTCGTTCTCCACCGTCAACCGGAACGTCGCTGGCTGATAGGGGTAGCCGATTCCGGAATAGTCTCTGTCGGTTTCGGTCCAGCCGTCTGATCGCCAGAGCTTTTCTTCAAGTACTTTGTCCAGGGGGTGGGTCAGGTAATCGATCTGCTCGGAAAGGCGAGTAGGCGGCAGAGAGAGATTCGTGTCGACAACCGGTGTGCCGGTAGGTTTTGGAGGCGTTTGCCAGAAGGAGTTGGCCAGGCCGTAGCCGATGGCTGCGAACAGGACCAGGAAAGGGAGCAAATGGTGGAACCTGGCGGGTATTCTGCCCGGACTTGGGGCCCTGTCTGGGGTTTGGCCGAGCGACGGAGAGTCCATCCTGATCGCATCCTGAAACTGGAGAACGGCGTCGTTACAATCTGATTACAGCGCATTACAATATGTAACGAATTGATTTGAGTGATATTTTATAAGAATTTAAAATTTTTTGCATTTAATGTTTAAAACGCATGATTGAAAATGAGACCTGCGCCCGTAGAGGGTGCGCTGGTATAGTTTCACGGTATTTTGTTCCACTCCGATAAAGCCGACAGGCGGGTTCAGTGCATGCGTTATTCCCTCTTTGTGACCCTTTTGTGTATGACTCTGGGGTTTTCAGGTCAGGTTTTTGCCAGTAAAGATCAACGTCCTGCTCTCGCGTCGGTTCAGGCTGCGGCGGCAGAGGTTGGGGAGAAGGCGTTGCTATTCGGCAAGAATGCTGACCGGGCGGTTCCGATTGCGTCGATCACCAAGCTGATGACGGCCTTAGTGGTGACCGAGTCCGGGCAGGATATGAATGAATGGCTGACCTTTGAAGAGCGGCATGTGGAAGCGGCCGCCAATGCCTGGAGCCGGATTCGGGTAGGGTCGCAGTTGCGTCGCCGGGATGTTCTGCGGATTGCGCTGATGTCGTCGGAGAATTTTGCGGCTTACACGCTGGCGCGGGCGCACCCCGGAGGTTTTGAGGCCTTTGTTGAAGCCATGAATGCCAAAGCGAAAGCGTTGGGCATGGCGCAAACACATTTCGTAGACCCTACCGGATTGTCGGTCCGGAACACCTCTTCTGCGGCGGATCTGGTGCGACTGGTTCGCGCTGCCCTCAAACACCCGGGCATCGGGGAGGCCTCCACCACCGGTTACTATCGGGCGGAGTTCCGGAAACCCCGATACAGTCTGTCTTTTGGCAATACCAATACGCTGGTTCATCGGAACAGCTGGGGCGTAAGCCTGAGCAAAACCGGATATCTGACAGAAGCGGGCCGGTGTCTGGTAATGGTGTCGGAAATGCACGGCAAGCCGGTGATTACGGTGTTGCTGGACTCTTTGGGCACGCGTTCTCCGATGGGCGATGCTGGTCGAATCAAGCGGTGGCTGGTAACCGGTAAGGCGGAGTCCATCGCCCCGGCGGCGAAGCGCTATGAACAGGAAAAAAATGCCTCCCTGATGGCTGCAGATCCGGCGCAGGCCCGTCAGGCCCATACCCAGTAAAGGAGCTGGCAAGAACATGATTGAGATTCTCACCACGGGAGGGACCATTGATAAGGTCTACTTCGATGCCAACAGCGCATTTGAAATCGGCGACAGCCTGTTACCGGAGTTGCTGAGCGAGTCGAACATTCACGAGGGATACAAAATCCGCCCTCTGATGCGGAAGGACAGTCTGGAGCTGACGGACCCGGACCGGCAGTCTATCGTGGCAGCTGTGAAGGACTCGGATTGCCCGCGCATCCTGATTACGCATGGAACGGACACTATGGCTCTGACCGCTCAGGCCTTGAAGCCCGTGACGGGCCGCACGGTTGTTCTCACCGGTGCAATGCAGCCGGCACGAATGAGGCGCACCGATGCGATTTTCAACGTCGGATTTGCCTGGGCTGCGGTTTCATTGTTGCCGGCGGGCGTCTACATTGCCATGAATGGTGAGGTGTTCGAGGCCGGTTCGGTCCGAAAAAATCTCCAGGCTCAGAGGTTTGAGCGCACGTAGCGGCCTTCGGGTCAGCCCCCGTTTGTCACGGAGCGGATTTCTTCCTGTGTGAGTGCCCGGAATTCACCGGGTGACAGGTGGGGGTCCAGAGCGATCTCGCCAATGCGGACGCGGTGCAGGGCGTCAACGTGATTGCCAACGGCGGCCAGCATGCGTTTAACCTGATGATAGCGGCCTTCACTGATGGTCAGTTCAAGAGTGTCAGCATCGCACAGGCTCGCCGTCGCCGGTCGGGTCGGAGAATTCTCTCCTTTGAGCAGCACCCCCTGTTCCAGGGCCTGGCGGGCAGATTCAGGCAGAGTCTCTGCCAACGTGACCCGGTAGGTTTTGGGGCAGTGACGGCGAGGAGACGTGACCCTGTGAGACCACTGGCCATCGCTGGTCAGCAGGAGCAGGCCCGTGGTGTCTTTGTCCAGCCGCCCGGCAATATGGACCCGGCTGGCCAGGTGGCCGGGCAGCAGGTCGATGGCCGTCGGCTGACTGCTGTCGGTGGTTGCGCTCAGAACGCCGGCGGGTTTGTGCATCATCAGATAGAGTTCGCCGGGCATCAGTACCGGCTGGCCGTCCAGTCCGACAGACGGGGTTTCCTCCAGATGTCGGTTGGACTGCCGGCAGATTTCGCCGTCCACCGTTACCCGCCCTGCCAATATGGCCTTCTTGGCATCCTTGCGGGAAAGCCCGGTGCTGCTGGCAAGGTATTGATCCAGCCGCATCAGCACCTGCTCCCTTGGGTGGGGGCCGCCAGTGTTGCGAGGCAAAGAACGGGCATCTCGCCGGTCATCCGGCTCCACAGAACGGGTAAGATAGCCTGGTCCAGTGAGGGGCGGGGCAGGCGGTTGCTGGCCAGTGGTAGTAAGTCGTTTCCGGTGTTTTCTGCCAGTGCAAACGTGAATGGGTGAACACCGGGGATCCCGAGGCGGATATCCGTCGCCGTGATCTGATGGCCATGCCTTTCATAGTGGAGAAAGCCCCTGGTAAACCACTCCAGTCTCTGAACGTCAGGCAGGCCGGCGACGAGGCTTGCCAGTTGTGGGTTGCGGGGGAACGCCTCAAGCACCAGTTCGTCCTGCTTATCCAGAAAACCCGTTACGATTTCTACCCGGCGATCCGGGCTCAGAGCGGTTACACGCCACAAAATGGTATTGAACGGCATGGGCTGGACCATCACCGGGGCTTCTGCCAGGCCCGCCTCAGCCAGCACTGGTTTTACCCGTGCGGTAATAGCCTGTTGTGCCGCGACAGACCATCCCAGATAAAGCGTTGAAAGCAGCAGCCCGCCCAGGAGCGCCTTAGACGCGGGTGGCCGAAACAGAAACGCGAGGCAGCCGGCGAGTAGCGGTAAGGTGTAGAGTGGGTCGATGATGAAAATGCTATGAATGGCTACCGGTTCGCCGAGCGGCCAGAACAGCTGAGTGCCGTACGTGGTGAAACTGTCCAGAAGGGGGTGAGTGATCAATATCAGTGCAACCAGCGCTAACCATCTCTGGTAGGAAAGCTGTGGCTTCCAGCGCCAGAGACACCAGGCGATCAGCAGGGATAGCGGTGCCAGGATAAAGAGGGAATGACTGAACCCGCGGTGCTGAGTGAAATTAGCGACCGCACTGCCATAGTCGATGACCACGTCAAGGTCTGGCAGGGTGCCTAGCAGGGCGCCTGTCAGCAGTGCCGAACGGCCTAGTGTTTTGCCGGCAATGGCTCCGGCGATGGAGGCGCCGAGGGCTGCCTGGGTGATGGAGTCCATAGAGTCCCGAATTATCCTGTGACTGATCGATGCCAGTATTATGCGCGGATTCGGGGCTCAGATCACGGGATTGCCGGCAGCGGTGACGCTGCCGGCAACGGGGCCGGTACTCAGGCCTTGCGGCGACGGGTTACGCCCAGACCAGCAAGTCCAAGACCAAGCAGGGCAAGGGTGCCCGGCTCAGGAACAGAGCGAACGTTCAGTCTGGCCAGCAGATCGACCGAAGTCGCTGTGCCTTCCTCGGTCTCCAGCTCATTCAGGCCATTGGCAAAGCCGAGCAGTGACAGGGAATAGATGTTGGAGCCAAACCGGAACTCTGAGCTCTCGATCATGTTGTCCAGAATGACCACGTCGTTCACGTCCTTCTCGACGTCCCAGCAGAACATCAGCCAGCATTCCTGGCCAACGTTCGGCGTTTCATTGTGCAGGAAGTCGAACGTGTAGGGGCCGGTTACCTGGCCATTGCTGGCATTTGTCGAGAACGTTGCGAACACGTCCAGGCTTACGC
The DNA here is from genome assembly GCF_000421165.1 of Marinobacter daepoensis DSM 16072. GTDB lineage: Bacteria > Pseudomonadota > Gammaproteobacteria > Pseudomonadales > Oleiphilaceae > Marinobacter > Marinobacter daepoensis. Next base: position 137,690 of record NZ_ATWI01000011.1, read on the forward strand.
CGGTGATGCTATCGCCAGTAACCTTGTTGTTGAAATGTGTAAAAGTTCCCAACACAAACGAGTCGTCAGAGGTAATGGTCTGGGGCAGACTGCCTGGCCCCTGGAAGCCATAGCCGCTCTGAGGACCTTCGTTACAGGTCTGCCACCACAGGCCGCCTGAACAGGTTTCCTCGCCAGTTCCCCAGCGCACGGTGTCGGTGCCGACACCCTGTACATTACTGCCATTGCTGGGTGTACCCCAGGCACCAGAAACGGACTCCAGGTTTACTGGAAATGCCATTGCGGTTGATGCAAGCCCCAACGCAACGGTTGCAACGATTCCCTTCATTAACTTACGCATTGTCTACACCTTACTACTCGCGGTTCATGGATTGTTCGTATGCTCGAACGTTGAGCGCATATGTAGCTAAATGCGTGCCAGTATTTTTGTTTCTTTAAATACAGTAAGTTAGAAAGAGTCCTCTGGCTAAGTGTAAAGAAAGTGGACGCTTTCAGGTGCCGGTATAAACACCGAGTGCGCCCAGCACCTGTTCTGAGGGGAAGCCATCCGCGACCAGTCCTTCCGCTTTCTGGTACGCCCGGATGGCTTTTCGGGTATTGGAGCCGAGGATGCCATCGGGTTTGCCACTCGGGTAGCCTTTGTCGTTCAGGGTCTGCTGGAGCTCAAGCACCTGCTTTCTGGACAGGGCGGGCTGGGTTTCGGGAGGCGGGCTCTGCAGCGTCCCGGCACCCGCGATGCGGTCTGCCAGGTGGCCGACCGCGATGGCATAGAACTCGGAGCGGTTCCACCCCATAATTACCCGGAAGTTACTGTACGCCAGGAACGCGGGGCCTTCATGGCCACTGGGCACAATCAAAGCCGCGTTCACCGGTTCGTTTGCCAGCTGATGACCGAACGCGTCGGTAATCCCCAGAGCGCGCCATTCGGAGAGGGGGAGACGCCGGCCATCGGCCAGGCTGAAATCGAAGTTATCCGGAAGCAGGACTTCGCGGCCCCAGCGATAGTCGCCGTCCCAACCCATAGATTGCAAAAAACGGCCAGCGGACATCATGGCGTCCGGCAGGCTGTTCCACAGGTCCCGGCGGCCGTCCCCGTCACCGTCGACTGCGTGCTTGAGGAACACCGTGGGCATGAACTGCACATGACCCATGGCTCCGGCCCAGGAGCCCTCCATCTGTTCAGCGGGGATAGCCCCTTCGTCAATAATCCGAAGAGCGGCAATCAGTTGTTCGGTAAAGAAACGGCTTCGCCGGGCATCGCAGGCCAGGGTGGTCAGGGCGCTGGGCACCTGCATTTTTCCGAAATAACTGCCGTAATTGGTTTCCAGCCCCCAGAAAGCCGCCAGGTAGGGCGCTGGCACGCCGGTTTCAGCGGTCACGCGGTTTAGCAGGTCGTGGTGCTGCTCCAGCATTTCCCGGCCCTTGCTGACCCGGGCGTCGTTAACTCGACGATTGAGGTAATCGGCAAAGGTGGTTGTGAATTCTGGCTGTCGGCGGTCCAGCTCAATCACGCGGTCCAGGTGCTCCACATCGGCCATGACGGACGCCACGGTGGCTTGGCTGACGCCGGCGGCGACGGCCTTCTCTCCGAGGTTCAGTTTGCACTGCTCGAACTCAGCGGCAGTCGGAACCGGCGTGGACTCGGCTTTAGCCGCCAGCGACAGAGTTGACAGTGACATAGCGGCAAGGACGCACCGAAGGGTGGTCCGGGTGATCAGATTAGGCACGGGAATCCTCGTAAGACATTCGTTAGGACACAGTCTGCCATGTTAGCGCGTTTTGCGTGACGGAAAATACCGTCAGAGCCTACAGTGCGGGCCGATTGTCAGGGTTTTTTGTCAGTTGGTGCCGGGCAATGAGTTTGTCGTCTTTTTGTAGTGGGCTGCACCCGGGATAATCCGGATGTTCTATAGTGGGTGGGTAAGCGACATCGGGAGCAAAGGTGGTATGGCAATACTGAAGGCGCTGGTTGTTGATGATGCCAGCTTTGTGCGTGATCTGGTGAAGCGGACGGTGCGCCAGCGCTTTCCTGTGATTGAGACAACAGACGCACCGAATGGGCGGAGAGCCCAGGCGCTGATGTCCAGGAGTAACTTTGATCTGGTGCTGTGCGACTGGGAAATGCCGGAGATGTCGGGGCTGGAGTTGTTGCAGTGGATGCGACAACAGCCGCAGTATCAGAAAGTGCCGTTCATCATGATCACCAGCCGGGGCGACAAGGATCATGTGATTGAAGCCGTTAAGGAAGGGGTTTCAGAGTACCTGGGCAAGCCTTTCAGCCCCGAAGGATTAAGCAAGAAAATCATAAAGGTGATGGGGCGTCGTCTGAAGGAGTCGATGGATCGCAGCGGGGCATCGCTGGACAGCCCGGCGGATGCCTTCAGGGAATCCGCCGCTCTGCTCACTCAGAAACGGGCGGCCCCTCCGGCTGGTGCGGAGCGGGCCGGGTCGCGTGGCACGATGAGTCTTGCCTCGGTTCGATTTTCTGACAGTACCCTGAAGTCGGTGGTGAAGGATATCAATCTGACCGAAGTTCGGGTGATTGCCAGACGGGATCAGCAATTTCCGGGTATTCTGGATCAGGCCGTGGTGGATATTGAGGTTGGCGACGGTCAGGTGGCGCGCCTGAATGGTTACGTCCATCAGTTGCAGGCCGTTGATAAACGCCAGGATACCGATTTTGTCAGTGTCACCATCCGCTTTGTGGATGAGGATCCGAAGAAGCTGGAAGATCTGTCCCGGTTTGTGGCGACGTTCCGGGCCGCTCACCGTTAGTGTGAGTGATCCGGAACGTTCTGATTGTTGTCGGGTGCCCGTTCAACCAGGCGCTCCCGGGGAAAGTGGCAGATGAACTCACTGCCCTCGCCGACTTTGCTCCGGATTTCCAGGTTACCGTCGTGATTGATCAGAACGTGCTTGACGATGGCCAGTCCCAGCCCGGTGCCGCCGGTGTCCTTATGACGGCTGGGGTCGGCGCGATAGAAGCGCTCGGTCAGTCTTGGTATGTGGATGGGGTCCAATCCGATACCGGTGTCTTTAACCAGCAGGTGGGCGCCGTCGCGATTGGTGCTCCAGACCACGGTGATGTCACCACCGGCCGGCGTGTATTTCACGGCATTGAAGATCAGGTTTGAGAACGCGCTTCTCAACTGACTTTCATCTCCCCGCAGCAAGCGGTGATCGCTGATACTGAGCGTAATCTGGTGGTTCTTGTCTCCGCTGAGTGCCTGGGCATCATGGCTGATCTGGTTCAGCAAGGCCTCGACATCCGTCAGAGTGTCATCGACGGTGTGTTCACCGGTTTCGATTCTGGAGAGCAGAATCAGATCGGTAATCAGGGCTTCCATTCTCGATGCCTGGACCGCCATGGTTGTGACGGCCCGACGCCACTTAGGTGGCAGCTCTTCACCATGGTCAACGAGCGTTTCAAGGTAGCCGCTGATGACGGTCAGGGGCGTTCGCATTTCATGGGAGACGTTGCCCACGAAATCCCGGCGCATCTGCTCCAGTTGATACAGGCGGGTCACGTCTTTGGCGACAATCAGGCGGTCCTCATCACCAAAGAGGCTGATCTGGATTTGCAGGTGAATATGGGGCTTGGCGGGCGAATTGAGTTCCAGTGGTTCCCGGTAGTCTCTGGCATCAAAGTAGGCTTTGAAGGCCGGATGACGGATCAGGTTATGGATGTACTGGCCCTGGTCGGTGCTGCGACGGAAACCCAGCAGATGTTCGGCAGAGCCATTCCACCACTCCATCGCCCCGCGGGCGTCGGTCATGATGACGCCGTCTCGCATGGCGTTGGTGGATTCCTGGACCCGATTGATGCGTGCCCGTAGCCGGTCCTGTGTCAGCAGGTGATTCTGGTGCAGCTTGTGAAGGTTGTCGAAGATGTCGCCCCACATTCCGATGCTCTGTGGTGCCTCATCGGTGGCGCTGGGGTTGCCCAGCCATTGGTAGAGGCGTCGCGACTGGATCAGCGTCCACCAGAGGTAAGCGATGAGGCCGACCAGCAGACCATAGGTCGGCTGGCCAAAATACAGGCCCACTAATGTGGTTCCGGCAAGCCCGGCGATGATCAGTCTCAGATAACGGGACCAGTTATGTTGCATCCACTACTGCCTTATTGTGTTTCCGGCGCTGATGCTGGGATCGCCGGGCTTGCCGTTTCAGGCCGGGATCAGGCGGCCCGGGTGGAAAAACGATAGCCCGTTCCGCGCACCGTCTGGATCAGGTGATCATAGTCGTCGCCGAGTGCCTTGCGCAGCCGGCGGATGTGAACGTCCACGGTGCGTTCTTCAACATACACATTGCCACCCCAGACCTGATCCAGCAGTTGGGAGCGAGTATAGACCCTCTCCTGATGGGTCATAAAGAACTGAAGTAGACGGTACTCCGTAGGGCCCATGCTGATGGCACCGTCGGAGGTGGTAACCCGGTGTCCGACCGGATCGAGAGTCAGGCCATCAACTTCGATCGGACTGTCGACACCCGGCGGTGTGGCGCGGCGAAGTACCGCTTTCAGCCGGGCTACAAGCTCCCTTGGGCTGAAGGGTTTGGTGATGTAGTCATCCGCACCGACTTCCAGACCCTGAATCTTGTTGTCCTCTTCAACTTTTGCGGTCAGCATGATGATCGGGATGTCTGAGGTGGCTTCCTCTTTTTTGAGGCGCCTCGCCAGTTCCACTCCGCTGGTGCCCGGTAGCATCCAGTCCAGCAGGATCAGGTCCGGTTGCTTGTCGACGATCAGGGCATGGGCTTCCCGGGCGTCAGCCGCCTCAAGGTAGTTGTAGTCTGCCATTTCAAGCGCCACGGCAATCATCTCGCGGATGGGCGCCTCGTCATCGACAATCAGGACAGTTTTTCCACTCATATGCATCAACCTGTATCAGACTTTGGGAGTTCTCTGATCAGAGTTTTGTACACACTCCCTTATAATGTTGCCGGGTCATTACAGCGTGTCTTTGTTACAAGTATATGACAGGAGCCGGGGTCAGACGGCAAGATCCAGTGCCAGCCCGAGAAACACGGCAAAGCCGGCCCAGTTATTACCCAAAAAGGCTTTAAAGCAGCCCTCCCGCGAACGCTCCCGGGCCAGAAACTGATGGTAGGCGAACAGGGCGGCCATGGTAGTGATACCCATATAGTAGAGGGCGCCCAGGTCTGCCTGCAGACCCACCATGACCAGGATCAGGAGGACCAGAACCTGGAGAACGCCAATAATGGCCCGGTCCGCATCGCCGAACAGAATCGCCGTGGATTTGATGCCCACGGCCAGATCATCATCGCGATCAACCATGGCATAAAAGGTGTCGTAAGCGACGGTCCAGAGCACGTTGGCGGTGAACAGCAGCCAGGTGAGCTGGTTGAGCTGGCCGGACTCTGCTCCCCAGGCCATGGGAATGGCCCAGGAAAAGGCAGCCCCCAGAAACAGCTGCGGCAGATGGGTGTACCGCTTCATGAACGGGTAAATAAAGGCCAGAAAGGCACCCCCGAATGACAAATACAGGGTCAGAGGGTTGGTGAACAAGACCACCATCAGGAACGAAACCAGGCCCAGGCCGGCAAACAGTGCCACGGCTTCCCAGGCGTGGACCCTGCCGGTGGTCAGTGGGCGGTCTTTGGTGCGTTCAACGTGGCGATCCCAGTCGCGGTCGGCAAAATCATTGATGGCGCAGCCGGCTGCCCGCATGAAAAAGACACCCAGGGTGAAAATCAGGATGTTGGTGATCGATGGCATACCTTCTGCGGCGAGCCAGAGAGCCCAGTAGGTGGGCCACAACAAGAGCAGTGTTCCGATCGGGCGGTCGATGCGTAGCAATCTGGCGTAATCGGCCAGCCGGGTCTGCACATGGGTTGGAAGAGCGTTCTGCAGCATAGGGTCTGGTGTCCGCTTGTCGATGCATGAAACCGCTGCCGATTATAGCGATCGGCCGCCGTCGAATTAAACCCGGCCTGCCGCCTGATAGAGGGTTGGCAGGAGATATTCGCCGACCAGCAGGGCACAGGACTGGCGATGGAACAGAGAACGCCGGGCCAGCCGGGGGGCTCTGGACCCTGCTGGTTTGCACAGGCCGGTTTCGAGCGGCCCCCTTTGCCATTCCGGACTGCTGAACAGGTAGGCGCCCAACGGCTTGTTGCCCAGGTTGCGCAAAATGCGGCCATGCCCCCTCAGGCAATCCTGCGGAATGACCGTTCGGGCCAGCACCCAGGGCTGACCGTCACCACATAAACGGACCTCTCGAACCCAGGCCAGTTGCCTCGGCGCCAGCCCCAGGCGATGAGCCTCCTCCGGGTTGGGAGGGGTGAAGCCTTCACGCACGATCTCGACGTGGAACCGCTCGCGGCACTTCTGACGGAGCGCCTGGGTAAAGGAGCTTTCCACCGTTAACCAGTAACGGGCTGGCCCATGAACGTCGGGACAATACAGGCCGGCGGCGGCCAGCGACCGGTACCAGAGCGTTGGGGGGAGGCTCGGCTCAGCCCGGGGCTCACAAACCTTTGACGGCATAGATGCCCGGAGCATTGCGCCAATAGCCTTTGTAGTCCATGCCATATCCAAACAGGAAACGGTCTTCTACCAGCAGGCCGGTAAAGTCCGCCTTAAGGTCGGGGTGTGCCTTACGGTCGTGTTGCTTGTCGACCAGAGCGGCGGTCAGGACCTCTTTGGCGCCATGAGCCAGGCAGTAGTCAGCGATGGCGCACAGTGTGGTGCCTTCGTCCAGAATATCGTCGACGATCAGAATCGTGCGATCCTTCATATCGGCTTCCGGCTGAAGTTTCCACTCCAGGATACCGCCGGTGGTTTCCTGACGATAGCGTGTCGCATGCAGGTACTCGGCCTGTACGGGAAACTTCAGGCGAGGCAGCAACTGGCCGGTCAGGATCAGGCCGCCATTCATGACACAGAACACCAGGGGGTTGCTGTCTTTGAGGCGATCGGTGATGGCGCTGGCCATGGTGTCGATGGCGCAATGCACCTGCTCTTCGGAGACAAGGCAGTCTGCTTCTGCCATGACCTGGTTCATTTCGGCGACGATATCGGTCATAACGATCGGGTCCTGTCTAAAAGCGCGGATTATACCGAAGTGAGGCGGTCGAAGGGAGGGGCCATTGGGAAGGGCAGGTCTGTAATTACTGCTATTGGCAGAAAACCCTTGTGGCTGGTGTCTGTGCTGGCATTGGTCGAAGCCTGTGTGGCGGGTATCATGGCGGAAAATCGGGTGGCTTGATTTTTCTTGATTGCCGTATTGTCTGACAATATTATTCTGAAAACCAAATCAGCGGGGACGTGTTATGAAAAAGTGGCAGTGCGTGGTGTGCGGGCTGATCTATGACGAAGCCGAAGGTTGGCCGGAAGACGGCATTGAGCCCGGCACCCGGTGGGAAGATGTGCCAGAGGATTGGCTCTGTCCGGACTGTGGTGTCGGTAAGGAAGACTTTGAGATGATTGAGATTGGCTGAGGACGGAGTGGAATCATGACCGAGCAGACACCTGTTGTGATCGTTGGCACGGGCTTGTCGGGTTACTCGCTGGTGCGGGAATTTCGCAAGCTGGACAAAGAGACGCCGGTCATCATGGTGACTGCGGATGATGGCATCAGCTATTCCAAGCCCATGTTGTCAACCGGATTTACCAAGGACAAAGACGCTGACGGCCTGGCTCAGGCAAGCCCGGAATCGATGGCGGAGCAATTGGGGGTGGAAATCCGCCCCTGGTCAACCGTAACCGGCATCGATACCGACGCGCACGAACTGGTTCTCGGTGATCGCCGGCTGCGCTATGGCAAGCTGGTACTCGCCTGGGGAGCTGATGTGATTCGCCTGAGCCTGAAAGGCGACGCTCAGGACCGGGTGTTTTCCATCAACGATCTGGTGGATTACCGGGTTTTTCGAAAAGCCCTTGCCGGGGGCCAGCGGGTCGCCATCATGGGGGCCGGACTGATTGGTTGTGAGTTTGCCAACGATCTGCGCAATGGTGGTTACGAGGTGGATGTGATTGCACCGGATGCCGACCTGATGCCCAGCCTGCTGCCGGAAGCGGCGGCGGGAGCGGTTCGGTCAGAGCTTGAGAATCTGGGTGTGCGTTTTCATCTGGGGACGGTGGTTGAGCAGGTCACGCGTCAGGGCGGCGGCGTGGAGCTGGCGCTTGGCAATGGCGAAACGTTGCAGGCGGATCTGGTTGTTTCAGCGGTAGGCCTGCGCCCGCGTACAGAGTTGGCACGCTCGGCGGGTATTGCTGCAAACCGGGGTATTCAGGTGAATCGTGCGCTGGAAACCTCTGCCCCAGATGTCTATGCCCTGGGCGATTGTGCCGAGGTGGATGGACGCGTGTTGCTTTACGTATTGCCGTTGATGGCGTGCGCCCGTGCGTTGGCCAAGACGTTGTCCGGGGTACGCACGGAAGTGGCTTACGGCACGATGCCGGTTATGGTCAAAACCCCCTGCTGTCCGACGGCTGTTTGCCCTCCGCCCCCGGAGGCTGAAGGCGAGTGGCGCACAGAGCAAGATGGCTCAAGTGTGAAGGCACTGTTCGTCAGTCCGGCCGGTGCCACCCTGGGGTTTGCCGTTACAGGTCGTTTTGCCGTAGAAAAGCAGATGCTTGCCCGTGATGTGCCTCCACTCCATCAGAGTTAGGGTTCTGACAGACCACGGCCTGCGGGTCTGCCCCGTTGGCCGTCCTCTTGAGTCTCTCAGTCGTTGCGAAATTTTCCAGTCTGGGGTAGAAAACCCGTTCGTGAGCTAACAAATAACATAACAGGAGCTGGCATGCTGGACGTAACCCGAAAACTGGTGGAGTTGCTGGATCTTTCTCCCATAGGAGATGATCACTTTCAGGGCGACAGTGAGGATCTTGGCTTCCCGAACGTTTTTGGCGGGCAGGTTCTCGGGCAGGCTTTGATGGCCGCCAGCCGGACGGTGGAGCAGCGGCTCTGTCATTCCCTTCATGCCTATTTTCTGCGCCCGGGCAATCACAGCATGCCCATTGACTATGAAGTCCAGCGTGTGCGAGACGGAGGAACCTTCTCGGTTCGCCGGGTGATTGCGCGTCAGGATGGCAAGGAGATTCTGACCGGCTCCATGTCGTTTCAGGTCGAGGAAGAGGGGTTGGACCATCAGGTGGCTATGCCGGATGCGCCGGCTCCGGAAACACTGAAATCCGAGCAGGACTGGGGCAAACTGATCGCTGACAAGGTACCGGAGAAAATGCGGGACATGCTGACCCGTGACCGGCCGATTGAGATCCGGCCGGTGGACCCGATCAATCCGTTCAAGCCGGAAAAGCGTCCGCCCCATCGCCAGAACTGGTTTCGTGCGCAGGGGCCTTTGCCGGATGACCCGGTGCTGCACCGGTGCCTGTTAACTTACGCCTCCGACTTTTCATTCCTGGGAACGTCTCTGACGCCCCATGGCCGTACGTTCATGAACACGAACATGCAGGTTGCCAGCCTGGATCATGCCATCTGGTTCCACCGTGATTTCCGGATGGACGACTGGCTGCTCTATGACAAGGATAGCCCAAGTGCCTCGGGTGGCCGGGGTTTCAATCGAGGCAACTTCTTTACCCGCGACGGCGTACTGGTGGCCTCCACCACTCAGGAAGCGCTGATTCGCGAACGCAAGGGCTGACGGTTAAAGCGTTCCAGCCAACCGGTCAGTTCCTCGAATGGAAGTGGCCGGCTCAAGAAATAGCCCTGCACCAAATCGCACCCCATTTCGTCGAGAAGGGCCAGTGTCTGCTCATCCTCCACGCCTTCGGCGACGACGGTGTATCCCAGACTGTGGCACATGTCGATGGTGGTGCGGACGATGACCCTGTCCTGCTCCCGCTCTGACAGGTCGGTCACCAATGATCGGTCAATCTTGATCTCCCCGGCCGGCAGCTGTTTGATGTAAGACAGTGATGAGTAGCCGGAACCAAAGTCATCAATAGATAAGGGTATGCCGGCGGAATGGAGGGCGTTCAGCGCCTTCAGGGAGTTGGTCGGGTCCTGCATCATTGAGGTTTCCGTTACCTCAAAGGTGATGGCTCCGGCGTGTGCCTGGTAGCTTTGCATCAGTCGCTGTACGAACACGGCGAAATCCGGTTCTCTGAGATTGTTCGGCGAAATATTGACCGCAATCCCGGCATCCCAGCCAATTTCCAGTAACCGTCCCCGCATTTCAAGAGCTTCTTGCAGGACCCAGCGCGTGAGTGGTTTGATCAGGCCGGTCTGCTCGGCCACGGCGATGATTTCATCCGGCCGGATCGGCTGCTCCCGGCCTGGCCAGCGTATCAGTGCCTCAAAGCCAACGATCATGCGGCTGCGTAAACACAGCTTGGGTTGCAGGTATAAGATGAGTTCATGGTTGTTAATCGCATGACGCAGGTCGGAAACCAGAGTCAGCCGATCGGCACTGTAGGAATCCCGGGAGGGTTTGTAATAGGCAATGCCCCGATCTCTGGCCCGGTCTGAGCCTTCCGCAATCACCGCCCGGCGAATGAGTGTGTTGGCGTCAGTGCCGTGGGTAGGATAGAAGGCAACTCCCAGTTGAGGGTTCAGCGGCACTTGCATGCCGAGAAAATCGACCGGATACCGGATGTCTTCGATACTGCGCAAGACAATCCGCGGAACCGACAGGGACTGATCGGCATCGACAACGAACGCAAAGGTCTGAGGGTCGAGGCTGGCCATGAAGAAGGTTCGGTTATTGGTGTGTTCCAGTGCAATCGCACCAGGAACATCCTTGGCGACGGCGTTGTAGTGCTTTGACGCCAGTTCCAGAATGCGGTCAGTATTCCGGTGCCCTAGGGTTTTGGTCACAGAGTACAGGTTGTTCAGGTGGATGATCACTACACCGAACTCTTTGCCTGGCTGGCCGCGAATCAGTTCGTTCAGGCGCAGTTCGTAATGGCTTCGATTGGGCAGGCCGGTAAGCGGGTGGTGCAGGGCCTGGTCCATTAACCGAAGCTCAGCGTTTCGCCTGGCTTCCAGAGCCTTGAGTTCGGCTTCCTGGGCGAGCACTTTCTCCTGGCGTTCATGGTAGATGCGGATGGCCAGCGCCAGGCTCAACAGGATGGCCTGAAGCGCCGAGCCGAGCTGCATGCCATAGACTGAGATAAAACCGGTCGGAATCAGGCCGTATTTGTTGGCGGCGGTAATGGCGCTGCCGATGGTGACCGCTCCCCAGGCCAGAGTGTAGTAAACGGCCTGAGGATTTCCCCGGGCCCACTGCAGGGGGCCGACAATGGCCAGTAACAGGCAGCTGGGAATAGCCAGCGCGACCGTCAGGCGAATGGCCACACCGTAGTCAATAACCACCGTTGCCAGTGCTAGGGCACCGTTCAGGGCAATGGTGATCAGCATCAGGTGATTCAGTCTGGGACTACAATCCTGAAGCTTCAGGAAAGCACGGGAAAACAGGAGTGTAAACAGCAGGGCGAGCGGGATCGACAGCACCATGGCATTGCTTTGGACCGCCGGCAGGTTTGGCCACAGGAACTGGTAGGTGATGCCGTTCAGGGTGCCGATCAGGATCAGATAGCCGAGTGTCGAGAGCACGTAATACAGGTAAATGGATTCCCTAAGGGCCAGGAACACAAACAGGTTGAAGCAGATCGCGGTGATCAGGATGCCGTAGTAAAGCGCATGCCCCTGACTCTCCACCGACGTCTGCTCGAAAAAGCTGCGGTTGTTCCAGAGCTTGAGAGGGATCTGCATGGCGCCTTCCGTCGCGACATTCAGAAGAATGCGATAGTCATGGCCGGGTTCAAGCTGGAACGGGAACAGAAAATGCGGATGCCCCACCGGGCGATCGGCAAAGACCCGGCGGTCGCCGGTTTGGTAGCGCAGGTGGACTTCACCATCCCTTAGCAGGTAAAAACGGATGTGGTCCAGATGCGGGTAGGCAATTTCCAGCAGGCTGGTGTTTTCTGGCCGGGTGATCGGGAACTGCAGCCAGACCTGATCCCGTGAATAACCGAAGTTGGGTGTCTTCTCGTTCAGGGTTTGCCAGCCGTCCGCGTTCAGTGCCTGTTCCGGAGTGCGCTGATCGTCGGGAGCCAGTCGCAGGTAGTCAATGGCAGGAACATAGCTGTCGCTGGCTGCCAGCCCGGGGAATGAGAGCGCCAGAAGGGTCACCAGGACTGCCAGGAGTCGGGCTAGATGCATCAGGATCACAGGTTGCCGTTTTTGTCGTTATAGCCCGAGTATGGCCTGTCGTCCGGGGTGGCTCAAGCCGAACGCGTCAGACTTTTGGTAACTTGTGTAAGAATTGGTCAAATCCCGTTAATCCAGTTCCTGACCCAGGGCAGGGCTTCGGTTTCCGGCTCCATGGTTTCCAGAGCGTCTATCCGCAGCGTCTCGCCGACTTTGCGTGCGCTGGTTTCGTAGAGCGCTTCCTCCATCAGGTCTCCCGACCCGCAGAACGTATCACCGTAGGAGCTGTCGCCTAACACAATAACACCAAAGGGACGCCCTGGCTGTTGTGGCAGTTGTTCCCGCAACGCCAGGTAAAAGGGCAGGAGGTTGGGAGGGATTTCGCCTTGGCCGGTTGTTGATGTGCACACCAGCAAGGCGTCGTCATTCCCGAGAATGTCGTCCAGAACGGGATTTTCCAGAACCGTGACGGTGTGACCTTCTGGCTCCATTTCCTGCTTGATGTGGCGCGCGGTCAGAAGAGCGCCTCCGTAAACACTGCCGGTAAGAATGCGGATTGCTGCCATGGATTCTGCCTGTGTGGTTGGGGTGCGGATTCCGGCAGTGATAGTAAAGGCGAGCAGGCTCCGGCTCAAGCCGGGGAACCCGGGCCTGGAGCGATTGTCTGGCTCCGGACCCTGGGGGCAATTCGATTTCGTCCGTTTTCCTTGGCGTTGTACAGCTGGACATCGGCCTGTCTGAGCAGTTCGTTGACGGAACCGGATGTTGAAATAGAACAGACGCCGGCGCTGATCGTCACAGGCAGGGACTGATGCCGGTGCAGGAAGGGGTAAGCGGCGACTTCAGCTCGTAAGCGTTCAGCCAGCGTCAGTGCCTGGAGAAGCGTGGTGTCTGGCAGCAGGAGCAGGAACTCCTCGCCGCCCCAGCGGGCGGCTACGTCCGACTGCCGGATGAGCTGCTGGGTCAGTCTGGCAAACTGCCTGAGGACTTCGTCACCGGCATCGTGACCAAACTCGTCGTTAATGCGCTTGAACAGGTCCAGGTCAATCAGGACAACGGAAAAGTGATGTCCGGACCGCTCATAACGCGAGAACTCGGTGTTCAGTCTGCTCTGCATGTCTCGCCGGTTGGCCAGCCCGGTGAGCTCGTCAGTGCGGGCTGCGTGTTCATGGGCCTGGGCCAGTGCTACCAGTTTGTTTCGGGCCTGCAGTCGGCCGGCTTCCAGTACGAAGCAGAAAATGGATTCGAACGTCAGGGTGGCAAAAAAACGAATCTTGAAATCTGAGCTGTACTCCGCCGTGACTCCGGGCAGGTCGGGAAACTGGAAGACCAGAATGGCCAGAAGGTAGCAAAACAGCAGAATTGCCGTGCCGCCCTTCAGGCTGGTCACGTAAAACAGAAGTGGCGGAAAAACATAGAACCAGAGCGGCCCCGTATTGCCCTCGCCGCCGGAGGCAATCAGGTAAGTGAACAGCAGGCCGACAATGATCAGCAGGCCGGTTTTCTGTACGGTCTGGTTTCCGCTCCACGCGTACCAGCCGATATTGATGATGATCGGGATGGTGAATAGCCAGAGCACCCAGGCATGAAGGACGTGGTCCGCGTACCAGGCCTTGGTGCCAATGCCGGTCAGAAACAGGATCGCCATTGCGGACAGGCCGTTCAGCAGGCGGGAAATCTGCCGCTCTTCGTGCTTGGTCGACAAAGTGTGGCTGGAGGTCCGGGTGTCAGTCATTAACTGTTGTTCTTTTTGACATATTTTTCACGATTATGCGTTAAAGCCGGCTAAAATTGCAGTGTTACCTACCCAGACTGTGATGGTGTCCGGTTACCGGGTTTTGTTTCAATTTAATGGCAAAATAATTATAGTCTGCACCCGGCACACACTGCCCGAACCCCTTCTGTCCACAAGACAAGAGAACCTATCGGTATGGCCCGTTCCAGCAACTTCCTGGATAACCTTCTCACCAGCCCCACCACGGAACGATACAGGGTCGGTCTGAGTGTACTGTTTCTGCTCTGTGTCTGGCTCGTTGTCGGCTCTTTCAGCCAGGGGCTTCCCAACAGCATGCTGCTGATGGCTGCGGCTGTGATTGGTGGCTACATGGCAATCAATATAGGCGCCAATGACGTTGCCAACAATGTCGGGCCCGCAGTGGGCTCTGGTGCTCTGTCTCTTGGCGCTGCTGTGCTGCTGGCGGCCATTTTTGAGGCCGCGGGCGCGCTGATTGCAGGAGGGGATGTGGTGTCTACCATCAAAGGGGGCATTATTGATCCGACCACTCTGGATGATCCGCGTGCGTTTGTCTGGCTGATGACTGCCGCTCTGCTGGCCGGCGCTCTTTGGCTGAACCTGGCAACCTGGATGGGCGCGCCGGTCTCAACCACCCACTCCATTGTTGGCGGTGTTCTGGGGGCTGGCATTGCCGCTGGCGGCTGGGCAATTGCGGATTGGTCGGTCATGGCCAAGATTGCTGCCAGTTGGGTAATTTCACCGGTCCTGGGCGGTGCGCTGGCGGCGTTGTTCCTTCTGGCCATCAAGAAAACAGTGTTGTATCAGCAGAATCTGGTGTCGTCGGCCCGTACGTTCGTCCCCTGGCTGGTGGCCATCATGGCCTGGGCCTTCTCGACTTATTTGATGATCAAAGGCGTCAAGAAGATCGTTAAGGTTGATATTGTCGAAGCGTCGCTCATCGGGCTGGTGGTCGCCGGTGTCGTTTTCGTTGTCATGCGCACTCTGGTGGGCCGGAAAGCGTCGACTATGGAAAACAGTTCCCAGGGCGTGAATACCCTGTTTACCTGGCCTCTGATTTTTGCCGCCGCGCTCCTGAGCTTTGCCCATGGAGCCAACGACGTGGCCAATGCGATCGGGCCGCTGGCGGCGATCAACGATGCCATCCAGGCGGGTGGCGGCGTGGTGACCTCGGCCAGCATTCCGTTGTGGGTGATGCTCGTGGGCGCTCTTGGGCTGGCGGTCGGGTTGATGCTGTTCGGTCCTCGCCTGATCAAGACCGTTGGTTCTGAAATCACTGAGCTGGATAAAACCCGTGCCTTCTGTATTGCGCTCTCTGCGGCTCTTACCGTGATCCTGGCGTCTCAGCTGGGTCTGCCCGTCAGTTCCACCCATATTGCCATTGGTGGCGTCTTCGGGGTTGGTTTCCTTCGGGAGTACCTGAAATCAAACTACGCCACGCAGTTGCACAAGATTATTGAGCAGCACGACCCGGTCGATCAGGAGCGCCTGAAGCCCTTTCTGGATGATTTCCGTAACGCCTCGGTTGAGGAAATGGAAAAGCTGTTGAAGCAGGCCAAAAAGAAGAAGCAGCAGGTGCCCTTGTCCAAGACAGAGCGCAAGCGTCTCAAAAAGATCTACCGCGAGGAAATGGTGAAGCGTTCCCATCTGGTCCGGATTGCGGCTGCCTGGATCATTACGGTGCCTGCTTCGGCCATCATGGCCGCCTTCCTGTTCTTTACCTTGCGTGGCCTGATGGTCTGATGTTCCGGGCGCGGGACTGGTGATGGGCTCGCGCTTTGTCCATACTATAGGCCGTGTATCGGGCAGGTTTGGCCTGCCGCTATTTCTTTTTGGGAGTAAAACATGAGTTCATCGGTAGAAAGCCGTCAGGCCCGGATGATTGAAGAGCTGCGGGTTTTCATCAAGAAAGTGATGAGCGACCCGACCATTGCCGTCAAGTCCATGGACATCGCCCGTAAGTACAAGGGAGAGACTAACGCCGACGAGCTGATGGCCCGTGAGATCAGTGCCAATACCACCATCCGGATTCCGGAGAGCTGGAGTGAGGCCGACAAGATGTTTCTGGAGATCCTGCACGAGGTGCTGGATGACGAGGAGGCGCTGTACTGAGCCTGCCTGGCTTTGAGCCATGAATCTGAGCAAGGGGAAGGCCGTTGTCTTCCCCTTGCATCCCTTCTGCTGACTCAGGCCTGTCTGGCCGCTTTCTGACTCTGCTTCAAGACCGCCGCCGCCATCTGCTGCAAAATGTCGATTTCGTCGGCAATCCCTTCGTCCTTTGACAGCTCCCTTTGTTCCTTGAGGATGTCTTCGAGAATCTCTGGCGTGGTCAGCGGGTTGGCAAGAACGACGCGGAACACGATGCAGGGGAAATGGTAATACCAGGCAGGCTCCAGCCGGGTTCGGGAAACAAACGCCTTGCCCCGCTCCCGCTGGGTTTTCTGGATGAACTTGGTGATCCGGTTCAGGCAGGCGTTCATCTTCTCGGCCTGCAGTTCGTCTGCCACCGCGAGGGCCTGTCTGACACCTTCCGGGCAGTACCGATAGGTCAGGATGTTAAGTTCCGGCCGGGTGATCAGTTCAAAGTCTGCCTGGTCATCAATCATTCGGGCGAAGGTTCTGGCTTTCTCAATGCCTTGATCAATCAGGATTTCGTAGCCTTCGCGGGCCAGGATTTTCAGGCCGGAGTGAATCAGCATCGACATCCCGGGGCGAGACCCTTCCAGCGTAGTGCTACCCAGATCCCGAGAGCCTTTTCGGATGATGTACTGGGCGTGATGCTCCACCGCACTGGCAAGTCCTGGTTCTTTGAAGACCACCAGGCCGGCCCCCATGGGCACGTAGAGTTGCTTGTGCGCATCGAACGTGACTGAGTCGGCTTCTTCGATGCCTCGGAGGAGATGCTTATAGGTACGTGAGAACAGAGTTGGTCCGCCCCAGGCTGCATCGACATGAAAATGAGCTCCGAACTCCCTGGCGATATCGGCCATGGCCTCCAGTGGGTCCACGTTGCCGGTCTCGGTGGTGCCCGCCACTCCGCAAATGGCGATGATCTTGATTTTTTGCTTCTGCAATTCCAGGCACTTATCGCGCAGGGCATCGGTCTGAATGCGGTTGGACTCATCGGTTTCCACCGAGACCAGAGCGTCCCGGCCCAACCCCAGAACATCAGCAGCTTTGCGTAGGGAATAATGCCCTCGTTTGGAAACAACGATGGCGGCCCCTTCGTGGCCGTAATACTTCAGCGCACGGAACAGCCCTTCCTCGTGCAGGCCGCGAAAGCTGCCTTCGGCGGGAAACGCACGGTTTCTGGCGACCCAGAGGGCGGTCAGGTTGGCAACCGTGCCGCCAGAGCACATGGCGCCGAGAGAGTGCCTGGGGTCGTGCATCCATTTGCGATAAAACGCGCTGTCCTGCTGGTAAACCAGTCGATGGATCTGGCCCAGAACCTGGCGCTCCATGGGGGTGAATGCCTTGGACGTTTCTGTTTTGACCAGATTCTGGTTCAGGGCAATCATGATTTTCGACAGCGGCAGCATGAAGTACGGCAAGGCGGAGGTCATGTGGCCGATGAACGACGGGGCTGCTGTGTGGACGGAGTTGGCGACCAGCTTGTCGAGCAGGAACTGGGTTTGTTCCGAGACGAAAATCGGTTTCTCGGGAATGGCCGACTCGGCGAAGTCTTTCTCCACATCGGACAGGTCGCGTTCAATGGCGACAATGTGGTCTTGCAGGAAGCCTGCAAGATTGCTGGAAATGTCCTTGTCGATACGGCTCAGCGTGGATTCCGGCGCCTCTGGCACAGTGAATACGCGATACATGGCTTCCAGCGAGGCCTTGGCAGCTTTTTTCTTTCCGGTCATAACACCACACACGTTCAGTGGTGTCCGAGGGGTCGGGTCCGGAAACCCTTCGGACGAGGCCGGGCGGAGCCCGGTTTCAAAATTGTTGGCCTGCCCGGTAATCGGGCAGAAGTTCCCTGAGGTTGCGTAGTATAAGTCGTGTCACGGGGGGGATGCCATGCTTTCGGGCTCAGAGTATTTCACGGTGGACGTCGAGGATGGCGGCATCAATACGGTCCTGAATGTCCTTTTCAACCTGGTCGAGCCGTTGAGTGATCTGTTGGGCGCTGGCTCCGAGGGCGGCGATGGTCCAGGTCGCGCAGTCGAGAGCTTCCTGATCGGCGGTTTCAGAGACCGCCAGGTCGGATTCCCTGCCCCAGATGGCTTTCATGGCAGTGAAGGCCCTGCGCTTGGCTTTCAGGTCTTCGCAGCCATAGAGTTGGAAGTGCAGCGTGAGGATACCTACGTGGGGGGTAATATCCTGGTGCTGTGGTGGGGTTTTGCCTTCTTTAAGCAGTTTTCTCAGGGCTTCTGACATCGCGGGTTTAACCTCGGAGTTGGAACATGCTCGGGAGGCCTTTCCAAAACACGCTGTGAATACTTCCCTGCACGCTCTGTTGCGCCATCCATGGCGCCACAAGATTTCGGAAAGGCCTCCCGCATTTGTTCACGAACCTTATACGGGGAGTCCGGTTTGCGTAACGGTCTCGTCTCGGTGAGTGTCTTCAGCCTACTACAGGCGTCCCCCGTTTGATAATGGCCGTCGGGTTGGTGCCGGAGGGCAGGTTGCCGTAGTTCATGCCACCATTATTTTGCAGGCGGGAGGCGCAGAAGGCGTCGGCGACGTCTTTATCCCCATAGCGCAGCAGGAGCGAACCCTGCAGGGCCAGCGCCATGCGGTCGACCAGGTTGCGGGCACGGTACTGGAAGTCGCTGATGTCCGCGAAGTCGTGTTGCAGTTGCGCCAGGTGCTGGTCGAATCGGCGGTCGGCGCCTTTGGCTTCGCCGGCTTCTTTGAAGAAGGCGTCCAGAGTTTCGGGTTCTTTCTGCAGGGCTCGCAGGGTATCGAGGCACTGCACGTTACCGCTGCCTTCCCAGATCGCGTTGACCGGTGATTCTCTGAGCAGTCGTGGCATGATGCAGTCTTCCATGACACCGCTGCCGCCGATGCATTCCATGGCCTCATACGCATGGTTGGGGGTGCGTTTGCAGATCCAGTATTTACCCACCGGAGTGGCCAGTCGCGCCAGTAGTCGCTCGTGTTCGTTATTCTGGTTGTCCATGGCCCGGGCGACACGCATGGTGTAAGCGAGGGCGGCCTCGTTTTCGATGATGAGATCGGCCAGTACGTTCTGCATCAGCGGCTGCTCGCTCAGGCGGGCGCCAAAGGCGCTCCGGTGGTGGCAGTGATGGGTCGCCTGGGCCACGGCCTGGCGCATGCCGGCGGCGCTGCCGATCATGCAGTCGAAGCGAGTCATGGCCACCATGTCGATGATGGTGCGAACGCCTCGGCCCTCTTCGCCAACCATCCAGGCGAGGGCGCCCCGGATTTCAACCTCACTGGAGGCGTTGGCGACGTTGCCCATTTTGTTTTTGAGTTGCTGGACCTGCCAGGGATTTTTGCTGCCGTCCGGGCGCCATCGGGGCATCAGGAAACAGGACAGCCCACGTTGGGTCTGTGCCAGGACCAGGAAAGCGTCACACATGGGGGCGGAGACAAACCATTTGTGGCCGACCAGTTCGTAAGCCTGGCCGGGGCCTTCGGGGCCCAGGGCATGGGCGCGAGTGGTGTTAGCGCGGACATCGCTGCCCCCTTGTTTTTCTGTCATCGCCATGCCGATGGTGACAGCCGTTTTTTCGCTGTCTGGCACGTTTCGGCTATCGTACGCGTTAGTCAGGACCTTGGGAGACCAGACCTTGGCAAGATCTGGTTGGTTGCGGAGCGACGGGATGGCGGCAAAGGTCATGGTAACCGGGCAGCAATGAGCCGCCTCAACCTGAGAGTGCATATAGTACTTGGCCGCTCTCGCCACGTGCGCTCCCTGGCCCGGTGCGGTCCAGGGAGTGCTATGCAGCCCGTTTTCCAGAGCCACGCGCATGAGTTCGTGGTAAGACGGGTGGAACGTAACTTCATCAATCCGGTGGCCATACCGGTCGTGGGTCCGGAAGGTGGGTTTGTTGGCATTGGCCTGCTGGCCCAGCTCAATGGTTTCGGCCTTGCCTGCCCAGGTGCCGAACCTGCTCAGGTCTTCGCAGGCATGGCCGGCGCCCTCACGCAATACCGCTTCTCTCAGCGCAGTGTCCTGCTCGTAGAGGTTGTAGTTTTCCAGCGGCCGTGGCTGGTTCATCACCTCGTGGGTCACCGACAGGGGATGGTCTCCGGTCGTGAACTCGGTCTTGCGTGTCGGGCTGTTCATGGTTAGCTCCTGGTGCCGGTCAGCCCCCGTATGCAGAAGCAGACGATGGTCTCGACCAGATCATTGTCATTGTTTTCGTGGCCTGGTGGTGTCTTTGTCTGTGTTGGCGACAGGGGGCCCACCAGGGATTCTGAGATGGCGCCGACCAGGCAGGTGCTGGTGAGCCGGGCATCCTGGTCTGGCAGGCAGCCTTCGGCAATGCCATCTTGTATTGCTTGCTCAAAGAGGCTGGCGTAAGCCTTCCGATAGACCAGCCGCTCTTCTTCCACTTTCGGGTCTACGGGTTCGGCTATCAGTGCCCAGGCCTTCATGGGGCCTTTCAGGGCCCGTGTGGCGAACTGGCGCAGGGCATTTTCCAGTCGTTGTACCGTGCTTTCCCCGACCGTCAGGGCTTCGGCCACTTTATCGACTTCCCTTTGGGTCGCCAGACGGAAGATCTCGGCAAACAGGTCTTCCCGCGACTCGAAGTGCCGATAGATGGTGCCGGTGGCAACGCCTGCGAGGGCTGCGATCCGTGTTATCCGGGCGCTGCGGAAGCCGCCCTCAGAGACGCACGCCCAGGTGCATTCAATGATCCTTTGGCGCGCCTCGGCTTTCCGTTGGCGCATTTTCTCAGTTTCGCGATAGGCCATGTCGGCTCCTTGAAAGCATTGAATCAATATTCATTCTTTGTGTCAATTTTTTGTGTCGGCTTTGTGAAGCTTTAACATCTATTAAAATCAATCGCTTATTTTGGTTTACAAAAAATTACAAAAAAATTGTTGTCCGGAAATAGCGCCGTTCATGAAAGCAGATTATAAAGACGCCAAGACGGGCCGTCAGATGGCCGGCCGTCGAGACGGGGTGCGTTCCCCAGAGTGTTCTGGCCACCCGTAACTCTGTTTTCGTTGATGGAGAAATCGCATGGGTGAATTCGGCGAAAGCAACCTGGAGCCGTCCTCTAACTGGGCGAGCGACAACGACGATAACCATTCCATTGCCGGCCGTGCGCGGGTGCGCGCCCAGCTGCAGGCTGACATTGAGGCCTTCCTCCAGGGAGGCGGGAAAATACAGGAGGTGGACACCACCTTCCGGTCTGATACCCCGCGCAAGGTGGACGTCGGGTTTAATAACCGTTCGCTCTGATTGCGCACCTCTGCCGGGCAGCGGTTGTCGTTGCCCGGGCCCTCCGGTTTTTGTCATCTCTTTGTCATCCGTCAACGGCACACTCAGTTTCAGGCCTGCACCGGGCGGCTTCTGGGGTGTATGATGTCATCACTTTCCAAGGCCATCCATGTTCAGGAGGTATTCCGTGTCAAAGCCGCGTCTTGCGCATTCCAGCCGAGCCTATCCGTTTACCCGTTTACGCCGCAATCGAGCCAGTGATTTTTCACGGCGTCTGGTTCGGGAAAACCAGCTGACGCCGGACAATCTGATTTTCCCGGTGTTTGTGCTGGAGGGTGAGAATCAGCGAGAAGCTGTGCCTTCCATGCCGGGGGTTGAGCGGCTGAGCATCGATCTTCTGCTGGAACAGGCGTCTGAATTGGTGGCATTGGGTATTCCAGCCATCGCTCTGTTTCCGGTTGTGCCGGCAGAGAGAAAGAACCTGTCAGGCTCCGGGGCCTGGGACTCCGATGGATTGGCCCAGCGTGCCGTGCGGGCTTTGAAGGCAGCACATCCTGACCTGGGGGTCATTACGGATGTGGCACTGGATCCTTTTACCACGCATGGCCAGGACGGCATTATCGATAATGAGGGTTATGTCCTCAACGATGTGACGGTAGAGGCTCTGGTCAATCAGGCGTTGTCCCACGCGGATGCTGGTGCAGATGTGGTGGCGCCCTCCGACATGATGGACGGTCGGATCGCGGCTATCCGTGAGGCGTTGGAAGGGGCCGGGTACGTGAATACGCAGATTCTGGCCTACTCTGCGAAGTATGCGTCGAGTTATTACGGTCCGTTCCGGGATGCAGTAGGGTCTGCGGCAAACCTTGGCAAGAGCAACAAGGCAACGTATCAGATGGATCCGGCGAACAGCGACGAAGCCCTTCACGAGGTGGTTATGGACCTGGCGGAAGGTGCCGACATGGTCATGATCAAGCCGGGAATGCCGTATCTGGATATTGTGCATCGGGTGAAAACCGAGCTGCAGGTCCCAACGTTTGTTTACCAGGTCAGCGGTGAATACGCCATGCACATGGCGGCGGAGCAGAATGGCTGGCTGGATGGTGATGCCGTGATGATGGAAAGCCTGATGGCGATGCGTCGGGCTGGCGCTGACGGCATTCTGACTTATTATGCGGTGCGTGCAGCAAGACTGATGCAGGAACGCGGCCGATCATAGTCGGGCTTCGGACGGTAGCCGGGGCTCGCATCAACGATGGATACAGAGAGCTATGACAAGCGAAACCGTGACAGACGCAGGCACTGAACAGAGCGTACCGGCACCGATTGATCTTCCTCCCGTGGGCGAGGAAGTCAATCTGGACGCCTATGAAAACTACTTCAACCGTGAACTGAGCCAGCTTCAGTTCAATTACCGGGTACTGAAGCAGGCCCTGGACACCACCCATCCGTTGATCAATCGCTTGATTTTCTGCTGCATCTTCAGCAGTAACATGGATGAGTTCTTTGAGATCCGGGTTGCAGGCCTGCGTCAGCAGATGAAGTATGGTCGTGAAACCGTGGGTGTGGACGGCATGTTGCCGGAGCAGGTTCTGACAGAAATCAGCCGGGTTGCTCACGAGTACATTCACGAACAGTACGACATCCTCAATAATGTCCTGATCCCAGAGCTGGAAAAGGAAAACATTCACTTTGTTCGTCGTCGCGAATGGACGCCGGCTCAGGCGGAGTGGGTGCGAAACTACTTTGAAGAAGAGATTCTGCCGGTGGTCAGCCCGATCGGACTGGATCCATCTCACCCGTTCCCCCGGCTGGTGAACAAGAGTCTGAACTTCATCGTTGAGCTGGATGGGAAAGACGCCTTTGGTCGTGAAACCGGGATGGCTATTGTACCCGCACCACGCTCTTTGCCCCGGCTGGTACGCCTGCCTGATGAAGTCTGTGACGGGGGCGATAATCTGGTGTTTCTTTCCTCCATGATTCATGCCCATGCGGACGAGCTGTTCCCGGGTATGGAGGTGAAAGGCTGTTACCAGTTCCGGTTGACCCGGAATGCCGACCTGGAGCTGGAAGACGATCTGGAAGACCTGGCCTCTGCGCTCCGCGGGGAGTTGCTCAGCCGCCGCTTTGGGGATGGTGTTCGCCTGGAAGTTGCTGACAATTGTCCCGAGGAGCTGGTGCACTTCCTGTTGCGGGAGTTTGGGCTGACCGAACGGGATCTTTATCAGGTCCACGGGCCGGTGAACCTGACCCGTTTGATGGCCGTGGGTAGCCTGGTCGACCGGCCGGATCTTACGTATACCAGTTTCTCGCCGTCGATTCCTCGCCAGATTCGCAGCAAAGAATCGATGTTCGATGCCATGCGCAAGCGACCACTTCTGCTGCTACACCCGTATGAGAACTTCAGCCCGGTGATCGATTTGCTGCGTCAGGCTGCAAAAGATCCTCAGGTGCTGGCGATTCGCCAGACCCTTTACCGGACCGGGGCAGATTCTGAAATTGTTGAGGCGCTGGCGGATGCCGCGCGTCGGGGCAAGGAAGTGACGGCGGTCATCGAGTTGCGGGCGCGCTTCAGTGAGGCGGAGAACCTTGAATTGGCGAGCCGCTTGCAGGAGGCGGGAGTCATCGTGGTGTATGGCGTGGTGGGGTACAAGACTCACGCCAAGATGATCCTTATTGTGCGCCGGGAAGAGGGGCGTCTGCGCCGATACGTGCACCTGGGAACCGGTAACTATCACGCTGGTAACGCACGCCTGTACACCGACTACAGCTTCATGACCTGTGACGAGTCGATCGGTGATGACGTTAATAAGCTGTTCCAGCAGTTGACGGGTATGGGGAAGGCGCTGAAGATCAAAAAATTATTTCATGCGCCCTTTACCCTCCACAGTCGTCTGATCAGTCTGATAGAGCGGGAGGCGGCTCACGGAAACAAAGGCCGTATTATCTTCAAGTTCAACGGATTGACGGAGCCCCAGATGATCAAAGCCCTGTATCGGGCGTCTCAGGCTGGTGTCAAAATTGATCTGGTTGTCCGGGGAATCTGTTGTCTGCGGCCCGAGGTGCCGGGGCTCTCTGATAACATTCGGGTTCGTTCCGTGATCGGACGTTTTCTGGAGCACACGCGAGTTTATTACTTCGGCAACAACGGTCGACCGGAGGTGTACTGTTCCAGTGCCGATGGCATGGAGCGTAACCTGCTCCACCGGGTGGAAACGGCCTTCCCGGTGGAGGACCCGGCCCTTGTTGCTCGTTTGCGGGAAGATCTGGATACCTATCTGGCCGATAACTGTCAGGCCTGGGTGTTGCAGCCTGATGGCAGTTACCTGCAGAATCAGCCCGGGGAAGGCGAAGAGCGGCTGGCGTCACAACTGGTTCTGCTGGAGCGTCTGACAGGCAAACCAAGCTGAAGCCGGCGGGCCGGCAGCGAAAACGAACAGGAAGGATACCTTGAAACCGAAACATTGGACGCTGGCCGGCCTGGCCGTGCTGGTGGCGGCGGGTGGCGCCCCATGGGGTGTTGGTTATGTCACCGAACAGCACTGGCGTGAAGCAACGCTGGAAGTTAACAGGGCCCAGCCCTTTCTGAGTTTTCAGACCGATGAGTATCGTCGGGGGGTGTTGGGGTCTGAGGTGTCCGCAACGGTAACCCTTATCGATCCGGAAACCGGAGATTCGCGCTCTGTGGCTGTCGATATTCAGATTTCCCATGGTATTACCGGGAGCCTGATGGACTTTCGCCCGCGCGACGGTTGGCAGCCGCAGGGTGCGGACTGGTTCCCTGAGTCCGAGCCGGTCCTCACCCTGGAGACCCGGCTGTGGGGCAGTGCCACGCTGGAGCTGGATGCTCCGGTGATGCGCATCGAAGGCCCCGATGAATCCAGCTTTATCCAGAGCAGTGGCGGCCTGGTCCGGGTAGATGTCGGGCGTCTGGGTGAAGAAGCCGAGCTGCTGGTCGTTTGGCCTGCGGTCCGGGTCCATGGTCCGGCACTTGATGTGACCGTTGACGACTTCCATGTGGAACAGAGCATGGAGTGGCTGGTGGGTGATATCTGGACGGGCTCTGGTGTTATGACGGTGGATACCATGACGCTGCAGGCGCCAGAATCGTCGCCGGTGACATTGAAGGGGCTGTCGTTAGAAAGCCTCAGTGAAACGGATGACGGGGGGCAGCGTCTGGATTCCAGGGTCACTCTGTCGCTGGAGTCCGCCGCTTTGCCCGATGAGATGTTTGGGCCCCACCGGCTGGAAGTGGCGCTGGAGGGGCTCGATGTGGCCAGTTGGAATACCTTCAGCCGTGCTTTGACCGATCTGCAGTCTCTGGCTATCAACGAGTATGATGATCCTGCTGCTGCGTTTGAGCAGCAGATGGCCGTGGTTCAGCGTTTCAACGGTGCCGTTCATGGGCTGGCGGCACAGGGATTCTCTGCCGGGGTCCGTGAACTCAGTCTGGAGACGCCGGAAGGCGAGGTATCGGGCTCGTTGATGGTCTCGCATCCAGAGCTGTCCGGTGATCAGCGGGATACCATGCTGATGGTGATGCAGGCCCTGAAAGGCTCCGTAGATTTCAGCATGCCCATGACGCTCGCCGAGAACTATCCAGCGGTGCGTATGCAGGTGGCGCCATTACTCAAGCAAGGCCTGCTGGTTCAGGAGGGCGAACGTCTGGTGATGGAAGGCCGGATGGAGGACCTCGTGTTAACCGTGAATGAGGTCCAGATTCCCCTCCCGCCTCTGCTGTAAGGGTTATTGCCCGGTAAGTTGCTGGTACCTGGCCATTAGCCGGGCTTCGGTTTCAGTATGTGCGGGGTCCAGAGGAATGCAGTCCACCGGGCAGACCTGCTGACACTGGGGTTCGTCGTAGTGGCCGACGCACTCCGTGCAGCGGTTCGGATCAATCACATAGATGTCCTCACCTGCAGAGATGGCCTCGTTGGGGCACTCCGGTTCGCAGACATCGCAGTTAATGCATTCTTCGGTGATCATCAACGCCATTCCGGCGGCCCTCAGGATGGACGGAACTTGTTCTTGAGGGCGTCGGCGACGGCCGGGTCCACGAATTCGGAAATGTCTCCGCCCAGTGAGGCGATTTCACGAATCAGCGTCGATGAGATGTAGGACAGGTGGTTGGCGGGTGTCAGAAACACGCTTTCCACTTCCGGTGCCAGCCGGCGATTCATGTCGGCGAGCTGGAATTCGTATTCGAAATCTGAGACTGCGCGAAGGCCCCGGAGGATGACGGTCGCATTTTGCTCGCGCACAAAGTCGGCCAGTAGGTTGCTGAACCCGGTGACGCTGACGTTAGGAAGGTGTGCCGTAGCATTCCTGACCAGCTCGCAGCGTTCCTCCAGATTGAGCAACGGTTGCTTTTTCGGGTTGTAGGCGACAGCGACGACGATTTCATCGAACATGCGGCCGGCCCGTTCGATGAGGTCGGTGTGGCCGTTGGTGATGGGGTCGAAGGTGCCGGGGTAGATGACTTTGGGCATGCGCAGCTCCTTTTGTTGGTGAGCCGTAGGATATCAGGATCAGGGAGCGTGCTGTAGTCCGGGGCTCGGGAGTCTGTGCTTTCACGGGAAGGCTCCTGCCTTCCCGGTGCTGATTCATGTTTGGCTGCCTTTCGCCCCGAAGCATCGGTGTTTAAGCATAGCCTTAGCCTGAGGGTGCCAGCTTTTGCGCCAGCCTGGTGCTGTTCCGCGCCGCCAGGGCATAAACCGATAGCTGTGGGTTGGCACCGATGCTGGTGGGGAAGACCGAGGCATCGTGAACGTTCAGGTTGCTAATGTGGTGGTGTTCGCCGAAACCGTTGACCACAGACGTTGCCGGATCATGGCCCATGCTGCAGCCACCCATCTGGTGAGCGGTAAACAGGCGCACACGGTGGGGCTTCATGGGCAGGTTGCTGATGGCGGTTTTGGCTTCGCTCCAACGAGTGTACCAGCCGGAATCCAGATGCACGGCCTGTACAGCTTCGGCCCCTGCAGCAAACTGAATTTCTGCCATGGTCAGGTAGGCTTTCTTTAGTCCTTGCCAGAGATAGTCCGTGATCGGGTAATCAAGCATCGGGCTGCCGTCGTCTCTCAGAGAAACGGTGCCGCCGGGGCTGTCAGGGTGAAAGCCGTCCCTTAGCAGGGCGATGACGGACTGCATCCAGGGCAACTGGCCCAGATTGTCCCGTTGTTGCTGGCCGTGGCCGGCCACAACGCCTGCCGCCATGGCCGGGTGCAAGGGCGGGACTTCCAGTTTGTAGCCGACGGGCCCATCGGTACCCTCTTTGAAGTTGAATTCGTCGGAGTAGATGGATTGGGGGGCGCCGTAGAACGGGTCTGTTTTCGCTGGCATCCTGGCAACAGTGGCATTGACCGGATGAATGAAGGACCGTTTGCCTACGCGCTGGAATGGGTCTGGGAGCTGGGATCGAAGCAGCAGCCCGGGGGTGCCGATGGCGCTGGCGGCAACCACAAAGTGTTTCGCCTTCAGCGTGACGGTGATGCCTGACGGTGTGATGCCATCGGCGCCCATTGCTGATGCGAGAAGGTGGTCGATCCGGTCCTGGTTCCGGACCAGCCGGTCTGCCCGTAACCCGTGGAAAAGCTGGGCGTTGTGGTCCAGAGCGCCGGGAATGGTTGTCAGCAGAGCGCCCTGTTTGGCATTGGTTGGGCAGCCGACGCCACAGTAGCCACTGTTCCAGCAACCTTTGACGTTTCGGGGAATAACCTGCCAAGAATAGCCGAGTTTCTCACACCCTTGTCGCAAAAGGTCGTTGTTCAGGTTGGGGGGTGTTTGCCAGGGTGACATGTTGTGGCGCTGTTCCCTGCCTTCAAACCAGGGTGCCATGGCGTCTGGGGTGAGTTCGCTCAGGCCAAGATTCTGGCTCCAGTAATTCAGAGTTTCTGCGGGGGTGCGGAAGCTGCTGGTCCAGTTCACGGTCGTGGACCCGCCAACGCACCGTCCCTGCAGGATGGCGATGGCGCCATCGGCGGTTGCCCGGCTCATGCCTTCCTGATAAAGGTTAGCGTAAGACGTCAGCTCATCCATCTGGAAATCTTTCTGATAGTAGAGCCGGCCTTCTTCCAGCAAGATGACGGACAGGCCCTGGCGGGCCAGGATCTCTGCTGTCGTTCCGCCGCCGGCACCCGTGCCGACCACTACCACATCGGCTTCAACGGTACGGTCTTCTGTCAGCTTGCTGGCGTCGGTGATGTTCCAGCCGGCAGCGAGCCCCCGGGCAATAGGATCGTTCATGGACATACTGCTCTCCTCAATATCCAGATAAGTCCGGGTTGTGCTCAGGCGGAGGTGAATTGTGGCAAGGATTCCGTCATCCAGGCTGGCGGGCCGGGGTAACCGGTCAGGTGCCAGTGGTCGGCATAGCCGTAAAAAGCCGCATTGCTGATTTTGGTCAGGGCGACGTACCCGTTGTTCAGCAGTCCGATCCGACTATTGCGCCAGCGCTGCAGGAAGGCATCGGCATCAGTGGCGGTCACCGAGGGCCAGTCCGACCAGGTCCGGGCCAGAGCCATGCGGGTAGGTGGGAAGTTCAGGAGGTCAAACAGCTTGCGCAGTTCCCGTTGGTTCGGTGGGCCGAATTTTACGATGCCCTGGTCAATGCGCTCGATGGTGCTGGCCACGGTCTGTCGTCGCTGGTTCTGAGCGTCCGGGAGTGAGCCGGCAAGGATGGCTGGTAGCAATGCTTCGAACAGGGCGATGTCATCCCGGCTCAGAAACTGGAACTGGTAGCTGGCATCCATGCGGCTGTCGATTGCGCCTATCCGGCCGGCTGGCGCGGTGGCACAGCCACTCAGGCCTGCAGACACGCTGATGGTGCTCAGGAGCAGGGTTCCGCCCAGGCCGGTTTTCAGAAAGCTTCGACGGCTGGTATCGGGCTGGCCGGGAAGTGGGTGTTGGTCTGTCATTGTAAAGGCGTCTTTCGGTTTTATTATGTTGCCCAGGCTCGGCACGGCATCAGCGGGCGGCTGGCCGGGTGCTTTGGAATCACCCGGTGCCCTGATATGGCTCGGCCTGGAATGCCGGTGTTAGCGAATGAAGAGTTTGTACACCAGTTGGTGTGCAGTGGTTCCATGAGGGGCGTACACATACTTGCCGCTGTTGAACTTCTGCTTGGTGAAGATCGCCCGGTGATGGGAAAACGTCAGGAAACCCTCTTTGCCGTGGTAATGACCCATCCCCGAGTCACCGATGCCGCCAAAAGGAAGATCATCCTGAGCCACATGCATCAGAGCATCGTTGATGCACATGCCGCCAGACAGAGTGTTGTCTACGACCTGTTGCTGGTGCGAACGGTCGTAGCCGAAAAAGTAAAGGGCCAGCGGACGGGGGCGGTCGTTGATGTAGTGGATGGCCCCCTCAAGGTCGTCATAGCTGATCACAGGAAGGATCGGGCCAAAAATCTCGTCCTGCATCACTTTCATGTCCGGAGTGGTATTCAGGACCAGAGTCAGGGGGATTTTTCTCGTGCCATCTTTCATGTTTTCGTTGGCGGGATTGATCTCCACCAGTTCAGCGCCCTTGGCACGGGCATCCTCAAGGTAGCTCTGCAGTCGCTCGTACTGCCGATCATTGATGATGGCGGTGTAGTCGTCGTTGTCCCGAAGGTTGGGGTACATTTCGGCAAACTGAGCCCGGAATTCATCCACGAACGCCTGTACCCGGTTGGTGGGGCAGAGTATGTAGTCAGGCGCAACGCAGGTTTGCCCGGCGTTGAATGCCTTGCCAAACGCAATCCGCTGCGCCGCGTCTTCCATGGGGACATCGGGTGACACAATCGCAGGTGATTTGCCGCCAAGCTCGAGGGTAACGGGTGTCAGGTTTTCTGCTGCAGCGCGCATCACCAGCTTGCCCACAGAGGTTGAGCCGGTAAAAAGCAGGTGATCAAACGGTCGTTGAGAAAAGTCAGCGGCCACATCTGCTTCACCCAGGATGACAGACACGAGATCCTCCGGGAACATGGACTCGATGATTTCCTTGAACAGGGCGGCAGTGTGGGGGGTGTATTCTGACATCTTGATCATGGTCCGGTTGCCTGCCGCGAGGGCGGCAACAAGCGGGCCGACGGCCAGGTAGAGCGGGTAGTTCCAGGGCACGATGACGCCCACGACGCCCTTGGGTTGGTAGCAGACTTTGTTGCTGGCGGGCTGAAACAGGATGGAGACGTGGCGCCGCGAGGGCTTCATCCAGTCACCGAGATGCTTGAGAGTGTAATTGATGCCCTGAATAGAGGGCATGACCTCGGCAATCAGGGATTCGTCCCGCGAGCGACAGCTGAAGTCCCGGTCAATGGCCTCAACCAGTTTGTCCTGATGAGCCAGGAGCGCGCGTTTTAACCGTTTCAGGTTTTCTTTCCGCTCGGTCAGAGACGGCATCGGATTATTTCGGAAGGCCTTCTTTTGCCCCTCAAATACCCGGTGTGTGTGTTGGATCTGCTTCTTGCTCTCGGTGAGCTGGACGACGGTGGCTGCCATGTTTGTCTCCCCCGTGACTGCCGGGTTGGCTCGCGCGGGCAGTCGGTTATTGTCGTTGGCCAGAATCTGTGCGATTTGCGCTTGAGGGTATTATTAGAGTATATACTCTAGGCAGTCAAGAAGGCGGGATGGCTCTTTGGGCCATCTGTGACAGTGACAAAAACAAAGACCGGCATGACGATGAAAACCAGAGACAAAATCCTGTTATCCAGCCTGGAGCTCTTTAACGAGAGGGGCGAGCGTAACATCACAACCAATCACATTGCCGCACATCTGGCCATATCGCCGGGTAACCTTTACTACCACTTCCGTAACAAGTCCGACATCATCTATGAGATCTTCCAGGCATACGAAAAACTGGTGGATTACTACCTGGAAATTCCTGAAAACCGGCCGATGACGCTTGATGATCTGGCGTTTTATCTTGAGTCGGTGTTCGATGGCCTCTGGAGTTATCGGTTTTTCCACCGGGACCTGGAGTACCTGCTCGACAGTGATCTCCGGTTGCGTCGGGATTATCGGGAGTTTACTAATCGGTGTCTGGCGGCCATTGACCGGATATTCGGGAAATTGGCCGAGGCCGGAATTGTCCAGGCTCAGCCGGATGATCTCCGCTCGGCCATGTCCCTGAATGTCTGGCTGGTGATTACCAACTGGATGGCCTTCCTGAAAACCGCGCATGCCTCGGAGGAACCGTCAGGGCTGTCACTCGGGGAGTTGAAGCAGGGGATCTATCAGGTGCTCACTCTGGAAGTGCCGTATGTTACGCCGGAGTATCGGGATCGTGTGCTGGCCCTGAGGGAAAAGTACCGGCCAACATTACCCGAGACGGGTGTCGTTGACGGTTGATATACAAGATGGTCAGAAAGTGGCCGGGGTGTGAACTTTTTTCCGCACCGTTGGTCCTATTTTCTGACGCCGGGAACGGGATGCCCTTCGCGTCTCCTGAGTGAATTCTCAGGTTTTCGTTCTCTGTTTACGCAGAGACCTCTTGTACGTCGCAAACCCTGACGTTTTTACCGGCCTGTTCTTTCAGGCCGGTTTTTTTTGCGTCTATGTCAGCTCCGGTTCCGGGGCTTCCAGCCATTGCGTCAAGGCGTCCCTGCACTCGTCCACTCCGCGCTTGGACGTGGCGGAGAACATAATCAGGTGCTCCACGCACTGGTATTCCTTCAGTTCCTTTGCGATGCCGAGCATGGCTGTTTTGGCCTGGCCGAATTTCAGTTTGTCGGCCTTGGTGGCGAGGATCATCAGGGGCAGGTGGTTATGCTCGCACCATTCCACCATCATTTGGTCGAAGTCGGTGAGTGGGTGCCGGATGTCCATGACCAGAACCAGGCCTCGGAGGCAGCGGCGGTCGTTCAGGTAATGCCCGAGGTGTTGTTGCCAGTCATCTTTCATGTCTCTGGATACTTTGGCGTAACCGTAACCAGGCAGGTCCACCAGACGGGCATGTTCCCGGTTGAGGCTGAAGAAGTTGATCAGCCGGGTCCGGCCCGGAGTTTTGCTGGTTCTGGCCAGCTTGCCGTTTGCGGTAATGGCATTGAGGGCGCTGGACTTGCCGGCGTTGGAGCGGCCGGCAAAGGCGACTTCGGCGCCATGATCGGGCGGGCACTCGTTCAGTTTCGAGGCGCTGATCATAAACCGGGCGCTGTTGAAAGAGAGGCTTTTTTGAGTCAGATCAGGGTCCACGACAGTTGGCGTTCCTTTGGATTTCAGTTATCGGCGATTAATGTATAATGCTACACCAATTTCCGGCGGGACGCCTCGCGTTGCCGCTGTCAGCCCCGGTTATGCACCTGACGACTCAGTGCCTGCCGGCTGCATAACGAAAATACTTTCAAGATGCAAAGATGAGAGAAGCGGAGCGAGCATGAAAAGACTGATCGCAGGAGTTGTTCTCGGAGTTGGCCTTACAGCACTGGCTCACGGGGCAGGGGATCCGGCAGCGGGTGAACAGAACGCGGTAGTATGTGCGGGCTGTCATGGCCAGGGTGGTGGCAAGCCTATTATGGCAGTGTATCCGAAGCTGTCTGGCCTGGGTGAGAAGTATCTGTATAACCAGCTGGTGGATATCAAGTCCGGGGATCGTCCGGTTCCTGAGATGACGGGCATGCTGAGCGCAATGTCCGACCAGGATCTCCAGAACCTGGCAGCCTATTTTAACAGCCAGAACATGGTGGTTAGTCAGGCTAACCCGGATCTGGTTGAGCAGGGGCAGGCGCTTTACCGTGGTGGCAACATGGCGTCCGGCGTTCCGGCGTGTGCGGGCTGTCATAACCCGAAAGGCATCGGTAACGAGCCGGCAGGTTACCCGGCTCTGGGTGGCCAGACCGCCGATTATCTGGTCAAGCAGCTGAAGGCATACCGTGCCGGTGAGCGCGCGACCGGATCAAATGCCAGTATCATGATGGATGTTGCTTCCAAGCTGACAGACGCAGAAATTGAAGCGGTTGCCAGTTATGTATCTGGCCTGAACTGATCAGCGGTCAGCCAGTACATCCTGAATTAAAAACCCCGCCCTGGCGGGGTTTTTAGTCTCTGGAAGGTGAAGACCTAACCGTTCGGTAACGCTTTCCTGACTGGCTCTGGTGGAACTTTTTCGTTGTGCTGGGTCATAATCCCTTTAAAATTCATTGATGGCTCGGAGATTCCCGATGATCAGAACCTTTACCTCTTCCGCCGTTCTGGCGATTTCAATGTTATCTGCAGCTTCTGTGGCGCAGGCTCAGCCCTGGGTTGCGGGTGAGCATTACCGGGTGCTGGATAATCCGGTGAGAACTGCCGCTGACGAGGGCGTCGAAGTGGCAGAGGTGTTCTGGTATGGCTGTCCCCACTGTTACACGTTTAAGCCGTTGGCTGAGGCGTGGGAAGAGAATGCTCCTGAGTACATTAACTATGTCCGGTTACCGGCGGCGCTGGGGCGGAGCTGGGAGCCTCATGCCTATGCTTTTTATGCCCTGGAGGCAATGGGAGAGCTGGACAAGGTGCACGATGCTCTGTTCGATGCCCTGGCTGGTGAGCGCCGCCCGCTGAACAGCCCGGAAGCTCTGGCTGACTTTGTGTCCGGGTATGGAGTGGATGCCGAGCAGTTCCTCAAGAATTACAACAGCTTTGGTGTTCGCGCACGGGTCCAGCAGGCCCAGTCCAAAATCCGCGGTGCGCGCATTACCGGGACACCGGCTATGCTGGTTGATGGAAAGTATGTGGTGAGCGCCTCAACGGCGGGTAGTCATGAAAACGTTCTGAAGCTCGTTGAGTACCTGGCTGAGAAGGAGCGTGATGGTTCCGAGTAAGTCATGGGTGCCGGAGCCGGTGCTTTAAGAGGGATACCAGGATAGTGGCTGACAATGTATAAGCGACTCCGTAACCAGATCGGTGGTATTCTCGGGAATCAGCAAGGCCCCCGGGGGGCCTGTTCCGGCAGTGAACATGTGCCGGATTTTCAGGCCCACCGGCACATTCGTCTGCTAACGTTCAATATTCAGGTGGGTATCAACACCTCTTCCTACCACCACTACCTGACCCGAAGTTGGCAGCACTTTCTGCCCAACCGCCGTCGATACGACAATCTTGACCGGATTGCCTCTCTGCTGAGCCAGTACGATGTAGTCGCCCTGCAGGAGTGTGATGGTGGAAGCTTGCGCAGTGGCTATATCAATCAGGTGCAGTACCTTGCCGAAGCCGCCGGTATCCCCTATTGGTATCAGCAGTTAAATCGCAATCTTGGCCAGATAGCTCAGCACAGTAATGGGTTGCTGAGCCGTTTTCGCCCGCTGGATGTGACTGAGCACAAGCTGCCTGGGCTAATCCCGGGGCGCGGAGCCATCATTGCCCGTTATGGAATGAAAGAAGATCCCTTGGTGCTGGTGCTGATGCACCTGTCACTGAGCAAGTCGGCCCAGCAGAAGCAGCTTGGGTTTGTTCGGGAGTTGATCGCCGATTACCGCCATGTTGTCTTGATGGGGGACATGAACGCCCATGCGGAACAGTTGCTGACACAGACGCCATTGCGAGAAACCGATCTTATTCCATTGCCTGCAACGGCTCACAGCTTCCCTAGCTGGCGGCCAGAGCGTGCTCTTGATCACATTCTGGTCAGTCCGTCCCTTGAAATCCGGCGTTCGGAAGTGGTGAGTTACCCGGTTTCAGACCACTTGCCTATTGCGATGGACGTCGCTCTGCCGAGAGGCTATCTGGAGACCTTCTGAGGGGTGTTTGAACAGGCACAAAAAAACCCGGCCTGAAAGCCGGGTTTTTTTGTGGAGGCGGGATCAATTACTTGATCTTGGCTTCCTTGTACGCAACGTGCTTACGGACAACCGGATCGTACTTCTTGATCTCGATTTTTTCCGGGGTGTTACGCTTGTTCTTGTTGGTCGTGTAGAAGTGACCAGTGCCTGCTGAAGATACCAGCTTGATTTTCTCGCGCATGATGCGGCTCCTTAAACTTTCTCGCCGCGGGCACGAAGATCGGCCAGCACAGCGTCAATGCCTTTTTTGTCGATGATGCGCATGCCCTTGGTGGAAACGCGCAGCTTCACGAAGCGTTTCTCGGACTCAACCCAGAAACGGTGGTTCTGCAGATTCGGCAGAAAACGACGACGAGTGTGGTTCATCGCGTGGGAAACATTGTTACCGGTAACCGGACGCTTACCGGTAACCTGACAAACTCTGGACATACTTGCCTCCGACCTGAGCAATGGTCTCTGTAATACGAATTCGTTTTAAATGCGTCTCTGGTTGCTCCGGAGCCATACCTGCTGCCGGTTTGCGCTTCTGAAACAGAACGCTGCTCGCCAGACGCCGCCAGAAAGGGACGCTTTTATACCAGAACTGATGGCCCAACGCAAAAAATTGTTGGGAATTTGGCCAGTTTCGGGGCGACGTTCTTCACCAGACTACATCAATCCACGTTCAGCCAGGGATATTACCTCACCGTGGCCAATAACCATATGGTCAAGAACCCTGATGTCGACCAGGCCGAGCGCTTCTTTCAGCCGTCGGGTGAGTGTGACGTCTGCAGCGCTGGGCTCGGCGACCCCGGAAGGGTGATTGTGTGCGAAAATAACGGCCGCGGCGTTGTCTTCCAGTGCCTGGCGAACGACTTCCCTTGGGTAGACGGCTGCCCCGTCAATGGTGCCTCGGAACAGTTCACGGTATTGAATGATTCGATGGCGATTGTCCAGAAACAGGCCGGCGAAGACTTCGTGAGGGTAAGTGCCGAGCCGGCTGGTCAGGTAGCGGCGGGTGTCTTCAGGGGAGCGCAGGGGGTCTCCCTGCCGGAGCGGTTCCTCCGTGACCCGTCGGGCCATTTCCATGGCGGCCTGCACCTGAGCATACTTGGCGGTTCCCAGGCCTTTGACCTGGCAGAACTGCCGCCGCGAGGCGGTCATCAGGCCGCGAAGGCCGGAAAACTCGGTTAGCAGATGTCGGGCCAGCGCCATGACGGGCATGCCGGTGGTGCCGGTGCGCAGAAAAATGGCCAGAAGTTCTGAATCAGACAGGGATTCGGGGCCGTGAGTGAGCAGTCGCTCACGCGGGCGCTCGTCGGTTGGCCAGTGGCTGGAGGTCATTTGGGCTTCCTTGCAGTCGTGGGTTTGGATGCTTCCTGCATCGGGTTCTCGAAATTACAAAGGTTACTCCAAAAGGTAACATTTGGTAAACGAACAGGTCGCCCTGCAGGCTGCCCGCCATCGCTCAGCGTGCTATCTTATAACTCTTTCATTTCACGGGATTACGGAGCCCGCATGACCGCCAAGCGAGTATTGTTGGGAATAACCGGTGGTATTGCCGCCTATAAGAGTGCGGAGCTGGTCAGGTTGTTGAAGAAGGCCGGCCATGAAGTGCGGGTTGTGATGACGGCCGGGGCTGAAGCCTTTATTACGCCACTGACGTTTCAGGCTCTTAGTGGGGAGCCGGTGCGTACCTCTCTGCTGGACCCGGAAGCAGAGGCCGGGATGGGGCACATTGAACTGGCGAAGTGGGCGGATCAGGTGGTGATCGCGCCGGCGACGGCTGACTTCATGGCCCGGTTGGCCCATGGTTTGGCGGATGATCTGTTGACGACGGTTTGTTGTGCGACAGACGCGCCAATTGCGGTTGCACCGGCCATGAATCAGGCCATGTGGAGGAATTTCCGGACTCAGCGGAACCTGGCGCTGCTTTCAGAAGACCCGCAGATTACGATCTGGGGGCCGGATCAGGGTGAGCAGGCATGCGGTGATACCGGCCCGGGTCGCATGCTGGAGCCGGAACAACTGGTCGGGCGACTGGAGGCCAGGCAGGAAAGCCCTTCAGGACTGCTGGCGGGACGTCGCGTGGTTGTGACTGCCGGGCCTACCCGGGAACCGATAGACCCTGTGCGCTACATTACGAACCACAGCTCCGGCAAGATGGGATACGCGATTGCGGCGGCCGCCGCGGCAGCGGGAGCCTCGGTGGTTCTGGTCAGCGGCCCTGTCAGCCTGGCGGTTCCCCCCGGCGTTGATGTCAGGCCAGTCTGCACGGCGCAGGAAATGCTGGAGGCATCGAGCCGGGCCGTGGATGAAGGGTGTGATATTTTTGTGGCCACCGCCGCCGTTGCAGATTACCGACCAGAAGCCTTTGTCAGTCAGAAGATCAAAAAATCCAGTGACAGTATGAATCTTTCACTGGTGCGGAATCCGGACACGCTGGCAACCATTGCCGCGCGGACTGATGCGCCGTTTACGGTTGGCTTTGCCGCAGAAACACGAGATGTGGCGCGGTATGCAACAGACAAGATGATGCGTAAGAAACTCAAGATGATTGTTGCCAATGATGTGTCCGTTCCCGGACTCGGTTTTAGCAGCGACAGGAACGCGGTCACGGTATTCTGGCCCGAGGGCACCGAATCAATTGGCCCTGACAGTAAACAGGCGATTGCCGCCCGTCTGGTGGCGTTGATTGCAGATCACAGCAGCAGGATTGATCAGGTATGAGTAAACGAAAACTTCAGGTGCGGATTCTGGATGACCGCATCGGCACCGCGATTCCCTTTCCCGAGTACGCCACGGAAGGCTCTGCCGGCCTGGACCTGCGGGCTGCACTGAGCGAACCGAAGACGGTCCTGCCCGGGGAAACGCATCTGATTCCGACGGGCCTGTCGGTGCATATTTCGGACCCGGGGCTGGCGGCGATGATTCTGCCCCGGAGCGGATTGGGGCACAAACACGGAATTGTGCTGGGTAATCTGGTGGGATTGATTGACTCGGATTATCAGGGTGAGCTGATGGTGTCTTGTTGGAACCGGGGGCAGACCCCCTTCACCATTGAAGTGGGGGAGCGGATCGCCCAGATGGTCTTGGTGCCGGTTGTGCAGGCGGAATTTGACGTAGTGAATGAATTCGATGCCAGTGATCGGGGCGCGGGTGGGTTTGGCTCCACCGGGAGTCACTGAATAGGGGCTGTCAGGACCGACAGCGAGCCGGTTGGCCGGCGTCTATACTCAGCGGATAATGAATTGTCCGGGAAAAAATAACTGCGGGATGCACTATGAAATTCGCCAAGAAAAAAACCAATGCGTCTTCCGGAGATGAGCAGCCGGAGAAGAACCCCGGAAAAAAACAGAAACAGGATAAGCCGTCTAAAGACTCAGCTGGACCACGTCTGAAGAGGCTGAGCTCAGTGGGGCTGGTCCAGGCACTGGTGGTGCTGGTGGCCGGCGTTGTTGCAGCGGTGTTGTCGCACTTTCTGGTGGTCGAGCCAGCGGCCGGAACGCGCTACGCGAAGGACAGCGCGATCGTGGTTGACGGTGCCCGGCAGCGTTTGAATCAGTCGTTGACTGCCTTGCAGGCCCAGGTGCAAGCGCTGGCGAATCAGCGGTATGTTGCACAGATGCTGGCTGACAAATCCAGTGCGGGCGATCTTGCAGAGCAGCTGAACAGCGCTTTGCCCGGGGCGTCTGAGGTGTTCGTCTTCCCGTACCGGGAAGTTCCTCGCACTGGCAATGATGACTCTCTGTTGGGGTTTGCGGGGCTGGAGCTGGCTCGCAGAGCTGAAAATGGCCAGACCCTGGTGCCCGATGCCTATCCCAGGGACAATCAGTGGTATCTGCAGTTTGCCGCGGCGATCCGTCACCCTGTCAGTAATGCTGTGGTTGGCAGTGTGCTGGTTGTATTTGAGGCCTCTTACATCCGGCCCTGGCTGGTGGTCAGTAACCAGGACCTCGGCGGGCAGCTGTCTCTGGTGCAAACGGTTTCCGGTGCCTCCCGGACGGTGGTGAGCACTGGCAGCGGGGCTGGCCCGGAGGTGTCCCGAACGCTGGTTAATCCTGACTGGAAGGTCAGCTATCAGCCGGCATCGGCTCCCACCACACAGGTGAGCTCGGTTGCCCTTGCGATGATGATTGGTTTGCAGGCACTGGCCGCGGCGATTGTGGTGTGGCTCCTGCTGGGGAATGCTCAGCGAGGAATCCGGCAAGATATGACTGCACTGATCCAGTGGGCGCATAAGGCCTTTGGTGGTGAGCGGATGAAGATTCCGGCGTTGCGCTGGGATATGGTGTCGTCCGCCGGTGAGGTGCTGTTCCGTTTATCTCAAATGGTGGACAAGCGCGTAGCGAAGGCTGCAGAAACCGCGGCGTCCAAATCGGCGCCGGTTCGCAGAAAGCCCGCGGAGGCTGAGCAAGAAGAACCCTTGTTTCAGGACAAGGACATGCTGGACATCGACATGCTTGATGGTGACGAGGATGTGCTGGGGTTTGGCAGTTCCGGTGACTCGCTGTTTGATGAGGATATTCCCGAGGTGGCGGAGGCTGAGCTTCCGGCTGTCCAGGTTGACCCTGAGATATTCCGGGCCTACGACATCCGGGGTATTGTTGGCCAGAACCTGTCTGCCGAGGTGGTTGAGGTTATTGGCCGGGCGATCGGCTCGGAAGCGGCAGACCGGGGTGTGACGGACCTCTGTATTGGCTACGATGGGCGCCATTCCAGCCCGGAGCTGGCCGAGGCGCTGGGGCGCGGCATCCTGTCAACTGGCTGCAATGTGGTGCATCTCGGTGCCATCCCGACACCCGTCTTGTATTTTGCTACCCATCACCTTCAAACCGGCTCCGGGGTTATGGTAACCGGGAGTCACAACCCGGCCAGTTACAACGGACTGAAAATCATGCTGGGGGGAGAAACCCTGTCCGGAGAGGCAATTCAGGGGTTGTACCAACGTATCCAGACGGCGGATTTTACCAGTGGACAGGGGAGTCAGTCCCGGGGCGACGTCCGCCGGGCATACCTTGACCGCATTGTGGGAGACATTGCCGTGGCGGCACCCCTCAAGGTGGTGGTCGACGCCGGTAACGGCATCGCCGGGGAACTTGGCCCCATGCTGGTCGAAGAGCTGGGCTGTGAGGTGACGCCGTTATACTGTGAGGTGGACGGCGAGTTTCCCAATCACCATCCGGATCCCGGCAAGCCGGAAAACCTGCAGGACCTGATCCGTCGGGTTCAGGAGACAGGATCAGACATCGGTCTGGCCTTTGACGGAGACGGTGATCGTCTGGGGGTTGTCACCAACAGTGGCAAGATCATCTGGCCTGACCGCCTGCTGATGCTTTTTGCGCGGGATGTGGTTTCCCGAAATCCTGGTGCCGATGTGCTCTATGACGTGAAATGCAGTCGCCGACTGGCCGGTGTCATTTCCGAAGCCGGGGGGCGCCCGATCATGTGGAAGACCGGGCACTCTCTGATGAAAGCGAAGATGAAGGAAACCGGCGCGTTGCTGGCGGGTGAGATGAGCGGCCACGTCTTCTTTGGTGAGCGTTGGTATGGTTTCGATGATGGGCTTTACTCGGCGGCCAGGCTGCTGGAAATTCTGGGCATTGAGGACCGCCACGCTGACGAAGTCTTCGAGGATTTCCCTGAGGATGTCAGTACTCCCGAACTGAATGTCGAGGTGACGGAGAAGGACAAGTTCGCGATCATTGAGCGGCTTGGCCAGCAGGCTGATTTCGGCGAAGGCAATATCAGTACCATTGATGGTATTCGGGTAGATTATGCCGATGGCTGGGGGCTGTGCCGTGCCTCCAATACCACGCCGGTTCTGGTTCTCCGGTTTGAGGCGGAAACCGAACAGGCACTGGAACGGATCAAATCCGTGTTCCGTGAACAATTACAGAAAGCCGCGCCGGACCTGGTGGCGGATTTCTGAAACTCATTTTTATCGTAAGGAAAAACACAACATCATGGCGCTGGATCGTGAAACTGCAATGCAGGTGGCCTCGGTACTGAGTCGCGGACTGCCTTATATCCAACGGTTTACCGGCAAGACGGTGGTCATCAAGTACGGCGGTAACGCCATGGAAAATGAAGACCTCAAGAGCAGTTTTGCCCGGGATGTGGTGCTGATGAAGCTGGTTGGCATCAACCCGATCGTCGTTCACGGTGGTGGTCCGCAGATCGGGGAACTGTTGGAGCGGCTGAACATTCAGTCCCGTTTTGTTAATGGGATGCGGGTGACCGATGCCGAAACCATGGATGTTGTTGAAATGGTGCTCGGTGGGCAGGTGAATAAGGAAATCGTGTCCCTGATCAATGCCCACGGTGGCACGGCGGTGGGGTTGACGGGTAAGGACGCCAACCTGATCCGTGCCCGGAAACTGGAAGTGGTGAATCGCTCGCCAGAGCTTGAACGGCCAGAGATCATCGACATTGGGCACGTTGGCGAGGTGGCCAGTGTGAATGTTGATGTCATTGACATGCTAACCCGCAGCAATGTCATCCCGGTGATTGCACCAATCGGTGTGGGGCCGGATGGCGCGTCCTACAATATCAATGCGGACCTGGTGGCCGGCAAGGTGGCAGAGGCCATGAAAGCGGAGAAACTGATCCTGCTGACCAATGTGTCTGGTTTGAAAAGTAAGGACGACAAAGTTCTCACGGGGCTGACGGCCCAGCAGGTGAATGAGCTGATCGAAGATGGAACCATTCATGGTGGCATGCTGCCCAAGATCCGTTGCGCCCTCAGTGCGGTAGAGAACGGAGTGCGTACGTCACATATTATTGATGGTCGTGTTGCTCACGCCTGCTTGCTGGAAATCTTTACCGACGAGGGTGTTGGCACCCTGATTTCCCGTAACTGATACTACTGGCCGGGGGTTGCCGGATGAAACGCCTGCTGTCATTTCTCATACTCACAGGAATAGTGGTCTTCGCCGGCTTTAAGGCCGGCGTTTGGTGGTTGATGGATCAGCGCCTGTCAGAGGCGCGTGCAGCCCTGTCTGAAACGGGTGTGCTGGAGGAGAGGGGAGGGATCAGTTCTTCTCTGGATGGTCGTGTTATTGTCAGAAAAGCACGTTGGGAGGATTTTCGGCTCACCCAACCGTTGCAGCTAGGGCTGGTAGAGCTGGAGACAGGGTCCCCGGTGACGTTGCTGACCACGTTGCTGAATCCGGAGTCCTTGCCTGCGCAGTGGCGGTTGTCTGTTGAGCAGGCCAGTATTAATCTTGAACCGACGATGTTCCGGAACTGGGTGACGGCGGCACCGGATGAGGCTGCTCAGGTGCCACTGACCACGCTTTCCTGTGCTCCGGATCCGCGGCAGCAAATCAGCAGCGGTGATCTGATGCGGATGGGGGTTCCCGATATCCGGGGTGATCTGGTGCTGGAACAAACCCCGGGCGCCCTGCGTCTGGAACTGAATACCCGGGAAACGGGAAGCCTGGAGCTGACCTGGCCGGACGCCCGGTTAACGCTGGGCAACCTGAATACCCCAGCGGCCCTGGGGCCCGGCCCGGTGCGGCTGACCCTTCGTGATGCTGGGTTGATGCGCCGGATGTCTGCCTACTGTGCCCGGGAAACCGGCCTTGAGGTCAGCGCCTGGGCAGGTAGGGGTGTAGTGGCCCTGGAGGCCGGGCTTCGGGCACGTGCTTTGGAGGCCAGCCCGCAATTGCTGGCGCTTTATCGGCAGTGGCTGATGGAGGGTGGGGAACTGAGCCTGTCATTGTCTCCCGCGTCGGAGATGCTCGGGTTGCCCGTGCGCCCTAATCAGGAAGAAGGCGCAGACTGGGAGGTCACCTACAATGGGGCTGGTGTGCCAGATGTTTTTCTGACGCCCATTCAGCAAGTGGCGCCTGAACCACCGGCCAAAGCGCTGGAACCGGTGGTGCCACCGGAAGACCCTGAGGTGGAGCAGTGGTACCCTGATACCGTTGAACGTGCAGGAGACTGGCTCGGGCACCGGGTAAGGGTAACGCTCTCTAACGATAACGACGTGGAGGGGCGGCTGGTCAGTGTGGGAGAGAGGGATCTGGAGATCGCCAGAACGGTGGCGGGTGGCGAAGTGGCTTACCCGATCCTGATGCGTGCGATTACACAGTTTGAAGTCTGGCGCCGGGGTCGCCCGGAGTGACGCCGGGGCGGGAGGCGAAGGTGACAGTGACCACAAGTGCAGCAGGCGGCGTGCCGGGCATCCGGGAGATGCTCTCGCGATTGATTGCACTGCCGTCCATCAGCAGTGCCTCACCGGAATGGGATCACAGCAACGAAGCGGTGGTTCGTACACTCGCCGAATGGCTGGAACCGCTTGGGTTTGCCGTGGAAATCCTGGACGTACCGGGCATGCCTGGCAAGTTCAACCTGATCGCCACGCTGGGCAGCGGGCCCGGTGGGTTGGTACTTTCCGGGCACACGGATACTGTGCCATTCGACGACAAACGCTGGCAGAGTGACCCGTTCAGTCTCACGGAAAAAGACAATCGCTGGTACGGTCTGGGTACGTGCGACATGAAAGGTTTTTTTCCTTTGGCGATCGAAGCCGCTAAAGCGTTCGTAAATCAGCCTTTGAAACAGCCGCTGATTATCCTTGCCACGGCCGACGAAGAAAGCTCCATGAACGGTGCCCGGGCACTGGCGGAAGCCGGCAAACCCAAAGCCCGTTATGCGGTGATCGGTGAGCCGACAGACCTCAGGCCCGTGCGGATGCATAAAGGCATCATGATGGAGAGGCTGCGGTTTGAGGGTCAGTCTGGTCACTCATCCAATCCGGCCCTGGGCCGTAACGCCCTTGAAGGCATGCATGAGGCGTTAGGTGAGTTGCTGACCTTGCGGCAAGAGTGGCAGGACACTTACCGCAACCCCAACTTCAAGGTGCAGGTGCCAACGATGAATCTGGGGTGCATTCACGGGGGCGATAACCCGAACCGGATTTGCGCCCAGTGCGAGCTTCATTTCGACCTGCGTCCTTTACCTGGTATGAGCATGGAGGCTCTGCGCCAGGGAATCCTGGAGCGGGTGCGCCCGCTGGCGGAACGGAGGGACCTCAAACTCACCTTTGAGCCGCTGTTTGATGGCGTGCCGCCTTTTGAAACACCAGCGGATGCCGCGTTGGTTAAGGCCTGTGAAAAACTCACCGGCCATCAGGCCCAGGCGGTTGCCTTTGCCACGGAAGCGCCCTGGCTGCAGAAACTGGGTTTGGAAACGCTGGTAATGGGGCCCGGCTCGATTGATCAGGCGCACCAGCCGGATGAATATCTTGAGCTGTCTCAGCTACAGCCGACCGTGGATATTTTGAAGGGACTGATCAGAACGTTCTGTGTCTGAGCACGCTGACGGCAGATTGCCTGCCGATTCAGTAATCTCCATTACGAAAAGCACAATCAGGGCAAAAGGAATAAAGGTTTGAAATCAAACGACTGGCTGCATGGGTTCCGCCATTCTTCTCCGTATATCAATGCCCATCGAGGCCGAACGGTTGTGCTGACCATGCCTGGGGACGCTATTGAGCACCGTAACTTTATTAACATAATCCACGATATCGCCTTGCTCAGTAGCCTGGGAGTGAGGCTTGTGGTTGCCTTCGGTGGGCGTCCCCAGATCCAGTCACGTCTCGACGACGCCGGGCTGGAATCCTCGTTTGCCCGGGGGTTGCGTATTACCCCGGATGACCATCTGCCGCTGGTCATGGAAGCCA
This sequence comes from Marinobacter daepoensis DSM 16072, assembly GCF_000421165.1. Classification (GTDB taxonomy): domain Bacteria; phylum Pseudomonadota; class Gammaproteobacteria; order Pseudomonadales; family Oleiphilaceae; genus Marinobacter; species Marinobacter daepoensis. Next base: position 182,348 of record NZ_ATWI01000011.1, read on the forward strand.
TTGGCGGGCTCCGTTCGTACCTCGAAAGTCAGCTTTCCATGGGGCTGGTGAATTCACCCATGCATAACGCCCGTATCCGGGTCAGCAGTGGCAACTATGTGACCGCCAAGCCCGTTGGCGTCCTTGATGGCATCGACTTTGGCTACACTGGCCGGGTGCGGCGGGTTGATACCCGTGGCATTGAGCAGCTTCTGGAACTGGGACATATTGTTTTACTGCCTCCCATGGGGTATTCGCCCACCGGAGACACGTTTAACCTCTCATACGAAGACGTGGGCAGTCAGGTTGCGGCCGCCCTGCAGGCGGAAAAACTGATTGTTTTTATTGATGACGAGGGGTTGCTGGAGGAAGACGGAGGCCTGATTCGCGAACTCTCGGCCCGTCAGGCCTCGGAACGGTTGAATGGTAACGCGGTAACCGGGCACGACGCCGCTTTACTTAAAGCCGCCTGTGATGCCTGCGTGAAAGGTGTCCGGCGCGCTCATATCATCAGCTATGCGGAAGACGGGGCTTTGCTGGAAGAATTGTTTACCCGGGATGGCTCCGGCACGTTGGTCAGTGGTGACAACTATGAGCAGATTCGTCAGGCCAGAGTTGAGGATATCGGCGGCATTCTTGAACTCATTCAGCCCTTGGAGGAGCAGGGTGTGCTGGTTCGCCGCTCCCGGGAAATGCTGGAAACCGAAATTGACCGGTTCGTTGTGGCGGAACGGGACGGGACCATTGTCGGTTGTGCGGCTCTCTATCACTATCCGGACGAAAACGCAGGTGAGCTGTCCTGCTTTGCAGTCGATCCATCCTACCGGCGCGCTGGCCGGGGGGATGAGATTCTCGCTATGGTTGAGAAGCTTGCCAGAGCGCAGGGCGTTCTGAGGCTGTTTGTTCTGACGACTCAGACCGAACACTGGTTCCGGGAACGGGGGTTTCTGCCAACGGTGGTGCAGGAGTTACCGGGCCCGAAACTGGCTTCGTACAATACGCAAAGGAACTCAAAGGTATTCTACAAACCGCTCTGACAGAGTCTGCAGTTGTGCGTCGCGGGAGGTGGTTGACTGTCCGGCCAGCGCCTTGGTGACCCGGTAAAACTCACCAAAGTCGTAGCCTGACTCCTTCAGCAGCTGCCGGAATGCCGGAACGTGTTGATTGTACTGACGAAACAGGGCCAGATGCGCATTGTTCAGCCGTACCGGTGGGCTGCCCAGTGGCCCGGGGGCCGAGTACTGCTCCGCCAGACCGGCATAAGCATCGGCCAGTTCATCAAAGAGCTGCTTTTTTCGGGCCCTGAGGGTTGGTGTGCCAAGGGATTCCTGCTGATCGTACAGGTGATGAAGTTTCTGGCTGGTGTGTATGACCAGCGTGAGTGTCTGTTCCCGATACTGCAAACGCTTCAGAGCCTGAGTGAAGCCTTCCTCTGACCCGGTTCGCTGAAGCCAGAGCCGTAGCCCCTCCAGTTCGACGGCGGTGGCAAAACTTTCGTTGAAAGCGGTATCGCCCTTGATATAGATGACGCGGTGAGCCAGTTCATGAAACATCAGGGCGACCATGCGGTCATCCGGCAGTGCCGTAAATCCGGTATGCAGCGGGTCATCAAACCACCCCAGGGTGGAATAGGCGGTAACGGTTCCAATCATGGTGTCGAAGCCCTGTTCCTGGAAGCCTGCTTGTTCTTTCCGGGCCTCGTTCAGGCTGAAGTAACCCCGGTAGGCCTGACAGCCAATGACCGGATAGCACCACTGGTGGGGAGACAGTGAAAACTCGGGCACGGCCACGAGGTTGACGACAACCCAGGGGCGACCGAGTGAGACGTACTCGCTGAACGCCCCGCCTACCGGTAGTGCCAGCTCATGTCTGGCAAACGTGCGGGCCTGTTCTGCGAACAGGAGTTGGCGCCGGAGTTCTGGTGGAGTGTTGGCATTGGCGATCAGCTCGGTGTTGGGTTGCTTTCTCAGCATGATCGACAGATGGCCGCTGATGGCCTGGCTGTAATAGCTGACGGTTGAGCATCCCGTGATCGGAGCTATCAGTAGTAAAAGAAGATAGATCTGACTAAGCTGTCTCATGAATCATCATGTTATGATGGCAGTGGTACGAGGTTTGGCGTTTCCCTGGCCGGCACAGCCTGTCATGGGTTTCTAACCAGTCGCGGTAAGCTTTATCATAGCAGCTCGTACTCACACCCACCCAGGGACGTTGGCCGGATATGCTCATCCGGCAACATGCCGGCTTTGCAACTGGTCAGGTAGTTCATGGATCCGAGAGAGCGTCGTAGCAGCCCCCGACAGCCGATCAAACTTGCCGCGCAGATTGATGCCGGTACTGGGGAGGCCTGGCCCTGCCAGATCGCAGATTTCTGTGCTGAGGGTATGTTTATCCGCTATTCCGGAGAGACCTCCGGGAAAATTGACCGGGCGTTCGCCCAAGGCAGCTTGTCTGAACTGACCGTTCGGTTCCGGGGCCTCGAGAGCCATCGCCGCTATGAACTTCATGTCAGCCCGGTCCGGCGGATTGACGGGGCCATGGGCGTGCACTTTACTCGCCCGGAATCCGACGCTTTCAACGCGATGCTCCAGCTTTGCGGCAGTGCGGGGGAGTTGTCCAGGTCTTCCCTCAGCGCGCCCAGTGAGCGTGTCCAGTTTGTGCTGCATCAGTGTGCCCGCACCGTAACCCGTTTTATTGAACCGCTCATGGATGCCTGCTTTGTTCGTACCGTAGAGGCTTTGCGGTCAGCGGCGCAGCGGGCGTCTAACGATCAGCTTGCCAACGAGTTCATGGACGCGTCAGGCCAGATACAGGGGCGGCAGAGGGTTCTTTGGCATTACATGAGCCGGAGCCTGGAATCGCCGCTGAAGCCTGAGCCTAAAGGCGCTCCCGGATCGGTGCTGTCGGTGGTCGACAAGAATGAGTTTGAGGATTGGCTGGCCATTCGGGTGATGGTGACCCGGGCGGATACTCTGTATCGGGGGGATCTTCTTCAGCTCAAGCTCCGGCTGGACAAGCTGGGGATTGCGAACCGTACAGGGCACCACAATCCTCTTGGTCCCGCCTTGGTCTGTGAAGCGTTCCATACGGCTATGGCTCAGTTTAAAGTCAGTCGGGACGTCGAAAAGGTTTGCCTGAAAACCTTTGAAGAGACCGTTATCAAACAGTTGGAACCGTTGTACCGGGAACTGAATAACATTCTGATACGGCATGGTGTTCTGCCGGATCTGGATTTGTCCCGTTACCTGAGCGAGCAGGCCCCTCCAAAAAAGGCCTCACCAGCGAAGCCCACCATCAGAACGCCTGGCCCTGAACGTCAGGCGACAGCGCCAGCGGCGGCGAGTGCTACGCCCCCGGTCCGCGCCACGAAACACCGGGCGGCTGGGGAGTTTCGAGGCTATGCGCGTGCTGCGCAAACGGCGTTTGCGACCGTCAGAAATCTGTTGAACACGTTGCAGACCAGCCGTCTGGGGCCGGGAGACGTGGAGGCTGAGCCGTTCCAGGCCAACGCCCGACCTTTGTCACAGGGTGAGTTGCATCGGGAGCTGCAGGAGCTGCAGTTGCGGGCTGCTGCTTCGGATGACGCGGATGCTCCCTTACGGGAGCGGGTTGTCGATAAAATCCGGGAAACCGGGGGCACCCGTCTGAACAGTGAGCAACAGCAGACGCTGGATGTGGTTGACCGGTTTTTCCGAAGCGTGGTGGAGAGCCCCAAGCTGAGTGATTATGCCCAGAGCCGGATGCGGCAACTGGAAGTGCCGGTCCTAAAGGTGGTGATGCGAGATTCTTCCTTCTTTGAAGATCAGGGCAGCCCGGTCCGAGGTGTTATGGACCGGTTGGCGCAATTGGGGCAGAAAGGAGGGCGTCTGAATCCGGTTGTCCAGCGTCGGGTGGATGAGTTGGTTCATCGTATTGCAACAGAGTTTGAGCAGGACACCGGGGTGTTTGAACAGACAGTGGGAGAGCTCGATACCCTGATCGACCGTCAGAATCTGGTCTACCGCCGCAATGTTGAGCGGGTGACTGCTGCGGCCGAAGGCGCGCAGAAAGTGGCCGAGTCCAAAAAAGCGGTGGCGAGCGCTCTGGATGGGAAGCTCGCCGGGCAAAAAGTGCCTAAGGCCCTGGTGAGCCTTCTGGACGGTGGGTGGCGTGATCTGCTGTCGCTGACCTGGATCCGACAGGGGGCGGATAGTCAGCTTTGGCAAGATTACCTGGCGGTGATCGATTCTTTGATGGCGTTTTCCGAAGATCCGGACCGCAGCATCAATTTGCCGGAGCTTCTCAGGTTGATACAGGATGGCCTGGCCTCCATTTCCAGTAATCACATGCCGTCTTCCCAGATTCGCGACGAATTGAAACAGTTTCTTGTGCGTCGTCCTGACACGGCACCAGAGATGGTCGACATGCCAGCGTCCAGCCCGGTCAGGCCTGACAAACGTGTGCTCAGCGAGCGTGAACAGCGCAGTCTTCAGCGCTGGATAAATCAGGCCCAGCAACTGCGCACTGGTGACTGGCTTCGGGATCAGACCAAAGCGGATGACCCTCAGTATATCCGGCTGGTCTGGATTGCGAGAGGCTTCAGCCGGTTCGTGTTTGTTAATCATCAGGGTATGCGGGTCGTTGAGCTTGAGCTGGAAAACCTGGCCCGCCAGATGCGCAAAGGCGTCATTGTCGCGGATAGTCAGTATGACCGCCCGCTGGTGGATGAAAGCATTGACCGAATGGTGCGCAATGTTTATGACCAGCTGTCCTGGACCTCGACCCACGATGAATTGACGCGTCTTCTGAATCGCCGGGAGTTTGAGCGCATGCTGGAGCAGCAGCTGGCTCGCCGGGAGGATAGCCGCGCCTTGCTGCATCTGGATCTGCGGGGCTTCCGCCTGCTGAACGATACGGCCGGCTATCAGGCTGGTGACGAGGCGTTGAAGCAGGTGGCTGATCTTATATGCCAGTACGTTGGTGATGGTATGCCGGTGGCTCGCCTGAGCGGTAACGAATTTGCGATGCTGGTACCGGAGGAACAGGGGGCGGATACCGCGGATAAACTGGTGGCGGCGATTACGGAGTGTGCCTTTGAGTATCAGGGGCGTCGTTATCAGCTTAGTGCGAATGTTGGCATGGCTCAGGAATTGCCTGCCCTGATCAGTGCCGAAAAATGGCTGAAAGCGGCTGAGCAGGCGCTTGGAGCCGCCAGGGACAAAGGCCCGGGCCAGATAGTACTCTATTCCCTGGATGCTGATGATCAGGCCAGGCAGGAGCTGATTGCGGCCCGTGTTGCAGGCCTGAGCAGTCCGGATGAAGAGAGGATGCTGCTGCGTTGCCAGAAAATGATTCCGTTGCACAGTGCGACTCGCATGGCTGCTCAGTATGAGATCCTGATCAGTATGTACGATGAGGGCGGTCAGCTGATTACCGGGCAGGATCTTGTGCGTATGGCCGAACGCTATGACTGCATGCAAGCCGTTGATCGCTGGGTCGTCGGACACATGTTGGACTGGCTCCGGGATAAAGCGCCTGACCCTCGCCACCTGGGAGGCGTCTGCATTAATCTGTCGGGTTACTCTCTGAATGACCAGTCGTTGCTGGAGTTTATTTACGAGAAGCTCAGCGAAAAAGACGCTCCTATTGAGCGCCTGTGGTTTGAGCTGACCGAAGCTTCCGCCATCAATGACCTTCAGGCCGTATCGGAATTCATGATGGAAATGAAGGAGCTTGGATGTCGCTTTTGTCTGGGTAACTTCGGTAGTGGCCCCAGTTCGTACCAGTTCATGCGTTCGCTGCCGGTTGACCTCATCAAGATTGATAACGCGTTCACCGGGCAACTCGCGGCCGATCAGACCGACCAGGCCATGGTGAGGTCAATGGTCGAGATGGCGCACTATATGGGCCGGGAAGTGATCGCCTCGCAAGTTGAATCCCGGGAAGTGCTGGACAGGCTCAGGCAGCTGGGAGTGGATTACGCTCAGGGCTTTGTGGTCGAAAAGCCCCGCCTTTTGACCAGTCTCGTCTGACACCCCATTCAGGAATCCGGTTCGTTATGTCCAGACGCCATCCTATCATCGCGGTGACCGGCTCTTCCGGGGCCGGCACCACGACCACCAGTCAGATTTTCAGCCGTGTCTTCGCCAGTGAGAGGATGCAGGCGGCCATGGTAAGTGGTGACAGTTTTCACCGCTATACCCGGGAACAGATGGCCCGGCTGGCTGCCAAGGGGCTGTTCGGTGAGCGTAACCACTTTGCCTTGGCTGCGAACCACATTGACCGGCTGGAAGCCTTGTTTTACGACTACAGCCACACTGGAAACGGCCGGTATCGACAGTACGTGCATGATGAAGACCGGGCATTGGTAGCCGCCGGCCACAAGCCGGGGACCTTTACTCCGTGGGGATCACTGCCTGCGGACACGGATGTGCTGTTCTATGAGGGGTTGCACGGAGGCGTTGTCAGTGACCGTTACAACATAGCCCAATATGTGGACTTGCTGATTGGCGTGGTGCCCATTGTGAATCTGGAATGGATTCAGAAAATTCACCGGGATACCAATCAGCGGGGTTACAGCCAGGATGCGGTGGTTCAGACCATTATTAACCGTATGGACGACTATGTGCGTGACATCGTGCCCCAGTTTTCCCACACCCATATCAACTTTCAGCGGATTCCCCTGGTCGACACCTCGAATCCGTTTGTGGCCAGGGATGTGCCCAGTGAAGATGAGAGCATGGTGGTGATCCATTTCCGGGAATCGGCGGAGGTGAATTTCCCCTGGCTGCTTCAAGCGATCCCGCAGAGCACCCTGTCTCGTCACGATACCCTGGTGATACCCGGGCCGAAAATGGCTCTGGCCATGGATCTGGTTATCCGGCCCATGGTTCAGAAACTCATGTCTGGCAAGGCCTTCGCCTGATCAGCTCGTCAGAGGCGGCAAAGAGCACCTTGCCGCCATCCGGAGTATTTTACTCGACGTTGCGGGAATAGAAGATTTCCAGCATTTCGCGCCGCAGACGATCCTCAATGGACTGTGCTTCCGCAGGATCGAGTTCGCTGGCATTGACCCCGAACACATAGTTGTCGAGGTTGAATTCTTTCAGCATCATTTTGGTGTGGAACAGGTTTTCCTGATACACATTCACGTCGATCATCTGATAAGCGTTCTGAGTGTCTTCAGTCAGATAGTTCTGGATCGAGTTGATGTCGTGGTCGATGTAATGTTTGGTGCCATCAACATCACGGGTAAAGCCCCGCACACGGTAATCAACGGTCACGACATCGGAGTCGAAGCTGTGAATCAGGTAGTTCAGTACCTTCAGAGGTGAAATCAGGCCGCAGGTTGAGACATCGATATCCGCCCGAAAGGTGCTGACGCCATCGTGAGGGTGACTTTCCGGGTAGGTGTGGACGGTCACATGGCTTTTGTCCAGGTGAGCAACGATGGTGTCTGGCAATGGGCCGGGAGATTCCTCGTTGTCAGTATCGCTGTTGGTCAGTTCATGTTCAGCAATCAGCATGGTCACCGAGGCGCCATGGGGCTCATAATCCTGACGTGCGATGTTCAGGACGTTGGCGCCGATGATTTTGACAACGTCGGTCAGTATCTGGGTCAGGCGTTCGGCGTTGTACATCTCATCGATGTAATCGATGTAGGCCTCGCGTTGCTCTTCCGTCTGCGCGTAACAGATGTCGTAGATATTGAAGCTCAGGGATTTGGTCAGGTTGTTGAAACCGTGCAGCTGGAGTTTGGTTTCCATGCTCAGCCCCTCCGGGAAATGGAGATGAATGATCACAGGGAGATGGACTCTCCCTGCCGAGGCCGCCACCGATAATTGACCGGGTGATCTTGACTGTTCACCTTTTGCGCAGACCGGCGGAGAAAGTTGCGTATTATGCATACCGCAGGTGTCGTTGAATAGTATCTGCAATGACATTTTTCAACGTTGAGATAATCGTCGGTCTGGTCGCCCCGTCGGAGAGTCCAGAGCGTCTATTCAGCGGCCTGAATTTCGAAGCTGTGAGTGATCTCGACCCCGGCTTTGCCGAGCATGATTGAGGCCGAACAATATTTCTCTGCCGACAGGCTGACCGCCCGTGCCACCTGCTTTTCTTTGAGGTTGTGTCCTGTCACCACGAAGTGCAGGTGAATGCGAGTGAACACCGATGGCACTTCGTCGGCTCGTTCTGCTTCAAGATGGCAACGGCAGTCGGTCACCTCTTGTCGGCTTTTCTCGAGGATGCTCACCACATCAAAAGAGGAACAGCCGCCAATGCCCATCAGTAGCATTTCCATGGGGCGGGGGCCGAGATTTTCACCGCCGCGATCCGGAGGACCATCTAACTGCACGCTGTGGCCGCTGCCGCTGGTTGCTTTGAAGCTGGCGTTGCCGGTCCAGTTAATGGTTGCTTTCATGGGCGTTTTCCTGTGGCTGGTTCGTGGTGCGTTCTTGTGATGGTGTTTACCGTAAGTCTGGCGGATGCTAACACAGTTGCTCAGGGGCGGCATGATGCAACTGCGACCAAAGCGGTATTGCCCTTCGGATACATCCTGTATCCCGTTTCGAGTTGCTGAAAAGTAACCTTCTTGTTATAAGTTGCGTGGCATATCAGCAAATCCCTTAACCCGCAGGGACAGGCGGGGATATAAAAACGATTAGGAAACGCCAGACTTTGAGGAGGCACGTCTCGCATTATGGCTACCATTGTCAAGCCGGTTGAGCAGAAGACCAAACACCTGGATTATTTTCTTTCCCAATGCCATCGTCGGCGTTACCCAGCCAAAAGTACTATCATCTATGCCGGTGATAAAAGCGATTCGCTGTTCTACATCGTCAAGGGGTCGGTCACTGTCATTATTGAAGACGATGACGGTCGCGAGATGATCATGGCTTACCTGAATGCCGGTGATTTTTTCGGTGAGATGGGCCTGTTTGATAACATGGATTCCCGGAGTGCCTGGGTCAAAGCCAAAACCGAGTGCGAGGTGGCTGAGATCAGCTACACCAAGTTCCGGGAAATTGCCCAGCAGGATCCGAGGGTGCTGTATTTTATCGGCGAGCAGATGGCCTCTCGCCTCCGTCAGACTACCCGAAAGGTGGGTGACCTGGCTTTTCTGGACGTTACCGGTCGTGTTGCCCGTACCTTGCTGGATCTGTGTAAAGAGCCGGATGCGATGACGCACCCGGATGGTATGCAGATCAAGATCACCCGTCAGGAAATTGGTCGGATTGTGGGCTGCTCCCGTGAAATGGTGGGGAGAGTCCTTAAAACTCTTGAAGATCAAGGTCTTGTCAGGGTTAAAGGAAAAACCATGGTGGTTTACGGTACACGCTGACATTCCTTTCCCTTAAGTTCCCGAATCCCTTCTGGTGCCTGCCTCAGTTGTCGCAGGCATTCGCCCTTCCAAGTGCGACAGGCTTGTCGTTATCACCTTCCATTCGGTTGTGCCTTCCATTTCGGTATGTCGAGATGTTTTACGGTTCCGTTTTTTTCTCATGATGGGTTTTTTGTAATTTATTGAAAATTAATATTTTTCATGGTCTTGGCAGGGATTGCGCTTGGAGGTTGGTGTCACACACATTGACCCTAAAAGGAGTTTTAGCCATGAACAAAAAATGGATGGCCGGTACTGCAGGATTCGCTGCTGCCGCTTTGATGAGTTCCGCTGCTGTTGCGGCACCAATTACTGCAGACGTTGTGTTTCTGGTGGATGAGTCCGGCTCCATGGGAGGCGAGCACTCCTGGCTGAGCAATATGATTGCCAGTCTCGAAAATGGTCTGGTCGGAGAAGGTGTTGGTGCCTCTGTTAGTAACCGTTATTCGCTGGTCGGGTTTGGTGGTGCTTCCTATTCAGGGCATCTGGACCCCCACGCCCACGATATGGACAGCGCGACGGCGGGTACTCAGGAATGGGGCAGTTCAACGGATTTTGCAGCGGCAACGTCCTCGCTCGTTCTGAATGGGGGCACGGAAGACGGCTGGAGTGCGCTGGATTGGGCGCTGAACAATCTGAGCTACCGTTCTGATGCGGCTGTCAACTTCGTGCTGGTTACCGATGAGGATCGCGATAATACTAACGGTGATTTGAGCAAATCCCGACTGTTGGCTGGTTTGGGCAGTGTGAATGCGCTGCTGAACGTGGTGGTTAACAACAACTTTGGCTGTGGTGCTTCTTCAACCAATGCTATTGGTGTTGACAGTGAAGATAATGGCTTTTTGGCCGATGGCTCTGGTAGCTTTACCAAGTGTGAGGGTGCGGGGAACATTGGCAGTGGCTATGGCACCACATCCAGCGACTACGTGGATCTGGCTCTGGATTCGGGCGGTGCTGCCTGGAACCTGAATATCCTGCGGGCTGGAGGCAGCAACGCGGATTCCTTTACTGCATCGTTTGTCGATACCAAGGTTGAGGAAATCACCGGTCAGCCACCGGTTTCTGTACCGGAGCCTGGCACACTGGCATTGCTGGGTCTGGGTCTGACCGGCCTGGCCTTCCGTCGCAAGAAAGCCTGATACTTGCATCCTGCTTGATACAACAAGGGCGCCGAGAGGCGCCCTTGTTGTTTGTGTTTTCTGTGAGTCAGGAACGCCGGTCGTTTGCAGCAATGAACGTTGACACCAACTGACAGATGGCGTCGGGCATGGTGAGTACGGCCCAGTGGGGAGCATCCAGTTTCTGTAAAGTCAGCTTGCCTGTCCAGCGCACAGCCTCGTCAGTGAGTTGAGCTCCAACGTAGGCATCCCGGGTTGGGATGATGACCTGAACGGGGCAGTGAGTGCGCCGGGCTCGAGGGCGCAGCAACCTAGGCAGAAAATTTGCGCGGTAGAGTTTGATGCCATGCAGGCCATCAGACTTCTGAAAAGTGCTGAACCGGGCATCGCGTACCTGCTCTTTCGTTTTCAGATAGTTGGGCCACAGCCTGTCCAGTCCCGCTTTCCAGGCGAGTTCTGGCAGTACCGGAACCTGGAACAGGGCGATGTACCAGGAGCTGATCAGCTGACGCAGAACTTTGTTGGTTCCCCCCGTGTTTGGCGAGAGAATTTGATTGCGGATCCAGAAACCGACGTGATCGAGGCAAGGGCCGGAAATCGACGTGTAGGACAGAATACGCGTTTGTAATTGCGGGTCGGTCACAGACTCCCAGCTCTGGACTGCGCCCCAGTCATGGGCTGCCAGGTGAAAAGCCTGCTCTGGGATGATGGCATTGACCACGGACTCAAGATCCTTGGCCAGCAGGTTGAGCAGGTAGTCTTTCGTGCGGGGTGGTTTGTCGGATTGGCCTGCGCCGCGGACATCGTAGCGAATCACCAGGAACTGCCTGCGTAGCTTGTCGGCGACTTTATCCCAGACGTGATGATTGTCTGGGTAGCCATGCACAAGGACGAGGGGAGTAGCCGTTGGATGCCCCTCGGCCACGGCATAGAGGGTAACGTCTCCACTGGTTACCCAGTGCTCACGCTTGGTGTTCACAGTATGACTTCCTTCATGTCGCTAGCGGAAGTTGTCAGAGTAGCGATATCGTTGGGCCGGCTCAGCGGCCAAAGGGGCCAGAAGTCAGGCCAAAGGGTCAGTCGACCAGAGCTACTGACTTGATCTGGAGCCAGACAGACTGCCCCGGAGCCAGGCCAAGCTGCGCCGCGGACCGGCTGGTAAGCCGTGCCAGGAACGGGGTGTTTCCAGCCATTAAGCGGACCAGCGTGGTGCCAGGGGACACGTCGGTTTCAACCTGATCCACCTGAGCCTGAAGCAGGTTCTGGATGCTCTGGTCCCGGTGCGGGCTCAGGGCAATGCTGACATCTCGTGCCAGAACCTGAATGCGTGCTTTTTCTCCGACGTTCAATCGCTCGTCCTGCCGCAGCCACAGCTCACCTCCGTCAAACCTGAAGCGTGCGAGGTGCCAGCGGGTGTCAATTTCGTCCAGAGTTGCCTGAACGATGATGCCGGCTTCATCTTCCAGCTGAAACGGTTGATCCACCCGTGCCAGAGTCTCCTGAAGTGGGCCCTGGGCAACAATTCGGCCGTGCTTCATCATTACGATGTGATTTGCCAGCCGGGCGACTTCGTTGACAGAGTGGGAGACGTACAGGATGGGGATGGCAAGGTGGTCCCGAAGCCGCTCGAGATAGGGGAGAATGTCCTGCTTTGAAGGCTGATCCAGCGCTGACAGGGGTTCATCCATCAGCAGCAGGCGTGGGCTGGTCAGGAGAGCTCTGGCGATGGCAACCCGTTGACGTTCTCCTCCGGACAGCCCTGAAGGCATGCGAGCCATCAGAGACTCTAACCCCAGCCAGGAAACCGCCTCCTCAATAGTGATCTTACGGTCTCTGTCGGCTACCCGCCGTTGCCCGAATGTGAGGTTTTTGTGGACGGATAAGTGCGGGAACAGGTGGGTTTCCTGAAAGACGTAGGCCAGGGGTCTTTGGTGGACCGGCGTGAAGTGGGTATCGGACTGCCAGATGTCACCAAGAACCGACAGGTGTCCGTCTGTTTTCTGCAGCCCGGCCATGCAGCGCAGCAACGTGGTTTTGCCGCATCCTGACGCGCCAAACAGCGCGGTGATCCCTGACCCTGGCATGCTCACGTCGACATTCAGGTTAAAGTCGGGGTATGTGCAGGAAAAGCGGGCGTGGATGTTGGGAGTGGTCATCGGAAAGCCCCCATTCGGGTTCGTCCATTCAGAGCGTACAAGGTCACAAGGACGATAAAGGAAAACGCGACCATTCCGGCGGATAGCCAGTGTGCCTGGGTGTATTCCAGTGATTCCACGTGGTCATAAATGGCGACAGACAGCACCTTGGTTTCGCCCGGAATATTGCCTCCGATCATCAGAATGACGCCAAACTCCCCAATGGTGTGAGCGAATGTCAGCACGCTGGCGGTAATGAATCCGTTACGGGCCAGCGGGATCACTACGAAGAAAAAGCGGTCCACGGGACCCGCCCTCAGGGTTGCTGCGGCCTCCAGAAACCCTTCGCTAATGGCCTCAAAGGCATTCTGCAGAGGCTGAACGGTGAAGGGCAAAGAGTAGAGGACCGAGGCCACGACGAGTCCCTCGAAGGTGAATGGCAGCAATCCCAGCCCCATCGACTGGGTCAACTGACCGACCCAGCCGTTCGGGCCGAGTACCAGCAAAAGATAGAAGCCTAGTACGGTGGGTGGCAGCACCAGCGGCAATGCAACCATCGCCGCAATGGGCTGACGCGACCAGTGCCGGGAGCGCGCCAGCCACCACGCGATTGGCGTCCCTACCATCAGCAATACGGTGGTCGTCAGCAGTGCCAGTTTCAGGGTCAGCCAGACCGGGTCCCAGTATGTTTCCAGCATCACTCCACCGTATCGTACCCGTAGTCCTGAATAATACTGAGGGCTGCCGGAGATTTCAGGAACGCCAGCCAGGCTTTGGCTGCGTCATTGTTACTTGCCCGGTCAAGCAGAATGGCCTGCTGATCAATAGGTTGATAGTAATTTTGAGGGACCGGCCAAAGGGTACCTTTCTCTTCCGGCCAGGCTTTGACTTGTGACAGAGCAACAAATCCGGCCTGAGCGTTTCCGCTGGCAACAAACTGGAAGGTCTGTGCAATCGAGTCTCCGCGCACCAGCTTTGGTTGAAGTGAGGACCACAGATTCATCTGCTCAAGGGCTTGTTGCGCGGCGAGTCCGTACGGAGCAGTTTTTGGGTTGGCAATGGCCAGTCGTGCAAACGTTTGTTCCGTCAGATAGTGAGGTGCTGAATCGAACGCTTCCGGTTTGGGGCTCCAGAGCGCTAGTTTCCCCCGGGCGTAGGTGAATCGGGACGAAGCCACCCCATCCCCTTCTTGTTCGATGCGTTCCGGCCGGCGAATGTCGGCGGCCATGAAAACGTCAAAAGGTGCCCCGTTCTTGATCTGGGCGTAGAGCTTTCCTGTAGAGCCAAAGCTGGCGGAGACCGTGTGGCCGGTTTCCTGTTCGAAGTGTGAGGCCAGCGTGCGAGTTGTGTCCGTGAAGTTTGCGGCAACCGCCACGGATACCTCTCCGGCCCTCAGGGCTGGGCTCAGCGAGATCAGTATTGCCAGCAGCCAGCCTTTTGACGTTGTGAATCCTGAGGTCATGCTGTATTTCCTTATATCCATTGGTATATAGCGATAGGCGAATACTAGAGCTGCGCCGCAGGGTACGCAACCTTTTCCTCGTTTGTTGAGGTGGTTACTGGTTTCCCGGAGACGCTGGGTGGAACAGTTCTGCCAGGGAACGGAATCTGGGGGAGTTAAGAATCTCCTGCTCCAGTTGACGGAACTGTGTCAGAACTTCCAGGCCCAAAGGCGATAGCTCGGCGCCCCCGCCCTTGCGTCCGCCTGTGGCGGTGACGACCAGCGGTGATCTGGCGCACCGGTTCATGGTTTCTACCAGAAGCCAGGCCCTGCGGTAGCTGAGCCCCATGGCGCGGGCTGCGGCGGAAATTGAGTGATGCTGATCAATCAGTTCAAGCAGTTGGGCTTTTCCCGGGCCGAAAGCGATGTCATCACCGGCCTTCAGCCTGAGCCGGGGAGCTGGAAGCGGATTGTGTGTCATGGCGGATGTCGTTGCAGGTTGAATCTGAAGTGGATCGGATGCGGCATAATCCCGAAAGGTAGGACCAGACATCGCTGCGATTGGTTTCGTTCAGCATCTCATGTCGTCCACCCTGAAACAATCTCAAGGTCACCTGTTCCACGCCAGCCTCTCGGATGGACTGGAAATGTTGCCGGACCCCCTTGCCCATTTCCCCGACAGCATCCTCAGTGCCGGAAAACAGATGTACCGGCAAGTCGCGCCGCCAGAGTTCGGGAGCCAGAGAAAGCATTCCTGCGCTGAAATCCTGCCATAAGCCTGCGCTACAGGGGAAGCCGCAGAGTGGATCGGACAGATAGAGATCGACCTGCTCCGGATCCCGGCTCAGCCAGTCGCAAGGGGTCCGATTGGGGCGAAACGCCCGGTTAAACTGAGCAAACGTCAGTTGGTTGAGCAAGGGGCTGGGCCGGTGTTTGCCCTGAATCAGGGCGAGCATGCGACTGACAAGGTTCAGGGAGCAGAGTTGGAGGCGGTTGATCCGGTTGGTGGCGCTCAGGATAAGCGTGTCAAGGCGATCACCATGGTGCTGAGCGTAGCCCTGTGCAATGAAAGAGCCCATGCTATGGCCGAGAAGGTTGATGGGCAACCCCGATGCTTGTTCACGGGCATGCTCAATGACCTGGGACAGGTCGGAAACAACCTTCTTCCAGCCGTCCTTGTCGGCGTAGCAGCCTTTGCGGCTGGCGGCACAGCCATGTCCCCGATGGTTGTAGGTGATGACCAGAAGCTGGTGTTCCTGTGCCAGCCATCGGGCCAGAGGGTGATAGCGGCCTTCATGTTCGGCCATTCCATGGCTGATCACCAGGGCGCCGTTCGGTTGAACGGGCAGGAACTCGTGCCCGCTAATGGTATGGCCGTCAGGTGTGTTCAGCGTCAGTGGGCGTACGGTCATGATGTTGGCCGGTGTCCTTTGGGTTTGTCTTGGGGGCCGGGCGTTGCCACTCCGGCGGCTTCCATAAGTGCTGAAGGCGGGACAATAAGCTGCCAGGGTGTGCCATGTCGCGGAACATATCCACATATTCGTGGGTCCAGAGGACGATCAGATTTCGGGAGTGAACCTGACGGGTAATTCCATACTCGGCCGGGGTACTGTCCAGCTCTGGTGCGAAGGTGCCGAACAGGCGATCCCATAGAATCAGCGTGCCCCCGTAATTCCGATCAATATATTCCGGGTTGCGCCCATGGTGCACGCGATGATGGCTTGGGGTGTTGAAAACAAGTTCCACCAACACCGGGAGACGACCCACCAGCGTGGTGTGCACGAAAAACTGGTACACCAGTGACAACGCATAGGCGACGCCAATCCAGACCGGGTTGAGGCCAATAAGGGCCAAGGGCAGGTAAAAGATCCACATGCCGTTAAAAATGTTCGTGGCGTTCTGGCGCATGGCGGTTGAGAAATTCATGCGTTCCGACGAGTGGTGGACGACGTGTGCAGCCCAGAACCAGCGTATGCGATGGCTGACCCGATGCATCCAGTAAAAGCAGAAATCCACCCCCAGAAAGGTCAGAAATCCGGTTGCCCAGTTGAGCTCCAGATCCAGCAGCCGGTAGTGGTAGCAGAGCGCGTAGGCAGGGAACGCGATCAGGCCTGCGAGCAGCAGTTCCGTTGTCTGATAGCCTGCCCCAAGGGCAAAATTACGCATAGCCTCAGGCACATTCATCAGCCGGTTATCATGCCGTATTCTCAGGTACTCCCAGAGCGCTACAGCAATAAAGATCGGCGTGGCGATCACAAAAATCAGCTGACGTTCATCAAGCGCCAGCCAGGGTGGCAATGCTTGCCACAGGCTGATGAGCCCACTGTCCTCCAGCATTGCCTGTATCATTTCGGCAGGAATCATCGGCGCCCTCAGATTTTCTTATTGTTCCGGGCATCATGGCACGAAATAACGCAGGTACGATGTCCTATTGCGCCATCAGTGCTGACCTATTCCGACACCGGGGCGGGTCACCGGTTTTGCTGGTACACAGTGGCTAAAGGTTCAAGAGTTGGCTGTTGTTGGGAGAGCCAGGATTGGACCGGTTTTGGAATTTTGGCCGGTTTGGGCCATGGCACCGGATACTGCGAGGGCTGGAAGAGTGGGGCAAGCAATGAGCAGGCAGTGATGTCGGCCCGGGTAAACTGGTTGCCGACAAGGAACGGCCGTTGTTGATAGAGCGCTGACAGTTCTGATATCAAATCTTCGAGGGTGGTTTGCGAAGCATCCGCCGTTTTCTGGTTGATCTGCATCCACTTGCGCATGATTTCATCGACGCGGCTGAAGGCCAGGCTTAACAGAATCCGGTTGTAGAAGGGTGTACCTGCCGCAAGCAAAGGTATGACCACTTTAGGTCTCTGCAGAAAATAATGGTACATCCAGGTACGTAGGGCAGGCCCGGCCTGTTCATCGAGTTTCTGCTCCCAGTTCCCGATTTCTGACTGTAAGGTTGGGTCCTTTGGCATCAGGGGGCGTTCTGGGAACGTTTTGTCCAGGTAATCAAGGATGAGCGACGAACCTTGGATAATCTCACCATCGTGCGTCAGCACCGGGACGGAAGATTCCGCGCTTGTCAGTTTTCGGATTCGCTGTACGTGTTGTCCGGGCAGCAGGTTAACCGTTTGATACTGAATGCCTTTGTAGTCCAGGGCCCAGCGGACCTTTTCGCAGTAGTGTGAGATGCAGAACTGATAGAGTGTGATCGCCATGGGGGACGCTCCTGGTGTCTCAAGATAACTTTTCTGTCAGCGAAATTATTGGTCCGTAAGCGTAGAATATCACGGTCATCTCACGAATTTTCAGGAGGTTGTATGAGTCTCGCGAAGAATATTATTGCCATGTTGCTGGTTACCGGCTCGCTCTGGGGCTGCTCTATCAGCCAGGAGCAGGGCGGGGATGGGCAAATGTCCCTTGCCGGCAGCCAGTGGCTGGTAGAAGAGATTGCAGGTGAACCCCTGGTGGCAGAAAGTCAGGTTACGATCGGGTTTACAGACGAAGGCCGAGTTTTCGGGTCTTCTTCCTGCAACCGGTATAACGGCGGCTGGCATGTGCAGGGTGAGGAACTGACGTTTTCCCAGATGGCCACAACACGGATGGCCTGCCCGGGTACCCTGATGCAGCAGGAAGACCGATTCCTGAAACTGTTGGGAGATGTGCACCGGTATCAGGTGACTTCCGATGGCCAGCTGGTGCTTGAAACCGATGACGGCATCACCATTCTGGCAACGCCCTCTTCGGACCCGGCTCAGTAGTCGTATGTGGACGGCGTGCTCTGGCCTGTTCATGGTCTGGCCGCCGTCACGCCCTTGGTGAATCCGGGTTGGAAGCTCTACAATGACGGCCTGTAGAGTGGAACAGCAGGGGATGTGTTCATGTTTTTGCGACGTGTTTTGTCGGTGTCCGCCGTGGCTCTGGCTGGTGCCCTGGTAAGTGCTTGTGCATCAGACCCAGCGAACACCGGATTGTCGGATTTTGGTCGCTACCAGTGTGGCCAGTTAGATGTGGCCGTCAAAAGCTCAGAAGACGATGGGCTGATCGGGTTGGAATACCTGAACCGCCGGGTTCTGCTCAAAGAAGCCAAAAGTGCGTCAGGTGCTTTGTTTGTGGCACCTGGCGATCCGGAAACACAGTTCTGGAGTAAGGGTGAGCGAGCGACGCTCACGCTCAGAGGCGAAACTCTGCCGGAGTGCCTGGAACCCGGAGCCATAGAATCCTCATTCCGAGCGATGGGAACCGAGCCATTCTGGTCAATTCTCCTTGAGAACGGGGAGATGGCGTTGACCCGTCCCTATGACCAGCGGGTGTCTGAAGGCGTACGCCTGAGCCAAGCCGTGGCTAATCGACATGGCCGGGTCTACGAAGCGGCCCTGGGCGATGAGACGATTGAGGTGCGGGTTGCCCATCAGTTGTGTGAAGACCTGATGGTGGGCGCGCAATATCCGGCGCAGGTGCGGCTGACGCTGGGGAATGAGACCTTTGAAGGTTGTGGGGGAGACCGTCACCGGTTGTTCCGGGGGCCTGAGTGGGTTGTTGAAGACCTGGCTGGTCTCGGGATTATTGATCGTTCGAGAATGACGTTGAGATTCCTGGCCGACAACCGCGTTGCTGGTCGCGCATCCTGTAATCATTATTCGGGGCGATACACCCTGACGGGGGAGGGGCTGACATTCAGCCAGCAGGCCACGACGCTGATGGCCTGTGCACCGCCACTGATGAACCAGGAACGGCGTTTTCTGGAGTTGCTGGAACAGGTGCGTGATGCCCGGATCGGGCGTAGCGGTGAATTGTTGCTGGAAACCAGCGCAGGGGACGTGATCAGAGCCATTCAATCCGACAAAGAAAGCCCATAGGGCGCCATGATGGCTTCAAGCCGGCCATTGTCTGTTAATCTGGCCAGGCCGGCATCCAGGAGTTCTGTCAGCTCTTCTGATTTTGGGCTCACTGCAGGAAATGCTATGTACAGCGGTGCGGTATAGGCCATTCCGGCTAACCTGGGGGCGCTGTCGTCAGCATGGTGTCGGAGGTACCAGTCCATGACTGAGCGGTCTTCGACAAACACGTCGGTGCGTTCCCGGTCCAGCAGTTTCAGTGCTCTCCCCAATGGCGCCACACCAGAGATAACCCAGACCAGTTCCGGGTTCCCGGCGTGGTCCTCAATATAGCGGTCCAATTCCGGCGAATAGGAATAGCCGTTGATGACCAGTAACGTTTTGCCGCTCAGGGACTCAAGGCCTTCATAGTGCCACTTGCTGTCCGGGTGAGTGTACAACGCGATACGAGCGGTCCCCACGGCGTGCTCGGGGTAGACGAAGTCGAGCGCGTCGCCTTTCAGAGTCCCGATAATGCCGTCAATCAGGTTGTCCCGGGCGAGGTTCAGCGTTCTGGCCCAGCCATAATTCCGGTACTCCAGCTGATAGCCTGCCTCCGCAAAAATCTCCCGGGCAATATCGACCATGTAACCCTCTGTTTCCGAACCGGCCTCGCAGTTGTGAGGGCACCAAGGGTCAGCTGCGAGGATAACCCTGTGTTCGCCTGGTGTCGGCAGGAGGCTCTGGGGGGGATCGTTGGCTTCTGGGTGTTCCGGTTTGGCCGAGTCATCCGGGGAGCAGGCGGTCAGGCACAGAGCCGCGACAAATAGCATGTACTTGAGCATGGGCGGGGTCACACCCTTATTATCATATAAGTGCATTATTCATAATATACCTATGCAAACCTTTTGCAAAGGCAGGTTTT
Organism: Marinobacter daepoensis DSM 16072; assembly: GCF_000421165.1. Lineage (GTDB taxonomy): Bacteria > Pseudomonadota > Gammaproteobacteria > Pseudomonadales > Oleiphilaceae > Marinobacter > Marinobacter daepoensis. Next base: position 202,115 of record NZ_ATWI01000011.1, read on the forward strand.
GTTGTCAAGGGAATGCAGCATTCTGTGGGCAGACTGGGGGGCAGCCTATAGCAGAGAGCCCGACATGACGGAACTGAAAGCATTGACCCCCCACACGGTGATCCCGGTTGAGCAGGCCAGTCGGGATCGTCGGCAAAAGCGGCTGTTGCGTACCTTTCTGCCAGAGTTGATACAACTGGAAAGAATCCTGGCGGAAGCGCCGGCGACGGTCACCAGTTCTGTGGTGTCCAGGGTCTCCGTCCGGGATATGGAATTGCCGATCTATCGTGTGGACCTGGGGTCGGAGCGCAAAGATGTGCCGGTTATCTTACTGACCGGGGGCGTGCATGGGCTGGAGCGGATAGGAAGCCAGGTTGTCATGGCCTGGCTGGCTTCCTTTCTGGCACGGCTGGCCTGGGACGATGGGGTAAGAGCGCTGCTGTCCCGGGTACGTATCACGCTCCTGCCTATTCTCAACCCTGGAGGTATGTACCTTAATCAACGCAGTAATCCCAATGGAGTGGACCTGATGCGGAACGCTCCGATCACCGCACAGGATCGCAGTGCTTTTTTACTGGGTGGCCAGAGATTGTCATCCCGTTTGCCTTGGTATACCGGTGATCCTGAGCAGGGAATGGAAGCGGAAAACCTGGCCCTAGAATCGGTCATCCGCGATGTGTTGCCTGGCCGGCCGTTCAGTCTGGCGCTGGATTGCCATTCCGGATTCGGGTGGCAGGACCAGATTTGGTTCCCCTATGCATACCGGCGCCGACCGATGCGCCGGATCGGATCTGTCATGGCCCTGAAACTCATTTGGGAACAGGCGTACCCCAATCACACCTACCGTTTTGAGCCCCAGTCGACGCACTATCTGACCCACGGCGACCTTTGGGATTACTTTTACAAACAGGTAAACCGGGCGAGTGAGGGTGTGTTTCTGCCTTTGACCCTGGAGATGGGGTCCTGGCGCTGGATTCGGAAGCGTCCCCGTCAATTGTTGCGGCTGGAGGGTTTTTTTAATCCGCTGGTGCCTCATCGCCACCAGCGGGTTTTACGCAGTCATCTGCCCTGGATCGACTTTCTGGTCGACGCGGCGGCCAGCCACGAGAACTGGTTGCCGGGGCCAGAAGAAGAGTCCATGCTGAAAGAGGCCGCCATCATGCATTGGTACCGGGACCGCTGATAACATGCACTGGATTCTTCTAAGAGGTCTGACGCGGGAGCAGGCCCATTGGGGTGATTTTCCGGAGTTGCTTCGTTCGGCTTTTCCTGAACATCAGTTCCACACCGTAGACCTTCCGGGAACCGGCACGCTGTTTCGGGATGATTCGCCGGGTTCAATCCCGGAGATTCGTCGGCGTGTATGTGATCAGGTAAAACACATTCCCCGCCCCTTCAGCCTGCTGGCCTTATCCATGGGCGGCATGGTCGCGCTGGACTGGGCTCAGCACGCTGCACCGGGCGAGCTGCAGCATCTGGTCCTGATCAATTCCAGCTCCGGATTCAGTCCGTTCTGGAAACGCATGCGCCCCATGGCCTGGCCAAACCTCGTTCGCCTGTTGGCTCGCCGGGAGTTGTTCCATCGTGAGCGGGACATTTTACGCCTGACCTCTAACCGGGAAGTGCCGTTGGCGCTCAGCAAGTCCTGGTACAGCATTCAGCGTCAACGGCCTGTCAGCTATCGCACTGCTGCGAGCCAGCTGCGGGCGGCGGCCAGGTACCGGCCGCAGGAGCGTCGCCCGATGCCCGATGCTTTATTGCTTGCCAGCAAAGGGGACCGGATTGTGCACTGGGGGTGCAGTGCCGAGCTGGAACAACGTTGGTGCTGGACGCTACGCTTACATCCGGATGCCGGGCACGATTTACCGCTGGATGAGCCTGACTGGGTGGTACGGCAAATAGCGGCCTGGCTACCTCAGTGACCAATGGTTTCTTGACGCAACTGTTTTTTGCCGTCACTCTCCAAAGCGTGAATTCATTCTGCAAACGGAGCCAATAACAAGATGAAACTCTTCGAAACCCAGACTGCCCCCAATCCCCGCCGAGTGCGCATGTTCCTGGCCGAAAAGGGGCTGCTGGAACGGGTTGAACTGGTTCAGGTGGATATCCAGAAAGGTGAGAACCTGTCCCCGGACTATGTTGCTCGAAATCCGATGAAGAAAGTCCCTGTGCTGGAACTCGACGACGGGACCTGCATCGCCGAAACCATGGCGATTTGCCGGTATTTTGAGGAAAGCTACCCGGATACGCCGAAGCTGCTCGGAGAAACGCCTTTGGAAAAGGCGCTGGTGGAACAATGGCTGCGCTGGATCGAGTTCTATTTCATGATGCCTACGGGCATGTGCTTTCAGCACACCACAGGCTACTTCAAGGACAGGATGAACCCCATCAGGGAATGGGGGGAGGAGTGTGGTCTGGGGGTCGAGAAGTTCATGCATTTTCTCAATAAGCAGCTTGAAGACCGGGAATACCTGTGTTGTGGCAAGTTCACGGCGGCGGATATCAATGCGTTTACTACCGTGGCGTTCGCGCGGGTGGTCAATATCCGCATCAAGCCAGAACAGGAGCATCTCCAGGCCTGGTACGATAGGGTCAAGGCTCGGACTTCGGCGCAGGCGTAGTATTTGCCGGGATCTTGAATCCGGCAGGCTGTTAGTATGAGGTAACTGACACGCCTCCGGAGACTACTCTGGGGCGTGTCGCGCCAGCCATTTGTTATAAAGGACCTTAGAATGAATTCCCGCGCCAATCTGGAATGCGCGATTGCCGCCATCGACCGGGCGAATCAGGCCGACCCGAACCGGGAACAGGTTGACCATGAATACCTGCCTCGAGAGTACGCATACAGCCTTCATATGACCCGGTGGTTGTTTGAGCTGGAGCCGAAACCTTCAGCGCGGATGCAGATAGCTTGCCGCGCTCAGCACCTTGAGCGCTGGACCATGCCGAGGAGTGACTATGGTGAGGGACGCAAGAACTACTATCTGTGGCGTCAGGCCTGCGGCCTCATGCATGGCCGCCGGGCGGCCGGGATCATGTCTGAGTGTGGCTATTCACCGGAGGAGTGTGAACGGGTTGAGACTATCCTGACCAAGCGTAACCTGCGGGACGACGAAGAGACCCAGTTGCTGGAGGACGTTGCCTGCATGGTATTTCTGGAGCGCTATTTCGCTCAGTTTTTTGACGATAACCCGGAGTACGATAAAGAAAAATGGCTGCGCATCGTACGTCGGACCTGGGGAAAGATGACGCCCCGGGGACACAGTGCGGCTCTGAAACTGGCGGGAGGCATGCCAGCTCACCTGCAGGCCTTGTTGCAGGAGGCGTTGGCTGGCGAGTCGTAGCCCTTGTGGCGAAGGGCTGCTTGTTGAGGATGATATGCGTTATCATTGATGGTCTTAGCGGAATACCGATACCGGTCTCTTCCATTTGATCCGAACTCAGGGAGCTTGATGTGCCATCCATGAATGCGCAAGTCGCCACAACCAACCCCGCCCGCCTGATTAACCGGCTCTGTAAGCACTTTCGTCACAAGATTGACGCGGAGTGGAACGAGGTGGAGGCGACGTTGAAGTTTCCGGCGGGGGAGTGCTACCTGGCCGCCGGAAGTGGGCTCTTACGGCTGGAGTGTCGGGCCTCGAACGAGACTGAGCTTGAGACTGTCGGGCAGATTGTGTCCTCTCACCTCATTCGTTTTTCGGGTGATGAGGTGGAGGAGGTCGCATGGCAGCCTGTGGCTGCCTGATCAGGCCGGTGAGGAACTCAGCCAAACAACTCCTGTAGTTTCTCACCGGGCTCAGGTGCCCGCATGAAGGATTCGCCGACCAGAAAGCCGTAGATGCCGCGACCGGTCATGGCCGCTACATCGGTGCGGGTCATGATGCCGCTCTCGGTGATGGTCAGGCGGTCTGCACTGATGCGCTGATGCAGGTCAAAGGTGGTGTCGAGCGACACGTCGAAGTTGTGCAAGTTCCGGTTGTTGATGCCAACCAGAGGCGTGCTCAGCGTCAGAGCGTCGTTCAGCTCTTCACCGTCATGCACCTCCACCAGAACATCCAGCCCGATTTCATGGGCAATACCTTCCAGCTCCTGCATCTGATCTTTGGTCAGGCATGCGGCAATCAACAGAATGCAATCGGCTCCCAGGGCCCGGCTTTCATAAACCTGATAGGGTGCCACCATGAAGTCCTTACGGATCACCGGCAGGCTGCAGGCGGCCCGGGCGGCTTTCAGGTAGTCTTCATGGCCCTGGAAAAAGTCTCTGTCGGTCAGTACGGACAAGCAGGCAGCGCCGCCTTTCTCGTAGCTCTCGGCAATGCGCTCCGGTTCGAAGGGATCTCGCAGGATGCCTTTGCTGGGTGAGGCCTTTTTGATCTCGGCGATCACCGCTGGTTGTTTCGTTTCGATGCGAGTGCGCAGGGCCTGGGCAAATCCTCGGGCAGGAGCTTGATCCCCCGCGATGGCTTTCAGGTCCGCAATAGAAACTCTGGGTTTCCGTTCGTCAATTTCTTCCCATTTCCGATCAACGATTTTTCGCAGGATAGTGGGAGTCTTGTCCAGATGTCGTTCAGTCATATCAGGCTCGTCAATCCTGGTTTGTGTCTTCCGGCATTCCCAGTGGTCAGAAACACTGAGAAAAATCAGCCAGCTCGGACATCTTGCCCGCAGCCAGCCCGGAGCCCATGGCGTCCAGCGCCATATCCACGCCTTCTTTGGCAGTCTTGGCCAATCCGGCCACATAAATGGCTGCGCCCGCGTTCAGGGCGATCATGTCCCGGGCTTTCTCTGTGACTTCATCGTGATCACGGCCGAAGGCCGCCCTGATCAATGCCAGGGATTCCTCAGAGGAGGCAACGGTCAGGCCAACCAGAGACTGACTCTTGATGCCCAGTGCCTCGGGTGTCAGCTCGTATTCGGTAATATTGCCATCCTTCAGTTCAGCGACGAGCGTATTCGAGGCGAGACTGATTTCGTCCAGGCCGTCTTTCGAGTGCACCACGAGAATGTGTTCGGCGCCCAGTCGTTGCAACACCTCGGCCATGGGGCGACACAGTTCCGGGGTAAATACCCCGATCAGCTGCCGAGTAACGCCTGCAGGGTTGGTCATCGGCCCCAGGATGTTGAAGATGGTGCGACATCCGAGCTCGCGGCGAGGGCCGATGGCATGCTTCATGGCACCATGGTGGCCTGGGGCAAACATGAAGCCGACGCCGATCTGCTCAACGCAGCGTGCGACTTCTTCGGGTTTCATGTTCAGATTGATCCCGGCCTTTTCGATCAGATCTGCGCTTCCGCTTTTGGACGAGACTCCCCGGTTGCCATGTTTGGCGACAAACCCTCCGGCTGCAGCTACCACAAAGGAGGCTGCGGAGGAAACGTTGAACAGGTTGGCGCCGTCTCCGCCGGTGCCGACAATGTCCACCAGGGGGCTGGCGTGGATGGTCACGTTGGTGGCCAGCTCCCGCATGACTTCGGTGGCTCCGGTGATCTCATCAATGGTTTCGCTTTTCAGGCGCAGGCCCATCAGAAAGGCGCCAATCTGGGCATCGGTGGCCTCACCGTTCATCACGATGCGCATGACGTCTTTCATCTCGTCTCGGGACAGGTCCAGATTGGAGGCGATGCGGTTCAGTGCTTGTTTCATGTCCATGGAGGCGGCCTCTTGTTATGTTCTCAGGAAGTTACGCAGCAGTTCATGGCCTTGTTCGGTCATGATTGACTCGGGGTGAAACTGCACGCCTTCGATGGGAAGGGTTTTATGACGCACTCCCATGATTTCCTCAATGGAACCGTCGTCGTTGCGGGTCCACGCGGTGATTTCAAGGCATTCGGGCAGGGAGTTTTTATCAATGACCAAGCTGTGATAACGGGTGGCCTGTAACGGATTGTTCAGGCCCCGAAAGACGCCGACATCGTTATGGTAGACCGCAGATACTTTGCCGTGCATGACGTTGCCGGCGCGGATAATGCTCCCCCCGAATACTTGCCCGATCGACTGGTGGCCCAGGCAAATGCCCAGAATTGGCAGCTTGCCCGCAAAATGACGGATCGCGTCCATCGAAACGCCGGCCTCGTTGGGTGTGCATGGGCCGGGAGAGATTACCAGGCGCTCCGGGTTCAGCGCTTCAATCTGTTCAAGGGTGATCTCATCGTTCCGGTGAACCTGAACCTCGGCGCCCAGTTCGGCCAGATACTGCACCACGTTGTATGTGAAGGAGTCGTAGTTATCGATCATCAGCAACATAAACGTTCCTCCGCCTCAGTGGTCGTAGTCGTTGTGGGTCATGGCTACGGCCTTGAAGATGGCCCGGCCTTTGTTCATGGTTTCTTTCCATTCAAGGCGGGGGATGGAGTCTGCAACTACGCCGGCACCTGCCTGAATGTGAAGGGTTTTGTCTTTGATGACCGCTGTGCGTATGGCAATGGCGGTGTCCATGTTGCCGTTAAAGGACAGGTAGCCGACCGCGCCACCATAGATGCCACGTTTGACCGGTTCCAGTTCGTCGATGATTTCCATGGCACGGATTTTCGGGGCGCCGCTCAGAGTCCCGGCGGGCAACGTGGCGCGCAGGACGTCCAGGCAACTGGTGCCGTCTTTCAGTCGACCAGTGACGTTGGAGACGATGTGCATGACGTGGGAGTAACGCTCCACGATCATTTTATCGGTCAGCTTCACGGTACCGGTTTCTGAAACGCGGCCGGCATCATTGCGCCCCAGATCAATGAGCATGAGGTGCTCTGCAATTTCCTTTGGGTCTGCCAGCAGTTCTTTTTCCAGCGCCCTGTCTTCGGCGTCGGTGGCACCGCGTTTGCGTGTGCCGGCGATGGGGCGCACGGTGACCTCTTTGTCTTCCACCCGGGCCAGAATTTCGGGAGAAGAGCCGACAATGTGAAAGTCGTCGAGATTCAGAAAGTACATGTAGGGCGAGGGGTTCAGCACCCTCAGTGAGCGGTACAGGTTCAGGGGCGGGGCTTCAAACGGGATCGACATGCGTTGGGATATTACCGTCTGCATGACGTCGCCATCCAGAACGTAGCCTTTGATCTTATCGACAGCGGCTTCGAACTTCTCCTGGGAGAATCCGGAAATAAAATCGCCCTCGTCCACGACCTTTCCGCTCAGGTGCGCTGGCGTCCTGGGAGCGTTGGCGGTCTGGCGGTGCAGTTGGCGTTCCAGCTCATCAAGGCGGGTCTGCGCCTGCTCATACGAACCACAACCTGACGGATCGACGTGGACAATCAGATGGAGCTTTCCGCGCAGGTTGTCGAACACCACAATTTCGTTGGAGACCATCAGCAGGATGTCAGGCGTGCCTATTTTGTCTGGTGGGCAGCTGTCACCCAGGCGTTTCTCAATGTAGCGTACGGTGTCGTAACCGAAGTAACCCACCAGGCCACCGTTAAAACGGGGCAGTTCTGGTAAGTCCGGAGCCTTGAAGCGCTTTTGGTAATCGTCGACAAAGTCCAGAGGGTCTTCGGCATGGGCCTGTTCCACAACCTCGCCGTTGCGGCTGACCTCAATCTGGTGACCGAAGACTTTCAGCACTTCGTGGCTGGGCAGGCCAATAATGGAGTAGCGGCCCCATTTTTCGCCGCCTTGCACCGACTCAAAGAGATAGGAGTAAGGCCCGCTGGCCAGTTTCAGATAGGTGCTGAGAGGCGTGTCCAGATCGGCAAGGACTTCGCGGTAGACAGGGATACGGTTATAGCCAGCTGCAGCGAGCTCGCGGAATTGCTCGGGGGTCATGGTTCGGTTTCCTGAAATCTGATGTTCGTTGTGTCAGAACGGAATCTCACCGTTGTGACGAATGGTGTGGGCGCACAGGTATGCACTATGGGCCCTTGGCCTGCTCAGCCAGTGCGCCATCGCCACCATCGAGTTGCGCGGGTTGTGAGGATGCCTCGCGCTGCAATCAGATTCAGTCCCTGCACGGCAGGAATCTCCCGAAAAGATGTGTTCACTTGAATACGTCCCTGTGAGATTACAAAAGCTCGGCCAGCGAATCAACAACGGCATCCGCGCCGAGGCTGTCCACCGAGCCACCAAAGTTGTATCCGTAGCGGACCGCCACACAGGGAATACCCGCTGCCAGAGAGGCGTTCACATCGGCTGCGGAGTCGCCAATCATGACTGTTGTGCCACGAGTCCCTCCCAGCTGTTCCATGGCGTGCAGGAGGGGAGCGGGGTCCGGTTTTTTAACGGCCAGGGTGTCGCCGCCAACTGCGAGTTCAAACCAGTGGTCGAGCCCGGTCTGTTTCAGTAGTGGCTGGACGAACTGGTCGGGCTTGTTGGTCACCACAGCCAGTCGACAGCCGAGTGCTTTCAGGTGCCCGAGGCATTCGGTTACGCCCTCGAAAACGACGGAATGCCTGCCGTTGAGCTGGCCGTAGGCGTGATAGAAAATGGTCAGCGCATCGTGGAAAAGCGCATCGTCCTTTGCTCGGGCGGGTTCCCAGTCTGTCTTTCCGGCCAGGGCTCTGCGAACCAGAATCCCGGCGCCATTGCCTACCCAGTGACGGACCTTGTCCAGCCCTGCCGGGCTCCGGCCCAGATGTTCCAGCATCTGATCCACAGCGGCGGCCAGGTCTGGCGCGCTGTCCACCAGCGTGCCGTCCAGATCGAACAGAGCAACACCCGGCCAGCGGGCGTTGAACAGCCCTTTCAGGCTCATCCGCCGATCACCTTGCGGGCCCGATCAAGTTCCTCGCGCATGGTGTCGATGGTGGCTTTGTAATCCGGGGTGTTGAAGATGGCCGAGCCGGCGACGAAGGTATCCGCACCTGCTTCCGCGATTTCCCGGATGTTGTCGGTTTTCACGCCACCGTCGATTTCAAGCCGGATGTTGAAATTGCTGGCATCAATTTTACGGCGGGCTTCTTTGAGCTTGTCCAGCGTTCCGGGGATGAACTTCTGGCCGCCGAAGCCGGGGTTAACGGACATCAACAGGACCATATCGAGCTTGTCCATGACGTAATCCATGTAGGACAGAGGCGTGGCTGGGTTGAATACCAGTCCTGCCTTGCAGCCTCCGTCCCGGATCAACTGGAGGGATCGGTCGATGTGGCTGCTTGCTTCCGGGTGAAAGGTGATGTAGCTGGCCCCGGCGTCGATGAACATACGAATCAGGTCGTCGACCGGAGAAACCATCAGGTGCACATCGATAGGCGCGGTAACACCGTGTTTGCGCAATGCTTCGCACACCATGGGGCCGATGGTCAGGTTAGGCACATAGTGATTGTCCATAACGTCGAAGTGAACAACATCGGCGCCTGCCGCCAGGACAGTATCGACTTCCTCACCCAGACGGGCAAAATCAGCGGAGAGGATGGATGGGGCAATCAGATATGGGTTCATCGGAACTCTCTCGGTTGGGTCAGTTATCAGCTGTCTTGCATTGCTGCTAGTCTATCAGTTTGCCGAGGATTTTCGCAGCGGGATGGGAATGTAGTGTGACAGTGTTTCAGATAGGGCGGCGATTTTGTCTGTGGGGCCTGAGCGGCTGGATGATGGTTGTTCAGGCTCAACCCTCAGATCCGGCGCTTGGCGAGTCTTCGGTCACGTCGGCGGCGAGGATGCCGCGAGCGGCGGTGTTAAGCGGGTTGGGCGAGCAGGCGTTGGCACAGCGTTACCCGGAGCAGGCGGTATGGCTGGATCTTGGGGACGAAGGCAGGGCTCTGGGATTGTTGATGCCAGAGCAGCGTTTCCCGGGTGCGGGGGCCTTGCTGGTGCTGGCCGATGAAGGTCAAACCGCTGATGCGGGGGTGCTGGGGCCGCTCCGGCTGGCTCTTGCGGAACGGGGCATTGCCGTTATGACGGTTGGTCTTCGGCTTCCTCCGGAGTCGGTCCAGCGTTCTCGTCTGGTGCACGATGGAGCGGAAGAGCGGAAGGCGTCGGGTGTTGCGGGCCGTGATGATGTGCCGGCTGCGGATGCTGTCATGATCGATGTCGAGGCCGGTTCACCGCAGGAAAACGCGGTATCCGATTTTCGTGACTCCGTCCGGGCCCGGCTGAATGCCGGGTTCGAGGCACTTTTGAACGAGGGATATGAACGCCCGGGTGTCATTGGGCTGGGCTGGTCTGCCGATTATGTAACGGAGTGGGCCGGGACGGCATCTCCGGTCGCGGCAGTCATCTGGCTGGCACCCCGGTTTCCTGCGCAGTATCGCGCCCCGTTATCGTCGTTTCGGACCTCAGGGGTGGCGGGCGGTGAAGGCTGGGCAGTGCTTGACCTGCACGGTTCGGAGGGGCGCGCAGGCGAGGCCGGCCGGGCCAGGGCGTCGGCGCTCGGCAGGGCGGGGGTAACAGGATACCAGCGTCAGGGCATTGTGCTTGGACAGCCGCCCCAGGCTCAGGATGCGGCCCGGATTGCCAGCAGAATCAGCGCCTGGTTCCGGAATCAGTGACCAGTCTCGTCCTCCCCGGGGTTATAGCTGCCTGTGGCGTTGTCGGATCAGTTCCCAGGCTTGCTGATATCGCAACAGCCTGTCTTTTGCGTCAGTCAGTTCGGTGGCCGTCAGATTCTGTTGTGACAGCTTGTCGGGGTGGCAGGCTGAAACCTGTTTGCGATAGGCGCGTTTAATGGCTTCCAGGGATTCTCGGCGGGTCACGCCCAGAATCTGGCAGGCCTGCTCGTAGGTAGTTGGTTTTTGCTGGTGCGTTGCTTTACGAATCCAGACTTTGCTGGCGTAGCTCTCGAATATGTCATCGCTGATCAGCACGGGGAGCCCTATATGGCTGATGGCATCCTCGCAGCGGTAACGCCGTGCTTTTCCTGGGCTACCCAACACCTGTGCCCCGTGGCAGAGGCAGATGGCGGTTTTGAGGGCTGGCGCTGGCCACAGCAGAGAGGTCAGCCGGATCATCAGCCCCAGCCCAATGGGCAGGTGTTCGCTGGCTTTACCCTTGCGAAACTGTGCAATGGCGTTTCGTCGTTGTCGGGTGGATAGTGCCAGAGCCTTCATCAAAGCCTCGGCATAGTGAATGTCCGGCTCCTTCACTTGCCCGTCGGCTTTTGCAATGTAACCCAGGAAAAAGAACAACGGTTTTCGGCACCAGCGTGGCAGGCGTGCGCGCTCCAGCAGAGTGTTGGCCTGGTGCCCGCAGCAGGATAGCTCCTTAAGAAGTTCCTGAAAAGTTGATTCCAGCCGTGCTGGCAGAGAGGGCGAATGGGTCATGGTGTCCCAGGCCTTTGGCGGAGCCAGTGATCCAGCATCTGCAGTCTCTCCGGTGTCCCGACGTCAATCCACTGTCCTGTATGGTGCAGGCCGTGAACCCGTTCTCTGGCCATGGCTCGGCGCAACACCGGGCCAAGTTTTCCGGCGGCGTCATCGAGATCGTCAAAAAGCCTTCGATGCAGCAGGCTTATACCTGAAAACGTCAGTTTATCGGGGCCGTCCGGGCTCAGTTGGCCGTGGTCGTTCAGATAAAAATCACCATCGGGGTGGTGGGCAGGATTGTCGACCAGAACCAGAAGGGCATCGGCATCGTCAGGGGGCGACAGCCGGGTGATGTCGAAATCGGTCCAGATATCCCCGTTGATCACCAGAAACCAGTCATTGCCGCCTTCGGTCAGTAACGGGAGTGCCCGGGCGATGCCACCGGCGGTTTCCAGGGGCTCGCCTTCCGGGGAGTAACGGATGCGGACTCCGAACCTTGTGCCGTTACCCAACTGGGTTTCGATCTGCTCCCCTAGCCAGGCGTGGTTGATGACAATATCGGTAAGGCCTGCTTTGCGCAGTGTTTCCAGGTGATAGGCGATCAGGGGCCGCCCGCCGGCAGGCAAGAGAGGTTTGGGGGTTGTCAGGGTCAGGGGTCGCATGCGCTCGCCCTTGCCGGCAGCCAGAATTATCGCTCTCACAATTCCCGGGCCTCAGGTGCAGGCAGTGGGCCAATGCGCTCTTCAATGGCGGGGATAACCTTGCCGCAGAGCCACTCGTGAAAGTGCCGGAAGGCGGGCTGTTTGGCGCTGGCATCCCGGATGTAGCTGACCGTTCTTGGAATATCCGCAAGATAGCCGGTTTTACCATCCCGGATGGCCAGCCGCGCAAAGATGCCTGCGGCCTTCAGGTGGCGTTGCATGCCCATAAGATCAAACCACTGTCTGAAACTGTCGGGGTCGGCACGGTGCAGGCCTGCTGTCAGGCTGATGGATCGATAATACTCCAGCCAGTGCGCGATCCGGGCTTCCGGCCAGCGGATGTAGCAATCTTTCAGCAGCGAGACGGCGTCGTAAGTGATGGGGCCGCACACGGCGTCCTGAAAATCAATCACTCCGGGGGCGGGCTGTCCATCGCGGAACAGGAGGTTGCGCGAGTGATAATCCCGGTGCACCGTGACTTCTGGTTGTGCCAGGGCGCTTTCCCGAAGCAAGCCGAAGGCGGTTTCCAGCAGAGCCCGTTCCTGAATGTCGAGGGTCAGCCCAAGGTATTGCTCCAGAAGCCAGTCTGGAAACAGGGCCATTTCCCGGTCCAGTAGGGCCCGGTCATAGTGTGGCAGGGGGTGCTCGTCGGGGGCGCTCAGGCCGGCGATGCGTGCCAGTTCATTCAGGGCTTCCCGGTAAAGGGAGTCTGGCTCCCCGTGTTCCAGAGCCTTAAGCATGAGCTGATCGCCCAGATCTTCCAGTAACAGGAACCCCAGGGTCAGGTCTTCAGCGGCAATTTCAGGCACGGAGATACCGTGCTGGCGCCAGTGGCGTGCCAGCGTGACAAACGGCACGCAGTTTTCATGTTCCGGCGGCGCGTCCATTACGATATAGGGCGTGGCTTGTTGCTCCGGGCCATTTTGCCAGACCCGGAAGTACCGGCGAAAACTGGCATCGCCGGAAACCGGCTCAGGCGTGGCAGCGGAAAAGCCGGGAATCTGTCGGACCCAGTTGGTCAGCAATTGCAGTCGGTTATCCATGGTCAGGTCAGCGTTCCTGAATCGGTTGATGGTGGCCGGTAGGCTAACCGGTGACTCTCTGTCACGGAGTATAAAGAGGCTAAAACGGAATTGCAGCGGGCTTTCCGTTAACAAGCTTCAGGGGCGCGTGTAAACTAGGCCACCTGACGCCCAGCCATCAATCACATGGAACAGGAATTTCACTAACGTGCCCAGCCAATGCTCCTACCTGTCGTGTTCTAGGTTCCGGCTTGCCAGTCTTGCCTTGGCGACGATGGTCGCAGCGGGTGGCGTCAGGGCTCAGGCCGTCGGGGCGGCGCCCACGGCCGCTGAGATTGACTGGCGGCCGCGCAGCGAGCTGCCACCTGAGGTGGCTGAACAACTTCCGGTGTTCTGCGAAGGAGGGTATCTGTCCGGGACAGTCCAGAGCAGCGAGGCCGGGGTGCCCCGCGTCGGGAGTGACGGTTCCGTGCCGTTGGAGGCCAGCGCGCTGAGCGCCCGATACGAACTCGACACAGAGCTCTTCCTGAAAGGGGATGTCCGGTTGCGCCAGGGGCCGTTCGAGGCCTCAGGCACGGAGGCCCGCTATGATCAGCAGTCCGGCCAGTTGCGGTTGCAGGGGCCGCTGGTGAGCCGCGGTGAAGGGTTCCTGCTGACCGGGCGGGATGCGCTTTATTCCACGACGTCCGGCCAGCTCGATCTCAATACGGCAACGTTTCTGCTGCATGGGCCGGAGCTGCGCGGAGAAGCATCGTCACTGGCCCGGGTCGGCGAGAACCAGGTGGTGATTTCCGACGGTATGATTACCACCTGCGGGCCGGGGCAGAACGACTGGGCGATTGTTGCTTCCGATATTGAACTGGATCAGGCCGAAGGCTTTGGTTCGGCCCGGCATGTCCGTCTTGAGGTTCTGGATGCGCCGGTCTTTTATTGGCCCTACATTACCTTCCCGATAGATGATCGGCGAAAGACCGGCTTCCTCTATCCGCAGTTCGGGTCATCCAGCGCCGGCAGCGGTGCTTACCTCGCGCTGCCTTACTATCTGAATCTGGCGCCGCATTATGATGCTACCCTGACCCCTCAGTACATCCATGGGCGCGGCCTGTTCACCGAAGTGGAAGGGCGTTACCTCAGCCAGTACGGTGAATCGGTGCTCCAGTTGGGATACATCGACAACGATTCGACGTATCGGGACGAAAACCCGGGTGAGGATGGGCAGCGTTGGGCTCTGGATTTCACTACCCGGGCACGTTTGGGGAATGGCTGGACCGGTTACGGGGATTATTCCGTCATTTCGGATGAGGATTACCTGAGCGATCTGAACCGCAGTCTTGAAATTGATCAGGCCACGCACCTGCAGCGACGTGGCGGTGTGCGTTATTACAGTCCAAACCAGTATTTTGAAGCGTACCTTAGTGGGTACCAGACCATCCGGGATCGCATTGCCGACGTTAACAAGCCCTACGCCCAGCTGCCAGAGGTCATCTATGGCGGCACCGTTGAAGCGGGTTTGCTGGAGGCCAACCTGGAGAGTCAGTACACCTGGTTTTATCGGGACAATGACGACCTGACCGGCCTGGATCAGGCCAATGGTCAGCGGATACGGGCCGTTCCGGAGCTGGCGGTGCCCATGCGCAGCCTGTGGGGCTTCAGCCGGCCGTCGGTCAGTGTGGATTACACTCGTTACGAGCTGGACGACTACACGTTGGGCAATGGCAGCTTTGATCGCACGGTGCCGGTATTTGAGTGGGACAACGGTCTGTACTTCGATCGTCGTTCCAGTCTTTTTGACATTCCCTACAATCAGACACTGGAGCCCCGGCTTTACTACGCTTGGGCTGATGCCGACGAAGACCAGAATCACATTCCTGATTTCGATTCGGGGATCCGCAGTTTCCGGTTCGATCAGTTGTTTGAACGGAACCGGTTTTCCGGGGGAGACCGGATAGGCGATACCAACCAGTTGACGGTGGCACTGACCAGCCGGTTCAATGACCTCCTGACAGGGGCGGAACGTGCCCGGCTGAGTGTTGGACAGGTTCGGTACTTTGACGACCGGAAGGTCAATCTGTTTGGGGAAGGTGGTTCGGACCGAAGCCGTTCTCCGTTCGCTGGTGAGCTGGTGCTGAACCCGATTGATAATCTGGAGATCCGGTCGTCCGGGCTCTGGGACCACGATACCCGGAAAACGGAAGAAGGCCGGAGCCAACTGATTTTCCACTCGGAAGACTATCGCTATCTCGCGACACTGGGGCACACCTACAGCCGGCCTGACGACCTGGAGCAGACGGATATTGGTACGGTGTTTCCGGTGACGGATAAAATCAGTGCGATTGGTCGCTGGGTCTGGGATTCTGAGCTGGACCGGACCGTTGGTACCCTTGCGGGCCTTGAATATAACAACTGCTGCTGGAGTTTTCAGGTGGTGCACCAGAACTACCTGACCGATGACGAAGAACTGGATACCCGTTTGCTGTTCCGGATTGAACTGAAAGGTCTTGGCGGCAGTGGCGGTGCATCTGACAACATCGCGGACGCCATCTACGGCTACGACGAACGCGAGCGCCGGAGATTCGGAACATCGCGTCGTTGACTGAACCCAAATCTGCAGGCCTGACTGGCTGCGGTCACGATTTAAAAACCAAGAGGTGACTATGAAGGCGACTGTCCGCCAAGGACTGACACTCCTGCTGACGCTGGCTATGCTGGCAATGTCAGTATCTGTTCAGGCCGAACGTAAATTGCTGGACCGCGTGGTAGCCATCGTTGATGACGAGGTGATCCTGCAAAGTGAGCTGGATGCCCGGATCAACACCATCATTGGCCGGCTGAGTGCTCAGGGCACCGGCCTGCCGCCACGGCAGTTGCTGGAGCAGCGGGTCCTGGAACAGTTGATTCAGGAATCCCTGCAGTTGCAGCTGGCAGACCAGATGGGGATGCGGATCAGCGACAATGAGCTCAACGAAACACTGGCAAGCATCGCCCGTAATAACGGGATGACGCTGGCGGAGTTTGAGGGCCAGCTGGCGGAAGAGGGCGTAACCTATCAGCAGGCCAGAGAGCAGATACGTAATGAAATGCTGACCAGCCGGGTGCAGCAACGCCGGGTGGGTAACCGGGTTCGGATTACCGACCGGGAAGTGCAGAATTACCTGCAAGCCCAGGCCGCAAACGGCAGCACCGATGCTGAATTCCGTCTGGCTTACATTTTTATTGAAGTTGATGACCCGGGCAGTGAGGCCTCGGTGGATCAGGCCAGAGAAGACGCACACGCTCTCAGGCAGCAGATTGTGGATGGCCGGGATTTCCGGGAGGTTGCTGTTGCCGAGTCGGATGCCAGCAACGCGCTGGAAGGTGGTGACATGGGCTGGCGGACCGAGAGTCAGTTGCCGTCTCTGGTGGCGCCGGTGGTGACCAGCCTGGAGGTAGGGCAGCCCTCCGAGGTGCTTGAGAACAACAGTGGCTTCCATCTCGTTATGGTGATGGACAAGCGCGGTGGTGACCAGCAGCTGTTTGTTCAGCAACATCGGGTAAGACACATTCTGGTGCGCCCCTCTGAGGCCGTCACCGATGCTCAGGCAGAGCAGCGTATCCGCGACATCTATAGCGAGCTGCAAGACGGAGCGGACTTTGCGGATCTGGCCCGGGAGCGCTCCGATGATCCGGTATCCGGTTCCGATGGCGGTAATCTGGGCTGGGTAAGCCCGGGGCAGATGGTTCCAGCCTTCGAAGAGGCGATGCTTCAGGCCCAGGTCGGAGAATACGTTGGACCGTTCCGGTCCCAGTTCGGCTGGCACATTCTTGAGGTTGAGGAGCGTCGTCAGCAGGATGTCACTGAAGAAAACCGTGAAGCTCAGGCTCGCCAGGCCATCTATATGCGCAAGTTTGAGCAGGAGTTGCAGAACTGGGTCCGGGAGATTCGCGATGAGGCCTTTGTGGAGTTCAAGGGCCAGTATGCGGAGCTGAATCCGGAAGCGGAGGATGCGGATCCGTCATGAGCACACCGGTGATTCTGGCGCTGACGGCGGGTGAACCCGCCGGCATTGGCCCTGAGCTCTGCCTGCAGTTGGCGGCGAAAGACCGAGGGGTCGGGGTGGTGCTGGTCGCCAGCCGAGAGTTGTTACAGGCCCGGGCAGACGAGCTTGGTATTCAGGTTCAGTTGCATGAGTGGGTTCCCGGCACCGTGCCGGAAACCCGGGCAGGGCACCTGTCTGTGCGACACGTGGCTGGCTGTGATTCAACAATAGCCGGGCAGTTGGACACGGCTAACAGCCAGTACGTGCTCGATACCCTCACCCTTGCGGCCAATGGATGCCTGAGGGGGGATTTTGACGGCATGGTGACCGCCCCGGTACACAAGGGGGTGATTAACGACGCAGGCATCGGTTTCAGTGGTCATACAGAGTTTCTGCAAGCGCTCTGTGGTGTTGATCGTGTGGTCATGATGTTGGCCACCGATGAACTTCGGGTGGCGCTGGTCACCACCCACCTGCCACTGCAGGAGGTGCCGGCAGCCATCACTCCTCAGCGGCTGACTCAGGTGAGCCGGATTCTGAATGCGGACCTGAAAACATTCTTTGGGATTGAGCATCCGCGCATTCTGGTTGCAGGCCTGAATCCTCATGCCGGCGAGGGTGGGCACCTGGGGCGGGAAGAAATTGAGGTGATCGAACCTACGCTGGAAACGTTGCGGGCAGAAGGCTTGCAACTGACAGGGCCATTGCCGGCGGATACCCTGTTTACGCCGCACTGGCTGGAGGAAGCTGATGCCGTGCTCGCCATGTATCACGATCAGGGTCTGCCGGTACTGAAGTTCCAGGGGTTCGGCCGGGCCGTCAATGTTACCCTCGGGCTTCCCATTGTCCGCACCTCAGTAGACCATGGGACCGCTCTGGATCTGGCCGGCACTGGGCGGGCGGACGCCGGGAGCCTGCTCACAGCCATTCGGGTAGGCGAACGGATGGCCCGTTCCCGTAAAGCGGCACAGGCCGGAGAGTCATTATGAGCAACAAACACGGTCACCAGGCCCGGAAGCGTTTCGGACAGAACTTTCTGCACGACCCGGGTGTGATTGAGCGCATTGTGCGTTCCATCAACCCCAAACCGGACGACGCCATCGTCGAAATCGGGCCTGGCCTTGGGGCACTGACGGAAGAGATTCTGGCGGTTAACCCGCGATTGCAGGTCGTGGAACTGGATCGGGATCTGATTCCAGTCTTGAGGACCAAGTTCTTCAACTATCCGGAATTCCGTATTCACGAAGCCGACGCGCTCAGTTTCGATTTCAGCCAGTTGATGGATGACCGGCCACTGCGGATTGTCGGCAACCTGCCGTACAACATCTCGACCCCGCTGATCTTTCACTTGCTGGAGCAGAGCGGTGTGGTGCAAGACATGCATTTCATGCTGCAGAAAGAGGTCGTGCAGAGGTTGGCGGCCGTGCCAGGGGACAACAACTATGGCCGCCTGGGAATCATGGCTCAGTATTTCTGCCGGGTGCAGCCACTGTTTGAGGTGGGGCCGGGGGCTTTCAGGCCTGCGCCAAAAGTGGATTCGGCGATTGTGCGACTGGTGCCTCACCAGACATTGCCGCACCCGGCAAGAGATTTGAAAACCCTGCAGGCCGTGGTGCGGACGGCGTTCAATGCCAGACGGAAAACCCTGCGCAAAGCTCTCGGGGCACTGGTCAGTGTCGCGCAGTTGCAATCTCTGGGCATTAACGATGGTCTTCGGCCGGAGAACCTTTCCCTGGCAGATTACGTCCGGATTGCGGATTTGTTGGTGGAGAGCGGAGCCTCATCTGCCGGTAACGATGAGGTAAGTCATGACTGACTACGCCATTGGCGATATTCAGGGATGTTACGACCGGTTACGGGATGTTCTGGCGAAAGTGGATTTTTCGCCCTCCCGTGACCGGCTCTGGGTTGCCGGTGATCTGATCAATCGGGGACCGGCGTCACTGGAAACTCTGCGCTACATTGAGCGTCTGGGGGACTCCGCCGTGGTTGTGCTGGGCAATCATGACCTGCACTTACTGGCGGTCGCGCTCGGCGGTCACCGCCCGAAACGTAAAGACACCCTGCATGACATTCTTGAGGCGCCAGACCACGACCGGCTGATCCACTGGCTGCGCCAGCAACGCCTGTGTGTCTTTGACGCCGAGCGTAACCTGCTTATGGCGCATGCCGGGTTGCCGCATATCTGGAGTGTTGAGCAGGCGGTGACGTGCGCCCGGGAGGTGGAGCGGGTCATTCGCAGCGAGGAGGCGGGCGACTACTTCAGCCAAATGTATGGCAACCAGCCGGAGCGTTGGTGTGATACGCTCAGAGGAATGGATCGATGGCGGGTGATCACCAATTACTTTACCCGCATGCGGTTTATTGCCGGTGACGGACGACTGGAGCTGGCCACCAAGGAAGCTGCCGATCATTCGCCGGCGGGCTTTGCCCCCTGGTTCTCTTATCCCCGTCAGGATGACGTTCGTGTGGTATTTGGTCATTGGGCCGCCCTGGAAGGTAACACCGGCAGCGACCGGTTTATCGGGCTGGACACAGGGTGTGTCTGGGGAGGCGCTTTGACGATGATGAATCTGGACACCGGAGAGAAAATTCATTGTGACTGTGGCTGATTCCAGAACGCAGGTTGTTCGCTGGGCACTCATTGCTGGTGCCGCGTTGGGCCTGTTGGCCGTAATGGCAGGGGCCTTCGGGGCTCATGGGTTGCGTCATGTAGTGAGTGAGCGGGGTCTTGAGGTGTTCCAGACCGCCGTCAGCTATCAGATGTATCACGCTCTGGCGCTGGTTGCGGCCAGCCTTATGCCAGCGCTGGGGTTGTCTCGGCGTTTGCTGGGGGTTGCCAGTGGCTTCTGGCTGACCGGGGTGTTGCTTTTCAGCGGCAGTCTGTATTTGCTGGTGCTGACGGGTAACCATTGGCTTGGGCCGGTGACTCCCGTTGGCGGCGTTTGTTTCATGGTGGGCTGGGCGCTCCTGATGGCCTCAGCTCTGAAAAAATAACGGAGGCATTCGTATCCATGTTTGTGCAGGTGAATGGTGAAGCTATGGAACTCCCTGGCGGAGCAACCATAGCCGTCCTGATTGATCGGCTCACACTGACCGGGAAGCGCCTGGCCGTCGAGGTCAATGAAGACATCGTGCCTCGGAGCCAGCACGAGCAATTCACCCTGAGCGAGGGTGATCGGGTCGAGGTTGTCCACGCCATCGGCGGCGGTTAAGACCACCCTTCAGGCGGGTGATATCAGTTCCTAATTTTCTCACTAACTCAGGCAGGCTATGACAGAGACAGCGGAAATTCAGCTCCCCGAAGACAAACCCCTGGAAATCGCCGGCAAGGTGTACCAGTCGCGCTTGCTGGTCGGGACGGGCAAATACCATGATCTGATGGAAACCGGCCACGCTATCGAGGCCAGCGGTGCTGAAATCGTGACGGTGGCGGTGCGCCGCACCAACCTGGGGCAGAACCCGGATGAACCGAACCTGCTGGATGTCATTTCCCCGGAAACCTACACCATCCTGCCCAACACGGCGGGTTGCTACACCGCAAAAGATGCGGTGCGCACCTGTAAACTGGCCCGGGAGCTGTTGGATGGGCACGACCTGGTAAAACTGGAAGTGCTCGGGGAACACAAAACTCTGTATCCCAATATGCCCGAGACGCTGGCTGCGGCCGAAGCGCTGATTAAGGATGGCTTTCAGGTGATGGTGTACTGCTCCGATGATCCGTTGCTGGCCATGCGACTGGAAGAAATGGGCTGTGTCGCCATCATGCCACTGGGGGCGCCGATTGGTTCCGGGCTGGGCATTCAGAATCGCTACAACATCCGTCTGATCGTTGAAAACGCCCGGGTTCCGGTCCTGGTGGATGCCGGTGTCGGCACCGCGTCTGATGCGACCATTGCGATGGAGCTGGGCTGCGATGGCGTCTTGATGAATACCGCCATTGCCCAGGCCAAAGATCCGATCCGAATGGCCAATGCCATGCGTCTGGCGATTGAGTCCGGCCGGGAGGCCTACCTGGCTGGTCGTATGCCAAAGAAGCTGTATGCCAGTGCATCATCGCCGATCGACGGTACTTTTTTCTAAAAAGTCCTTCCCCGCCGGGGAAGGCATTCTAAAAAAACCAAAACCAGAATTTCAGAGCGCTGTAGTCCTGTCATGACCAATCAGAAACCCAGCCGGCGGGAAACCATCCTGCGGGCGCTTGTTGAGTTACTGCAAAATGACCCCGGAGCCCGTATTACCACGGCAGGCCTTGCCAAGAACGTCGGGGTGACTGAGGCTGCGCTGTACCGGCATTTTCCCAGTAAGCGAAAGATGTTTGAGGCATTGATCGAGTTTGCCGAGGACGCGGTTTTCAGTCGTTGTCAGGTGATCCTGCAGGAGCAGGAGGAAGTGAAGGTCCGCTTGCAGCAGCTATCGCACCTGGTGCTGGTGTTTGCGGAGAGAAATCCGGGGCTGTGCTGTGTGCTGACAGGTGATGCCCTCATGGGGGAGGATGCGGCCTTGAGAAAGCGTGCTTCCCAGTTTTTTGAACGGCTGGAAACGCAGATACGTCAGGCGCTGAAGGAAGGGGAAATCCGAGAGGGGCTTCGCCCGCGAACAACGGCCGCCCGCGGCTCGGATTTCGTGATGGTGTTTATGGAAGGGCGGATTCAGCGCTTTGTTCGGACATCGTTTGCTCGTCTCCCGACAAGCGATTTTGATGAAGCCTGGGGTCTGGTGTCTGAAGCGGTCTGGGGATAACCCTCAGTCGTAATTCGAAGCCGTCCGTAGAATGGCCCGCACCGCCTCCCAGATCGCCGGCGCAGAAATCAGGATATCCCGCCCATACAGATCGGCGGGATAGCCCTCAGGAACCTCGCCGAAGTGGCCGACGGTGGCGCCGGCTTCTTTGGCAATCAGGCGGGCGGCTGCGAAGTCCCACGGGCTGACGTTTTCGTAGTAGATATCCAGCCGGCCACAGGCCACCCAGCAGATGTCGAGGGCGGCTGAGCCAATCCGACGAAGGTCCCGGCATTGGTGAATCATGGCGTTGAGCCTTTGCACCAATGGCTCCAGGTTGTCTTTGGTATACGGAAACCCGGTTGCAAACAGGGATTGTCTGGGGTTGGTGGCCCCGCTGTGGCGAACCGGTAAACCATTCAGGGTGGCGCCGCAGCCCTCCGTGGCCCGGAAGGTTTCCCCTGCAAACGGGGCGTGCACTACCCCCGCGCGGACATTGCCTTTTTCGGCGTAGGCAATGGAAACGGCCACCTGAGGGTGACCGTAGGCGTAGTTCACGGTGCCATCAATGGGGTCAACAATCCATAACGGGGTTTCCAGTTCTTCTGCCTGAGACAGATCCGGCATGGTTTCCTCTGAGAGGATGCGGTGGTGGGGAAAGCGCTCGCGGATGGTGCCGGTGATGAATTCGTCGGCCATGACGTCTGCGTGGGTAACCAGTTCGGTCTGGTGTTTGTAGTCGGTCCGAAGGGTGTTTTCTTCCCGCTCGTGACGAATCAGCTCCCCGGCTTCACGGGCAAGAGCCTCGGTAAAATCGGTGATTTCCTGAAGAAAGACGGAGTCAGACATGGCACCCTCGTTTGTTTTCCCGATAGAGAATGAGGGTGCCAGTCTATCACGACGTGCTCAGAGGCTGGCCAGCCATGCCTCCATTTTATCCATGGCCTGGACCAGACGAGGGCAGGCCTGTTTGACGAAAGCGTCATCCAAGGCCTGTTCGGCATAGTCGCCTCCGGCGAGACTCAAAGCCAGTGCGCCGTCGAAGTCAACAAATGCCAGGCGGGCGCCCAGGTGATCTGGCACAAAACCGAAATCGCTGGAGGGCAGTATTGCCACGCCGGTATTCTCCAGCAGTGCGGTGCAGAACGCCTGTGACGTTTTAATATCTTTGCGGGCCAGCGGTTCGCGGAAACCGGAGAAGTCCGGAAACAGGTAGAACGCGCCTTCGGGTTTCTGAACCACGGCGCCCATGTCGCTTAGGCGACGATGCAGGTATTCGCCCACCACCTTCAGAACACGGCGTGACTGTCTGAGGTACTCATTAATGTCATCTCCGCCGTTAAACGCTGCAATGGCGGCGTGCTGAATAGGCGCACTGGTTGCGGTGTAGGTTTCGCTGGCGATGATCGCCATGGCATCCTGGAGTGGTCGCAACTCCGGCGGGAAGATAAAGGTGCCCAGGCGCCAACCGCCAGCGCCGGCCCACTTGGACAACCCCGTGCTGATGATCGTACCTTCGGGATAATAGCGGGCGATGGACTTGTGCTTGCCCTCAAAGTGGACTTCACCGTAGATCTCATCCGACAGCAGAATCAGTTTGTATTTCCGGGCCACGTTGGCGATGGCCAGCAATTGATCTTCTGTGTAGGTGCATCCGGTCGGGTTGGACGGGTAGTTGAGAATCAGAATCCGTGGCCGCGAAGGATCGTCCCGGCAGATGATGTCGAGCTCTTCAGCAGTCAGTTGCCAATTGTTCTCGGCATGGGTTGGCAGCCAGTGAACCGAGCGACCAATGATCCGGGCCTGGGGGGCATAGGAGACCCAGCTTGGGCGAGGAATCAGCAGGTCTCCGTAATAGGCCAGCTGCAGCATGAACAACAGCTCTTTGGAGCCTGGGCCGATGAGCACGTCTTCCCAGCTGCAGCGCATGCGCTCGTTACGGTTTATGTAACCGGCAATGGCTTCACGAAGGCCTTTCAGGCCTCTGACCGGAAGATAGTCTTTTTCGTGAGCGTGTGCTTGGAGAGCCTCCACGACACGATCAGGGACCGGGAACGGAGATTGCCCCAGCCCGAGTTTGATGATGTCTTTGCCCTCTGAACGAAGCTGATTACTGAGTTCGTTGATACGGAGGGTCGCTGAGGGCTGAATGCCCCGCACATTCAGGTTGATCGCGTAACGGTGGTCGTTTTTGATGTCCATTGTCCCGGTCTGTTTGTTGAGTGGTGACAACGGCAGTATAGGAAACCCAAACATATCTGTGAGGTGGGTGCGGATAAGGGATTGCCGAAGTTTTTGTGTAGACTTTGGTCAATCCCCTGGGCGCTAGTGGCTCTTGATCCAGACTTCAACCCGTCCGTTACGCTGGTTTCCTTTGCCGCCCACGGGCATGTAGTGCCCATAGCCGGTGTATGCAGCATTGGCAACATTGGCCTCGCTCAGCGCCTTGCGAACGGAGAGGGCTCGCAGTTCCGAGATCATCTGGGCACGAAGCTCATGGCTCTGGGCATCTGCGAAACCGATCAGCAGCAGGTCGTCGCCGCTGAGATTTTGTTGTTCGAGATAATGTTTGACCCGCAACAGATCCCGCTGCGCTTTGTTGTCGAGACGGGTGCGTCCCTCTGCAAACCGGAAGTTGACCGTCAGCCGTTGATAGTTTCCGGTCAGTCTGCGAAAACTCTTGGGCACAGAGTCGTCAAACTCGGGTTTGACCGCAATGGGGTTCTGGGACACAAAACCGGATTCTGCGACCAGGTTCTGCCCTTCCTCTGCCAGGGCGAACTCAATCAGGCCTTTGGCGAATCGTGGGGTCTGATTCCCCATGGTGTACATAAACAGGCGCCGGGACAGCGGGTAGTCTTCGCTGGCAACGGTCAACTGATCAGGCTTTAGGGCTGGCGCGTCACCTTCGGAAATGGCGAGCAACTTGCTGTTCCTGACCGAAGCCAGGCCTGAGAAGCCAATTCCCCCCGGGTCACGCGAGACATCGTCAGAAAGCTGGTCGTTAGACTCGTACCGTTTTGCGGCACCGTCAAGTGTGTAAGTTTTGCCAAGTACCAGGGATTTGAACGTATCCCAGGTACCCGAACGATCATCTCTGGCATAAAGCTGAATACTCTGATCCGGGCCGCCGAGTTCTTCCCAGTTACGGATCTGGCCCGAGAATACCTTGGCGAGCGTCTCGATACTCATGGCGTTGATGGGGTTGCCCGGATGCACCAGCACGGCCAGACCATCAATGGCGATGACATGTTCACTTTCCAGTGAGGTAAGGTCTGCTTTCTCCCGAACCTGGCTGGCCTCAGTGGACTTGACCGGTCGGGATGAAGCCCAGACCTGGGCCTTCCCACTGGCGAGTGTGCGGAACCCCGTGCTGGACCCATGGGCTGCGACCAGAACACTGATCCGCCCCTTGTCAGACCCCGTCATCAGAATCTGCTCATTCTCCGTGCCGGTGGGCCGTCGGCTGACCGGCCCTGTCCCGTGCTGTTCGAGATAGCCGGAGACCAGCATCGGGGCAAGTGTAGCCCCGACGGTGTTGGAACCGTGGATCTCCAGCTCGTGGGCATTGGCCGAGGTACAGAGAACGGCGGCAGTCAGCAGCCCGAACCAGTGTCCGGCGGCCTTCTTTCTGGCGTGCGGCATCTTGATGAAAGCCTTTTCAGATCATGCAGTTGTGGTAAAGAAAGGATGCTACAGAAATGTGACAGTTTTGTTTCGCAGGGGCTGGCGCGGGCTTTGTTTTTGTAACGGAGTGTTACAAGTCGGTCTGTCGGAGCCGTTGAGCATTGCTCCCGGAGGATGATAGAGCATGGTTCGCTCTGGCTTGAGGCTTGGTTCTTCCCGAACGGGTCCTGAGTGCTAATTGATGACGAAATTCAGGTGACGGAGTATTCAGAAACGGTGGGGGTCTAGTTCGCTGTGGACGATGCTCTGCCCGAGCATGATGATGCGGCCGGTGTAGCGTTCCTCACCAGTGGTGGTGAAATCAAACAGAAAACGGCGCCATACCCGCAGTTTGCCGTGCGGGTCACGCTTGAACCAGAGGCCCCTGAGGTAAACCGCGTCGTCCAGAAGCAGCACGTCGCAGGTTTTGCAGTACTGGCGGGCGGCCTGCAGGACAAAATCCTTGATGGCTTTGGCCCGCCACCAATACCAGACAGCGAAGCCAGCGACAAACAGCCAGAAGAGTGTTCCAAGAGTCAATGGACGGGTAACCCTGTTGGTGGCAATTGCCCGGGCGCAAAGAGGGCTCGCCCGATTAAACCGCAAGACTACCCTATTTTGTACCGGTTCGGGAAATTGACGGGCTGGTCCTGATCTAAGGGGCGGTAAGTTGAAAATTCACCAACTGTTTCTTATACCTATATTTTGAGTCGGTATTTTTTATACACGATAAGGACAAGGCTGCCGCATTTCTGATTCTCTTGGGGAGTTGAGCGTCTGCAGAGGGCATACAGGACGTTGAAAGGACGCCGCGTATGAATGGGTTGACCGAACAGGACTTCAGGGCTCTGGTGGATAGTCATCCAAGGGCCATCATGCTCTCAACGCAAGACTCAGTGATCACCTACGTAAACAAAATGTTCCGTGTGGTGACCGGATATTGCCCGGAGGAAGTGGTGGGAAGGGCGCCGTCGGTGCTCAGTTCCGGGTTTCATTCCCCGGAGTTCTATCAATCCATGTGGGAGAGCCTGAACGAGAGCGGGCGTTGGGAGGGGTTGATCTGGAACCGTAGAAAGAGCGGAGAAAACTATCCTCAATGGCTGACGATCTACCCGGTGGGGAACGAAGACAGGCGTCTTTATGCGGGTGTGTTCATGGACGTTGGTGATCTGACAGCCAGCAACGAGCGGTTGGCGACCTTGGCCTACTATGATCCACTCACGGAGCTACCTAACCGATCACTGTTTCAGGAGTTTCTTCAGGCCAGAGTGAAGCGGCGAAGAGAGGGGACCGATCGATTTGCGGTGTTGTGCATCGATCTGGACTTTTTCAAATCTGTAAATGACCTTCATGGACACGAATGTGGCGACCAGATGCTGAAACAGGCTGCCTCCTGTATTCAGGCCGTGGTTAGTAAAAGGGATGTGGTTTCCCGGTTGGCGGGCGATGAGTTTGCGGCGATCATTGAGCTGGACTCCGAAGAGGAACTAAACGCTGTATGTGAACGGATGGCGAGCATCTTCTACGCCCCAATGATGGTGGGGCACCGGGAGCATTTTCTGTCGGCATCGGTTGGTGCAGCGATCTACCCTGATCATGGAGGTACTGCCGCTGAGTTGTTTCAGAATGCCGATAGGGCGATGTGCGCCGCCAAATTGGCGGGGCGGGCCTGTTATCGGATCTATAGCCCTGCTGAAAGTCTCCGGAGCCAGCATCAGCAACGGCTGTCGGAGGCGCTGCTTGCTTCTCTCAAGGTTGCAAGGGATGAGTTCTCGGTGGTTTACCAGTCCCAGTATGACCTTTCTGATGGCAGCATGGTTGGAATGGAAGCGCTGCTTCGTTGGCAGCATCCATTGTATGGATCGGTGTCACCTGAGGAGTTTGTGCCGCTGGCAGAGCAGAGGGGGCAGATTCACGAGCTAACAGAATGCCTGGTGGATTGTATCATCCAGGACATGCACTTGTTGGCTGCAGGTAAAGGGCAGGGGCGTAGGTTGTCGATCAACATTTCGGCCCGTCAGATCGTGGATGGCCGGCTTGAAAAATTGCTAGAACCATTTTTTGAGAAGGTGAGGCAGATTGGCTGGAACCCTGAAATCGAGATTACGGAAACCCATCTGATGAACTTGTCCCGACGCTGTCTGGACAAGCTCCGGGATTATGGTTGTAAAGGCGTGACTCTGGCGATTGATGACTTCGGCACTGGCTATTCATCGCTGGCGTATCTCCATGCTTTGCCTGTTAACGTTCTTAAAATCGACCGGCAGTTTGTCCAGCGTATTGGCTCCAGCGGGCGGGATACACGAATCGTCTCCGCTATTCTGGCCATTGCCGAGGCACTGGATTTGGAAGTGGTTGCTGAAGGGATAGAAACGGAAGCCCAGATGCGTATGCTTCAGGAACTGAAGTGCCACCGAGGGCAGGGGTACCTGATGGCTCGGCCTTCCCCCCTCGAGCAGATGCATCTGGATTGATGAACATCAATTAACCCGCAAACTTCGCTCATTTTCCGCGCATTTTGCAAGATTTGGCTAGGGGATTGCGCGGAGCTGACATAAAACAGCAGTCTCACTCATTGCCCGTATACGTTGTATGCACACTCTGACTGCGAAACCGGACCTGGATGCTTACCTTCGACTTATTCGGGCCGCTGCGGATGAATGGCAGGCGGCTCTCCGGGAGTTACTGCACTGTGATGAGGCCGATATCACGCTTCAGAGCCCCCAAGCCGTGGCTGGATCGCTCTCCTCTTTGAGGGTCGAGCGGGGGGCGTTATGTCTCCTGACACTGGCGCAGGACGCGGAAGTTCATCTTTGTGGTATGCCCGGAGCCTTGTTGATGGTTCCTCTGGCTGGTCACTGTGAACTCCTTCTGGAAGGAGAGCGTGGCCAACCGGTGCTTCCGATGGCCGTGGTAAGTGCTCACAGATCGGTATCCGTTCGCGCTGAAGGCAACGCCCAGCTGATGCTGCTTCGTCCTCATGTCTGGTCTTGCAAGGTCCGGCCGGGGGAGGGGGCGCTGACAAACATGGCGAGCCGGGTAACTCAGTTTCTGCGGCGCGCGAGTTTCTTTCGGGGGCATGATGACGCTTGCCGTTCGGCCAATGCGTTATTTGACGCCCTGGATAGCCTGGCCTGTACCGGGCGCGGTGAAGCAGAGGAGTTCTCCGAAGAACTCGACCGGCGGCTGGCACGGGTGATTGACAAAATTCACAGCGAGCCTGCCTGGGAGTTTAACCTGCAGGAGCTTGCCAGCCACTCGGGCGTGAGCGAGCGCAACCTGTATTATCTGATGAAGCGTGAGACGGGCATGACGCCCTACCGTTTCTATCAGCGCTGCCGTCTGGTTCGGGTGCGCCGCCGCCTGGTGGATTGCCAATGCGATGTGCCCCACATTTCATGGTATGCCGCCGATGAAGGATTCTCCCACCTTGGGCGATTTGCGGCGCTTTACCGGGAGCATTTCGGAGAACTGCCCAGTGAAACGGTGCAGTGGCGACGGCGTTTGCAGGCGGTCGAGCTGACAGCCGGTGTCCCGGACGGGATGATTCATTCCTGAGACGAAAAAGCCCGGCACGCAGCATGCCGGGCTTTGATTTGTTGCTGGCCGGTTTAGTGATTGCCGGCCGTTACGCTCTTCTCATCACCGTACTCATCCGAGGCGGCTCCGTGATGATCACGAGCCAGCAGAATGTAGAACGCTGGTAACACGAACACCGTAAACAGGGTGCCGATACCAAGGCCAGCAACGATGGTCAGACCGATGGCAAACCGGCTCTCCGCGCCGGGACCGATGGCGATCAGCAATGGCACCATGGCGAAGATCAGTGCCAGGGAAGTCATGATGATTGGTCGCAAG
The DNA here is from genome assembly GCF_000421165.1 of Marinobacter daepoensis DSM 16072. GTDB lineage: Bacteria > Pseudomonadota > Gammaproteobacteria > Pseudomonadales > Oleiphilaceae > Marinobacter > Marinobacter daepoensis. The sequence continues at coordinate 231,236 of NZ_ATWI01000011.1, forward strand.
CGGATGGCAGCCGCTTCGATAACCGCATCGACCTTGTTGAGCCCCCGTTCTTTCTGCAGCTGATTGGCGAATTCCACGATCAGGATGCCGTTTTTCGACACTACCCCGATCAGAGTAATCAGCCCCACCTGGGTATAGATGTTCATCGATGCAAAGCCCAGCACGATGAACGCCATGGCGCCGGCGACCGACATCGGGACCGACACAAGAATGATGATCGGGTCGCGCCAGCTTTCAAACTGGGCGGCCAGCACCAGGTAGATCACCAGCAAGGACAGGAAGAAGGTCACCATCAGTGCACTGCCCTGCGTTGCCAGTTGACGTGTTTCGCCGGTGTAGTCGTAGCTGAAGCCCAGAGGGAACGACTCACTGGCTGTCTGCTCCATGAAGTCCATGGCAGTGCCTGCAGCAACGCCTGGCATCACAACACCTTCCAGCGTCAGAGAGTTCTGCTGGTTGAACTGGGTCCGGTTGGATGGCTCGACTTCTTCGGTAAAGCTGACCACGCTGGACAGAGGTACCAGTTCGCCATTGCCGGCCCGGATATAGTAGTCCTGCAGGGCTTCTTTGCTTGGGCGGAAGTTGTCATCAACCTGAGGGATGACCTGGTATGAACGGCCTTCCATATTGAACCGGTTGATGTAGCCACCACTGAGCATACTCGCCAGAGACTGGCCGACATCCTGCATCGACAGACCAAGGTCGGCCACGCGATCACGGTCCACATTGATGCGGGTCACCGGCTTGTCGAAGTTGATGGATTTTTTCAGGAACATGAAGTTGCCACTTTGCATGGCTTTGCCCAGCAGCTCATCGGCAACCTGGTCCAGTTGTTCATAGCTGCCACCGGTGGTGATGACGAACTGGAACGGCAGGCCGCCACCGGAGCCAGGCAATGCCGGGGCAGGGAAGACGGCGGTCTGGAGCCCGGTTACCTGTTTCAGCTCGGCGTCCAGTAAAGGCTGGACCTCAAACTGGCTGATCTCCCGCTCACTCCACGGCGCAAGCTTGAAACCACCGAACACCGCATTCGGGCTGGTGATGCCAAGAATCATGAAGTCTTCGCTGTAGCCGGGCACATCCGACATTCTGTTCTGCACTTCCTGCCCGTGATCGTAGAGGTAGTCCAGAGTGGAGGTTTCTGGCCCGAGCCCCTGGTAGAACAGGATGCCCTGATCTTCCGTGGGGGCCAGTTCGTTCTGGCTCATCATCACCATGAAGTAGATGGAACCGAGGACGACAAAGGCAAAGAACACCACCACGGATTTTGTCTGCATCAACGAGGTCAGAGCAGCCTTGTAACCATTAGCAAGCCCGTTAAAGGTTTTTTCCACAATCTGCTCGAACCGGCCCGGATTGCCGTGGGGCTTCAGAACCTTGCCGGACAGCATGGGGGACAGCGTGAGCGCGACAACCCCTGAGATCACCACGGTGCCCGCCAGGGTGAACGCAAACTCGGTGAACAGTGATCCAACCAGCCCGCCCATAAATCCGATCGGGGCATACACCGCAACCAGAGTGGTGGTCATGGCGATGATGGGGGTAGCCATTTCCCGGGCTCCATGGATGGCCGCATCAAAACGGGATTCACCCTGTTCGATGTGTCGGTGGACGTTTTCCACCATGATGATGGCGTCATCCACCACCAGTCCGATGGCCAGGACCATAGACAACAGGGTCAGCAGGTTCAGGGAGAACCCGAACATCAGCATGATGAAGGCACCCCCGATCAGCGACAAAGGCACGGCGACCGAAGGCACGATGGACGCCCGGACTGAACCCAGACAGAGGAAAACCACCACCAGTACGATGATCATTGCTTCGAGCAGCGTCCGGATCACTTCGTTGATGGAGTCTTCGATAAAGTCGGAAGCGTCGTAAGCCAGTCGAACATTCAGACCACTGGGCAGCTGGCTTTCGATATCCGGCAATTCGGTTTTCACCAGACCGGCTACCGTCAGCGGGTTGGCGCCCGGTGCCAGCTCAATGGCGACATAGGTAGCGGGCTGACCTTTGTAGAGTGCCAGACTATCGTAAGTTTCAGACCCTAGCTCCACCCGGGCAATGTCCTGTAGCCGGATCAGAGAGCCGTTGGCCTGCTTCACCACCAGGTTGCGAAACGCCTCCGGATCTGCGATGTCGGTATCGCTGGTAAGGCTGACCTCTGTGTATTTGCCACGGGTTTTGCCAACGGCGGCCTGATAGTTGTTAGCCCTCAGTTTGGCGGCTACCTCAACGGGGGTCATGTCAACGGCAGCCAGACGCTCGGGATCGAGCCATACCCGAAGCGCAAAGGTCCGGCCCAGAAGTTCGGCTTTACTGACGCCGGCAAGCGCCTGAAGTTTTGGCTGCACAACCCGGGTCAGGTAATCGGTAATCTGTGGGACATCCAGCTCGGTACTGTAGAAGGCAATGTACATCAGTGCGGTGCTGTCGCCCGTGGTGGAGGTGATGACCGGGTCTTCAGCCTCTGATGGCAGCACGTTCCGCTGACTGGCTACCTTGGCCTGGATTTCCGCCAGCGCATCGTTGGCGTCGTAGTTCAGCACCATTTTGGCCTGGATGGTGGAGACGCTTTGGGAGCTGGTTGAGGTCAGGTAGTCAATACCGCTGGCTTCAGCAATAGCTTGTTGCAGGGGCGTTGTAATAAAACCCTTGATCAGGTCTGAGCTGGCGCCAGGGTACGCCGTAGTCACAGTTACGGTGGTGCTTTCCAGTTCGGGGTACTGGCGGATTTCCATCTCCATGGCCGCCCGGGCGCCGACCAACAGGATCAGCAGGCTGACCACTGTGGCCAGGACCGGCCGGTGGACAAAAATGTCGGTGAATTTCATTACTCAGACGCCTCCTGGCCGGATTCGTCCTGGATCTGAACACGTTGTCCCGCCCGAAGCCTCAAGAGGCCTTTGGCAACAACCGTTTCGCCTTCTTCCAGACCAGACAATACGGCGGTCCGGCCATTGCGGACTTCGCCAGTGGTTATGGTCTGCCTGTGAGCGATCAGTTCGCCTTGATCGTTTTCTTTCACGACATAGACGAAGTTGCCATAGGTGTTGTAAGACACTGCGGTGCGAGGCAGGGTGACCACCCGGTTGTCTTCGGGCTGACCTGTCTGAATGGTGGCGAACATGCCTGGCCGTAGCAGGTTTTCTTTGTTGTTCAGGGTTGCGCGCATGCGCACGGTCCGGGTTTCCGGGCTCACCGAGGTGTTAATGGCACTGACTTCGCCCTCGAAGGTCTTGTCTGGCACGGCGGCGACGGTCACAGAAACCGGGTAGCCCTGATTAACATTGGGCAGGAACTTCTCTGACAGGGTGTAGTCCACGTAGATCGGGTCGAGCATGTTGATCTCGACGATCGGGGTACCGGTTCCGATGTATTGTCCCTGGTCCACCATTCGAATGCCGAGCTTGCCGTCGAAGGGAGCCCGGATGACTTTCTTGTTCAGTTGTGCTTCGGCTTCGTTGACGCGGGCTCTGGCCGCATCAAAGTTGGCTTTGGATTCGTCATACTGGGACTGGGAAACCGCGCGCTTAGGCAACAGATCCGAGACCCGCTTGAACTCCTGTTCGGCCAGTTGTGCTTCCGCCCGCCGCGTGCGCAGTGCAGCTTCATCAATAGCCGCGTCCAGACGGACCAGCACATCGCCTTTGCGAACCGTATCGCCAGATTCAAAACCGATGCTCTCGATCACCCCCGGCACCTCATTGGCGACTTCGATCCCGTTAATGGCTTCGACACTGCCAACAGCCTTGATGGCCGGCTGCCAGTTTTCGATGGTGGATCTGGTGACTGAAATGATGGCCGGTGGCTGCGGCTGTGACATCATTTCTTTCATCTGTCCGAACTGGTAAAACTTGTAGCCAAAAATTCCACCGAGCACGACGCCGAGGAAGATAAGGACGATGACGAAACGGGAAGCAGTGCGCATAAGTCTGTTCCTGGGAGTAAATTTCCTGAATCTGATAGCGTCGCCCGGTAGGGAAGGCTGGCAGCTCTCCGTGCAAATCAGGGATCGGGGACAATGTAATAGAGCATCATTTCGATTTAGCGCATAGGATGCTACAAAAGCTGTTTCTATTTGTCACCCGTTTGCATTCGACAAACGCTATATATTGTGGATTCATGGCGGTGACACCCGCATCGCGAGAGGGTATGAAATAAGATGCAACTGATTCTCGGACTTGCCCTGACGGCGGCCGTGTTCGTGATCCTGAAAAAATGGGGCGCGCTGTCGCCGGAGGGGCAAAAAGCGGCGATCTGGAAAGTGGTGCTGGTCGCCGGTGGGGCGCTGCTGCTCTTTATGGTGCTGACCGGGCGAGTGCACGTGCTCACCGCGGGCATTGCTGCCCTGATTCCACTGATCCGAAAGCTGCCCGTGCTGTTCAGACACCTGCCCTGGCTTCGGCGAGCCCTGGGGGCGACGGAAGAGCGTGGGGCCGGGCAGGGCCAGCAGCAGGCCCATGCTGCTCCTGCCGGAGCCATGAGCGAGCGGGAGGCCTGCGATATACTGGGGGTGCAGCCAGGGTGCAGCTCTGAAGAGGTGGTGGCGGCCCATCGGCGATTGATGCTGAAAGTTCACCCTGACCGAGGTGGCAACGACTATCTGGCCGCCAAGCTCAATGAAGCCCGGGACGTGCTGCTGGGGCGGTGAGGCAAGGTCTGATTAGTGCAATATGTCCACTTTCACATCGATCGTCTGGTTTTCTGAGTGGTTGCCATTCACCCGATAACTGATGCCCTGCTGCTCCTGACTCATTGTCGTGCGGGTTCCTCCCAGGCTGACCCACTCTCCAGGCGCGACGCGGCGAACGGTCATCAGAGCTTCGGTCTCATAGCCAGGGAGGGCGGCCGGATCTTCTTCAAACGACACAATGCTGAGTTCGACGGCCTGGTCGGAAATAGCCCGGGGGCTTACCACAAATCCGCTGCGGGTTTCGACCTGCTGCAGAATGGCGGCGGGATGTCGTCCACCCTGTATAGCGAACGGAAGTGTCCGCACGTTGCCAGAGGTGATGTGGGCTGACAACCCATCCTGGACAATCAACTGGCGCTCTTTGGCAGAGTTGGTGCTGATGGTGCGGTGCGTAGCACCAGCACTGGCAGAATTCCCCGAGAGACGAACCCCGCCCCCGGATTGTTTGCCCCCGATATCCTGCCGATAACGCACGCTGATGCGCATCTGAATGGGGGGGACGTCCATGGATTCCACCAGCATTCCGATTTCGTCCAGTAATGCCGCATCACCTCGCACCATCAGTTGCTGGCCCCTTGCGGTCACTGAGACCGGCGCTTGCTGGTAAAGCTCACGAACCTGAGTGGCGATGTCCTCGGCGGTCCGATTGTTCAGTTGGTAAACCCGGGCTTCGGGCTGAGCCCGGGCCGGGGTGGAAAGTACTAACAGAGTCAGGATCAGAGTGCTCAGTGATCGGAAATTCATGCGCTGCTGACGGGTTTGCATCAAGGCCTCCAGAGCCAGGATGAGCGATCCCGCTGAAAAATAATGCGATTGCGGGTTGCCATCGTGAAAACCGTGGGTATATAGTGAAAAGCATGAAGACCTTACACACAGCCTGTCAATTGAATGTTCTGAAAGCTTTCGGTGAAAAACTGAAGGCCGCAGGGTCTGCTGTGTATTTTTGGTGGTTTGGTTATGGCTTTTATTTTAGCCAGAGCCCGGGCCGCCCATAAGATCTTCATCGACCGAACACAACGAGGAAGGCAGCCCGGCAAGCAACCCAGGCTGCCACCGGACTCAAAAAAGCCCCGACTGGTAGCCCAGCCGGGGCTTTTTTGATTCTGACACAGGGAAACGGGAAAACAGACATGAACATGCCGCTGAAATCTGAAACACTGGATGCGCAACCCTCAAGCGCCTGCCAGCATCGCCAGGAAGCCAGGCTGCCTACGGCCGCCGAGTTGCGGCAGCAGTTTCCTGCCGATGAACGCCTGGTTCGGGCCATTGCCGGTTACCGTGATCAGATCCGGGCAGTATTGCATGGTCAGGATGACCGTACTCTGATCGTCATGGGGCCTTGTTCCATTCACGATGAACAGGCAGCCCTGGATTACGCGACTCGTCTGAAATCCCTGGCAGACGACGTCAGTGACCGTTTCCTCATTGTGATGCGCGCCTATCTGGAAAAGCCCCGGACAACCGTCGGTTGGAAGGGCATGTTGTACGACCCGGAGCGTACCGGGGATGGCAATCTTAAGCTTGGCCTGGAGCGCTCTCGCCGTCTCTTGCTGGCCCTGTCCGAACTTGGCCTGCCATTGGCAACGGAAGCCCTGAGTCCGTTCATGATGGATTACCTGGGCGACCTGGTAAGTTGGACGGCCATTGGTGCCCGCACCACGGAGTCCCAGATTCACCGGGAAATGGTCAGTGGCTTGCCAATGCCAACCGGCTTCAAAAACGGAACCGACGGGGGGATTGCTGTGGCCGCCAATGCCATGAAATCAGCGGCACATCCGCATCATCACATGGGGATTTCCCACGGCGGTGCCCCGGCAATGATTTCCACGGCGGGGAACCCGGATACCCATCTGGTGCTGCGCGGTGGCCGCGGTGTCACCAATTACGACGAGCTGAGTATCGCCAAGGCGATCGCCGATCTGGAAAAAGCCAGCGTATCAACCGCCGTGATGGTGGATTGCAGCCATGATAACGCCTGCAAGCAGGCGGAGCGGCAAGTGGTGATTGCCCAGGAGGTCATGGCGCAGAAGCGGAACGGCAACAGCAGCATCAAGGGGCTGATGCTGGAGAGCTTCCTGGAATTCGGCCGGCAGGACGACGGAGCCGATCTGATTTACGGGTGTTCCATTACCGATCCGTGCCTGGGCTGGGAGCAGACGGAGGCTCTGATCCGCTCACTGTAGACAGCAGGAGCTGTCCGGCCAGTAGTACCAGAATGCCCCCCATGGCCCGGTCGAGCCAATGTCCGAAGCGGTTAAATCCCCGGCGGACACGGGGGTGGGTAAAGAACACCGACACCAGAGCAAACCAGAGCCCGGTGGCCAGAGCCATGTAAAGGCCGTAAGCGGCCTGCAGGCCGACGGGTGTGTCGGGTTTGATCACCACTGAAAACAGCGAGACGAAAAACAGGGTCGCCTTGGGGTTCAGGGCATTGGTCAGAAATCCGAGCCTGAACGCCGCCCAGCCTGTTTGTGGCGAGCCACCGTTGGTCTGGACATGAAGGCCTCCGGCTCGCGCCCGAAGGCAATGCCAGGCAATGTACAGCAGATAGATTGCACCAATCACCTTTAGAATGGTGAAAAGCATGACCGATTGCTGGATGATCAGGCCGATACCCAGCAATGAATAACCAACGTGCAGAAGAATACCGATGCCGATGCCGGCGGCCGTCAGCAGGGCATTGCGCTGCGACTGGGTGAGGGCTTGTCGCAGCACCACCGCAAAGTCCGGCCCGGGGCTGGCGACTGCCAGCAAATGAACCAGGGCAACGGTCAGAAATTCCAGCCAGTAGTTCTGCACACGACATCTCCGAATGATGGATACCTGTACTCAGTTTGGGAAGACGGTGATGGTTGTTTTTGCCGTCGGTTCTCCACCCATGGAAACTGAGCTTTCTATACTTTACCGAAAGGCTCCGTTACTTTGATAGCCCGAAGCGCCTGAAATTTCAGACAGTCTCAAGGAGGCAGGATGGACAAGCGAAAGGTGGATGTTGCGGTCATCGGAGCGGGCACTGCCGGGATGGTCGCCTACCAGCGTGCTCGTAAAGCGACCGATCGGATTGTGTTGATTGAGGGGAAACAATACGGCACCACCTGTGCCAGAGTGGGCTGCATGCCCAGCAAGCTGCTGATTGCCGCTGCGGAAGTCGCGCATCAGGTTCGGGGGGCTGACGGTTTTGGTGTGTTGCCCGGGGAGGTTCGGGTCGACGGCACGCGCGTTATGGCCCGGGTTCGAAAAGAGCGGGATCGTTTTGTGGCCCCCGTTGTGCGTTCCATGGAATCGCTACCAGAGGCGCACCGGTTGCTGGGGCATGCGCGATTTGTAGATAGCCACCGGCTGGTGGTGGGCGATCATACGGAGGTAACCGCCGACCGTATCATTATTGCCACCGGCTCACGCCCCAACATCCCCGGAATCCTCAAGGAAGCGAAAGACCGCCTGGTGGTGAATGATGACGTGTTTGAGTGGACCGATCTGCCGTCGTCGGTCGCGGTTTTTGGCCCCGGTGTGATTGGGGCAGAGTTAGGGCAGGCTCTGGCGCGGCTCGGTGTCCGGGTGCGCCTGTTCGGCGTTAGTGGTGGCCTCGCTGGCATTCAGGATGAAAAAGTCCGGGATTGTGCATTGAGAACCTTCTCCGAGGAGTTTGCTGTCAGCGCGAAAGCAGAAACCCGCCGTATTGAACGAGCCAGGGACGGGGTGCGTATCACGTGGGCAGAAGGAGGCATGGAGTATCTGGATACGTTTGACTACCTGCTGGCAGCTACCGGCCGGCGACCGAATATCGATCACCTCGACATTCAGAATGCGGGCCTGGAGCTGGATGACCGGGGGATGCCGTTGTTTGATCCTTACACGCTGCGATGCGGTGAAAGCCATATTTTTATGGCCGGAGATGTGAACAATGATAGGCCTTTGCTCCACGAAGCGGCGGATGAAGGCCGGATTGCCGGTGATAATGCGGCCTCCTGGCCGGACGTCCGGGCCGGACAGCGGAAAACACCGCTGGCGGTTGTGTTTACAGACCCCCAGATTGCTGCGGTCGGCCTGAATATCCATCAGGTGGAAGAACGATGCCACACCTGCTTTGCGGTTGGTGAAGTATCTTTCGAGGATCAGGGCCGAAGCAAGGTGATCGGGAAGAACCGTGGGTTGCTCCGGGTATATGGTGAGCACGGCAGCGGCCTGTTCCTGGGGGCTCAGATGTTTGGCCCCGCCGCAGAGCATGTGGCCCACTTGCTGGCTTGGTGTGTCCAGAAACGAATGACGGTGGGGGAAATGCTGGAGATGCCCTTCTATCACCCGGTCATTGAGGAAGGCGTGCGAACCGCCTTAAAAGACCTGAGCAACAAGCTTCGGATGGGGCAGAAGCCCGGCGAGGGCTGTATGGATTGTGGCCCGGGGGTATAAGGCGTGTCCCCCGGAAGTTGACGGGGGACAACGTGTTAGAGCGCTTTGTGACGGAAATCCATGGCGTTGGTGGTTGCATTCTGCTGATGCCGTGCCCATATCTTTTCATGGAAGAAGTAAGCAACGGTGTTGATAGCGGGCTCGACCATCGCAATCAGGCTGCCAATCAGCAAGTCCCCGGTCAGCAGGTAAGCAACACTGAAGGCGACCGTAAAGTGGGTAATGGCGAAGGTGATGGTTTTGAGAAACGACGAATCACCGTTCGAACTGTGGTGATGAACAAACAGTTTCAGCGCACTCATGAGGGTAGCTCCATTTCAATCAGATATGCCTTTATTAAAGATTAAACGAGAATTGTTTTCAAATAGAGGGTGTCGTGTTTTATGATAGGGTATAGCTATGGATATTCCGTTTCCGACATGAGTTTCTGCTATTAGAGAGATTGAATAACTTCACTTCCGTCTCGATGCGGAACTGGCATACAGTGATGGAAAGGTAAAGCCCGAAAACGAATCAGGAGGTTCATAATGGGTAAGAACTTTATTGGTCTCGATACAGATAAAACCCAGAAGCTGGCAGAGGTCCTGAACGAACTGCTGTCCAGTTATCAGATTTTTTACATGAATGTGCGTGGCTACCACTGGAACATCAAAGGTGAGAACTTCTTTGAGTTGCACGCCAAGTTCGAAGAGTTGTATGACGATCTCCTGCTTAAGGTGGACGAGGTGGCTGAGCGGATCCTGACTCTGGGGCACCGCCCGGCCCATGCCTACAGTACGTACATTGAGAAGTCTGAAGTGCCCGAGCGCAAAGACGTGTCTGATGGCAAGGAAGCGGTTGGTAACATCGTTGAAAGTTTCGGCAAATTGATTGCCAAACAGCGCGAGCTGCTCAGCCTGGCCGGTGAGGCAGACGATGAGGGTACGGTCGCCTTGATGAGCGACTACATCTCTCAGCAGGAAAAAACGGTCTGGATGTATCGCAGTTATCTTGGCCAGTGACCCCGGCCAGATCCTGAGACCAGACGTGGCGGCTCCCTGAGCCGCCATTTTTGTTTCGGCGTCTTTAACTTGTCTTTTTTCTGACCCGCTTCTGTCATCTGTTTGCCATAACTTGAGTCGGCATTCACGCAACGTCGACACTTGCCCGAGGTAAACATGATTTCCCAACGTGCGCTCCTGACCACCGCCATTCTCACCGCCATGAGTGGCCTTACTGCTTGTGCAACCGGGGCCGACGCTCTGGTTGCGGATGGCGACGCTGATCTTGTCGAAATGAAGGTTTTGGGCCGTTATGCGCCCGAGGGTGATGTGTTCGATGAGAGCGCGGCGGAAATTGTTGCGCATGATGCGGTTAATCAGCGTTTGTTCGTGGTGAATGCCAATGCCGCCACGGTGGACGTGCTGGATATCCGCAACCCGGAGGCGCCCATACTGGTTGCTACCCTGGATGCCAGCGAGGAAGGTGCAACGGCGAACAGCGTTGCGGTATACGGCGAGTGGGTGGCGGTTGCCATTGAAGCGGAGGTCAGACAGGACAACGGCAAGGTGGTGTTCTATCGCGCTTCGGACTTGTCCAGGGCCGGGGCCGTTACAGTGGGAGCGCTTCCGGACATGGTAACGTTTACCCGTGACGGCAAGAAAGTACTGGTGGCCAACGAAGGTGAGCCGAGTGACGATTATTCCAGAGATCCGGAAGGTTCGGTCAGTGTGATCAGCCTGGCTAACGGCATTGACGGAGCCACGGTAATGACCGCTGATTTTCGTGACTACAATGGGCAGGAAGAGGTTCTGCGTGCGTCAGGAATCCGGATTTTCGGGCCAGGAGCATCCGCAGCACAGGATTTTGAGCCCGAGTACATAGCGGTGTCTTTGGACAATTCCAGGGCCTGGATTACCCTGCAGGAGAACAATGCTGTCGCGGTGCTGGATATCGACAACGCCCGGATTCTGGATGTGCTTCCGCTGGGTTTCAAGGACCACCGGCTGCCAGGAAACGAGCTGGATGCCAGTAACAAGGATGGTGGAATCCATCTCCGTAACTGGCCGGTGAAAGGCATGTACCTGCCAGATGCCATCGCAAGCTACGAATACAGTGGCAAGACCTACTACGTGACCGCGAATGAAGGGGATTCCCGGGATTACGACGGTTTCAGTGAAGAGTTCCGGGTGAAGGATCTGCAGCTGAGTGACGCGTTCGGTACCGAAGCTGAACGCAGAGAACTGCAGGCCAACGCCAATCTTGGTCGTCTGAAGGTCACCTCAACTCTGGGCGTGTCAAACGACTGCAACCCGAGCAATCCGGCGACGAACATTGAGGAGGCGTGTGTCTTTGGAGAACTGTACAGCTACGGAGCCCGGTCCTTCTCAATCTGGAACGATCAGGGGCAGCAGGTGTTCGACTCTGGCAACGATTTTGAGCGGATAACCGCTCGGTTGATTCCGGATGGATTCAACGCCAACAACGATGAAAATGGTGCGGATAACCGGTCTGACGACAAAGGGCCGGAGCCAGAAGCGATCACCGTTGGAGAAATTAAAGGCCAGCAGTATGCGTTCATTGGTCTGGAGCGTGTTGGTGGCATCATGGTGTACAACGTGACGAACCCTCAGCACCCCCGGTTTGTGCAGTACCTGAATCATCGGGATTTTAGTGCCGGACAAGCGGACGTTGAGTCTGGAAAAGCCGGTGATTTGGGCCCGGAAGGTATGGCGTTCATCCGGGCCGAAGAGAGCCCGAATGGCCAGCCTATCCTGGTCGTGGGAAACGAAGTCAGCGGCACCACCACCCTTTATCGTGTTGACGTTATGGAAAGGTGATCAGCGTCCTTCTGATGGACCGGAAAACCGCACCTATGGTGCGGTTTTTCATTTCAGGTATTAAAAAATTCCATTCATACTTTTCTGTAATAGCTCTGTCATACTCCCCCTCCATAGTGGCCTCTCAATTGAGTTAACGCCTTTGCCGGGCTTGCCCGGCATTTTTAACACCCTGGCGTTCAATAGATTGGGTGAAACCTGTTTTTAACATTCAGTGGTTAGCCTGCTCGCAGAATTTGCTGGTGACCACTTATTGGATTTAGAGCGTGACGAGATTTACCCGCATAACCAGTTTGATGATTGCTTTGATGCCTTTGCCGGCCCTGGCAGAGGTGCAGCTCACCCTCGGCCCCTGCGTTAACGTGCAGGCGGTACTCGGAAGCGAGCAGACCGCGTCTTCTGGCCAGAGTCTGACTCTGGCTGACGGCACCCGCCAGTTGGTGCTGGAGTGCACGACGGAAATGAAACGGGAAGAAACGCTGGAGACCAGCGACGCCTTTGTTATCCGGTTTACCGCAGAAAACGCTGACCTGGTTCTGAGTGCCCCCGACATTCGGACCCGGCGTGAGATGGATGCCTTTAACGAACAGGGCAACTGGCAGTTGAAAGATCGCGAGGGCCAGTCAGTGGCGTTCACGGTCGATGTTCTTGAGAAAGAGGGTTTTCAGCTGGTGCGAGATTATTCGCGGGAGCTGGCGGCCTATAACCGTTCAGGCGCCGCAGCGGCGGTGGTTGCTTTCCCGGCGACTGCCAGCTCGGAGCTGAGAACCAACCAGGACGGGTTGTTGCTGGATTCGCAAGTCGATCCGGATCAGGAAATGGTCAGCAGGATGCTGCGCTACTGGTATCTGAAAGCTGACGAACAAACTCGAAAAGAGTGGGACAGCTGGGTTGATTCCAGCAACCGATAAACACCAAACCAAACTGAAAGTGGAGTTCCAAAAATGAAGAAGCTTCTTCTGGCTGTTGCTGTGTCTACTATGGCCGCAGGTTCTGTAAACGCTGCGACTGTATACGAGAAAGACGGATTTACCTACAAGCTTAACGGTGACTTTCAGGTTCAGTTCCGTCAGGCAACTGGCTTTGATGAGCGCGCCGAGGTCGAGTACGACGATCTGGAGCTGAAAAACTACGTTGCTTACGATCTGGGTAACGACCTGACCGCTTTTGGTCGTTTGGACGTTGGTTACAAGAAAGCCGCTGAAGGTAAGCAAGACGCCAGCAACCTGGAAGAGGCTTTTGTTGGTCTGAAGTACGGTGTGACCTCTTTCTCCTTCGGTAAGCAGAACTTTGCGGGTGATGAGTTCGGTATCGAAGAAGCCTACGAAATTGAAACCATCGACGAAGACCGCTTTGACGGTGTTGAGACTGCCGGTGACGACACGATCCGTGTTGATATCGAGCTGGAGAACGTTTACATCGCAGCTTCCCACGAAATGGACGCTTCTGACGAAGACGGCGAATACTACGATGTGTTTGTTGCCACTGAAGTGGTAGGTCTGGAGCTGGCTGCGGCTTATCAGCAGTCCCGCGCAGCGGGTGCGGCTGAGTCGGCTGACACCTGGGGTATCAGTGCTTCCTACGACTTCGGCTTCATGAACCTGGCCGCCGATTACAGCTCAACGGATGACGACGACGTTGAAACCACTCAGTACAACGTTGCCGCTGTCTTTGCCGTTGCACCGACCACAGACGTTGCTCTGGGTATGGGCAACAAAGATGAAGACGATCAGGACGATATCACTGAGTGGTACGCCAACGTAACTTACAAGTTCCCGGAAGCGAAGAACGTGAGCGTATTCGCTGAGATTGCTCAGAGCGACATTGAAGACGACTCTGGTGACGACGCCGACATGGGCTTCCTGGCCGGTATGCGCGTTAAGTTCTAAGCAGCGTCTATGCTGAACTGAACCGACTGCAAGGTTGGTTCAGGAAACACAAAAGCCGGGCAAACTTGCCCGGCTTTTGTGTATTTACACAGCTCTGTCCAGCGGCGGCACCTCCTGGTGCAGAAACCATTTTTCGGTAATTACCTTTCGGGTGAACCAATGTGAGCGCATCAGAGTGCTGGCGATAGGTAGCCTGAGCCACTCTGGTATCTCCCGTCCTTGCTCCTGATCATTGGCGCGAGTGCCGAAGCGGGCGGCGATGCGCTCACCGTAGCGCTGGAGCGCCAGGGCCGAGTAATCCGGTGCGCTCTGGATAACCTCTGCCGCGAGGAGCGCGGACTCTATGGCCGGGCGGATGCCTTCCCCGCTCTGGGTGTAGGCCAGACCGGCTGCATCACCAATTAACAGAACCCCCTCGTCTACCAGTGGGCGATTGGCGTGGCCATACAACAGGTAGGCGTGGCCCTTGAAGCGCTTTGGCAGATCGGACGGAATGCGGCCAGCCAGTGTCATGTCTTCGACAAATGCCTGCAGGTGATCTGACAGGCGGTGATTGTCTTCCCGGCCCAACCCGATGTTCAGGAAACGGCCTTTGCGAAACACCCAGGCATAGCCTTTGAGATCCTGGCAGAACCAGAGTTCCGGCGTATCACCCCGGGCAGCACAGGCCTGCGCTTGTGCCGGAGTCATCCGGAACTCGACTTCCTTGGCCGAAACCACGGTTTCGTGCTTCCCCGGGCCGTCTCCGAGTAACCGGGCAACGGGGCAGAAATGGCCGCCCGCGCCGACAAGCAGGGGCGTTTGCCATTGGCCATTGAGTTCCCAGTTGCCATAGCGGTGTTCAATGGACCGGACCTGCGTTGCCAGCTGTTTTTCGCAATTCACCTGGTCGAGCAGATAGTGATCAAATTCGCAGCGACGAATGCCATAGCTGACGACATGCCCGTGATCGTTCTCAACCGCCGGCTGGCCCATCATGCCGATTCTGAATCGCCGGATAGGCTGGAGCGTACGGCCTTTTTCGTATTCCGCGGGATTGATGCCCAGGCTCTCCATCACCGCGGGCGTGACCCAGCCTGCGCAGGTTTTATCCCTGGGGAAAGCCTGTTTATCGAGAATCAGAACCCGTTTTCCGGAGCGATGCAGGGCTCTGGCCAGGGTTGAACCGGCAGGCCCGGCCCCGACGATAATGAGATCGTAGTACTCCATCAGATACCCTCTGGCGTCGCCGGGAAGGTATAAAGGTCCTGGCGGCTTTGAGGTAACTGATTGTTGTCTCCATGGGTAAACACCACCTGAAACAGTTGCAGTGAGCCAGTCCGGAAGGCCGCAATGGAGCCGGCAAGATACAGCCGCCAGGCCCGGGTGAAGTGTTCGTCGTACAGGTCGGTGATCTGGCTCTGACTTGCCGTGAAATTATCCAGCCAGTGGGTCAGCGTCTGGGCATAGTGCAACCTCAGGTTTTCGACATCCAGCACCGAAAAGTCTCCGTACTCACAGATCTGAAGAAATTCACTGATGCTTGGGGGATAGGCGCCCGGAAAAATCCGTTTTTCAATCCAGGCATTCATGAGCATGGGCCGGTTTCGGCCAATACTGTGCAGCAAGGCAAGGCCTCCGGGTTTCAGGCAGTTTGAGATAAGAGCGGACAGAGCGGGGTAATGGTCTTTGCCCACATGTTCGAGCATACCGACAGAGACAAAGGCATCGAATTGGCCCCGAATGTTGCGGTAGTCGTCTTCCACATAGGTGACCAGATGCTCCAGCCCCTGCCGCTCGGCTTCGGCCCGTGCATAGCGCACCTGTTCCCGGGAAATGTTGTAGGCGTGCACGGTAACACCGTAGTTGCGGGCCATATAGCGGGCCAGTCCGCCCCAGCCGCAGCCGGCTTCTGCCACGGTCATTCCGGGTTTTAGCCGGAGTTTCCGGCAAACGTGTTCAAGCTTGGCGAGCTGGGCTTGCTCCAGCGTGTTGTCGGCCTGCTCGTAATAGGCGCAGGTATATTGCATTTCGGCCTGGTCGAGCCATAACCGATAGAAGTCGTTGCCCAGATCGTAATGATGGTGAATGTTCTCTTTGGCTTCGGAAATGCCGGTTGGTCTCGGGTTGTGATTGCGCCACAGAGCATCAAGCCAGCGCGGCCATTTCTGGCGGGCTGAATGAATGGCCCGGTACAGGCTTTCCATCAGTTCCGGTAAATCACCGTCGATTTCCAGACGGCCTGCGGCATAGAGGTCACCGAAGGCCAGGTTCGGGTTGGCAACCAGTGAATAGAGCGCTTTGGGGTCTGTCAGGTACAGCGTGAAGCGGGGCTCAACGCTGTCTGGCTCAATCACATCACCATTCCAGAGCTGAAAGCGGATCGGAGGCGATCCCGCCATGCGCATCAGCTTGTTAATCAGCCAGCGCTCGTAACTGTGAGGCTCTCGGTCAGGAGAGCGGT
This sequence comes from Marinobacter daepoensis DSM 16072, assembly GCF_000421165.1. Classification (GTDB taxonomy): domain Bacteria; phylum Pseudomonadota; class Gammaproteobacteria; order Pseudomonadales; family Oleiphilaceae; genus Marinobacter; species Marinobacter daepoensis. The sequence continues at coordinate 247,493 of NZ_ATWI01000011.1, forward strand.
GCTCCAGGGGCAGGCGAAGGATGTTGGCCTGAAGTTGCTCCTTATCCGGAAGTGGCGGTTTGGGGGCGCTACTCTGTGCCATGGAATGCTCTCTCCCGTAATTCGTGGTGTCCGTGCAGAATCCCGAAAGCTGAACTGAGAGTCGCGTCTTGTGACTCAGTATAGAAAATGATCAGCGTTTGTCAGGTTGCCGGGAGAGAAGGGGGTGAGGTTGAGAAGGCGGCACGGGCGATAGCCCGTGCCGCCTGTCGGTCAGTGATGATCGGTCAGTAGGTTGCGCTCATACCAAACCATTCCGGGAAGATGACAATCAGGGCCAGCACCAGAATCTGGATCAGGATGAAAGGCAAGATGCCCTTATAGATATCAGTGGTCCGTACATCGGGTGGTGCCACGCCTTTAAGGTAGAACAGTGAGAACCCGAAGGGTGGGGTGAGAAAACTGGTTTGCAGGTTCATGGCAATCAGAATCGCAAACCAGAGCATGTTGATGCCCATGGCCTCGGCTACCGGAGCGAGGATCGGCACAATGATGAAGGAAATCTCAACAAAATCGATGAAAAAGCCCAGTATCAGGATGACCAGCATGGCCAGGATGATGAACCCCCATTGCTCGCCGGGCAGCATCATCAGCCATTCTTCCAGAAGATAGTCGCCCCCGGTGTAGCTGAAGACCATGGAGAAGGCCGTGGCGCCAATCAGAATGGCAAAGACCATGGCGGTGACACTCACGGTATCTTTGGCGGCACCCCAGACCATCTTGAAGGAAAACTGACGGTAAATCAGCGCCAGGACGACAGCGCCGACGCCACCCAGGGCAGAAGATTCGGTGGGGGTGGCAATACCGGTGAAGATGGAACCAAGCACCACCACAATCAGGGCCAGCGGAGGGATGATTGCCAGCAGGGCATCCCGGATTTCCTTGCCCCGGCTGATGGAATCGTCGGCAGGCATGGCCGGGGCGGTTTCGGGTTTGAACCGGGTCAGGATCAGAATGTAGAGAATGTACAGCCCGATCAGGACCACGCCCGGCATAACGGCGGCCTTGAACAGGTCGCCGACCGGCAGGCCAAGAACGTCCCCCAGAATGATCAGGATGATGGACGGCGGTACGATCTGCCCCAGCGTGCCGGAAGCACAGATGGTGCCGGTGGCGAGACGCTTGTCGTATTTATGGGCGAGCATGACCGGCAGGGAAATCAGCCCCATCGCCACCACGCTGGCACCGACAACGCCTGTGGAAGCCGCCAGCAGAGCGCCAACCAGAATCGTTGAGATGGCCAGGCCTCCAGGCAGCCCGCCAAACAGGCGGCCCATGGAGGTCAGCAGTTGTTCTGCCAGCCGGGTCCGTTGCAGAACCACGCCCATGAAAATGAACAGGGGAACGGCCATCAAGACGGTGTTTTGCATCACGCTCATAATCCGGAACGGCATGAATGCAAACAGGTCCATTCCTTCGGCATAGATGCCGAAAAACAGGGCGACACCGCCAAAGGTGAAGGCCACCGGAAAGCCGAACATCAGCATGACCAGAGCCACGCCGAACATAGTCATGCCGATCATGCCAGGCCTCCTGCGCTGTGTTCGCCTTCGTATTGCCTGTCTCCGGCCAGCACGCGGATGGCATAGGTCACCATGTTGAGGCCGGCTGTTCCCATAAAGAACGCGCTGACCGGGATCACGGATTTGATCACCCAACGATGTGGCAGCCCGCCGGGGTCACCACTGCCTTCGCCCATCTGGTAGGCGTCTACGGCATAACTGTAGCCGTAGTTGGCGATCAGGTAGGCGAAGGGGATAACAAACAGAATGGCGCCAATCAGGTTGGTCCAGGCTTTACGCTTCTGGCTCCAGTTGGTGTAGAACACATCTACCCGCACGTGACCATCGGTGCGCAGCGCGTAGGGTATACCGAGCAGAAACACCACCGAATAAAGGTGCCACTCCATTTCCTGCAGGGCGATGGATACATCATTGAAGGCGTAGCGGGCAACTACGTCATAGAACACGTTAGCGGCCATCAGGATCATGGCCAGGCAGGCGATCCAGCCACAAAGTCTGGAGAGCCAGGCAAGGCCCTCGTCGAGTCGGATAATCCAGCGCATGGAACGTCATCCTCCGCGTCGCGGCATGTCTTGAAGGTGAAAATGAAAAAACCGGGATCACTGAGAAGAGCGATCCCGGTCTGCTTTCTGCATGACGGTTGAGTTTACTCGACTTCGGCCATGGTGTTGAGGTAAGCACGCTCTGAGATATCGGAATAGGCCCGGCTCTGTTCCAGATAGTTCTGCTGTGAGTCGATGATTTTTGCCGCCATTTCACTCTCCGACGCGGCTTCTTTCAGCAGCTTTTTGTTGGCCTCATACATGGCCTGGAAGATATCGTCTGGGAAACGTTTGATCTGGACGTTCGGGTATTCCTGCTTGATGTTGGCCCAGGCTTCCGCATTGGCGTGCTGGGAATGCACCAGCATGTCATAAGAGGCGGTGCGCATTGCCACCCGCATGATTTCCTGAAGGTCGGCCGGGAGCCGGTCCCAGACTCGCTTGTTGATCAGGAACTGCAGCTCGGTAGCCGGCTCGTGCCAGCCGGTGTAGTAGTAGTCGGCAATCTGTTGGAAGCCAAGGCGCAAATCCAGTGCCGGACCAACCCATTCCACCGCATCGATGGTGTTACGCTCAAGCGCGGTATACAGCTCGCCCGGGGCTATGTTGGTCGGGTTAACGCCGACTTCGGCGAAGACCTCGCCGGCGAAGCCGGGAATACGCATTTTCAGGCCTTTCAGGTCATCCAGTGATTTGATTTCTTTACGAAACCAACCGCCCATCTGAACGCCGGTGTTGCCCCCGGGGAAAGAGAGCATGTTGTGAGGCCCGTACACTTCCTGCATCAGTTCCATGCCGCCGCCATGGTAAAACCAGGCGTACTGTTCCATGGCATTCATACCGAATGGCATGCTGGTGAAGAACAGGGTTTCCGGGACTTTGCCTTTCCAGTAGTAGGAGGCGGAGTGCCCCATGTCATACTGGCCTGCTTTGACCATGTCGAAGACACCCAGTGGTGCCTTGTGTTTGTTGGCCGAGTCGATGCGGACGGTCAGCCGGCCATCAGACATCTTATTGACGGTTTCCGCAAAGCGTTTGGTGGTGTCACCGAAGATGGGGAAGTTTGGCCCCCAGGTCTCCGCCAGGCGGAGCGTGAACTTGTCTTGGGCGAGTGCCTGTGCTGCGGCAAAGGTGGTTGCCACGGCGAGTACCGCCGCTGAAAGAACAGAACGGATCTTCATTGCTCTTCTGACCTCTTGTAGTTGTTGTAGTAGTAGAGTCAGGCCCCTTGTGGGGGCCTTGGCTAGGAAGTGTAGTTCAGGTTATCAACTATTGCGGGGCCGCTGCAGCAAAAAAATGCGGGTTTTACGACATAGGTCTAAGGTCAGAGATCGTTCATTCGGCCTATCTGGCTGGCCATCCGCATCGCCTCGTGTTGCTCCAGAGATCGGAGATCTACCAGCAGGGATTTGGCTTCCGGAATCTCGGCTTTGCCGATCAAAGCGTCATACAGCGCCATCACCTGATCGTGAAAACTGAAAATGTCCCGGGCAATGCTGTCGAAGTCCAGTGTGTTGTAGCGGTTGTCGCAGGCGCTGTTCCTCTCGATGGGTTTGTGGACGCCGTAGTCGTATAGGCGGGTCTGCATGACGTTCTTGTCTGCCTGTTTCTCATACTCTGCTACGGCTCGTTCCAGAAGGGATTCGTGGGTACTGATGTAGTCCAGAAGGGCACTGGCACGCTCACTCTGGTTTTTCTGTGCCGATGCCTGCAGGCATCGGGCGAGATGGGCATGGAGTTGACGGGTCCAGTCGATCAGATCTGCGAAGGTTTTGATGTCCATCGGCGACCTCTCATTGGATAGGGCAGTTACGGGGTGTGTGAGTGTTCAGTTTAGTCAATATTTTCGGCCTGTCGGGACGCTGCCCGCGGAACTTCGGCTGAGCTTTCAGAGCGCTTCCGCCATTGCCGGAAGGCTCTCAGGGCCGGCTTCTCAACACCATAGTGCAGGGCTGAAGCGAGACCTATAGCAACGGCCAGAGCCATCAAGACACCGGCCATGCCTGGCAGTCCGGCCTTGTAGGCCAGGTCAATCACGCCGTAGCCAATGTTCTGGTGTACCAGATAAAGCGTGTAAGAAATGCTGCCCAGCCAGAGCAGGCCAGGCCGGGCAAGGGCATTCAGGTGGCCGGCAACCGCCAGCACAAAAACGCCATAGCAGCCCAGGACAAACAGGTTGTAAGGGGCCTTGTAGGCAATCAGGCAATGGCCGACGGTCAAGGCCAGTAAGGCCATGTCAGACACCTGTGGGCGGCCGTGATGATGCCAGCGGTAGATCAGCATACCGCTGATGAAAAGGGGGGCGTAGCGGGTAAACAGGAGATCCTTGAGCAGAAATCCGAGCCCGTCCGGCAGGGTTTTTGACCAGATCACGGCGGCGTAGCTCAGCAGTGCCCAGCCCCAGAGTGCGGGCCGCATGCGCTGCCAGTTTCCAAGACCGTAGAACAGCAACGCGATCCACAGGTAGAACGTTGCTTCAATGACCAGGCTCCAGTAAGCGCCGTCCACATGAGGGTGCCCCAGGTACTCATGCAGCAGGGTGACATTAAGCAGTGCCGTACCCAGACTCACCATACGGTCATCTGGCCCGAGAATCTGGACCGTCATCCAGGTGAGGGCGATCCCCGCCCAAAGCGCAGGTAACAGCCGAAAGGCCCGGGCCAGCCCAAACCAGCCGGCAGTGCGGGTTCGTTCCAGTGTCATGAAGATCACGAAGCCGCTCAGGATAAAGAACAGGTGAACGCCGTAGCGCCCAAAGCTGAGAAAAGATGGGCTGTCGAAACTGTGGCCGTAGAGTTTGTCGTAGTAGGGTAAGTAATGGAACAGCACCACGCTCAGGGCGGCGATGCCCCGCAGTGCATCCAGGGCTTGTAGTCGGGTTTGACCACCAGACATGAAGGGTGCGCTCCGTGAACCGATGTGTGACAGACGAGCATCCATTCTAGGCGGGTTTTGTGATCAGCGGCTACGATTTAACCATACCATTTACTTGCCGGTAGCTGACGGTCCCGTCATGAAGAGAGCGGTTCCGTTGTATGATGCGAGGCTGAATGACAGAGAAGGAGCGACAGGGCAATGACGGTAGCGTTGGGTATTATCGAGGGATTCTATGGCCCGCTTTGGAGCTGGGAAGAGCGCCGGCAACTGGTGGCGTCTCTGGTTCCCCATGGTTATGGCTTCTATCTCTATGCCCCGAAGGCGGACCCCTATCTTCGTCGTCGCTGGCAGGAACCCTACCCACCGGAGCAGGCTGAGGCGCTGACCAGCTTTGCCGGATTCTGCCGGCGGGAAGGTGTGCGTTTTGGCGTTGGCTTAAGCCCATTCGAGATCTTCAACCAGTTCGATGAACCTGCCCGTGAAGCGCTGGCCCGAAAACTGAAGGCTCTGGACCGACTGGGTATTCAGGAGTTGGCGATTCTGTTTGATGACATGCACCCGCAGACGCCGGATCTGGCCCAGACGCAAGTCAACATCATTCAGTGGGTGCAGAACAATACCCGCGCCGAACAGATCAGTGTCTGCCCAACGTACTATTCGGACGATCCGGTGCTCGACCGGGTGTTCGGGCCGCGCCCGGCAGACTATCTGGAAACTCTGGGCGCCGGGCTCGACCGAAGTGTCCGGGTGTTCTGGACAGGGGAAGAGGTCTGCTCACGGGAGATCTCTCCTGGCCACCTCAAGCGGGTAAGTCAGAGGCTGGGGCGCAAACCCCTGCTGTGGGATAACTACCCGGTGAATGACGGTGACCGGATGTCCCGGCATTTACACCTTCGGGGGGTAACGGGGCGGCCTGCAGGCAATGCGGCCTATCTTGCCGGCCATGCGATCAACCCGGCTCTGCAGCCGGTTCTGACAACCATCCCGGCTATTACGCTGGCGGAATCTTATCGCCAGGGGCCGGACTATCAATACGGGCAGGCCTTTTTGCACGCTGCCAGAGAGGTGCTTGGGGCGGAGTTTGCTGCTCAGGTGCACAGCGATCTTCTGACGCTGCAGGACGCCGGGCTGGCCCGTATCAGCGACGAGAAAAAGCAGGCGCTGATCCATACGTACGATGCCTACGATCACCCGGCCGCCCACGAAATTCTGCGCTGGCTGGCCGGGGAATATCAGGTCACCGATGAGATGGTGGCCACTCAGTAGCCCGTTACTTCAGATAGTAGTCAAACGTGGATACAACCCTGACGGTTTTCACCGGCTGTTGCTGCTCGGAGACACCTGGAGCCTGATCCCGGGCCAGAATCTGGAACACGCCCTGATTGGCCCGGCGCAGACCACCAAGTTCAGCCTCGGCATCCCGGGCGAACTGCTGGGCGGATTCTCTGGCGGCTGCCGTAGCTTCGGCAATCATGGCGGGTTTGATCTCGTTTAACCCGCTGAACAGGTAGGTCGGGCCGCTGGGGCCATAATCCGACGACAGCACCACGCCTGAATCCACCAGCTCGCTCACGTTCTGGGCTGCCTGGCGAATACGGTCAATGTCGGTGCTTCGAATCATCAGACTCTGGTTGATGATGTATTGCTGCTCGTTGTTGTTGCCGGAGTATGGGTTGGCGCGTGTATCGGTGACATCCAGCCGCTGCAGCTCCACCGATGATTCGTCAATCGCCTGCAGTTTGAGAAACGCCATGATGGCTTCCCGGCTGTTCCGGGCCTTGTTCTGGGCTTCATCCAGTGAGGCTCCGGTGGCCACAAATCGCAGAGGCCAGAGGGCGAGGTCGGCCTGTACTTCCCGTTCAGCCACGCCTTTTACGGTGACATAACGGTCGGCGGTGCGCAGCCCCGTCAGTCCATCACTGAGCAGTGAGGCGGCGACGATGGCGCACAAGCCGATGATCAGGGCAGATACAACTTTCATGCATGACTCCTTGTGGTGCGGGACAGCGTCCTGGTATCGGGTCAGATCAGTTCTATGCAATGTCTCGAAAAAACCGGGTCAGGCAAGAGTATCCGGTCTGGTTGGCGAGTCAACCAGAACCGCGGTGGCCAGCGCTACTCGCAGGAGACGTTGCGATGCCGGCTGAAGCGCTCCTGCATAGCTTGCCGTTCGCGGTCCGGATTGCGGAACTCGGGGGGGCGGGGCTGGATAAAATACAGGTAGTCCCCTCTGTGACGATGATCGGCCAATCGCATGTCTGGTTCTGTGGAAGGCCACTCCACCGGTGAGACAACGGCGATTGTCAGCTCGGGTGCGCGGTGTTTCAGGGCTTCGACGGTACCGAGCCGTTGCTCGCTGTGAAAAGTGCCGGTGGTATGCAGAACCTGATGGCCGGGGGATTCCTCTCGTGCCAACAGGATTCTGTGAGCCATGGTGTTGTCTCTCAGCAGTTGAGCCTGATACGTGTTGAGCAGGTGCCCGGAGAGTTCCTCGGGGGCATCACCATGGCTGCCACTCAGGGTGGATGTGAACTTTTCCTGATATTCCGGGCTGCCCCAGAACGCCTGTGCCGGAAGGGTGGTTCGCTGATTGGCAGGAAGGGTGGTCAGGTACTCTTTGCCCAGGCGTCCGACGCAGCGAACGATGTCTGCGGGTGCATTAGCGGCAATGACAGGCAGCTGATTCTGGCGGGCGAACTCAACCAGAGGCCGATACGAGCCCGCGTAGTTCTCCCAGGCATTGGCATCCTGAATGAGTTCGGTTTCACCGGTCCGGCCCGCGAGGTAGGCCTCCACGTCGGCCTGATGGTCCAGATTGAATTGCTCCATGCTCAGGATCTGTCGGGCATTCTGCCGGAACAGAGCCTGTTGGAGTCTGGCCTGCAACAGGTGAGACGCATGGTGTCCGTGATATTCACCGACGACAACGACATCGGCGTCGTTTAACTGCCGGGCCAGTTCGGGAACGGACAGGCTCTGGCCGGTAAGGGCATCGACAATCGCAGCCTCGTACTGGCTGCTTGGCGCCTCTTGTCCGGGCATCCGGGAGGGCTGCAGGGTTGTGCACCCGGGCATCCCGATGATGACGGTAAACGAGAGCAAAAGGCTGGAAAAGAACGGTTTCATGCCGATGATGCGCTCCGTTGGTCAGTTGTTTTCAGAGTCAACGTTGTCGCGCCAGTCCGGGCCAAGCCGTTCTTCCACAAACTCGCGGATGAACTGGCGTACTTTCTGTGAGGGTGTCACGTCTTCCTGCTTGCAGAGTGCCTCGAAGACTTTCTTCTTGTCGGGGTCAATCAGCAGGGTTAGCCGGGCGGTGCGGTTTTCCATGGTGCTCAGGCTCTTGCAAAAGGGTCAGTAAAGCAGTGTTTAAGTTGGCATGTTAATCAGATTAACATTGAGTGTACAGGTGATGAGCATATAATGTAACTAAATGCCCGGCCGGAGAGAATCTGTTCATGCCCCATCGCGCCCACCTTTTTTCTCTGCGTATGGCCCACGCTGTGCGCGAGGCCTGCGTCGCCGAACCATATAACGGCCGGCGATTCCTGAAAGACCTGATGGCCGGTGTAACCGTTGGCATCATCGCCATTCCCCTGGCAATGGCGCTGGCCATCGCCTCTGGGGTTGCGCCTCAGTATGGTTTGTATACTGCCATCATTGCCGGTTTCCTGATTGCCCTGTTTGGTGGAAGCCGCTACAGCATTTCTGGCCCTACCGCCGCCTTTGTGGTGATTCTTTACCCCATCGCTCAGAGTTACGGGCTGGGTGGATTGCTGCTGGCCACCCTGATGTCCGGTGTGTTGTTGGTCGCCATGGCCTGGATGCGCCTGGGGCGCTTCATTGAGTATATCCCCGAATCCGTCACCCTGGGGTTTACCGGCGGCATTGCAGTGGTGATCGCCACGCTGCAGGTGAAGGATTTCTTTGGGCTGCTGGTACCCGCCATGCCGGAGCATTATTGGGAAAAACTAGGCGTTCTGGCCCAGCAGATGCCAGCGCTGGATGCGATGAGCACACTGGTAGCGCTGGTAACCCTGGCGATCATGCTGCTCTGGCCGCGATTGAAAACACCGGTGCCTCCCCATTTGCCTGCGGTAATCGTTGGTAGCCTGTTGGCGTTCTGGCTGAATTCTCAGGGTGCCGGGATTGAGACGATAGGTTCCCGGTTCAGTTATCTGCTGCCAGGAGGCGGTACGGGCGCCGGGATCCCCCCTTTCCTGCCGGAGTTTGCCTGGCCCTGGCAGCGGGCCGGAGCGGACGGGTTGCCCATTGGATTGTCCTGGGAACTGTTCCGGGAACTGATTCCCGCAGCTTTTGCCATTGCCATGCTGGGGGCGATTGAATCGTTGTTGTGCGCGGTGGTTCTGGATGGGATGACTGGCAAGCGGCACAGCGCTAACAGTGAACTGATGGGCCAGGGAATTGGCAATATCGTGGTGCCCTTTTTTGGCGGCATTACCGCCACCGCCGCCATTGCGCGTTCTGCGGCTAACTACCGGGCGGGTGCAGAGTCGCCGGTGTCTGCGATGATCCATGCGGTGGTGGTTCTTCTGGCGTTGGTTCTGCTTGCCGGTGTGCTGGCATTCTTGCCGATGCCGGCTATGGCCGCTTTGTTGATGGTCGTGGCCTGGAATATGAGTGAGGCTCCCAAAGCGCTGCATCTGCTGAAAACCGCGCCCCGAAGCGACATTCTGGTGTTTCTGGCCTGTTTTGGGCTCACCGTCATGCTGGATATGGTAATTGCCATCACCACGGGTGTGTTATTGGCGGCGGTGCTGTTCATGAGAGAGATGGCCCAGATGACCCGGGTGACCGATATCACGGAGAGTAAACGGGTCCGGCAGGTTGGCGTGCCAGAGGGCTGGCAGGTCTTCAAGGTAAACGGCCCGCTGTTCTTTGCTGCGGCGGACCGGATATTTGGCGAATTGGCCGCATTGTCGACGCAAGCCAGGGGGCTGGTGTTGTATCTGGATGGTGTGACGGTGCTGGATGCCGGGGGGGTGTCGGCCCTGAATAAGCTGATTGCAAGCTGTCGGGAAACGAACACGGGACTGGTCCTGGCCGACCTGCAATTTCAGCCTCTGCGTACCCTGGCGCGTGCAGGGCTCAAACCGGAGCCCGGTGTCAGCCGTTTCTACCCAACCCTGGATGAAGCGCTGACGGCAGTCCGCTCTGGCGAACCCTGAAAACTGAGATAAACTGGCCCGCAAAGATCGCTTGAGGGGCTGCCATGCTGCCATTCCGGATTGTCGACCGAGTAAAGTTCGTTGTTGAGCGCCAGTTGGTGAAAGGTGCGGGCTTCCAGTTACTGGTGGTGGGAGGCTTCATTGCCCTCATCTCTCTGGTGGGTGGGCTGCTGGTGGTGCTGCCTCAGGCAGGTGAGTTTGAAGATGCCGGGGCCGCGGTTTGGTGGGCGTTTCTCCGGCTGACGGACCCGGGTTACCTGGGGGATGATGTCGGCACCTGGCAACGCGTTGTCTCGACCCTTCTGACTATCTCCGGGTACGTGGTGTTCATGGGCACGCTGGTCGCGATTCTGACCCGCTGGCTGATTGCCAAGATGGAAGAGCTTGAACGGGGGCTGACTCCGGTTACCCTGAAGAACCATATTGTGGTTCTGGGGTGGACCGCTCAGACCCCCCCTCTGGTCGCCGAGCTTTTTGGCTCGTCCGGGCGGATGGCCCGGTTTCTGGAAAAGCATGATGCTCAGCGATTGCGACTGGTGCTGCTGGCGGAGGAAGCCGGCGCGGAGCAACTGCATGAGCTGCTCAGCGAGCCGGGGGTTGGCCGGCGGGCCAGGGAAGTCATTCTGCGCAGCGGCTCAGCCATTCAGCCAGAGGCGCTGCACCGGGTAGCCTGCCTGGATGCCGCGGCGGTCATTGTGCCCAGCCAGATTCACGAAGCCGGCAGTCTGGTAACGTCGGATGTGGAGACCGTTAAGGCGCTACTCTCGATTGCCGCCCAGGCAAGGCATTTCAATGCTCCGGTACCCTACGTTGTGGCCGAAATTCAGGACATGCGCAAGTTGCCAGTGGTGGAGCGGGCCTATCCGGGGGCTGTGGAAGTGGTGGCTGGGGACGCCACCATCAGCCGGCTGATGGTGCAGAATGTCCTGCACCCGAATCTGTCGGAAGTCTATAACGAGCTGCTGACAGCGGGAGAGGGCAACGAAGTTTTTGTCCGGGGGGGTGAAACGGCCGAAGGTCTTACCCTGTCTCAGGTTGCCAGTCAGAGGCCCCATGCGGTTGTTCTGGGGCTGTTACACCCGGCGCCGGGCAAAGGCTGGCAGGTTAACCTGCTGGCCGATCCCGGGACTGTGGTTCGGGCTGAAGATCGTGTCGTGCTTCTCGCCCGGGAATATGATCACACGGCGTTTGATCCCAAAGCTTTGCCAATGCCGGAACTGGTGCGTGAGCCTGCTCAGAGCCTCCCGCCGGTGTCTTCGTCGTCCGAGCCGCACCGGGTGCTGGTTCTGGGGTGGAACCGCCGGGTGCCGACACTGGCGGCGGAGTTCGCCAGTTATCCCCAGCGCGATTTTGAGCTGGATCTGGTGTCGGCGATTCCGCTTGAAGAGCGTGAGCGGGCGATGAATCGCTATGGAGTGAACCTGGCCAGAGTCCGTGGGCGCCTGCTGGAGGCGGATTACATGGTGGAGGACGATCTCCGTCGTCTTGATCCTGCCGGATACGACACCGTGATCCTGTTGAGCAGCGATCGTCTTGGGTCAGGCGAAGAGGCCGATGCCCGCGCGATGGTGGGTTATCTGCAGCTGGAAGATGTGCTTGCGTCGGCCACCAGGCGGCCTCAGGTCATTATGGAATTGAGTGATCCGGACAACCGTCACCTGCTGTATGGGCATAAGAGTGAGATGCTGATCAGCCCGATGATTCTGAGCCATGTTCTGGCCCAGGTGGCTCTGCGTCGGGAGCTCCGGGTGGTGCTGGATGAGCTGTTTACGGTGGGCGGTGCGGAAATCCAGTTCAGAGATCCCCAGGATTACCCATTGCCAGCCAGTGCCGATTTTCAGTTGCTCGAGAAAATTGTGGCGGACCGAGGTGAGATTGCCCTCGGCGTTTTTCGGGGCCGTGCTGATGACCGGGGTCGTCATGTGCAAATGAATCCGCCGCGCGATACGTATCTTGATCTGCAGCCGGACGATCAACTGGTGGTGATGTGCCGCACCTGAAGAGGTCGGCTTCTGGTATTCATGAGAAAAATGCCGGGAATACACCATATAAATTTCAATTATAAATCAGAAAGCACTAAAGTTACGCCCAACGTCAGCGCTTGCCGGTCTTTCTGGGCAGGGAGCTGACGACGGAGGCTGCCTGGCAGCAGCACCGCACCTTTTGAACACAAACGTAGAAAGGACAGAGACCATGCCTTACGCACAAGACGTTGACCAAATCGCTTCCCTCGTGAAGCAGAACCCCACCTGGAACGCCATCAACCCGAAGCACGCGGCCCGTATGCGCGCCCAGAACAAGTTCAAGACTGGTCTGGACATCGCCAAGTACACTGCCAAGATCATGCGCGAAGACATGGCGAACTACGACAAGGATTCTTCCCAGTACACTCAGTCTCTGGGTTGCTGGCATGGCTTCATCGGTCAGCAGAAGCTGATCTCTATCAAGAAGCACTTCGGTAGCACCAAGCGTCGTTACCTGTACCTGTCTGGCTGGATGGTTGCTGCTCTGCGTTCTGATTTTGGTCCGCTGCCTGACCAGTCCATGCACGAAAAGACTGCCGTTTCTGGTCTGATCGAAGAGCTGTACACCTTCCTGCGTCAGGCCGACGCCTGGGAACTGAACCACCTGTTCCGTGCTCTGGACGAAGCTGAGCAGGCAGGCGACACTGCCAAAGCCGAAGAGCTGATCAAGCAGATCGACAACCATGAAACTCACGTTGTTCCGATCATTGCCGACATCGACGCCGGTTTCGGTAACGACGAAGCTACTTACCTGCTGGCCAAGAAAATGATCGAAGCCGGTGCCTGCTGTATCCAGATCGAAAACCAGGTATCTGACGAGAAGCAGTGTGGTCACCAGGACGGTAAAGTAACCGTTCCGCACGCTGACTTCCTGTCCAAGATCAACGCGGTTCGTCTGGCGTTCCTGGAACTGGGTGTTGACGACGGTGTTATCGTTGCCCGTACCGACTCTCTGGGTGCTGGCCTGACCAAGCAGATCGCTGTAACCAACGAGCCGGGTGACCTGGGCGACCAGTACAACAGCTTCATTGATGGCGAGTACATTGAAGATGCGTCCCAGATCGAGAACGGCGACGTTGTCATCAAGTCCAACGGCAAGCTGCTGAAGCCGAAGCGTCTGGCTTCTGGCCTGTTCCAGTTCAAGCCGGGTTCTGGTGAAGATCGCGTGGTTCTGGACTGCATCACCAGCCTGCAGAATGGCGCCGACATGCTGTGGATCGAAACCGAGAAGCCGCACGTTGGTCAGATCGCTGCTATGGTTAACCGCATCAAGGAAGTGGTACCCGATGCCAAGCTGGTTTACAACAACAGCCCGTCCTTCAACTGGACTCTGAACTTCCGTCAGCAGGTATTCGATGCCATGCAGGAAGAAGGCAAAGACGTATCTGCCTACGACCGCGCCAAGCTGATGAGCGCCGAGTACGACAACACTGAGCTGGGTCAGCTGGCTGACGAGTGGTGCCGTAACTTCCAGCGTGATGCGTCCCGTGAAGCCGGTGTGTTCCACCACCTGATCACTCTGCCGACGTACCACACTGCTGCCCTGTCTACCGACAACCTGGCGAAGGGCTACTTCGGTGACGAAGGCATGCTGGCCTACGTTGCTGGCGTACAGCGTCAGGAAATCCGTCAGGGCATCGCTACTGTGAAGCACCAGGACATGGCCGGTTCCAACATCGGTGATGACCATAAAGAGTTCTTCGCTGGTGAAGCGGCTCTGAAGGCCGGTGGTAAAGACAACACCATGAACCAGTTCGGTTAATCGACCGGTTCAGGCTTGTCTGGCAGGTGCTTTGGCGCCTGCCCGCCAGAAACCCCACATGGTTTATGCCATGTGGGGTTTTGTTTTTTTACACAGGCTGTTTAAAGTCGTTGTTAACAGATTCTGGTTCAGCCGGGAACAGGTGAGTCGATCTGTCAATGTTCTGGACGGTGAAACAATAGACGCTGAGAGGTCTCATGTTTTCTGACCAATGGATTGTGTTTACCGTGCTTTTACTCACCCTGGCGGCGTTTATCTGGAATCGGGTAAGGTTCGACGTCGTTGCCATGCTGGCGTTGCTGGCGGTGGCGGTTACGGGATTGGTGCCAGTGGAGAGTGTATTCTCTGGTTTCGGACACCCGGCGGTGATTACGGTGGCAGCGGTACTGGTGATCAGTCAGGGGCTGGTCAACGGTGGCGTGGTGGATGAGGTGGCGAAACTGCTGGCCCGGGTTGGCCATAACGCGGTGGCTCAGGTGGTCACTCTGACACTGGTGGTCGCCGTCTGCTCGGCGTTTATCAACAATGTCGGGGCTCTGGCATTGCTGATGCCGGTCGCCATCTGGATGTCCAGGGAGGCAGGGCGCTCGCCCTCTCTGTTATTGATGCCGCTGGCCTTTGGCTCACTTCTGGGCGGAACCATAACCCTGATAGGCACGCCTCCGAACATTATTATTGCCAGCTATCGTGAGGCCGGGGCCTTTGGTCTGTTTGATTTTGCCCCGGTTGGCCTGGCCGTCACGGTCGCTGGTGTCGCCTTTATCGGCCTGGCCGGATGGCGCCTGACTCCGAAACGGGACGACCCATCGGCGGGTGAAAAGCTGTTTAGCGTCGGAGACTATCTGACCGAGCTGAAGCTGCCGGAGGGGTCCGGCTATGAGGGCGACACCCTGCATCACCTGCTGACTGCAGGTGACAGCCAGAAGAACCTCATTGTGTTGTCGCTGGTTCGAGGTGGGAAGACCATGCCCGCGCCTTCCACGTTCACGATCCTCCGGGCGGATGACGTGCTGCTGGTTGAGGCAGACACCGAGAGTCTGAGCGAGTTTGTGGACGAAACCGGGTTGGTGCTGGCGTCCGGTGTTCCTGTCGAAGAGTCGGCCGGGGAGTGTCCGGAAAAGGATGGGGGCGGCCAGAAGCCGGGAGAGGATGCCCTGGTGGCGGGGGACGTGCGTCTGGCGGAGGCCGTCGTGACACCGGGGTCGCCGTTGGTGGGGCGAACCGCAAACCGACTGAACTTGCGGGAACGCTACAGTGTCAATGTGGTGGCCGTTGCCCGGCAGGGGCATCGGTTAAAGCAACGGCTGGCAGACATCCGGTTCCGATCGGGCGATATCCTGTTGGTGCAGGGGTTTGAAGAAAGCTTGTCGGGCAGTCTTCAGGCCTTGGGATGCCTGCCTCTGGCTGAGCGGGGGCTGGCGTTTGGCCGACAAAAACAGCTGGGCCTTTCTGCTGGCTTGTTCGCCGTGGCCATTGTCAGCATTGTGGCCGGGTGGGCCTCGCCTCCGGTTGCGCTGGTTGCCTGTGCGGTGGCGATGGTGATATCAGGGCTGCTGGAGGCCAGTGACGCTTATGAAGCGATTGACTGGTCTGTGATCGTGCTGCTGGCGGCGATGATTCCGGTGGGTGTGGCGCTGGAAACCAGCGGTGGGGCGGACTCGATTGCCCGCCAGATTCTCTCGGTCAGTGAGGGGCAGGCCCCCTGGCTGGTGCTGACCATTATCCTTGTAGGCACCATGTTGTTGTCGAATGTCGTGAACAATGCCGCCGCGGCCATTCTGGTAGCGCCCATCGCTCTGGGGGTTTCCGGGGAGCTTGGTCTGGCCTCCGACGCTACGCTGATGGCGGTTGCTATTGGTGCGTCCTGTGCTTTTCTGACCCCGATCGGACACCAGTCCAACGCGCTGGTTATGGAGCCAGCAGGCTATCGCTTCGGAGACTACTGGCTTTTGGGGCTGCCGTTGTCTGTTGTGGTGACGGCAACGGCGGTGCCTGCCATCTTGTGGCTCTGGGGCTGATTACAGCATCGATTCCAGTGGTAACAGGGACAGCAGCCACACCATGAAGCGCCGGGGCGCGGGGCTGTATGGGTCGGCGTTGTGGATGGTTTTCTGGTGCCCGTTCTGTTCTACCCAATACAGTTTGCCCTGGCTATCCAGTCGCACCTGATAACTTTCCACGGGAAGTAGCCCGGAAATCTGGGTTTTCATTAGGCTGGCGAGGTGGGCGTTGTCGATCACGAAACCCAGTTCGGTATTGAGGTTTAGGGATCGGGGGTCAAAGTTGAACGACCCGACAAAGACGGTTTCCTCGTCCACAATAAACGTTTTCGCGTGCAGGCTTGATCCGGAGCTGCCAAAAGGACCGGCGGATCCGGAGCTTTCATGCTCCAGGTTACCTTGTTTGCGCATCTCGTAGAGTTCAATGCCTGCCTTTATCAGGGGCTTCCGGTAGCGAGCGTAGCCCGAGTGCACGGCGGCGACGTCTGTGGCTTCCAGTGAATTGGTCAGAATTCTGACTCGGACCCCTTGTGCTGCCAGTCGTTGAAAATATTCAACGCCTGCCTGAGTGGGGACGAAATAGGGGGAAATCAGGGTCAGGGATCGCTGGGGGTGGCCCAGGATTTTTCCGAGTTGCTGGCTGAGCAGGGCTTCCTTCGGCGCTTCACTGAGAATCTTGTCCGGATCGTCGCTGACCATGCGGGTATGGGACCAGTGCAGCTGCAGATCGCCGCGAATCATCTGTTCCAGAAACGCCGAGGATTTCAGCGCGTCCAGATACTGTTTCTGGCGTTGCGGGTCGTGTTCTGCCCGCAGTCCCGCCAGCAGTGTTTCCGGTCGCTCGTTGGTGGCCCCGGCGATGGACTGGGCCGGGTAGCTCAGGTCATGATTCCAGTAACGGTCAAAGTCGTTGGAGGCCTCGTTCACCACCGGGCCGACCGCCATGACATCCAGGTCGGAGAACAGCAGCCCCTCAGTGGCACCGAAATACTCGTCACCGATGTTTCGGCCACCGACAATCGCGGCCTGGTTGTCGACGATGAAGGATTTGTTGTGCATGCGTCGGTTGAGGCGTGAGAAATCGGTGATGTACCCGAGCCACTTTGGTGACCGGACCACAAAGGGGTTGAACAGCCGGATGTGGAAATTCGGATGCCTGGCCAGGGCAACGAACAGATCATCCAGGCCGCTGATGCCGTTGTCGTCGACCAGAAGGCGGACCCGGACGCCGCGGTCGGCCGCTTCTTTGAGCGCATCCAGGAGCAGCAGGCCGGTGATGTCCCGATGCCAGATGTAATATTGAGCATCGATGGATTTGTCGGCGACGGTGGTCAGCAGCATTCTGGCAATGAAGGCATCTTCTGCGAGGGCAAGCGGGTAGACGCCGGAAAAGGACGGTTGGGCCTCCAGCAGGGGAGCCAGGGCCAGCCCCAGTGGGGTTTTCGCAGAGGTGTCAGGAGTGATCGCGGTGTGCTCAGCCTTGTGTTCAAGAGCAGGCAGGGCGCAGCCAGACGCCAGCGGAAGCAGAACGACCAGCAGTAAAAGATTCAGGAGTGTCCGGTTAGTCATTGCTGAGGATACCGCGAAAGATTGTCTCTACCAGTATGGGGGCAATGCTGGCCAGGGGCCAGCGCTCAGGTTTGGCCAGCCATTCGAAAAACAGGCCGAGCATCTGGGTGTGCAGAAGATAGGCCGCCAGTTCCGGGGACAGGCCCGGGCGCAGTTGTCGGCGGTTTTCCGGCCTGCTCAGCAGTGTTGTCACGAAACTGATGCCTTCATCAGCCAACTCTAGATGTTTGTTCAGCGCCTGGTCGGACTCGTTGCGATGGAACAGAATGTAATACACGCGGAAATACTGTTCGTCCTCCGCCAGTTTGCTGAGTGCGACAACGCAGAGGTGCTTCAGGTTGGCCAGTGTGTCGTCGCTGGTTGCTGATTCATCCAGCATCTCTGCCAGTGGCCCGCGCACCCGGTTGAGCATCGCGTCCAGAATGTCTTTTTTATTTCGGAAATGCCAATAAACGGCACCACGGGTAACGCCGGCAGTGCGGGCGATTTCCTCAAGCGAGGCTCGCGCGACGCCTTTGTCTGTGAAGACGCTCTCAGCAGCATCCAGGATGGATTCTCGGGTTGCTTCGGCTTCGGCTTTGGTCTTTCTCGCCATAATAAACAGTTCCGGTTTCCAGTAGCGCTGTTCAGGGGTGGAGGGTTTTCCAGAGGCCGTCTGGGGATAAGTACTTAAGTATAGCGGAAGGCGGTTTACATACATACATGGATGAATGTATCTTGCCCAGTCTTCTCTATGATTATGCTGGGGTTGTGCCGCCCGGCCACGGCCTTATTCAATGCAAGCTTTGATTCGGTGTTCAGGAGATCACGCCATGCCAGTTGGAATGTATCATCGACACACTCCCCGTAAGGGGCTGTTCCTCGCAAGTTTATCGGCTTTGCTGTTTATGGCTGGCTGCAGCAGTGAGGAGGGTGGTGCCCAGCAGGCTGGTGGTGGTATGCCGCCAGCGGCTGTTGTGGTGCAGCAGGCTGAGCAAACCGATGTGACGGTTCGCCAGGACTATGCGGGGCGGGTTCGTGGTGCCCGTGAGGTTGAAGTCCGGGCGCGCATCAGTGGCATCCTTGAAGAGCGGCTGTACGAGGAAGGGCAAATGGTGCGTGAAGGTGACGCACTGTTCCGTATCGACCGCAAGCCAGCCGCCGCCGCTTTGCAGCGTGCGCGGGCGCAGCGGCAGGTGGCTGAAGCCGACGTGCAGCAGGCTGAGCGGGAGTGGAAGCGGATTGCCTCCCTGTTTGAGCGCAAGGCGGTCAGTGAGCGTGAACGGGATTCGGCACAGTCTGCCCTGGAGCTGGCGGAGGCAAACCTGGCCGTGGCCAATGCCGGAGTGACCCAGGCAGAACTGAACCTGGGCTACACCGAGGTCAAGGCGCCAATCAGTGGTGTGACCAGTCTGGAGGATTTTCCCGAGGGCAGTTTGATTGACACTGGCACTCTGCTGACGACGATTGTTCAGCTGGACCCTGTGCACGTTCGGTTCGCCCTGCCGGAGAACGATGCCAGCATTCGTCGGGCTGCACGGGAAGGCATGGTGTATGACGACGAGGAACAGAATGTATCGGCGCGCCTGATGCTGGCCGACGGCAGTGAATATGACCGCGATGGTCGCATCGATTTTACCGCGTCCACTCTGGACCCGAGAACCGGCACGGTGTCTGCCCGTGCGGTCTTCCCGAACCCGGAACGCCTGATCGTTCCCGGCCAGTTTGTGCGTGTCAGGGTTGAGCTGCAGAGCTTCGAGGGCGTTATTACCGTTCCGGAACGAGCCGTTGCTCAGGGGCCGAACGGGCCTGTCGTCTATGTGGTTGATGAAGACAGCAAAGCCCGGGTGCGTCAGGTTGAGCTCGGCCCGGTCAGTGATGGTCGGCAGATTCTGCTTGAGGGTCTGCAGCCGGGTGATCGTTATATCGTCAGTGGCCTGACCAACCTTCGTGATGGCGCGCCAGTACAGGTGGCGAACCCGGAGAACGAGAAGGGGGGCAACTGATGCTTCGGACCTTCATTGACCGGCCGATTTTTGCGTCGGTTGTTTCCATTATTATTACGCTGGGCGGAGCTCTGGCTCTATTAGGCCTGCCCGTAGAACAGTACCCCAACGTGGTGCCGCCACAGGTTGTTGTGGATGGTCGTTTCCCGGGTGCCAGCGCGGATGTCATTTCCGATTCGGTGGTCGCGCCGCTTGAGCAGGAGATTAACGGCGTGGACGACATGATTTACATGGAGTCCAGTGCCACGGATTCGGGCAGTTTCCGGGTGACCATCTCTTTTGAAATTGGCACCGATCCGGACCAGGCAACCATTAACGTGAACAACCGGGTGCAGCAGGCGGTTGCCCGCTTGCCCCAGAGCGTTCGCGATCAGGGCCTCAAGGTCGAATCGCGCTCTACCTCCATCCTGCAGGTGATTACTCTGTCCTCGCCGGACAACTCCATGGATGTGGTTGAAATTTCCAACTACGCCCTGCTGAACGTTCTGGATGAGCTGGTGCGGTTGCCCGGAATTGGTGATGCGTCGCTCTTTGGTGCTCAGGATTATTCCATGCGCGTCTGGCTGCGGCCGGACAAGCTCGCCCAGTACGAATTGACGCCGTCCGATGTTGCAGCGGCACTGAGGGCCCAGAATGCCCAGTTTGCCGCAGGCCGGGTGGGCGCAGAGCCAGCGCCGAAAGGACAGGCTTTTACGTTCAGCGTTTCAGCACCGGGCCGCTTGACCACGCCGGAAGAGTTTGGCGAAGTGATCCTTCGCAGTAACGATCAGGGGGCGTCCCTGCGCCTGAAAGATGTTGCGAGGATTGAGCTGGGTGCTCAGAACTACGACTTTGCCGCTGTCTACAACGGCGGGGCCACCGTCCCCATGGGGGTTTATCTGCAGCCTGGCGCGAATGCGCTGGATGCCGCAGACGCGGTGAATGAAGCGATGAAGGAAATTTCGGCTCGCTTCCCGGAGGGGCTGGAATACAACGTGCCCTACGACACCACGCGCTTTATCGACATTTCCATCCAGGAAGTGGTTTCCACCTTTATTGTGGCCGTGTTGCTGGTGGTTGTGGTGACGTTCCTGTTCCTTCAGCACTTCAACGCCACACTGATTCCGTTGATTGCCATCCCGGTATCTCTGGTCGGCACCTTCGCGGGAATGCAGGCCATGGGTTTCTCCGTGAACCTGCTGACGTTGTTCGGGCTGATTCTTGCGATCGGTGTGGTGGTGGATAACGCCATTATCATCATGGAAAACGCCGAGCGTCTGATTAAAGAAGACGGCATGTCGCCCTACGACGCGGCGGTGAAGACCGTGGGTCAGGTGTCCGGAGCGGTAGTAGCCTCCACACTGGTGTTGGTGGCCGTGTTTGCGCCGGTTGCCTTCCTGGGCGGGCTCAGTGGTGAATTGTACCGGCAGTTTGCCATCACCATTGCGGTGTCGGTAGTGATCTCCGGGGTGGTGGCCCTGACGTTGACGCCTGCCATGTGCGCCCTGTTGCTGGGGCACGAGGGCAAGCAAATGACGGTGTTCCGCTGGTTTGATGCCGGTTTCGACAAGCTCACCAACGGATTCTCAGCGGTGGTGGACTGGTTGCTTCGCCACGCCGTCGTTGGTGTATTGCTGTTTGCCGCCATGATCGGCGGAACGGTGGTTCTGCTGAACAAAATGCCATCTGGCCTGGTGCCTCAGGAAGATCAGGGCTTTGTGCTTACGGCGTACGCACTGCCGGCTACCTCATCGCTAAGCCGCACGGAAGTGACCCGGGATGAGCTGGCGCAGAAGATGCTCCAGTTGCCGGAAGTGAAGGATGTGGTTGCTTTTGCTGGCTTCGACATTATTTCCAGCGCGCTGCGCACCAATAGTGGCGTGGCTTTTGTCACTCTGGAAGATTGGGCGGAACGCGAAGGCGAAGGTCAGGGGGCTGCGGATATCGCCAATAAGATAATGGGCATCGGATTTGGCATGCCTGAAGCATTTGTGATTGCCTTCACTCCGCCTCCCATTCAGGGCCTGTCGACGACTGGCGGGGTGGAGGGTTACATCCAGGCCCGTGGTGGCCGGACGCCCGCAGAAATCAAAGCGATGGCCGACCGTTTCACACAGGCGGCCAACCAGCGTCCGGAGCTGACCAACGTCCGGGTGACCCTCGACACCGGCATACCACGCTACCAGGCGTTAGTGGACCGGGAAAAGGCTCAGGCGGCGGGTGTGCCGGTGGACCAGATCTTTACCACGATGCAGAGTACCTTTGGTGGGTTGTATGTGAACGACTTTACCCTCCAGGGCCGAAACTGGCAGGTGACCCTCCAGTCTGAAGGCGAGTTCCGCAGCCATCCGGATGATTTAAGGAAGGTTTTTGTCCGCTCCACCTATGGTGAGATGATTCCGCTGAGTTCTCTGGTGGACCTGGAGCGGGTAAGCGGGCCGGATATCCTGAACCGCTTTAACGTGTATCCGTCTGCCAAGCTGCTGGCTGACCCCACGCCCGGCCATACAACGGGTGAGGCTCTGGCCGCGTTGCAGGAAGTGGCCGACCAGCAGTTTGATCGGAACACCCTGCTGGGCTGGACCGGTGAAGCCTATCAGCTTCAGGATTCGGCCGACTCAGGCACCATGGCGTTTGGAATGGGCCTGTTGTTGGTGTTCCTGATCCTGGCGGCGCAATATGAGCGTTGGGGGTTGCCGGTGGCGGTTGCGACGGCGGTTCCGTTTGGTGTTTTCGGGGCAGCCTTGGCGTCGTTGTTGCGCGGCTTCCCCAACGACATTTACTTCCAGGTGGGGCTACTCGTCCTGATCGGCCTGGCGGCGAAGAACGCCATCCTTATCGTGGAATTTGCGGCCCAGAACCGGCAAGCGGGCATGAGCTCGTTTGAAGCGGCCAGTACCGCAGCCCGTCAGCGCTTCCGGGCCATCATGATGACCGCGATGACGTTTATTGTCGGGTCGCTGCCGCTGGCGTTCAGTAGTGGTGCCGGTGCGGTCAGCCGACAGGAAATCGGTACCGTGGTTGTTGGCGGGATGCTGGTGGCCAGTACTCTGGCGCTGTTCTTCGTACCATTGTTCTATAAGCTGATTGAAGATCTGGCCGAGTGGCGTCAGGGGCGTAAAAAAGCCGCTTAAGGGGGCTGCTCTTAATTACCGCTCGTATGGAGAGAACGTCAACCGCCGTGGGCCTGTGCCCCGGCGGTTTTTTCTTTGTTACTCTAGGGCGAGCAGAGACAACGAGTACATCGGCTATGGTGATTGAGAGCGAAAAACGTGAGTTGCTGGCAGATCTGGAATTGGCCAGAAGCCGGACTGAAGCGCTGATCGGTTTGCTGACCGAAGACCAGCTCGACGTGCCCTACCATCCCGGCGTCAATCCGCCGCTATGGGAAATGGGTCATTCGGCGTTCTTCTACGAAGTGTTTGTGCTGCATCTTCTGGATGGGACGCCCAGCTACGATCCTGCCATGGATGATCTCTGGGATTCTTTTCATGTGGAGCACCGGGATCGCTGGCGCCGGGATCTCTTTCCTGGGCGGGAGGCGACGCTCCGGTATTTCAACACCATCTACGACCGGGTGGCTGCCCGGATTCAGAACAACACTCTGACAGATAACGACCGTTACCTGTACCGTTACGCCATCTACCATCAGAACATGCACATCGAATCGCTGATCTGGTGCCGGCAGGCGGTGGGATATCCGGCACCTGTCACCGAACCGTGCAACCGTTTGGCGCCAGGGGAGGGCGTGACTGGCGATGCAGACATTCCTGCCGGGCGTTGGGTGATCGGGATGCCGGGAGCGTCGGAGCGGTTTGCGGCCGAGGACTTTGCGTTTGATGCCGAGAAGCCCCGCTTTGAGGTGAACCTGCCGGCATTTTCGATCAGCCGCACGCTGGTCACCAACCGGGCGTTTATGGCCTTTATTGACGATGAAGGCTACAAGCGGCCTGAACTCTGGTCTTTCGGGGGGCGTAAGTGGCTGGCAACGGAGCAGGATGTGAGCCTGGTTTATGGGGTGGCTGAACCAATGCTACGTACTCCGGTGCACCCTTTGTACTGGCGTTGGCACGAGGGCCAGTGGCAGGAGCGGGTGTTCGATCAGTGGTGGGCTCCGGAGCCAGAGGCACCGGTTACTCACGTCTGTTACTGGGAGGCTGAAGCGTTTTGTCGCTGGGCGGGGCGGCGGTTGCCGACGGAGTATGAATGGGAGGTGGCGGCACTGGGTAACCGTCCCGGTGAGCCGTTCCGTCGTTACCCCTGGGGTAACGCAGCCCCGGATGCCTTACGGGCGGACATGGATGCCCGGGCGATGGCCCGTCATCCGGTGTCGGATTATCCGGCGGGCGACAGCCCTTTTGGCTGCCGCCAGATGATAGGCTCCGTCTGGGAGTGGACCAGTAATGAATTTCTGCCGTACGACGGGTTCCGGGTCGACATGTACCCGTTTATGTCGACCCTGCAGTTTGCCACCCACAAGGTTACCCGGGGTGGGAGTTGCGCGACGTCTTCCAGCCTGATCCGCGGTACCTACCGGCAGGCGTATCTGCCATTCCGTCGAGACGTTTATACCGGATTCCGGACCTGCTCTTCCTGAAGCCCTGACTTGTCCATAAGGTGGCTGGCAAGGGCAACGCCGGTTTCATTCATGGTGAGGTAGGCGTCGTTTGCACCCGCCTCGCGGATTTTGGTGGCTTCGTCCTCATACATGGTGTGTGCCACGATGTAGCCGCTGAACCCCAGTTTTCTGAGCATTCGTGTGGCAATGAGCTTGCCTTCTATATCGCTCATCGCCAGCACTACCGAATTCAGTTCAGGCATGTGCAAACCTTCCCAGAACGTTGTGTCTTCCGCGTCTGCAAAGACCACATTTCGCCCTTCCTTCTGATGTTTTTCGGCCTTGGCCGGGTCAGAATCCAGGCCCATGATGCGGAAATCGTTCGAGGCGAGCCTGTCGTAAGCTGCAGTGCCAGTTCTACCCATGCCCATGATGAGGACGCGTGTGTCCCCCAGGGAGATGGGCTGCTCGTCCGGGTGGCGTTTGTGGCTCTCGAACTTCCCTATCTTGTGCGCAACCCGTTCGTAAATGCTGTGGGCAAAGCGGTTCAGGGGGGCTGAAAACACAAAGGACAGCGACACGGTGATGGCCAGAGGGACCAGCCATTGCGGGAGCGCGACACTGGCTACGATCAGCCCGAATTCGCTGTAGTTGGTGAGAGACAGTGAGGTCAGGAAGCTGCTGCGGGCCCGCAAGCGGAAGCCAAGCAGCAGGAAATAGAACAGGATGCCTTTCAGCGGCAGTAACAAGGCTGCAATGACGGCAAATGTCAGGGCCTTCTGGTCTGGCAGGCCATCAATGCCGATCTGCAGGAAGAAACCGACCAGAAAGACTTCCTTGATGCTCCAGAGAGATTTCGCCAGTTCCTGAGAGCGCGGGTGGTTGGCCAGCATCGCGCCGAACACCAGAGCGCCCAGCTCGGAGCTCAGGCCCACCGCTTCAAAACCCAGACCACCGATAACCAGAGCCAGCAGTAGCCCCAGTAACACCAGAAGCTCGTCATGGCCGCTGGCGTCCAGCAGTTTGTAGAGCAGGGGGCGGAGCAATGGCAGGCCAAACACGATGATCGCCCATTCAGACGGCGTTTTGCCGGCCGCCAGGCTCATGACCACCAGGGCGATCAGGTCTTGCATGATCAGGATGCCAATGGCCACCCGGCCATGAAAGGCTCGCAGTTCCCGTTTGCTTTCCAGAACTTTGGCCACCAGTACGGTGCTGGAAAACGACAGGGCAATGGCCAGCATCAGGGCGGTGACCCAGTCCAGGTCAAACAACAGGTAAAGGCCTGGCGCAAAGACCACGCATGTAATTGCAAAGTGCAGCAGGCTGCCGCCGATGACCTCAGGGCTGACAATAGAGCGCAATTTGAGCTTCAGGCCTACGGTGAACAGGAGCAGAAGCACACCAAGATGGGCGATGTGGGCCAGCACCTCGGTGGGCTCCGCCGTAATGGCCGTGGTTGCCGACAGAAAACTGAGCACGAACCCGGCTGCCAGGTAACCGACCAGTGGCGGCAGACCGATCCCTTTGACAAGAAGGCCGACAACAAAGGCAAAACTGATCCAGATAGCTTCAGGCATGGGCAAATCTTCTGAAAACGGGCAGTAAAGCCTCGAAGACTACCTGTTTTTTGCATTCAGCTGTAGTAGCGGATGATCTCAGGGTTGCTGTTCCGCCAGAAACCTCCTGAACCGTTCGGCCGATTTCCCCGGCGCTTCCACCATGGGGGCATGGCCAATTCCATCCAGCAGGGCTTTCCGGGCATTGGGGATGGCCTCAACGAAGACATCGGCGTTGCGGTAGTTGATCACACGGTCGAGCTTGCCCCAGACCACCAGCACCGGAGCCTGTATGTTGGTGATGGTGTTGCGGAACGCCGGTTCAAAACCGGTGTCCCGGATGGCGCGGAAAATGACTTCGTTGACGTCTCGGTTGGCAATGGCGTTCTCTTCCATCACGCCGAGAATGGGCCAGGGCATGAACGGACGTTGCTCCAGAGCGAAGTCCAGCAGGCGGTCAAAGTCCCCCTCTTCTTTTGGGATCAGGGGGTTGTCGCCTTTCATAACCAGTTCGACCAGTTCGCTTTCGTACTCGAAAATACCAGCCGGATCGAACAGTACCGCCGTTTGCACCTGTTCCGGGTGCGTGGCCGCGTACACCGCGGTGATGGCACCTCCCATGGAATTGCCCATCATATGGAACTGTTCTATTCCCAGCCGGGCCAGGGTTTGGTGAACATAGCGAACCTGATCCTCAAACCGGTAGCCAATGTCCAGCGGTTTGCTGCTGTCGCCATGGCCTGGCAGGTCAAGCGCATAGATGTTGTATTCGCCTTTGAGCTCGCGGGCCAGTCGGGTCCAGTTGTCCTTATTGGCACCGAAACCGTGAATCAGCACCAGGTTGTCACCTTCGACGGGTTCTTTGCTGCGAAGGTAGGCAATGTTCAGATTGCCAACGGTGATCTGTGCAGCTTCCAGGCCGGCCCCCGAGCGCTCCCAGCCAATGGCATGTTCGTAAATGGTCTGACGGGAGCAGGCGCTGAGCAGGACGGTGATGATCAGCAGCAGGAAGATATTCAGGGGTGTGTGACGCACACAGAGCTCCTTTTCGTTGTGGCTGGTGTCGTAGGTTAACCGTACCCCATGAAAAAGCCCGGTCAATGACCGGGCTGACGTTGCTGCGGGGTATTTCCAGGGCTCAGTTCTGTTCCCTGGCAATGGCCCGGTAGGCAATGTCATTGCGATAGAACATGCCGTTCCAGCTGATTTTCCTGGCCAGCTCATAGGCCCGTTGCTGGGCTTCCGTTACGGTGCTGCCCAGTGCGGTGGCGCAAAGCACCCGGCCACCGGCCGTGACCACGTTGTCGCCATCCAGGCTGGTTCCTGCATGGAACACTTTTTCACCCTGGATTTCACTGTCCGGCAGGCCAGAGATCACATCGCCCTTATCGTAACTGGCCGGGTAGCCACCGGCAGCCAGAACGATACCGACCGAAGCGCGCTCGTCCCACTCGGACTCACACTGGTCAAGCTTGCCATCCACGGCGGCCTGGCACAGGCCCACCAAGTCTGATTTCATGCGGAGCATGATCGGCTGGGTCTCCGGGTCACCAAAGCGGCAGTTGAACTCGATTACCTTGGGGGTGCCGTTGGTGTCGATCATCAGGCCGGCATACAGAAAGCCTTTGTAAGGGTGCCCCTCGGCTGCCATGCCGTTTACGGTGGGGTAAATTACCTCGTCCATGATGCGCTGGTGTACTTCTGACGTCACGACGGGGGCCGGTGAATAGGCGCCCATGCCACCGGTATTGGGCCCGGTATCGCCATCGCCAACCCGCTTGTGATCCTGGGAGGTGGCCATGGCCAGAACGTTCTTGCCATCGACCATGACGATGAAGGAGGCTTCTTCGCCGTCCAGGAATTCTTCCACCACCACGCGGCTGCCAGCAGCGCCAAACGCATTACCTGCGAGCATGTCACGGATGGCGTCTTCGGCTTCGGCCAGGGTCATGGCCACGATCACGCCTTTGCCGGCGGCGAGACCGTCGGCCTTGACCACAATCGGCGCGCCTTTTTCGCGCACGTAGGCGAGGGCTTCAGCGACATCGGTGAAGTTGGCGTAGTCGGCGGTGGGGATCTTCTGGCGGGCCAGGAAATCTTTGGTAAAGGCTTTGGAGCCCTCCAGTTGGGCAGCACCCGCACTGGGGCCGAAGATGCGCAAACCGCGCTCCTCGAATTTGTCCACCACCCCGGCGACCAGCGGGGCTTCCGGGCCGACGATGGTCAGGCCTACGTTGTTCTGCTCGGCAAAGTTGGCCAGACCGTCCAGGTCCATAACGTCCAAGCTGACGTTTTCCAGGTTGGCTTCCCTGGCGGTGCCGGCATTGCCCGGTGCCACAAACACTTTTTCGGCCAGGGGAGATTGAGCGGCTTTCCATGCCAGGGCGTGTTCGCGCCCACCACTGCCAATTACCAGAATGTTCATGTTGTGCTCCTGAAAATACGTCAATCAGTGACGGAAATGGCGCATGCCGGTGAAGACCATAGCGATGCCGTGTTCGTTGGCGGCATCGATCACTTCCTGATCGCGCATGGAGCCGCCTGGCTGGATCACCGCGGTGATGCCGGCGTCTGCTGCCGCGTCAATACCGTCGCGGAACGGGAAGAAGGCATCCGAGGCCATCACCGAGCCTTTCACTTCCAGATTTTCGTCTGCGGCTTTGATACCGGCAATCCTGGCGCTGTAAACGCGGCTCATCTGGCCTGCGCCCACGCCGATGGTGCGGCCTGCTTTGGCATAGACGATGGCGTTGGATTTGACGTACTTGGCAACTTCCCAGGCGAACAGCAAGTCGTTCAGTTCCTGTTCGGTTGGCTGGCGCTCTGTCACCACTTTAACGTCTTCCATGGCGACCATGCCCAGGTCTCGGTCCTGTACCAGCAGTCCGCCGGTGACTCGCTTGTAGTCCATGGTCTGGGCACGCTGGCCATCGAATTCACCACAGGCCAGCAGGCGCACGTTCTTCTTGGCGGCGACAATGTCCACGGCTTCTGCGGAAACGCTTGGTGCGATGATCACTTCCACAAACTGGCGATCCACAATGGCTTTGGCGGTGGCGGCGTCCAGTTCACGGTTAAAGGCAATGATGCCCCCGAATGCGGAAGTGGGGTCTGTGGCAAACGCCAGGTCGTAGGCTTGCAGGATGTCCGCACCGATGGCCACACCGCAGGGGTTGGCGTGTTTGACAATGACACAGGCCGGATCCGCAAAGGGCTTCACGCACTCCAGTGCGGCATCGGTGTCGGCGACGTTGTTGTAGCTCAGCTCCTTGCCTTGCAGTTGCGTGGCGGTAGCGACACAGGCCTCTTTCGGGTTGCGTTCGGCATAGAAGGCGGCGCGCTGGTGCGGGTTTTCGCCATAGCGCATATCCTGAACCTTGACGAACTGGGCGTTAAAGGTCCGGGGGAAGTCGGCATTGTCGTTGTCCGGAGTGCGGCCGCCGAGGTAGTTGGCAATAGCGCCGTCGTAACCGGCTGTGTGCTCAAAAGCTTTGACCGCAAGGTCAAAGCGGGTGTTGTAGGACAACTGCCCCTGGTTCTCTTCCAGCTCTTGCAAAACGCGCGTGTAGTCGGAGGCATTCACCACAATCGCAACGTCGTTGTGGTTCTTGGCGGCGGCGCGGACCATTGTGGGGCCACCGATGTCGATGTTCTCAATGGCTGTCGCCAGATCGCAATCCGGGTTGGCGACAGTGTCTTCAAACGGGTAGAGGTTCACCACCACCATGTCGATGGGATTGATGTCATGCTGGGCCATGACGGCATCGTCGGTGCCTCGGCGGCCCAGAATGCCCCCGTGAATCTTCGGGTGCAGGGTTTTTACCCGGCCATCCATCATTTCCGGGAAACCGGTGTAGTCGGACACTTCGGTGACCGGGACCTTGTTTTCCTTGAGCAGGCGGAAGGTCCCGCCTGTGGATAGCAGCTCAACGCCGCGTTCGGTGAGGGCACGGCCGAAATCGACGATGCCTGTTTTATCACTCACGCTGATCAGAGCGCGACGGACGGGGGTGTTTTCCTGATTTGCCATGAGTCACTTTCTTCGCTGTTCGGGTAAGCCGGAATGCAAATAACAAGGGCCTCGCGAACGCATCCGGGAGGCCCTGTTGGGAGTCAGGTCAGATTATAGCAGACCGTACTGCTTAAGTTTCTTGCGCAGGGTGCCGCGATTGAGCCCAAGCATGGTTGACGCTTTTGTCTGATTGTTGCGGGTGTACTTCATTACCTGCTCCAGCAGCGGGGCTTCCACTTCAGACAGCACCAGTTGGTAAACGTCGGTTACCGGGGCTCCATCAAGCTGCTCAAAGTAATTCTTCAGGGCAACCTCTACGCTGTCACGCAGGGTGACGCTGGTGCCACTGTTATTTACCGTGTGCAACTGATGCAGATCATCGTTGGCCGGGGTGCTAAGGGATTGATTTGCCAAAGTCTCAGCGGTCATGCTGCGAATACCTCTCCATTTCGTAAGCCTGCAAAATACTGTGCGATGCTATCTTTCTGCTCACGCGCATCGTCGATGGCGTTGAAGCGTTTGCGGAACTGTTTGCTGTCATCGTGGGACTGCAGATACCAGCCCACGTGTTTTCTGGCGATACGCACGCCCATCAATTCACCGTAGAACTCATGAAGTTCTTCCAGGTGCCCGGCGAGGATCCGTTCTACCTCATCTACCGGAGGGACGGGCAGATGTTCGCCCGTCTCCAGGTAGTGAAGAATCTCCCGGAAGATCCAGGGGCGGCCCTGAGCGCCGCGGCCGATCAGCAATCCGTCTGCTCCGGTATGAGCCAGTACCCGCCGGGCCTTTTCCGGCGTTGTAATGTCGCCATTGGCAAACACGGGAATGCCGACGCTGGCTTTGACTTCGGCAATGGTGTCGTACTCCGCGTCGCCGTTGTATTTATCTGCGCGGGTACGGCCGTGTACGGCCAGTGCCTGGATGCCTGCGTCTTCCGCCATCCTGGCGATCACAGGTGCGTTGCGATTGTCTCTGTCCCAGCCGGTGCGCATCTTGAGGGTGACGGGGATGTCCACCGCGTTCACTACGGCTTCCAGAATCTGCCGCACCAGTTTTTCATCTTTCATGAGGGCCGAGCCGGCGGCTTTGTTGCAGACTTTTTTCGCCGGGCATCCCATATTGATGTCGATGATCTGTGCTCCGAACCCGGCATTTTGCCGGGCCGCATCCGCCAGCATCTCGGGATCGCCACCGGCGATCTGAACCGAGCGCGGCTCGGGTTCGCCGTCATGATTCAGACGAGTCTGGGACTTGCGCGTATGCCAGAGCTTGCTGTCCGCTATGACCATCTCCGAAACCGCCAGGCCGGCCCCCATGCGCCGACAAAGTTGTCGGAAGGGGCGGTCCGTTACACCGGCCATGGGTGCAACAATGAGCGGGTTGGGCAAGGTGTACGGCCCGATTTTTGCCGTTGGCAGCATGATCTGAGTCCGTGTCACAGCGGGTTAAGCAAGATTCGGAAGGGAGCGGTTGTTCAAAATCTGACCGCTCCGGTCTCCGAAGGGCGGTAATGATACCGCTGGGGGCAAGCCGATTGAAGGGGAGAAAGCGTTAAAAAACTGATTATTTTTCGTGCTTTCTGGTTGACTTTTACTCTGTCAACTGTCGCCCCTGAAACCTTTGGTGACGATCAGGGCAGCCAGGGGCGGAAGCTCAGGTTGTAGTTGACGGCATCTCGCCCTGGGTCTCGAATCTGGATGGCGATCCTGACGGGCGTTTCCACCGGCATGGCCTTGAGGCTGGCGGCATCGCCGGCAAGATACTCCTCAGGCGTGAAGGTACTTTGGGCTACCACGTCACCATTGAGGTTGGAGAAC
The DNA here is from genome assembly GCF_000421165.1 of Marinobacter daepoensis DSM 16072. Classification (GTDB taxonomy): domain Bacteria; phylum Pseudomonadota; class Gammaproteobacteria; order Pseudomonadales; family Oleiphilaceae; genus Marinobacter; species Marinobacter daepoensis. The sequence goes on from NZ_ATWI01000011.1 coordinate 278,931, forward strand.
GTCAGAGCAATGGCCGGGAACGGCTGTTCAAACCCTGCCCGGTTAAGAATGACGGCGTCAACGATCAACTGATCCCGATTGGTGGGGTCGGTGCGGACCACTAGTTTCCGGCTCTGGATGGCCTCCACGTTAACGAGGGGTTTGAGCTCACAGCCCGCAAACTCGCAGGCTTTCGCGTACAGTGGTCGCAGTTGGGGGATGGCAGCGAGACGGTCGAACTGATACCAGGTGACCTGCGCAACCAAAACGCCCAGAAGTGCCAGAACGGTCAATGTCCACAAGGCTGTCCGTAGACGGCTCCGCCCGTTCCCAACCGAGACCGGGTCGCGCCTCAGGTCATGGTAGAGGTTATCGGGGGGGCTGTCTTTTCGAGTGCGGCTGGCAATCGGGTCCCCAACGCGATCATCGTCTGCCAGGCTCAGATCGTCGGCTACTGCTGGTTCCGGCTCCGGCTCCGGCGGGGCGTCTTCGTCGGCGAGGGGGCTGTTGGCTTCGGTGAGGCCAGAGACTGGAGCGACCAGGCTTTCTGTCTCCGGTGACGGCGCAGCTTCCTGCCCGGGCGTGGCTGTCAGGCCGGCTTCCGGTGTCTCCGGCGATGCCGGTGTGTCCGGTTCGTCATCGTTGAGCATTGCCTCCGCCCAGCTTTCGTCGACACCGTGTTTCTCGGTGGCCAGTTCTTCCTCGCCGTAACGGCTGTCTTCGGGCTCGTCAAAGTTCCGGAAGCTGTCACTGAGCTCGTCGTCTGAAAACGTCAGCCGGGTGCCCGCATAACGCCCCTCGGAGGCATCCTCCTCGGGATTGTCGGCGAAGATCAGCTCTTCCTCATCCTCGAAGCGATGAGGCGGGGTTGGCTGGGGGGTATCGGCGGTTGCCGACGGCCCGGCGTTTTGGTCTTTACCCGAGGTGACCTGGTGTTCCACCGCATTGAAGATTTTCATGCAGTTTCCGCAGCGAACCTTGCCCCGGGCGACGCTCAGTTGTTCGTCGGACACCCGGAAGCGGGTTTCACAGTTGGGGCATTGGGTCTGCAGGCTGCTCTGGGTCATGCTTCGTTCCTGAAAGCTCGATCTCTGGTCGATCAATACGATGGAGGCAGTTTAGACATAAACGCCTGTGTCGTCATCCGTCCTTGCGCCGTCCTGTGAGGCGTATCCAGTCTTCCTTCTGTTCGGGCTCGTCCATGATGAACCAGGGCTCGTAGGCGTCCATGACTTCCCGGGCCTGATTGAACAGGATGCCAGAGAGTACGAGATGGCCGCCGGCCCGGGTTAGTTCTGCCAGTCGCGGGGCGAGGCCAATCAGAGGCTGGGCCAGTATGTTGGCAAGCATGATGTCGGCCTGGACGTCTGGATCGTTGCCGGGCAGATACAGGTTCAGACGGCTGTCTTCTACGCCGTTGCGCCGGGCGTTGTCGCGGCTGGCCTCCAGAGCCTGGGGATCGGTGTCGACCCCGGTCACATGGCCGGCCCCAAGCAGCAGGGCAGCCAGGCCCAGTATGCCGGATCCGCACCCATAATCGGTGATTTGCTTACCGGCCACATCCTGACCATCGAGCCACTCCAGACACAGGGCTGTCGTGGGGTGGGTGCCGGTGCCAAATGCGAGCCCCGGGTCTAGCATCAGGTTGGCCGCATCGGGGTTCGGTGGCTGATGCCAGCTAGGCACAATCCACAGCCGCTCACCGAACTGCAGGGGATGGAAATCGTCCATCCAGGCGCGCTCCCAGTCTTTGTCCTCGACAAGGGTGACATCAATGTCCGCCAGGGACTGCTGGGTTTGCTGGTGCCAGGCATCCCGGATGTCGGCACACAGCTGTTCGATGTTGCGATCAGACTGGAACAGGCCGGTGACGGTGGTCTGGCTCCAGAGGGGGGTTGTGCCCGGGTCGGGCTCGTACAGGGGCTGGTCGGCGGCGTCTTCCATGGAAACGGCGTCAGCCCCCATTTCCATTAACAGATCCTCCAGCTGATCCGCAGTTTCCGGATCAGCTGGAATCTGGAGTTGTATCCAGGGCATGGTTAATCCCGCATCAGTTTCTCTAGGTAGTGGATGGTGAAGTCTACCTGTTTAAAGCCACCATCGCGTACCAGTTTTCGATGCAGGGGCTGGTTGGTCTTGATACCTTCAACCAGCATTTCATCCAGCGCGTTCTTCATGCGCCGGCGAGCCACGTTCCGGTCGTCTCCCCAGGTGATCAGTTTGGCCACCAGCGAATCGTAGTACGGCGGTACCGTGTAGCCGCTGTACAGGTGAGAATCGACCCGGATGCCATTGCCTCCTGGCGCATGGAAATGAGTCACTTTGCCGGGGCTGGGCACAAAGGTTTGTGGATCTTCGGCGTTGATCCGGCATTCAATGGCATGGCCGGAAATGTGGATCTCGTCCTGGCTGTATTCTAAAGGCAAACCGCTGGCAATCCGCAGCTGCTCCCGGACAATGTCAACGCCGGTCACCATCTCGGAAACCGGATGCTCCACCTGGACTCGGGTGTTCATTTCGATGAAGTAGAACTCGCCGTCCTGATAAAGGAATTCGAAGGTGCCAGCACCCACGTAGCCAATTTCCTTGCAGGCATCGACGCACGCTTTGAGGGTGCGTTCCCGGGATTCATGATTGATGTTGGGTGCCGGGGCCTCTTCGATCACCTTCTGGTTGCGACGCTGCATGGAGCAGTCCCTGTCACCGAGGTGGATCACGTTGCCGTGCATGTCGGCCAGCACCTGAACTTCCACGTGGCGTGGAGTTTCCAGGAACTTCTCCAGATACACCGTCGGGTCGCCGAAGGCGTTTTTGGCTTCGGTCTGGGTGATCTGGACGGCTTTCAGCAGGGCAGCTTCGGAGTGCACAACCTGCATGCCCCGGCCGCCGCCACCGGAGGCGGCTTTGATCATCACCGGATAGCCGATCTGCCGGGCCACCTTGAGTGTGCGCTCATCATCGTCCGTCAACGGGCCGTCGGAGCCGGGAACGGTCGGAACGCCGGCTTTTTTCATCGCCTCGATGGCGGAGACTTTGTTGCCCATCAGGCGAATGGTTTCTGCCCGGGGGCCGATAAAGCGGAAGCCGCTTTTTTCGACCTGCTCGGCGAAATCTGCGTTCTCCGCCAGGAATCCGTAGCCCGGGTGGATGCCGACGGAGTCGGTCACCTCAGCGGCACTGATGATGGTGGGGATGTTCAGGTAGCTGTCTGTTGGGCTGTTCGGACCAATGCAGACAGTTTCGTCTGCAAGACGAACGTGCATCAGGTCGCGGTCCACCTGCGAGTGCACGGCAACCGTTTTGATGCCCAGCTCCTTGCAGGCACGGAGAATGCGCAGGGCAATTTCACCGCGGTTTGCGATCAGAACTTTTTCTAACATGGCCATGGCTTACAATCACCGAATTCAGGAAATGACGACCAGGGGCTGGTCAAACTCAACCGGCTGGCCATTTTCGACCAGAATTTCGGTAACGGTGCCGGCTTTGTCGGCTTCGATCTGGTTCATCATTTTCATGGCTTCAACAATGCAGATCACGTCGCCGGCATTCACGGTCTGGCCTACTTCAACAAATGCGCTGGCCGTAGGAGAGGGCGCCCGGTAGAAAGTACCAACCATCGGCGACTTGACCGAGTGGCCCTTGGGAGCGGCCGGAGCAGAGGCTTCCGGTGCCGGAGCGGTATCAGCCACCGGCGCAGGCGCCTGGGGGGCTGGGGCGGCGTAGTGGCTGACGTAATGTCCGCCTGCGGCTTGTTCGCGACGACGGGAGATACGAACGGAGTCGTCACCTTCCTGAATCTCCAGTTCTTCGACGTCAGATTCCTCAAGTAGCTCAATGAGTTTCTTGATTTTGCGAATATCCATAGCTGTTCCAGTCCCGTTTCTGTGTTCTATCGGTGAATTCGTTGCAGGGCAGCCTGAAGGGCCAGATCGTAGCCCTGGCTGCCCAACCCACAGATAACGCCTTCAGCGATATCTGAAAAATAGGAGTGCTGCCGGAAAGGCTCCCGGGCATGCACATTCGAGAGGTGCACTTCGATAAAGGGGATTCCCGACGCCAGCACCGCATCCCGAAGGGCTACGCTGGTGTGGGTGAAGGCGGCCGGGTTGATGATCATGAAATCGACCCCTTCAGCCCTGGCTTCATGCACTCTCTCTATCAATTCATATTCCGCGTTTGACTGCAGGTGTAGCAGATGATGGCCTTTTTCAGCCGCCTTGTTGTGCAGGCGGTCATCTATATCGGCCAGTGTCTCGTGGCCATAGATCTCAGGCTCGCGAGTGCCGAGCATATTGAGGTTGGGGCCATGAAGCACAAGAATGGTCGACATCGTTCTGTCTGCCTTGATGTATTTGAACAGGATCGCCGAAGATAACGGCACGTTACCTCAATGGTGCGTGCTTGTTATCTCCGGATCAACACTTTTTGACAATCCTGCCGGTCGTCCGTTGTTCCGAAAAGGTTACACAGCAACCCGCTGTCACGCGATGACATTTCGTTGATCACAATCATTGTTGATCATGGCGGAGAATGTCGGTATTCGACATTGGTTTCATTGGCCGGCGGTATTAACCGGCCCCGGCGGTCAGGTATCAGACAGTGTGACGCAGTTCCGGCCATGTTCTTTGGAGGTGTACAGGGCTCGGTCTGCACGTTCACACAGAGCCTGTGCGGATTCGCCTTGCCATCCGGCAATGCCGCAACTAAAGGTGACGTTGAATTCACGGTCACCGGCCTGCTGGGTCAGTTCCGAGAACCGTTCCCGGATTTCGTTCAGCACGTTCCGGGCGTCGCTTGGGCGGGTATTGGGCAGGATGATGGCAAACTCTTCTCCGCCGTATCGGCCAATATGGTCGGTTTTCCGGAGGCGTTGTTTCAGAAACATCGACAGGCTGCGCAGTATACGGTCGCCGATAGGGTGACCAAAGGTATCGTTTACCTTCTTGAAGTAGTCGATGTCGATCATGGCGAAGCACATGGGCTGCTCTTTCTGCCGGGCCCGGACGATCTCCTGCTCCAGTAAGTGCAGCGTGTGGGTATGATTGAACAGGCCTGTCAGGCTGTCGCGGATCATCAGTGCCAGCAGAGAGCGTGCACGGCGCCCCCGGTTGTGAAGGGTTGCGATCAGGTGTTTCGGGTCGATGGGCTTGGTCAGGAAGTCGTCGCCGCCCAGGCTCATGGCATGAAGCTGTTTGCTGACATCTTCTTCAGCGGAGAGGTAGATTATGGGGACGCTGTGGAACCGGTCCTGTTGTCGGATGACTCGCGCAATCTCCATGCCGGTACAGCCCGGCATGTACATGTCGAGGATAATGATTTCCGGTGAAAAGGCCTCCAGGGCATGAATGATCTGCATCGGATCGGTAATGATATGGGCCGTCATGCCCGCTTTTTTCAGGACCGTTTCCATGTATTTGGCCTGGGCGCGAGAATCATCCAGTACCAGGACCTTGTAGGGTTCAACCGTATTGCCGTGGGTGTAGGTTTCAATTTTCTCAATCAGCTGGCCGGGGTCGACCGCCGGATAGAAGAACTCTTCTCCACCGCAACGGGATGCCCGCAACCGGGTCTCAATGGATCCATCTTCATCGCTGACGAAGATGATGGGAATTGGAGTGTCGTGCTGCTCCTGAAGCTGCTCAACGGTGGCAATGCCAGCGTTGTTTCCCCCGAAGTTGACGTCCATCAGGATGGTTTCGGGTTTGCTGAGCCCGCAGGCTTCGATCAGATCGGCGGGTGCGTTGAAGGCTGATGCGCGAAAACCAAAGAATTCCAGTTGCCGGATCAGCCGAGACGCCATCTCTTCGTTCGACAGGGCAATGTAGACCGGCGTACGCCGATACTGCTGGGGAGCGCTCGAGGTGTCCCGGTCTGTGCGGCGTTGTGTCGAAAGGCGCAGACTTTCGGTGGCCTCTTCCAGGGCTTTGGCCATGGGCTCATCCAGCGCGCTGTCCTGGTGCCAGTCGGTTAACAGGGTGAGGATCTGCTCGCCTGAGGCGGCGTGACTTTCCATCTCGAAGCGCCGGGCGTAACGAACCAGCTTGTCGGCTGCGGCAATAAGTTCATCACGGTGTGCGGGCGCCTGAGTGCGGTCGTCCTGAATCTTCTGCCAGGTATCAAGGACCACCCGAGCCTGGGTGGTCACACGGCGGGCAAAATGCTGCCGGAGTTTCTCTTTCTGGCTTTCGTCGTTCATGGTGTTCCGACCTGTCTGTCCAATTGTTGATCGCGGTATCCGTCTGCGCGAAATTTTGCCATTTATGAGTTATACAGAGGCTTTATGGTCCTTGTGTAGAGTCTATAGTGTTTAATGTTGTCGGCGTAGGTTGCGCTGTGTAAATGTTTGTCAACTCTGCGGCCCGGATCACAGGCAACCTGATATCTATTTCTCTGACGGAGTCCTGACGTGATGGCACGGAGGCTCATGAAAGACGCAACAAGAAGGCAGCAGGGCGAGACTACGCTGCAGGGCTTACTGCTGTTGTTTGGTGGCAGTCTGCTGACCGTGACGCTGGTGGCGGCCTTTGTCACCAGCTATGGCTACTTCCGGGAGTACGTTGCCGATCAGCTGTCTGCACACGCTCAGGACGGCGCAACGGCAACAGGGCTCTCTCTGTCAAATGCCATTGATGGGACGGACCCGGTGGCCGCTGCCTCCCTGATAGATGCAGTTTTCGACAGCGGACGTTATCTGGTGGTGGAGTATCTGGGGCATGAAGGGGAAGTGATTGCTGGCCGGCGAATGCCATTGGCGGCCAGTAAAGCGCCAGACTGGTTTGTAACACTGGCTCGCCTGCCACTGCCGGTGGCCGAAGCTGAGGTGGTCAGAGGCTGGAGCCGGTTGGGTAAGGTCCGTGTGGTGAGCCACCCTGGCCGGGCCTACGATGACTTGTGGCGGATTACGCTGGGGCTGGTGCTGGCGGCTGGGGTGATCGCGGTTCTCGGGCTGCTTGGGCTGTACTTGTTGCTCCGGCGGGCGCTTGGGCCGCTGAAGGCGCTGGAATCTCAGGCTCGGGCGCTCGGGCGTCGGGATTTCCGGAAGCGGGTGAGGGTCCGCTCTACCCGTGAACTCAACCGGGTGACCGAGGCCATGAATCAGATGGCTGATGACCTTGGGCAGTTGTTCGAAGGGCAGGGCAAACTGATCCAGCACCTCCGAAAAGTCAACAATGAAGACTCGGTGACCGGGCTGGCGAGCCGGAGTGCTTTCGATCAGCGCCTGAAGGTTGAGGTGGAGTCGGAAGAAAAGTCAGCGCCGGGTGTATTGGTGATGATTCAGTTGGCCAGCTTTATCGACTACAACCAGACGTTCGGGCGAGAGCAGGGAGACCGTCTGTTAAACGAAATTGCATCTGGTATCCGGGCCTTTGTGGATCAGCATGCGGAATCGTTTGCCGGTCGCCGGACCGGCGCTGAGTTTGCAGTGTTTGTTCCGGGCGCTTCGGCGGCCGACGTCCGAATCTGGGCAGAGGAGCTGGTGCGGGAGCTGGATGCCATCTATACAGGGCAGGCGGCTCAACTGGAGGTTCTGGTGCATGCCGGGCTGGCGGTGGCAACGCCTGGTGCTGGTGCCCGGTCGTTGCTGGCGGCGGCGGATGAGGCGCTCCGGGCGGCTCAGCAATACGACCGGTCCTGCAGCCTCTTGTCTGATACGGGTGTCGAAAACCATCACAATACAGATACCTGGCGCAGCATCATTACCCAGGCCGTCCGCCAGAATAAGTTGTCGCTCTGGTTGCAGCCAATGGTCCACGACGTTGATCAAGAGTTGGTCCACTACCAGGTGTTCTCACGTATCGATACGCCGGAGGGGTCACTGAAGGCCGGGCTTTTTGTACCGATGGCTGAGCGCCTTGGCCTGGTTGCAGACATTGATCGAATGTTGATTGCTCAGGCTTTGGAGTACCTTGCTCGTCATCCGGGGCGCAGGCTGGCGGTGTCGCTGGGTATCAGCTCTGTCGCGGATGTTGCTTTTCAGGAAGACCTGTTAACGATGCTGGCCCGGGCTGGCAGCACAGCAGGACGACTCTGGGTTGGTATAGCGGAAGTGACCATTAGCCATCATCGGAAGGTTGTCACGTCGCTGGTCCGGAAGCTGGTGAGGTTGAAGGTGCCGGTGTTGGTAGACCGTTTTGGTGTGGGAGGCGTCCCTTTCAGCTACCTCAAGCGCTTGCCGTTCAGGGCGGTACGTCTTGATAACAGCTTCATCCACGACATTGACCGGCACGATGAAAACCGGTTCTGGCTAGAGTCCGTGATAGGTATCGCCCACAGCCGTGGCGTTAAAGTGTACGCGACGGGAGTGGAAACGGCGGCGGAATACTCGGTACTCTGTAAACTGGGTATTGATGGCGCCATGGGCTACCATCTGGGCAGGCCGTATGCTGCAGACACGTAATTAACAGGAGATCAGGAGACTTATGCCTGGCAAAATCAGACAGTACTTCAGGGACAAAAAAGACGACGTGCAGGATTACACCGGCGGCAGCGGTGTGATCGGTAAATTTGTGCTTGCCGTGCTGGGTGTGTACCTGCTGGTTGCCATGGTTCTTGGTATCTATTGGAGCAGTGAGCCGGACACTTTCTCGGTACGCGATCATACCCGCACACTGGCCAGTTCCATGGACCGTGAACCTGTGACCGGGTTTGCCACGACGGCGACCATGATTCGCATTGCTGAGACGCTTCTGGACAAGCCCGGAGGTTATCTGTCCAACGACATTTTTCCACCAGGCCTGTGGCTGGACAATATGCCGAGCTGGGAATATGGCGCTCTGGTGCAGCTAAGGGATCTGTCCCGCGCTATGCGCAAAGACATCAGTCGTTCCCAGAGCCAGTCGGCGGAGGACCCGGACCTGACCATCGTCGAACCGCAATTTCACTTTGACAATGAAAGCTGGGCGATCCCCTCAACTGAAAATGAATATCGCCGGGGGATCAATGCGCTCAAACGTTATCTGAACCGCTTGTCTGACCCGGCGCACGCCGATGCTCAGTTCTTTGCGCGGGCCGACAACCTGAATAACTGGCTGGCAGACCTGGAGACGCGGCTGGGGAGTCTTTCCCGCACCCTGAGTGAAAGTGTCGGCAAGGCCTCGGTGTCTGAAGCGGTGGCGAACCTGGACCCGGACGATCCCCTGGCGGAAGAGGCCAGCGGCGAGGATGTGAAAACCGCCTGGACGGAAATTGATGATGTGTTTTATGAGGCGCGGGGAAGCGCCTGGGCATTGTTGCACATCTTTAAAGCCGTGGAGGTGGATTTCCGGAAAGTCCTGCAGGACAAGAATGCCATGGCCAGTGTTAAGCAGATTATCATTGAGCTGGAAGGGACTCAGACTGCAATGTGGAGCCCGGTTATTCTCAATGGTAGTGGTTTCGGGGTGTTAGCCAACCACTCACTGACGATGGCGGCATACCTGTCCCGGGCCAACGCGGCGATCAGCGATATGCGGGATCTGTTGTCCCGGGGGTAACCCCGGACTGTGGGAAAGGCAAAAAAAACCGGATCATCTCTCGATGATCCGGTTTTTTTACGTCTTGGGTTATCAGCCTTTGTACGCGTTTACGGCGTCAACAATGGCCTGCTTGGCGGCCGCTGCGTTGTCCCAGCCCTGAACCTTCACCCACTTGCCTGGCTCAAGAGTTTTGTAGTTTTCGAAGAAGTGGCGGATCTGATCACGCAGAAGTTCCGGCAGGTCTTCGATTTCGCGAATGTTGTGGTAGGTCTGGGTCAGCTTGTCGTGTGGAACGGCTACCAGCTTGGCATCACCGCCGGCTTCGTCTTCCATGTTCAGTACGCCAACCGGACGGCAGCGAATCACAGAACCCGCCTGAACGGGGTAAGGCGTGACAACCAGTACGTCCAGTGGGTCGCCGTCGTCGGCCAGGGTGTGAGGAATAAAGCCGTAGTTAGCCGGGTAGAACATCGGCGTGGCCATGAAGCGGTCAACCAGCAGCGCGCCCATGTCTTTATCGAGCTCATACTTGACCGGTGAACTGTTGGCCGGGATTTCGATGGCAACATAGATGTCTTCTGGCGGATTCTTGCCCGCGGGGATGTTGTCGAATTGCATGTGCGATCCTTCCTGATAGGTGGGGGTTCGTTTAACTGCGTTGAAAAAGTGGGCGTAATTATACGGGAGTCTCGGGCGGTTCGAAACTAAACCTTGGTCTGCAAATTTTTAAACGAAATGCAATGTTGTAAGGGGTTGTTTTATTTTGGTCAGGTGCTAGTTTCGGTTGGTTTTTGATCGCTATGGTGGTTGCGGAATCACGGGGTGATGGCCCAACAGGGAAACCATGAATCAAGCAAGGGATGCGCGCAATGCACATTGGAAAAGGACTTCAGTTCACCTTGTCGATTGGTGAACAACAGGTCGATCTCTTTACCGTTTTTGAATTTGAATCGCGGGAGATGTTGTCTGAGGTTTTTTCTCTGACCATCACCGCATTCAGTCGGCAGTCGGGTATAACGGCCACCGATTTGCTTGAGCAGGAAGCTGAGTTGAGTATTTTCCGGGATGGCGAGTTGTTGCGTCAGTTTCGCGGAGTGGTTGCGGAGTTTGGCCGTGGCTCGGCGGGCCATCGCAGAACCTGTTATTACCTCACGGTGCGTTCCCCCCTCTGGCGGCTGGGACTAGGCCGTAACAGCCGGATCTCCCAGCATCAGAGCCCGGAACAGATTATCCGAAACCTGCTGGAAGAAAATGGCGTCACCAACACCCGTTTCAATCTGTTACGAGCACCGGAAGAGCGGGAATATTGTGTTCAGTACCGGGAATCGGATCTGGCATTTATCCAGCGGCTCGCAGCGGAGGAAGGCTGGCACTATCGTGCTGAACATGGCTCCGATGGCACCGAGCTGATCCTGGCGGACCACCACCGCGAGGCGCTATCACTGCCGTCCTCGCTCTATAATTCAACGGCAGGAGGCAGCTCCAGGCAGTCCAGCGTATTCGCCTTCGATACGCTGGACCGTGTCAGTGTTGCCGGGGTCGCCATGAAGGATTATACCTTCACCAATCCCGCCTACGGGTTGGATCGCCAGGAAGTGGCTCCGGACCTCTCCAAACAGCATCCGAACTATGAACATTTCGATTATCCGGGTCGGTACAAGCAGGATGCGTCCGGGATCTGGTGATGGGGGAGTTCCAGATCCTGTTGCCTCAAAACCTTGGTTTACTACGCAGACAGACGAAAAATTCCAGGGATGCGAGAGAAGCCTGATCGCAGTCACAAGTTCGAAACACATTTTCTAAAGGACTTTCCGCCCGCAAAAGCTGCCATTGCCATTCAGGGGCAGGGCGCACTGGGAAATGTTCCTCGGGATGAAGCCGATTACAAAGCCATCTACTACGAACGCTTGACCCAAATGCAGGAGCGGGCAAACGCCCTGGAGTACCAGCCCTGGCCCCATAACAAACCTGGGGTGTGTCTGGACCGGGAGTTTGTGGTGGTGAACACCGTGACACCGGAACGGGAAGGCTACGCGATGGAGTTCTATAACGGAAAACGTTCCCGTTTTGTGCTCATGGCCGGCACCTACCAGAGTGAGGCCGAGTTGAAAGACGAGAAGAGTCGCAACACAGGCATGTTGTCTTTCCTGACTTCCAGTAAAATGACCGTCGCTGGTCGAAAGGGCCGCCTGTTCATCAGCGATGGCAAGTACAGCGAGACTGAGCGGGAATTCCGCTGGGTTGCCACGGATGGTGAGGTGAACAGCTTCCGCCACGGCCACTTTGAAATCGAAGGGGCGATCGAAATGAAAGACTACCCGGAGATGGCGCCGATGAAAGGCACAGACGTTATCGTTGGGTTGCTCAAGGGCGTACGTGAGCGCCCCTATGGCATGCTGGATGTGAAGAGGTAATGGGTCTCACATATTTTCGCTTTGACAAGGATTGGGTGTGATGCAGTGGTTTTTGGCGTTCATCGGAATTGTTTTCGGTTTGGTTATTGGGGCGGTGGTTGGATGGCTCGTTGGATTGACGCCGGTGGTCATCGATACGCTTAACAGTCTTTTCTCGCTGAAAAGGCCCGGTGATTTTTTTGGCGGCAATCTGAATGCTGTTGTTTTCACAGTGCCGGTACTGGCGATTCTGGGCTCAATTGCGGGTGGATATTTAGGATACCGCATCGGTTGAAAAGCGAAGCCAAAACAGATCCGGCTTAAAGCCGGATCTGTTTTGCGATGAGTTCTTTCATGATTTCGGTGGTGCCGCCACCAATGGACAGGATCTTGGCATCCCGGTACAGGCGCTCAACTACCGACTCGCGCATATACCCCATGCCGCCGAACAGTTGCACGGCCTCGCGGGTGACCTTTTCGCAAACATCTACGGAAAAGTTTTTGGCCATGGCCACTTGTGTGATGGGGTTTTTGCCTGCTTGCATGAGGGCTGCACAGCGATAAGTGTATTCCCGGGCGATGTCGATCTGGGTGGCCATGTCCACGAGCTTGTGCCGGGTGACCTGAAAGCCCGCCACCGCGCGACCAAATGCCTGGCGCTGCCGGGTGTAGTCCAGCGCAGCCTCGTAGGCCAGTTGGGCGGTCATGTAGGCCATGACAGACAGGCTCAGTCGTTCCGCCAGGAAGTTGCTCATAATGGCGATAAAACCGGCATTCTCGGCACCGATCAGGCGGTTGGCGGGTACCCGGCAGTCTTCAAAAAACAGTTCTGCGGTATCGCTGGCCCACCAGCCCATTTTGCGCAGCTTCTTACCGGTGGAGAAGCCTGGAGTGTCCCGGTCGATCAGTAGCAGGCTGATGCCGGCATGGCCCTCGCCGCCAGTGCGCACCGCAACGGTGTAATGGTCGGCGCGAGTGCCGCTGGTGATAAAGGTTTTGCTGCCATTGACGATGTAATGGTCTCCATCGCGTACCGCTCGGGTTTTCAGGCTGGCGACATCGGAACCGCCTCCGGGCTCGGTGACGGCCAGCGCGGCGATTTTTTCCCCCCGCAGCACTGGCGGAACGATCTGTTCACGGACCTCCTGTCTGGCCCACTTTGCGACCGGCGGCAGCCCGATGTCGAGGGAGCCGATACTGGCAACAAAGCCGCCGGAAGTGGAGCGCATCAGTTCTTCAGAAACCGCGACTTTCAGGAAAATGTCGTTGTCCCCGATGCCTCCGAGGGCTTCGGGAAAGCCAATGCCCAGAAGTCCGGCTTCTCCGGCTTTCCGGTAGATGTCCCGGGGAAATTCGCCAGCCTCTTCCCAGTTGTCAATGTGTGGCAGGACGTGGGACTGAATGAACTTGCGAGCGGTCTGGCGCACCTGTTCGTGGGTCTCGTTGAAGTATGCAGACACGGCATGGCTCCCTGTGTGTTTTTTGTTGGATGAGGGGAGTGTCGCGCAATTTCCGCCACCAAGCAAGCGCTTGGTTTTTGTTTTGCTGGAAACTAAAAAAGCTGGCCTCGATGGCCAGCTTCGGGGCAGTTTCGGTGGGCGTCTTACGAGCCTTTTCGGGGAATGCTCTGAACGCCGTTGCTGGTGCCAAGCAGCAGCAGGTCGGCAGCGCGACGTGCAAACAGTCCGTTGGTGACGACACCGACAATGTTATTGAGTTTCTCTTCCACCACCAGCGGGCGGGAGATGTCCATGTTGTGTATGTCGATGATGATGTTGCCGTTGTCAGTGACAAAGCCGTCCCGATAAACCGGATCGCCCCCGAGTTTTACAATCTCTCTGCCGACGTGGCTTCGGGCCATGGGGATCACTTCCACGGGGAGCGGAAATTCACCCAGGATGCCGACTTTCTTGGATTCATCTGCAATGCAGATAAAGGTCTTGGCTACCGCGGCGACGATTTTTTCACGGGTCAGGGCGCCGCCGCCGCCTTTGATCAACTCCAGGTGTTCGTTGGTTTCGTCGGCGCCGTCAACGTAAAACTCAATGCCATCGACGGCGTTGAGGTCGTAGACCGGGATGCCGTGTTGCTTGAGGCGATCAGCCGTGGCTTCGGAGCTGGCGACGGCGCCGTCGAAGTCGTTTCTGTACTTTGCCAGGCAGTCGATGAAGAAGTTGGCGGTACTGCCAGTACCCACGCCCACAATACTGCTCCGTTCCAGATGAGGGGCAATGTAGTCCACCGCAGCTTGGGCTACGGCTTGTTTCAGTTCGTCCTGGGTCATTGGAAGGGCTCCGGGTAATGATGTTGAATTTGAGACTATTATACGCTCGCGGCAATTCTCCTTATAGACGACAAGCGTGCAAACTTTCTACACTGTGGGTTTTTCCTGAACCTCCACCAGCAACCGGAACCATCATGCCGCAACGCTATATCAAGAAGATCCTCGATGCGCGCGTCTACGACGTGGCCGTCGAAACACCGCTTACTGAAGCCCGTAGTCTGTCCAGGCGCTTTGGCAACCATATTATGCTCAAGCGTGAAGACCTTCAGCCGGTGTTTTCTTTCAAGATTCGCGGCGCATACAACCGGTTGGCTCAGCTGTCCGAAGAGCAGAAAGCCAAAGGAGTGATCTGTGCATCGGCGGGCAACCATGCCCAGGGTGTGGCCATGTCTGCGAAGCAGCTTGGCATTAAGGCGATCATTGTGATGCCTCAGACCACGCCGGATATCAAAGTGCGATCGGTGCGTGAGCGTGGAGCCAAAGTGGTGCTTAAAGGCGACGCTTTTGACGAGGCGGCTGCCCACGCGCAGGAGTTGATCCAGAAACACGGTTATACCTACATCCCCCCATACGATGACCCGGATGTCATTGCGGGACAGGGAACCGTCGCCATGGAAATGATGTGGCAGTTTTCCCAGCCCCTGCATGCGGTGTTTATCCCGGTGGGTGGTGGAGGATTGATTGCCGGGATGGCGGCCTACATCAAATATCTGCGCCCTGACATCCGGGTGATTGGCGTTGAACCGGAAGACTCCAACTGTCTGCAGGCGGCCCTGGCCGCTGGCGAACGGGTAATTCTGGATGAGGTCGGTATCTTTGCCGATGGCGTGGCCGTGAAGCAGATCGGGGAGGAGCCCTGGAACATCTGTAAAGACGCGGTGGATGAAGTCATCACGGTGTCTACCGATGAGATCTGTGCGGCCATCAAGGATGTGTTCGAGGATACGCGTTCGATTGCAGAACCCGCCGGGGCGCTTTCTGTGGCCGGCATCAAGAAGTACATCGAGCGCGAGCAGGTGGAAGGCGAGAACCTGGTCGGAGTGCTCAGTGGCGCCAATATGAATTTCGATCGCCTGCGTTATATCTCTGAACGCACCGAGATCGGAGAAAAGCGGGAAGCGATTCTGGCAGTGACCATTCCGGAAAAACCCGGGGCGTTTAAAACCTTTATCAACGCTTTGCACAAGCGCAGCATTACCGAATTCAACTATCGGTATGCCGACCAGCAGGAAGCGGTCATTTTTGTCGGCATCCAGATACAGGCCGGTGGCCAGGGCCGCGATGAGCTTGTTCAGGAACTTCGCGAAACGGGGTATTCGGTGATCGACCTGACCGAAAGTGATCTGGCCAAGCAGCATCTTCGCCATATGGTGGGTGGCCACGCGCCTACCATCACCAACGAAAAGGTTTTCCAGTTCGAGTTCCCGGAGCGCCCGGGCGCGCTGCTGAAGTTCCTGATGTCACTGGGCACGCGTTGGAATATCTCCATGTTCCACTACCGAAACCACGGTGCGGCTTACAGCCGGGTTTTGCTGGGCGCACAGGTTGAGGAAGGTGAAGTCGCGGATTTTGAGAAGATGCTCGATAAGGTGGGATTCCGTTATGAAAACATGACTGATAACGAAGCCTATCGCCTGTTCCTGGGGGCCGGTAACGGCAAGGCCCGGTAAGGTCACAGCAGCTGGTGCCTGGTTGGCCCGTGGGTGGGGATGTGTACCCTGTCCCGCGGGTTTATCTCATCCTTACGCAACTGTAATCTGTCAAAAATTGTAAAATCGGAGTTACGTGTTAGTCTTTCGTCTAATTCTGTAAATCAGTAATAGTCATCTGATTTTCCTGCCAATTAAACGAACGATAACGGGAATACACGAAATGGGGAGCAAGCCTGACATCATCCGTGCCATCGTGCTCATTTTTGCTGTCGGCCTTGTGATCACCGGTTTTACGTCCATTCAGGCTTCTGAAGACACGCGCGACAATCGGGAAGCTTCCGTGGTTGATTATGGCTTCGTCGCCAGTCAGGATCTGAAGCGATAACAGCGCCTGTCTGTCACCACTCCGTGCAAAGGCACATCCCAGGGTTCTGTGGGCAGACGTTCAACGCATTGAAAATCGTGTGCCAGGCCGATCAGCTTGGGAGCCATGCCGGGTCTTAACCGGCTAAACGCGAAGGTTCGATCATAAAAGCCGCCCCCCATCCCAAGCCGGCCCCCCATCTCATCAAAACCTACCAGCGGAAACAGCACTGCATCTAATGCCCAGGCGGGTCTTCGCCGTGCCTCGGAGAATGCCGGTTCAGGAATGCCAAAGCGGTTTGCGGTTAACAGGGCGCCCTCACGGTAGGGGCTGAAAACCAGCTTGCCCGGGTAGACCGGGTGCAGTACCGGAAGATAAAAATTCAGGCCTTTGCGTCGGCCCAGATCGATGTACAGGGCTGGGTCAATTTCACCGTCGTTGGCCAGATAGACCCCGATGTGCCGGGACCGGTGCATCTCCGGAAGTTTCAGCAGATTGAGGGCCAGGCGCTCGGAAGCCTGTGCCTGTTCTTCATAGCTCAGGCCCCGGCGTTGCTGCCGAAGTGTTTTTCTCAGTGCCTGGCGAGATGGCTGGTCAAGCCCGGAGTCGAATGCATTGTCGTTAGGCATGTGGGTCAAGGTTGCAGCGTCCTGTTGTCTGGCCTCTGTCCATGATGACATCAGCGTAGTTTGTACCATATCAAAAGGCCGGCGTTAAAACCGTGGTAGGGTACTTGCTCGCTGATCTCTGAGGAATCCTGATATGCCCTCCTGTCATTTGCTCCGTCGTCTCCATGTTGTGGCTGTTCTGGGGCTGGTCGCGGCTCTTTCCGGCTGTGCCGCAAACCCGCAGGAGACCTATGTGGAGGGCAGGCGTGCGTTGGTCCAGGCAGACTACATAGTTGCCCGGGAAGCGTACCAGCGATACCTGTCGGGTGAGACAGAGCCCTATGAACAGGCGCGTGCGATGTATGAATTGTCCCGGTTGCTTTATCTCGGGTTGGGGGGGGAGAAACGTCAGCAGGAGGCGGCCCATTGGCTCGGACGTGTTGCTGACAGGGTTGATGCAGCGGACCGGCGGGAAGCGCTCCATCTTCTGGCTGAAATGTACCGTCATGGGGAAGGGGTAACGCTGGATCCCGGCAAGGCGATGACGTTGCTGCAGGCTTCTGGATACTCCCGGGCGCTGGCTGACCTTACCATGATGTATTGGGTGGGGGATGGCGTACCTCAGGATAAGGGGCGGGCGGCCCGGGTTGCGGCAGAAATTTCAGATTATGGCGACGCCGGGCAGCTATTTCGCCATCGGGCGTTTGCGGATTACTGCCGGGAAGATACCCGGGCTATCGTGCCTGAGCGGGGGTGTGTGGATGACGAAGGTCTTGAGATTCAGGGAATTGCTGATCAGATCTGGCGGGTGAAGCCCCCGGAGACGGATTTACAGCGCCTGGACTATCTGGCGAGACTTTACCCCGCGGTGGTTGATGGTGGCTTTGAGGCGCGGGCCAACTGGTATCGTTATGCTGCAGACATCGGTAATGCCCGGGCCCAGTTTCATTTGGCCCGGATCTATAATGCGCCGACATCGCCGTGGCATGATCCGGACAAAGCCTGGGGTTGGCTTGAAACCGCGGCCAGGCAAGGGGATGCTAAAGCTCAGTTGGCCATGGGCGTTGAGCTGGCAGTGGCCGGGCATGCTGGCGAGAACCACTATGACGAAGCGCTGGACTGGCTGCGCCGTGCGGCGGATCAGGGGGAGCCGGAAGCCCGCTTGTGGCTTGCCCGTATGTACATGAATCCACCGGATGGGCAGCCAAAGCTGGTCCTTCGGGCGGTGGAGCAGTTGGAGCGGATTGCCCCGGATGATGACCGGGCCAGGCACGGGTTGGCCGATATCTATCTGTCCGGTATGCCTGGGTTGGCGGACGAGTCATCTCTTCGCGCGGTTAAGCTGCTGGAAGGGATGGCATCGGGGGGAGATGCGGAAGCTGCCTATAAGTTGGGTGCCGTGTATGTCAGAGGTGTTGAAGGCGTAGCCCCCAGTCTTGTTGATGCCGTGAGATGGCTGCAACGGGCGGCCGATCAAGGCCACTTGCGGGCAGGGTTGCTGCTGGCGAGAGTGCTTGATCGGGATGGCCGGGCAGACAGTGCTGCGCGCGCACGGGAGCTGTTTGTGGGAATGCCTGGGTCTGAGATTCCCTCAGACCTGAAGTCACTGGTGTCACAGGCAAGGTACCGGCAGGCGCTCTATCTGGTGGGCCAGCCTGATGCTGCCGCCCAGACCGATCGTATCCTCCAGCTGTTAGAGTTAGCTGCAGAAGAGCAGAATCTGGCAGCACTTGCGTTTCTCGGGCTGTTGTACGACCGGGGAGAGCTGGTTGCGCGTGACGCGGGGCGGGCCTATCAGTATCTGGACCAATGGGATGTCCTGTATGAGAAGCGCCTGAACCTGGCAAAGGAAGACGGTTCTGTCTGGTCAGAGCTGGAGTTTGAGCGGCGTCACGGTAATGCTGAGGCGCTGGATGCGTTGATCAGGCTCAGGATACAGAGGTTGAGCGAAGAGTAAGAAAAGCTTCCCGGGCTGCCGTTATCGGATGTGGCCCTTGAACCCAGAAGTTCAAGGTCGGTGGCCGCTGTGACATATTAGGCTTTCCCCCGTGGGGGACATGCTCACAATGTCCTGAAGTAGCCACCTGGGTATTGCGTATCGGCTCGAGGACGTACCCGACCAGCGAACAGCCCAGGAAGTTGATCCCATTATACGGGCAGGGCCGGGGCGGATTGCAAGCCCGATTCCCGATTCTTTCAGGATTCGTTGCCTGAGGGCTCTCCCAGCGCTTCATCCAGCCGGCTGTCCATGGCTCGAAGGAGGCTGCTGGTCGCATCTGACATGGTATCCCTTTCCAGCAGCGCGTGGGTGATGTTCAGGGCTGCCATAACCGCGATACGCTCGGTACCGAATACCTTGCCGCTGGACCGGATCTCCCGCATCTTGGTGTCCAGGTGCCGGGCCGCGCGCAGCAAGGCTTCCTGCTCTTCCTGAGGGCAGGCCACCAGGTATTCCTTGTCAAGAATCCTGACTTCCACGGTGGTTGGGGTTTTTGACATCAGTGGTGCTCCAGTGCGCGCAGGCGGCCGATCATGGCTTCGATCTTGTTTTTGGCAAGATCGTTCTTGTGCATCAGCTGGGCCCGTTCCCGGTTCCAGTCGTCCTGAAGTTCCCTCAGCAGGGCGTTGTCTTTCTCCAGCTTCTCGCAGCGCTTGATCAGCTTGTCCAGCTTGTCCGCTAATGCCTGTACTTCGGACTGTTCCATGACCTGCCCAACGTAGGTGATTTTGTTGAGAGTTACTATAAGTGCGCACGCCAGACCGGTCAATTTACCGCATTGTCATGGCGTGCCTGTCGTGAGGTGTGTCACTTTCTGCGTCAGCTCAGTCTGGCTCCGGACTGCCAAAGCCTTGGCGACGGCTGGCCCGCCAGGTATTCAGGGCAGGAATGGCGGAGACTGCCAGCGAAGCCAGCGGCACCGCGCCGAGAAGCAGCCATTCCTCCTCACGCAGAGGGCGAAGCTGAACCTGAAGCCCGTAGTGCTCCAGCAACCAGGGCCCGAAGCCTGAGACGGCGCCGGCGCCAAGAATAAGGGCCAGTCCACAGCTGGCCACTGCAAGCCCCACGCACTCAATGGTATACAGTGCGGCGATCAGTCCCGGAGAGGCCCCCGTTGCCCGTAACACGGCCACTTCCCGGCGTCGCTGGGCTTGCAGGGTAAGGAGCACGGCAATCAGTCCAACCAGACTGGTCAGCACGACAAAACCGCTGATGCCGAGCAGGGCGTTCTCAAACTGCCCCATCATTCGCCAGAGCTCGCTCAGGGCGACACCCGGGAGGATTGCGGAAAGGGGCTCGGTTGAATGCTGGTTCAGTTCTCGTTGGAGCTGAAACGTGAGGATCGGTCGATCCAGACCAATGAACACCGCGGTAATGGCCTCCGGCGTGAAATTCCGCTCGCGGGCCTTGTCGGCCGAAAGCGTCCGGCCAGGGATGGCGACTCCAGACTCCCAGCCTACGTGCATCGCTTCCATGGCCTCAAGGCTGATATACACCGCGCGATCGACAGGGGTTCCCGTGGGCGCGAGTATCCCGGATACCCGGAAGGGCAGATCCCCATGTTTGGAAAAGCTCGTTCGCCCACCACCATGGGACAGCACCAGAGGATCGTAAAGGGTGTGTCCGAGGTCGCGGGCCACGCCGGCGCCAATTACAACGTCGAACAGGTCCTGGAACCAGTGTCCATTGGTGAGTGTGAGGGGCTTTCCACTGCCATACTGGAAATGGGCCAGAAACTGGTCGTTGGTGCTGACAACCCGGTAGCCGCGGTAACTGTCGCCCAGTGAGATGGGGATCAACCAGTCAATACGGCTGTCCTCAGCCATTGACTGGTAAGTGGACCAGCGGATGTTGTTGGTGGCATCCCCGATATGAAACAGGGTGTAAAGCAGCAGATTCAACTGGCCACTGCGGGCGCCGACGATAAGGTCCGTGCCGCTGATGGTGCTGGTAAACGACTGGCGTATCTCAGTGCGGAGATACTGAATGCCGAGCAGCAGGGTCACGCTCAGTGTCAGAGTCAGGCAGACCAGAGTGAGTACCCGGCGCCGGTACCAAAGACTGGCGGTGGCGAGAGACAGAATGAGGCGTGCTTTGTTCATGAGTCGGCCTCCAGTGTCATTTGGTTGTGAAAGTGGCCTGCCAGGGCTTGATCATGGCTGACAAAGACAACGGAACTGTTGTGGCGCGCAGCCAGGGTAAGCAGGAGGTCCAGAAAACGGTCCCGGTTGTTGGCATCCAGAGCGGAGGTGGGTTCGTCGGCGAGAATGATTTCGGGATTGCCCATCAGTGCCCGCGCCGCCGCCACCCGTTGCTGCTGGCCAATCGACAGCTTGGTTACATTCCGATGCCAGTGCTCTTCCGGGACCGCCAGCTGTTTCAGCAGCTCGCGGGCAGTGTTCTCGGGGGCCTGGCCCGCCCGAGTTTGGCGCAGGGGCGACAGCCGACAGGGCAGGATGGCGTTGTCCAGGGCGCTCAGGTAAGGCACAAGATTGAATTGCTGGAAAATTACCCCGATGTGGTCCGCCCGAAACCGGTCCCGTTGGCCTGCTCTCATGTCCCCCAGGTTTCGTCCAAGCAGGTCAATTCGGCCAGAAGCCGGAGCTTGCAGGCCGGCCAGTAACCCAAGCAACGTGCTTTTTCCGGTTCCGCTGGGCCCATGCAGGAACAGGTGTTGGGCCCTGGGCAGGTGGATATCCGGGAAGGTCAGCTCACTGGCCTGTCCGGGCCAGCAGAACCGCACGTTTTTACTCTGGATGGCCAGTGAACCGCCATCGAGTGCGTCAGATGTTTGTACTGTCTTGGTGTTCATATCCGTCTCGTGTCTGCCGCGGTATGATGGTGCCTGTTGATCGTTGGTTTATCGGAGAGCCCGAGTTGATGTTCACTGATGTTCTGTCCCGAAAATGGGTGGCCCGCTTGGGGTTCTGGGTTGTGTTGCTTCTGTCATCGGCGGCCAAAGCCGAAACGAGAGAAATTGACTGGCTGGAACTGATGCCAGCTGAAGACCTCGCCCTGCTTGAAAACATGCCAGAGATCGAACATGACGGGGATGGCCCGGTCCTGCTGCCCGATGAAATCATGACTGGCCGGGTGGTGCCGGAGATGGCCAACGTCGAGGGGCGTATTCCTGGCTTTGTTGTCCCTCTGAAGGCGACCGATGACATGCGTATTCTCGAGTTCTTCCTTGTGCCCTATTACGGGGCCTGCATTCATGTGCCGCCCCCGCCGCCGAACCAGATCATTCATGTGAAGTACCCGGCAGGCTTCACGCTGGATGCCTTGTACAACCCGGTCTGGATAGATGGGACCCTGGTGGTTGAGCGAACCGAGAGCGATCTGGCCACGTCTTCATACTCGATGGCAGCGGAATCGGTGGAACCTTACACCGAATAGCCTGTTAGTGGTTAATGTCGAATTGTGACTGGCCTCGCTCAAGGCGCGTGGCGCCCTGACCGCTGGTGCCAACCCACTGAATTTTCAGCTGCTCAAGCGCCGGGAACTGCGCCGTAAGCGGGGTTGTGAGTGTTCTATGGCCGGTCAGGCCCTCGCAGATCAGCGATTGAGTGATTTCGAGGTCGCTGTGGCCGTTGTCGTGATGTGCATGGTCGTGGTGTGAGTGCCCGTTCCCGGCATCCTGAGACGAGTCGCCTTGAAAACTGGCGCCTGTTATCCGGCAGGTGTTTTCTGGAGTGTTCAGCAACGGAGTCGTTGTCGCCCATTGGTTCAGAGCCTGCAGCTGCTGGTGTTGCCCGCTGGTTCGAGGTTGGTGTTCAAAGCCCAGAAGATTGTAGGCCGGGGAGAGCAGTAGGATGTCTGCCCGGTTGTCTTCAATGGCAATCTGCAACTCGGCAAAGCCGTGCTGGTGGGCACCGGGGTTGTCGGAGGCAGTGGCGTGGAGCGATAACAGCGCGGCGATGGCGGTAAAGAGTGGGTGGGCGACGGAGTGCTTGAGGGGCATGGGTACACCTGTGCGTTGTTGGTACGTTATAACATTTTTGTGTTGAGTGAAGAGAAAAGCAACCCCTGGGTGGTCATTCGTGCCAGGATTTTCCCAGAATGCTAGGATACGGTATTTATTGGGGCGCCGTTCCTGCGAGCGCCTGAATGCCGATTGTACTGACCGAAGGAAACGCAGCTTCATGTCTGAAACCGATAACTCTGCCGCCCGTGCGGCTGAATTCGAGCGCTGGGCCAACCTGTTTACGGCCCACAAAGCGTTCAGCCACCCCTCGGAACTGCATGGTGTGCTGTGTGGCCAGCTTGCTGCGGGTGCCCGCATTGACGAGCCCCGGTGGTTGGCGATGGTGTGTGAGCATATGGGGCTGGCCGATGAAGCAGCGGCAGAGTCTGAGGATCTAGCGCCCTTCATGCATTGTGCTTACGGCAACACGCTGAATCAGTTGCAGTCGACAGACCTGTCTTTCCAGCCCTTGCTGCCCGACGACGATTACGCGATAGAGCAGCGGCTTGAAGCTCTGGTGGCGTGGGTCCGCGGGTTTCTTGAAGGTATGGCTCTGGAGGCTGGTGCCTCCCTTGGCCAGGCCCCGGAGGAAATCCGGGAATTGATCGAAGATCTGGTGGCCATCAGCCAGCTGTCGGAAGATGAAGAGTCTGATGACGAAAGCGAGCAGCAACTGCTTGAAATTACCGAATACGTGCGTCTTGGGGCTCTGGCTGTTTTCACCGAGTTCAACGAGCCGGAGAAGCCGGCTGCCGATAAGCCAACCCTGCACTGACCAGGAGCTAGCATGGCCGTAACCATTCCTCTTAAAGAGTTTGCAGAGCGCCGCCGCAGATTGATGGACCGGATGGCACCGGACAGCATTGCGATTCTGCCGGCAGCGCCGGAGCGGGTTCGTAACCGGGATGTCCTGCACCCGTTCCGACAGGACAGTGACTTCCAGTACCTCACAGGCTTTGGCGAGCCGGAAGCGGTGCTGGCATTGATTCCGGGCCGGGAACATGGCGAAGCCGTCCTGTTCTGTAAGGAGCGCAATCCGGAGAAAGAGCTCTGGGACGGATTTCTTGCCGGGCCGGAAGGGGCGATAGAGCGGTTTGGGCTGGATGATGCGTTTCCGATTGCTGATATCGATGACATCCTGCCGGGTATGATCGAAGGGCGTAGCCGGGTGTATTACCCGCTGGGTAAAGACCCCGCGTTCGATACCCGTGTGATGGACTGGCTTAAAGTGATCCGCAGCAAAGTCCGGTCGGGGGCACATCCGCCCGGTGAACTGGTGGCTCTGGAGCACTTGCTGCATGACATGCGCCTGTACAAAAGTGCTTCGGAAATCAAAGTCATGGCCAAAGCGGGTCAGATCAGTGCCGAGGCGCATTGTCGGGCCATGAAACGGGCCCGCCTTGGTGGTTACGAATACAGCCTTGAGGCGGAGCTGATACACACCTTTATGGAGCACGGCGCCCGGTCCACCGCTTACCCTTCCATCGTCGGGAGTGGCGCAAACGGTTGTATCCTCCATTACATAGAAAACAGCGCCCCACTGAAAGAAGGCGATCTGGTGTTGATTGATGCCGGCTGCGAGCTGGAGTGTTACGCCTCGGACATTACCCGGACGTTCCCGGTCAGTGGCAAATTCAGTCCGGAACAGAAAGCGTTGTACGAAGTGGTTCTGGCGGCCCAGCACGCTGCCATTGAGGCTATACGACCGGACAATCACTGGAATCAGCCCCATGAAGCCGCTTTAAAGGTGCTGACCCAGGGATTGATTGACCTCGGCTTGCTGTCTGGCACGCTGGACGACGCGCTGGCCAGCGAAGCCTACAAACCGTTCTTCATGCACCGGACCGGGCACTGGCTTGGAATGGATGTACACGACGTTGGTGATTACCGGGTGGGCGATGCCTGGCGGGTGTTGGAGCCGGGCATGGTGTTGACGGTTGAGCCGGGCCTCTATGTGGCGCCGGATAACACCAGCGTAGATCCGCGCTGGCGCGGCATCGGGATTCGTATTGAAGACGATGTGGTGGTGACCAAAGATGGCTGCCGGAACCTGACGGAAGGTGTGCCGAAAACCGTTGCCGAGATCGAAGCCCTGATGGCGGACTGACCTTGTGAATACAAACCGGTTGGATACAGACCTGCTGATTGCGGGGGGTGGTTTGGCGGGTGCGACCCTGGCCCTGGCGCTTGCCCGTTTTGTGCCTGAGCTGTCAGTGACAGTGGTTGAAGCTTTTCCGTTGTCGCCGGATGCCTTGCCAGCGGATTACCAGCCCAGCTATGACGCCCGCTCCACGGCGCTGGCGTGGGGCTCCCGACGGATTTTCGATGCGTTGGACCTTTGGCCGGGCTTGTCTGAACATGCCACGCCGATACGTCATATTCATGTGTCGGACCGGGGGCGTTTCGGGGCGACCCGTCTGCATGCCCATGAGCATGATCAGGAGGCGCTGGGGTACGTTGCTGACAATCGCTGGATGGGGTTATCCCTGATGCGGGCCTTGATGGGCACCAGCGTGAACTGGTTGGCGCCGGCGGAAGTGGTTGATATGACGCCTGTGTCCGGGGGCGTTCGGGTGGCCATTCAGCGGGGAAATGAACCACACGAAGTCAACGCTCGCTGCCTGGTGATTGCCGATGGTGGCCGTTCCGGGTTGCGGGAAAAACTGGGGTTTATCGCGCGGACTGAGGATTATGGCCAGAATGCGCTCATTGCCAACGTTTCCACCAGCGATAGTCATGGCTTTACCGCTTACGAGCGGTTTACCGAGGCTGGCCCGATGGCCCTGCTGCCTCATGGTTCCCCGGCTCGGGCGGGGCATGAGTCGGCGTTGGTCTGGACGCTGTCGGACACAGAGCTGAGCGACATACTGTCGTTATCTGATGAACAGAAGTGCCAGAAACTGCAGGCGCGTTTTGGTTGGCGTCTCGGGCGCTTTACCCGCATAGGCCAGTGCCACCACTATCCCTTAAAACTTACCACGGTCGCTGAACCGGTACGCCCGGGCGTTGCGCTTGTGGGCAATGCCGCCCATGCATTGCACCCGGTGGCGGGGCAGGGGTTCAACCTGGCGTTGAGGGGATTGATGACGCTGGTGGAACAGTTTCGTCGCGCGGTGGATGAAGGGCTTCCCATCGGAGATCTGGCGGTGTTGGGCCGCTACCAGCAACTGCACCGGGAGGACTGGCAGCAGACGGTTCAGTTTTCAGATTCTCTGATCCGGATTTTTGGTCAGCCGTTGTCGCCGGTAGCGGCGGCCCGGGATGTTGGTCTGGTGGGGTTGGATCTGATGCCTGGTGCCAAGCGTTGGTTTGCTCGCAAAGCGATGGGCACCGGTGGTCGCAAACCCCAGGTTCCGTCTCAGGCTCTTTTGGCTAAGGCAGGTGAACATGACGAATAAGTCGCGGGAGACCGACCGTTTTGATGTGCTTGTGGTTGGTGGCGGGATGGTTGGCTCTGCTCTGGCTCTGGGCCTGGCCCGGCAGGGCTGGAAGACGGGGCTGGTGGAAGGAGCCACCCTGTCAGACCTGACAGCGCCGGTTGGCGTAGCGGACAACGTTGATGACTTTGAGCCCCGCGTCAGTGCAATCTCACTGGCCAGCCAGCGCCTGCTAGAGCAGCTTGGGGCCTGGCGCCATGTACAGGCAAGCCGGCACTGTGGCTACCGCAGAATGACGGTTTGGGACGCTGATGGCACCGGCCGGATACGCTTTGATGCGGCGGAACTTCACGCCGACTCACTCGGTACCATTGTTGAGAACCGTTCGGTTGTCCGGGCTCTGTTTTCGGAGTTGGCCGACAGTGACGTGGCTCTGATTGATGGTGTTCGGGTTCAGGGCTGGCACCCGGCGGCAGGGGTTCAGCTGGACGATGGACGCACCCTGAGGGCAACGTTGGTGGTAGGCGCCGATGGTGCCCTGTCCCGTTTGCGTCAGTGGGCCGGCCTGGCCACCCGGGAGTGGGATTACGACCAGCATGCCATCGTTTGCACCGTCCGCACGGCGCAGCCGCACCAGTACACCGCCTGGCAGCGATTTTCCCAGACGGGGCCGTTGGCATTTCTGCCATTATTGAACGAGTCCGGTGATGAGCATTTCTGTTCCATTGTCTGGTCCCAGGATACTGGGGAGGCTCGCCGCTTAATGGAACTGCAGCCCGAGGCCTTTCGCCTTGAACTTGAGAGCGCGATCGAACGTCAGCTTGGCCGTGTTGAGGCTGTTTCGGCACGGTTTTCCTTTCCTCTGCGCCAGCGTCATGCCAAGGATTATGTCGCCGAGGGGCTGGTCCTGATTGGTGATGCGGCCCATACCATCCACCCGTTGGCAGGGCAGGGTGCCAACCTGGGATATGGCGATGTCTCGGCGTTGCTGGATGAACTGGCGCGGGCGAAAGCCAGGAAGTTGGCGCCTGCCGATCCGTTGGTGCTGGCACGTTACCAGCGCCGTCGAAAAGGCGAGAACCTGACTATGATGGCGGCAATGGAAGGGTTCCGGCAACTCTTTGCAAGAGATGAGCTTCCGGTTCGCTGGTTGCGGAATACGGGGATGCGATGGCTGGACAGGCTGGCGCCATTGAAAAACCGGGTTGCAGCCGAAGCCATGGGGATAAAACGCTAGCGCTTTTCTCATTCTTGGCGCCCGGAACTTTTTTCAGGCCAGCGGTTTCCGTAAACTCGGTTCCATCTCCTACAACCCGTAAAGGAACTGTTTATGGCCGGCTCCAGCCTGCTCGTGCTAATCGATGATATCGCTGCTGTTCTGGATGACGTAGCGGTGATGACGAAAGCCGCCACCAAGAAAACCGCGGGGGTGCTCGGAGACGACCTGGCGCTTAATGCGCAGCAGGTGACGGGGGTTCGCCCGGCGCGGGAAATACCGGTGGTCTGGGCAGTGGCAAAAGGTTCATTGCTAAATAAGGCGATTCTGGTCCCGGCCGCGTTGGCCATCAGCTTTTTTATGCCCTGGCTGATCACCCCTTTACTGATGCTGGGGGGCGGATTCCTGTGTTACGAGGGCTTTGAGAAACTGGTCCATAAATTTTTGCACAAGGAACAGGATCAGAAGCACCGGCATGAACTGCGTGAGGCTCTGAAGCAGCCGGAAGTCGATCTGAAGACGATTGAAAAGGACAAGATCAAAGGGGCGGTAAGGACCGACTTCATCCTCTCCGCGGAAATCATCGCGATTACCCTTGGCACCGTGGCAGAGAAGAGCTTTGGGCTTCAGTTTGCGGTGCTGACGGTGGTGGCGCTGATGGTGACTGTGGGTGTCTACGGCCTGGTTGCTGGTATTGTGAAGCTTGATGATGCGGGGTTGTACCTGAGCCAGAAAACCGGAGCGCTGGCCCGGAAACTGGGGAGAGGCATTCTCTGGCTGGCGCCCTGGATGATGAAAACGTTGTCGGTACTGGGCACCATTGCCATGTTCCTGGTGGGTGGTGGCATCCTGACCCATGGTATTCCCTCCGTCTACGGCGCCATTCATCATCTGGCCGAGATGCTTTCTTCGGTGCCAGCGGTGCTGGTTACCACGTTGGGGGATGGAATGTTTGGCTTGCTGGCGGGCGGGCTTCTGGTGGCGGTGATCACGCCGCTGACCAAGGTGTGGCAAGGCCGGAAGGCCTGATTCCGGTTCGGCTCCGGATTGCCGGGGGCGGGAGGTTACAGGCAGGCGTCAAACAACCGGCTGATCAGCACGGGCACGGCGGTTTCCACCCGGAGGATGCGCGGCCCCAGATGCACGCTTTGGCAGCCGGCCTCCTCCAGCTTCCGTACCTCGTAATCGGTAAAGCCGCCCTCCGGGCCAATACACAGGGCTGCCGGTGTCTTCAGATGAGACGGGCAGGGCGCGGCCATGCCCGGGTGTGCCACCAGAGCGCGTTTGCCGGTTAGCAGGGCTGGGAGCTCATCTTCGACGAAGGGTTTGAACAGCTTTCGGGTATGCACTCGGGGCATCATGGTGTCTTTGGACTGCTCAAGGCCCAGCGTGAGGTTGTCTCGCAGGTTGTCCTCCGAGAGCCATGGCGTTTGCCAGAAGCTTTTTTCCACTTTGTAGCTGTTGATCAGCCAGAGATCCTTCACGCCCAGAGACGCGCAGGTTTGCAGTACCCTTCGAAACATCTTGGGCCTGGGCATGGCCAGAATCAGAGTCAACGGCAGCGCCGGTGGGGGTGGTTGGTCCAGCGTTACCTGAAGCTCCGCGTCGGTGGCCGTCAGGGAAAGGACCTCACCATGACCCATCAGGCCGTTTACTTTGCCCACGGGAATCCTGTGGCCTTTGTCGGCTTTGAGTACGGTTTTCAGGTGGTCCAGCCGGCGCCCCCGAATGCGTACCCGGTCAGGCGCGACAAAGTCTTCCTCAAACAGCAGGGCCAGATTCATCAGGCTTCCGGCTCGTCCTCAGCGCCCTTGCCCCGATGTGCCAGCCGGCCAAAGATGATGCCGAATTCGAACAGAATCCACATGGGGACGGCCAGCAGTGTCTGGGAGATGATGTCTGGAGGGGTCAGCATCATACCGATGACGAAGCAGGCCACCACAACGTAAGGGCGCTTTGAGGCCAGGTCTTGTGGGGTGGTGGCGCCGGTCAGGATCAGCAGAACGGTTGCGATGGGGATTTCGAACGCCACACCGAACGCGAAGAACATTTTGAGAACAAAGTTCAGGTAGCTGCTGATGTCGGGCAACTCCACGATGCCGTCGGGGCCGATGGCGGTAAAAAAGCCGAACACCAGTGGAAAGACCACGAAATACGCAAACGCTGCGCCCGCATAGAACAGCAGCACGGAGGTAAACAGCAAGGGGAACGCCAGGCGTTTTTCATGGGCATAAAGCCCGGGTGCGATAAAGCTCCAGAGCTGATAGAGAATGACCGGGATAGCCACAAACACCGCCAGCACCAGCGCCAGTTTTAGCGGCGCGAAGAACGGCGAGGTGATATCGGTGGCGATCATGGTCTGCCCCTCGGGCAGAAGGTCACGCAGAGGCTGGGACAGCAGCAGATAGAGTTCGTTGGCAAAGGGGTAGATTGCGGCGAAGCAGATGACGACCGCCAGCACCATTTTCAGGAGCCGGTTGCGCAGTTCCAGCAGGTGCTCGATAAGAGGCATTTCCTGCTGTTCAGGGGGCGAGGTCTGCTGGCTGTGCGGGGTGGAGCTCATGAACGCTTATCCGAAGGACTGGTCGGTAAGGACTCGCCGGCGGCCGGAGTGCTACCTGCTTCCGTTTCCGTACCGGCGGCCTGCTGCTTTGGCTCCGGATCGCCGTCGGAGGCGTCCGGGAGCGTAACCCGACGAGTTGCGGGTGCCGGCCGGGTTTTCCGGGCCTGATCGTCCGGCAGAATCATGTGCTCGTACTTTTTGGCCTCATCAAGCGCGCCCCGTACGGTTTTTTCCACATCATCCAGGCCGACATCGCCGGCTTTACGAAGTTCTTCCCTCAGTTCCTCGGCCTTCAGTTGGCGGTCCAGTTCACTGGTGAACTGGCCGACCATCCGCCGGGCGCCGCCAATCCAGCGGCCTGCTGCCCGCGCAGCCGTGGGCAGGCGCTCAGGGCCGAGCACGAGCAATGCAATCACGCCGCAGATCAGCAGCTCAAGAAAGCCGATGTCGAACATTCAGGGGGTGCTCAGCCTTGTTTCTCTCTGGATTTCTCGTCCGCCTGAGCAGCTTGCTCGGCGTTCTGTTTTTCCAGCGGCTGCTGCTCGGCAGACTTTTCTTCCTCATCGCTCATGGATTTCTTGAATCCACGAATGGCACCACCCAGATCGCTGCCGATATTGCGCAGTTTCTTGGTTCCGAATAACAGAATGACAATGCCGAGTACGATTAGAAGTTGCCAGATACTGATACCCATGAGGGGTCCTCGTTCAGATGTTGCTGTTGCATGACATTGTACGTCAACCGACACCGCTTGCGGAAATACCCCTTTGGGGTATTCCTTCAAGGATTGCGGGACGCTTTCTCTTCAAGGCCTGACAGGTCGAACCGGCTGGCCAGCTCATCCAGAATGTCCTGGGGGCCCAGCCCCAGCTGGGACAGCATCACCAGGCTATGGAACCAGAGGTCTGCAGTTTCGTACACCAGCTCCCGGGTGTTGCCGGAGTGTTCGGCATCCTTCGCCGCCAGCAGGGTTTCCGTGCATTCCTCGCCGACTTTCTCCAGAATCTTGTTCAGCCCCTTGGCGTGCAGGCTGGCCACATAGGAGGTGCTCGGGTCGGCTTCCTTTCGGGCTTCCAGCACCTGTGCCAGGCGCTCCAGTACATCGCTCACGGTGACTGCTCCTCAGTTGTTGCCGTAAATGCTGTCGGGGTCCTTGAGGACCGGTTCAGCGCTGACCCACTGGCCATCTTTCAGGGTCCGGTAAAAGCAACTCCTCCGGCCAGTATGGCAGGCAATACCGCCTTTTTGTTCCACTTTCAGCAGAACCACGTCTGCGTCGCAGTCGAGCCGGATATCCCGAAGCACCTGCTGGTGCCCGGAGCTTTCGCCCTTGCGCCAGAGTTTGCCCCGGGACCGGGACCAATAGACCGCCTGGCGTTCCTCGACGGTGAGCCTGAGTGATTCCCGGTTCATCCAGGCCATCATCAGAATATCGCCATTGTCGGCATCCTGGGCTATGGCCGGTACCAAGCCGTCTTCGGTCCATTGAATGTCGTCGAGCCAGTCAGGCTGTACGACGTTAGCGGGGGAGTCTTGCATTTTTATGAATCCTGATTCCTTGATTATTCAACGGCTGCCCCGAAGCATGATGCCTGTGGCGCCGGCAAGCAAGACCCAGCTCCAGACCGGCAGATCTGAGGCCCACTGAATGGCGTGAGGCTGGCTGCCTAACAGGGCCACACTCGCCAGGGCGGCGGCAATGAAACCCCGCCGCCAGCGGCGCTCACTGCGCAGTTGCTGCTGTTTCATCAGGGCCAGCGAAGCCTGGTTCTGCGCTTCGGTTGGTCCGCTGGCGCGCAATTGCAGCAGGGCGTCGTGGATAAGTTGCGGCATTTCCGGAGACTGTTCAAGCCAGGAGGGCAGATGGCTTTGCAGCGATTTGATCAGTCCGGATGGCCCGATTCTCTTGCGCATCCAGTCTTCCAGGAAGGGCTGGGCCGTGCTCCATAAGTCCAGGTCCGGATACAGCTGGCGGCCAAGCCCTTCCACGTTGAGCAGGGTTTTCTGTAACAGCACCAGTTGTGGCTGCACTTCCATGTTGAATCGGCGGGCCGTCTGGAACAGGCGCAACAGGAAGTGTCCGAACGAAATGTCCTTCAGCGGGCGCTCAAAGATGGGCTCACACACCGTCCGGATGGCAGCCTCGAATTCGTTAATGCGGGTGTCCGGGGGGACCCAGCCAGACTGGATATGCAGTTGCGCCACCTGGCGGTAATCCCGACGAAAGAACGCCAGCAGGTTTCGGGCAAGGTAGCTCTGGTCGTCGGGCGCCAGGGTGCCAACGATCCCGAAATCGATGGCGATGTATTTCGGGTCTGCGGGATTACTGACATCCACAAAGATGTTGCCAGGGTGCATGTCAGCGTGAAAGAAGCTGTCCCGGAAGACCTGGGTGAAGAAAATTTCCACCCCTTTCTCGGCCAGCACCTTCATGTTGACCCCGGCCGCTGTCAGGGCAGGGACATCGGCGATGGGGACGCCATGAATGCGCTCCATCACCAGCACTGACTTGCGGGTGTAGTCCCAGTCGATAAAGGGGATGTAGATCAGCGGAGAGTTCTCGAAATTCCGGCGCAACTGGCTGGCATTGGCAGCCTCCCGTTGCAGATCCAGCTCGTCGTGGATGGTGGAGTCGTAGTCTTCCACCACCTCGACGGGGTGCAGTCGCTTGCCTTCTGACCAGTATTTTTCCAGCAGTCCGGCCATCAGATACATCAGCCCGATGTCCTGGCGGATGACTTTTTCGATGCCGGGGCGCAGGACTTTAACCACCACATTTTGCCCATTGGGCAGCGTGGCGGCGTGGACCTGTGCGACGGAGGCGGAGGCCATTGGGTCCGGGCTGAATTCCGCAAACAGGTCTGAGACCGGAGCCCCTAGGGATGTCTCGATAATGCTCCGCGCCTGCTCGCTGGGAAACGGAGGAACACGGTCCTGCAATTGTTTCAGGGATTCGGCCATGTCGTCGGGAAGCAGATCCCGGCGGGTGGACAGAATCTGCCCGAACTTTACAAACACCGGCCCCAGTTCTTCAAGGGCCAGGCGCAAACGGTCGCCCCGGCTCAGCTTGGGCTGTGGAAACAGGTGCCAGGGCGCCAGCATGAAGAAAACTTTCAGAGGCGCAGGCAGTTCCGACAGGGGTAGGAAGGTGTCCAGCCGATACCGGCAGAATACCCAGGCAATTCGGAACAGGCGTCGCAGGCGGGTCACAGGGTCTCCGTATCGTTGGTGCTGTCGGGCGCGGCGAGTTGATTGAGCCTTGCCTCAAGACGTTCGGTGCGAAGGTTCAGTTGGTCGATGTCCTGAAACGTCGCTTCCAGTTCACGTCGGCCGGGCAGGGTGCGGCTTTCCTCGTGAAGGTATTCCTCCACATTGGCGTTCATGGTACTGGCCGCCTGGCGGCTCCATGAGACTGCCTGACGAAGGCGGCGGCCCAGAAAGTGCGCGGGCACATCGCCAATGTGGCGGGCCATGGCGGCTTCCCAGTCTGGCTGAAGCTGGCTCAGGGCCCGTTGCAGCTGGTGTGCCAGGGCGGTATCGCCTGTGACCGTCAGGCGTTCATCTGCAAACACCCGGTCGTCACCCAGAGCAAGTGCAGCCAGCGCCATGGGGCGCCCGGTAATGATGAGTGCTGGCTGGTCGGCAGGCTGGCTGCTGACCTGTACCTGTTCGCCGAGTCGGGCCAGCGTCCAGGCCATGGTTAACGGTGCGGTGATGGATACTTGTACCGGCCCGCCAAGGGCGTCCAGCAAGGCGCGTCGGCCTGCCGGGTCGAGTGCCAGTGCCCGGTTCAGGGCGCCTTCAAGGATGGCGCCGATGGCGGACAGCAGGGTCGGGCCTGGAAACATCAGGGTTTGATTCCCACGTGCAGAGCAACAATACCGCCGGTCATGTTGTAGTACTTGCAGTTCACCAGTCCCGCGTCTTCCATCATGGCTTTCAGGGTGTCCTGATCCGGGTGCATGCGGATGGACTCGGCCAGGTATTTGTAGCTTTCACTGTCGCCGGCAATCAACTGTCCCATCATTGGCAAGGCGCTGAATGAGTACATGTCGTAGGCTTTGCTCAACAGGGGGTTGGCTGGCTTGGAGAACTCAAGCACCATCAGTTTTCCACCGGGCTTCAGTACCCGGGCCATGTCTCTCAGAGCCTGGTCTTTGTCGGTAACGTTGCGCAGGCCGAAGGCGATAGAGACGGCCTGGAAGCTGTTGTCCGGAAATGGCAGGTGCTCGGCATCGGCCTGAACGTATTCAATGTTGCCTGCGTAGCCCCGGTCGGTCAGCCGGCTGCGGCCGACCTGCAACATGGAGGCGTTGATGTCGGCCAGGACCACCCGGCCGGCGGGGCCGACCAGATCCGAAAATTTCATGGTCAGATCGCCGGTGCCACCGGCAATGTCCAGCACCTGATGCCCCGGGCGAACGCCGCTCAGCTCAATGGTGAAACGCTTCCAGAGGCGGTGAATACCCATGGACATGAGGTCGTTCATGAGGTCGTATTTACCGGCGACGCTGTGAAAAACCTCGGCCACTTGACCAGCCTTCTGGCTTTTGGGCACGTTCCGGAAACCGAAGTGGGTAACGTCGTCCTGGCCGTTGCCTTGGCTACCCGGTGCTTGCTGCTCGCTCATGAGAAGTGGTCCTGTGAGAATCTGAACCCCGTATTCTAACCGTTGGGGTCTTGGCTACAAGTTTATTGCCGGCTTACACTGTAAAACCGTTTCCAAATCACTGAGAAAACTGACCCATGTCTGTCATTGATATCCATCGTGCCCATTCTCTGGACAAAGAACACGCCCGCCAGGCGGCCGAAACGCTGGCGAAAGACCTGTCCAAACAGTTTGATGTTCACTACCAGTGGGAAGGTGACCTGCTGAAATTCAAACGCAGCGGCGTTAAGGGGCAGCTGGATCTTTCCGAGGATGACTTGCACATCCGGCTGGAACTCGGGTTGATGCTGCGGCCATTCAAGGCCCGTATCGAGCAGGAGATCCATTCCCAGCTGGATCAGATCATCACGGCCTGAGCCCGTGCCCGGTTTGGAGGGCATTCACCCGGCGGAGTGCTAGAGGTCATCTGGCAGCGCGAAAGGCTCAGGATGGCCCGCCAGGATGTTCTCCATGACTTGTTGCTCGCGCCTGATCAGGCGGTTGATCAGGGCATCGACCCGATCCATTTTCCGGAAAGCAGTGTACCCCCGGTGCAGGAAACTGTGCAGATCACCCAGATCGGCCATGTCGGCCGGGCCGCGGGTCATCGACAACAGCCAGCCCAGGGTCCGGTTGCGAACGTAGCGGTCCAGTTCCTGCCCGGTTTCAGCCACCAGAGCGAGTTGCCGCTGGCGAATGGGCAGCTGGTTGCTGGCCCGGTAGGCTTGGCAGTATTGTGCCTCACTCAGTTGGGTGGCCGGCAGATTGTGTTCGCCCAGCCATTCCGCCAGTTCCAGGTCCAGGCTCTGGGTAATCAGATTCAGTTCGACCAGACCGGCAAAGGTGCCGATTAAATGGTCGGGCAGCCATTTCACCATCTTGGGGAACACCCGGTCGATGTTGTCGTCGCGGCGGGTCATACCGGCGGGGGCGTATAAATCGGTCAGCAGGAATTCCAGCCCGGTGTGATAGCCGGGGTGGCGGTAAAGGTCCTGATGAGTGTGCTTCAGTCGTTCTGCCTGCCAGTCGGCGATTCGGTGGGCGACTGGCTGCAGCGGGTGTGAAGCCTTGTGTTGGCGGAAATCGTGATACTCCAGAAGCAGGCGCTTCAGCCGGCGGGCGTTCTCTGTGTGCACATCCGTGGCAACCAGCCGCTCACGATACATTCAATGCTCCCATCAACCGGGCGGAAAAAAGCGCCAGTCTATCGGAGCCGGGAGCCTGGCGCACCTGCCAGTGGATGATTTGTTTTAACCCTGGGCCACGGAGCCCAGGGTTTCCAGGCCGGGCACCCACTCTTTGCTGTCCAGCGTGATGAAATGGCTTGGAGCCTCGGTTTCCACGATGCGCATGGTGGTTGGGCTGGTCCGGGCGCTGGCCAGCATGGCCTGGCGGTCCAGAATACGGTCGGTGGCGGGGATCAGGAAGGTGCCGTGGCGGACATGGCGGTAGACCGCGGTGTCTGTGCGGGCCATCCAGTCCATGATGTTCTCGATGTTCCGTACGATGGTCAGGTGGTCTTTGGTGGCGTAAAACAGCTTGCTCAGTAGTTGCCGTTTACGCGGGTTCATCTTACCAAAAAAGGTCTGGCCATAAGCGGACTGAGGCGCGCTGTTGATCAGGCGAATCAGCCATGGCCACATGCCATGGCTAACGGGCTCCAGCAGGGTGGTTACCAGTGCATGCAGTTTGCCCTGGGGCAATACCGGGGCTTCCAGCACGATTTCGGCACGCTCGTACAATTCCGGCCATTGGCGGATGGCCTCGAGAATAACCGCCCCGCCCCGGGAGTGGCCATGCACCCGTATGCGCTCTGTCGTGGGCAGATTCTGAAGCGCCTGATTGAGCAGGCAGGCATCGTATTCGATGGTCCCTTCCAGGTGCTTTATGGGGACTTCCCAGTCCGGGGTTTCGGGCGTCACGCCATTCACCGGTACGTGATAATTGCTGCAGGTCAGTAAGATCAGTTCGGTGTTCGGGCCGTCGTAGGCCTGAGTGAAATAGCAATGGTTTTCGAGAAAGCCATGGACGCCGATGACGGTGTGCTGAGCTGAACCGCTGTGGTTGCGAACGGAGACGGCGCCCTTACCAACCCGGTAGACCCGGCCGGAGAACATTTCGGAATAGGCGTTTTCGATCGGCTTGATCAGTTTGCGAACATGACTGGCTTTCATGACTCATCTCCTCCCGGCCGCTTTCATTGTGTTGTTGGTCTGGCAGAGCCGGTGTGACATTTTTACCGTGAATGCCGAACGGGTTAAGTGGCACCAGTGCCCTTGAAAATGGTGTTCTGGGGCCAATTGCTCGGTGCCTGACAGGCATATATAACCATCGCACCGGGTCATATACCCAGTATAGGTTTGAACCTTTGCTGACGTGTAGCTTTTTGTAACGCAGCGCTCATGCTGAAGGATGGAGCCGTTATCCGGACTCTGGCACAATGCCGGATTGGTTTTTTAAAAGAAGGGCGCGTTATTGATCGGGGAATATCAGGTTTGAGCCAGGAGCAATCGCATCTCATGCTGCCTTCGGATTCAGCCTGGCTGGCTCTGGAACGGCCCGACAATCCCATGACCATTACCATTATGCTTCGGGTCGATGGCCTGACCCCCGGGCGCTTCCGGGAGTTTCTGGAGGTGTACTGGCTGGCCTGGGAGCGTTTTCGGTGCCGACCGGTCTGGCGTGCTCCAGCCTGGTATTGGGAGAAAGACCCGACCTTTGCTCCACCAAAACACCTGGATGTGGCACTTGACCGGTTTGAGCCGGGGGAGTTGCAGAATTGGGTGTCTGAGCGCCTGAATGAGCCTCTTCCGCTGTACCGCCCCCGCTGGAAGTTCTGGCTGGCGCCGAATGCCCGTGGTGGCGCCGCATTATTGCTGAGGTTGCACCACTGTTATGCCGATGGCCTGTCATTGCTGGGGGTGTTCGATCAACTGTGCCCGGCCTCCCCTCGTCAGTACCCCGCGGTTTATGGTGCCCGGGAGGCGCCTGAACTGGGACGCTGGTTCTCCTCCGCCCAGGCCTGGCTGGAAGCTTGTGTGGCCGAGGTTGCTCCGGTGGTCTCTGGCTCGACGGATGACCCTGAGCCCCCGGGAAAAGGGCGTGTGGGCAAGGTGTTTGAAACCGGCACGCGTCTGGTTCATGACATCAGCGAGTTGCTTGTTTCGCCCGATGACACACCATCCGATCTGAAGCGCCCGCTGTTGGGGCGACGAAACTGCCGGTGGTCACCGCCCGTTCCTCTGGCGCATTTTCGTGACATTGCCCGGGCGACCCGTACGACCATCAATGACGTGCTGCTGGCCTGTGTGGCGGCTGCGGTCAAGCCTCGTCTTGGGATGACGCCGGAGCAATTGGAGGACGCCGTTCTCCATGCGGCGGTTCCTGTGGATATTCGTGCCCAGTTACCGGAGGGGGTTCAGCCGGAGGATGGGGCTCTGGGGAATTGCTTTGGCACGGTGTTTGTTCCTTTGCCGGTGGATGGTCACAGTGCTCTGGAACGTTTGTTCCGGGTCAAGCACGAGACCCGGAAACTGAAAAAAAGCTGGCAACCCGGGCTGGCCTGGGGGCTGACGAGTTGCGCCTCGTTGATTCCGGAACCCGGCCGGAGGCCTCTGGCCGATCTCTTCTTCCGCAAAGCCTCAGCGGTGGTGTCCAATGTGCCAGGGACCCCGGAAACCCGGTATCTCGCCGGTTGTGCCATTACCGAACAGATGTTCTGGGTACCCCAGGCCGGCGATATCGGGCTGGGGGTCAGTATCGTCAGTTACGGCGGCCAGGTGCAGTTTGGGGTGGTGGCGGATGAATCGGTTTTGCCCGACCCCTCGGCGTTTCTTGACGACTGTCTTAACGAGCTTGACCAGTTTCCGGGCCGGTCGTAGTCCCAAAGTTTGATATCCAGTGCCTCCTAAATGAGCAGGCAATCTGCTCTCACGACTAATACTCCCTTCCTTTTCATTGGCTGACCATGAACTTCAGGCGCTCAGATTGCGCCATGGGGTTCGCGGAGTTGTCCGGAGCCCTTTATCCCAGATTTCAAATAACAACCGGGGGAAGTATGAAAAACAACGTTAAAAGGTCGGGGTTGGCGTTTGCCGTGGCGGTCATCATGGGGGGCAGTGCCGGGGCTCAGGCGGCTGTTGAGGTGTATAACGAGGATGGAACCAGTTTCTCCGTTGACGGTTACTTCAATGCGTTCTACGTGAATCGTGATGACAAGGTGAGTGACGTTCGGAACTCGGATGTGAAAATGGGCTTTCTTCCCAACACCATCGGGTTCAACTTCAGCAAGGAAATGGGAGAGCTGACGCTGGGTGGCCGGTCTTCGTTCTGGACGACCATTAACGACAGCCTACAGTCTCCAACCGATACCAGCATCGATGTCCGTCAGTTGTATGCCACGGTGGATGGCGACTTTGGTCAGGTATTGATTGGTAAGGATTTTGGCCTTTACGCCCGGTCCAATATTTTTCTGGATGAGTTGTTGATGGGATTTGGTTCTCCTGGTGCAGCAACCGGGGTGTCCTTCGGAAATATCCGGACGGGCTATCCGTACCCGAACCCTTCCGCGCAGATTACCTACCGTTCTCCGGATTTGTCAGGGTTTAAAGTCGCAGCCGGTATCTTTGAGCCTGCGGATACCACGCCCGGGGCAGATTCCGAGCAGTCAGCGCCTCGCTTTGAGGCAGAGCTGACCTACAGTACCGATCTGCAGGGCGTGGCTCTGACGGCCTGGCTGAATGGTCGTCACCAGAGTTCCGAAAACTCCACCACAGAAATCGACAGCCAGGGCCTGGGGTATGGTCTGAAGGCATCCGTGGCTGGCTTCTCGGTCACGGCGACGGGGTTCACTTCAGAAGGTGATGTGCCTGTGCTGATCAGTGATGGGGCCCTTGCGTCTGAAGAAGATGCTGATGGCTATCTGGTTCAGGGTTCCTACACCCTGGGCGCCAACCGGTTTGTGGTGTCATACGGCGAGACCGACTCGGATCAGGGGGATTTTGAAACCGAGAACACCTCGTTTGCCGTGTTCCATGACGTGAACAGCAACTTCAAACTTGTCGCTGAATACAACATGTTTGAGCAGGAGATCAAGTCTTCGGGTACACGCGCGGCCGACGCTGATACGCTCGCTGTTGGCGCGATTGTCATGTTCTGATTCAACCCTTGGCGTCATCGCAGAGTCAGAGCCTGCTCCCTCTGCGGTGATCGTCTCAGACTAAAGTGCCGGTTTGTTTGCGCCAAAACCAGGCCTCGTTGCCGGTCATTGATTCCGAGGTTTTATAATCAATGAGTTATCACCCATTTGGCGCGCCAATAAAAAGCACCGAAGTCGCATTTTCCTCCAACAGCATCGGCGTAGAATCGACAGTTGTACCGAGTCGTCCGAGGGCTGTACCCATGAATTCAGACAACCCAGGAACCGCAGTCCGGGTTGCCAGTGCCAGTGTCCGGGAGCCGGAACTGGCGGCAGCGGAACTGGCCCGGCAGCTTCAGCATGACCACCTGGGGTGTGTTCTCTTTTTCTGCTCCGTTGAGTTTGACCTGGAACGGCTGGGCCCGGCGTTGCAGGCGGAGTTTCCTGATACCCGGGTGTATGGGTGCACGTCCGCTGGTGAGATCACCGAGCACGGGTATGGCCGGGGCTGCATCAGTGCGCTGGGGTTTGATGCCCGTTACTTTGCCATTGATTGTGCCCTGATCAATGAGCTGGAAAGTTTCACCCTGCAGGATGCGCAGCAGGTGATCGACGGGTTGCTGACCACCTGCCGCGAAGCACGGCTGGCCCCGGTCAAGGGCAATACGTTTGCTATCACGATGCTGGACGGCCTGTCGAGCCGGGAAGAATTGGTGCTGGCCACTCTGAATGCGGCGCTGGGTACCATTCCTCAGTTTGGTGGGTCTGCCGGTGATGATGAGCGCCTGGCGGATACTCATGTCTTCTACGATGGTCAGTTTCACAGCGCGGCCGCCACAGTGATGCTGGTGAATACGCCACTGGATTTCCGTGTGTTTTCGACCCACCACATGCGCGAACAGAGTGAAAAGCTGGTGGTTACCCGAGCCTGCTCCGAGAGCCGGACGGTTTTTGAGCTGAACGCCGAACCAGCCGCGGATGTCTATGCACGAACCGTTGGGGTGCCGGTTGAAGAGCTGGATCGGCGGGTGTTCGCCCTGCAGCCTCTGGGAGTGCGGGTCGGCGGGAACTATTTTGTCCGCTCCATCCAGCGGGTCAACGCCGATGGCAGCCTCACGTTTTATTGTGCCGTTGAAACCGGCATTGTCATGACGGCGATGAGTCCGGGGTCTCTGCTGGAGAGTGTCCGGGCTCAGATCGAAGCCTCTGAACGCGTGGTTGGCAAGCCGCTGGTGACGCTGGCCTGTGACTGTTTCCTTCGGCGCCTTGAAGCGGAGTTGACCGGGCAGGTGGACGCCGTTTCGGATTTCCTCAGGAGGCATAAGGTTGTGGGCTTTAATACCTATGGCGAACAGTTCAACGGAATGCACATCAATCAGACCTTCACGGGGGTGGTCATTGGCCAGCCTGAACCCAGCACCTGATCTGACAGGTCTAAAAGCCGGTACCGACAAGGATGCCAGGATCGCGGAGCTTGAGGCTGAGAACCAGCGGCTGAGAAGTATCCGGGATGCCCTGATTGTGCGGGTGGAATCCGGTGCAAGCCACAAGCCTGCCCCGTATGCGGCCTTCGAACACTCGGTCATTCTTGCGGAGCAGGTCCGGGAGCGCACGGAGGCGCTGAATCTTGCCATGGATGAACTCAAGGCGAGCAACAAAGCTCTCAGCCGGGCCAGGGAAGAGGCGGAAACGTCAAGACAGCGATTGAGCGATGCAATTGAAAGCATTGCCGACGGCTTTGTCCTGTTTGACCGTGATCATCGTCTGATCCAGACCAACAGTCGTTTTCGAAGCTACTGGCGTCATGCGGGCGTGCCGGTGCCGACGCCGGGTGCGCACATCGAGACGGTTAAGGCCCTGGCCGTCAGCTCCGGGCTGATTGTTGAAGAACACAGCCATGAAGAGGCGGAGGGAGCGGTGTTCCTCCTGTCGAATGGCCGGTGGGTGCAAATGACGGAACGCACCACCCGCGAGGGTGGTCGGGTGGTGCTCTATTCCGATATTACCGATGTCAAAAACAGCGAAATGGCCCGCCGTATAAAAGCACTGGAAGAGAGCGAGCGCTGGATTCGTGTGGTCACGGACCATGTACCGGCTCTGATTGCCTATGTGGGAGCAGACCTGACGGTTCAGTTCTGCAACAAGGTCTATCAGGCATGGTACGGGCGTAACGGAGTGTCGCCTCTGGGCAAACATCTGGAGGATGTGCACTCTGATGATTTCTATCAGCGCCTGCTGCCCCAGATTCTGGAAGTTCTCGATGGCCACAGCGTCACGTTTGAGTTTGAAGAGACCGGAGAGCGGGGGGATCAGCGTTACATGCTGCGCTCCTATGTGCCCAACCGTGACGAAACGGGAGAGGTAACCGGGTTTTTCGTCTTGATCCGGGACATCACGGAGCGCCGGAAAACTGCCATAGCACTGGAGCGTGCCTACGATGACCTGGAGCACCGGGTTCGTGAGCGCACGGCGGCTCTGACGGGGCTTAATCAGCAGCTGCGGCAGGAGATTGCCGAGCGTTCTGCGGTAGAGGCCCGATTGAGGGAAGCGAAAGGGGAGGCAGAGCAGGCCAACTTGTCGAAAACCAAGTTTCTGGCGGCGGTCAGCCACGATCTTTTGCAGCCGCTGAATGCGGCCCGTCTGTTCACCAGCGCGTTGCTGGAACAGAGCTTTGGACCCAAGGCGGAAGGGTTGGTGCGCTCGGTCAGCACCTCGCTGGATGACGTTGAAAACCTGCTGGGCACTCTGGTGGATATCTCGAAACTGGATGCCGGGGTGATTACGCCGGATGTGACGGCTTTCGATCTTCGGGACCTGTTGAATAACATTG
Source organism: Marinobacter daepoensis DSM 16072 (assembly GCF_000421165.1). GTDB lineage: Bacteria > Pseudomonadota > Gammaproteobacteria > Pseudomonadales > Oleiphilaceae > Marinobacter > Marinobacter daepoensis. The sequence continues at coordinate 321,400 of NZ_ATWI01000011.1, forward strand.
CCAGGGAATTCCGGCAGATGGCATTGGCTGAAGGCCTGCGCCTGGATTTTGTGCCGTCGTCGGCCGTGGTTCGCTCAGACTCACAACTGCTCGCCCGGATCTTACGAAATTTCCTGACCAACGCCATTCGTTATACGGGCCAGGGCCGGATTCTGCTCGGGTGCCGCCGACAGTCTGATCATGTGCTTCTGCAGGTCTGGGACACCGGCCCGGGCATTCCCGGGGACAAGCTGACGGAAATCTTTCAGGAGTTCAAACGCATCCGGCCCAAAGGCGCTCAGGCTGATAAGGGACTGGGGCTGGGGCTGGCGATTGTGGACAAGATTGCGCGCATGCTGGGGCACGACGTGGCGGTTTCTTCGGTGGAAGGGAAGGGCTCGGTCTTCAGTGTCCGGGTGCCGCTGGGTGAATTGCAGCCGTCTCTGCCGTTGCCCCACAACGAGGTGCCTGGCTCCCCGGACAATGGGCTCTCCGGTGCCCGGGTCTGGGTGATCGATAATGATCTGGCTATCTGCCAGGGCATGAAAACGTTGCTGGAAGGCTGGGATTGCCGTGTGGTGACCGCGGTCTCGGCCGAAGACCTTGCTTCCCGGGTTGCGGTGGCGACGGCGCCGGTGGACCTGATTCTGGCGGACTACCATCTCGACAATGATGAGAACGGCGTTGATGCGGTTGCTGTTATCAATGGGCAGCGCTCACAGCCGGCCCCGGTGTTGATGATCACGGCCAATTATTCGAATGAGCTGAAGCAGCATATCCGGGAACTCGGATACCTGCTGATGAACAAACCGGTGAAGCCGTTGAAACTGAGAAGTGTTCTGACCCACGTCATCCGGCGTTGAGCCGGGAACCGGGCCGGTGACCTCTGGCAGCCCGGCCTGTCGGGTCCCCGGGGGTCAGCGTTTCAGGTACTGATTGAAGTCCACATCACCGGCCGACAGGATAGCCTGTACCCGGTTGTGGACGCCGAGTTTTCGCAAGATTGCGGAGACGTGCGCTTTAACAGTGGTTTCGGCGATGTTCAGGTTGTAGGCAATCTGCTTGTTGGATTCGCCCTTCGCCATTCGCTCCAGAACCAGCAGTTGTCGCCGGGTCAGGGAGTTCAGCAGTTCGGGTGAAATCGGGTTCTCATCGCTCCGAACCCGTCGCTGGCTGCTTTCCTTACCGGTCCGGATGATGTCTGACGGCAGGTAGACATTGCCATTCAGGATCTGCTGGATGGCTTCGGTCATTTGGGCGCGTGGGGACGACTTGGTGATGAAACCGCAGGCACCGTAGGTGATCGCCTGAAGCACCACCTGCTTGTCTTCCTCTGCGGAGACGATGACTACGGGAATGGTGGGGGCTTCGTTTCTGAGCGAGATCAGTCCGTTCAGGCCGTGCATGCCGGGCATGTTCAGGTCCAGCAGGATCAGGTCCAGGTCGTCGTTGTCGCGGGTGATTTCCAGAGCGCTGTCCAGATCATCCGTTTCCAGAATCTCGCTGCCTTCAAAACCTGAGGCAATTACGCTGCTGATGGCTTCGCGGAACAGTGGATGATCATCGGCAATCAGGATCTTGTAAACCGGCTCCATGGATGATTCCGTCTGGTTGTTGTCAGGGTTGGACTCTGAGTCATGATAGCGGTTTTCTGAAGAGAGTGCGGCATCGGGCTCGTTCAGCATGGCGGCCTCCTGTGCAGAGAGCGCCCGGATCGGGGTTGGACTCTCTGTTTATTATTGTGATGGTCTCATTACACGCGATGTTGGTCTCGGGTTGAATGAGACCATCGCACCAAAAAACAGGCACCAAAGTAGTATTCTTGCGCTGGAACCGGGTTCGTATTGTTGGGGGATGAGCCAACAACGAACCAAAGCACCGCGAGTTACCCGATGCCTCTCATCCGCGAGGTGGCGTGGTTGCGGGTTGATGTGGCTGATGTTGATTCTGCCTTTGCTGGCTGAGGCCGAGCAGGACGACGCCCCGGTATTGTCCGTTAGCGTTCTGCAGTATGGCACCGCGCACTGGGAACTTGATTACCTTGTAAGCCGGGGCCTGGATGAGGCCAACGGGTATCATCTGAAGCTGATGCCGGTGGCGAATCTGCCGGCCTCCCGGCTGGCTGTTGCCTCGGGTTCGGCCAATGCAGCTGTGGCCGATCTCTTGTGGGTGCAATCCCGTTTTCAGGCTGGCTCGCCTTATCTCTACCTGCCTTTCTCTTCGCAGCTTGGTGACGTCATGGTGGCCGAGACCTCTGATATTCGGACGGTCTCCGACCTTGTCGGCCGGCGCATTGGTATTGCCGGAGGGCCCAGCAGTAAGGGATGGATTTTGCTGCGGAAAGTGGCTGAGCAGCAAGGCCTGGACCTGTCTGCGTCTTCCACCATTCAGTTCGCCGCCCCTCCGTTGCTGGGGCAGGCCCTCAGACGGGGGCAGCTGGATGCGATTGTCACCTATTGGCACTTCGCGGCACGTCTGCGTGGAGAGGGTGGCTGGCGCTCGGCATTCGAGATGGAGGATTTGCTGGCGACGCTGGGGCTGGACCGTCGGTTGCCCGTGCTGGGGTATGTCTTTCCGGAGGCTTGGGCCATCCAGCACGCGGCGTTGGTAGACCGGTTTGCCAACTCGTTGGCCCAGGCCAAAAGCGGGCTTGCAACAGACCGGGCGGCCTGGCAAAGGCTACGTCAGCTGATGGGAAACCCTGGCGAAGGAGCGTTCGATGCGCTCAGGCAGGGGTTTTTGGATGGTTTTCCGGATGTGCAGACGGATAGGCGTATCGCAGACCTGAAACGCCTGTTGGTGCTGACCGGGGCAGCCCCGACTGCGCTGATGCGCGATGAGCTTTTCTATCGGTGGCAGCCGTGAGGCGCCGATCTGAGCGTCCGCCCGTCTGGAGTTACTGGGTTGTTCTGCCCACTCTGCTCCTGCTTTGGGCGGTGATTGCCCAGGGTTTGAACTCCTCGTTGCTGCCATCACCGATGACAGTGCTTGAAACGCTTATGCAGGAGTCTGCATCCGGTGAGCTTTGGCGACACTTGGGGGCGACGTTGGCGCGTGTGCTGGTGGCTTTTGTCTTGGCTATGGGGCTGGGAACGGTCATTGGCCTGGTGATGGGGCGATCCCTCAGAGCCAACGCGCTGTTTGATCCTTTGTTGGTTCTGCTGCTCAACTTGCCAGCGCTGGTTACGATTATTCTGATGTACGTGTGGTTTGGGCTGGTGGAAGTGGCTGCGGTAATGGCGGTGGTGATTAACAAGGTGCCTAACGTCGCGGTGACGATTCGTGAGGGCGCGAGAAGCCTTGATCACCGGCTTGAGGAAATGGCGACCGTGTACAGATTCAGTCGCTGGCAACGGTTAACGGAGGTTTGGGCGCCCCAGTTGTTTCCGTATCTGATGGCGGCGACCCGGGGCGGGCTGGCACTGATCTGGAAGATTGTTCTGGTGGTTGAGTTGTTGGGGCGCTCCAATGGCGTTGGCTTTCAGTTACACCTGGCGTTTCAGGTGTTCGATGTAGCTGCGATTCTGGCCTACAGTCTTGCCTTTGTGGCCGTCGTGCAACTGATTGAACTGGCGTTACTGCAACCACTGGAGAGGCGGGCGTCCCGCTGGCGTCAGCGGGAGGTGGCCCATGCTTGAGATACGGATCCGGCGGGAGGCGTCTGGGCATTCGATTTTGGGGGACATCCAGGCATCCGTAGCACCGGGGGACCGAATCTGTCTGTTGGGGCCGTCCGGTACCGGCAAAACAACGTTGTTGAACGCCATTGCGGGATTGGACCACTCCATGGCGGAGGAGTCCATTCTCGGCCGCGACCGGCTCCGGGTGGGTTACCTGTTTCAGGAGCATCGGCTTTTGCCATGGCGCACGCTCAACGCCAACCTGAAACTGGCAGGGGCCAGTGAGCGAGAGGCCGAACGGCTTTTGTCTCAGGTGGGGTTATCCGGTTACGGCCACTACCTGCCCGACCAGTTGTCGTTGGGTATGACCAGGCGGGCAGCGCTTGCCCGCTGCCTGGCGGTAAAGCCAGACCTGTTGCTACTGGATGAGCCCTTTGCGTCCCTGGATCCGGTGATAGTGGGTGAGTTGAAAGCACGGATTTCGGCCATCCTTTCGGATCGGCCGGGGATGGCCATGATCTGTGTGACTCACGATGGTAACGACGCCGCCGCTCTGGCAAATCGCCTGTGGTATCTGGAGGGCAGGCCGGCCCGTCTGCGGTGGGACGGCGCTGTCCATTCTCAGGCCAGCACTAGCGCGTTGATGAGTCGGTTGCGTGGCGTAGCAAAGGCTGTCTGACCCGGGCCGTGTTCTGGTCAAACAGGGACGGCGCCTTGGACACCAGAAGTTCCGATCGGCTGCCGGCGTATTTCATGACCACCAGTTGCTCGTCCACCTTGCGCTGGAAAGCGGCAAGCTCGGCTTTGGGAATCGCCGCAGCGGTTGGGATGTCGGCGGTGAGCGGGTCAACAGGCTGGCCCTTGATGTGGAACTCGAAGTGGAGGTGAGGGCCGGTGCTTCGCCCGGTGTTTCCGGACAGGGCGATTTTTTGCCCGCGTTGAATCTGTGCACCGGATCTTACCAGAACCTTGTTCAGGTGAAGGTAGCGGGTCGTGTGCGCCCCTCCGTGATCAATGTCGATATAGCGTCCGGCATAGGGATGATTGCCCACTCTCCGGACGATGCCGTCGCCGGTGCTGAGAACCGGTGTCCCGGAGGGAGTGGCCAGATCCACGCCATTATGAGGCCGGCGGCGCCCTGTGACGGGGTGCAGCCGGTTTTTGTTGAACGGCGAGCTGACTCGATAACGCTTGGACGTTGGCCAGCGCAGGAAAGCCGGCGATACACTGTTGCCATCCTCATCGTAGTAGTTTCCATCGTGGAATCGAAAAGCATAATGGGTTTTCGAGGCCCGATGGAGAGTAACCGCCTGCAGTCGGGTATTGTTCGTGCTGGTTTCTCCGGCCATTTCATGTCCGACGATCACGCGGAATTCATCGCCCACTCGCAGGTCTTTACGAAAATTCAGCTGGTTGCCGAGGAGTTGGTCAATCAGCTGGATCTGAGCGCGATTCAGGCCTGCCTGGATGGCGGACGCGTAGAAACTGCCGTCCACTCTTCCGCGGATGACTTCTGTCACCCATCGGGTGTCGGCTTCATATTGCTGGTGCTCGAACGAACCGTCTTCCCGTTTCAGATAAACCACCTCCCTGGCGGGATCAAGGTGGAGCGTCAGCTTTGAAAACCGGTTTTCCTGATTAAAATGCAGAGAGAGCCGGGTGCCGGGTTTCAGCGTTTCCAGGGCAAGGAACTCTGCATCGGCTTCCATAATGCGGTGCAGATCGCTCAGGGGCGCCCCGTTTGCCTGGAAGATTTCGCTCAGCGTATCGCCTTCCCGGACCTCTATCTCTCGGGCGGTGTCCGAGGCGGGCTCCCCAGTATCATGGATAGATTCGGCTGATAGGCCCGGAATTTCCGGCCCGGGCGAGGCGTTGGCCGTCTGCGGCTCGGCCTTGGAGGACGAAGGTTCGGTCAGGGCTGACGACGTTTGCAATGGCAGCAGGCCCGCAGCCAAAAGGGAGATCACTGCCATGGCAGACAGGACTTTATGGCGGGCTGTAAACGTTTTCGGTGGTTTCATTTTCCGGGGGCTCCTGATCAGGCTGCTACCTTAGTGCGTTGCCCGGGAGGTTGTCCAGACTCTATGACCCGCCGGGCAAGCTGTCAGATCCCTGTTTGGCTTTGTCTGTGACCATTAATCCCAGGACGGAAAAGGATCGTTGAGCGTCTGCCAGAAGGTCTTCCCGGCTAGAAATTGCTGTTCATCCAGCAGGCATTCATCCAGTTGTCGGGAAAGGTGCACCGGATCAAGGTTCTGGCCGATGAACACCAGTTCCTGACGCATATCCCCGAACGGTTCCACCCAGCTTTCCATGATCGCTTTTCGGTAGTCCGGGTCCTGGGGCCAGTTTTCCTCAGGTACGGCTTTCCAGAACATGCCTGCAACGCCGTGCCTGGCGATACCGCCGGCCTGGCTCCAGTGCCCGGCAAACTCCGGTCTTGTGGCGAGCCAGAAGTATCCTTTTGACCGTATCAGTTTACCCGCGGATACGCCCTGATGCAGGAAGTCGTGAAACTTGGCCGGGTGAAAAGGGCGGCGGGCCCGATAGACGAAGCTGGAGATACCATATTCCTCGGTTTCCGGAATGTGTTCTCCTCGCATTTCCTTGAGCCAGCCCGGGGCTTGCTGGGCGCGTTCAAAGCTGAAACGGCCGGTGTTCAGAACTTTGTCGACGGGCACCGCCCCCTGTCGGATCGGGATTATGTCGGCTTCGGTGTTCAGGCTGCGGAGAATGCCTTTTAAGCGATCCAGTTGATCGGGGGAGATCAGGTCTGTTTTGCTGATCAGTAGAATGTCGCTGAATTCAACCTGGTCCACGAGAAGATCTGAGACGCTGCGTTCATCTTCTTCGCCAAGGCTCTCGCCGGTTTCCGGCAGGGAGCGGGCCTCTTCGTAGTCGTTCAGAAAGTTCACGGCATCGACGATCGTCACCATGGTATCCAGCCGGGCGACATCGGCGAGGCTCACGCCATCCTCGTCAGCAAAGGTAAATGTCTCTGCAACTGGCAGAGGCTCTGAAATGCCCGTGGATTCAATCACCAGACAATCAAAACGCCCCTCTGAGGCGAGCTGGCGCACTTCCAGCAGGAGGTCTTCCCGGAGTGTGCAGCAGATGCAGCCGTTGCTCATTTTCACCAGTTTTTCTTCAGCACGATTGAGGCTGACTTCCTGCTGAACCTGGGTAGCATCAATGTTCACTTCGCTCATGTCGTTCACGATCACGGCCACGCGTTTGCCCTCCCGGTTATTGAGGATGTGGTTGAGAACGGTGGTTTTTCCGGCGCCAAGAAAACCGGAGAGCACCGTCACAGGCAGGCGGGGGGCTGGGTGTGTCATGGTCTTGCTCCTGTTGGATGGAAGCCTGCCTTCGCGGCGGCTTTACATTGATTATGTTATAACATAACATTTCTGGCCGGTAAAAATGTTAAAAGTGAGTTATCTGGGTGCCGTGGATAGGGCTGGCCCCAGGGAGCAGGCTTTCCCGAGTTGCATTTGTTGAAATGTTATAACATATAAAGGAGTTGTGTATGAGGATGTTCGCTCAATCCCGCCGTCCGCTGGCGGTGTCGATTCTGTTGGTCTCGGCCGGCCTGTTGGCCGCCTGTGGCGGTTCCAGCAGTTCAAGTGATTCAGCCGATGGCCATGACCACACCGACATCGAGAGCGCGGGGCGACTGGCGCTGTATGATGCGGATTCCTCGGCGATCAAGGTTGTGGATCTCGATCACGGGGACGTGCTGTCGAGCCTGGCTCTGAGCGGGGCGGCACCGACTCTTGTCGCCTCGCCTGGGTACCGTTATGCGGTTGCCATTCAGCGGGCGGATGACCGGGTGTCTTTCGTGGATGGTGGCCTGTATACCGAGGATCACGGCGACCACATGCACGATTACGCCGAGACCCCAAGCCTGCTGGCGCTGACGCTCAACGATCATCGTCCAACTCATTACTCGCCGGGCGAGGCACACGGAGTGGTCTTCTTTGATGGTGGTGATGCGGCCCGGTCCAAAGTCACTGCATTTTCCGATGCCAGTCTGGGCAATGGCGACGCGGTTGCCAGCCTGGATCTGGAGAACAGCATGCATGGCGTCGCAAAGTTGATTGACGGGCACCTGTTCGTGACGTATCGCGATGCTTCCATCACCGACACCACGCTGCCAGCGGCGGTGGAACGCTATCACCTGGACGGCACTCGTTTTGAGTTTGAGGCGCGTTATAGCGAACCCTGCCCGAAACTCCACGGGGCGGCTGCCAACAGCCATGAGCTTGCTTTCGGCTGCAGCGATGGAGTGCTGGTGATTGATCTGGATGAAGCGGGTTACCCCGCCCGTAAGTTCGCTAACCCCGAAGGGCTGCCCGATGGCGCACGAATTGGCACGCTGGTGGCCAATCACGATGTTGAGGCATTGGTGGGCATTGCTGGCGATCAGTTATTCGTTATCGACGCTGAGTCACCGGCCCAGCCATACACCGAGCTGGATCTGGGCGGCTCTGTTGGTCGCATAGCCCAGGGGTTCACCACCCACGGCGAGGTGTTCTATGTGCTGGGTGATGATGGCGCCCTGCGTCTGTTTGATCCGGCCAATGGCTGGGCTCTGGTATCGACGGTTTCCGTCGTGGCACCGCTGACAGAAGCCTCTTCCAAACCGGCGCTTACCCCGTCTGCCAGTCAGGACCGGCTGTACGTGACGGATGCTCCCAATCAGGCCGTTATTGAGGTAGACACAACCGAGGGTCGTGTTGTTCGCACCCTGGATGTCGGTTTCCCGGCGTCATCGCTGGCCTGGCTGGGGCTGACGGACTCCGGCCACAACCATGAGCACGAACACTGAGTTGTGTGTTGATTGAAACCCTTGCCAAGACCAGGGTCGGGCGGATCAACGCCTGGCCCTGTCGACGTCTCTCGACTGGAGTTGTTATGCAAACCCGATCTCTCAGGTTCTGGCTGCCATCGGTGCTCGCCGCGGTGGCGGTGAATGCCAGTGCCAGCGAACTGAACCCGGATGTCAGCGTCACGCTGGATGGTTACTACAAACAGAATGAAACCGCCTTGTCTCATCGCGATCAGGGCTTCGGCCTTGGCCATACCGAATTGTCATTGTCCTCACCGATTGATGACCTGTTCTCTGGCCGTTTGACGGCGGTGTTTGAAGAGCACCACGGTGAGACGGAGGTGTTGGTTGAGGAAGCTTATCTGCAGACCAACGGGCTGCCGCTGGCTCTGAGCGTCCGGGCTGGCCGGTTCTTGTCGCAGGTAGGTTATCTCAACGGTCGCCATTTACATGAGGACGACTTTGTCGAACGCCCTGCCGCGTATCGCGCGCTTCTGGGGAGTCATTACTACGATACCGGTGCGCGGGTGAATATGCTGCTGCCAGCGCCTTTTTTCTGGCAGTTGGGCGCAGAAGCTTTCAGTGGCGACCAGATGACGGAAGGCGATGAGGACATTGGTGTCTATACGGTCAATACCCGGTTTGGTGGGGATATCTCATTGTCACAAAGCTGGCAGCTGGGGCTGTCGTGGCTCCGTAATCGCCACGCAAAAGACGCCGATACCGGCGACGGCAGCCACGATCATGGTCATGATCACGGGGATGGACACGATCACAGCCATGGTGCGGGTTACACCGGTGAAAACCTCTATATTGCGGATCTGGTGTGGAAGTGGGCTCCGGACGGTAACACCCGACAACAGCAACTGACGCTCAGTGGGGAGTACCTGTACGCGGATGAACTGAATTCGTTCGCAGACTCTGATGACACCCACAAAGGCTGGTACATCTCCGGCGTGTATCAGTTTGCACCGCAATGGTCGGCGGGGCTTCGTTATGGTGAGGCAGACCTGCTGGAAGCTCATGGCGACCACTTTCACGGCCAGACGCTGGAGGAGACCGATGTGATGCTCTCCTGGTCTCGTTCGCATTTTTCCACGGTGCGGTTGCAGTACACGCATCAGGATGCAACCGGCTTTAGCAATGCCGACAACACGGTGATGGTGCAGTACGTGATGTCTCTGGGAGCACACGGTGCCCATGGTTTCTGAGATGATCTACAGAAAGGGGCTCCTGACGATCCTGCTTGTGCTGGCGGCACTCCCGGTGCAGGCCCGGCTCACCGTGTTTACGTGTGAGCCCGAGTGGGCGGCGCTGGTTCGTGAGCTGGTACCAGACGCCAAAGTGACCACGGCCACCAGCTACCTGCAGGACCCTCATTACATTGAAGCGCGGCCCAGCCTGATCGCGGCGGCCAGGCGTGCAGATCTTGCGGTCTGCACCGGCGCGTCGCTGGAAGCCGGCTGGTTACCGATGCTGCTGGAGCGAGCGGCCAATCCGGCAATACAGCGCGGGCGCCCTGGGTTGTTTTTTGCGGCGGATCACGCCCGGCTGCACGCACCTCATGAGCATGTGGATCGCAGCATGGGGGATGTTCATCCGGAAGGTAACCCGCATGTGCATCTGTCGCCGGATGAGTTGCCGGAGATTGCCGGCGCGCTGGCAGAGCGTCTTGGGGAGCTTGCGCCAGAATCGTCCGCGGACATTCTGGGCCGGTACATTCGTTGGCGCGGGCACTGGAACCAACTGCGCGCGGGGTGGCGGGACCGCGCACAGGACTTTCAGGGCCAGACAGTGGTGGTGCAGCACGCCAGTTTCAATTACCTGTTGCGATGGCTGGGCCTGGGTATTGCCGCCGACCTGGAACCGAAACCAGGGCTGCCACCGAGTGCCCGGCACCTGAGCCAGTTGCTTGAAAAGCCGGAGCTTGCGGGCGCGCGGGCCATCCTGATAGCCAGCCACCAGGACCCGCAGCCTGCGGAGTGGCTGGCGGAGCACACCGGGCTGCCGGTGCTGGTTGTGCCGGGAACGGTTACTGGCACGGCGCCGACGGAAACCCTGGGTGGGTTGATTACCGGGATCCTCCGACAGATTGAGCTGGGTGAATCCGGAGCCACCCCATGAACGCCTATGAATGGTTGATCCTGCCGGCAGTGGGCAGTGCGATGCTCTGCCTGCTGCTGGTTCCGTTGGGCTATCAGGTGATTGCCCGGGGGGTGATCTTCGCGGATCTGGCCATTGCCCAGTGGGCGTCGCTCGGCACTCTGGCTGGCCTGGCATTGCTGCCGGCCTATGCCCTGGCTGGTGCGCCGCTGAGCAGCCTGATCTTTGCGTTGCTGGCGTCCGGGGTCGTACATCTGATCTTCCGGCGGCTGGGAGAGGCTAAAGAAGCGTGGATTGGTCTTCTTTATGTCGTTGGGGCGAGTTTTGCGGTGTTGCTGGTCAGTGGTGATCCCCATGGCGCTCAGGCGCTGCAGAGAGCGGCGTCGGGTGATCTGCTCTGGGCCGGCCGGCCTGTGGTGGTGGCTACCGCCATGCTTGCGACCCTGGTTTGGATGCTGGGACGCTGGCGCTCCGCGTGGATGAGCGGCGTTGCCTTTCTGCCTGTGTTCGCAGTGGCGGTGACCTATTCGGTTTCGTTGGCGGGCATCTATGTGGTGTTTGCCACGCTGATTATAACTCCTTTGATTCTGGGAGCGTGTTTGGGGGAGCGGCCAGCTCTGGCCGTCTGCTGTGCGATTGCCGGGCATCTGGCGGCGATTGGTTGTTCGGTGGTCTGGGACGTGCCAGCCGGGCCAACGATTGTCGTCGTGACCCTGGCCATGGCGCTGATCTGGTTTTTGGCTTTACGTGGGCTTGCTGCCCAGAATCTTCGTGCGCTGCGGGCGAAATCCGGCGGTAGCCAGTAACGCCAGTACCACCGTCACGGCCGTGGTGATGCCGTAGGCCATAGGGTTCCACTCCAGATACAGCGAGAACCGGATGGCTTCTACCGCATGGGTGAACGGATTGAACTGGCAGATCCAGTACAGCCAGGGGCTGGCTTCGTTCATGCGCCACAAGGGATACAGTGCAGAGGACATGAAAAACATCGGGAAGATGACAAAGTTCATCACTCCGGCGAAGTTTTCCAGTTGTTTGATCCAAGTGGCAATGAGCAGGCCAAGAGCACCGAGCATCAGGCTGCTCAGGATCAGCGCCGGCAAGACGGCCAGGTAGCCCCACAGAGGTGGTTCCACATCCACCAGCAAGGCCATCAAGAGGAATACGTACACCTGGCCGATGGACACCACGCCCATGGCGAACAGTTTGGTAACCAGCAGAAAGGGCCTGGGCAGGGGGCTCATTAACAGAACCCGCATGCTGCCCAGCTCCCGGTCGTACACCATCGAGAGCGCGCCCTGCATGCTGTTGAACAAGATGATCATGCCGCACAGCCCAGGCGCAATGTAGGTCTCGTAGGTAATGTAAGTCTCATAGGGTGGAATGATGGAAATACCCAGTACCGCCCGGAAGCCGGCAGCGAATACAACCAGCCACAACAGGGGGCGGACCAGAGCGCTGGCAAACCGGGTGCGTTGCTGCCAGAAGCGCAGCCACTCCCGGGTCTGTATACCGATAAGGCAGTGCCAGTAATGTGCGGGTTTCATGAGGCCCCGGCTCCCGTCAGGGAATGGAAGGTTTCTGCCAGTGTTGACGTGCCCTCGGCTTCGCAGATGGAGTGTCCGTCGCCATTGGCCAGCAGTTGACCCTGATGGAGGATCAGCACCCGGTCGTCCTGCCGCACCTCTTCAATCAGGTGCGTTGCCCAGAGGACGGTAAGCCCCTCCGATTCGCACAGGGTGCGGACGTGATCATTCAGTGCCTTGCGACTGGCAACGTCCAGACCCACCGTCGGTTCATCCAGCAGCAACAGGGAGGGGTTGTGAAGTAGCGCGCGGGCGATTTCCACCCGACGACGATGGCCGCCGTTGAGTGTGCGCACGGCGTCGTTGGCACGCTCCAGCAAGCTGAACCGGGCCAGTTCGCGGTCACCCCGCTCCCGGGCTTCCCGTCGGGATAACCCATGTAAGGCCGCGTGGTACTGAAGGTTCTGGCGCACGGTCAGGTCCAGATCCAGCGCATTCTGCTGGAACACAACGCCGATCTTTCGCATGGCCTCGGCGGGTTGTTTCCGGAGTGACTGGCCAGCCAGCCGGATATCCCCCTGTTGCAGGGCGAGCAGTCGGGTCAGCAGGCCGAACAGGGTGGACTTGCCCGCCCCGTTGGGGCCCAGCAGCGCGTGAAAGCGGCCGGAGGTCAGCGCGAAGCTGACCTCCCGCAATACGGGCTTGTCGCCGTAGCGAAAGCTGAGGTTACCGGCTTCGACGGTCATGAAGTCGGATCGATGACCACCCCCCAGGGGTAGCGGCCAACCTTGATGGATTTGATCACCTTCATATCGTTGATGTCGATGATCGAGACATCGCCGGACACACCGTTGGTGGTGTACAGGTGCTTCTCATCCTTATCGAGATCCAGTTGCCAGACCCGGGCGCCCACCAGCAGGTAGTCCAGCACCTCATACGTTTTGGCATCGACAACAGCCACATGGTTGGAGGGGCCCAGAGCGACGAAAGCGTATTTGCCGTCAGACGTCAGCTCGATGCCGACGGGCTGGACCCGGTCCTGGTTTACACCGGGCACCTTGAAGGTCATCTCGTGAATCTGTTCCAGATTATCCACATCAATGATGTGGACAGTCCCCCCGATCTCGGCAGAAGCCCACGCAATCTTGCTGTCTTTGCTGAACTCCACATGGCGCGGGCGCTGGCCCACCACAATGTTTTTCTCGATTTCAAAGGTCTCGGTATTGATCCAGTGCAGCATGCTGGTGGTCTCGGAGGTGTTCACTGCCCACTTTCCGTCGGGGCTCACCGCCATGCCTTCCGGCTCAATGCCCACGTCGATCTGGGCCAGCACGTCTTTGGTTTCCACATCGACCACCGTCACGATGGCGTCGTCTTCATTGGCGATGTACAGGTGTTTGTTGTTCGGGTGCAGGGCGAACTGCTCCGGATCTTCGCCTGAAGGCAGGGTGTCGACAATCTTGCGGGTGGCAAGGTCAAACACCTGCACCGTGTCGTCATCGCTGGCGCAGATGTACAGTTTGGTGTAGTCCTTTGAGAGCAGAATGCCCCGGGGCCGCTGGCCGACATCAATGGTTTCCACCACTTCGTGAGTGTCGGTGTCGATGATCGACAACGTGTTGTCCTTCTCGTTGGAGACATACGCCAGGCTGGCCAGCGCGGGTGTCGACAGGCCGATCATGGCGGCCAGGGCGGTCTGCTTGAACAGCGATTTCATCAGGTAACTCCTTTTTGTTTTTAAACGGGCTGAGCCTCGGGCTCAGTCGTTGATCCGGCATTGGCTTTCCGGCCTGTCGAAGCCGAGGGTGTCCATATCCGTGTTGGGGTGCAGGAAGCCTTCGAACGGGGCTCGTGCCACCAGCCCTCTGGGGTGAACCAGGGGAATGGGCTGCCGGAGCTGGCCATTCCATTCCCGAAAGGTGAGCTTGCGGCCTTTGAAGGCGGCAAGCTGGAACTTGTCGCTGAACAGGTAAGGGCGAATGGTGTCGGTACTCGCACTACTGAGCGCGGTAACGGCCGTACCAATGGCGCGGATCGCGGCCCAGGCAGCATAGTCTTCGCTGTTCATGTTGCGGTTAGCGAGCTCGCGGAATCGGTTCTGAAGTTGTGCCGCACCCCAGCTTTCAACCACCCGATGCCAGGTCACAGGCGTCATTCCCTGGGTGCCAACCACCGGCCGTGGCAGCCAGGTGTTGAAGGGCACGTATTCACCAAAATCGCCGCGGACGTCGGCAACCACCACCGCGTCGTAATCTCTGGCCTGGGTAAAAGCTGGCAGCTCCTTGGCGGCGGTCCGGCGCAGATCGGCATCAAAGGTCCAGGGCTTGTCCTGAACAATGTCCAGTCCAAAGCGTTTGGCGGAACGGCGGAAGGCATCGGCCCAGGCTTTGTCCTCCCCGGTGGGGCCGGTGATCAGGAATACCTCTTTCCAGCGTCGCTGGTTCAGCCATTGGCCAAGGGCGTCGGTGAGCATGGCGTAGCTGGGAGTGGTGTGCAGCAGGTTAACGTGGCACTGCCCGGTACGCAGCGCATCGTCCTTGGCGCCAGCGTTGAAAATCAGGGTCTGATCCTCTGCTTTGTTTGCCATTGCCTGAAGCGTGCTTGCGGGTACGTTCACCACGAACAGGTTGGTTCCGTTTTGCTGCAACGTTTCGAAGGCCGCGAGTGCGGCGGCCTCAGAATCCGAGACTTCGGCCTGGAGCGAGTACCGGTGACCCAGAAATTTGCCGGTTGTGCTGTTGTCTTCAATGGCCAGTTCGGCGCCCCGAAGCCCGGCGTCTTCCGGTTCGGGAATGACGTTGGACAGCACCGGGCCCTGGTCGGGACCCCATTGAAGGTAGCCGATCTGCACATCCACCGTGTTGGCGTGGAGGGAACCCGCAGCGCTCATCGAGAGCAGAGATGCAAAGGCCATCCGGGATAACAAAGGCATGACGGTCTCCGATTTATTGTTGTGATTCCAGCTTAGTGAAGGGAACAATTCCCGGGAATATTCAGAAAGTAGGAAAGTGCCGGTACTAAAGAACTATTCCGGTGGGAGCTGGCGGCTTTAGCATGGTCAGACCGAGACCGGAAACGACGACGAGACAACAAGAATGACGGTATACCGGAAAATTTCCCTGTCGATGCTGGCCGTGTTTGTGGTGGTTTACCTGCTGGGAGCGCTCCTGTATCTGCAACAGGCAAGACACGACGTTGCACGTGAAATGGCAGGCGTTGCGGGCCTGGCTTCTTCGCTGGGGGAGCCCTCGACCCTGCTGGCCTCAGTGGTGTCCGGGGTGCGCCATTTAAAACCTGTGGCGGACGGCGTCAATGGCCGGGTGCCAGGCGTTCCCGGCTGGTTTTCTGCGTTGATGGCCGGGGAGCCGGAGCGTTTTGTGGTGAACGGCTGGCAGGTAGATCCGGCCGATGAAATTGAGGAAATCTGGGAAGGGTTTGTGCTTGTGTCACTGGCCTACGCGGTTGGTATGACGCTTTGTTTTGTCGCCCTGTATGCGATGGTGCGCAGCGGTCTCCGAACGCTGTCGACAGTGGCTGAGGCCATGAAAGATGTCTCTGAGGGGCAATTGACGTCACGTCTCCAGCCCCGGCCAGAGCGCGAGCTTGACGCTCTGGTGTGGCGGTTCAACTCCATGGCGGAGGCATTGGAGCGCGAGCAGCAAACGGTTGGTCGGCTGCTGAACGAACTTCTGCAGTTACAGGATCGGGAGCGAGAGCAGATTGCCCGGGTTCTGCACGACGATCTGGGCCAGTACCTGACCGGAATCCGGGCCCAGTCCCTTAGCCTGCTTTACGATCCGGAGCTGGGAGAGGCGCAGAAAAACCGGGTCCGGGATCTTGCCGGGCACTGTGAGACGGTTCAGAAACATTTTCGTCACCTGCTGCAGGACCTGCATCCTCTGGTGATGGAGCAGTTAGGGCTTGCCAGTGCGATCCGTCATCTGGCGGAACAATGGCAGCAACTCAGCGGTCTGGAATGCCACTTGTCGATGGATGAGCAGTTACCGGCGTTCAGCGGGGAGCAGCAAACGCATCTCTACCGTTTTCTGCAGGAAGCGCTGAACAATGTCTCGCGACATGCTCAGGCGTCGCAGGCGACTCTGTCGGTGGCCAGTGTTGATCAGGCCTTGAGTGTTGAAGTCCGGGACGATGGGGTGGGCAGTGATAGCCTGCCCGGAAATGCTGGCCTGGGGGTGCGCTCCATGCGTGAGAGGGCTCGCTGCCTGGGCGGAGAGTTTCAGATTCTGAGTCGTCTTGGGGAAGGGACACGGGTCAGGCTGGCGGTGCCACTGCCCGGTCTGGCTGTAACCACGGGAGGGGTAATATGAAGTTGATGATTGTGGATGACCATCAGGTGGTCCGCCAGGGCATTGCCAATCTCCTGCGGTCGTTGCTTCCTGCGGTGGCGATTACCGAGATTGAAAACGGGCAGGAAGCAGTAGCACGATACGGTGAGCTGCGCCCAGACGTCGTGTTGCTGGATGTTGGCTTGCCGGACATCTCCGGGTTGGAAGTCGGCCGCCGTATTCGCCAGCGTTGGCGTGGTGCCGCTATTCTGTTTTTCACCATGCACGATGAACTGCCTATGGTGCGCCAGGCTCTGGATGTCGGCGGCCTGGGGTTTGTCTCAAAGAGCTGCGCGCCGGAGGAGTTGGCGGAAGCGGTGAAGCGGGTCGCTGCCGGGCAGCCCTACATTGAGCACCCGATTGCCACTCGCCTGGCGATGAATCGCGAACGACCGGTGGATCACCGGCTCAAAGACATGACCCAGCGGGAAATGGAGGTGCTGTTGATGTACGTTCGTGGTGAGAGTGTGACAGGCATTGCCAAGCGCCTGTGCGTGAGTAACAAAACCGTGTCAAACCATCTGGCAGGGCTCAAAAGTAAGTTGCAGGTGGCTTCTTCCGTTGAACTGATACACCTGGCGGTGGATGCCGGGCTGATTCGTTATGGTCAGCTTGAGGAGAGCAGGCGGGTCTGAGCCCGCCTCTGATTCACCAGTCGAACGGGCAGGCCGTGCACCCTTCCATGTGGGTGCCCTCAAATGTGGCGTAGTGAATGCGGGTTCCGGAAAGGTCCGCGTTTGCCAGGTTTGCCAGCCCCATTTTGGCCTCCTGCAGATTGGCGCCGGTCAGGTTGGCTCCCTCAAGATTGGCTTTGGGGAGCCAGGCAATCTCGAAACTGCTGTAGGACAGATTGGTGTTCCGGAGGGTGGTGCCGGAAAACCGTGAAAAATCGAAATTGGCGCCGGTCAGATCGCTGCCAGTGAAGTCAGCGCCTTGGGCGAACAGATATTCTGCCTGCATTCCCTGCAAGCGGGCATTCCGAACGGAGGCGCCCCGCAGGCTCGCCCGGTAGAGCTGTGCCCGAAATCCGGTGACGTTGTCGAGGTTAGCGCCATCAAGGTTGGCGCCCCGGAGGCTGGTGTGGCTCAGATTGGCTCCGGACAGATTAGCCCCCTGGAAATTGGCGGATCGCAGGTCCAGGTTGGACAGGTTGGCGCCTCTGAGGTCGGCACCGGCACAGTCGGCTTCCCGCTCCAGTGTGCAGCCATTGATTACCGGTGTCTGGTCCTCGCCGGCCATGTAGTCCGCGGCCAGGGCCGGGTTCAGGAACATCAGCATTGATGCAGTAACGACAGGTTTCATAGGGGACTCCGGAAGTAGGGGTGGTAAAAAGGGGCCCGGCGATGCGCCAGGCCCAGTCCGGCGGAAACTCAGCGCGAAGCTTGTGCCCAGGAAGGCATCTTGAAGACCCAGAATGACCCACCCTGAGAAATCGGTTTGGTCAGCTCTGCCATGTCGCCTCCCCAGAGTGGAACCGCACCGCCATAGCCGGAGGCCACGCCAATGTACTGTTCACCGTCCATCTCCCAGGTAATCGGGGAGGAGATGATTCCGGAGCCGGTCTGGAACTTCCAGAGCTCCTCGCCGGTCTCGGCATCAAAGGCTTTGAGGTACCCGTTGCCGGTACCGGTAAACACCAGGCCACCTTTGGTTGCAAGCACGCCCGCCCAGAGTGGCATTTTCTCTTTGTGTTCCCACTCGATGTCGCCGGTGATGGGGTTCATGGCGCGCAGGATGCCGACGTGATCGTCGTACATGCGTTTGATCCGGAAGCCCTGGCCCAGATAAGCCGCCCCTTTCTTGTAGGTGACTTCTTCTGTCCAGTAGTCTTCTTTCCAGTGGTTGGCCGGTACATAGAACAGGCCGGTATCCTGGCTGTAGGCCATCGGGTTCCAGTTCTTACCGCCCAGGAACGGTGGTGAAACCTCAACGGACTCGCCGCGGGTTTCGCCCTCAGGAACGGGTGGTGGACGCTGCCCTTCCACTTCCATTGGGCGGCCATCTTCACCGATGCCTGTGGCCCAGGTGATGTTGTCTACGAACGGAAAGCCTTTCTTGAACTTGCCGTTTTCCCGGTCCACCACGTAGAAGAACCCGTTTCGGTCTGCGTGGGCGGTGGCCTTCACGGTTTTTCCATTTTCATCGTATTCGAACAGCACCAGTTCGTTATTGCCGGAGAAGTCCCAGGCATCGTTCGGTGTGTGCTGATAGAACCACTTCACTTCGCCGGTTGTCGGGTCAACACCAACCTGGCCAGAGGTATAGAGGTTGTCGTAGTCCGCGGGATCACCGCCAGGGGATGTGCGTTTCCAGGTGTTCCAGGGCGCCGGGTTGCCAGCGCCGATGATGATGGTGTTGGTCTCGGCATCAAAGCTGGCGCTCTGCCAGGGGGCGCCACCGCCGTGGCTCCAGGCCTCGACCTTGCCGGTTTCGGTGTTCGGATCGTCTGGCCAGCTGGGTGCCCGGGGGTCGCCAGTGGGTGTGCTCTTCTCACCGTTGAGGCGGCCGTAGTGGCCTTCGACAAATGGCCGCATCCAGACTTCCTTGCCAGTATCCGGGTCGCGGGCGAACAACTTGCCGACCACCCCGAACTCATCGCCAGAGGAACCGTGAATCAGCAGAACCTTACCGGTTTTCTGGTCTTTCACCAGAGTTGGGGCGCCGGTCATTGTGTAGCCCGCTTCGTGGTCGCCAAACTTCTCACGCCACGCAATCTTCCCGGTATCCTTGTTGAGGGCAACGATGCCCGCATCCAGAGTGCCAAAGAATACCTTGTCACCAAAGATGGCTGCCCCGCGGTTGACCACGTCGCAGCAAGGGCGGATACCTTCCGGCAGGCGATGGTTGTATTCCCAGAGAAGTTCCCCGCTTTTCGCATCCAGAGCAAACAGACGGGAGTAAGAACCGGTCACGTAGATGACACCGTCATGAACCAGCGCCTGGGACTCCTGCCCCCGCTGTTTTTCATCGCCAAAGGAGAAAGACCAGGCCGGTACCAGGCGCTCCACGTTATCCCGGTTGATGGTGGTCATCGGGCTGTAACGCTGGGCCTTGGGGCCAATGCCATAGCCGAGCACGTTTTCAGGTGTTTGGGCGTCATTGGCGATGTCTTCCCAGGTGACGTCTTTGGCGTGGGCCAGGCTGACCATTCCGGCCGTAGACCCCAGCGCCAGGGCCAGACCTATGCCCCGCAGCAGCGGGTGTTTGCGAGTTCTGATGTTCATAGTTTTCCCCTTGGTTTTTGTTGTAACCATCGTCTTGCTCATGGCATCGACGCCCCCGAGTATTGGCCCGGGTAAGGAGAAGTAGCGACGGAAAAAGTCGCGCGGAGATCGGGAAAAAGTCTCGAAAAACCGGGAAAACTTCCCGGTTGGTTGCTTTCTTTATGATAACCGGCGCGTTTTGGGTGGGCGAGCCTGTGTCTCATGCTTTGGCCTTCGCTCTCAGCGTCTACTACCAAGGAACTAAGCCAAAACCCCCAAAGTGGCATTCGGTCTGGCAGTGGGGGTTTTTAGACTGGAAGGCAGAACGTTGGCAACCGATAAATCCAATAGCCAACCAAGGGGAATTCAATAACAGAGGTAACAACAATGGCGATGTCCTTTTCACTCAAAGCACTGGTGACTGCGTCCATGCTTGGCCTGGCCGGGCTGGTGTTTGCGCACGGGAACGTTACACCACAGGAAGTGGATACGGGCAACCTGCCGACGCTCGGAGATGAGGTGCGGATGGAGAATCCGTTCCGGGAAGGCAATGAGTTTGGCGAGATGAATAGCCAGGCCGTTGAGATCGGCGAAAGCGCCTACGCCGGTAACTGTGCCGGTTGTCACGGAATTCGTGCCATGTCTGGCGGGCTGACACCCGACTTGCGGGAACTCACTGAGTGGGACGATGAGTACTTCATCAACCGCGTTCGCAATGGGACGGATCGCGGCATGCCTTCCTGGAAAAACACGCTGGACCAGAATGCCATGTGGGCGATCCGGAGCTATGTGGAATCACTGCCCAAGCCGGAGTGATGACTCACCTATCGTGTTGAGAATGAATGATTTGGGCTGGCCTTGTGCCGGCCCGTCGTCGTTGGGAGAAAAACAATGAGAAGACTCGCGCGCGTTCTTGCACTGCTGTTGTTTACCCAGATCGTTATCGCCCAGGAGGTGGACGACGGAGATCGTCTGCTAAACCGGCCAGCGGACCGGACCTACGACATTATTCTGGAATCCGGTTACCTGAAGGTCGGGATGTATCAGGATTTCCCCCCCTATTCCTACGAGGTGGATGGCGAGCCGATGGGGGTTGATGTGGCGCTTGGCCGGAGAATCGCCCAGGAGATGGGGGTTGAGTTCAAGGTTCACTGGATTGTGCCGGATGAGAATCTTGGGGATGACCTGAGGAACAACGTCTGGAAAGGCCATTATCTGGCCAAGCGACGGCTCGCGGATGTGATGTTGCGGGTACCTTACGATAAAACTTATGCCTATATGCAGGACTCAACCGGCGAGTACATCAACGAACAGGTGGTGTTGTTTGGGCCTTACCAGCAGGAAACCTGGCAGATCGCCTTCGATCCGGCCCGGCTGGATTCGGTCGAGACCGTGGCTGTTTTTCAATACAACCGGATTGGTGTAGAGATCGATACCCTTCCGGATTTTTATCTGACGTCGGCACTGGCTGGGCGAATGCGCGAGCAGGTGCGTCATTTTAAAAGCGTTGAGGATGCGTTTCGGGCGATGAGAAGCGGCGAGGTCAGTGCGGTGATGGGCATGCGGTCGGAAATTGACCATGAACTGGCGAAAGCGGAGAACTCGAAGTTCCGGGCCGCGAGTAATGGTTTTCCGGGTATTGGCAAACAGGTGTGGGATGTGGGACTGGCCATTAAACACACGCACCGCCAGTTGGGGTATGCCCTGGAAGCCATTGTCGACAAGCTGGTTAAAAGTGGTGAAATGAACGAACTCATGGCCGGCCTGAATCTTCGTTACAGTGTGCCGGGGTACTATCGGAACTTTCTGGATGAGGAGGCTATTGCCCGGGCAGAGGGCAGCCGGTAGCAGGAAAGCCCGCCAATGGCGGGCTTTTTTCGGGTAGTAATACCAAGTGATGAGAAAACCTGTGCTGCGGGGCAATTGTTGCTTTTCGTCTCAGGGCAAAGAATCTCTCCAGAGGCGGGAAAAGTTCCCGGTTCGCCGAGAAACCGAAAACAAGAGACTTGGAGAGCGCAACCATGAGAACTAACAAGTTCGGTATTCGCATCGCAGCCAGTGCCCTGGCGATGGCCGTATCCTACGGGGCCTATGCGGTAACCGACGAAGACATCATCAACGACCACAAAACGCCGGAAGATATCGTCAGTTACGGCATGGGAACCCAGGGCCAGCGCTACAGTACGCTGGAAGATCTGAACACCCGCAACGTGCGCTACCTGCAGCCGGCCTGGGCTTTCTCATTTGGCAGTGAAAAAATGCGTGGCCAGGAGTCTCAGCCGCTGGTCAAGGATGGGGTCATGTACGTGACAGCATCCTACTCCCGTATCTATGCCGTAGACGCCCGGACAGGCGAGGAAATCTGGCAGTACGATGCCCGTTTGCCAGATGGCATCATGCCTTGCTGCGACGTGGTCAACCGGGGTGCAGCCATCTACGGTGACAAGGTGATCTTCGGGACTCTGGACGCCAAGCTGGTTGCCCTGAACAAAGACACTGGCAAGCCGGTATGGATCAAGAAAGTCGCCGATTACCAGGCGGGTTATGCCATCACGGCGGCGCCGATCATCGTCAGGGGTAAAGTAATTACCGGCGTTTCCGGGGGTGAATTCGGGATTGTCGGTAAGGTGGAAGCCTACGATGCGAACACCGGTGACCTGGTCTGGACCCGTCCGACGGTGGAAGGCCACATGGGCTACGTGTACAAAGACGGCAAAAAAATTGAGAACGGCATTTCCGGAGGTAAGGCCGGAGTAACCTGGCCCGGTGAAATGTGGAAAAACGGTGGTGCTGCCACATGGCTTGGCGGAACCTACGACGCGGATACCGATTCGCTGTTCTTCGGCACTGGTAACCCGGCACCCTGGAACTCGCATTTGCGCCCGGGTGACAACCTGTTCTCGTCATCCCGGCTGGCGATTGATCCGGATGATGGCAGCATCAAATGGCACTTCCAGACCACCCCGAACGACGGCTGGGATTATGATGGTGTTAACGAGCTGATCTCCTTCGATTACAAAGAAAAGGGTAAAACCGTTAAGGCGGCGGCGACGGCAGATCGTAACGGCTTCTTTTACGTTCTGAACCGTGAAAACGGTGATTTCATTCGCGGTTTCCCGTTCGTCGACAAGATCACCTGGGCCAAGGGGCTGGACCCTGAAACCGGCCGGCCAATATACGCCGACGGTGGGCGCCCGGGTAATCCTGCAGATATGGATGGCAAAAAAGGCGAGACGGTGGTTGCACAGCCCGCGTTCCTGGGCGGCAAGAACTGGATGCCTATGGCCTATAGCCAGCAGACAGGCCTGTTCTACGTGCCTTCGAATGAGTGGTCCATGGATATCTGGAACGAACCGGTCTCTTACAAGAAGGGCGCGGCGTTCCTTGGTGCTGGTTTTACCATCAAGCCGGCCAATGAGGATTACATCGGTGTGCTTCGGGCTATGGACCCGAAAACCGGTAAGGAAGTCTGGCGTTATGAGAACACCGCGCCATTGTGGGGTGGTGTGATGGCCACGGCGGGTGGGCTGGTCTTTACCGGTACCCCTGAAGGCCACCTGAAAGCATTTGATGCGAAAACCGGTGAAGAACTCTACCGCTTCAATACCGGCTCCGGTGTTGTGGGCACTCCGGTAACCTGGACCATGGATGGCGAGCAGTACGTTTCCGTGGCTTCCGGCTGGGGCGGCGCGGTGCCACTCTGGGGTGGCGAAGTTGCCAAGGTGGTCAAGGACTTCAACCAGGGCGGTATGGTCTGGACGTTCAAGTTGCCCAAAGACCGGTTGGCTAGTAACTGATCTGCACTGCGTGAAAAAAGGTCGCCCCCGGGCGACCTTTTTTTTGCCTGCCGGGCCTGAGGTTACTCCATGGCTGACTCGGCATCTTTATAGAGCGACCGGACCGGCTTGGCAAACACCTTCCGGACCATGGGCTCAAAGTAATCCAGAGGCAGCGTCTCTGCATCCGGATCGAACGCTGGCGAGTCGTACTTGCTGACGAACTCGACGGTACGTTTGAAATGGGGATGATCCCGGTAGTGATTGCGCTTATCGCGGTCCATACCGAGGTAGTGAAAAAAGTAATAGCCCTGGAAAATCGCATGGTGCTTGATCATCCAGTGATTGGCTTCGCTGACAAACGGCTCCAGCAAAACCGCGGCCACATCGGCGTGATTGTAGCTGCCGAGCGTGTCCCCGATGTCGTGGAGCAGGGCGCAGACCACATACTCGTCGTCTTTGCCATCCCGGTGCGCCAGTGTGGCGGTTTGCAGGCAATGGGTCAGTCTGTCAACGGGAAAACCGCCGAAGTCACCGTCCAGAAGGCGCAGGTGATCCAGAATGCGGTCTGGCAGTTCCCGGGCAAACTCACCGAACTGTTTGGCGATGAGGTGCCAGTCCTCGGCGGTGCCGTCTTTCATGTGATGAAACTGTGCTTTGGGCATGGTGCTCTGGTTCATGATTGTTCTCCTGATCAGTTCCGGAAGCCCGGGTCTGTGCGGTCGAGTTTTCGCAGCAGGCCGGGCCAGGCCAGTTGCCCCCCCATCCCTTTGGTTACCTGTTTGGCCTGGGCCTGAATGGTGCTCAGGATGTCATCCGGAATGTGGACAAGGGTATCTCCTGAAGCCATGGCCTGAAGCTGGATTTCACAGGCTCTTTGCAGGATGTACATGCCCAGAAACGCCTCAGCGACGCTGGTGCCGGTGGTCAGCAAGCCGTGATTCCGCAGAATCATGAAGTTGTTGGTGCCAAGGTCTGCCTGCAGACGGGCTTTTTCATCTTCGCGCAGGGCCACGCCCTCGTAATCATGGTAGGCAAGGTTCGACAGCGGGAACAGGCTCTGCTGGGACAGCGGCAGCAGACCGTGCTTCTGGGTTGAGACCGCGACACCTTCGGTGGTGTGGGTATGCATGACGCAGGCGGCGTCTTCCCGAACGGAATGCACGGCGCTGTGAATGGTGAAGCCGGCGGGGTTTACATCAAAGTCATCGGGATTGAGTTTGTTTCCGTGCTGGTCAATCCGAACCAGGCTGGAGGCCGTGATCTCATCGAACATCATGCCGTAAGGGTTAATCAGAAAGTGATGTTCCGGGCCGGGAATGCGAACTGAAATATGGGTGAAGATCAGGTCATCCCATCCGTACATTGCGATCAGACGGTAGGCGGCCGCAAGGTCAACGCGGAGTTGCCACTCTTGCGCACTGACCTGAGATTGCTTCGACGGAATGTTCAATGGTGCAGACATGCTCATAACCTCGGGGAATCCGATTGTTGTTGGAATGGATCGGTTCCGAGTCTAGGACGATCAATGGCCAACAGACTGTCAAATCGTTTACATTTAGTGGTGTTCCATTGTCTTTGAGTTCCCGAGGTGATCAATGTCGATACCCGATGTTCGGGCGGTGATGAGGTCCTGTCTGTTGTTGGAGGGGTTCCCGGAAGCGGCCTTCCGGGAGGTGGCCGCGATGACCAGAATCCGGCGATTCCGGGCCGGAGATCCGATCTATGACCGGGGCTCAATGCAATCCACGCTCTGTGTGATTGCCAGTGGCACGGTACGTATCACATCGGTGAACGCGGCGGGGCGAGAGGCCACCTTGATCATCTTCAATGCCGGGTCCTGGTTTGGCGATACGGTCTTTTCTCCCGGAATGCCTCGTGTGTTCGGTGTCACGGCCCATGAGGAGGTGGTCATTCTGGAGTTGCCCGGTGAGGGGTTCCGCCAGTTGATGGCGAAATACCCGGAGAGTTATCCGCGGGCTCTGGATCTGGTCAGCCGACGGCTCTGGTCGGCCATGTCCATTATCGAAGACGATGCGCTGCGGGGGGTGGTGGCGCGCATTGGCCGACGGCTTTTGTTTCTGGCGGATATTCAGGGGGCTCATTCTGGTGGGGCGGTGACCATCCGGCTCACGCGTGAGCAGCTTGCCAACATGATGGGAATGACCCGGCAGGGTGTGCATGCCCGCATCAGGGAACTTGAAACGATGGGGTTCGTTACCCTGGATTACGGGCGGATTACGTTGTCTTCACCGGAGGCGCTGGAAGCGTATATCCGCACACTGGATTAATGGATCTTGCCGGGTCAGGTCAGCCAGGCGGGCGTCCTTCTGCGTGGGGGCAGCAGTCTCGGGCGAGCGGCAATGCCGCGTTCTTTGCGCCATTGGCGTGGACTTGCCCCATACCACCGCTGGAAGGCCCGTGAAAATGCGGCGAGATCCGAGTAGCCCAGAATGCCAGACAGCTGGGTCAGACTGATGGTTGACTCCTTCAGGTAACGCTCGGCCATACTCTGGCGGGTTTCATTCAAAAGTTTCTGGAAGGAGGTGTTTTCCTGTGCAAGGTATCGCTGAAGTGATCGAGGGCTGAGCATCATGTAGTCGGCGATGAGCTCAATGGTGGCCTGGCCATTGGGCAGGAAGCTCCGCATCAGGCGCCGGACATAATCCGGCAGCTCTCGTACGGTGAGTGCGTCCATCTTTTCCAGATGTTCCCGTATGAGTGCGTGCAGCTCAGGGTCGGAATCGCTCAGGGGCAGGTTCAGCAACTGGGCGTCGAATACCCAGCCATTGCTTGTGCTGTTGAACTGGGGAGTTACGCCGAGGATCCGGGCATAGGTATGAGCGGGGCTGCCGGCACCATGCCTGAAGTGAACGCCGGAAGGTTTCCAGCACGACCCCATCAGCATTTTCATGAGTGACTTGCCAACCCCGATTGCCAGTTCAACGATCTGACGGCTGGGGACGCCATCCTCCAGGGCCGGCTCATAGGTGAGAACGGCCATGCCCTCTTCCACAGAGGTGGCGACCTCGGCCGCGCTGGAATGCAGGTGGTAGTAGTGGGTGAGCTCGCTCAGCGAACCGCCCACCGTATTGGCGTTTTTGAACAGATAAAGGAGTCTTCCGAAGACAGCGGTACCCTGAAAGGCACCGTACTCCAGTCCGAACAGGGGGTTGCCGGATTCCCGGGCACAGATCTCCAGAAGCTGGGCCATCCGGGAGTAGGGAATCAGGTTGTCCGGCTGCGTCAGTGTATCCTGAGGCAGGCCCGCCTGGGCCAGCGCCTCCCGGTAGTCCAGTTGATATCTGCTACAGAATTCGTCGAGCTTCGTCAGGGTGGAGGCTCTGGAAAGGTTGGTTCCGTTCATGTTCTCGGTCTGGTGCTTGGTGTTGTTATGCGCCCAGTCTGTCTGGGTTGGCGCAAGTAATCAAGGTCTGGCGTCAGGTGCAAAGTTATTCATTGTCTCTGGTCTTTATTGTCGCAAATTATCAAGTTTTGGGCGCCTTCTATCAGGTTTGTGGTTGTGGGGTGCGCGAGGATTCAAAATGGCCGTCACCGGCCATTGGCATAACAACTTATAAAACCCTACAGGAATAAACATGAAACCCTGGCTTGATTCCTACCCCAGTGATGTACCCCACACCATTAACGCAGATGCCTACCCGTCTGTTCTTGGCCTGTTTGAGGATGCTGTACAGAAGTTTCCCGGACATGTGGCGTTGGAGTGTTTTGGAAAATCCCTGACCTACCGGGAGCTGGACAAAGAGTCTGACGCTTTGGCATGTGCGTTACAAAGCCAGTATGGCGTAAGAAAGGGTGACCGCATTGCAGTGATGCTGCCCAATATTTTCGCGTATCCCATCGCCCTGCTGGCGGTGCTGAAAACCGGGGCCATTCAGGTTAACGTGAACCCTCTGTATACGCCGAGGGAACTGGAGCATCAGCTCAACGATTCGGGCGCAGAGACCATCCTCATTTACTCCGGATCAGCGCCCTCGCTGGCCGCTATCCGTGACAATACGTCAATTGCCCAAGTCATCACTGTTAATCCGGGCGACGGTGCAGGGCTTGCCATTCCGGGAGGAGATATTTCGGCTGAGCTCGGCCAGCATACCCCGCTGGCGGACCTGCTTGAACAGTACGCCGGAAAACAGCCTGAAAACGTACCTCTGTCCGGAGACGATGTTCTGTTTCTTCAGTACACCGGTGGCACAACGGGCCCGTCCAAAGGTGCCACGCTGACCCATCGAAACCTGATTGCCAATACGTTGCAGTTCCGCAGCTTCATACCGGCGGCCAACGCACCCGGAGATGAAGTGGTGGTGCTCGCTCTGCCGATGTATCACATTTTCGGCCTGATGATTTACGTTGCGTATGCAGCCATTGGCTCAAAATCCATCCTGATTCCCAACCCCCGGGATATGGATGCCTACCTGGGCGCCATCAAGGATTCCGGGTTCTCGGTGATTGGTGGCGTGAATACCTTATACGCGGGAATGACCAAGCATCCGCTGTTCAAGGACATTGATCTGTCCCGCTATAAAGTCGCCTTTGGCGGTGGCTCCAAGATTTTCCCGAGTACCTCTGAAGCCTGGAAGGCGCGCACCGGCGCTCATATTGTCGAAGGTTTTGGCCTGTCGGAAACGGCGCCGATTCTGACCCTGAACCTGATGGGGCAGGAAAGTTTCAGCGGAACCGTGGGCTACCCGGTGCCGTCAACCGAAGTCAGGGTGATTGATGAGAACGAGCAGGAAGTCCCGGTCGGAACGCCAGGGGAATTGTGCGCCCGTGGGCCGCAGGTAATGAAAGGATACTGGAACCGGGTACAGGAAAGTGAAGCCACGTTCACCCGCGACGGATTCTTCAAGACCGGCGATGTGGCCGTTATGCACCCGGACGGGCAGTTCGAGATTGTTGACCGTAAGAAAGACATGATTCTCGTGTCGGGCTTTAACGTGTATCCCAATGAAGTGGAGGCCGTGGCTACCGAGTTACCGTCGGTCAGCGAAGCGGCCTGCGTTGGTGTACCTGATGAAAAAACCGGAGAACGCATCCGGTTGTTTGTGGCCCCGGTGGCTGGTGCGGACATTGATGAGGAGGCGCTGATCCGTCACTGCCGTCAGAGTCTGGCCAGTTACAAAGTACCCAAGGAAATTCGGGTTCTGGATGAGCTGCCCAAGTCCAATGTGGGCAAGATTCTTCGTAAGGATCTCAGGAACGTCTGAGCACTGGATAACCTGCTTCAGACTGACGCGGGGCTCGTTGCGGAGCCCCGTGCCCCCCTCTTGTCATTCCCCCGTCATGATCGCCCCGCCATTTACTACCAAGGGATGAGTTTTTCACCCCCATGGGATCATTCACCAATCCTGGTTTGACGACTACATTGAATAGGTAAACGCGAAAGGCCGCGTTGGCAAGCGACAAACACAACAATGAGGTCAATGTCATGATCTACGCACAACCAGGAAAGGAAGGTTCCGTTGTTTCTTTCAAATCCCGCTACGAAAATTACATTGGCGGCGAATGGGTAGCACCGGTTAAGGGCCAGTATTTCGAGAACATCACGCCTGTCACCGGCGAGGCTTTTTGTGAGATTCCCCGTTCGACGGCGGAAGACATTGAACTGGCACTGGACGCTGCACACAAGGCCGCACCGGCATGGGGCAAGACCTCCCCCACCGAGCGCTCTAACATCCTCCTGAAAATTGCCGACCGCATTGAAGCCAACCTGGAAAAACTGGCTGTGGCCGAGACCTGGGATAACGGCAAGGCGGTTCGTGAAACCCTGAATGCGGACATCCCGCTGGCGGCAGACCACTTCCGCTACTTTGCTGGCTGTATCCGGGCCCAGGAAGGTCATATGGGTGAAATTGACCACAACACCGTGGCCTATCACTTCCATGAGCCGCTGGGTGTCGTTGGTCAGATTATTCCCTGGAACTTCCCGCTGCTGATGGCCGCCTGGAAACTGGGCCCCTGTCTGGCTGCCGGTAACTGTACTGTGCTCAAGCCTGCGGAGCAGACGCCGGCCAGCATTCTGGTGCTGATGGAGATCATCGGTGATCTTCTGCCGCCGGGTGTTCTCAATATTGTTAACGGGTATGGCATTGAGGCCGGTCAGGCGCTGGCGACCAGCAAACGCATCGCGAAGATTGCCTTCACCGGATCGACTCCGGTGGGTTCTCACATCCTGAAATGTGCGGCTGAGAACATCATTCCGTCCACCGTTGAGCTGGGAGGCAAGTCGCCGAACATCTACTTCTCCGATGTCATGAAAGCCGAGCCGGAATTCATCGACAAGTGCGTTGAAGGTCTGGTTCTGGCCTTCTTCAACCAGGGCGAGGTCTGCACCTGTCCGTCCCGTGCACTGGTTCAGGAAGACATGTTTGAAGCGTTCATGCAGAAGGTGGTCGAGCGCACCAAGGCCATCAAGCGCGGTAACCCGCTGGATACCGAAGTTCAGGTTGGCGCTCAGGCATCGAAGGAACAGTTCGACAAGATCATGTCGTACATGGAAATTGGCAAGCAGGAAGGTGCGGTTGTTCTGGCCGGCGGTGACCGGGAACACCTGGATGACGAGTTCAACAACGGTTTCTACATCCAGCCGACCCTGTTCAAAGGCGATAACAAAATGCGCGTCTTCCAGGAGGAAATCTTCGGGCCAGTGGTGGGTGTGACCACTTTTAAAACCGAAGAAGAAGCGCTGGCCATCGCCAATGATACGGAATTTGGTCTGGGCGCTGGCGTCTGGACGCGGGATACCAACCGTGCGTATCGCATGGGCCGGGCGATCCAGGCCGGTCGGGTCTGGATGAACTGCTATCACGCCTACCCGGCTCACGCCGCGTTTGGTGGTTATAAGCGTTCGGGTGTGGGGCGTGAAACCCACAAGATGGCTCTGGATCACTACCAGCAAACCAAGAACCTGCTGGTGAGCTACGACACCAACCCGCTCGGATTCTTCTGATCTGCAAGCGTCGGGGGCTCCCCACACGAGCCCCTTTTCGTGTGACCGCACAGGGACCGTGCATCTGTTGAGCCCGGTACTTGCCGGGTTGCTCCTCACGGAGCGCGGGATGTTCTACCACTCTCCTTAGGCCCCTCCCAGGGCCTTTTTTTGTGCCTGTTTGTTTTTTCTAGACGAGTGGTCTAAAGTTGCTTTATGTTTTTGTAGACGACTGGTCTAAATAGGGCGAGGTGATGGACGAAAAAACGGTAAAACGCAAACGCGGTCGCCCTCCGAAGCATCAGGGCGCCGGATACCAGGACACGCGTCAGGCTCTGATTGACGCGGGCCTGGCCGTGCTGACGGAGAAAGGCTATTGCTATACCGGGCTGGATGAAATTCTGCGCCGTGCCGGTGTGCCAAAGGGGTCCTTCTACCATTACTTTGAGAACAAAGAAGCGTTTGGTCGTGACCTGATCGAGGCTTATGGGCGTTTCTTTGCTCGCAAGCTGGAGCGCTCCTTTTCGGATGCCTCTCTGAGCCCTCTGGCGCGCATCGACGCATTCGTTGAAGGCGCGAAAGCCGGAATGGAGAAGTATGGGTATCGGCGTGGTTGCCTGATTGGCAATCTGGGGCAGGAGATGAGCGCGTTGCCTGAGAGTTTTCGGGTGCTGCTGCGTGAGACGTTTGTGGACTGGGAAACCCGGGTTGCCCGGGTGCTGGATGAGGCGCGGCAGGCGGGAGAGATCCCGGCTCACGCAGAGACTCAACTGCAGGCCCGGTTCTTCTGGATCGGCTGGGAAGGTGCGGTACTTAGGGCAAAACTGGAGCAGTCCTCTCGGCCACTGGGCCAGTTCGCCCAAGGTTTCATGGCGCTCGTGCGCGCCTGATGCAAGCAGTTCAATTCATGTAGACGGATGACCGGAGGGTTTATGTTCAAAGCTATTCTGATGGAAGGCAGCCGGGGGGATCAGCAGGTTTCCCTGGCATCGGTCGATGAAGCTCAGTTGCCAGAAGGTGATGTAACGGTTGAGGTGGCCTACAGCACGTTGAACTATAAGGATGCCCTGGCCATTACCGGCCGGGCGCCGATTGCCAAATCCTACCCCATGGTTCCGGGCATTGATCTGTCGGGGACGGTCACAGAGTCCACCAATCCGGCCTTCAGTGCCGGGGATCAGGTGGTGCTGAACGGTTGGGGCGTCGGAGAGAAGCACTGGGGAGGGCTGGCTCAGAAGGCCCGGTTGTCGGGGGACTGGCTGATTCCCCTTCAGGCGCCGTTCACCCCTCGCCAGGCCATGGCCATTGGCACGGCGGGATACACCGCGATGTTGTGCGTGATCGCTCTGGAGAAACACGGAGTAACGCCGGATTCCGGTGACATTCTGGTCACCGGGGCAACGGGTGGTGTGGGTAGTGTTGCGATCGCGATTCTGGCCAAGCTGGGTTATTCCGTCACAGCGGTGACGGGGCGGTCGGAAGAAGCGGCCTACCTGAAGTCGCTCGGCGCCAGGCAGATTCTGGACCGTGCTGAGCTGAGCGGGCCGGGTAAACCCTTAGCCCGTGAGACCTGGGCGGGCGCCATTGATGTTGCCGGAGGTCAGGTGCTGGCGAACGTCTGTGCCGGGATGAAGTATGGAGGCGTTGTCGCCGCCTGTGGCCTTGCGGCCGGCATGGATTTCCCGGCCACGGTTGCCCCATTCATTCTGAGAGGTGTAACCCTGTGCGGTGTGGACAGTGTGATGGCGCCCAAGGCGGATCGTCTTTACGCCTGGAAGCGGTTGTCTGAGGATCTCTCGCCCGATTTGCTGGATAGCATGATCACTGAGGTAGCGTTTGAGGACGCCATTGAGGCCGCCGGTCAGTTGATGGATGGCAAGCTTCGGGGGCGCATCGTTATTCCGGTCGCCGGTTGATGCCGGTGTTTACCAACCAACAATAAGACAGAGGACGCTGTATGTCAGAATTGAAAGAGCAGCCCATAAGCCGGTTCCCGGTGCCAGACCTGAATGCATTGCCTGAGGATATCCGGGATCGGATACTGAGGGTGCAGGAGAAATCGGGGTTCATCCCGAATGTGTTCCTGGCTCTGGCTCATCGCCCGGATGAGTTCCGGGCCTTCTTTGCGTATCACGACGCGTTGATGGAAAAAGACAGCGGGCTCTCCAAGGGCGAGCGCGAAATGATTGTGGTGGCCACCAGCAACCTGAATCAATGCCAGTATTGTGTGGTGGCCCACGGAGCGATTCTGCGGATTCGGGAGAAGAACCCGCTGATTGCCGATCAGGTGGCTGTGAACTACCGGAAAGCGGATATTACAGATCGGCAGAAAGCCATGCTGGATTTCGCCGTGAAAGTCTCACAATCTGCGTACGCGGTGAGTGATGACGACTACGCGCGATTGCACGCCCACGGATTTACCGATGAAGATGCCTGGGATATCGTGGGTATCACGGCATTTTTTGGCTTGTCCAATCGTATGGCGAATGCCACCAGCATGCGGGCAAACCCTGAGTTCTATTCGCTGGGCCGATGAGCGCCGGGGCTTCATGCCCCGGCTGCGTCCGTGGCCAGAATCCGGGTCTGTTTCTGCCGTTGCTTATTTTGAACAATGGCGTCCACACACTGGTTCTGGTCGCGGAGAATGACCACACACTCCAGGCACTGGATACACTCGTCGTAATCCACCCGGCCATCCTTGCGGATGGCATTGATGCCGCACTCATTCTTGCAATGCTGGCATGGCTGCCCGCATCGTTTGACCCTCTCTAGCCAGCTAAACAGGCGGAAACGCCCAAGAATGGCCAGCCCTGCTCCGAGAGGACACAGATAACGACAGTAAAACTTGTGAATGAACAGGCCAATGGCTAGCAGGCCGAGGGCATAGATAACGAAGGGCCAGTAACGTACAAAATACAGAGTAATGCTGGTTTTGAACGGCTCCACTTCGGCCAGTTGTTCAGCCAGGGTCAGGGAGTAGAAAGCGGTTGCCACCAACCCGGCCAGTATCGGGTACTTCAGCAGGATGAGCCGACGGTGCCAGCGCTCCGGAACCTTAACCTGGCGTAGTCCCAGCCGCTGGCCAAGCCAGGAGGTCATTTCCTGAAGTGCTCCGAACGGGCAGAGCCAGCCGCAAAACAGCCCTCGCCCCCAGATAAACAAGGTGACAAAGGTGTAGCACCAGAGGATGAAAATGACCGGGTCCAGCAGAAACACGTTTAGCGAAAAGTCATCCCAGAGGGCCAGGAACAGGGTGTAGATGTTCACCACAGACAGCTGTCCCTGGGCATAAAAGCCGATGAAAAACAGCGTGAACAGCAGAAACCCCCAACGGAATCGATGAACCAGTTTCGGGTGGCGGGTGAGCGTTTTCTGTCGGGCAAAGACAATCGTGAGTAGCGTCAGGCTTGCGACCAGAACGCCGATTTGCCACCACCGTTCCTTCCATAGCCCCACCCACATCGGCTCTCTGTTACTCTGGTGTCCGGGCTGTACCTCCACCGCCTCGAACAGGTCGTCTGAGAAGCGCACAGGGACGGTGAATCGGGCGTTGTCGGTCACAAGGTGGTTCCTGGGGAGAGAAATATCCAGGTGAAACGTGGATTCTGACCCGGGGTTGAGTCCGGCATTTCCGCCGACCCGAAACAGGTTCATGATCTCGAGGGGCGGGGCCCCGGAGGCGGCGATGGCTTGCCCGGGCTCAAGCCAGTTCAGATCCCGCATTTCAATGGCAAGCTGGCCCTGGTGGAGCCCGATCCGGCTGGGTGTGCTGCCGGGCACAAAGTCCGCGCTTACGTGGGGGAATGTCCCCCGGGACATCAGCATCATTACTTTTCCACGGCCATTCAGACGCTCCATGAAGGCCTGGTAGCGTTGGTCGCCAAGCAGATTCCGCCCGACCATGGGGGCGTTCATGTAGGCGAAATAGATCTCGGTGAACGGTTCGCCTGGCAGCGGCTCGAGATCTACGGGGTAGTCGGAAAGCGGGCGCCCGAGTTTGTCCTCAACGTCAGCAGCCGACAGCCGGGCTTTCAGAAGGTAGCCTCTGTCGAGTAGCTGTTGCCAGCTCAGAGGCTCATAGAAGTCCTGTCTGGCTTTGGTGGGAGCGGCCTGGGCGAAACCGGCAAGTTTGTTTCGGGCGACCTGAAGGGCAGACGACAGCACGGTGTCGTTGATGATCAGCACCGAGACGGTTGCCTTGCTGACGCCGTCAAAATACACCTGGTTGTCGGTAGCATTCCGGGCTGAT
Source organism: Marinobacter daepoensis DSM 16072 (assembly GCF_000421165.1). GTDB lineage: Bacteria > Pseudomonadota > Gammaproteobacteria > Pseudomonadales > Oleiphilaceae > Marinobacter > Marinobacter daepoensis. Next base: position 355,979 of record NZ_ATWI01000011.1, read on the forward strand.
CGACTGGAAGCCTGAACAATGATCTGTTCGGTCAGGGATCGCCCTTCGTACTGGGCCACAAACTCCGTCAGAGGTTCTTCGCCCAGTCCATGCAGAAACACGGGCTCATGGTGATGCAGCACCTTGACGCCGGTGAACCGGCCTTTGGTGTCCAGCCCGATCATCATAGTGATCGGTTTGCCGGCAAACCCCGGCAGTCGGGTGAAGTCGGTGGAGAGGTAGGCGTAGCCCAGCAGTTCCTGCAACTGGTACACCGGATACACCGGAAGATCGGGCAGTTTGTTTTCAATGACGGTCGCGGATGGAAACAGTGCCTGGATGACTTCCCGGGTTTCATCGGGCAGTTCTGAGCTGTAACCAGACAGCGGCCATGCCAGCAAAACCATGAACAACAGGCGCCGAAGCATGAGACGTCTCCTGACTTTATTATTGTATCTTTCTCATGTTAGAGAGCAGCGGCCTTCGCTCAATTCAACCTCCGGGCCAAAGGCCTGCTACTTTCAGGCGGCCAAAAACGGTTCCAAAGTACCATATGGGGGCGCTGCCGCTGTGATTAGCATAAAAGTCATCGTGGGCCGTTGCCTGCGGTGCCCATAAATGCCAAGCACTAACAATCATGACAAGAGGTGAGCATCATGTGGACCAAACCAGCTTATGAAGACCTGCGCATCGGTTTTGAAGTCACTATGTACTTCGCAAATCGCTGAACACTGAACAGCCAGCCTCCGGGCTGGCTGTTTGTTTTCTGTTCCGGAGGTCCCCATGCAGATTCGTATTCTGGGGTCGGGTGCAGGCGGTGGTTTTCCGCAGTGGAACTGCAATTGCCGCAACTGTTCCGGCTTTCGTATGGGCACGCTGAATGCCCGTGCCCGCACCCAGTCGTCCATCGCGGTCAGTGATGATGGCGAGCGCTGGGTGTTGTTCAACGCTTCGCCTGACATCCGCTCCCAACTGATGGATTTTCCAGCCCTACAGCCCGCCCGGGCGCTCCGGGATACCGGCATCTCAGCCATTGTCCTGATGGACAGTCAGGTGGATCACACTACGGGGCTGTTGTCCCTTCGGGAGGGGTTACCACTGGATGTCTGGTGTACGCCTCAGGTGCATGGGGATCTGAGTACCGGTTTCCCGCTGTTTGATATGCTCCGGCACTGGAACGGAGGGCTGAACTGGTGTGCCATTGAGCCTGACGAAGCGCACGCGTTCCGGATACCAAGTGCCCCCTCGCTGGAATTCACGGCGATTCCGCTTCTGAGTAATGCGCCGCCATATTCACCGCGCCGTGATCAGCCGCATCCTGGCGATAACATCGGGATCTTTATTCGGGATGCTGCCAGCAACCAGACTCTGCTTTACGCGCCGGGGTTGGGGCAACCGGATGAGCGTATCAAGGCCTGGATGGCCAAAGCCGATGTGCTGTTGGTGGATGGCACCGTCTGGCACGACGATGAAATGATTCGTCAGGAAGTCGGAACCAAAACCGGGCAGCAGATGGGGCATCTGGCCCAGGCCGGCCAGGGAGGCATGATCGAGCTGCTGGATACGCTGCCAGCGGCCCGCAAGATTCTCATTCATATCAACAACACGAACCCGATCCTCGACGAAGATTCGCCGGAGCGCGCCGAGCTGGCTGAGCACGGTATAGAAGTGTCGTGGGATGGCATGCACATTCATCTGTGAGAACGGTCATGAACGCCAAAGCCAATCTGCCCCTGAACCGGGACGACTTCGAAAAGGCGCTGCGTGCGAAAGGCGCCTATTACCATATCCATCACCCGTTCCATCGTGCCATGTACAGCGGCGCTTGCTCACCGCAGCAAATTCGTGGCTGGGTGGCCAATCGCTATTACTATCAGATCAATATCCCGCAGAAAGACGCCGCGATCATGGCCAACTGCCCGGATGCGACGGTTCGTCGGTTATGGCTTCAGCGTATTCTGGATCATGACGGCCATGACGATGACGCCGGTGGAATCGAAGCCTGGCTGTTGCTGGCCGAGGCGGTCGGGCTTAGCCGGGAGGAAGTGATTGACCAGCGTCACGTGCTGCCCGGTGTGCGCTTTGCGGTTGATGCCTATCTCAATTTTGCCCGCCGGGTGTCCTGGCAGGAGGCTGCCTGCTCGTCTCTGACGGAACTGTTTGCCCCGGAGATTCACCAGTCCCGGCTGGACAGCTGGCCGGACCACTACCCCTGGATTGAAGCTGAAGGGTATCGCTATTTCCGCAAGCGCTTGTCTGAGGCCCGCCGGGATGTTGAGCATGGTCTGGACATTACCCTTGATCACTTTACCTCAACAGCCCAGCAACAGAGGGCTTTTGAGATACTACAGTTCAAACTGGACATCCTGTGGAGCATGCTGGATGCCATGACCATGGCTTATGTGCACAACACCCCGCCGTACCACACGGTTACAGACCAGCAGGTATGGCACCGTGGGGTGTGAGGAGACCGAGATGTCGAACATTCCACGATTGCGTCGAGGCTTCCGTTTTCAGTGGGAGCCCGCCCAGCAGAGCCACGTTCTGCTCTATCCGGAAGGGATGGTCCGGCTGAATGGCAGCGCAGGGGCCATTCTGGCGGAAGTCAACGGGGCCCGGAGCCGGGCAGAGATCATTGAGTCCCTGGAGCGGCAGTTCCCGGAGGCCGGTTCCCTGGCCGGCGATGTCGACGAATTCCTGACTGAGGCCACCCGTCAACACTGGATTGAATGGCCATGAACGGCGCACAGGATGGGGTTGGCCCACCCCTGTGGCTGTTGGCCGAACTCACGTATCGCTGCCCGCTTCAGTGCCCTTACTGCTCCAACCCGCTGGATTACGCGGATCAGGACCGGGAACTGTCAACTGAGCAATGGCTCGATGTCCTCCGTCAGGGACGTGCCATGGGGGCCGCCCAGCTTGGCTTCTCCGGCGGTGAACCGTTGGTGCGCACAGACCTGCCAGAGCTGATCGCCGGTGCCCGGGAGCTGGGTTACTACACCAACCTGATTACGTCCGGGCTGGGGTTGACCGAAGCCAAGGTTCAGGCGTTCGCGGACGCTGGACTGGATCACATCCAGGTCAGCTTTCAGGCTTCAGACCCCGAGCTGAACAACGCGGTAGCCGGTTCCCGGAAGGCGTTTGATCAGAAACTCGCTATGGCCCGGGCCGTGAAAGACGCGGGTTATCCGATGGTGCTCAATTTCGTAATCCACCGCCACAACATTCATCAGATGGCGGACATTCTGGCTCTGTGTGAAAACCTCGGAGCGGATTATGTCGAGCTGGCTACCTGCCAGTATTACGGTTGGGCGTTTGCCAACCGGGAAGGGCTGATGCCCTCAAAGGCGCAGCTTGTTGAGGCCGAAGCCACGGTAAACCGGTACCGGTCTGATTTGCTCAGCCGTGAGCACCCGATGAAAGTTATTTTTGTGACGCCGGATTATTACGAAGAGCGCCCGAAGGCGTGCATGAACGGATGGGGGAGTCTGTTTCTCACCGTTGCGCCGGATGGCACCGCGCTGCCATGCCACAGTGCCCGACTGTTACCGATTGACTTCCCGAATGTGACGGAGCAGTCGCTGGAAGACATCTGGTACCGAAGCCCAGGGTTCAACCACTACCGGGGCGATCAGTGGATGCCTGAACCCTGTCGGTCCTGCGACGAGAAGGGCAAAGACTTTGGCGGCTGCCGCTGTCAGGCCTATCTGCTGACCGGCAACGCGGACAATGCTGACCCGGTTTGTGGGAAGTCGCCTCACCATGACCGGATTCTGGCAGCCCGGACGGCGGCCGACCACGCGACCACGGGCCTTGAGGAACTGATCTTTCGCAACGCCCGGAACTCTCGTGTTATCTGCCGTAGCTGAGCCGCTCTCGGCCAGGGACGCCTGCCTTCAGGCCCGGCAATTTTCAGAACTCCAGGCCTGTGGTCGCGCGGTCTTCTGGCTGGCCTCCGAGCCAGAAACGGGGAACGTGGGTCTGTGGCAGTCGGATGCGGCGGGTACGCGGCAGCTGAATACCGGCGCCAGTGTGCGCAGTCGACTGAATGGGTACGGTGGCGGGTCTTATGCGGTCATGCCGGGGCTTATCTGCTGGGTTGCTGATGATCAGAGCCTGTGGATGATGGACCTGACTCAGGGGCGGAGAACGTGCCTGGTGGACGTTCCCGGGGTGGCCTGGGGAGGGGTCGTTGCAGACCCCCGCCGCCGGCGCTGGCTGGCGGTTCGTGAAACTCAGGGGCACCAGGCCCTGGTGGCCGTTGGCTGCCAGGGTGACGTTGCGGTCCTTGATGACCGCTTTGATTTCTATGGGGCTCCGGTCATCAGCCGGAACGATCAGGTGGCCTGGGTCACCTGGCAATTGCCTCACATGCCGTGGGACCAGTCTCAGCTGTGTTGTGCCCGGTTCAACAATGCGGGGGAACTGATCGGGCGAATGACCGGGGCCCCGCCAGGGGGCGGCTCGGTGCAGCAGCCACAGTTTGTCTGCGAGCAGCTTTGGGCGCTGTCGGATCACCGGGGCTGGTGGCAGCCCGTCCGGGTTGTGCCGGATCAAGGGGTTTTACGCTGGCAGCCGGAGCAGGCTGAGAGTGCCGATCATGCCAATGCACCCTGGCAACTGGCGGAGCGGCATGCTTGTCCGTTGCCGGATGGCGGCTGGGCCCGCGTACGTTATGTCCAGGGCTGGGGGCAGTTGTGGCTCGAACGTCTCGGGCGGCACCTGAGGGTCGCCGGGACCTGCAGTGATTTTCGTCACCTGGTGGTACGGGACAACGAACTGGTTTGTATTGCCCGCGGGCCGGATCAGGGGGACAGCGTCCTCCGGATTGATCTGGCGACCGGGCGGGCGGGCGCGCTGGCGGCCGCGCCATCACCGCTGTCGGGCGCCCCCTGCGTCTGGCCGGAATCGTTGGTACTGCCGCCAGACGACCACCACCCGCATGGGCTGCAAGCGTTCCTGTACCACCCGGAACAATCCCGTAAGGCCCCGCCGCTTATCCTCGTGGCGCACGGGGGGCCCACCTCTGCAGCCTACGCCACTTTCAATGCCCAGACCCAGTTCTGGTGTCAGCGGGGCTTTGCGGTTGCAGAGGTGAACTACACCGGCAGTACCGGTTTTGGCCGGGCTTTCCGTCAGGCGCTGGCTGGCCAGTGGGGGCGGGCCGATGTGGCTGACATGATGCGTATGAAAGAGGCGTTTGCGGCAAAGGGGCTGATTGATCCGCATCGTGTGTTTATTCAGGGGCGGAGCTCCGGCGGGTATACCGCGTTGATGGCGGCAACCCGGACGGATCACCGGATACGGGGGTTGGCCAGCTTGTTTGGGGTGACTGACCCGCTGCGACTGAAGGCTGCGACTCATCGTTTCGAATCGGGGTATCTGGACTGGCTGTTGGGGCCGCCAGGCCCGGAAGGGCGTTATTGGCACTCACGGACACCCGCGCGCCTTGCGAGCAGTATTTCGTGCCCCGGGTTGTTCTTTCAGGGAGGGCAGGATCCGGTGGTAGTCCCGCAGCAGACCCGAACCATGGTCGATGCCATGAAGCGAGCGGGTCAGTCTGCGGAACTGGTGTGGTTTGATGAGGAAGGGCACGGTTTCCGCTCGCTGGAGCATCAGACGCTGGTTCTTGAGTCACTCTGGCGTTTTTATCATCGCCTGGCCTCAGGGTGACGGAGGTTAGCCAAAAGGTCGATGAAGCGTTCGGCAAGTTGGGGTAGTATGTCAGTTACTCCTATAACAACAATCTGATGTGCCAGGCCCCTCATGAGTTACGACATTTCTTCATTGCGAAAGTTTGTCTCCCCGGAAATCGTGTTCGGGGCCGGTTCTCGCCGTTCGGTGGCCAACTTTGCCAGTAATTTGGGTGCCCGGCATGTGTTTCTGGTTTCAGACCCTGGCGTTGAAGCCGCGGGCTGGGTTGGCGAAATTGAAGGGTTGCTGAGAGGCGCGGGCCTCGAGTGCACGACCTTTACTGCCATTTCCCCGAACCCGAAGGTGGATGAGGTTATGGCGGGGGCTGATCAGTATCAGGCCAACGAGTGTGACGTGATTGTTGCCATTGGCGGAGGCAGCCCCATGGACTGCGCCAAAGGGATCGGGATTGTGGCCACTCACGGGCGTAGCATTCTGGAATTCGAGGGGGTGGATACCATTGTCAATCCGCCACCGCCCATGATCCTGATCCCCACCACCGCCGGAACATCGGCGGATGTTTCCCAGTTTGCCATCATTTCCGACCCGAATCGGCGGTTCAAGTTTTCGATCATCAGCAAAGCCGTGGTGCCGGATGTCTCGCTGATTGACCCGGAAGTTACAGAAACGATGGGGTCATACCTGACGGCTTGCACGGGCGTGGATGCTCTGGTGCATGCCATTGAGGCTTTTGTTTCTACCGGGTGCGGACCGTTAACGGATACCCATGCTCTGGAAGCGATTCGCCTGATCAACCGAAACCTTGAGCCTCTGGTCGCGAACCCATCAGACCCCCGGCTGCGTGAGCAGATCATGCTGGCTTCCATGCAGGCTGGTCTGGCGTTCTCCAACGCCATTCTCGGAGCCGTCCATGCCATGTCTCACAGTCTGGGTGGTTTTCTGGATCTGCCCCACGGACTTTGCAATGCTCTGTTGCTGGAGCACGTCGTTGCCTACAACTTCCCGTTCGCGGAGGACCGGTTCCGGCGCGTGGCCGAGGCCATGGACATCGACACCCGGGGGATGACCAATCTTCAGGTCAAGAAACACCTTATGGCGCGGATCATTACCCTCAAGAAAACGGTCGGGCTGGAAGCACGGCTCAAGGAGCTGGGGGTTACGACGTCCGACATTCCTCACCTTTCCGGTTATGCATTGAAGGACCCCTGCATACTGACCAACCCAAGGAAGTCGTCGCTTCGGGATGTTCAGGTGGTGTATGAAGAAGCCTTCTGACAGCGGGTACGGGATTGGCGATCTCCTCGGCCTTGGGAGCCAGTCGGTCCGCAAGAATTATTACCCGGCGTTGCAGGAACGAATCGACGAACTGGAACAGGAACGAAACCGCTACAAATGGCTGTTTGAGAACGCGTTGCACGGTATTTTCCAGGCGAACCTTCGTGGTGGCCTGTTGGCCTGCAATCCGGCCATGGCCCGTATTTGCGGTTACCAGACCCCGGAACAGCTTCAGCAACGGCTGATCCGGCTTCGGGAACAGTTGTTTTTCAGTGCCGCTGAGTTTGATGTTATCCGCCAGGAGCTGCTGGATTATGGCAGTCTCAGTGCGCGTGAAACCCGCTTTCGTCGTGCCGATCAAACCCCGGTGCATGTGGCAGTGACCATGCTCCGCCGGCCTGATCTGGGGCCAGAGGTGGTGGAGGCGTTTGTTGCCGATATTACGGATCGGGTTCAGGCCCGGGAGAAGCTGGAGCAACTGAACGCGGAGCTGGAACAACGGGTGGAAGAGCGCACGGAAGCCCTGCAGAACGCTAATGTTGATCTTCGGTACCAGATTGAAGAGCGTGAAAAGGTTGAGCAGGAACTGGTGGTGGCAGTGGACGCCGCGAAAGAGGCAAACCGGAGCAAGGATAAATATCTGGCGGCCGCCAGCCACGATTTACTCCAGCCGCTGAATGCCGCCCGCCTGATGATTTCTGCCCTTCAGGACAGTGAGTTGCCAGACCAGGAAAGCCGAATGGTCCGGCAGGCGCACCGGGCTCTGGAAGGGGCAGAGGACCTGCTTGCCGACCTCCTCGACATCTCCAAACTCGATCAGCAGGCGATGAAGCCGGATCTGATCTACACCGATATTGATGAGATGGCTCGGGGGCTTGGGGCGGAATTTGAGGCCGTGGCGGTAAACGCCGGCCTGGCATTTCGGGTCCGGTCAGCGCCTGCCATGGTGCACACGGATCAGCGCATGCTGACCCGCATCCTCCGAAATCTCATGAGTAATGCCTTCCGTTACACCCGGACGGGGGGAGTGATGCTGGCGGTGCGTGTCTGGGAGAACGAGGTTCGCCTCGAAGTGTGGGATACCGGTGTGGGTATCGATTCGGCCAAGCTGGACGACATATTCACTGAGTTTCATCAGATCCTGCCTGAGGGGAGCGGGGGACGGCAAGGGGTTGGGCTGGGGCTGGCCATTGTTGAACGCATGGTTCGGGTTCTTGGTTACCGGATCGAAGTAGCCTCTCGGCCGGGGCGGGGATCACGCTTTCGCCTGGTGTTGCCCAGAGCTTCCGTCCCCACGTTTCAGGCATTTGCTCGCCCCTCAATGCCTGAGTCACTGGACAAAGGGTTTGGGGGGGCTGTGGTGCTGGTGATCGATAACGAACCGGCGGTGCTTGAGAGCATGCAGATGCTGCTCGAACGCTGGGGCTGCCGTGTTGTGGCGGCATACAGTCGTGAACATGCGCTGGCCACCCTGAAGGAAGAACAGCTGACACCGCAGGCGGTGCTGGCGGATTACCACCTGGACCATGGCCAGACCGGGTTTGATGCCATTCACGGTGTGCGCAAGTATCTGGGGATGGATCTGCCCAGTGCGATTATCACCGCCGACCGAAGTGACGAGACCCGGGCATTGCTCCGGGCCCAGTATCTGCCCGTACTCAACAAACCGGTCAAGCCAAACCGGCTCCGGGCTTTGTTAACCAGTCTGGTCGCCTCATCATCGTTCTGACCGCTCTGTAATCATCGCCTCCCCTGCCTTGAGGGAACGACTACACTTAGTTCTAGTGATCAGGAGGTAGGCGAGATGACAACTCAAGAGAATAATCTGACCAATCATGAGGTAACGATCTGCCTTGCCGGAGGGGCTGTGCTGGGGCCGTTTAATGCGACCTGGACCCGGGATTCCGGTGGCGATGTGAGAGAGCTGGTCCGGCAGTACGATGCCTTTCTTCAGGGCGAGAAACAGAGCCGGTTCAAGTTTCACCTTCACGATACCTACACCAACACGGTTCAAACTCTCATTCTGAACTTTGAGCAAGTGACCGGCATCTGCGACCATGTCCGGTTGAGGTCCCGCAACAACGACACCTGATGTCGTGTTGGGGGAAGCGTCAAGCACCATTTAAAAGGAGAGGGCAGTGACTGAGTTCAGAACCGAGAAAGATAGCCTTGGTGAGGTTCGGGTGCCGAAAGAGGCGCTTTGGGGGGCTCAGACGCAGCGAGCGGTGGACAATTTTCCGGTGAGCGGGCATCCCATGCCTCCGGCGTTTATTTCTTCCGTGGTTCAGGTTAAGCGCGCCGCGGCCCAGGCCAATGCCTCGCTGGGACTGTTGGCCCCGGAGCTGCGGGATGCGGTTTGCGACGCCTGCCAGAGGCTACTGAACGGCGAGTTTGCCGACCAGTTCCCGGTCGATCGGTATCAGACGGGTTCCGGCACCAGCACCAACATGAATGTGAATGAGGTGATCGCAGCGCTGGCTCGTCAGCAAGGCCGTGATGTGCATCCCAATGACCACGTAAACATGAGCCAGAGTTCCAATGATGTGATTCCAACGGCGATTCACGTCAGTTCGTTGTTGTCGGTGAAAACGCAGCTTTTGCCGGCCCTGTCTCACCTGCGCGGTGTGATCTACGGCCGGGAAGCCGAATTATCGAGCCAGGTGAAGACCGGACGCACCCACCTGATGGACGCCATGCCGGTCACTCTGGGGCAGGAACTTCGAACCTGGCGTGAACAGATCGCGGCGGCGGAGCGGCGACTGGAGACCGCCATGGCGGATCTGGCTTTTCTGCCCCAGGGTGGGACGGCGGTCGGCACCGGCGTTAATGCGGCTTCCGAGTTTGCCGGACAATTCGTGAAGTTTCTGAAGAACAACACGGGCTACCCGTTCCGATCCATGGAGCACAAGTTTGTTGGCCAGAGCGCGGTGGATGCGCCTGTCGCGTTGTCGGCCCAGTTACGCGGTGTTGCGGTAGTGCTGACCAAGATCGCCAACGATTTGCGTTGGATGAACAGTGGGCCGATTCATGGGCTTGCGGAAATCAGTCTGCCCGCTTTGCAGCCGGGCAGTAGCATTATGCCTGGCAAGGTGAATCCGGTTGTGCCGGAATCTGTCGCCATGGTCTGTACTCAGGTGATGGGGCTGGACACTGCCGTTGCCATAGCCGGGCAGTCCGGTAACTTTCAGTTGAATGTGATGCTGCCCCTGGTGGGGGCCAATCTGCTGGATATGATCCATCTGTTGACCAGCGCCACGGGTTTGTTGGCAGATAAGGCCTTGAAAGGCTTTACCGTGAATGCCAGCAATCTGGACCATGGCGTTGGTCGTAATCCTGTATTGGTTACCGCGTTGAATCCGGAAATCGGGTACGCGCTGGCGGCGGATATTGCCAAGGAAGCGTATCGTACCGGACGACCGGTTATCGAGGTTGCCGAAGAGCGAAGCGGGTTGAGCCGGCGACGGCTTGAGGAACTGATGGACCCGCTGAAGCTGACACGGGGAGGCCTGACCTGACGGGTCGACTGTGAAATGAGGGGGCGAGGGTGCTGCTGTCTCTTGAGTTGTATGTAATGCTTGTGCTGGCGAACGGGTCTCCGGTGGTGGTGGCGAGGATGCTGCATCATCGGGGTAACTGTCCGATTGATGGCGGCAGGCTGTGGATGGACGGCAGACCTCTGCTTGGGTCAAGCAAGACCTGGCGAGGCCTGTTTTCCGGGGTAGTCACCTGTGCGCTGTTTGCCTTTTGGACTGGGTTGGGCTGGCTGTTCGGCGCATTCTTCGGCTTTCTGGCGTTGTTGGGCGACATGGTCAGCAGCTTTATCAAACGCCGGATGGGGCTGGCCTCCAGCGCCCGGGCGGTCTGGCTTGATCAGCTTCCGGAAGCGTTATTGCCCATGGCGCTGGCCTGGTACTGGCTGGAACTGCCGCTTTGGGAAGCGCTGGCTGTAGCGCTGTTGTTCGCGTTATCGAATATGTTGTTTTCCCCCCTGTTTTTCCGCCTGGGTATTCGCAAACAGCCTCACTGACGTCAGCCCGCTGGCCCTCGGGTGAGCGTGTGAACGGTCACTTCCGGGGGGCAGTTGAGGCGCACATTCAGGACTGAAGTGCCTGCGCCGGGAGATGTGTATCCCTGCATGCCGTTTACCTGCCAGAGGCCCCGGCCCAGCTTTCTTGGGCAGTCCGAATCCAGAGTCAGAGGAATGCCGCCGGGCAGGCAGATCTGCCCCCCGTGAGTATGGCCACAGAGAAACAGGTCGTAGCCGGCGTGGGCGGCCTCGCGCCATATCTCGGGGGTGTGGCTCAGAAGAAGGCTGATTCCGCCTGTGGGGATGTCGTCACCGGCCCGGTGCAGATTGTGGACTTTGTAGTAATGCGCATCGTCCACTCCGGCAAGATAGAGTCGGCTTTCGCCGCGCTCCAGGGGGATCATTTCGTTCATTAATAGCCGATACCCCATGTCTTCCAGGGCGGGCACCATGCGCACACTGTCGTGATTGCCAAGAACTGCACAGGCGTCGCCGTGAATGGCGTCGCGAAGCCTGGCCATGCCGTCCAGAGCGTTGTCGATCGGGCCCCAGGTGCGTTGCCGGTAGTCGCCGGTCAGGACACACAGATCGTAATCCAGAGGCGAGATCGCACGGATCACCGCCTGAAGATTCTGCTCATCCATGTCAACGTGGAGATCGGTGAGGTGAAGAATGCGAAAGCCCTCAAATGCTACCGGAAGATCTGGCAGCACGAAGGTGTTGTTCACGGTATTCAGCCTGAGGCTGTTGGCCTGGGCCCGGCCTAGCAGACCGACGGCCTTCAGGCAGAAACGTATCAGGCCCGGGGCGTTGGTCAGGTTCTCAAGGTGAAAGGAGCGCTTGTCACGACCGAATACCCGGGCTTCGGTTTCCCGTTCTATACCCAGTCTTTGCCGGGCGTGCACGGGCCCCAGCCTGAGACTCAGGCGATAATAGAGCAACTCCTCCTGATCTTCCGGTACGCGAACCCTTGCGGTCATTCTGATATCCCTGATGCCGAGCGGAGTCTTATCGGTGACTCCTGTCTTTATTATGGTTGCTGCCTTGGGTTGTGCAAATTACCGCGGGCGATTTGGCTTTTTGTGGTTGAAGCGCCACAATCAGAAATTACACGATGACGTCCCGAGAATGGAGTATCCCATGCCTGATGCCTGTAATCTGCCCGGCCTGAGTGTGCCCCGGAGTCGCTTTCCCGATCCGGAGCAGGACTTGCCAGAGGAGGGTAACGATGCCCGGCTTGTCATCGCCGGTGGTTGTTTCTGGTGTGTGGAAGCGGTTTTCCTGGCCGTTGATGGCGTGACCCAGGCGGCTTCGGGGTATGCCGGGGGCGCGGCTGAAACGGCCAATTATGACGCGGTCTGCAGCGGGCAGACGGGCCATGCTGAAGTGGTGGAGGTGCGCTACAATCCCGCCGTGGTCAGCTTCGGCCAACTGTTGAAGCTGTTTTTCTCCGTTGCTCATGATCCGACTCAGCTGAACCGGCAGGGGAATGATGTGGGTACTCAATACCGCTCGGCGATTTTCTATGAAAGCCCGGATCAGAAGGCGGTAGCCAGCGGGTATATCCGGCAGTTGGACGCCGCCGGCGTGTATGAACACCCTATCGTCACGACTCTGGAGCCTCTGGAAGCATTTTTCCCGGCCGAAGAGCATCACCAGAACTTCGCCGCCCGGAACCCCTGGCAGCCCTACATTATGGCGGTTGCCGCGCCGAAGATGGAGAAACTGGCCAGCACCTGGCCAGACCGCCTGAAATCGGAATACCGTAACGACGACCCAGACCAGGCCTGAGGAGGCAACAATGAGTGTATCTGCAGCAGGTTACGACCTGACGCCGTTAACTCCGGAAAAGATTGAAACCCTGGCCGGACAACTGTCCTCTGAGGAGCGCCGGGTATTGCTTGACCACGGGACGGAACGCCCGTTCTGTGGCACCTTGCTGGATAACAAAATGGCCGGCACCTACCATTGCCGGCTGTGCGATCTGCCTCTGTTCAGTTCGGACTCCAAGTTTGACTCGGGCACGGGCTGGCCCAGCTTCTTCCAGCCTTTTGATCCTGACCACATCCGGTATCTGGAGGACAGCAGCCTGGGTATGACTCGTACCGAGATTCGTTGCCCGCGCTGCGACAGTCATCTGGGGCATGTCTTTCCCGATGGGCCTCCTCCCACCGGACAGCGGTATTGTCTGAACTCCATTGCCATGGAGTTTCATGGCGCTGAGTGAAACGGGCGGGCGTTGCTTGGGTTATCTGGGCTGCCGGGTAACGGAGGCAACGTAATCGGCGACCGCCTGAATCTCAGCGGCGGTCAGTGAGGCCTCAAATGAAGGCATCACGCCCACGCCACTGGTGACGGCCCGCACAATCCGTTCACGGTCAGGTTGCAGCTCATCCAGATTCGGGCCGATGGTGCCTGCAGCGTCAGCATCGGCCAGGGTATGGCATAAGGTGCAGGAGGGCTGAGCCAGTTCGGTGAAAACCTGGCGCCCCATGTTGTCGCCCGCAGGCACGGTGGAGGCAAACGTCAGCCCCCCGGCGACGATGATCAGACGCATTGTTCTCATGATGCCCGCACCATGAAGTGCGGGCGGCAGGCATCCGTGCGCCGCCCGCGGCGAATCAGCCAACGGCGACCGTTACTCCGTGGTCGCTCCACCCATTGTGTCCATAACCACGCTCGTTATCGACGCGACCTTCTGGCTGGCGGTTGCCGTTCACATCGGTTGCGCGACTGACAATCCGGTAGCTTCCAGAGGGCAGATCGGTTGCCAGAACAAACGGCCGCCAGGCATACGGGCCCAGATCCGGCCCCAGAAACCGGGCGGTTTTCCAGGTTTTGCCACCGTCGATGGAGACCTCGACGGCCTTCAGGCCTACGGCACCTCCCAAGGCAACGCCGTAAATCAGGTTGCGCCCCGGTTGACTGGATTGCAGTGGCGCCGTCACCCACGACTTCACGTTCATCTCCCACATGGAGGGCTGGTCCGGGGCGCCCTTCATGCCAACGTCCCGTACCCGATAACCGGAGGCCTGAATCTTGGCTCCGGTCTGCTTGTCGGTCATCGCTATTTTCTTCACGTATTTGACATTGTTGACACCATAGTAGCCCGGCACGACCAGTCGTAGCGGGCCGCCATGGGTTCGTGGCAGGGGCTCATCGTTGAGCGCCCACGCGAGCATGGCGCTGTCCAGCGCCCGGGTGGGAATGGATCGCTCCACCATAATGGATGCCGGGTCTAGCCCGTCCGGCAGGGTTTCTCCTCCGGCCCCGGTGACATAGCGGGCGCCGTCAACCGCGCCTCCAAGGGCCTGGATGACATCCCGAAGGGGTACGCCTGTCCACATGACGCACCCGGCCGCACCGACAGACCACTGGGTGCCACTGGCGCCGTGAGGAAAGAAGGCACGGCCATTGCCGGAACACTGCAGTACCGCTGCAACGGTGGTGACCCCCATCGATTTGAGTTCCCCGACTGTCATTGTTTTCGGGTTGTTCACCCCTTCGAACCGGATTTCCCACGCGTCGGGATCCATGGTTACGCTGGCGGGTGGGGGTGGCAGGTTATTACGCACAAACAGGCGATCACTGGGGGTAATGACGCCACTGCCGATGGCCCCCCGCTGGGTTTCCATCGTGTTGGCGCTGTGCACGATCAGGGCGCTGCGTTCTTTCCAGGCGGCGTAATCCGGAAGGGATTTGGGTTCTTCGGCGGTTCCCAGCCGACTGAACCCCAGCAGGCTGACAGCTGCCATGGCCCCTGCGCTGCCGATCAGAATTCGTCGCCGGGAGAGATTATCAGGGGCGACCGATCCCGGCGATTGCAGTTGGTTTTTGAGTTTGGTCATGTTCGGTCTCCTGTCGTTGATCTTGTTCACGGAGGGCCGGGGCGCAAACGGGTTTGCGCATGTACAACCTAATTATCTATAGCGCCTGTTCAATAATTGATCAAATGTGGCGGTATTATTCAGGGGCAGGCCAAGTCGCTATAATCCGGAGACGTTATCCGGCCCCCGAATGTCAGGCCGGGATGCTCATAAGGTAATCAACGATGAAGCGACTGAATCTGAGCCCTCTTACTGAATCAGCCACTCTGCTGCGCCGGGCGGGCGTAGTGGTGGGCTCTGTAGGGCTTACCGCGCTTTACTCGCTGCTGGTTTTAGTGCGCGCCTTGTTTGGACAACTGAATCGCTCGATTGTCGACAAATATTGTCGCGAATGGTCGGCGGCCCTGTTGCGGCTGGTGCGTGCCAGTCTGAGTGTCCGGGGGCAGGTGCCGGATTTTAATGATGGCCGCCGGTATATCATCATGTGCACTCACGCCAGCCATTACGACATTCCGGTCAGTTTCGTGTCGCTTCCAGGGTCTATTCGCATGCTGGCAAAAAAGGAGCTGTTCCGTATCCCGTTGCTTGGCCAGGCCATGCGCGCTGCAGAGTTTCCGTCTGTGGACCGGGCGCACCGGACTCGTGCGGTCAGAGATCTGGAGAAGGCGCGGCAGATGATGGAGAGTGGTATTGTGCTGTGGGCGGCTCCTGAGGGGACGCGTTCACCGGATGGTCAGCTTTTGCCGTTCAAGAAAGGCTGTTTTCACCTGGCCCTTGAAACTCAGGCGGTGATCGTTCCGGTAGCCATCCGGGGCATTCATCGGGTGCTGCCTGCCCGAACCTGGCAGATTAACCTGGGGCAGCCTGTAGATGTCCGTGTGGGGAACCCCGTTGATACGGCAGGAAAAACCAGGGAAGACCTCGGGCAGCTGATGGACGAGGTCCGCAGCAACCTGATTGAGTTGCTGGGTAACGGCGAGGCCGAATAATCGGCTTCGCCGTTACCGCATCAGGCGGTGGGTCCAACCACCGTCCACAGCAAATACCCGGTATAGGCGACGTACGTGGTGAGCAGCAGGGTGCCATCCACTCTGGATATCAGCTTTCGCCAGCCCGTCAGGCCAAAGCCCATGACCAGAAGCGCCAGGGTCAGGCCAAGCATCAGGGTCCAGTCCCGGTAGAGCACCTCCGGAGCAACCGAAAGAGGCTGGATGACGGCGGCAAGCCCGACCACTGCCAGGGTGTTGAAAATCCCAGACCCGAGAATGTTGCCCAGAATCAGGTCGTGTTCGTTTTTCTTTACGGCCGCGATGGCAGAGGCCAGTTCTGGCAGGGAGGTGCCAATCGCGACAACGGTCAGGCCGATAACCAGATCGCTGACGCCAAGGCTTTGCGCAATGGATACGGCGCCCCAGACCAGCAGGCGGGAGCTGACAACCAGCAGGACCAGCCCGACCACGAGCCATATCAAAGCCGTTTTCATTGGCATCGGGTGAGCGATGATCTCCGCTTCGGTCTCTCCGCCCAGAGGATCGTTGTCTTTGCCCTGAAACCCCTGATAGATAGACCAGCCCATTACGGCGGCAAACACCGCGAGCAGCACCCAGCCATCCAGCCGGCTCAGCTCGCCGTCAATCAGTTGGGCGCCTGCAATCAGGGTGAGCACGACCAACAGCGGGAGTTCTTTCCGTATGACCTGAGAGTGCACGGCAATCGGAGCGATCAGGGCCGTGAGGCCGACAATCAGGGCGATGTTGGTGATGTTGGAACCATAGCCGTTGCCAAGAGCCAGCCCCGGATTGCCGTCGGAGGCGGCCATAGCAGAAACGGCCAGCTCTGGTGCCGAGGTGCCAAAGCCGATGATGACCATCCCGATCAGCAGCGTAGGCATTCCCAGATGCTTCGCCGTCGCGGCGGCACCATCGACAAACTTGTCTGCACTCCAGACCAGCAGAATAAGACCGGCAATAACGGCGCCGATTGCCATTAACATAGTAAAACCTCAACCAGATTAGCGTGGGGGCACCTCTTGACTCATCGGTGCCGGATATCCGGCGCACAAGATACCGTATAAAGTGGGCGTGGGTCAGCAACGCAATGCGTCAGACACAGCGTCTGGGGGTGATCCGTCGGCCGGATAGTCGGGTATCAGACTAAAGTGGCGCTGATATTGTTAACAAAACGCGAGACAATCTCGGAAAAATGATAAAAGGACGGGCGCCGTGCCAAGGCACGCGTTTTTCAGGCCAGCCGTATCAGTAGTGCCCGCAGTCGACACGCATCAATTGATAATCGCAATTTATTCTTTCAGCGAAAATCGGGATAATTGCTCTCAATTTCAGACCGGAAGCTCTCGGTAGCGCCGTCTACCTCGCGCCAATTCGGCTTCCGAAAGGCCACTTTGCTGATCGTGAAGTGGCAGCAAGCTTCAACACTAAGCTAGGGTGAAAACCAATGGCCGTTAGACAGGCAGATATAGTGCTGGTCGGTGGGGGCGTCATGAGCGCCACCCTCGGCATGATGCTCAGGCAGCTGGACCCGTCCCTGGACATCGTCATGCTGGAACGTCTTGACCACGTTGCCCATGAGAGCACAGACGGATGGAACAACGCAGGGACCGGTCACGCCGGGTACTGTGAGTTGAATTACACCCCCGAAACCGACGATGGCGATGTTGCGATTGAGCGGGCGCTTAAGATCAATGCCCAGTTTGAGGTTTCGTTGCAGTTCTGGTCGTACCTGGTTGAGCAGGGCATCCTGCCTGAGCCTTCTTCGTTTATTAACCGTACCCCGCACCAGAGTTTTGTCTGGGGGGAAAAGGACGTGGCTTTCCTCAAGCGTCGTTACGAGCGGTTGAGCGCACATCACCTGTTCCGGGAGATGGAATACACCGAAAACCCGGAGGAGCTGGAAGCCTGGATGCCTCTGGTGGTACACCATCGGGATCCCATGCAGCGGGTGGCCGCAACCCGAATCAAGCACGGTTCTGATGTCGACTTCGGTTCCCTGACCCGCAGTATGGTCAAATGGCTGGAAACTCAGCCAAACTTTGAGTTGATGCTCAGCAGCCCCGTGCACTACATCGATCAGCGGGATAATGGCCGTTGGAAGCTCAGGGTCAAGAATCAGAAAACGGGTGAGTTGACCAAGCTGGAAGCTGGATTTGTATTCCTCGGCGCTGGTGGTGGGGCATTGCCTCTGTTGCAGAAGTCCGGGATTGATGAGGCTCGTGGCTACGGTGGATTCCCGGTCAGCGGGCAGTGGCTGGTGTGCCAGAAGCCGGACATTGTCCAGAAGCATCACTCCAAGGTGTATGGCAAGGCGCCTATCGGAGCGCCTCCCATGTCGGTTCCGCATTTGGATACCCGCATCATAAACGGGGAGCCGGCTTTGTTGTTTGGGCCGTTTGCCGGTTTTACCACGCGTTTTCTCAAGCAGGGTTCGGTGTTTGATCTGATTGGCTCTGTGCGGGCCACGAACCTTCGCCCGATGCTGTCGGTTAGCAAGAGCAATATGGATCTGACGCGTTACCTGATTGGTGAGGTATTCCAGTCTCATGCTGACCGGGTGAACTCTCTGCGGAACTTCTTCCCGGATGCTCAGGAAGGTGATTGGAAGCTGCAGATGGCCGGCCAGCGAGTGCAGATCATCAAGCAGACGGAAGAAGGGGGCGGCAAGCTGGAGTTTGGCACCGAGATTGTGGCTGCCAAAGATGGCACGCTGGCTGCCTTGCTGGGGGCTTCTCCGGGCGCCTCTACTGCTGCCAATGCGATGATCGATGTGCTGGAACGCTGCTTCCCTGAGAAGATCCGCTCCGAACAGTGGCAGGCTCGTATGAAGGCGCTGGTGCCCTCCTATGGCCAATCGCTGGTCGACGATGCTGAGCTGTTGGACGCGGTTCGCGCCCGAACCCTGTCGACGTTGAAGCTGGGTCTCGATTCCTGATCTGAACACGATCACAGCCCGCTTTTCAGAGGGCTGTGATCGTGTTTCTGAGTCAGAAGAACAGCGTGATACCGGAAGACAGCTCAATGTTGTGGGTCAGTTGAGATTCGCGGATCAGGTCGCTGTTGAACATGTGATCCCTGAAGTCGATGTGCACCGTCAGCCAGTCCAGCAATACAATCCGGAAGCCGGTACCCAGAGTGGTGGTGAAGTTGCTTTCGCCGCCAAACTCCGTGTTCCCGACCCCGCCCACAATGTAAAACGCCGAATTGAACGTCAGTGAATCACTGAAAAAGATCTCGCCCGGAAAGATGTTGTAGCCCACCAGAAAGTCATAGTAGCTGTAGTCCCGATCCTCGCTTGTCAGCAGTCTGACATTGGAGCCGCTGAGTTCCTCGAAGGACGTTAACCCGGCTTCGCTCATGCCAAAGTTAAACTGCAGAAAGAAGTCTTCCGTGGCGTGAAAGGCCGCGCTGATGCCGTAGAGCGGTTCGGTGCTGAAGTTGTCAATGGACAGCACGCCGGCAAAGGCGCCCACCTCGAAGAACTCGGTATCAAGATCCGCTTCGCTGATACTGCGTGGGCTGATGTCGGGTTCAATCACCTGCACCGGGGCGTGTGTGGCGGGCTCTTCTGCCTGGGCGGGCGAGAGGCAGGCCAGAGAGAGCGCGCTGGCGGCCAGTAAGCGACGGTGAGCGATAAGCCGGCGCGTCTTCAGAAGAAAGTGTTCAGCCCTATTTTCCATTCGTTTAAACCTGTGCTGTCAGAATTGGACGAGACCGAGTACACCCGGTACTCGGCACGGATAAGAAAGTTGCGCCCCACGTAGTAGCCCATACCGCCGCCGAAGGTGATGCCATCGGCATCGCCGAGCTCACTGAGCAGAACCTTTTGGCGTGCATCAAAGGAAAACTGGCTGACGCCGGCGAGGGCGTAGGGGGTCAGGGCCATTCCGTGCAGCGGCTCGATGATCAGATTGGCGCCATAGTAATCACTGGTGACTGACTGGTTATAAATTTTGCCCGCCTCCAGTTCTGCCCCCAGCCATGTCAGGGGGCGGTAGCCAACGGTCAGGCTGAAGCTGGGTGATTGCTCCAGCTGGCCGGCGGTAAACCCAACCCGCCAGCTGGACTCAAGATACTGGCCGTGGCCGATTTCCGGCAGGTCTGCCGGAAGCCCTGTTGGTTCCAGAGTTCGGCCAAGTTGTGTTGCTTTGGTCCAGCCGGTCTCTCCGGAGGCTGCGCGCACCTTGTACCAGTTGGTTTTGCGTTTCAGCAGCTCGACCTCTTCCCCTTTCTCGATCACGTGAAAGATCGGGTAGCCCCGGCCGGGTGCCGTGTGCACCTCGATGTACGGGTCGGCCACTTCAAGGGTTGGCGCCTGTTCGTCTGCCTGCAATGCCGGGCTCGTTGCTGAAACGGCCAGAGCAAGGAGAGTCCACCTCAAATGTAAAATCATGTTAATCAATGTAACCAGATGTTTTTTATGAAAAATTTAAAAATCTTGGGAACTTTGGGGGGAGGTTCGTCGTTAGGCAACTGTCGCTTCGTGTTTTTGAGATGGAGTGCTCATAAATTGAAGCTGGCGTCAAAAGGTATGTTTCAGAATTGAGAACCTGTGCTAGCGTATTTAACAATATTTGACGTTTGAATCATCCAAAAAATGAATCTGACCGCTTTTAAGAACGGCCACTGAAAAGAGCCGGCAAGCATGAGTCAGACGCCCCAAAAGTCAGTCCCCTGAATGTTCAACAGACTCGTCGGTCCCCTTGGTCGGTGGCCGGTGAAGGAGCAGGATGGTGGCGTTTCAAAAGAAAAATGGAACAAGCGGCTTCCCCGGTGTGTTTTCTCGAGGGTGGATGGCTTGGCTGTTGACGTGTGTTGTGCTGGTTGTCGGGCAGGTGAAAGCCGACGAAGCGGAGAGCGCTGAGCACAAAGCCGGTGCTGAAATCGGGGCTGCTCTTGAGCGGATCATCGAGACGCCGTTCTCGGTTCGTGAAAGTCGTGAGCAGGCCCGGCGGGCGGTGAATGAACTGTCCCGGGATATCCAGTCACTTAAGCAGACGGTGGTCAGTCTGAACAGAGATCTTCGGGTGCTGGAGGAGGATCTGCTGTTCCCGGCAAATACCCGTTTCCACGTGTTCGTGTCGCTGAACGTTGGCCAGTACTTTGCGCTGGAAGGGGTCGAGGTGCGCCTGGATAACGAGGTGGTGACCAGTTATCTGTACAGCCGCGAAGAGCGTCAGGCGTTAGCCCGTGGCGGTAAGCATCAGATCTACCTCGGTAACCTGAGCCCGGGGCAGCACACGTTGTCTGCGTTTTTTGTGGGCCTGGGTCCAAACGGGCGTGAATACAAACGCGGCAGCAGCCTGAAGTTCACCAAGACCCAGGGGCCCAAGTTTGTCGAGCTTGCGATTGCGGATTCTGAGGCGCGTCAGCAGCCTGAGTTTTCGGTTCGGGAGTGGTAAGGCATGTGGCTCCGGTGGTCTTCCTCGCAGATACGATGTCTTTGGGTGTTGGTGGTGCTGATGTTGCCCCTTGCCACCACGGCCAAAGGCGATGAAACCGAAGCTCGGGACCTGAAATACGGTGCCGTTCTGTTCCAGTATTTTCAGCAGAATTACTTCGAAACCCTGGTGGAGTACGCCTGGGCTGAAGAGCACGGCGGTATTGCCAACCATGGAACGTATCCCGAGCTGCTTAAGGGTGGGGTGAGTTTGTCCTATGGGTTGGACGAGCAGGCCGAGGGTATTTTTGACCGGCTGGCTGACAGCAACCTGAGCGAGCCGGTGCGCAACCGGGCGAGGTTCTACCTTGGCAAGATGCAGTACCTGAGAGGGGAGACGGCAACCGCGGCCCGAAACCTCAATCAGATTCAGGGCAGGATGCCAGCTCAGGTGGATGCTGAATATCGGTATCTGGCGGCGCTGGTCAATGTGAAGCTGGGCTATCTTGACGCCGGAAAAAACGTAGCGGAAAGCATTCAGCCTGGCAGCCCCTTTGCGCCTTATTTTTACTTCAACCTTGCGATATCGCTGGAACGGCAGGGGCGAACGGCGGACGCCGTTGAGTCTCTGGAACGCGTTCTGGCTTTCGACGATGGCTCTGCGGAACGGCAGCGACTGGCTGATCGTGCCCGGATGGCGCTGGCGCATCTCTATGCCAGCCACGATGACATGCCGAACGCGGGGCTGCAGCTCGCGAATATCAATACCCGTGGAGCCTACTCCAATCGGGGGCTGTTGGGGGCGAGCTGGCTGGCCATCAATGCGGGCGACTATCGACAGGCGCTGGCTCCGCTGGATGTGCTGACAAGCCGGTCGGTAGCTTTGCCGGAGGTGCAGGAAGCCATTCTGCTGCGGCCGCATGTGTATGAGCGTCTTGGGCTGGAGGGCCGGGCAGCCAGGGGCTTTATTAACGCAGACCATCGGTTCCGCCATACCCTCAGGCAACTGACAGAGGCCCGGGAAACTCTGGCCCAGGCCGATGTGCTTGAGCTCTTCGTTCGCAATCTCGAGGACGTCCTCGATCAAAGCGACTGGTTTGGACAAGCGCCATCGGTAGCGGTGAATCGCCTTTCTCCTTTTCTGGTTGAGCTGATGTCTGAGCACACCTTTCAGTCGGTTCTTAAAGACCTGAGAGATCTGTATGCCATCCGTAACAACCTCAAGCGTTGGCAAAACCGCCGCTCGGATTTCAGCACGATTCTGGCGGCCCGGGTGGGCAAGCGCGATGGCGCCAGCCAGGAGGATCGTCTTTTTGAGATACAGAGCCGGATGGCGGTTCTGCAGCAGGAGCGCCAGCGTTTGGCGGAACAGTTGGCCGCGCAGCCGGCTGATGAGCGGGAAAAACTCGCCTGGCTGCAAGACGACCTGAACTTCGAGTTGGCGCGGGCTGAAGCCGCTTTGTCGGCGCTTCAGGGCAGTAAAAGCCTTTCCAGTAATGCTTATTTTGAACAGGAAGTGAACGGAATGATGGCTTCAGTGGCGGCAGAGCTTGTCCGGACCGACGGGCTGATAAAACGCCTGGAGGACGTGATGCTGGCCTTGGTAACCACTGAACTCAATATTCATCAGGGCCGGCTTGAGCAATATCAGGTTGAGGCACAACTGGCGAAGGTGCGCATTCTGGACCGATCGCTGCAAACGCTCGAACCTGAGGATGACGCAGCGGCAGGCACCGGGGCCGGGCAGGAGGGCGATCATGATGAAGCGATCTAGTCTTCTGTTGTTCGGGGTTCTGGTCAGTGGCTGTGGGGCATTCCAGGGGCCGTCTACGATTGCCGGTCTTCAGAAGGATCGGAGCCCGCTGGAGGATGTTCCACTGCCCAGGGTGATGCACGAGGATGTCCGGCGCGAGTATCAGGAACTGCTGAAAACCATCGAAGACCGGCGCTTGTATGAACAGATCGAACGCCGCATTGCCAGCGTTCATATGCTCGAAGGCGATTACGACCAGTTGCGTGGGGCTCTGCCCGGTGACGACGGGTACTTCCCTGAGGCGATTTCGGCCTACCACCAGTTGCTGAGCAAGTATCCGGATTCTGAGCGTAACGCGGAGGCCATGTATCAGTTGGCCAAAGCCTATGATCTCGATGGCCGGGACCAGGATGCCAAGGTGGTGCTGGAAGACTTTATCATTCAGCACCCCCATTCAAAGCGCCTGGCGGAGGTCTATTTCCGCAAGGGCGATATCCACTTCCGTCATGAAGAATACGAAGAGGCGGAACAGGCTTACCGTGCTGTGGTTGCCATCGGGGACGAATCGCCGTTCCTGAATAATTCCTGGTACTTGCTGGGCTGGTCGCAGTACAAATTGTCGGACTATGACCAGAGCCTGTTGTCGTTTTCCCGGGTACTGGATCGCCTGGTACCAGGGGATGGCAAAGTGGAAGCTCTGGACAAGGTCAACCGGTCGCTGGTGGATGACACCTTACGCATCATGAGTGTCGGCCTGGCCTATGCCGGTGGCGCCAGCAAGATCGATGCGATGTTCGCCAACCGTCCGGAGGCAGGAAAGTACACCTGGATCCTGTACTCCAGTCTGGGTCAGCATTATCTCGAAAAGGAACGATACGAAGATTCGGCCTCCTCGTTCCGGGCTTTCGTTGCTCAGAATCCGGATTCTGAGCGCGCGCCGGAAATGCACGCCGAGATGATCCGGGCCTACGTCGACGGCGAGTTCTCGCAGCAGGTGCTTCCGGAGAAGGAGAACTACGTGCGTCGCTATGGCGTGGGCTCTGAGTTCTGGCAAAGCAAGCCTGCGGATCTCAAGGCGAAAGTCATCCCGAACCTGAAACTCTACATTGATGAACTGGCGCGTCATTACCATGCGACGGGGCAGCGCCTGACCCGGGAGCTTGCCGATGGTTCGTTGAAAAACGGTGCGGTGGCAGCCACTGAGGCTCATCGACTGACCAGCTTCCTGAAGGCAGCCCAGTTCTACGGTGAGTTTGAGGAAACCTTCCCGAACGATCCGAAAGTGCCGGAAATGGTGTACATGCGCGCCGAAGCCGCGTTTGACGGTGGTGATTACTCAACGGCCATTACTCACTACGAGCGCACGGCCTATGAGTTCAGGAACCCGGAGTTCGGCGCAGATTCCGGTTATGCCGCCATCATTGCCTATCAGAAAGAAGCCGAACGGCTCATGGGCAGCACCGGGGAGAACAGCGATCGCCTTCGTGACTGGCGCAGCAAAGGGGTGGAAAGCCAGCTGCGCTTTGTTCAGACCTTCCGGGATGATGAGCGTTCGGGTGCTGTGCTGGCAAAAATCTCGGAAGAGCTGTTTGCCCTTGGGCGCTATGAGAAGGCGCTGGAGGTGGCGACGGGCATTGTCAGTGGCACCGGGGCGGTGGACCGGGAACTCAATCGTACCGCCTGGGGGGTGATTGCACACAGCCAGTATGAGCTGGGCGACTTCGCTGCGGCGGAGAACGGCTACCGGAGCCAGCTGCAGTACATCGATATCCGCGATGCGGATCATCAAGCCGTTACAGAGCGCATGGCGGTCACCATCTACAAGCAGGGCGAGCAGGCGTTGGCGGTGTCTGATCTTCAGGGGGCGGTCGATCAGTTCTTGCGGATTAAAACCGTGGCTCCAGACACCGATGTCCGGGTGATCGCCCAGTTTGATGCAGCAACGCATTTGATGACGCTGGAGGAGTGGGACCCGGCGCTTGCGGAAATGCTTGAGTTGCGTCGACGGTTCCCTCACCACAAGTTGGCTACGGACCTGTCCCAGAAGATTGCCTGGGCTTATGAACAGGATGAGCAATGGCTGCAGGCAGCGACCGAGTACGAGCAGCTTTATCGCACCGACCAACGTGCGGATGTCCGCCGGGATGCTCTGTTCCTGGCCGCGGAGCTGTTCGAGAAAGCGGGTGATGACGCGCAGGCTCTGGCCTATTTCAAGAAATGGGCCTTCGATTACGAAGAGCCGTTTGATACCCGGATGGAAGCCCGTTATCACGTGGCGGACCTTTATGAGCGGATGGAGGATTATCACCGCCATCTGTATTGGTTGCGTCGGGTGATTGATGGCCACAACAAAGCGCCGGATGACTGGAAAACCGAGCGTTCGCAGTGGCTGGCCGCCTGGGCGAACAACAAATATGGGGACTACTGGCGGATTGAATTTGATCGCGTGCGCCTGAAACACCCATTAAACAGCAGCATCCCACGCAAGAACGAGAAGCTGAAGAACGCACTTGATCGATACCAGAAAGCCGCTGCGTATGGCGTGATGGATCAGACCACCCGGGCGACCTTCAATATTGCAGACCTCTACGGCCAGTTCGCCCGTGAATTGATGGATGCACCGCGACCGGGGGGGCTCAGTCAGTTGGAAGCCATGCAGTACGAACTGGTTCTGGAAGAGGAAGCCATTCCATTTGAAGACCTGGCGATTGAAGTTCATCAGGCCAATATCGAGCGCTCATGGAGCGGCACATTTAATCCATGGATCGAGCGCAGCTTTGAGGCAATGGCCAAGCTGAACCCAGCCCGGTTCGACAAGCAGGAAGTTGAGGTGGCTTATGGCGATGGTATCCGGTAACGCGTTTCGTTCCTCAGTCTTGCTGACGTTGATGGTTCTCTCCGGATGTGGAGCGGTGCTTCCGATGAGCCCCGCTGACACGGCAACCGACGGGGTGAACTCAGGGGCATCGGAAGAACACCTCAACACTGTGAGGGGTGACGGCAAAGCCTATCTCCCGAAACAGGCCTACAGCGCCCAGGGCCAAAAGATTCCCTATGTGCCGTCGCCGAATCCATACACCCGGGAAGCTGCCCCGGTGGCGGCGGAAGCGCGGGCGGCATTTCTCGATGCCCAGGCGTTGATGGCATCGGGTGATTTCCGTATGGCTCGTAAGGGGTTCTGGGCCATGACCAAGGCTTATCCCGGACTGTCCGGGCCCTGGGTGAAGCTGGCGGCGCTGGCCGAGCGACGGGAAAAGCCGGAGAAAGCTCGTGAGTACTATCAGAAAGCGTTGGCTGTTAACCCGTCCAATGTGAACGCCTACCTGGAACAGGCGGTCTTTGAGCGGCGCCAGGGCGAATTCGCCCGCGCAAGGGCGGCCTATCTCGCGGCTCTGGAGCAGTGGAAGGACTTTCCGGAGGCGCACCTCAACCTGGCCATTCTCTATGACCTTTACATGAATCAGCCGGAGCAGGCTCAACCCCATTATGAGGCCTACCACTTCCTTCGGGGAGAGGACGATGTGCGGGTTGCGGACTGGTTGATCGAGATCCGTCGCCGTACCGGCATTGAGACCAGCTTCATTGATAACCCGCCCTCTGTTCCGGAATTGCCGGATGCCCCGGCGGGCCAGACTGCCCAGAGTGAAGGCCCACAGGCTTCCTCCGATTCATCGAAAGAACAGGGCTAGGACATGTCTGATCACATCACACGCCAGCTTGCTGCGCTGACGCTGACCGGTTTATTCGCTATCGCTGCAGGTGCCGAAGAGGCCGTCGATCTCGAAAGTACGTTTGTAGGTGATAAAGAGCAGCCGTCGGTGAGTTACTTCATCCCCTGGAAGCCGCCGGAGGGCCCCGAAAACCTGTACCGCTCGATTACGTCTGTATCCGGGCGGGTATTTGAAGTGGTGGATCGGGACGTGCACGCCCGATCCATGCGCTTCTACGACGAACTTTCCCTCGAGGACCCGGTTGGGGTCTCAGGGCAAGACCCCAACTGACGAACCAAGAACAGAACTGTCTGGAGAACCACCCATGAATGTCTACACAAGCATTGTTTCTTTTTTTCAGGAAGGCGGCGCCTTCATGTTCCCCATTGCCTTGGTACTGATCATCGGTCTGGCGATTGCCGTTGAACGCTGGTTGTTCCTGAAGCGGGCGTACCGCAGCAACCGGGCGGCCTACAGTGAGTTGCTGCCGCTGATGAATGAGAACAAGTTTGAGCAGGCAGAGAAGGCCGCAGAGTCCGGTTCTTCTGCCATCGCCCGACTGATTGCGGTTGGCCTGGACACCATGCGTGCTTCGCCCCGTCGTGATGACATTCATGCCGCCATGCAGGAAGGTGTGATGGAGAGCATTCCACGGCTAGCCAAGCGCACGAACTATCTGTCGATCCTGGCGAATGTCTCCACGCTGTTGGGGCTGCTTGGCACCATCATTGGTCTGATCGCCGCCTTTACCGCGGTTGCCAATGCCGATCCGGCCGATAAGGCGACCCTGTTGTCGCAGTCCATCTCGGTGGCCATGAACACCACCGCTTTCGGTCTGATTGCCGCTATTCCGCTGCTCCTGATCCACTCTCTGTTGCAGAGCAAGACCCTGGAAATTGTCGAAAGCATTGAAATGGCGGGCGTTAAGGCGCTGAACACCATTGTTCGGAGCAATCGCAGCTCTGTTAACACGCGCGCTTCGGACGCCTGATCACAGCGGGTAATTCGATATGTTTGTAAAACGAAGAGAGCTGGAAGAAGCAGACATCGACATAACGGCCTTCATGAATCTGATGATTGTGCTGGTGCCGGTTTTGCTGATGAGCATGGTGTTTAACCATATCTCTATTCTGGAACTCAACCTGCCCGACCTGACTGGCGCCCAGACGGCCAGTGCCGAAGAAAACCGGCAGTTGGAAGTGGTGGTCAGGGAATCCGGAATCGAGGTCTATTTTCCCAGTGGCCGTTTGGTGAAGCGGATTGACCAGCTTGAACCAGAGGAAGAGGGCGAAGAGTCGCGTCACGACTTCAGGACCCTGTCGACGGTGCTTCAGGACATTAAGCGTCAGTTGGCGGCCAAGAGCATTGCCAAGAGCGATGCACTGCTGTTGTCCGAACCCGGTGTGACCTACCAGGCTCTGGTGTCCACGATGGATACGTTGCGAGTCGCGAAGACCGTGGTGGTGGCCGATGTGGTGGAAGTGCAGCTGTTCCCGGACATTTCTCTGGGCGATGCACCGGCTAAGGGAGGTAAGTCATGAGTGAACAGATGACATCGTTTGGCCTGCAGGGCAGCGCCAAGACCTTCATGAAGCCGGCCAAGCTGAATCTGGTCTCGCTGATGGACATCTTTACGATCCTGGTGTTCTTCCTGCTGCTTAACTCTGGCAGCAACCAGCTGATCAAAGTGAACGACGTGGTGCTTCCGGATTCCACGGCTGAAGAGCGGCCGAAAGAAACCACTGTGGTGACGATCACGGAAGAGGACATTCTGGTGGATGGCCGCCCGGTTGCGACCATCAACGAAGTGATCACGTCCAATGGGCTGATTGATGGCCTGATGGAAGAGTTGACCTTTCTGGCCAGTAAGCGCACGGAGCTGACCGAACGGGAGAAAAGCCTGGGCCGTGCGGTGACCGTTCTGGGGGACCAGGAGATTCCGTACGAGTTGTTGAAGCGGGTGATGCTGACCTGCGCAAAGGCAGACTATCGTGATCTCTCCATGGCAGTTTCCCGGGTTGCCAGCAGCAGTGGCGCATAACAGGAGGGTTTGATGACTGCGATAACCACAACACCCGTTGATTTTGCTCTGCCCTGGGACGCCAGTCGCGAGGAAGACGGCCGCTTCAAACGCATCCTTAAGCGACTGTTACTGCTGCTGATGCTTCTGGCGGTCGTTTTTCCATGGCTGCCTTTGCCGGAGATTGAGCGGGAAGAAAAAGAACGGATTCCGCCTACGCTTGCGAAGGTTCTGATTGAGCAGCGCAAGGTGGTGCCTCCGCCACCACCGCCGCCTGAGCCGGTGAAACAGGAGCAGAAAACGGAGCCCACCGAGGTGAAAAAAGCCGTCCCGGAGCCAGCCCCGGCCAAAGAAGTGAAGAAGGCAAGAGACAAGGTGTCCACGATGGGGGTTGCAGCCTTTTCCAAGGAGTTGTCGTCTCTGCGCAGCTCGCTGGATGTGGCCAAGCTACAGGCTCAGAACACCAACGTGAAAACCGGGGCTGCGGCGAAAGCGGCCCGGTCGGTACTGGGGGCAACCTCTGCCACGAAAACCAGTGGTGGTGTGAACAGCTCGGTGATGAACGATACCGGCTCGGGCACGCAACTGGCAGGCAAGGGCTCAACCGCGGTTGAAAGCCCGATTGGCAGTGGCTCTGGCGGTGGTGGCAGCGGTGCCAGTGGCAGCGGCGGCTCACACCGCTCGACGGTGGCGGGTGGTCGGGACATGGAGTCTATTCGCCGTACTTTTGAGCAGCACAAGGGGGCCATCTACGCGCTCTACAACCGGGCGTTGCGTAGCGATCCCGGCCTGCAGGGCAAGTTTGTTTTCCACATCGTGATCGAACCGGACGGCAGTATTTCCAGCATTAATCTGGTGGACAGCCAGCTCGGGGATCAGCGCCTGGAACTGAAACTGCTGGCGCGTATCCAGATGATCTCGTTTGGTCCGGAAGACGTGGCCGCCACCCCGGTGAATTACAAGTTCGATTTCATGCCTGGTTGATGATGGTGCCGGGCTCGTGTTGACGGGCCTGGCACATCA
Organism: Marinobacter daepoensis DSM 16072; assembly: GCF_000421165.1. GTDB lineage: Bacteria > Pseudomonadota > Gammaproteobacteria > Pseudomonadales > Oleiphilaceae > Marinobacter > Marinobacter daepoensis. Next base: position 385,638 of record NZ_ATWI01000011.1, read on the forward strand.
GGTGTTCGGGTAGGAGAAACACATCATGATCAGATTACGCAGCGGAATGCGCCTCATAGCTTTGGTTGGCCTCAGTATGACGGGGCTGACCGGATGTTTTGAAGGCAAGATCAGCGATGGGCAGGAGGAGATCCTGTCTGACCGGCCATTTGCCTATGTGGTCCGGGACTACCCGGAGATGGGGGAAACCGCGACGATCAACATCCGGCCACCTCTGGACCCGCGCGCGCCCTACGCGTTTGAGCCCGGAGCCCGGCTGATGGTGCGCGACCGGATAGCCCTGAACTCCGGCGAGCACCACGCGTTGGCCGGCTATTTCGGCGGCGCCTACGACGTCAAGGACCTGGATGTGTCTCCGGATGGTGAACGCATGGTGTTTGCGGCACATGGCCCTGCTGGCAGCCAGACAAACTTTACCTGGAATATTTTTGAATACACCTTTGCAACGGGTAAGGTACGCCGGATTTTCAAAGACGATCTGGTGGCGAATTCGGGGCACGACACCAACCCCACCTACACCAACGAGGGGCGTATTGTCTTTTCCTCCAGTCGTCAGCACTCCCGGGGTGACTGGCAGACTCTGGACCTGAGGGAGTATCTGGAAGACTTCAAGGAGCCGGCCTCTCTGCTGCATTCCGTTAAACCGGATGGCAGCGAACTGGTGCAGATTACCTTCGGTGAGTTCCACGACATAGAGCCGAGCACCATGAACGACGGCCACGTGGTTTTTATCCGCTTCGGACGACTCTATGAGACGTTGACGGATTGTACCCTGGACAACATCGACGACCCCAACTTTAACCAGCACCCCCACGGGGGCGGTTATGGGCAGGGCAACGGCAATGGATTCCCTCCCGGGCTTGAAGATCCAAAAGACTGGACCGAAGACGATAAGTGCGGTGCGTCTCTGGCCGGTGAGACGGAAGACGAGCGGGTGTTTGTGGAAGATGTGCTGAGTCTGTACCGGATTACTCCGGCGGGCGGAAATGTGCATCGCTACTTCGGAAGCCTGAGCGAAGAGTTCTCCGATGCGTCGTTCATCCATTACATGGACCCTATCCCCCTGGATGACGGTAATCTGCTGACGACGATGCGCCATATCTACAACCCGGTCTACGGTGGTGATGTCGTCAAGATCAACAGCAAACTGTTCTTTGCCGTGGACCAGCCTGTAGATGAAAGCGTGATCGGCGAGGCAGAAGAATCCATGACACCAGGCCTCGTTAATTTTTACCCAAGACAGGTGTCTCCTAATGGATGGTACAGCGCGGTAGGCCCCTACAACGATGGCAGCGGCCGGTTACTGGCCAGCTGGGCCCAGTGCCTGACCTCTGATGGCGATACCAGCTTGCCCTGTGAAGGCAGCGCAACGACTCAGGATCTGGGAGATCCGCAGTACGGCATCTGGATGGTGGACCCGCAGCAGAACACCCGGCTCCCAGTGGTTCGTGGTCACGAGCGGGCGCTCTATACCGACATCGCGATTGCAGATGCCAACGAACTGGCTAAGCCCTATACCGGTGAGCGGCACGACCTGCAACTGGAAGACAACACCGCACTGTTCGAAATCCGAAGTATCTACGACATGGATGGGGCCGATATGGCCGCCCTGTACGACGGCGGGATCGAGACACGTCGCGATCCGGGCCAAACCCGGCCAGATGACCGCTCGGAACGGTTTATCCGGGTAGTGGGGACTCGCCAGATACCCCCAGAGCTGGAGCAGTCCATCCTGACCAACGAGATTCTGAACCCGGCGGAAGGACCGTTGCCGCCCTTGGGGCTGACGCCTCTGGTAGGTTCAGGCAACCGCACGCTTTACGACGTGTTGTCATATGCCATGGTTGAGCCGGATGGCTCAGCGTTGGTGAAGGTGCCCGCCGACACCAACTTCAGCTTCGAGGTGGTGAACAAGTACGGTAAGCGCGTGGACCTGATTGCCCGGCCAGATTACAACTATAACTATCTGATGCAGCACCCACAGCCATTGCGGCTGGAAGAGGGTGAAAAGCTCAAGTGTTACGGTTGTCATGACCCGGAAGTTGATATTCCGCATGCCCGCACGGATGTTGAGCTGGCGTCTGCCAATCCGGGGGCTCCGGGCGATGGTATGCCATTCCCGAATGCCAACCCGAAGATCCGGGCGGTGGCGTGGAAAGACACCATGGCCCAGGCGCTGGTGGATTCCCTCCGGGAGCTGCAGGCTACCTGGGCTGACCGGGTGTCTTATGAGGATTTCTGGAGCAACCCTCCCGATCCCTTACTCGCCTTTGAAGTGCGCTATGACGGATTGAACACGCCGGCGCCGGTCACCGATCCGGGCTGTCTCACTAACTGGACGGCGGATTGCAAGGCGACGATCAATTACCAGGAACACATCCAGCCGATCTGGGATGCCTGTCGAGTGGACCCGAACCGGAACGTAGTGACGTCTTGCCAGAACTGTCACCGGGCCGCTGAGGGTAAATCCTGCCCGGATGGTGTAGGTGGCGGCGGAGCCAGCACCAACCTGCTTCTGGGTAGCGGCAATGCCTCCTGGGACGGGCGCCGCCTTGAATCCTACGTTGAGTTGTTTGAGCCCGACTACTACATCCGGGAGACAGCATCCGGTGAGTGGGTCGAAGTAGACAAGACGAATCTGGAAGCTGAATGCCCGGAAGGGATTCAGGGTGACATGACGGTCTTGCCAGACCCGGGGGTGTGTTTTTCCCGGCGGCTGATGAGCGCCCGTGGCGCCATCGCCAGCGCGAGGTTTTTCAGCCTGTTTGATAGCGATCCGGATGACGACGAATACGAGGTCGAGACCGCAGAAACTGCTGAGATCCGGCAAAGCCACAAGGGCATGCTCACTCAGGCCGAGCTGCGTCTGATTGCTGAATGGCTGGATGCAGGGGCGCATTTGTTCAACGACCCGGACAAATTCGAGCTGCCGGCTCAGTAAGCCGGGGAGCGAGCGGGGTGGCGCAGCTTATTTCGCCTGTTTGGCACCACGAAGCATCGCCTGCAAAAGTTCCTCGGCATCAAACTTGGTCAGGGCCTCATTGGCCCCGACCTGGTTGGCGTAGCTGAGGCTCATCTCGCTGTTCAGTGAGGTGTGCAGGATGATGTAAGGTTGTTTCACTTGGGCGTTGTCCCGTAGGTTGAACGCCAGTTCATAGCCATCCAGCCCCGGCATTTCAATGTCGCTGACCAGAATGTCGATGGGGTGACCCTGTTCGTGTTCCTGCATTAGCATCTGCAAGGCCTGGTCTCCGCTCTCAGTCACTTGGTATCCGATGCCTTTGCTGTCCAGAACATCGCACAGTTGCTTGCGGGCAACCCTGGAGTCGTCGACCAGCAGAATGTTGAGCGAGCGGAGGGTTTCACTCTGTACATCCGAGAGTGTGACCTCTTCGGTTTCGAGGGATTCCGGGTAGACTCGGGCTAGCAGCAGCTCAACATCCAGCAACTGGATAATATCGCCCTCTACGTCCAGCAGACCGGTAATAAACGCGTTGCTGCCCAGCGCCTTGGGCGGGGGCATAACGCTTTTCCAGTCTGTTTCGATGATTTGCTGAACACCGCGTACCAGAAAACCGATTTCCTGTCGCTGGATGTCGGTAACGATAATGGAAGCCTTCTCCTGCTCTTCCCGCGTTAGCGCCGGATAGCCCACCGCCGCAGACATATCGATGACCGGCACCGCAGCTCCACGAAAAGTGGCTGTCCCAATCACCGCATGATGGCTGTGCGGAAGCTTTGTCAGGCGCTGAAACGGGAGAATCTCCCGGATCTTCAGGGTGCCAATGCCAAATAACCGAGAGCCGAACAGTCGGAACAGCAAGAGTTTCTGGGACTGTTTTGCTTTGCTGGACATAGAACGATCCCTGCAACGGAACCAGGCTCCATTAAGAGGCTGGGGTATTGAACGGAGCGCCAAAGGCGCGGTGCGGGTGGGTTCCCGCGACCAAAGGTGTTGTTGCAATAGTAGCAGTTTTGCAGTGCGCCAATCGTTATCCGCTTTGTATCATTTGGTGACAGGTTTGGGTGTCGCTGGCTCACCATGGGAGATTCGTCAGTACCACCCAACCGGTTCCGCAGGTGGCTGCCACGGCCAGAAGAGCCAGCAAACCATCCCGGGCCACGATTGCGAGCCCGAACGCCATCAGGGATAGCCCGCCTCCGTTGGCACTGAAGGGGATCAGCTCCATCAACGGCATGGCTGCCGCAACCGCCATACAAACCAGGGCCATCAAATACTGACCAAGGCCGGTTACCAGCCAGGAAAAGCGCCGCTTCGTCCAGCGGTCGATCCATGCGGCAGGCTTGTCGGCCCAACGAAGGCCTGTGAGCAACTTTTCTTTGGCCACGCCTCGTTCCGCCATCCGACGAGGAATCCAGATGGACCTCCGCTGGCACAGCAATTGGCCCAGTGTGAGCAACACCAGAAGCCCAAGAATTGTGGGCACCCCCGGAATGTCTCCGATTAACGGTGCCACGGTGATCAAGCCTGCAAGGAGCACCAAAGGGCCAAAAGAGCGCTCTCCGACCGCCGCCATCAGGTCGCCAACGGATACCCGGTCCTGATCCCTCGTTGTTGCCCGAATGCGGCTAATCAGTTCAGTCAGGCTCTCCGGATCGTCTGGCTGGTTCATCGTTGGACTTCCTTTTCCACGGATTGGGAGTGTTGCGTACTGTTGTTATGGTGCCGCGGGTGTGGAGATCAAGGGAGCGGAAAAGACGCAAAGAAAAGTCTCTTGCAAGGTGGTGGTGCTGGAGGACGCGGATTCAACTCCCAAAACGGGAACTGAATTGGTCCATTAACCCGGCGCTTTCACCTGAGCCAAACCCTTGCCTGCAAATGCCCTAAATAGCTTGCAACCCTTCCTGCTACAAGCGTTCATGGCCTCCCGCAAACAACCCAAAAGCAACACTTGCGTTGCTTTTTCTACTTCTGGTGTGGTGAACCATGTAAAAGCAACGAATAAGTTGCCTTTTGAGTCTCGAGCAACTAATGTGTTGCTATTGGCCGTAAAAGCAACATATGTGTTTACTATGATGAATTCGATACTCCACCAAATAAAGCAGCGGCGACTGACACTCGGCCTCAAACAGAGCGACATGATGTTGCGTGTAGGCGTATCTCGTCAGCAATATCAGCGCCTGGAGTCCAAAGGAAACCCTAGGCTCGACACCTTGGAGTTGATCGCGAAGGGCCTGAATAGCGAACTAATGCTCATACCAAAGGAAAAGCTTGGCGCTGTTATGGCGCTGCTTGAACAGGAGAGTTCCGAGCCAGGCAAAGCGCATGTGTCCCAGGCGAAAAAAACCGCAAAAGAAGATGCAAAGAAAAGTCTTTCAGATGATCCATGGCAGGGTTTACTGGGGGATGAATCATGAGCGAAGCCCAAGTCGATGAAATAAACGTACTCAAGCTGAGCTTGCACGAAAGGCTGGTTGGCTATTTGGCTGGCTTTCAAGGCGGTAGAAATGTGCTGAGCTTTGCCGAGGAATTCAAGAGTGATGTAGGTCGTCCTACATTTAGTTTGATTACCCACCCAGCGTTTCCTCGTTCTGAAAAAATAATGTCAGAACCGTGGGCAAGTGTAGTGGTTCAATGATTCTGGACACCAACGTAGGTGGTAATATTGCCACCATCAACGAGGTGTCTGATGACCAGAAAGCGACGTTCCTTTACCCCTTAATTCAAGCAGGAAGCAGCCAGCCTGGTGCTGGATCAAGATTACACCATTGCCCAAGCGAGTACGTCCCTGGGAGTGGGGGAAAGCGTCCTCCGGCGATGGGTTCAGCAGCTAACGGATGAGCGCGAAGGGATCACCCTGAAGGGCAAGGCCCTAACCCCGGAGCAACGCCGTATCCAAGAGCTGGAAGCCCGCTGTAATCGGCTGGAGCGGGAGAAGGACATATTAAAAAAGGCTACGGCGATTCCTCCGATGCAGCAACAAAAGATCCCGCAAAGAGCACTATTCCAGGTTTTGTTAAGTTCATCGCCTACATTTTCGGTTTTTTGGGTCTGGTGGCTGGAATTGTTGTTATAGCGAAGCTTGGCTTTGTTGAAGGCCCTTACTCTGCTGAAAAGCAGGCTGATCCGTTTTGGATATCAGTAGGATTTGGGCTCGCACTGCAGTCACTATTTTTTTCAGCCTTCTCTTTACTCTGCGTCATGACTTGGGAAAATACTCAGCAACTAAAAAGGCTGCTGTCTGCGAGTTCTTCTGAGGATTCCGGCAAGGCGGTTAAATAGTTGCGTTGACACTTGGTCGACACGTTAGCAATTTTTTCAAAATTAGAAACGAAAAAAGCCCCTGAAATCAGGGGCTTTTCTCTTGCAAGGTGGTGGAGACGGCGGGAATTGAACCCGATGCCGCACCTATTTTCACGCCCACAGAAAACCACAATGCTCCATAAAACAGCCGCTTACAAAAACGGCATTCCACAAATAACCACTCAAAAACACAGTTGCGTTGACACTTTGTGGACACTTTTGAGCAGCTGCTTTTGTTACCACTTTAGCGACAGATTCGTTAAGCTTGCTAGGTAACATTCAAAGGAGTGGATGATGTTTCTTCGCAGAAGCTTTATTTGCTTGTTGTACCTTCTAAGCACAGCCCCTTTAACTGCCCAGGCTCAAGCCATGTACAAGTGGGTGGACGAAAATGGGGTGACTCATTACTCGGACTCAAGGTCAGATGAGCGTGCCAAGCGAGTCATCCCTCCTGGTATGACGATTGTTCCAATGGGGAGTAATGTTGGCGCTCAGAGGGCGATAGAGCGTCTTGGCCAAGGGGAGCGGCGTAGTTCATCTTCGTCCAGTCGCGCCAGGGCGAATGCTCAGAAGAAGCAGGATCAAAAGCGCAAGGCCGCCGTTTGCAAGCGCTACAAGGATCGTATTGAATGGATTGATAACCGCTTGCGTGCCGGAGGTTACTCTAACTCCCAGGGCAACCGTTGGAGAGCAGAAAGGCGAGAGGTCTCCAGTAAGCGGGCTTGGGAGTGCTTGCGGAAGTGATAACCTGATACGGAGGTTTTCATGTGCGGCCGATTCAACGTATCCGACGACCCCTTAGTCCAGGGCCTCCTGGATGAACTCGGCATCCCGCTCCGGATAGAGCCCCGCGTTAACATCGCCCCCGGAGCCAAAGCCCAGATCGTCTACGAAACCCACCAGGGCCGCACCCTGCAGGACGCCATCTGGTCACTGCTCATAGAACGCAAACCAGACGGCACCGGCTACCGCCCCTCGCCAAAGTACAGCACCTTCAACGCCCGATCGGGCAGCCTGGGCACCAGCCCACTCTGGAAAAAACGCTTTCACAGCCAGCGGGCCATCATACCGGCCAGCGGCTTCCATGAATGGACAGGTGAGAAAGGCCACAAGCAGTGCTACAACATCCACCCGGCCGAAAGCGCCATCGCTTTTGCCGGCCTGTATGAGCTGTGGGACTACCAGGAAGAAGTGGTACCGTCGTTCACCATCATCACCCTGCCACCACACCCCAGGTTCAGCCACATCCACCCGAAAAGCATACCGCTCATGCTCAACAGTGAAGACTTCGACATGTGGCTGGACCCAAGCCTGACCAACACAGACCCATTCCAGGACTTACTCAAAACCCGAATCCGGCAACCACTCTTGGTAGAGTCCATAAAATCACCCGCGACCCTAGAACAAACAGGCCAAGCGGAACGAATCGAGCCGGATTGAAATCGCGGATCGGAAGGTGAGAGCATTTACGACTGGATTGGGCGTTTCTCTTGCTATAGTTTTAAACTCTTCAAAGACTTGTATGGTATTTGCTTGCTTGCTTGCTTGCCTAGCAAGCTATCAAGTTGGGCGCCCTATCGCTCCGGCGTACAGCAACTTAGATAGAGTCTGCATCTATCCGGGAGGTGAAGTGCTCTTTTTGTGATCTGCTTTTCAGGGTAGTACGTACTATTTAGAGGAAGTTTCGGTTATTAACCCTGTTAAAACAGTGAGTTATACTTTACTGTTTTGGTTGATTGCTCTCCGGTTGAGTCCGGTGATTGGAAAAGTGGGGTTTTAGGTTGAGTACATTTTGAGGTTTCTGTACAATGATTGGCCCAGTTTCGTAGTCATAGAAGCTTACATTTTGGTGCTATGGTCTAAAAATTGAGTGCAATTCGTTGACTTTCATAGTTACGAGTTCTATTGTTTGAAGAAAGAACGGATGCACTCGATAGACACTAAAACGTGGAGATTGTTATGAAAGTTACCGACAATAAGTTTGCGTTGTTAAAAGTTACAGATAACAAATGCACTCTAGATAAGGTGACTGACAACTGATCGGTGTCTTATGTAGAAAAAGGGAGGCTTTGCCTCCCTTTTTTATTGCCTGAGTTTAATTTTTCAACCTTGAGTCTCGGCCTCGGCGCTTCCTTCATCGACCAATTCAAGTTGCTGTCCCTCGGGGCGTTGCCATTTACAGAAGAAAGTTATTCCTGGCATCAGCCATTTTGTTGTCCAAGCAGATAAGGTGTTAGTAGGGTGTTGGTGGATAGTCCAGTCTTCCGAGTGCCCAAATCTAATCAGCTCAAAACTCCAATTATCCGGAAGATTCATTGTTATTTTTGCGCCACATGTAGGTTCATTTCTGCTACTTATAAAATAATCATCGTAAATGGTCGACGTTTCCTTTATCTCAATGTCTGTCCATGGTTTGTCGATTGTATGTTCCTTGTTGAGCCTTATTTCAAGAGTGCTTCCTTTGTGAGTAACTGATATTCCATCAGCTTCAGCTTTTAATTTAACGGTTTTTCCGTCTAGGTATAGGTGCTTTAAAGAATTAAAAACTTCTTCGTGGTCGACTGAAATTGAGAGTTGATACTTTGGGTTGTCTCCATCGAATGATAGCTCTGCAACCTTAACAATCGAAGAAAACTTAACGTTGTGTTTAATGCACTTTGGTTCAGGCGTCGAGCTATCTTCTTCTTCGTTATTTTCATAGCCGGGTTCTAGGCAAATGGTGTGTATCTTATAGCTGCACACTTCGTGCCAAATAATGCTGTCCTTCCCATTCTCCATTACCGTAACGGTTTGATGATAGTCTGAGCGATGAGGTGTCTCTGGCTCAAGGAATGGTGAAAGCTTTTCTGAGACTGCTGAATATAAACCTAGCTCATGTGCGCAATGCGGACCATATGCTCTTTCATGGATAAGTTTCAGTTTTGACCTTATCTCATCTCTTGGAGACGCTGATATTAAGTTGTCTAATAGTTTGGCGCTGAGCAGTCTTCGTGTATTGGTGCCGACTTCATTTAATTCTTCAGAAAGCCTGTCTACATGTGTTGTGACGATTGGTGAAATTTTTGTATGGAAAAATTTCTCTATGCTTGCAGCTATAAAATAAACAATAATGGAGCTGAGTAATATGGTCCATCCTACCCATTTAGCCTCCCCCAGATAGCTTTCTATTAGCTCTGAAAGACTAGAATTTTTGTTTATTCCAAGATCATTTACAATAAAGTTATGTATTTCCGGGGCGTTACTTCCAAGAAGTATTAGAACAATTCCAAGTCCCAAAAAAGATAATATCTGAACATTTAATCTAAAATTCTCTAATATGTTTTTTTGGCTGCTCGTTTTTGTGTTCGGTTTATTTTTCATTTTATAAATCCTTACCTACCCAAACCACTTTCCCAATTACTTCAAGATTTTCTAGATTAGAACTTGAAATTTCTTGCGGTGGATATTCTTTGTTGTCACTAAGTAACTGTACGCCGTCATTCCACAACGTTTGAATTCTCTTAACGAGCAAGTGGTCTCCGTTCCGAATGACATAAATATGTCCATCGCGAAGCTTTTTTTCACTGGTATTCACCATTACAGTTTCATTATCTGAAATCGTGGGCTCCATTGAGTCACCCTTGGCAAATACCAGCGCTAGGTCCTGCTCATGAAGTCCCCGGTATCGGAGCCACTTTCGTCTAAACGCCAATTCCCTAGTTGGTGATTCGTCCTCTGCGAGGGAGCCGTGACCAGCTGCAACCTGCACGTTGTAACCAGGTATCAGCGCAAATTCCTCATCTAGCTTTCTGAGTTTTTCGATGTCTTGGGTTAAAGCTTCCCCAGATCCTTTGGCGTCTTTGGTTCCCTCGCCGGTTAAAACCCAGTTAGCACTGAATCCCATTTCTACAAGCTTCAACAATACCGCTGCGTCGGGAACTCTGTTTCCGCGTTCGTAGTGACCAAGCGAATTTTTGTGAATGCCTAGTTCTTCCGCAAAGGCGCCTTGGCTTTTGCCGTTTCTGATTTCCGCAAGTCGTTGACCAATTGCTAAAGCAGCATCGTTCTGTGTGTCTTGTTGCATTTTATGTTTCGCTTAGATCAAAAATAAACACAATAAGGTATTGCAATGACACCCTAAAGTGTTATATTGGTCTCGTTGACACACGAAAGTGTTCTGTTTCGGTGTCGTTTTGTGTGTAAATCAGTGTAGCAGAGTGCAAAACAGTGGACGAGCAAAAACAGATCATTCTGATAGCCACACCGGTGATGAGCCAGGAGCGTTACGCCCAGCTCACCGGGCTCACGGAAGGGCAGGTAAGGGGCCAGATCGAAAAGGGCCACCTGCCGTCACTCAAGATTGGCCGCGTGCGGATGGTGAACATCGCCGCCCTGTCGCAGCGCGCACTGGAGCAGGAGGACTGGCAATGACACCAGCCGTTCACAACCAGAAGCAAACCCACCTGCGTCAGCGCTTTCAGCAAGCCTGCGACGCCTGGAGCGTTGGCGACTATGAATTGGCCATCGACCGCGCCAGCCAGGTTTCCGAGATGACCCGTCGTTATCGGAGCATTGACTCCGACCTGTTTTGGTACGGCATCCGCCTGAGCAATGTCTGGAGTGAATTCCTGCTGCAAGAAGACACCCGCGACTTCAACACCTGGGCGGTTGGTCAGGCCTGCAACGCACTGAGGGCTGCCGCATGACGTCCTCTATTCGCGAACTCAAAAAGCACCAGGTCCGCACCCTGTTTAACGTGGCCGTGCAGCTGCTGGACAACGGCGACCGGGAAACCGCTTTCGACTGCCTGATCAAGATCCAGGGCATGACGGCCGCCTTTGAACAGCTGGATAACGTGCTCTGTGCCTACGCCAAGCTGGCCGAATCCGCCTTCGTCACCTACGCACAGACCCGCGCCATCAGCCCGTTCATGCACACCGTCCGGATGGAGGCCAGCATCCAATGATCAAGACCCGATATCAGAAGCCAGGGCACGGCATGACCCTGTCACCGACCACCAAAGCAGCCAGTTTTGCCTTCCAGGGCCCGCGCCCGTCCTCTGCACTCACCCCAGCGACCCTGGAAGGCCTTTTATCCACCCTCCTGCAGAGGTTGAGCCACCTGCAGGAAGTACGCACCGACTACCCGTGCGACTACATAGCCCGCTGCAAAGCAGGCTTTACCGACGCTCTGATTCAGGAGCTGGAAGCCAGCGGCTACCACAGCCCGGCGTTTGACCGCCTCATCCAACTGAGGGACGCGTGGGACTGCGGCCAACTGGACTTACCCAACGTCACGGAGACCCTTTGATGAGCTACATACCGCCGAGAAAAGACCAGGTGGAAGACAAAGAGCGCCGTTTCTACGTCAGCGCCCCGTCCTCCATCTACCTGCAACTACAACAGGAAGCCATCCACCGAGGCACCGACCTGTGGACCTTGGGAGGCAACGTCCTACGCAGTTGGTTAGAGGCCGGGTGCCCGAATTTTGGGCCTCAAGCCCCCCTTGAAGAGCCATCGAGTCCGCCCCCGTCATCGTCACCACTCGCGCACAAAAAGGGGGGCGCTCAGTGAGCGCTGCAAGGCTGGCGCGCAGCGCCAGGGCCCGTGGCCCCCTGGCCTTGTGGCGGTCACTGAGTGACCCACAGTGCGCCGAAAGAGTGGTGAGGGTGCCGGGGGAGGACGGCCGCCCCTTGATTCCGAGTCATGAGCACAGGAGGCAAGCGGAGCGCGGCAGGCGAGAGGGATCGTTACCCGTAAGGGTGGCCACCTTAGTGGCCAGGAGCTTTGCGAGTAGAGCCCGCCCCGAAGGGGTCGCAACCCATGACTGAATACCTGATTGGCGTCGGGATAGGACTTCTCGTTGTCCTGATCCTCAACGCTAGAAACGACTGAATTAAACCCCCGGCCCAGCCGGACAACACAACCGAAAAAACAGCAACACCCAAACGAAACCAAGAGGACAGAAACCATGGAAAACTACCTTCACCTGATGGTTATCGGCGCTACCCGCTACGACATCGACGGCAACAAAGGGGGCTCCTTGTGGGCCTATGCCCCTGCAGAAGCCGACGACGAAAACCGCGTAGGCAACGAAGTGATGAAAATCGCCTGCGACTACAAGCACATCGACCAACTGCGCAACCACGCCGACCGCCTGCCAGCCATGTTCACCGTGAAAGCCCAGATGAAAGCCGGCCAGGGCGGCAAGATCACGTTCAAAGCCCTGGAACTGAAACCCCAGGACCAAACCAAGAAACCGACCGCGTAAAGGAGTAGGGCACCGTGTATTCCGTGTTTGACCGGTCCGTTCTTATCGCCCTGTTCATGGTGTTGAGCTTCCTTTTGGGAGCGCTCTACATCACTCACGACCTTGAGGAGGACGTCGTCAAATACCTGGAACAGCACGGCTGCCCGGCTCAGGTTGTTGAGGAGTAAAAAGCATGGCTGCCAAGACCATCCACACCGAACTGGGAAAAGAACGGCGCTGCAGCAAATGCGGTGATTACTGGCCGGAAGACAGCGAGTTCTTTTACAGCAGCCGTGGCGTGCTCCAGCAGCCCTGCAAAGCCTGTTACGCCGAACTGCCTTCCAGGAAGGAGAGGAAGGCCAACCAGGTGAAAGCCCAAAAGCTCCACATACCGGTGCCATGCGCTGGGAACATCAGCTTGAGGGCTCATTAACGATGGAAATTCTGACCTGCGACGGATTGATCAGCCAAAGCGGCGGCACCCCCCAGTGCAGTGGCTCATGGCAAGTCGTCCAGGTCGCCGAGTTCGCCACCCAATACCGGGAGGCGTTCACCATGTCACGTGAGGAGTTCAGCGACCTGTCTGGGACCTTCGTGATGTGGTTTGTGGTGGCGTTTGGGGTTCGCCTCATCCGCCGCATGTTTAATACCTGAACTCAATCCAGAGAGGAAACCACCATGTCCCGCATCATCGACATGCAGAAAGAACCGGACGGCAAAGCCTGGGCAATGGCCCGTAGCCGTTTTGGCCGCACCGCCGCCAAAGTGGGAACAGCCATCGTGGCGACTGGCGCAACCCTCACCGCACAGGCGTCGATCCTGCCCACGGATTTTCAGACCGATATGGACGCCGTGGGTGCTGATATCACCCTGGTAGGCGGTGCCCTGATCGGCCTGGCCGTTATCGCAGTGGGCATTAAATGGGTAAAGGCCACCTTCTTCGGTTAATCCGAAGCGGGCAACCACACCCAGAAGGGCGGGCCACGGCCCGCCTTTTTTGATCATGACAGGGAGAAAACCGGTGTGTTCTTCAATGATCCGTATTACCTGGCCTTGTTGGCTCTTATTGCTTGTTTGTGGGTGGCGACTGGGTAGGCGTTTTATGCGGCCCTTTTTTATTGGTGGCTCTATGCGATTCACTCTGCAACGAACCTTTCTTCTTTTTCTCTGCTTGGTCTCTTTTGAGGCCAGCGCCCGAACTAAATCAGAAGCTCTCACCGCATGTCAAAACTACATTGCCCCTAAACAGTCGCACCCTAGTTATACCTTTTCCTGCGTGGATCAACTCTCCAATGGACAGCCCGCTATTGTTGAGGTTATCCGTAACAATTTGGGCGTGGAACAGACTGGTGCAGCTTGGAATTACGACCCACCGCCAGAGTGTGAGCCTCCAAATACGCTTTATGAAGATCCACTTAGCGGCCAGATGGTTTGCGGAATCCCGCCCGATTGTAAAACAGACACCATACCCGGCGGTTCAATCATGAGTTCCGGCGGTGCGGTGGGTGGTGGTGCTGGCGTCTACAACGTGAACAGCTGTGCTTACACCTGTGGCATTAACTTCTCAAAATTGGATGGTCAAACGTCCATGTATGACGCTCAGGAGTGCACAGGGCTTGGCCAACCCTGGACGTCTGAAGATCCTGCTGACTACGAAAATCCCCCAGAACAGTGCGATGTCAAAGATAGCAAGGGCAACTGCCTGGACATGGATAAACAGGACGGCGGCAGCTGCCCCACCGGCACCACCTATGGGCAAGTTAATGGCACTAACGTTTGTGTTCCATCCAGCACCCCGACGGATGGATTAGATGCGGGCACCAAAGGCCCTGATGGACAGGGTGGTAACCAATCCGAAAGCGGTGGTGGTGGCGAAGGTGAAGGCGATGGATCTGGAAGCGGTAATGGGGACGGATCGGGCGGTGATGGGTCTGGTGACGGTGATGGAAATGGCGGCGGTGGTGGAGGTGGTACCGGGGATGGCGACGGCGAAGAAGACCAGGGCGAGTACGGCTCCAACGCCTGTGAAAGCCCTCCTACCTGCAGCGGCGACGCCATCCAGTGCGGCATTGTCCGTGAAGTCTGGGAAAACCGGTGCCTGATCCACGAGGCCAGCGAAAAAGCCGAAGGCTTCCTCAACCAGAACACCCAGGGTGTGGGGAATCTGGGGGATGAAAGCCTCGACCTGACCGATGACCTTGGCGAAATCAACGTGGCGGAAAAACTCGGTGACTGGACCAACGTATCCAATCCCGCCCAGGGCCAGTGCCCACAGCCCCGTGAACTCCGGTTAAGTCTCGGCACCTACCAGCTGCAATACGACCCCTTCTGTGAATTGGCCGAAGAACTCAACCCCCTGGTTCTGTTTCTGTTCACCTTCATCGGTGGCATGGCCATCGCTCGCACACTGACCGCATAAGGAGAACCCATGCCACTGATTCAGTTTATCTGGGCCATCATCGTATCTGCCATCCCCTGGGTGGTCAGCAAGCTTATGAGAGCCATCGGCCTCGGGTTTGTGACCTATGTAGGCCTCTCCCTGGGCGTTGAGCAAGCGGAACAGTTCATCTTTGACCGCTTCAACAACCTCGGTACCGAGCTGTATCAGATTCTCGCCATCGCCGGATTTCCTCAGGGTATCAAAATCTTGTTTGCAGCCTTTGCAGCGGCGCTGGTCCTGAAGAACGCCGGAACCGGGGATCGACTGCGCAAACCCGTCTGGAAAAAACCCGGACCCTTCGAGGCGTGACCATGAAACTTCGACACCGACTTGAAAACATCGCGTGGTGGCTGGTGACCGACGTCGCCCCCACCGTCCTGCTGTGCTGGGTTGTTGCCGAGCTGGCCTACGCCCAGGGCATGATTGACACCGTCACATATCTGGACACGCTGGAGCTTTGCCCATGATAACTCTTATCACCGGCACCCCCGGAGCCTCCAAAACGCTCAACGCCATCGACCTGGTGTTGAATGATCCCGCCTTCCAGGAACGGGCGGTCTACGTCTACAACATCACGTTGCTTGAACCCGGCAAAGCCCTTGGTTGGCAAACCCTCGACCTGGAACAGGCGAAAGCCTGGTATGACTTGCCCCATGGGTCCGTCATCATCCTGGACGAATGCCAGGACCTGTTCCCACCAGAGAAATTCGGCAGCAAAGTGCCCGAGCATATCCGGCAGCTGAACACCCACCGGCACTTGGGCATCGACCTCGTACTGATCACCCAGCACCCCAAACTGATCGACACTAAAGTGAGGCGCCTCGTTGGCCAGCACTTCCACTTCAAGCGTCAATTCGGTCTCCAGTCTGCCACTCGCTTCACCTTCCAGGAATGCGCGGACGACCCCAACGACTACTTTGCTCAGAAAGCCGCGACGAAAACCCGGAAACGCTTTAACAAGAAACTTTATGGCCTCTACAAGAGCGCCGAAGTACACACCCATAAACGCAAAATCCCCTGGCTCGTCTGGGGACTGCTCGGAATGGTCCTCGTGACCGGCACCCTGTTTTATACCGCCATAACCGGATTCGGCAGCGCCTCCCAGAAGCCCTCAGAAGAAAGCCCGATACAGAAAGCGGTCACCACGTTCAGCCCGGCCCCGAAACGCCAGGCAGAGGGGCCCATCACACGGGAACAGTACCTGGAACGGTGGTCACCCAGGGTCAAAGGCATCCCGCACTCTGCACCGGCCTATGATGACGTGTATGAAGTGCGCGACTTCCCTAGGCCACAGTGCCTCCTACGCGAGAAAACCCGCCAATGCCGGTGCTATACCCAGCAAGCCACGCCCCTGGACGTTCCAGAGGATCAGTGCCGCCAGATAGTGGCTAACGGGTATTGGGACCCGACCCGGGAACCGAGCCAAGTTGCTCGGGCAGGTAACAACCAGGGCGCGGAAAACACGCAGTCCAGCAGTGCGCACGAACGCACCCTGCAAGCCCTCCAGATCCGTGCAGAAACCCAGGCATTGAAGTTTTAAGCCCCATGACCAGCGGAGGGCCGGCGGTGGCGTGTGGGTGGAAGGCTTGCCCCAGCCACACGCCGCCGGCAGGCGAGAGACGTCCCTGTAACACGTCTCATAGAAAACGACGGAAGTCGATTTTGGAACACACAGACCCACAGTGAGCCACAGATGAAAATCAAAGATTTTGAGAGACTCGACATTACAACTGGTGAAACAGGCAAAGGGGACCTGTTCATCGGGCCTGAGGGTCAACAAATCAATTTACAAGGCGTGGATGTCCTCTGGACTGGCGTGGACACCGTGCGCCAACTGTTCGAGGGACGTCTGAAACCGGAACCGCTGGCCCAGATCGTCGAAGCCTATAATGAAAGCTATGACGCTACTATCACGGTCAAAGGGGTAGAGTTCAAAGTCCAGTCCGGTAGACGCGGTGGCTTCAAATACATCCTGCAGAACCGGGAATATGGGCTAACCATCCTCCTGCAGAGCTTCTATGCCGATGCAGAGAACCCCGGCACCCACCTCAAAATCGAAACCTCCCCCAGATGGCTTTATGAGCGTTCCAGCCAGCAGATACATGACGAACTGGCAGAGTGGGGCATGTTCTTCCTCAAAGGCATCAAACCCGTTGGCATTGCGCTACACCTCGCGGTGGATTTTCAGGGCTGGGAACCGCCCCAGGACTTTGCGCAACACTTCGTCACCCGCGCCAAAACCATCAGCGTCCACAACGGCCTGAGTGACCTCATCTTCAAAGGTCTGGATGGCAGTACCATCAACGGACGGGGTGAGACCTACACTTTCGGAAAAGCCAACAGCCTGCAGGTCTGCCTGTACGACAAGTCCAAAGAAATTGACGTCAGCGACAAGCGCGCCTTCATGGAATCCATCTGGGAATGCGCAGTGAATGAACATACCTTCCCGGATACCTGTTATGACCCTGAAAAGCCCGTCTGGCGTTTGGAAATCCGCTTTCATCACCGGATCGTCAACGAGATCTCCCAGGGCACCAGTGGCATGAAACCGATTTACACCTACATGGATGCGGTACCGCACCTGACTGGCCTGTGGCAATACGCTCTGAAATCCAACCGCTACGAAGTCAAACGCGAGTGGGTGCACCCCATCTGGACGAAACTGCGGGACGATATCGGCTTTGGCTACACAGCCCCGGATCTCATGTACAAACGCGCAAAAAAGGAACCCGGTTGCGGCAACGAAAAGAACGTATCTCTCGCGTTCGGCAATCTCCTGAGCATCTATGCACGCAACCGATTCAACGCCCGACAGGCTTGGGATTGCCTCAAGAAATCCGGACTCTGGGAGGACTTGTGTAATTACTACCGACGACGGGAGATCTACGAAAACGAGCTGTTCCAGCTCGTCCAGGACGGACTCACGAAACGACGACTGTTAACGAAGGTGGCGGCATGATCAAAAAGCTACCATCGGGACGATGGCAGGTAGACGTACTCCTCGATGGACGTGGTTCTCGTCGTATTCGAAAACGGTTCGCTAGCAAGATCGAAGCAAGGCGCTTTGAGGCATATATTCTGGGCCAGAAAGAGAAAACCAAAGACTGGAACCCATCCAAGAAAGACAACCGGCGACTGATAGAGTTGGTGCGGCTCTGGTTCAATGCCAAAGGTGTTCACCTGAAAGATGGCGAGCGGCGTAAGCGATGCCTGGATTCAATGGCTGCCTGGTTAGGAAATCCGGTAGCCCGTAATCTCCGCCCATCTGAATTCTTGGCTTATCGGTCTTATAAGCTCCAGGAAGGTACAAGTGAGAAGACGTTGAACAACCACCTTGGTTACCTGAACGCTGTCTATAACGAGCTGCAACGACTGGGTGAAACTGACTTTGATAACCCGCTCCGGAATATCCAGATGATCCGGCTGGATGAGATCGAGCTATCTTGGTTAACCACAGAGCAGATCGGCCTGCTGTTGGAAACAATTGAGGGGTTCAGTCAGAACCCGCACGTCCATTTGTTGACAAGAATCTGCCTTGCTACTGGAGCCCGTTGGGGCGAGGCTGAGAATTTGCTGCCCCGACACGTTCAGAAAGGCAAGTTGACCTTTGTGAACACGAAAAGCGGTAAGTCCAGGAGCGTGCCGGTTAGCTCGGAACTGTTCGCGGAGATCCAGGTGCATTTAAAGGAGTATGGTCAGTTCAGTTTTTCCCTTTCTGCATTTCGCCGTGCTTTGGTTAAGTCAGGTATTCAGTTGCCCAAGGGGCAGGCTGCCCATGTTCTTAGGCATACCTTTGCTAGTCACTTTGTAATGAACGGTGGGGATATTCTGACGTTACAAAAGATCCTGGGTCATTCAACCATCAATATGACTATGCGCTATGCGCATTTGGCACCGGATCACTTAAAGGATGCCATCAAACATGGCCCTATGTTGGCAAAATGTTGGCAACAATCGAAAAAACAGGAATCCAGAAACGAAAAAAGCCCCTGAAATCAGGGGCTTTTCTCTTGCAAGGTGGTGGAGACGGCGGGAATTGAACCCGATGCCGCACCTATTTTCACGCCCACAGAAAACCACAATGCTCCATAAAACAGCCGCTTACAAAAACGGCATTCCACAAATAACCACTCAAAAACACAGTTGCGTTGACACTTTGTGGACACTTTTGAGCAGCTGCTTTTGTTACCACTTTAGCGACAGATTCGTTAAGCTTGCTAGGTAACATTCAAAGGAGTGGATGATGTTTCTTCGCAGAAGCTTTATTTGCTTGTTGTACCTTCTAAGCACAGCCCCTTTAACTGCCCAGGCTCAAGCCATGTACAAGTGGGTGGACGAAAATGGGGTGACTCATTACTCGGACTCAAGGTCAGATGAGCGTGCCAAGCGAGTCATCCCTCCTGGTATGACGATTGTTCCAATGGGGAGTAATGTTGGCGCTCAGAGGGCGATAGAGCGTCTTGGCCAAGGGGAGCGGCGTAGTTCATCTTCGTCCAGTCGCGCCAGGGCGAATGCTCAGAAGAAGCAGGATCAAAAGCGCAAGGCCGCCGTTTGCAAGCGCTACAAGGATCGTATTGAATGGATTGATAACCGCTTGCGTGCCGGAGGTTACTCTAACTCCCAGGGCAACCGTTGGAGAGCAGAAAGGCGAGAGGTCTCCAGTAAGCGGGCTTGGGAGTGCTTGCGGAAGTGATAACCTGATACGGAGGTTTTCATGTGCGGCCGATTCAACGTATCCGACGACCCCTTAGTCCAGGGCCTCCTGGATGAACTCGGCATCCCGCTCCGGATAGAGCCCCGCGTTAACATCGCCCCCGGAGCCAAAGCCCAGATCGTCTACGAAACCCACCAGGGCCGCACCCTGCAGGACGCCATCTGGTCACTGCTCATAGAACGCAAACCAGACGGCACCGGCTACCGCCCCTCGCCAAAGTACAGCACCTTCAACGCCCGATCGGGCAGCCTGGGCACCAGCCCACTCTGGAAAAAACGCTTTCACAGCCAGCGGGCCATCATACCGGCCAGCGGCTTCCATGAATGGACAGGTGAGAAAGGCCACAAGCAGTGCTACAACATCCACCCGGCCGAAAGCGCCATCGCTTTTGCCGGCCTGTATGAGCTGTGGGACTACCAGGAAGAAGTGGTACCGTCGTTCACCATCATCACCCTGCCACCACACCCCAGGTTCAGCCACATCCACCCGAAAAGCATACCGCTCATGCTCAACAGTGAAGACTTCGACATGTGGCTGGACCCAAGCCTGACCAACACAGACCCATTCCAGGACTTACTCAAAACCCGAATCCGGCAACCACTCTTGGTAGAGTCCATAAAATCACCCGCGACCCTAGAACAAACAGGCCAAGCGGAACGAATCGAGCCGGATTGAAATCGCGGATCGGAAGGTGAGAGCATTTACGACTGGATTGGGCGTTTCTCTTGCTATAGTTTTAAACTCTTCAAAGACTTGTATGGTATTTGCTTGCTTGCTTGCTTGCCTAGCAAGCTATCAAGTTGGGCGCCCTATCGCTCCGGCGTACAGCAACTTAGATAGAGTCTGCATCTATCCGGGAGGTGAAGTGCTCTTTTTGTGATCTGCTTTTCAGGGTAGTACGTACTATTTAGAGGAAGTTTCGGTTATTAACCCTGTTAAAACAGTGAGTTATACTTTACTGTTTTGGTTGATTGCTCTCCGGTTGAGTCCGGTGATTGGAAAAGTGGGGTTTTAGGTTGAGTACATTTTGAGGTTTCTGTACAATGATTGGCCCAGTTTCGTAGTCATAGAAGCTTACATTTTGGTGCTATGGTCTAAAAATTGAGTGCAATTCGTTGACTTTCATAGTTACGAGTTCTATTGTTTGAAGAAAGAACGGATGCACTCGATAGACACTAAAACGTGGAGATTGTTATGAAAGTTACCGACAATAAGTTTGCGTTGTTAAAAGTTACAGATAACAAATGCACTCTAGATAAGGTGACTGACAACTGATCGGTGTCTTATGTAGAAAAAGGGAGGCTTTGCCTCCCTTTTTTATTGCCTGAGTTTAATTTTTCAACCTTGAGTCTCGGCCTCGGCGCTTCCTTCATCGACCAATTCAAGTTGCTGTCCCTCGGGGCGTTGCCATTTACAGAAGAAAGTTATTCCTGGCATCAGCCATTTTGTTGTCCAAGCAGATAAGGTGTTAGTAGGGTGTTGGTGGATAGTCCAGTCTTCCGAGTGCCCAAATCTAATCAGCTCAAAACTCCAATTATCCGGAAGATTCATTGTTATTTTTGCGCCACATGTAGGTTCATTTCTGCTACTTATAAAATAATCATCGTAAATGGTCGACGTTTCCTTTATCTCAATGTCTGTCCATGGTTTGTCGATTGTATGTTCCTTGTTGAGCCTTATTTCAAGAGTGCTTCCTTTGTGAGTAACTGATATTCCATCAGCTTCAGCTTTTAATTTAACGGTTTTTCCGTCTAGGTATAGGTGCTTTAAAGAATTAAAAACTTCTTCGTGGTCGACTGAAATTGAGAGTTGATACTTTGGGTTGTCTCCATCGAATGATAGCTCTGCAACCTTAACAATCGAAGAAAACTTAACGTTGTGTTTAATGCACTTTGGTTCAGGCGTCGAGCTATCTTCTTCTTCGTTATTTTCATAGCCGGGTTCTAGGCAAATGGTGTGTATCTTATAGCTGCACACTTCGTGCCAAATAATGCTGTCCTTCCCATTCTCCATTACCGTAACGGTTTGATGATAGTCTGAGCGATGAGGTGTCTCTGGCTCAAGGAATGGTGAAAGCTTTTCTGAGACTGCTGAATATAAACCTAGCTCATGTGCGCAATGCGGACCATATGCTCTTTCATGGATAAGTTTCAGTTTTGACCTTATCTCATCTCTTGGAGACGCTGATATTAAGTTGTCTAATAGTTTGGCGCTGAGCAGTCTTCGTGTATTGGTGCCGACTTCATTTAATTCTTCAGAAAGCCTGTCTACATGTGTTGTGACGATTGGTGAAATTTTTGTATGGAAAAATTTCTCTATGCTTGCAGCTATAAAATAAACAATAATGGAGCTGAGTAATATGGTCCATCCTACCCATTTAGCCTCCCCCAGATAGCTTTCTATTAGCTCTGAAAGACTAGAATTTTTGTTTATTCCAAGATCATTTACAATAAAGTTATGTATTTCCGGGGCGTTACTTCCAAGAAGTATTAGAACAATTCCAAGTCCCAAAAAAGATAATATCTGAACATTTAATCTAAAATTCTCTAATATGTTTTTTTGGCTGCTCGTTTTTGTGTTCGGTTTATTTTTCATTTTATAAATCCTTACCTACCCAAACCACTTTCCCAATTACTTCAAGATTTTCTAGATTAGAACTTGAAATTTCTTGCGGTGGATATTCTTTGTTGTCACTAAGTAACTGTACGCCGTCATTCCACAACGTTTGAATTCTCTTAACGAGCAAGTGGTCTCCGTTCCGAATGACATA
Organism: Marinobacter daepoensis DSM 16072; assembly: GCF_000421165.1. Lineage (GTDB taxonomy): Bacteria > Pseudomonadota > Gammaproteobacteria > Pseudomonadales > Oleiphilaceae > Marinobacter > Marinobacter daepoensis. The sequence continues at coordinate 408,055 of NZ_ATWI01000011.1, forward strand.
AATATGTCCATCGCGAAGCTTTTTTTCACTGGTATTCACCATTACAGTTTCATTATCTGAAATCGTGGGCTCCATTGAGTCACCCTTGGCAAATACCAGCGCTAGGTCCTGCTCATGAAGTCCCCGGTATCGGAGCCACTTTCGTCTAAACGCCAATTCCCTAGTTGGTGATTCGTCCTCTGCGAGGGAGCCGTGACCAGCTGCAACCTGCACGTTGTAACCAGGTATCAGCGCAAATTCCTCATCTAGCTTTCTGAGTTTTTCGATGTCTTGGGTTAAAGCTTCCCCAGATCCTTTGGCGTCTTTGGTTCCCTCGCCGGTTAAAACCCAGTTAGCACTGAATCCCATTTCTACAAGCTTCAACAATACCGCTGCGTCGGGAACTCTGTTTCCGCGTTCGTAGTGACCAAGCGAATTTTTGTGAATGCCTAGTTCTTCCGCAAAGGCGCCTTGGCTTTTGCCGTTTCTGATTTCCGCAAGTCGTTGACCAATTGCTAAAGCAGCATCGTTCTGTGTGTCTTGTTGCATTTTATGTTTCGCTTAGATCAAAAATAAACACAATAAGGTATTGCAATGACACCC
>NZ_ATWI01000012.1 GCF_000421165.1 Marinobacter daepoensis DSM 16072
ATCAGCGATAATACGGCCATCGTCAACCGCATAGGATCGTTGCCACCATGGATCAGATCACTTTCTCCGAAGCCGAGTACCAGACCAAGAAGCGCAAAACCCGCCGCGAGATCTTTCTGGAACGGATGGACAAGCTGATTCCCTGGAAACAGCTGGAGAAGAAGGTGGCCCGATATTACCCCAAGGGTCAGAACGGACGCCCTCCCTATCCGTTGTCTGCCATGCTGCGTGTTCACTGCATGCAGTTGTTCTACAACCTCAGTGATCCTGCCATGGAAGACGCGCTGTACGAGATCGAATCCATGCGTCAGTTCGCCGGGCTGAAGCTGGACCGTCTGCCGGATGAAACCACGATTCTGAAGTTTCGTCATTTCCTGGAGCAACATGGCCTTGGCAACGTGCTGTTCAAAGAAGTGAACAAGCACCTGGAGAAAAATGGCCTGATGCTGCGTGAAGGCAGCATTGTGGACGCCACCATTATCTCTGCGCCCAGCTCCACAAAGAACAATTCTGGCAAGCGAGATCCTGAGATGCACCAGACCAGAAAAGGCAACGAATGGCATTTTGGCATGAAGATGCACATTGGTGTCGATGACACGCTGGGTCTGATCCACAGCATCGACACCACTGCTGCCAATGTTCATGACATCGTGCCTTCCGGCAAGCTATTGCACGGTGAAGAGCAGCGAGTATTCGGTGATGCCGGCTACCTTGGCCTCCAAAAATGGGCGGAGCATAAAAACCGCAAGAACGTGTCCTGGTTTATCGCCAAGCGCCCTGGTGCTCGGAAAACCCTGGATGCCGACAAGCTGAAAGCCGAGAAAATCAAAGCCAGCATCCGCTCAAAAGTGGAACATCCGTTCCGGTACATCAAACAGGTCTTCGGCTACAGCAAAGTCCGCTATCGCGGCTTGGCCAAGAACAACAACCGGCTGCATTTGCTGGCCGCGTTCAGCAACCTACTGATCGGTGAAAAATACCTACTGGCGTAGGGCCAGTGCGCCTGTTTTCCGCCAAAACGGCGGTAGACGGGTAAAAAACAGACAAACAACGGGAGGGTAGTGTTTGAATTCTCGATCTTTTGCCGGCTCATGCCGATGAAAATTGGCGGTTATTCAGACTCTCCCTAGCCTTGAAGAGTTTGGCGTGAAGCACTTTGAATTATCCGAGGCACTAGAGAGGAACTCTTCGACTGAAAAACTCCGACAGAAACTGCCGAAATCAGACTACTTCAAAGCTCTAAGGCGGAATCAGGGACTTGTTGAACTGATCTATGTGTACTTTGGGGCGGTCCAGATCGTGGTCGGTGCTCTGACGGCTAGAAGAGGTGGGGAGCTAAGGGATCTTTTGGCTGAAGAGGCATTGGATTCTTCTAAACGTTGGATTGTCTTTCAAAACAGGAAGAGCACACGCTCGCTGATGGGCCTCAGATCCACAGAAGTCCGACCGGTCGAGCCCATCGCCGCCAAGATGATCCAAGAACTTGTTCGGTTCCACAAGATACTCAACAGACTAGGTTTTCCGGATAAAGAGGTCGCGCTCTTTTCTCCTCCGAACCGGAGGGGGCATAACAAGCGTGTTGCGCCTGACTCCTATATTTACAACTTGTGCTTTGACGTATTCTGCGACTACTTCGAGACCAGTATTAATGCGAATGGCCAACGGTATTACTTCAGGCAGCATCAACTACGGAGATTCTTCGCACTCCTTTTCTTCTACAGCAACTCTTTTGGCGGATTGGAAACCTTGCAGTGGATGCTGGGACATACCGATCTGAAGCACGTTTGGCACTACATTACAGAATCCATGAGCGGCGACGTTCTACGAAGCGCTAAGTCCCAATACGTCGCCGAGAGCCTGCATCACAATGATGCAGAGAATTTCAAGGAGCTTTCGACCCTGTTGAAATCGAAATATGGAACGGATGATTTCACCCTAATCGATACCGACGAACTTGAAGACTATATTGAAAACCTCCTTGAGGACGGCGACATAGAGATCGAGCCCGAGTTCTTTACTGACGCTGATGGCGAAAAGATGAGAGTCATTGTCAAAGTTCGAGAACTCGAAGGGGCGGAGGCATAACAATGGATCGGCGCGTTGAGGGCAATCTCGCCTCTACTCAGGCTATTCGAAAGATACTTCTTGCCATTATCGAAACCCCTGACCAGTTCTGCGAGGACGAAGACCTTAAGCAGTCCCTCAAGAGCCAGGGAGGCATCGCAAAGCTGAAGTATGAGGTCGTAATCGACCAGAAGGATGTTTACAAGGGTCCTATGAGCCTGAACACCCTCAAGCGCTATGCAGGCGATCTTTTTGATCGGGGGTTTGAAGACCTTGACCAACTTCGCATTAAGGCCCTAGAAGCCATTCAGACGCATCTAGATCGGGAAATAAGGCCGGACTCCCGTTCCCGAGCTGGGTTGCTGTTGAAAGTACAAGAACTGGAAGAGGAGTTAGAAAAGCACCGATCGACCAATTTTCTACTTCTCCAGGCCATCTCTTCTGCCATGGCCACGATAAAGGGCGTCAGGGATGCCTCTAGCGAGGAGATCAGAGCAAAGCGGGCGGAGGATGGGCTCGATAGAATTCGCGCCATAGCCAGCCTAAATCCCCATCCTTTTGACCAAATTAAACCGTCAACTGTGGTCAGCTTGAAGGACTACAAGAATGAGAAGTAAAAATTCATCTCAACTCTATCAGCCAGTGCGTGAGCTAACTCTGTTTAGTCACCTGGCGCTTGGCCGAATTGCGACGAAAGATGGATCGAACATGCCCCACATCGTATGGCCTGACGGAACGCCTTGCATGCTGGCCAACCTGTACATGCTCAATCTTCGAGAGCGCCCAGGACGTGGCGAAAAACAAGGGCTGTCCAGGCGCGGATCGAAAGGCGGAACGATGGGCGAGTATGCAGCAAAATTGAGCCAGCTAGTTCGTTTCTGCCATACCAATGGCTGGGATTTAATCCAGTTGACTGATGACAGATTCACCCTGTTTATCAACGCCTTACGATCTGAAAGATCGAGCCAAAACCCTGAAGCAAGGAAGAAAACGGAAACAACCCTTACTGCTGTTGGTAGGGTTTGCTTGGATTTTCTGGAATATGTAGGTGCCTTTTATGGTGACTCCAGCTTCGTATCTGAACAAGGAACCATTCGCGCTACCAAAAAGGACTTCAGCATTCCTAGCCGAAATCGTGGAAAGGACATAAAGCGCAGTTACTGGCACCACCACTCGTTTTCTAGCGGTGAGCGAATCAAGAAGAGAAACCCGATCCCTGCTGAAAACATCGAAAAGCTGCGAAAGGCCGTTGATAAGGCCGGGGGATCGCGTTTTCTGCAAAGCCGCAGGCATTGTGTCCTATCCATTCTGGAGCAAGTTGGACCTCGCAGAGGGGAAGTTGTAGAGCTGCGTGTCTCGGAGATCATGAAAGCATCAGGGATGGAGCACCCTATGCTCAAAATTCTTAACCTGAAGCAAGGAGAAGACAGCTATCGATCTGTACCGGTCACTCACATGCTTCTAGCCCAGCTCAAAAAGCACATTCGCCTCTTTCGGAACAAAGTTATCAAATCAAAGCTGGGCAAGGTCAACGATCATGATTTTTTCCTGGTATCAGAAACCACAGGAAAGCCCGTTGGCGCGGATCTGATAACCAATGAAATTAGTAAACTTCGTTCGATTGCAGGTATCGAAGAGCAGGCCTGTGCTCACATGTTCAGGCACTCATTCGTCACCAATTTGTTTGTTCTTCTCATTGAAAGGCATGAGTTTGAGAACACTAATGACTTCCGTAAAGCCCTTCTCGGCAGCGAGAAATTCAGGATGGAAGTCATGCAGTGGACAGGGCATCAAGACCCCTCCTCCCTAGATCACTACATCGATTTTGCGTTTGCAAAGGTTTCGAATTACGCCCACACAGTCTCGTCTGTCCATCTGATCCGAGCACAAGAGATTTTCGACAAGATGCTTCTGGAGCTTTCTCAGAAGCTCCAGAACGGCACAATTACAGTTGATCAACATTATGTTGAGCTTCAGGAGCTTATCTCACTCAGGAATAAAGACTTCGAAACAGCACAGGCAAGAGACGACTGATGCGGCCTCAGTGCACTTGTTATTGACTTGAACTGGTCACTCTACGTCCTTGGTTTTGAGTCATCAGCTCCCACCTTGCTCTGGTCCGGAACCAAATCTTTTGGTGAGCAGCCAAGAGTGCCAGCCAAAATATACAGCTTTTCGATGGTGAGATTTACCTGCCCGCGTTCGACTTTCCCAATGTAACTTCGGTCAATACCAGCGGTGTAAGCGAGTTGCTCCTGCGAAAACCCTTTGAGCTTTCTGATTTTCCTGAGGTTTTTACCAAACTCTAGTCGAACTGTATCCATAGGTGCCTCTGACTGACACCCAAACTATCAATACCTTGAGTTAAATAGGCCACGGCATATAATACCCATTTGTGTAATGGTGAAATTGTCAGTGGTGAGGAAAATATGTCCGAGAACGCCCCAACTCTGGATAGGGTCCTCCACGAAATCCTCGCGGAAGCGGCTGGCAATCGATTCGAGCTGACACGGATTCGGAATCAATACACTAATAGCATTTCCGAAAATGTAAGGCCCTCGAAAAAAGACCTTTGGTGGTACGTATATACGGAGATGGAAAAGTTACGAAGCTACGGATTGGTGAGAACCTTAGAGCGCTCAGACAGCTGTGAGGGAAAGGTTTATGAGATTAGCCAGCACTTTGGAGAATGCCCTATCAGCATCGTGCCAGAGCCTTTTCATCAACCCGCACAAAAAGCGTTAGAAATGAAACGAATCGAGGACCTAAAGTATAAAATAGAGGTTTACCGCCGAACCATTCAAATGCTTATGGGGTCAATCAAAGAAACTCAGGACCTAGCAGATGAAATGCCGCCTTTGGCCGAAACTCTTGAGAAAAAAGCTGCTTCACTCAATGCAAAATATCTGGAGCTATCTGGACGTATCGGTGCAATCAGATCGATACTGGACGAACTTACGGATGCATGATGGATTTTTTGCAGCTTGTTTCAGCCCGGTGACAAACGTAGAGCGGCTATAAAGGAAACGCTAATAACGGTGCAAATAACAAACCCTAAGCGATTCATAAATTGATAGCACCGCTATGACCCGCTCCTGATCATCAGCAGATTTGCTCTCTGATCGACATTCAAGCCTCACGCCTTAAGAATGGATAACGCAACGTCACGTCGATTTTCTTGGCTAGCAACATTCATAAGCTCCTCCTTAATACTGGCGCGATTGACGCCTATTATAGCCAAAGAACTTCGACTACGACGGCACTCTAGGGGTTCCATGAACGCGAATCAGTAATGACTTGCTTCTCATCACCTCTCTTCATTAAAGGAACTTAGTTGGACGCTGAACGTAGCAGATGATCTATCGATATGGATTGAGTGCCATGCCGCTTTGTCATTTTTGATCTGAACGGAATTTGAATAGGCGCTAAAGAATGGCGTCTTCACTACGCGGTTCACGGAGAGCTATGAAGCCTATCGTTTATCATTGGTTTAGCAGGCGCGATTCAGTTTTATTGCACTACAGTGGCAATGTCTATTAATAAAAGTAGAATAAGCATTCTTAGGTTGGTGCACAGCGCCATTTTGAAATTTCACATTTCCAATAGCGAGACATAAGATGGCAAGGGTCTTCGCGTTAACACAAGGCTTGGTTCCAGATCATGACCATGAGAACGCTGTCAATGAATTACTAAGCCACACAGATGTTGACAACTTTTTTCTCAGTGTTGCTTTTGTGCGTGACGGCGGGGTGGCGAAAATTGAGCCGCAATTGAGAATCCGAAGCAACGCTGTTCAATTTTTTTCGGGAATAGCTAACGGCATAACGTCACGGCAAGCGCTAGCTAGACTTCTTGATATCGGTGTTTGCCCCTTCGTTGTGGATATGGGAACCCAAGCAAGCATTTTCCATCCTAAGCTCTACGCGGCGATTGGTGCACAAACGTCCCGAGTTATTTTAGGCAGCGCCAATTTAACCTCAAGTGGCCTCAGTGACAACATTGAAGTCAGCTCCTTTATCGAATTGGATATGCATAATCAAAATGACTTCCAATATTTAAATGCACTAATTAGTCCATTCCATGCATTAATAGGTAATTATCCACAGAATATTTTTCAGGTCACAACGAAGCATCAACTGGATGTCCTAGTCTCCGAAGGCAGGCTAGAGGATGAGTCGATCAAACCACAAGCTCCTGTAATTGGAACGAAATCGGTAGGAGCTGCTGCGGTTGCCACGCCTGCTTTCCCTGTTTACCGAAGGGCACCAAAAGTGGTTCCGCCGCCCCCTGTTCCGGCTGCCCCCTTGCCTTCAACAGCGCAGGCAGCAACGGCTCAACCGACAGCCCCAGCTCAGGGGTTGGTCTGGTCGAGTAGGGAGCTTTCAGAGCGTGATCTAAGTATTCCAACGGGTGCAAACACAAATCCGACGGGATCTATGTATTTCAAGAAAGGGCTACTTGAGGGAATCGATCAACGAGACTACTTTAGAAACGTCGTGTTTGCTCCGTTAACCTGGACTCCCGATCCTGCTCCAAATCGACATCACTTGCTGAGGGCTGAGGCGAATTTTGAAATTATTATCAATGGCATTTCCAACGGAGTTTTCAGGTTACGATTAACTCACAACTCGCTCACCAATACTCCAACTTATCGGCAAAATAATGCCATGACGCAGGTACATTGGGGGCCTGCCAGGCCAATCATCTCCCAGCGCGGATTGTTGGGTAAGCACATGAGCCTCTACCACTTGGGTGGGACAAATTATCAAATGACCATCACATAGGTCGAACAAGAAAGGGCGTGTAATGAAATATTGCACGCCCACAGATCAGCTAAGGCTTACTTACGTTGCCGCCGGTTTCTAAACCAAGACCAGATTTCGACTAGTCGATCCACAGATTTCTCGTCTATGCCTATATTGCTTAACACTCTATATCCATTTCGGCGAAGGACCTCCTCCATTGGCATTGTTCTGATCTCTTTATCTAAAAGGTCAAGCTCTACTTTCAGCTGATTAGGAAGAGGAATCCACAGCTTTTCTATCTCAGATGGCACCAGCTCTAAAACTCCTCCTCCGTAGTACCTGCCATTTAGTTCTGCCGAAATAGCAGTTAAAGGATTCATGAAGCAATATACTAGAGTGTCTGGGTCAACGTTCCCTAAGGTTTTAATTCGGTAAGCTGTATCGGTTGTGTAGGCACCGATTGTGTTAGAGATTAGTCGAGGCGCATCATGACAGCGCTTAAGCATGCCAATGCTTGTGGCATAAACTGAGGGCACTTTATACCATGGTTTGCGAATTCGACACTTGTAGCGCTGGTGTAAGCGTTCATTTTCGCCTGCTGAAATATAGTCCCTAACATTTTTTGGATAAAACTCTAGCTCTTCCTCCAATAGAAGGAAATTAGTGGGTTTCCCGGAGATTTGATTGGATTGATGTTGTACACTATCATAGATAACTCCTTTGCAATGCTCGCTTCTCCCGAACATTGGGTGAACATAATCATGCAAGCCGTGCTCGTCCACAGTTTTATCATCTATTAGGAAGAATTTATTTGCTCCCGTTACAATTCCGACATCAACTGTAGCTATATCTGTAAACCGGAACACACCCCTATGGCTGCATATTGAATTATAAAAATCTAGGCTGTCTGGACGAAAAAGAGCTTTTGTCCACTTTCCGACCACTGTTTCGCCATTAATCCCAATTGTGTTTTCAAAAAGAATATTAGGATCTGTATCTAGGAAACTTAGGCCTTGGACACTCTCTATAGAAACTCCTTGTGTAACTTCATTATGACTGTGTTTTTTTTCAGCCATCAACATAACCGCGCCTTGCAGAGTACCCTCAAACCAGATTTCTTGCGGGTCAATAACAACAACCTTTCTACACTCAGTACCCAAAAACGTTCGGAGAGACTGAGCATGAAGTACATGTACAATTTCTGAGGGTATCACCATTCCTAGGCGCTTTCCTGGTCGAAGCAAAGCTACACATGCGAGGATAAATGGCACCCAAGCATTTGTATGCTTCGTAAATTTTAATCCTAAGGTCTGAAATACGCCCTCAGTATTTAACTGAAACTGCTTTTCTAGAAATTGGTAGCGGATAAAAGGTGGGTTACCAACAACGCCATCAAAAAGTGATTGGCCTTCAAGAAGCGCCACATTTGCCCACTCTAGGAAATCCCCTTCAAATATATCGACATTCCTCAAGCCACATTGACGTGCAAGTTCTCGTGATTTTTGGGCCTCAGTGTCGAATAGTTCGTAGGCTGTAATATGGGCTGATCCATTGGTCATTTTTTCAGCAATGCTCTGCAAAAAAACACCATCACCGCAACTGGGCTCTAGAATGTTCTCCGGACGTGTTGCGCATACCCAATGCGTCAAGTAGTCAGCTAAGGGTTTAGGCGTGTAGTACCCTCCTCTAAGCTTCTGGGCCGTTTGGTCAGCTTTAAATTTCATCTTCTTCGTTCTCAAGATTGTTTAATTCGGCCCTCAGCCTGTCCTTCACATAAGCTTCCGAGGTTATAGTGAACCATTCTTTCAACGTCTTTTGTTCTAATGCGAGGACCGCATAAAGTTTTCGCTTCAAACTGGGATCAATTTCCAAGACCACTCGTCCAGAGTCACCTTTTGCCATAGCGCGCTCATTCAGGGCAATTAACCGATGTTGGTTATATTACTTAAGCAATGCAAATCAGTCAAATAATATAACAAACCTAAATACCTTATATGACTTATGTGATATAAAGCGTCATGTAGATCCGGGATCGGTCACGTAATGAATCTGTTGGAATTCTGACTACTGCGCAGCCGATTAACCATTTTCAGTGGTTGCTGTGGAGTCATCTATCGATATGGAAACTGATGATTAGGATAGTGAGGGGCAACTATCTGGTGAGATCCGTAATAAGCGTGCACTGGACTCTAGACATTAGGCGACAATCTCGCGCATGCCGTTGCTGCCACCGGACGATACCCTCTGAAGCGGGTTGCGGAAGTGCTGAAGGTATCGCGCTCCAATCTTCTGGATCGCCTTCATGGTCGCCAGAAAGGCCGAAGCCCGAGATACAACAAGCAGGACGATGATCGGCATTTACCGTTTATCCGTGAGCTGTTGCTGACAAGTGTCAAAACTCACTGTTGTTGACACTGTGTGAAGCCCGTGCTGCCAATGGCTATCGAAGGATCACCGCACGACTGAATCGGTTGCTCGCAGCCAACGACGAGCGAGTGAACCACAAGCGCGTGTACCGACTGATGAAGCAGGATGGGCTGCTGTTACCCCGATATACAGGGCGACCTCAAGAGCGCTGCCACAATGGCCAGGTTATTACGTTGAAGTCGGACCTTCGCTGATGCTCAGATGGCTTTGAAATCCGCTGCTGGAACAAGGAGGTTGTCCGTGTAGCCTTCAGCCTGGAATACCGATTCGGCCAGTCAGAGAGGGTGCCTCATCCGCTGGAATGGCTGAGCGATATGGGACGCTTCAGAAGCTTATAGCAGCGGAAAAAAAGATCGAGAGCCTTGGGGCAAGCATCCAATCAATGGAGAAACAGATCGGTCAGCTCAAAGAAAAAAGCTTCCCTAACTTACTTTCGATCTTACTTACTCCCTAACCCTGCGTGAAGCAAGCGAGCCCTGGCCAATTCGCACCGCCTACGGTGCGGACCATAACAGTCTCTTAAACGAGCCTTGGGCCAACAACAGAGCCTTCCATGATAATCCCCTGATCGACGTTATGTAGGTATACTGGTTCAGCAGAGAGACCGGAACAAGGAGGGGGCACGATGGATACTGTGAGCAAAGAAAGGCGCGTTGAAGTAGTCTCTCGGATCATCGATGCTTGGGGTCTCGATGCAGCACAGAAGGTGCAGATTCTCGATGATAAAGAGAGAGTCCTTTCGGTGCTGTCGATCCATGAGTCTCTCCAATGCATCTACTCCGAGAGTCCCGAGCGAGCTATACAGTGGCCCTTGAGACCGAACAAGGCGTTTGACGATACTCCTCCTATCGATGCGATTGTGAGCGGCGACATAGAACAAGTGAAAAAATACCTGCGATACCACTGCTACAACGCTTAATTATGAATCATGGACGACAAACCGAATTACGAGATTCGTGAGAAGCTCAACCGAAAACCGCCGGGTGAGCCGCTGACTATCGAAGAGATTCGCGAGCTGAAGAAAATCGAAGCTGAGCGAGTCAACAGTATCCTGGCTCGGGGTGTTAGATCGGAAGACAAGTCTACGGTCTGGGAGCAGCTATGGTCAGAAGGCCGCTGGTTACCGCCTAATCGTCGCCGACCGCTTGTCTATGTGACTGGGCTCACCGCTCTCAATATTCCCAACGAAGATGGCGATGCTCCTGGCTGGCACAGTCATCAGCTGGCTAATCGTGAGCGCTGGACGTGGTCAGGTAGTAAGATCGAATCGACAGTCCATTTGCTGAAGCGCGAAGGCATATATGATGCGACAGAGATATTGCGGCGCTATGCTCCTGAAACGCCAGAAGGAACGCTTGCGGCAAACTGGGATAGAGCGGTTTTTGATCTGCTACACCACTTCTCCAAAATCGGAGAACCTGTCCCAAATGTTCAGTACAAAGACCTTGAACACGCTATTAATGCGGATCAGGTAAAAAAATGGATTGCATCTGTGGATCTTCCTGAAGCGAAGAAAAGAACAATGCATCTCTGGTTTAAAGATGAAGACTCGTAATGCATAAGGTTTCTCCTCGCTTTCTGGGGTTCCTCACTCAAAGAATACTGAAAGCTCACGTTGGGCATTTCTCAATACCCTTATCGATTTAGTTCGTTTCTTCAGAACTCTGAATCAAAGACATCGATAAAGAGTCAGGGGGTTAGTGCGGCGAGGACTCAGCGCCTTAAGGGCTCTCAGGGAGGCCACTGCATTGGAGGCTTAGCAGACAATCATAGGCCAGGAGTGTCTAGTGGACCGGGGTAAGTCCAGATTGATGATTCTGATGTCCTGAGAACATCTGTTGACACTCTGGAACTGAATATCAGAAAAGTAGTTTTTGACAAGATATGTGGCATTAATCACAAAACAGCAAAACGTGGAACTCATCAAACAGCACTGCCGCGTAATCTTCCAACAGCGGGTCATTCTGGATCAGGCGGGTAAGAATCCCCTCCGTCACCACCTCAATCCGTGTTGCCTCTGAAACCCGGGTATCCAGCCTGGTTCGATAACCCACCGTCTGTCCCGGCGCTTCCCCCAGCTGTTTTGCCATAAACCGGGCTGCCGAACGTGCAGCCAGCCGCCGGGGTTCAAGCATCAGGATTTTACGGTCGTGTCTCCAGGGGGCATCGAGCAGAGCCAGCGGGACCCGGGTGGTTTTGCCCGCACCCGGGGGAGCCTGAAGCAACGCCGTCGTGTTTGCCTCCAGGGTCTGCTTCAGCTCGGGGAGCAAGGTCTCAATCGGGAGCATAGGGGCGGCGATATCAGGCGTCTGGTCGAGGTACGAAGAAAGCGAACAACAGGCCAAATGCCAGGGCAGCAACACCGATTCCGAACGCCGACACCAGGGTACCGCCGGCCTCAAGCCACTGTTTGGTCAACCAGGGACCGACCATCTGAGTGAAGCCATAAAGGGCCACCATGGCTGCAGACAGGCGAGGCCCCTGGTGCGGGTGCAGGGCGCGCCCAACACGCTGGGTCAGCAACACGGTGCCAAGGAACGTGCTGCCAACCAGCGCCGCACAGAGGACCAACCCAACGGCACCAGGCCAGACCACCGTTGCCAGCACCCCCGCCAACTGGATCAGAAAGTTCAGGCGTAGCGCTGGCAAATCTCCCATCCGGGCCCCCAGCTTGTTCCAGAGCCAGGGTGCCGGAATGGTGAACAAAGCGACAATCATCCAGGTGCCATCCAGCAGAACATGGCCTGCTGGCAACTCGCCCTGAGCAAGCAGGGGCAGGAAGGTCATGGGCAGGATATAACCAAGCCCGGCACCGGCGTAGGACAGAAACAAAGGAATGCTGGCCCGATCCAGTAACGGCGTGTTCACCACCGCCTGGCCAGCCTCATCGTGCTGACGCACCGGTACGTCGAGCTTACGCAGTTGGACAACCCCCCACCAGGCCAGAGGGATCGACAGCAACGCCGCCGGCCACCAGCGTTCAGCCCCATCCAGCATCCCGGCCGATCCGCTCACCAGACCGCTGGAGACCAGCAATCCCACGCCCACCCCAAGGTACACCAGGCCGCTCAGGGACGCCCGGTTCCGCAGCACCAGCCATTCCAGTATCAATGCTGGCGCCTGCACAAAGACCACACCATTCGCTACGCCATTGAGCCAGCGGGCTGCAGAGATCAGCGTGAGGTTATCAATCTGAGTCAGCAACAGGGTGGTCAGAACATGAATCGCCAGAAACAGGGGCAGAAGCTGCCGGATATGATCGATGCGATGCCAGCGAATCGCCAGCATCGCCCCCATCAGGTACCCCAGGTAATTCCAGGTAGCAACCGCTGCACCATCGGCCGCGCTGAACTGGCCATCGGCCACCAGATAAGGCAGAAGCGGGGTGTAGATAAAACGCCCCAGGGTGTGCACCACCATCAGAACCAGGCTGCCCGCAAGCAGAACGGTGAACAACTGTCGTGGTGAAATGGTGGGGCTTGAAGTCATGGGCCAACCCGGTTTTGAGTAGATAACAACCGGGCAGTTTAAGCGACTCGCAGGGGATTGTCAGCGGGGCCTCAGGAACCCGTTCGGTTTGCCCTGGCCCACTGGTAGATCTGTTCAAATGCCTCAACGAGCTTTTCCGGCTGGTGTGGCGGCTGTATCAGGGCCTGCAGCTCGCCCTCCGGATTCAGCAGGGCAAAATGCCCGCTGTGGTCGACCAGAAGTTCGCCGTTCACCTCCCGATGCACGAAGACGGCGCTTACACTCTTTGCTACCTCCCTCAAGGTAGCCAGCTCTCCGGTCAGGCCATGAAAATGCTCACCAAAGAAGCCGGTGTAAGCTTTCAGTTTCTCGGGCGTGTCGTGTTCGGGGTCAGCGGTCACCAGCAGATAATCGGGCTGCGGCAGTTCCGGGGCAAGCAACTGGTCGGTGCGCCGCAAGTTTGCCATGGCAGCCGGGCAGATGTCCGGGCAATTGGTGTAGCCAACGAACACAAAGGTCCATCGCCCCCTCAGATCTTCCCGGGTAACCGTCTGGCCCTCTTCGTTGGTCAGGGAAAAGTCGGCCAGCGGACGTGGCTGCTCATACACATACGTGTTGTACTGGCTGAGATCCGGAGCCGGTGAGGGCCCCCCACCCACCAGGAACACCTGCCGGCCAACGGTCAGCCCGAACACCAGCACCACCAGCAGCAACAGAACAAACAGGGTAATCCGAATCGACCGCCCCATAGGGCCTCCCAAACAGGTTAACCCCGGCCGCTCAGGCCGGGATAAACACAAAGTGATCCACCAGTAACACCACAAACAGGGCCATCAGATAGGTAATGGAGTATTTGAACGTGTTCAGTGCAACCCGCCGGTCATCCCCTTTCAACAAGCGAATGGCGTATTGCAGGAACCGCAAGCCTAGCGCCACGGCACCCACCAGGTAAATACCGCCAGACATACCTGTGACAAATGGTAGCAGGCTGACCGCCAGCAACATCAGCGTATAAAGCAGAATGTGCAGTTCGGTGTAACGGTTACCGTGGGTCACCGGCAACATGGGAATCCCCGCCTTGGCGTATTCCTCCTTGCGGTGAATGGCCAGAGCCCAGAAATGAGGCGGCGTCCAGGCAAAAATGATCAGAACCAGCAGAAGCGCATGCCCTTCCACCTGCCCGGTGACCGCCGTCCAGCCCAGCAGCGGTGGCATGGCACCTGCCAGACCACCAATCACAATGTTCTGCGGTGTGGCGCGCTTGAGGAACAGGGTGTAAACACCGGCATAACCCACCAGAGACGCCAGGGTCAGCCAGGCGGTGAGTTCATTCACCTGCCAGACCAGCACCACCATGCCCAGAGCCGCCAGCACCGTCGCAAACAGCAGGGCATCGACGGGTGCTATCCGCCCGGTGGCAACCGGTCGTTTGCGGGTCCGGGCCATGACTGTATCGATTTTCTGATCCACCACGTGATTAACCACAGCCGCCGCGCCCGCCAGCAAGGCAATACCGAGGTTGCCAAACAACAGGACACTCCACCCCGGCACACCGGGCGCCGCCAGCAACATGCCAATCACCGAAGTGAGGATCATCAACGCGACCACCCGGGGCTTGGTCAGTTCCAGATAATCACGCCAGGACAGACTGGCCGTGTGTGCCGAACGCTGAACCGGCAATGCTTTCACTCGCTCGCTCATGCCGTTACCTCCCGGTTTAGGATTGTTGTACGGGTTGCGGGGGATGCTGCGGGCCGGACCCGCTGATGATGCAGCCAGATCAGGTGCATCATCGACAGCAACAGGCCAGCGCCCATGGCATTGTGGGCAACGGCAATAATCAGAGGAATGTGCAGCCAGACGTTGGTCAGTCCCAGACAGAACTGGACGAGCAGGGCTCCAGCCACCAGCAGAATACCTCGCCCCAGGGCGGTATCGGTCCGCTCGCGCCAGAGCAGCGACAGCAGGACGGCGAGATACCCCACCACCAACACCGCGCCCAGACGATGGCTCACATGAATGGCCACCCGGCCATCACTGGTTAACTGACCACCGAGGTAGTTCGGGCCAACGTGCTGCGTTACATCAAAACCATGACGGAAATCCATGCCCTCTGGCCACCACTGGCCCTGACAGGTTGGGAGATCGGTACAGGCCACTGCCGCGTAGTTGGCAGCCGTCCAGGCACCCAAAGCAATCTGCAGGATGACAAGAAACAGCCCGCCGTATAACCAGGGCCGGAATCTGGCCAGCGATGACGCTCTGACGGCCAGAGAAGCTCCTTTGCCGCAGGCCCGACGCCGGAGGCGAAGCGTCAGCAGGAGCAGCAGACTCAGGGTTGTGAACCCCCCAAGCAGATGCAGCGCCACCACCTGAGGCCAGAGTTTGAGCGTGACCGTCCACATGCCAAACGCCGCCTGCAACACAATGAAACCCGTCAGAAAAACCGGCAGCCTGAGCGGCAGGCCCGCCTTGCGATGACGCACCGAGGCAATTGCCAGCCCAAACACCAGTATCCCCAGTGAACCCGCCGCATAACGATGAATCATCTCAGGCCACCCCTTGGACACATCCACTGGCGTTTCCGGGAAACGGGCATTGGCAATGGCAATGTGGGTCTCGCTCTGGGGTACCGTCAGAAACCCGTAACAGCCGGGCCAGTCCGGACACCCAAGGCCCGCGTGGACCAGCCGCGTCCAGGCCCCCAGCATAATGACGACCACCGCCAACGCACAGGCCAGGGTCGACCAGAAAGCCAGCTTCCTGGCAATTGCCCGGGAGGGTTCAGACATCGCTGTCATACCGCAGACCTCCCGTTACCCGATCTGAGACAGTTTCAGGAGGTGCTTCAGGTCTTTGAGCAACTGTTTACCCGTGTGCTCCGTTCCATAGTTCATCATCACGTTACCGAACGGATCGACCAGCAGAAGACGCGGCTGCTGCTCCGGGTCAACACCCGCAGGCCATCGCGGTGACTCACCGGTAACCGGGCGCAGGCGCTCCATCAGGCGATAGTCCTCCTGCCAGCGGCGCTCAAGATCCGCTGGCACGCCGGCCATGTAGGCCGCCCGCCCGACCCTGGGCGCATTCTTACCCAGAGCGATATTTACCTGACGCGCCAGATAAAGCAGCTGCTCACAGTCCTCCGTGCAGGTACCGGCAACCACCAGCATCAACCATTTGGTCTCTGCGGAGTCTGCCCCGAACCTGGCCTGCAGGGGCTCCCCGCCAGCGGTCTGGAGATTCAGTTGAGCAACCGGCACGGGTGGCTCAATCAGCAGCCCCTGATTGGTCTGGCCAACCGGGTTAAGCCAGCCAGTATAGAACATCAGCGTAGCCGCCAGCATCGGGCCTAAGCCAACAGCAAAAAGCAGCAGGGCCGTGCGCCTGCCGCGCCGGATCTGTGCCGGGGTAGGGCCATCGTGATGAGGGATAGAGTCAGCCGTTGTCGTTGTCATTGTCGGCTCCTGTCTTTCGTTGTTTTTTATAACTCGCCACCAGAGTCAATATAGTCAGTACCAGCGCCAGCGCAAACCACTGGACCGCATATCCGTAATGGGTCTGGGGCCCCATCACATCCGGCGACCGGTCAGCCCGGTAGGCGCCGGGTTGTCGACTGTCGGCGAGATGCACAACCATGGGCGCCGGGTTGATCACCTGCTCACCCACCTGTTCCCCCGACAGCGCCTGCACCCGCCTTGGCCAGCCCTCGCGCCCCGGTTCCTGCCCCCCCAGCACCAGTGGTTGCGGATACCCGGCCAGCCAGCCGCTCAACGTGAGTATAGACTCAGGCGTCTGAACCTCCGGCAAACGATCCCGTGTGGCCGGCGCCGGAAGCCAACCCCGGTTAATCACGACCGGTGGGCCGGATACCGGCATAAACAACGTCAGCACTTCGTATCCCGCACGGCCATTCCGGGTCCGGTTATCGAGTAGCCAGGTCTGTTCGCCATACCAGCCGGTCAACGTCACTGGCTGCCCGGCCTGCCAAGGACCCTCGAACACTTCCTCCCAGTCGACGCTGGCAGTCTGGCCCTGCCAGGCAGCCAGCAACGCAGCTTTCTCCGCCGCCCGGTTCAGTTGCCAGATCCCCAGACTGATCAGCACCGGCAGAAAAGCACCCGCAAACACCAGCAATCGCCAGTCAAACTGCCATCGACCCGGCCCGGACCCCACTTACGGTCGCTCTGCTATAGTGAAAGAACATGCCTCAACCGGATACCTCATGCTGAAACTAGCCATTGTCGTTCTTCTGTTTGCCGTGATCGTCAGCCTGTTCAGCGGATTGTTCTTCCTGATTCGGGATGGTGGAAAAACTAACCGCGTGATCAACTCCCTTGCGGTGCGCGTGACCCTCAGCGTCCTGCTGTTAGCGGTCGTACTGATCGCGCTCTGGACCGGTGATCTCACCCTGAACCCAACTCCCTGATTTTCCAGCCTTACAGCACATACACGAAGATAAACAGCCCCAGCCAGACCACATCCACAAAGTGCCAGTACCAGGAGGCCGCTTCGAACCCGAAATGGTTGTCGGCGGTAAAGTGGCCTTTGGTAATCCGGACCAGCATGATCACCAGCATCAGAGTCCCAAGCATCACGTGGGCACCGTGGAAACCGGTGAGCATGAAGAAGGTGCTGCCATAAATCCCGGACTGAAGCGTCAGGTCCAGATCCTGGTACGCATGCATGTATTCGTAACCCTGAACAAACATGAACACCACCGCCAGGGCGATGGTAGCCGCCAGCCAGAGTTTGACCTTCGCCCGGTTTCCCGCCTTCAGGGCATGATGGGCAATGGTTACGGTGAAGGAGGAAGTCACCAGTAGCAGGGTATTGATCAGCGGGAGCCCCCAGGGGCCAATCACTTCCTTCGGCCCGGGATAGGCCTCCGGATTCGGGTTGCTGACCAGTGGCCAGCTTGCCTGGAAACCCTCCCACAACATGTTGGTGCTGCCTTTATCACCCTCGCCTCCCAGCCAGGGCACCACAAAGACCCGCACGTAGAACAGCGCGCCAAAGAACGCGGCAAAGAACATCACTTCCGAGAAAATGAACCAGCTCATCCCCCAGCGGAACGAACGGTCCATCTGGTCGCTGTAGAGACCGGCGCGACTCTCGCGAATCACACTGCCAAACCAGCCGAACAGCATATACGCCATGATCAGGGCGCCAACCCAGAACATAATCCAAGAGCCGGTGGTACTCTCGCCCTGATTGCCATTGACCATGATGGACGCCGCGCCATAAAGGGTCACCCCAAGGCCAACGGTCGCAACGATAGGCCACTTGCTCTGCTCGGGAACGTAATAGGTCTGATGCTCCGCCATAGCTGTCTCCGACGGCTTAGCCGTTATTGTTGGTTGTTTTACCTGCCCCAACCGCTCCCGATACCTCAGCCTTCTGGCTCTGATCGTAGAGCGTGTAGGACAGTGTCAGCTTGGTGATGTGCTCAGGCAGCTCCGGATCGACAATGAACACCAGAGGCATCTCCGTGCTCTCCCCGGCCTCCAGGGGCTGCTGGTTGAAGCAGAAACATTCGGTCTTGTGAAAATACAAAGTCCCTTCAGACGGTGACAGGCTGGGAACGGCCTGGCCGACCATGGCCTCATCCGTACCATTCTCCGCATAGAAGTTGACCGTCACTGGCTCACCAGGGTGCACCCGGATGCTTCGGGTGACCGGCCGGAATTCCCACGACATGCCCGGGCCATTGCTGGCAAGAAACTGCACGGTCACCGTGCGGTTGGCGTCCACCGCATTCGACACCCCGGTCTCGTAACGCCCTCCGGTTTTGCCGTTGATGCCCGTGATTTCACAGAACACGTCATACAGGGGAACCAGGGCAAACCCAAAGGCAAACATGCCCACCACCCCCGCCATGCACCAGGCAATAACCCGGCTGTTACTGCGCTTACCCTGCTGTGGTTGTACCTCTGCCATGGCGACCTCCCGGTTATTTCACGTCCGGCGGCGTTGAGAAGGTGTGATAAGGCGCAGGTGAGGGCACCGTCCACTCCAGCCCTTCCGCCCCATCCCAGGGTTTGGCCGGGGCCTTTTCACCACCCCGGACACACTTGACCACAATGAACAGGAACAACAACTGGGTGGCCCCGAACATGAACGCACCAATACTGGAAATCATATTGAAATCAGTAAACTGCAAGGCATAGTCCGGAATCCTGCGGGGCATGCCGGCCAATCCCAGAAAATGCATCGGGAAGAACGCCAGGTTCATGCCAATGAAGGACAGCCAGAAATGGGTCTTGGCCAGGGTTTCGTCGTACATGTGGCCAGTCCACTTCGGCAGCCAGAAATAGGCGGAGGCAAAAATGCCGAAGATAGCGCCCGGAACCAGCACATAATGGAAATGCGCCACCACAAAGTAGGTGTCGTGGTACTGGAAGTCTGCAGGTGCGATGGCCAGCATCAGCCCGGAGAACCCCCCAATGGTGAACAGAATGATGAAGGCTACGGCAAACAGCATGGGCGCCTCAAAGCTCAGAGAGCCCCGGAACATGGTGGTCACCCAGTTAAACACCTTCACCCCGGTGGGCACCGCGATTAACATGGTCGCGTACATAAAAAACAGCTGACCGGCCAACGGTATGCCGACGGTAAACATATGGTGCGCCCACACAATGAACGAGAGCAGGGCGATCGCACCCACGGCGTAGACCATGGAGGCATACCCGAACAGGGGCTTGCGGGAGAACGCCGACACAATATGGGAGATCGCACCGAACGCCGGCAGAATCATGATGTAGACCTCAGGGTGGCCGAAAAACCAGAACACATGCTGGAACAGCACCGGATCACCGCCGCCGGAGGCGTCAAAGAAACTTGTCCCGAAATTGATGTCCATCAGCATCATGGTCACCACACCGGCCAGCACCGGCATCACGGCAATCAGCAGGAACGCGGTGATCAGCCAGGTCCAGACAAACAACGGCATTTTCATCAGGGTCATGCCCGGCGCCCGCATGTTGAGGATGGTGGCAATGACGTTGATGGCCCCCATGATCGACGAGACCCCCATGATGTGCACCGCAAAGATAAAGAACGTGGTGCTGGGCGGCCCGTACGTGGTAGACAGCGGCGCATAGAAGGTCCAGCCAAAGTTCGGTGCGCCCCCCTGCATGAACAGGGTCGACACCAGGATCAGGAACGCGCAGGGCAACAGCCAGAAACTCCAGTTATTCATGCGCGGCAGCGCCATGTCCGGCGCCCCGACCATCAACGGCAGCATCCAGTTAGCCAGCCCCACAAAAGCAGGCATCACTGCTCCGAACACCATGATCAATCCGTGCATGGTGGTCATCTGGTTAAAGAACTCCGGCTGCACAATCTGCAGTCCCGGCTGGAACAGCTCGGCCCGGATAACCATCGCCATGCTGCCCCCGAGCAGGAACATGGCAAAACTGAAGATCAGGTACATCGACCCGATGTCTTTGTGGTTGGTGGTCAGCAGCCAGCGACTGATGCCTTTGGCCGGGCCGTGGTGATGTTCCTGGCTGTGGGTATCTGCAACCGCACTCATGAAAACCCCCGTTACCGCCTTCTGATGTGGCTGGTGATTGTTGTTATCTGGCGTTGATCACTCTTGGTTCTTGTAATCAAAGATTTCCTTGGGTGTGACCATGTCACCGGTGTTGTTGCCCCAGGCATTGCGCTCATAGGTGATCACCGCCGCCAGATCCACCTCACTCAACTGGTTGCCGAACGCCTGCATGGCGGTGCCCGACTTGCCGTTCACCACGATATCGATGTGAGCGTCCATTTCACCGGTCGCAATCGGGCTGCCCTTCAACGCCGGGAATGCCGGTGGCATCCCGCTGCCGTCCGCCTGGTGACAGGCCGCACATGCAGTCTGGTAGGCTTTCTCGCCGCGGGCCATCAGCTCATCCATGGTCCAGTCTTTCTCCGTCAGCTGGCGCTCTTTCTCGGCCGCTTCACGCTGCCCGGCCACCCAGGCGTTGTACTCCTCTTCCGGCACCGCCTCCACCACCACAGGCATAAAGCCATGGTCCTTGCCGCAGAGTTCCGTGCACTGGCCCCGGTAAATGCCCGGCTCATCAACGCGGGTCCAGGTTTCATTGATAAAACCGGGGATGGCATCTTTCTTTACACCAAACTCCGGTACCCACCAGGAATGGATAACATCGTTGGCGGTCAACAGGAAACGCACCTTTTTACCCACCGGAATCACCAGCGGGTTGTCTACCTCCAGAAGATAGTTCTCGCCTTTGGCCTGGCGGTTTTCAATCTGGTCTCGTGGCGTGGAGAGGCTGGAGAAATAACCAAAATCCTCGTTGATGTACTCGTACTGCCAGCGCCACTGATACCCGGTAATCTTGATGTCGACGTCAGATTCCGTGGTGTCGTACATCTCCACCAGCGTTGCCGTGGCCGGAATCGCCATCGCCACCAGAATTGCAAAGGGAATAATGGTCCATAAAATCTCAACCACGGTGTTTTCATGAAAATTGGCGGGCTTGGCACCCTGAGACTTGCGATGAGCGAAGATGGACCAGAACATGACCCCGAACACCACTACACCGATGGCGACGCAGATCCAGAGAATGGTCATATGAAGGCTGAAAATCTGATTGCTGGTGCCGGTTACACCGGGCGACATGTTCATGGTCCAGTCAGCCATGACAACAGCCGGTGACGACAAACCAGCGGCTAGGGCTACTGCCCGCTTGGCATGCACGCTCATACTGTGTCTCCACAGAGTGTTATTCTTGTCGGATTTTGCGTTATCCCCCTGTGATCACCGAAGGCACTCGCAACCGCCGGATAACCCCAGAGTGAAAGCCTGCTTATGGATACATCAAATTTGAGTATAGACACAGATCAAAAAAAGACTAAAAAACCCTTAAATCCAAATAAGATAAGTGCAGAGTTTTGAGAAACATAAAGAATAAGCGGCGCCCAGTCGGCATGATTGACCGACGCCTCTGGGCACTGGCGTGGCCTCTGATGCTGACCAACCTCACCGTCCCATTGCTGGGCCTGGTGGATACGGCTGTGCTGGGCCACCTGGACAGCCCGGAGTATCTGGGGGCCGTCGCCGTCGGCGCTAACCTCTTCAGTATCCTGTACTGGACCTTCGGCTTCATGAGAATGGGCACCACCGGCCTGTCTGCCCAGGCCTGGGGAAAGCGGGACCACTTTGCCCAGGTCGCACTACTGCTGCGCTCCCTCTTGTTGGCGACAGGGATCGGTTTGCTGCTGATTCTGTTCCATCAGCCCCTGATCCGTCTGGGTCTGCAGTTGATGAACCCCAGTCCTGACGTGGCCGCACTGGCGGCAGAATACGCCTCTATCCGGATCTGGAGCGCCCCTGCCGTGCTGTGCCAATACACCCTGGTGGGCTGGCTGATAGGCACCCAGTTCCCCCGTGGGCCTATGGTGATGCTGATCATTGCCAACGGCATCAACATCGTGCTGGACGTGTTTTTCGTCACCGTGCTTGGGTGGAACAGCCGGGGCGTAGCTCTGGCCACCGTCATGGCCGAGTATGGCGCCGCCCTGATCGGTTTTGTCATCGTGCTCCGGCGGATGCCCGAAGGCCAGGCTCTGAGCCGGGCCCTGTTCGGCCACCTCGCCGACTATCTGACCATTCTTCGGGTGAATCGCTATATTATGGTTCGCACCGTCGCCCTGTTGCTGGTGCTGGCATTCTTCACCGCTCAGGGGGCACGCCAGGGTGATATCATCCTGGCGGCCAATGCCGTTCTGATTACCTTCCTGCTGGTCATATCCAACGCCCTGGATGGTTTTGCCAACGCCGCTGAAGCCCTGATCGGGGAGGCCGTCGGCCAGAACAGTCAACGCCGTTTCCGGCTGGTCTTCGTCAGCGCCCTGCGCTGGTCGGTCTGGGGTGCCCTGATCCTGACCCTTGCCTTTGTGCTCGGGGGGCGCTGGCTGATCAGCCTGCTGACCGGTATCGAAGAGGTTCGCACGACGGCGTGGCAATACCTGCCCTGGCTCTGGTTACTGCCGTTTGCCTCAGTCTGGGGGTTCCTGTTCGATGGAGTGTTCATTGGCGCCACCCGCACCCGGGAAATGCAGAACACCATGCTGTTCTCGGCCCTTGCTGTCTTCCTGCCTGCCTGGTGGTTCACCACCGGCTGGGGGAACCACGGGCTCTGGTTTGCGCTGATAGCCCTGATGCTGGCACGGGCCGCCAGTATGGGCTGGCTGTGCTGGCGATACACCCGGATGGGCCGCTGGTTTGAGCCACACTGAATCTTGTCAGCCAGTACCAAGGGTTAAATTTTACGTCTCGTGAAGCAAGGCGGAAAATCTTGGCTACACTAATCAGAAACGGCAGGCATGTTGCGGTAGCCAGCCCCTGCTATCCTGCCTCCGGTTATTCCTTATTAGAACAGGAGGCGCCTTGCGACCTCACATTATTCAGACCTCGGCATCCCCAGAAATGACACCAAAGGCTGTCCTTGACATCATCGATCAGGCCAGGCGTCAGGAAGCACGATCCGGCGCCTTTTTACGCCAGATGAAAGAAAAAGCCGCCCGACTACCGGGCTCGGTCGTCGTGGACGGCTATCAGCCAGCGACGTCGCTGTTCCAGTTTGCCGTGGAATACATCGAGATGGCCCCCCGGCTGATAGAATGTGTCGACGCCTGCGCCCGTGAAGCCGGCATCACAGAATTGTTCCAGCCGTTCATTGACGCCGCTATCCGATTCTTTACCCAACCCTCCGTATTACTGGTGCGCTACGACGGCCTGGACGGTCTGCTCATCCGCGCCTATCTGTGTCACCGTCTGATGGAGGAGATGCAAGACAACAACCGGTCCATCCGCGCCAGTGAGTTGATTGACCTGGAAGCCACCCGGGCCAACCTGCTGGTGCACGAGCTGATCGGTGAGCCGTTTGCCAACGAGCTGGACGACGCCATCACCGTTACCGTCCTGCAGACAGCGGGAACCCCGGACTACTACGACCTCGACCTGGACCCGTTTGTAAACCAGGTCAATCACCAGGCCTGGGACTGGATGCGCCACTACTGGGAAAACCTGCTGGACCGCAACCACATCCGCTTTTCTCTGGGGTCTGGCGGCTGACTCGGCAATTGCTAACAACACGTCACTGAATTGCCTCACAAAAAGCCGTATCCTGCTCTCTTTTGAACCCAACTCTGGAGACCAAGCGTGCTGGACAATGCCGATCTGGGAAAACTGATTGTAAGGCTCACACTGGGTGGTTTGCTGCTGTTCCACGGCATCGCCAAACTGCTCAACGGTATTGGCTTTATCGAAGGGCAACTGGCCAGCCATGGCCTTCCGACCATACTGGCTTACGGTGTCTATATCGGCGAAATCATTGCGCCGCTGATGGTCATCCTGGGCTACCAGACCCGCATTGGCGCCCTGATCATCATTTTTAACATGATCGTAGCCATCGCCCTGGTTCACGGGCACCAGCTGCTGACCCTGAGCAGCAATGGCGGATGGGCCCTCGAACTCCAGGGGTTCTTCCTGTTTACCGCGCTGGCCGTGATGTTTCTGGGGCCGGGCCGGTACAAACTGAAAAACTGAAGCTAACCGGCCCTGGCCACAGACTCCGACCCAGGGCCGGTGACATTATGGAGTAACGTCCTGGTACCACCAGAGAGGAAGCCATGCACGAACGCAAACATCCTGTTCAACCCGGTCGCTATCGCCACTACAAAGGCCAGACCTACGATGTCATCGGCGTCGCCCGGCACAGCGAAACCGAAGAGTCCATGGTGGTCTATCGTTGCCTGTATGGCGACTACAGCCTGTGGGTCCGGCCTCTGGCCATGTTTCAGGAAACCGTGGAGGTTGCCGGGGAGCTGGTCCCCCGTTTTATGCGCATCGAAAATGAGTAACCCGCGCACAACCGCTTTGACTGTCGCCGCCATTTCCTGCACATTAGCGCACTTTTCGTACTGCCGGCGGTCGGAAGGCGCCGGTTGATCCCCGATGTCTGCCCGGAGTTTGCCATGAATGCCGTCGTTGCCGCGGTGCTGATCATGCTCGTACTGAGCCTGTGCCGCATCCACGTTGTCGTTGCCCTGATCATTGGAGCCATTTCCGGTGGCCTGGTGGCGGGTATGTCCCTTGAAGATACCATCAATGCCTTCAACTCAGGCCTGGGGGGAGGCGCGACCGTTGCACTCTCCTACGCGACGCTTGGTGCCTTTGCCGTTGCCATCGGCAAGTCCGGTCTTGCCCACGCTTTGGCCGACAAGGCGCTGACGCTGGTGGGCCGCCAGGATGAAGGCGGCGCCGCAAACGGCATCCGGTTTATGATCATCGGGCTGCTGCTGGCGATCGCTATCTCCTCCCAGAACATTCTGCCGATTCATATCGCCTTTATCCCGCTGGTGGTGCCCCCCTTACTGTACGTCATGGCGAAACTGCACATGGACCGTCGACTGGTGGCCTGTGTCCTGACCTTCGGCCTGATCACCCCCTACATGTTCCTGCCGGTCGGCTTCGGCGGCATCTACCTGAATGAAATCCTGCTGGCCAATGTGGCCGACAACGGTGTGGATGCCAGCGAGCTGAACGTCATGTCAGCCATGGCCCTGCCAGCTCTGGGCATGCTGACCGGGCTGCTGATTGCCGTCTTTTTCAGCTACCGGGGCGGTCGCGGTTACGACCTCAAACGCATCGAACAGACCGAGCGCGTCGAGGTGAAATACAGCCCGCGAACCCTGGTCATGGCTCTGGTCGCCATCGCTGTGGCCTTCGTTGTCCAGCTCTGGCTGGGCTCCATGATCCTTGGCGCGCTGGCCGGGTTCGTACTGTTCAACGTTTCTGGTGTGGTGAAATGGAAGGAAGCCGATGACCTGTTCACCGAAGGCATGAAAATGCTGGCCATGATCGGATTCATCATGATCGCTGCCAATGGCTTCGCAGAGGTCATGCGACAAACCGGCGAAATCGCCAGTCTGGTGGAGGGTTCCGTTGCGGCCATTGGTGACAACAAGGCACTGGCCGCCCTGTTGATGCTGGCCGTCGGCCTGCTGATTACCATCGGCATCGGGTCGTCATTCTCGACCATTCCCATTATTGCCGCGCTGTACGTACCGCTGGCGCTGCAACTGGGTTTCAGCCCACTGGCCATCGTTGCTCTGGTGGGCACCGCCGGCGCCCTGGGCGACGCGGGTTCCCCTGCGTCTGACTCCACCCTCGGGCCCACCGCGGGGCTCAACGTGGATGGCCAGCACAACCACATCTGGGACACCGTGGTGCCCACGTTCCTGCACTACAATCTGCCATTGCTGGCCTTTGGCTGGCTGGCCGCGATGGTGCTCTGACGCACTCGCTCAACCTCTGCCTGTCGACGACCGGAAACCGTCACCGGCAGGCAGGGGGTCAGTCTTCCGGTCCCGATTTGAAGAACACGACCTGCTTTACTGTATGGTCGTCGGTGTTGCCTCGCTTGTTCACCCGTGTCTCGATTTCCGTCGCCGCTGTCGACGCCTGTTCCGACATGGCATCGGTAAACCCGCAGGCCACACATTCCCGGATCTGCTTACCATGATCATTGGTAAACATCATGATCTTGTCCATCTCCGCACAGCGGGGACACACCGCACCGGCAATAAAACGTTTCGGACTTGCCATCATTCAACTCCAGATTCTTTACCCGATGGCCATGATGACCACCGGGCATCGTGGTATCAGGCCGCTTCGTCCGTAATGCCGGTCTGCTTCAGCAAGGCATCCACTTCGGGCTCCCGGCCCCGGAATGCCTTGAACAACGCCATGGGCTCCTGCGAACCGCCTTTCTCAAGAATATGATGCAGGAAGGCCTTGCCGGTCTCCTGATCAAAAATGCCGTTTTCCTCAAACAGCGAGAACGCATCGGCCGCCAGCACTTCCGCCCACTTGTAGCTGTAGTACCCGGCCGCGTACCCACCGGCAAAGATGTGGGAAAACGCGTTGGGGAAGCGGTTAAAGTCCGGCGCCTGAACCACCGCAATGCCTTCCCGCACGGTGCGATGCATGTCCAGCGGATTGGTCGGCGCTTGCTCGCTGAATTCCGCATGCAAACGGAAATCGAACAGCGAAAACTCCAGCTGCCGCACCATAGCCATCCCCGACTGGAAGTTCTTCGCCGCCAGCAACTTCTGCAGCAGGTCCTCCGGCAATGGCTCACCGGTGTCATGGTGGCTGGCAATCAGTGCCAAAGACTCCGGATTCCAGCACCAGTTTTCCAGGAACTGGCTCGGCAGCTCAACCGCATCCCAGGCCACGCCATTGATACCGGACACATCCATCACTTCCACCTGCGTCAGCATGTGGTGCAGCCCATGGCCGAATTCGTGGAACAGGGTGGTCACCTCGTCGTGGGTCAGCAGCGACGGTTTACCATCCACAGGCGGCGTAAAGTTGCAGGTCAGAAACGCCACCGGTAGCTGCAATTTACCACGCAGATCCCGCCAGCGAACCCGGCAGTCCGCCATCCAGGCACCACCGCGTTTGCCCTGGCGGGCATAGAGATCCAGATAGAACCAGGCAATCGGCTCACCGTGTCGGCTGATGCAATAGGCCTGGGCGTCGTCATGCCAGGTTTCCACCTCCGGATGCGCCTCGATCTGCACACCAAACAGCTTCTCTGCCACCCGGAACAAGCCCGGCACCACCTTGTCCACCGGGAACCAGGGGCGCAGGGTTTCCGGGGAAATGTCGTAACGCTTCTGGCGCAGCTTTTCGCTGTAATAACCCACATCCCAGGCCTGCAGGTCCTCCTGGCCGTACTCGTCTTTAACGAACGCCTTCAGCTCGGCAAATTCCCTCTCCGCCTGGGGCTTTGACTTGGCCGCGAGCTGGTTCAGGAATTCCATCACCTCATCCACGCTGCGGGCCATTTTGGTGGCCAGCGAACGTTCGGCGTAATTACCAAACCCAAGCAGTTGGGCGAGGGCATGTCGACGCTTGAGAATCTCCGCCATGACCGGGGTATTATCCCATGTCGCGGCATCCGGCCCCTGGTCCGATGCCCGGGTAACAAAGGCCTCGTACACTTCCCGGCGCAGGCTGCGATTGTCACCATAGGTCATCACCGGATAAAAGCTGGGAAAATCCAGAGTAATGACGTACCCGTCCAGCTCCTTCTGACGGGCTGCCTGCTTTGCGCCTTCAATGGCCGTTTCCGGCAGACCAGACAGTTCGTCCACGTCGGTGATGTGTTTGAACCAGTGCTGGGTGGCGTCCAGAACGTTGTCGCTGAACTTGTTGGACAGTTCTGCCAGTTCCCGGGACAGCTCCGCATAACGCTTCTTCTTGTCCTCCGGCAGATCCACCCCCCCGAGCCGGAAATCCCGCAGGATGTTATCGATGGACTTGCGCTGGGCTTCACTCAGAGTCTGGAAATCATCCCGGCCAGCCAGCTTTTTATAGGCCTCGCACAGAGCCGCATTCTGGCTGACTTCGGTGCTGTACTCCGTCAGTTTTTCCAGGCAATTCTTGTAGAATTTGCGCAGGTCGTCGTTGTTCATCACACCGTTCAGGTGTGAGATCACCGACCAGGCATTGCTCAGTTTGTCTTCCAGCGCCTGCATAGGCTGAGCGAGGGTTTCCCAGGTAGGGTTTTCCTGCCCGGCCAGTGCCTGGATCTTCATCCGGTTCTCGCTGAGAATCTGGTCGATGGCCGTTTCCATGTGCTCGGTACGGATATGGCCGAACTTCGGCAACAGATCGTCAGTCAGTAGCGGGTTATTCATAGGTCCCCTTCTCAGCCGTTCGTTAATGAGATAGCTTGCACCGTACTTGGACAGTATTGAGGTATATGTAATGGCGAATGTACGAACTCACAAGGGTATCACACCACAATTTGGCGAAGGCACCTGGGTCGACGACAGCGCCGTGGTCATCGGCGACGTCCAGATGGGCGAAGACTGCTCCGTGTGGCCCATGACTGTGATCCGCGGCGACATGCACAAAATCCGCATCGGCGACCGCTGCAGTATCCAGGACGGTTCCGTCCTGCACATCACCCACGCCAGCGACTACAACCCCGGTGGCTGGCCACTGATCCTTGGTGATGACGTGACCGTGGGCCACAAAGCCCTGTTGCACGGCTGCACCATTGGCAGCCGGGTTCTGGTCGGAATGGGCTGTACGGTCATGGACGGCGCCGTGGTGGAAGACGAGGTCATCATCGGTGCTGGCACGCTGGTCCCCCCGGGCAAACGATTGGAATCTGGCTACCTGTATGTGGGTTCACCGTGCAAACAGGCCAGGGCACTGAGCGATAAAGAAAAAACCTTCTTCAAGTACACCGCCGCCAACTACGTAAAACTGAAAAACGAGTACCTGAACCCCACCGAATAACTCCCAGGCGCCCCTGATTCAGGTCAAATTCTGATCAGTGGGCACTTGAAATTCGTCTGTTTGAACCTACTTTCGTGAATAGCAGAAGTTCACGGAGTCCATCCGGGGGCGCCACCGGTTTGGAGCTGTTCCGCGACCGAAGCTGATGAAAACCTCAGATTCGTATTCGTTAATGGAGGAGTTCCCATGAGCAACATCACACGCTGGAATCCGATCAGTGAGTTCGAAGACATGATGAACCGCTACAACCGGATGTTTGGCCTTGCCCGCGCCAACGGTGAGCGGGAAGGCAAAGACCTGTTCAGCCGAAGTGATTGGGCCCCGGCGGTCGACATCAAGGAAACCCCGGAAGCCTTTCTGGTAGAAGCTGAATTGCCAGGCATGGCCAAAGAGGATGTCAAAGTGACGGTCCATGATGGCGTGCTCACCATTCAGGGGGAGCGCAAGAGCGAGGAAGAGAGCAACGACAAAAAGCTGCACCGCATCGAACGCTTCTATGGCAGCTTCACGCGCCGGTTCACGCTGCCCGACAACGTGGACGAGAACAGCGTGACAGCCGGGTTCAAGGACGGCCTGCTGACGCTGAAGATTCAGAAGGCGGAGCCGAAAGAACCGAAAGCGATTGAAGTGGAAGTTCGGTAAACCGCTTGTCCCGGAGCTGGTGCAATCGGCAGACCTCAGTGTCCGTCGGTTGCCCCGGCTTTGGCCCCGGCCTTTTCCAGAGCTCGGACGTAATCCGCACTGCGACGGTGGCTGGCGACCCGATCCAGGATGGTGGCACCCTGTTCGTCTTCCGCGTTCAGATCCCGGCCGGCTTCGACAAAAAAGCCAACAAAGCGCTCGAAATCCTCGGCCCGCATCGCCTCGTAGGCACGATTCAGAACGAAATGATCTGCGTTAACGCTCTGATCCCACGGAGTGAGATCGAGATAACTCCTAACCCGCTCATCGCTCCACTCTTCACCAATAACTTTGGGCTTGTCCGGTCCGCTCATGCTGGCATCTCCTGCTGTCAGTAATCCAGGGCGCACAGTATAAGGCTTTGAATGAAGAGGGGTTATATGAATCCACTATGAGAAGCTACGCTCACGGCATAAGGCGACGGTCGTTCAGGGCAGGATTTCCACCGGCAGGTCCGCCGTGGGTGCATCCTCATCACATTCAGGTTTGCGAATCGCGATTTCCACCCGACGGTTCATGGCGCGGTTTTCAGGGGTATCGTTAACGGCCAGCGGACGGGTTTCGGCCCGACCGGCCGCCACCACACGT
The DNA here is from genome assembly GCF_000421165.1 of Marinobacter daepoensis DSM 16072. GTDB lineage: Bacteria > Pseudomonadota > Gammaproteobacteria > Pseudomonadales > Oleiphilaceae > Marinobacter > Marinobacter daepoensis. The sequence continues at coordinate 30,313 of NZ_ATWI01000012.1, forward strand.
TCAGCAGGGATCTGTCGATCGAGCACCAGTTCATGAACCACGGACACCGCCCGGGCCGCCGACAGATCCCAGTTGGAGCGATAGCGACTGCTGGAGATCGGCCGGTCGTCCGAGTGTCCGGAGACCACCACATCCCCGGTACAAACCGCCAGCACATCCACCACCCGCTCAATGATCGGGATCATCTCCGGTTTGATTTCGGCATCTCCTGACCGAAAGGTCGCTTCTTCCGAGAACCGGATCACCACCTGATCTTCGTCATAGTTCACGTGCAGGGCCTCAGAGGCCACCTCAGACTGAAGCTCCCGCACCAGGCGACCCGCCAGATCCAGCACTCCACCGGGAATCTGCCGGGTTTCCGAGCGCTCAGTGCGCTCATCAATAAATTCCGGTTGGTCCTGCAACGACTCCGACGGCTCGGGCAACGATACGGTGTCAGACTCCACCAGAGTAATGGGCGAACCGCCGATATCCTGGGCCACGACATTACTGGAACCAAAGGCCAGCGCCATCGAATTGGCCATGGCCCGGTACTTTTCCACATCCATTTCGGCAAACGACAACAAAAGAATGAAAAACGTCAGCAACAGGGTGGCCAGATCCGCAAAGGTGACGATCCAGTCCGGTGCACCGCTTTTTGCCCGGCGCCTCCTGAACGTCCTGACCGGAAGCAAGCCTCAGGCCTCCCGCTCGGGTTCGAGGTTCGTGCGATGTTCAGGGGAGACGTAGGACGACAGCAATTCGGTCATCACTCTGGGGTTCTCTCCGCGCATAATGCTCTTGATCGACGTGATGATCAGCAACTGATTACGGGCATCGTCTTCCGCCTTAAGCTGGAGTTTGTCGGCCAGGGGCAGGGCCATCAGCTGCGCAATAAACGCACCATAAAGAGTGGTCAGCAAGGCAATGGCCATGGCCGGGCCAATGGACGAAGGATCGTCGAGGGTGTTGAGCATCTGGACCAGCCCCACCAGAGTGCCCAGCATCCCGATCGCTGGCGCCGATTCGCCAATACCACGGAATACCCGTTCAGCCACGTCGTAGCGCTCCGCCGTTTGCTGACTCTCCTGCAGCAGGGCTTCTTCCACCAGTTCTGGCGGGTGGCCATCAACACAGAGGTTTATGGCCTTTTTCAGAAATTCGTCCTGGGTTTCATGGTTTTCCAGCCCCAGGATACCTTCCTTCCGGACCACCCGGGCCAGCACGCCGACCTCCCGGATCAGCTCGGCCGGGTGCGCCAGCCTATCCGTAAACGCAGCCCGGAAAGCCAGCCGGAACGCGCTGAGAACCGAGGGCATGCGAAACTTGATCAGGGTTACCGCAAACGTGCCCCCCAGGACAATGGCCAGGCCGGGCAAATTCAGAAAGGTAAGTACCGAGGCATTCGCCAGCATGGCGAGCACCACAATCAGGGTTCCGGCTAGCAACCCGACAAGCGTAAGAATATCCATAACTGACCCTTATCGACGGCGCGGCTGCATCGCCTGCCTCAGTCTGTTCTCAGTTCCTCGATCACCGTCGAGGTCTCCGGGTGCACCCCGCGCCACACGCAGAAGGACTCGGCGGCCTGCTCCACCAACATCCCCAGACCATCAAACACGCGTCGAGCTCCGTGGTCCAGAGCCCACTGGTTGAACGTCGTGGTCTGCAAAGAGTACATCATGTCGTAAACGACCGTGTTGGCCCCGATCACATCCGCCGGTACTGGCGGGAGATCTCCCTTCAGACTCGCGCTGGTGCCATTAATGACCACGTCAAATGGCCCGGCCACCTGCTCAAACCCGCACGCGGACAGCGGTATGGCGCGATTCTCCCGCGCAAACAACCGGGCCAGAGCTTCCGCCCTGGTTACCGTTCGGTTGGCGATCACCAGGCCCCCGGGCTGTTCATCCAGCAAGGGCCCAAGGACGCCACGAACCGCGCCTCCGGCCCCCAGTATCAGCAGCCGTGCACCGCTCAGGGACACACCGTGGTTATCTCTCAGATCACGGACAATCCCAACACCATCTGTGTTATCGGCCACCAGCCGGTTTTCTTGATCCAGATACAAGGTATTGGCGGCACCGGCCAGCTCGGCCCGATGGGTCCGGTGCCCGGCCAGGGTCCAGGCCTGCTCCTTGAAAGGTACTGTGACGTTCAGACCTTTGCCGCCGCGCTCAAAGAAATGACGCACGGTGCCGGCGAAATCGTCCAGAGGCGCCTGAATCGCCGTGTATTCCACCGCTTCACCGGTTTGCTGCGCAAACAGGCTGTGGATACGAGGGGATTTGCTGTGGCTGATGGGGTTGCCCACCACCGCGTACAGGTCGTTAGTCATCCAGTCCCTCCAGCCAGTCACGACCGGTCAGAAAGTGATCCGTCAGACGGGCCTCGTCACTGCCCGGCTCTGGCCGGCGGTCGTAATCCCAGCGAACCAGAGGAGGCAACGACATCAGTATGGACTCGGTCCGGCCACCGGACTGAAGGCCAAACAATGTGCCTCGGTCATACACCAGGTTGAACTCAACGTAACGGCCACGGCGGTAGAGCTGGAACTCCCGTTCCCGCTCGCCCCAGGGCTGATCCATTCGTCGCCGAACAATGGGCTCATAAGCCTCAATGTAACTATCACCGACGGCCTGCATAAAGGCAAAGTCCTGGTCAAAATCCCCGGTGTTGTAATCATCGAAGAAAAGACCACCTACCCCTCTGGGCTCCTGTCGGTGCTTGAGGTAAAAGTAATCATCGCACCAGCGTTTATAATCGGAATAAACCATCTCTCCGAATGGCTGGCAGGCACGCCGGGCGGTCCGGTGCCAGTGCACGCAGTCTTCCTCAAAGCCGTAGTAAGGGGTCAGATCGTAACCGCCGCCAAACCAGTACACCGGGTCCCCGTTTTTGGGCGTCGCGATAAAAAACCGTACGTTGGCGTGCGAGGTGGGCACATAAGGGTTGTTCGGGTGTATGACCAGCGACACCCCCATGGCCTGCCAGGGTGCACCGGCCAGATGCGGGCGGTGAGCGGTAGCCGAGGCGGGCATGGTGTCGCCCATCACATGGGAGAAGTTAACCCCCCCTTTCTCGAAAACCGCGCCCTCTGCGATCACACGGCTGGTGCCACCACCCCCTTCCGGGCGTTCCCAGCTATCGCGGATAAACGACGCCTGGCCGTCGATGGCCTCCAGCCTCTGACAGATACGCGACTGAAGCCTCATCAGATACTCTTTAACGGCCTGGGTGTCCGGTTGCTGCGACATGAATTCTCCTAACGAAACTGTTGTCCGGTCACAATATCAATGATCCGGCTGGGTTTTCGATTCCCTCCCAACGGACCGGGGACAAGGCGATCGATCTGATCACCAAAGTAGCGCCGCACTTGCCAGATGGCCCGGGCGGGCGAACGGCCGGCGGGATTACACGAGGTGCTGACCAGAGGCATACCGGCTGCCTCACACAAAGCCCGGACCACCGGGTGTTCACTGACCCGAACAGCAATGGAGCGGTGTTTGCCACGCACCCAGTCCGGCACCTGGTGGTTTACATCCGGCAACAGGCACGTCACCGGCCCGGGCCAGTGAGAAAGGGCTTCCCGCTGCAATTCGTGGGGCAGGGGGTCTAACAGGAAACGCACCTGTTCAACCGATGCTGCCACCAGAATGACGCCTTTTTCCACCGGCCGTTGCTTGAGCTCCAGAATGTGTGCAACCGCCTGTTCATTCCAGGGGTCACAGCCGAGCCCCCAGACCGCCTCTGTGGGATAGGCGATCACGCCCCCTGCCAGAACGGTCTGGCGGGCAAGGGCCAACTGAAAAAAGCTCGGAGAAGATGTTACCGCCATGGTAATCCGGCGCCCTCATAGGAAACAGTGAACGATGTCCTAGCCGATGCGTTGGTAGCCCCCGGGGCAGGTATGGGCAAGCCCCTCCAGTTCCAGAATCAGCAACGCCTGCAGCAGTTGATCGGCGGGCAGGCCCGTCGCCACGCTCAGCGCATCGGTAGACAGGGGATCATACCCCAAAGCCTCAAACACCGCGATTTCCCGGCTGTCCAAAGACGACATATCCGGCTCCGACGACACTGCCTTCGGTGTTGGTGCTTCAGGTTGCATCGACCACCAGGTACCGAGTTCCTCCAGCACATCGTCTGCGGTTTCAACCAGACGCGCCCCCTGGCGAATCAGCTGATGACACCCCCGGGCCACAGGGCTGTGCACAGAGCCGGGAATGGCGAAAACCTCACGCCCCTGTTCAAGGGCCGTCCTCGCGGTAATCAGAGAACCACTTCGCAGACTGGCCTCCACCACAAGCACACCCCGGGCGAGCCCACTGATGATTCGGTTTCGCTGGGGAAAGTAGGCCGCGCGCGCCTGCGTTCCGGGAGGGTATTCGGAAACAATCAAACCATGACCAATGATCCGGTGCGCCAGAGCCCTGTGCTGCGCCGGATACAGCCGGTCCAATCCGCACCCGACAACCGCCAGGGTTGGAAACCCTGCATCCAGCGCCCCCGCATGGGCCGCACCGTCGATCCCCAGAGCCAGACCACTGGTAATCAGCAGACCCCGACGGCTGAGCTCGGCAGAAAACTGACGGGCGTGGTCCAGGCCCGCCCGGCTGGCGTTGCGGCTACCCACCACCCCCAACTGGTCCCGCTTCAGCAGGCCGGGATCACCCAGGGTATAAAGCACCCGCGGCGCGTTATGGATATGGCGAAGGCATTCCGGGTAGGCGTCCTGCCCCTGCCCAATCACTCCGATCCCCTGTTCCAGGCACTGTCGATGGATGGCCAGGGCCCTGGCCATCACCGTCTGACTTGCATCATCAGTCTGCCAGGCACCAATGGCCTCAACAGCATCAGCGGCCAGCCCCATGGCCCGGAGAGTCGACGCGTTCAGGGACAGAATGTCGGTGAGATTATCCACCGAGTTCAGAATCCGCTCCCTCAGGGGAATCCCGAAACGGGGCAGGAGGGAGAGCACCAGCCATTGGCCAGCAGGGGTTTTCAGAAATTCCTTTTCTGACATTTTCGCTTCCTTGAAAACAACAATGGCCGGGCATTCCGGCCCGGCCATATTCTTACTGACTCAATTCACAACCCAACGACTCAGGGATTGGTCACTTTGTCACCAACCGCCAGCGGCCTTGTGGCCTGCAGCACAAGGCCATAACTCATCTTCTCGTAGACCTGGAAGACCATCAGCAGGCCAGCGCGCTCGGACGGCAGCTCAATCGTTTCGCCGGTTATCGGATCCCGAACCATGTTCCCCGCCTTGAGTACCGCCATCACGTTCCCGGCTTTCAGGCCTTCGCGCTCTCCGCGGTTGATAGCCACAACGTCGTACTGTCCAATCTGGCTGACACCACCATCCACGGAGATCATCTTGCCTTCAATCTCGTCATCCGGAGAGCTGGGCACGAAACTGGTGGTCAGTCGACGGTCTTCGTTTACCAGCAGCCGGTCGCCGATGCGCACCTCTTCGCTGGACTTGGTAATGCCGACGGTCAGAACGTCGCCGTTTTCCGCATTGATATTGCCGCGGGCAATGCTCCGGGCTTCAAGACCCAGGAACTCACCGGTATCCGGGTCTACGAATTCCTTGCTGCGACGGAAAATACCCACACGATCCGCCGGCTTCTCACCACGGGCATAGATGCGGTCACCGGCGCCGGTAATGATGCGGCCGTCTTCCCCTTCGAGCACGTAGGGCGCGCCGTTGATCTCTTCAGGGCTGACAATACGGGTGTCGGTCAGGAAACTGGCAATCGCGTCCAGAGGAATCGCCGGAATCGGCGTATCGATGGCCTCGGAACGAACCGACGGAGACAGCTTCACCACATCGCTGGAGGCCACTTTGGTGATGCGGGGCTTACCGTCGATGTACACCAGAGCCAGCCGGTCTCCCGGATAGATCAGGTGCGGGTTGGCAACCTGCGGGTTCACATGCCAGATTTCCGGCCAGTACCAGGGGTTGTTCAGGAATCGCGCCGAAATGTCCCAGAGGGTATCCCCTTTGACGACAGTGTAACGCTCAGGGTGATCAGACCTCAGCTCCGGTTGTGCCTGGGCCCAGGAGGTAAACAGCAGCGCCGCGGCTGCCAGAGCGTACAACAGTTTCCTCATCGTTTATGTCCTTGATCGCGTACCTTGAATCTTTGCGTTCGGTAATGTCGCCGCAGAATCCCCGCAGCATATTACGTTGTTATTCCCGTTACTATAGAAGATGTCCCGGAATTTGTGATGTTATCTTTTGTTCTTCGAGTGATTTCTCCACCGGTCAGCCCGGGTGAGTAAAAGATTTTAGCTATTAACTGATCAGTTTGTACTCAATCACCGAATTATTGGATAATAGAGACATTCAGGCAGGCCCTTGGTCCTTGAACCCGGGAACTCTGCCAGCATTATAGGTTCATACCGCCCAGACGTTGTGATTCATCATAGGCGGGTGAAGAAAATTTGCGCAGTACGCTGTCGCATTTCGGCAATCGGTTGCACAGCGTTACAAACCGTAAAACTCCGGGCCGCATTCTCATGCCCGGGAAAGCACAGATTGCCCGTTATACACAGGCCAGAAGCAAGAGCATTATGATTCTAGAGATTCTTGAGTACCCGGACCCGCGCCTTCGCACCATTGCCAAGCCAGTGGAGGAAGTCACGGACGACATCCGTACGCTGATCGACGATATGTTCGAGACCATGTACGATGCCCGCGGCATTGGCCTGGCCGCCACTCAGGTGGATGTGCACAAGCAGATCATCGTTATGGATTTGTCCGAGGACAAAAGCGAACCTCGGGTCTTCATCAACCCGACAGTGGACGTTCTGGATGGCGAACTGGAAGCCATGCAGGAAGGCTGCCTGTCCGTGCCGGGCTTTTACGAAGATGTGAAACGTATTGAACACTGCCGGATTACCGCCAAGGACCGTAATGGCGAAGAATTCACTCTGGAAGCCGAAGGCCTGCTGGCCGTGTGCATCCAGCATGAAATGGATCACCTGAACGGCAAACTGTTCGTGGATTACCTGAGCGGACTGAAACGTAACCGCATTCGTAAGAAGCTGGAAAAGCTCCACAAGCAGAGTGCGTAAGGCACCGCCAGTGCAGAAGTGAAGTCAGGACCGGGTTACGACCCGGTTTTTTCGTATCAACGACACAGAGAATCAATCAACGTGCGCATTGTGTTTGCCGGGACTCCGGATTTTGCTGCCACCGCCCTGAAAGCCCTGCTGAATGCCGGCCACGACGTCATCGCCGTGTATACCCAGCCAGACCGTCCCGCTGGCCGCGGCCGGAAACTGATGCCGAGCCCGGTCAAACAGGTGGCCCTGGACAACCAGCTTCCTGTGTTCCAGCCGGTCAGCCTGAAACCCGACGCGGCACAACAGGAATTGGCCGCCCTGAAGCCGGACGTGATGATTGTTGCCGCCTATGGCCTGATCCTGCCCCAGGCGGTGCTGGACATTCCCACCCACGGTTGCCTGAACATTCATGCCTCACTGTTGCCCCGCTGGCGTGGCGCGGCCCCAATCCAACGTGCCATAGCAGCCGGCGATTCCGAAACCGGCATCACCATCATGCAGATGGATGCCGGCCTGGACACCGGCGACATGCTGCTGAAGGTGACCACGCCCATCCACGCCGACGATACCGGCGGCAGCCTGCACGACCGCCTGGCCGATCTGGGGGGAGGGGCCATTGTTCAGGCTCTGGCCACACTGGCCGAGGGCGGGCTGACGGGAGCCCCCCAGAACGATGCTGAAGCCAACTACGCCCACAAGCTGTCCAAGGAAGAAGGTCATATCGACTGGGCCCGGAATGCCGCAGACATCGAACGGCTGATTCGGGCGTTCAACCCATGGCCCGGCACGTTTACCGACCTTGGTGAACAACGCCTCCGCATTCACCACGCCACCGCGCGGGAGCAGGGCAGTGACCAGCCTCCCGGCACCGTCCTCAGCCGCGAGCGCGACGGCGCCGAGGTGGCCTGTGGTGCCGGTACCCTGACCATCACCTCGGTTCAGTTACCGGGCAGCAAGGCCCAGAGCATCAACGACCTGATCAATGGCGGCAAACACGTGTTGCTGCCCGGCCAGGAGCTTCACTGACCATGGCGTACCAGCCTTTGCCTTTCCGGGCCGTCGCCGCCAACGTCTTGCTGGCGGTGGAACAGGGCCAATCCCTGTCTCAGTGTCTGCCCCCGGCGCTGAACCAGCTCGCCCCGGAACAACGACCGCAGCTCCAGGCCATCTGCTATGGCACCTGCCGCTGGTTTCACCGGCTCGACGACGAGCTGCGCCAGCGCCTGAAGAAACCCCTGCGCAAACCTGACCGGGTGATTCATCACCTGATGCTGGTAGCCCTGTTCCAGCTGCGCTACAGCGAACAGGCCACCTACGCCGTGCTCAACGAAACCGTGGAAGCCTGCCGGGCTCTGGACAAACCCCACCTGACCGGTCTGGTCAACGGGGTACTACGGGCCGCGGAAAGGGAGGGCGCCCCCGAGCCACGTGACGACAGCAGCCGCTTCAGCCATCCCGCGTGGATGGTCGAAAAACTGCGCCACAACTGGCCGGATCACTGGGAGGCTATTCTCGATGCCAATAACCAGCAGGCCCCCATGACCCTGCGGGTCAATGCCCTGCGTTTCACCCGCGACGACTACCTGAAGCACTTACAGGAGGCCGGTATCCGCGCCAGGCCGACCCGCTTCGCGCCGAACGGCATTCAGCTGGAATGCCCGGTACCGGTAGACCGCCTGCCCTGGTTTGCAGACGGCGCGGTAAGCGTTCAGGACGAAGCCGCCCAGCTATGCACCACCCTGCTGGACCTGCAACCGGGCCACCGGGTGCTGGATGCCTGCGCGGCCCCGGGCGGAAAAACCTGCGCCATTCTGGAAACCTGCGGCGAACTGGCGGAGGTGGTTGCCATCGACGAATCCGCTGAACGGCTACCCCGGGTTCAGGAGAATCTCGACCGGCTTGATCTGCACGCCACCCTGAAGCAGGCCGACGCGGCCAACATCGACCAGTGGTGGGACGGGCAGGCATTCGACCGGATTCTGCTGGATGTGCCCTGCAGCGCGACCGGCGTGGTACGCCGGCATCCAGACATCAAACTGCTGCGCCGGGAGTCCGACATCGTGCCACTGGCCAGTATTCAGCTGGGTCTGCTGGACGCCATGTGGGCTATCCTGAAACCCGGTGGGCGGCTGGTGTATGCGACCTGCTCGGTGTTTCCTCAGGAGAACCACCGTATAATCCAGCGATTCCTGAAACAGCAGGACCAGGCCCTGCTGCTCAACCTGGACAAAGACTGGGGCCAGGATATGCAGACCGGGCGCCAGCTGTTACCAGACCCCGACAGCCATGACGGCTTTTTCTACGCCGTGCTGGAGAAACCCGCACCATGAAAATACTGATTCTCGGAGCCGGCCAGGTGGGAGGCACCCTGGCGGAAAACCTGGCCAACGAAGCCAATGACATCACCGTCGTTGACAACGACAGCGCCCGCCTTCGGGAACTCCAGGACCGGCTCGACATTCGCACCATGCATGGCCGCGCGTCGTACCCCACGGTCCTCCGGCAGGCCGGTGCCGAAGACGCCGACATGGTGATCGCGGTCACCAACAGTGATGAAACCAACATGGTGGCCTGCCAGGTCTCCAAGCTACTGTACAAAACCCCCACCACCATCTGCCGGGTGCGGGCGGGAGCCTATCTGGCCAAACCGGCGCTGTTTTACAACCGGGATACCGAGAAAGATCTCGATAGCCTCCGTGGCTTTCCTCTGGATGTGCTGATCAGCCCCGAACACCTGGTAACCCAGCACATCACACGACTGATCGAATATCCGGGCGCCCTGCAGGTACTGGAGTTCTCGAAGGGGCTGACCCGCCTCGTGGCCATACGCGCCACCGAGGGAGGGCCGCTGGTAGGACAGGAGCTGTCATACCTCCGCACCCACATGCCCAAAATCGAGACCCGGGTTGCCGCCGTTTTCCGTAAAGACCGGGCCATCATGCCCCAGGGCGATACCGTGATCGAAGACGGCGACGAGGTCTTCTTTATTGCTGCCGCCGATCACATCCGCTCGGTGATGAGCGAGCTGCAACCGCTGGAAAAGCCCTACAAGCGCATATTCATCTGCGGTGGCGGCAACATTGGCTACCGGCTGGCCAACACGCTGGAGGACCGCTACCAGGTCAAGATCCTGGAGCGTGACCACGAACGGTGTGTCATGCTTTCCGAGCGGCTGCGCAAGAGCGTGGTGCTGGAAGGTAACGCCACCAACAAGGACATCCTGCTGGAAGAGAACATCGAAAATACCGACGTTTTCTGCGCGGTCACCAACGACGATGACGCCAACATCATGGCCTCCATGCTGGCCAAGCGTCTGGGAGCCCGACGGGTCTTCACACTGATCAACAACCCGGACTACGTGGACCTGATTCAGGGCGGCGACATCGATGTCGCCATCTCGCCCCAGCAGACCACCATCGGCAGCCTGCTGACCCACGTGCGACGGGGAGACGTGGTCAACGTCCATGCGCTGCGTCGAGGCGCAGCCGAGGCCATCGAAGCCATCGCCCATGGAGATCACCGCTCCTCCAAGGTGGTCGGCAAGCGGCTGGACGAAATCAAGCTGCCGACGGGCACCACCATTGGCGCCATCGTTCGGCACAACCAGGTGCTGATTGCCCACGACCATCTGCGCGTCCAGCCCGACGATCACCTGATCCTGTTCCTGGTGGACAAATCCCGGATACGAGAGGTCGAGAAACTGTTCCAGGTTGGGCTGACATTCTTTTGATCTCCGGCAAAACAAGCACCTAGAGCCACTTAGAAAAGCATCGCCAGCAGGCGTATAATGCGCCTTTCAAAATTTCGGAGTGCCCTGAAAACCGGGCGCCACACACAGACTGATCAGCAGGCAAACGTCGTGACAGACAAGGCAACCAACAACTCCGCGCCGGATATCAAGACCTTTCAGGGTCTGATCCTGGCATTGCAGAATTTCTGGGCGCAGCACGGCTGCGTGGTTCTCCAGCCCCTGGACATGGAAGTGGGCGCCGGTACCTTCCACCCGGCCACTTTCCTGCGGTCCATCGGCCCTGAAACCTGGAACTCCGCGTACGTGCAGCCCAGTCGGCGCCCCACCGATGGCCGCTACGGGGAAAACCCCAACCGCCTGCAACACTATTATCAGTTCCAGGTCGTGCTGAAGCCGTCACCGGACAACATTCAGGAGCTGTACCTGGATTCTCTGCGTGCTCTGGGCCTGGACCCGCTGGTGCACGACATCCGCTTCGTGGAAGACAACTGGGAATCACCCACGCTGGGCGCCTGGGGCCTGGGCTGGGAAATCTGGCTGAACGGCATGGAGGTGACCCAGTTCACCTACTTCCAGCAAGTCGGCGGTCTGGAATGCTACCCGGTCACCGGCGAGCTGACCTATGGCCTTGAGCGAATCGCCATGTACCTGCAGGGTGTGGACAGTGTCTATGACCTGGTCTGGACCAACGGCCCGGATGGTGTGGTCACCTACGGTGACGTGTTTCACCAGCAGGAAGTGGAAATGTCCACTTACAACTTTGAACACGCCGACACTGAGTTCCTGTTCCACAGCTTCGATGTGTACGAGCGCGAAAGCGCCCGCCTGATCGACGCTGGCCTGCCACTGCCGGCTTACGAGCAGGTACTCAAGGCCTCCCATACCTTCAACCTGCTGGATGCCCGTCACGCCATCTCCGTGACTGAGCGTCAGCGATTCATCCTGCGCGTGCGCACCCTGGCCCGATCCGTGGCTCAGGCCTACTTCGAGAGTCGGCGTAAACTGGGCTTCCCGCTGGCACCGGAGCACCTCCGCAAGGAAGTGCTGGCCGCCACTGATGCCGCCGAGGCCAAGGCCAGCAAGAAGGGCAAGAAAGCCAACAAGGCACCGCAGGAACAGGGGAACGCATAATCATGGCAACACAGGATTTTCTGGTCGAACTGGGTACCGAGGAGCTGCCTCCGAAAGCCCTCAAGCCGCTGTCTGATGCCTTCACACAGGGCATTGTCAAAGGCCTGGAAGACGCCGGCGTAGCCTTTGGTGCAGTGGAAAGCTTTGCCGCCCCGCGCCGTCTGGCCGTGCGAATTCGGGACCTGGCCGATGCTCAGCCCGACAAGTCGGTGGAAAAGCGCGGTCCGGCGGTCAAAGCCGCTTTTGATGATGCCGGAAACCCCACCCGGGCACTGACCGGTTTCGCCACCTCTCTGGGCATTACCCCGGACCAGCTCGACACCATGGAAACCGACAAAGGGGCCTGGCTGGTATACCGCACCGTCGAACAGGGCAAGCCCACCGTGGAACTGATGCCCGAACTGGTCGAAAAATCCCTGGCGGCCCTGCCCATCCCCAAACGTATGCGCTGGGGAGCCTGGAAAACGGAATTTGTGCGCCCGGTGCACTGGCTGATTCAGCTGTACGGCAACAAGGTCATCGACACACCGGTCATGAACCTCAAGCCCGGCAACAAGACCCGTGGCCACCGCTTCCACTGCCCGAAAGAACTCATCGTGCCCACGCCGGCCGACTACGAAGTGGTCCTCAAGCAGGAAGGCTATGTGCTGGCCGACTTCGCTGAACGTCGTGAGCAGATCCGTGCCGGTGTCACCGCGCTGGCGGAAAATGAAGCCGGCGGCACAGCCGTGATCGACGAAGATCTGCTAGACGAAGTCACCGCCCTGAACGAATGGCCGGTGCCGCTGATGGGCCGCTTTGAAGAGCGCTTTCTGGACGTGCCCGCCGAAGCCCTGATCTCGTCCATGAAAGAACACCAGAAGTACTTCCACGTGGTCGATCAGAACCACCAGATGTTGCCGCTGTTCATTACCGTGGCCAACCTGGAGAGCAAGGACCCGTCGCAGGTCGTTTCCGGCAACGAAAAGGTCATCCGGCCACGGTTGTCAGACGCGGCCTTCTTCTATGAGACCGACCGCAGGAGCAAACTGGAAGACCGGATTGAAAGCCTCAAACCCATCGTCTTCCAGGACAAGCTGGGGAGCATCTACGATAAATCCGTAAGGGTCGCTGCGCTGGCGAAGAAAATCGCCGAAGCCATCAATGGCGACCCGGCGCTGGCCGAGCGTGCAGCCATGCTCGCCAAGACCGACCTGTGTACTGAAATGGTGCTCGAGTTTACTGACCTTCAGGGCATCATGGGTCAGTACTACGCGATCCACGACGGCGAACACGAAGATGTTGCCAAGGCGCTGAACGAGCAGTACATGCCCCGTTTCGCCGGCGATGATCTGCCCACCACTCTGACCGGGTGTGCTGTCGCCATTGCTGATCGTATCGATTCCCTCGTGGGCCTGTTCGGCATTAACCAGCCCCCGTCCGGTACCCGCGATCCGTTCGCACTGCGCCGTGCTTCTCTGGGTGTCCTGCGCATCATCATTGAACGTGCATTGCCTCTGGACCTGCAAACCGTGTGCGAATGGGCCGAGCAGAACTTCACCGTGCTGACCGAAAAGAACACCGCCAGCACCGTGGTGGACTACATGCTAGAGCGTTTCCGCGCCCACTACGACGAGCAGGGGATTGGTGCCGAAGTCTACCTGGCCGTACACGCCCGTCGGCCAACCCGTCCGCTGGATTTCGACCGTCGGGTCAAGGCCGTGGAAGCCTTCCGCCAGTTGCCGGAGGCCCAGGCTCTGGCCGGCGCGAACAAGCGGGTGTCGAACATTCTCACCAAGCAAGGTGGCGATCACATTGGTGAAACGGTGGACAACGCGCTGCTGCAGGATGCTGCCGAGAAGATCCTGGCCGCCCGCGTGGAAGAACAGGCACAGAAGGTTCTGCCAATGTTTGAGCAAGGCGACTACGCCAGCGCTCTGACGTCCCTGGCCAGCCTGCGCGAGCCTGTGGATATCTTTTTTGACGAGGTGATGGTCATGGCAGAGGACGAGGCCGTACGCAACAACCGCCTGGCCCTGCTGAATCGTCTGCGCAACCTGTTCCTGCGTGTGGCAGACATTTCCCTGCTGCCAACCGCAGGCTGACAAGGCACGTTCAGAAGATGTCGTGATGATTTTCCCCAGGGAAGGGGTAGCAAAACGGCCGGCAATCCGTATAATACCGGCCGTTGATCGGCGTGTGGCGCAGCTTGGTAGCGCACTTCGTTCGGGACGAAGGGGTCGCAGGTTCGAATCCTGCCACGCCGACCATTTTCCCGCCCTTCGTTGTTTTTATCCCCAAACGTAATACTGATTCTTGCCAGCGCGCTTCGCCTCGTACATGGCGCTGTCTGCCTGCTCCATCAATTGCTCAGGCGTCACGGTCTGGCCCTCTGCGATGGCAATACCAATACTGACCCCAACCCGAGCTTTCCCCTCTGTCAGTACCACCGGCTCTGCCACAACCTCCAGAATTTTCGCCGCCACACGCTCGGCGCTCTCAGGCCCGGCCACTTCCTGAAGCAGGATAATAAATTCGTCACCGCCCATCCGGACCACCGTGTCGGTCTTCCGGACACACGTACTGATCCGCCTGGCGATTTCCTTCAGTAACTGATCACCGGCGTCGTGGCCATAGGTGTCGTTCACCGCTTTGAAATGATCCAGATCCAGAAACATCAGGGCCAGGCACCGGTCGTGCCGGTCCGACATCCCCAACGCCAGCGCCAGACGCTCATCCAGAACGCGCCGGTTGGGCAACCCGGTCAGAGTATCCTGATACGCCAGCCGCTGGATTTCATCCTGATAGTTCTTGATCTCGCTGAAATCCTGGAAAGAGATCACAACCCCCTCGGCTCCCGCATCGTCGCTCAGTGGGGCAGCGTTGAGGCTCACCGGCACCGGCACACCATCCTTACGCCGGAACACTTCGGTTTTGCTCCGGTAAACCGTCTGTGTGGTCATCGCCAGAAGAATCGGACACTGGGATTCATCCTCCTCGTGCACATGGAATACCTGATGCCCTTTTCGATTCTCAAGTTCCTCACGAGGCCACCCCAGAATCCGCTCTGCTTCCGGATTCACGTAGGTCACCAGGCCCGCCCGGTCCATGACAATCAGGCCTTCTCCCAACACGCTGGAGATGTCACGGAACCGCTTGGCCTGTTGCACAATCTCCCGGCGCAATTGCTGGCGCCGGAAATGGGAGAACCGAAAATAGATCAGCAACGCCAGCAACAGTACCACCCCCGCCAGATACCCCCCCATAACCCCGGGCTGACGGTAGAAGTCCGTTCCCGGCAGATGCTCCCGGGGCACAAAAGTCACGGTTTTCCAGAAATAGCTGTCGGCCGTGGCGGTACCCGCGTCCACCGCAGGCAGGGCCGCAATCCGCTCCAGCGGATAAACGGTTTCATACAGAAACAGCCCATCCTCCGTTAACAGCTCACCGGAATCCGACGCCTGGACCTGAGCCCAGGCCTCTGGGTAATCGCTGGCAAAGGCTGGTGGCAGACCAAACATGAACCCCCAGGCCCGGCCTCTGTCAGGCCCATGCAGAATGTATCCTTCACTGTTGAGCAAGAACGCCTGATGCTGCGTGGTCATACTGAACCGGAAGGTGTCCAGCAACAGCTCGCCGCCCACATTCAGCACCACCAGACCCCGGCGACCTGACGGCTGGTCGGTCAGTGGCACCGCAAAACGCACCGTTGGCAGGTAGGGGGCGTCGACAACGCCGTTCTCAACGTTCAGGTCCAGCGGCGAGACATACAACTCACCATCGGACAAAGACCGGCTATCGGTAAAGTAATATCGGCCTGCCTTGGACTGCAGCTGGCGCTCCGGTGTCACCAGCACCCGCCCGAACAACCGGTCCAGTCGAACCTTCTCGCTACCATCAATCCCAATGAAGCGAAGCTGGCTGTATGTCGGCTTCTGAGCCAGCTGTACTCCGAAGTCCTGAGTCAGCAGTTGCCGATCCTCCGGGCTCCGACTCTGGTTATACGCCAGAGTGGATGGCATACGGACAAATGCCTGTACATCGCTGGCGGCGTGGTCGAACGCCTGGGTGAGCAACCACGAGGTCAACTGCACTCTGGCCCGCTCCCGGGCTTTCAGAACTTCCAGCTCCTGCCCGGCCCGATACTCCAGAGTGCCGAATACAATGCCCGTAAACACCAGCACAACCGTAATGCCAAGAACCAGAACAGACCTGAGAAATTTTCGAAAATGCCTTCCTGAGCCAGCCATATTTTCCAGAAGTGTCATTGATATAAAACAAGAAAACGGAAAGAGTATATAGCATTTATTTATAAAATAAGCTCATCAACCGCGTGATCTGCGAACAGCTGGTACAGGGGCGGGATACGTTTGGCGGGGGAGGGAAATCAAAACCTTCAGCGCAACTGGACGCCCAATCAACGCAAATGGCTGGAGCAACTGGTGCACAAAATGATCATCGATCGGGAGTTTGTGAAGCACCGCTTTGCCGACAATGGCGGGGCGAAGCAGATGAACAAGGTGTTGGGGCAGCCGCTGGAGAGGACCAGGGCGGAGCGGGCGGCGATGAAGCCCGTGAAGAAGACTCGAAGCAAACGGGCTACCGTTTAACCTCTCTCTGAACAACTCCTTAAAATCAGGGGCTCAAAATTGACGGAAAAAGGGCAAACCCAAGCACCAAGAATCCATAAAGCCCCAGTATGAAATACCAGGGCTTTAGCTCACTGGAGCGGAGCTCCAAACTCCGAGAGACTCCTGCTCAGGCCACTGCCGACGTTTCACTTCCCAGGAAGTTGGTAATCGCTTCGTCGGGATTCTCCGCTTCGACCATCTCGCCGTCGGTGTCGAAGCCACGGGAACGCAGGTTTTCCTCTCGCAATTGGTTTCCATTGTTGCCAATAGCGATCGCGATACCCAAAGCGGCAAGGTTAGCGACCAGTTTGGCAGTTTCCAAGGGCATGATGACAAGAAAAATAACGGCCATGCTGACCCCACCTACCAGGATCAGAGCGGCCAGCCCCCACATTTTTTTATCCAGGGCCCAGAACCCGCTAAAGCAGAAGCCTGGCCACGACCAACCCTGCTTCACTGCTTCCTGAAGCCCGGATGGGTGAGTGAAAATCTTGTACTGTTTCATATCCTTATCCCTTTAATGTCTTCCATGATATCGCCGGGGCCTCAAGCAACCCCAGTCACGCACGCAAAGGTGCCGGCAAAATATACAGATGACGATTTGCCCAAATCAACAGCAAAGCCTGACGCTGTGAGTCGCATCTCACTGCTCACCGCCATCGTCATTGACGAACTATTCGGCAGTCACAGGTGGTGCGGTTGGTGCTATGCTCCAAAGCACCACGCACTCGTACAAGCTGCGTTAACCCACCAAGGAGTAGCATATGATCGGATACGTCACTCTCGGAGTCAGCGACATGGCCCGGGCAAAGCAGTTCTACACGGATCTGCTGGAAGGCCTGGGCGCCAAAGTGCTGTTGGACATGGAACGGATTGCGTTCATTGGCAAGAACATGGGTGCACCAATGCTGGCGGTCTGTCAGCCATTTAACGGTGAGCCTAATCACCCGGGCAACGGCAACATGGTGGCCATTCCGGCCGGCTCAAAAGAGGCTGTGGATAAGTTTTATCGCAAGGCGATTGAACTCGGTGCCACCTGCGATGGCGAGCCGGGGCAGCGCATTCCGGATATGTTCTACGGTGCCTACGTGCGGGACCCGGACGGCAACAAGCTGGCGTTTTTCGAGTTCGGCTGATGTTTCACGCCACCATTCCGGGCGGGTGGTGGCGTTACCCGCTTACACCGACAGGTGTCGGCGGAACAACAGCAACGCGGCCGAGAAGAACACCGCCCCAATGGCCATCAGAGCCAGCATCTGTGGCCACACCACGTCCAGCCCCGCCCCCCGGTACAGAATGGCCTGCGCCATGCTGACAAAGTGAGTGGTGGGCGCTGCCAGCATCAGGTCCTGAACCAGCTGAGGCATGCTTTCCCGGGGCGTGATACCGCCCGACAACAGCTGCAGCGGCAGAATGGTAAGTATCAACAACAGGCCAAACTGGGGCATGGTTCGGGCCACCGTGCCAATCAGAATACCAATCGCGGTGGTGGAAAACAGGTGGATCAGGGCGCCGAGCAAAAACAGCAGCACAGAGCCCGCCACGGGAACCTGCAACCAGCCCTGAATCACCAGGGTGACCGACAGGGCTGCCGCCAGTAGCACCACCAGACCATTGGCCCACACCTTGGACGCCATGATCTCGAAAGGCCGCAACGGCATCACCATCAGATGCTCTACGGTGCCATGCTCCCGCTCACGAATCAGTGCCGCCCCGGTGAGAATGATGCTGATCAGCGTCACCTGGGTGATCAGTTCCATCACACCGCCAAACCAGGTGCCGTCCAGGTTGGGGTTGTAGCTCACCCGGGTCACCAACTCAATGGGCAATCCGGTGCTGGCGGAGCTGCCCGGCTGCAGGAACTCGGCAACTTCTGCCATGGCAAATCGCTGGATGTAGTTGGTGCCGATAAAGGCCTGGCTCATGCGCGTGGCATCAATGTTCAGCTGCAACGCCACTGCGTTGCCCTGCCGGACATCCCGTTCAAAACCCTCGGGAATCACCAGGGCAAAGGTATGGCTACCCTTGTCCAGCAAGCCATCAATATCACTGTACGCCACCAGATCCGGTTTCAGGAACCACGGCTGCTGGAGTGAATTGACAATGCGGCCCGACAGCACCGTCTGGTCTTCATCCACCACCGCGATCGGGGCGTTGTGAAGCTCCATGGAGCCGGCGGAACCGGCGGTGTAGATCATCACCGTGAACGCCACCAGCACAAACACCATCAGCACCTTGTCCTGCCAGAGGCTGCGCAGTTCCTTGAGGCCCAGGTGCCAGATGTTCTGTAACGACTTCATGTCAGCGCCCCTGTTTCCTGAGCAGCGCCACCGCCATCACGGTCAGCACCGGTACAAAGGCGGCCAGAGCCAGGAATGCGCCCTGCATATCCGACAGCGACAGGCCTTTGGTAAACACACCACGGCTGATTTGCAGGAACCAGGTGGCGGGCCAGATCGGGCCGATCAGGGCGCCGGCACCACTCAGGGACGACACCGGTTCCGTCAGGCCGGAGAACTGTACTGTCGGCAGAATGGTAAGAATGGCCGTGGCGGCCAGCGCCGCGATCTGGGTCGAGGCAAAGGTCGACATCACCTGGCCCAGGGCCGTGGTGGCGGTTACGAAGAGCAGGGCGCCCAGAGTAAGCGTCAGCAGGCTGCCTTTGATCTCAACATCAAACACGTACACCGCCAGCAGCACCAGGCTGACGTAGCTGATCATGCTGAAGGCAATGTAGGGCAGCTGTTTGCCCAGCAGAAACTCCACCCGGGTAACCGGCGTTACGTACAGGTTGGTGATGGACCCCAGTTCCTTCTCACGAACGATCCCCAGAGCCATCAGAATGGCAGGGATAAAAATCAGCAGAATGGGGATCACCGCCGGCACCATCGCATCCAGACTCCGGAAGCCCTGGTTATAGCGGTACCGGTCTTCCAGCGTGACCAGTGTCAGTGTGGGCACCACGCCCAGCGTGCGCTGGGCCAGCTCGCTCAGGTAGCTGATGTGCATGCCCTGAACGTACCCCAGAATGGTCTCGCCCCGGAATGGCATGGCGCCATCCACCCAGACCGCCATTTCGGTCGGCCGGCCCCGTTTCAGATCCTTACCGAAGCCCGGCGGAATCTCAATCGCCAGGCTCAGCTCACCGGAGCGCATGCGTCGCTCCAGCTCGCTCATATCCTGCAGTTCCGGTTGCTGCAGAAAGTAACGGGAACCCGATACCGCCGCAATGTAATCGCGGCTCTGGGGTGTCTGGTCACGGTCCAGCACCGCAAACGACAGGTCTTCCACATCCAGGGTAATGCCGTACCCCAGGATCAGCATCAACAGGGCTGAGCCAATGAACGCGAAGGCCATGCGAATGGGGTCCCGCAGCAGCTCTCTCGCCTCACGGGTGGCGTAGGCCAACAGTCGTCGTGGGCTGAAGGCCCTGGGCCGGTCATTATGATTGGCGGGCGCCAGGGCCAGGTTGTCGGCCCCGGTCTCTGGCTCTTTATCCACCGCTTCCAGGGTTTGCATGAACGCCCCTTCCAGGCTGTCAGTGCCGGAGGCTTCAATCAATCGGGCCGGAGTATCGCAGGCCAGCACCTCGCCAGCGTGCATAAGCGAGATCCGGTCGCAGCGCTCGCCCTCGTTCATGAAGTGAGTGGAGATAAAAATGGTCACCCCGTCTTCCCGCGACAGGCGCATCAGCAGATGCCAGAAACGGTTGCGGGCCCCCGGATCAACACCCGAGGTGGGCTCATCCAGAATCAGCAGTTCTGGTTCATGCACCACCGCCACAGCCAGAGAAAGCCGCTGGCGAACCCCGAGCGGCAAACTCCCTGCCAGTTGATCCAGTACATCTTCAAGGCCGAATTCCTGCACCAGAGCCTGAATACGCGCGGCAATTTTTGCCTCCGGCAGATGAAACAGCCGGGCATGCAGTTCCAGGTTCTGACGCACCGTCAGCTCGCCATACAGTGAGAACGCCTGAGACATGTAACCGACTTTCTGCCGGGTGGCCAGGTCTTTGGCATCCAGCGGCTCGCCGAACAGCCGGACCTCACCTTCCGAAGGCGTCAGCAACCCGGTGAGCATCTTCATGGTGGTGGTCTTGCCACACCCGTTGGAGCCGAGAAACCCGAAGATCTCGCCTTTCGGAATGGAAAAGCTCACGTCCCGGACCGCCGTAAAGGTGCCAAAACGCAGGGTCAGGTCGTGGGCCTCAATGGCGGGTACCTGATCATTCCCCGGCGGGTTTTCCGGCCGCTGCTCCATCGCCCCTCCACGCTCCTGAGCCTGACGGCTTTCCGGCAACAGGGCAATGAAGGCATCGTCCAGTGAGTGCGTTCCCGTTTGCTCACGCAGTTCGGCAGGCGAGCCGGTGGCCAGAACTTTGCCATCGTCCATCGCCACCAGCCAGTCGTAACGCTCCGCTTCTTCCATGTAGGCGGTTGCGACCAACACGCTCATGCCACTGCGCTGCTGGCGAATGGTATCGATCAGGTCCCAGAAGCGCTTGCGGGAGAGCGGGTCTACGCCGGTGGTTGGTTCGTCGAGAATCAGCAGATCCGGGCTGTGGATCAGGGCGCAGCACAGGCCCAGTTTCTGTTTCATGCCGCCGGATAGCTTACCCGCCGGCCGATCACGGAATGCCAGCAGGCCGGTGGCTTCGAGCAGCCGGTCGATCTGCTCCCTGCGCGTGGCTCCCACCACACCAAACAGGTCGGCAAAGAACGCGATGTTCTCGTCCACGGTGAGGGTGTGGTAGAGGTTGCCCCCAAGGCCTTGCGGCATATAGGCAATGCGGGGGGCCACCCGGTTGCGAAAACGCTGGCTGGCCATCGAGCCGCCGAGTACCTGCAACTGGCCTTCCTGCAGCTCCCGTGCTCCGGCAATCAAGCCCAGCAGTGTGGATTTTCCCACCCCGTCCGGACCAATCAGCCCGACCATGCAACCAGCCGGAAATGCCAGGGAAATGTCAGACAACGCCTCGGTTTCCCCGTAGCGATGGCTGACGCCTTCCAGCCAGGCCACACTCTCAGCCATTGGGCAGTGCCACGTTCAGGTTTTCCGGCCAGGGCTGGCTCTCATCGGTCCGCACGAACGCTTCACCCGGAACTCCGGTTTTTACGCGGTCCCGGTATGCCTTCAGGAGATCCGCATCGATGCGGATGCGTACCCGGAACATCAGTTTTTCACGTTCACTGCGGGTTTCCACAGACTTTGGCGTGAACTGGGCTTCTGCAGCCACAAAGCTGACTTCGGCCGGCACCACGTAGTCTGGCAGCGCATCCAGAATGATTCTGGCCTCAGCCCCTACACGTACTTTGCCAGCCTGGGCGGTGGGCAGGAAGATGGTCATGTACACATCGGTCACATCGAGAACGGTGGCCACTTTGCCCCCCGCCGCCAGAACCTCGCCCGGCTCAGCCAGCCGGTACAGAACCCGACCGCCCACCGGGGTGGTCAACTGACTGTCGTCGATGTTGGTCTGAATGCGACGAATGCTGGCGTGGGCCGCTTCAATACCTGCGTCGGCAGAGGCCACCTGAACTCTGGCGGCCTGCAGCGCTGCCTCTGCCGTTTCCGCTGCGGTGCGGGCACGGTCCAGCTGTTCCTGAGAGGCATGGCCGCGGTCAGCCAGAGACTCGATCCGGGCCAGTTCGGCGCGGGCATACCGGCGTTCGCTTTCACGCTGGGCCACCACGGCTTCCGCCAGCCTGCGACCTTGCTCGGCCTGATGCAGATTGGCTTGCGCCGACGCCAGACTGGCCTGCAATTCGTCGGTATCCATGACCGCCAGCAACGCACCGGATTCAACCATGTCACCTTCCCGAACTCCAAAGGATTCCAGGCGGCCGGGAATGCGGGTCGCGATGTCGACTTCCGTTGCTTCTATCCGGCCATTCCCCGAGGCAATCGGACCGGACAATTCATCGTCACCCGGCATCAGATACCAGGCGGCCGCTGCGATCAGCCCCAGAGCCACCACAATCATCAGGGTACGGTTTAACGCTTTACTGCCGGATCTGGCCATAGTCCATCCTTGAAGAAAGAAGAGGATTCACAAGGTATCGCGAGTATAGTCCAGTTGTATGACCGTCTCGCTGACGCGAATCAAGTCCCTTGCGATTTATCAATTCTGAAACGCCCGTCCGGGATCAGTAGGCCCCGCGAATCAGATCAATGCCTGGTTTCAGTACCTGCCGCCAGGCATCGCGAAGCTCCGGGGTGAACTCCGGGTCGTGCACCCGCACGGTCTTCAGCAGAGCGTCTTCCCAGAAGCTGTACCATTCCGGCTGGATGTTGTAGTTGTGGCGATTGTGGCTTTCCCCGAGATCCCGGAGCTTGCGATCGGACATACCCCGGGCCACAAGGATGATTTGCATCACACCGTTGCGCAGCAGGTGGCGCTGAGCCGCCATGTCGGTGTCCTGAAAACGAGCACGTATCGCGTCCGAGCTGGCCATGAAAAAATCGTAGAAATCGACAAAAAACTGGTCCTTGCGGCAGCAACGGCCATAACTCTGGAAAACAAGATCCGTCGGGTTCATTTGCAGTCAGTGTCCTTGCTTAACGGGCAGGTTGTCATTGCGGGCCACGAATTTTAAGGAAGTACACCATTTTTTCCATAGCGATATGTAACAACTGACGCCATAGACGACAATTTAGTTAGGTTCAGCACTCATAAGGAAAACCACCAGGGCGGCAGTAAACGGCGAATCCGAGGTTGCAGAAAGCGATCGTCGATCAGCCAGATGACTCCGGCATCGTCGGGTGTCCGGATAACCCGCCCCGCGGCCTGAGCCACTTTCTGCAAGCCCGGAATCAGATAGGTGTAACCATAGCCGTCGCCAAACCGGCTCTGGAGCCGCTCTTTCAGAATTTCATGCCAGGCATCGAAAGGGGGCAGTCCCAGGGTGCTCACAAAGGCACCGATCAACTGGTTGCCCGGCAGGTCGATGCCTTCACTGAACACCCCACCGAGCACGGCAAACGCCACACGGCCTTCAGCCTGCCGGAACCCCTCCAGAAAGGCGGAGCGCTCGGCTTCGCTCATACCCGGCTGCTGGCTGCGCTGAGGCACATCCGGTGCCCGCGCTTTCAGAGCGTCGCTCACGGCTCGCGCGTATTTAAAACTGCTGAAAAATGCCAGATAGTGGCCCGGCCGCGCCCGGTACTGCCCGGCAATCACCTCGGCAATCGGCTGCAGGGAGGCCTCCCGGTGCGCCTGACGGGTACTGATACCGGGGGTGAAATGTACCTGCAGCTGTTCGGCACTGAACGGACTCGGCAAGGAGGTGAAACGAGCTTCCTCCGACAGCCCGAGCAGGTCACGGTAGTAGCCCCCGGGGCTCAGAGTGGCGGAGAACAGCAGCACCGAGTGAGCGGCGGTAAACCGGTCGCAGAGAAAGTCTGCCGGAATCAGGTTCTGAATCGTCAGGCTGGCGCGCCCACGGCCAGCCCGCTCGAACGCACACAACGAATGATCGCCAAAGCGGTCGGCCAGTTTCATAAAGGCGATGCTTTCAAACAACAGTTCCTGCAATGCCAGATCTGGCGGGTGATCGGCCAGATAATCCCCAAGGCTCGAGACCAGGCCTTGCAAGGCCCCGGACAGCGACCCGGGCAGGGTACTCAGAAACACTGGGGCGGCGCTCTCTCCGCACTCCCGATTCAGGCTTTGCCAGGCCCGGACAGTCCTGTCCAACGCGCTCTTTACCGGTTTCGGGGCGGTCTTCCGCAATCTCAGTACGCGTTGCTGGTCCAGTTGAACGGAATACATTCCCCGGGCCCGATCCACCAGGTTGTGGGCTTCATCCACCAACACACTGGCTCTCCAGTTGTTCTGGCGAATCAACCCGTGCAAGAGCGCAGACTGGTCAAACATCCGGTTGACGTCACCAATCACCAGATCGCACCAGCGCGCCATTTCCTGAGCCAGGAAATAGGGACAGATGTCGTGGCCTGCGGCGATCTTCGCCAGAACTTCCCGGGTTAACGGCTCTGAGGTCTGGGCCGCTTCCGCCCGGGCGTCAGGCAAGCGATCGAAAAAACCCTGTGCGAGCGGGCAGGCCTCCCCATGGCAGGCTTTGTCCGGATGCTCGCAGGCATCCTCCCGGGCCACCAACTCCAGCGTGCGAAGCGGCCAGTGTTCTTGTGGGCTTCTGGCCGCCCGCAACTTATCCACAGCCGCCAGGGCCAGTTGTCGGGCGGTATTCCGGCAGGTGAGGTAGAACAACCGGTCCTGACTGGCCGTCGGCATGGCCATCAACGCCGGGAACAGGGTACCCAGCGTCTTCCCCAGCCCGGTCGGGGCTTCCAGCAACAGAGTGCCGCCTCTGGCCGAGTTCTTGTACACCGTTTCCGCCAGTTGCCGCTGCCTGGGGCGGAAGTCGGGAAACGGAAAAACCAGGCTGGCCAGCAAAGCATCCCTCTGCTGCCGATGTCGTGCTTCCTGTTCCGCCCAGTCTTTGTATAGATCACACAAGTGCAACAGCCCCTGCCAGAGATCGTCCGCCGTGGCGGTTTCTGTCAGAGTGGTTTCTTTATCCCGCCCGGTGTCGTAATAGGTCAGCGCCAACTCCACCCGTGCACACTTTTCCTGCCGACAGAGCAGGGCGCCGTATGCCCGCAGCTGAGCCCAATGGAGGGCACGCTGATGGGCTCGCATCCGTGACAGGTCACCCCGGTGGGTCTTGATCTCCTCCAGACGATTTTTATGTGGATGATAGCCATCGGCACGCCCGGAAACCTGCAGCCCCAGACACTCACCCGTCAGCAAATACTCACTTTTGTAACCATAGCCACGGCGAGCCTGAAGCTTCTGGTGGCCAGCAATGCCCTCTTCGGCGGTGGGCGCCGGGGTGTACCGGAAATCCAGATCACCATGGCGAGCAGCGAACTCACAAAGGGTACGAACGGCAACCTTCACGGGCATTCCCCATCGCCCTGCCAACGCACATAACAGACACTGGCCGGTATCCCCCGGCGGGCAAAAAACTGCAGCCAGCGAATCTGGTGGTCTTGCAGACGGTCGCCCGGCCCTTTCACTTCAATCATTTCATAGCGCTGTTCGGGCGCTTTGGCGCCCGGAACGAAGCGAATCAGGTCCGGAAACCCACTGCGATGTTCCCGGAGGTTGTCGAGCAGGCGCAGGAACAGGTCGTTCAGGTGCGCTGGCGGAATGCTGTCCAGAGCATGGATCAGCAGAGCTTCATTGACCGCCGGCCAGAGCACAAATGGATTGGCAATGCCGGATTTATCCCTGAAGGTTTGCAGAATCGCCTGCCGATATGCCCCGGTCTCCAGCAGACGGAGCCGTTCATCGAAC
Organism: Marinobacter daepoensis DSM 16072; assembly: GCF_000421165.1. Classification (GTDB taxonomy): domain Bacteria; phylum Pseudomonadota; class Gammaproteobacteria; order Pseudomonadales; family Oleiphilaceae; genus Marinobacter; species Marinobacter daepoensis. The sequence continues at coordinate 56,180 of NZ_ATWI01000012.1, forward strand.
CCCGGCTGGCGCCGGGTGACAAAATCCTCCCGGGTCAGATCGGCCGGCCCCACATGAAAGGGATGAAAGAACGCCCCGGGCAGGGGCCTGAAGATCACCGGCCAGCACAAAAGGCCAAATAAAGCGTTGATCAGCGTATTTTCAACATAGAAGACCGGAGCATCCACAGTGCTCAGGGATTGCAAAGCGGCCAGCTCCACCGTCCCGGTGTCCGGTTTTGGCACGGTCAGGGTAAACTCGTTCAGGAGCGGGTTATCCACAGGGTCCGGCTGCTCCGCACCCACTTTTTTCGCCAGCCGCTTCAGTACCCGCGCCAGTCCCTGGGCTTCAGCATCGTCTGGCTCACTGGCCAGGCGCTGGCAAGCCATGGCCCAGGCCCGCTCATAGCGTTTCATCCGTTCCAGTAAACGAAGTTGCTTCAGCCAGGCATCGCGGTGACCACTGCCGCCCCATACCTGTAACGCCAGTTCAGGCTCGCCCTGACGTTCTGCCTGCCGACCAAGCTCCAGCAACAGCCGGTCTCGACGGCTGGTCAGCCACGCGTTATCCACAGGAGCAGGGACATCGGGCCAGACGTCCACCGCCGGTTCGCCGCTGTCGAGCCGTTCCCGGCATTGGTGCATCTGCAGGTAGCAGTCCACCTCTGCCCGCTGCTGGAAGGCGCGGGATGCTGGCGTAAAAGGCACGGATTCGAACTGCTGTACGCCCAGTTCCACCAGCACAAAGTCGGTCCAGCTCTGGCGCAGGTTGCCGAAGAACATCAGGCGGATGCGGTCGAACAGAGCCATGTCCTGCAGCTGGACGACATCTGAAGCCTCACCGCCACCAGGCAACCAATCCTCCAAGGCTCTTGGCGAACTGAACGACTCCGCCAGCAGGTCCAGCATCTGCGCCTTGCCCAGGGTTTTCGGGTGGCCCTGTTGTTGCAGCCAATCGGCGAACACCGGCCGTAATTCCGCCAGGGTAAACAGCCGGAACAGGTCGTCCAGGCTTAGCTCCGGCGCACGGTCCAGCCAGCCCGCCTGCACCAGCACCCGGAGTGCTTCAGATTCCGGTACCGGCAGTTCCGGATAACGCAGCTTGTCGGCCCGGAACAATTCACCGGTGCGCATCACCATGCGAGTCAGCAGCGCCCGCGGCCCGGTCTCAAGACCAGCGAACTCGGACAGCCGGGTACGTTCCGGCCCGGTCAGCAGGTCTCCGTGATGGGTCATAACCCACGACACCAGAACATCCATGTTCTCCTGATAATAGAGTGGGTTATCCAGGCTGGCGGGAACCGGATGGCGCATAGTCATCACATCAGTGCATTGGGAATGGCGACAGGGTCTGGAACTTTACGATGGAAAACGAACAGCCTCAAATCAGAAATCATGCACAAAAATTCATCAAATCAATCCTTGCCAGCAAGAGAGATGATAACTATTATCATTTACATCAAGACAAGGAGGACGCCAATGAAATTTCTCTGCCCCCGCCATCGTGATCTGTTTTCCAGCCTTTCGCTCGGCGAAAAAAATGACTTATGGCTGCTCTGGATGGAGCACGCCATCACCTTCAGCGAAGCACCTGACCCAGACCCGGACAAAATGATAGCGGTTACCGGCAGTGCGTTTGACCTGGCCTGTCTTGCCCGAATTCATCACCCAGACAGCATGCAGGTGGAACTGACACTGGCGGCCATTCTGGTGTGCCGTGCGTTGCGTGACAAAGGAGAAAGCTCTGCAGCCGACCGCGTCCTGTTTCGCGCCCTCGACAGCCTTCAGTCTACCGAATCCTGGGGTGGCAGCCCAAGTGGCCAATGCAGCACCGATGAATGCCTCGAGGTCCTGCTGGACACCCGCCGGCAACCCGGGTTCTTTGCCGAGTACCTGAACTGGCCATCGTTTCCGTTTACCACACCGGTCGCCGGCTCCGCCCTGGCGGTGCACTGACCCTGGAGGGAGCTATGGGAATGCCCTTCACACGCGTGGCTCCGGTTCAGGCCCACAGGCTGGATGGCCTGGAGTGGCCAGGAGATGGCACCAGTGACCGGGTCTGCATCAGCATAGACTCCCGCTGCCTCGCCCGGCTGATGGCCAGCCATCAGCTCCACGCTCAGGACTTTTCCTGTCAGGACAGCGCCTCCCAGGCGGTGGTCCGGAACCTCCTGCTGGACTTGCTGCGTCAGAACTGACCCTACCAGAACCGGAAATCGGCGGGGGAACTTCCGTGTGTCAGACGGTCCGAATCCGGGGCGACATACGGTAAGCTGTAGCGGAGGACTGAACCGAGCACCCAACAAGGATTCCCATGGCCGACGCCACCGCCATCGAACCCGGCTTTCACGCCATCCACGCCAATCACCTGGAAGATCTGCGCCGGGCCGTGGTGTACATCTGTCGCCAGAACCCGATGCCACCACTGCAGAGCGAAACCTTTCTGGTTCAGAGCAACGGCATCGCTCAATGGCTGAAACTGGCCCTGGCTGAAAAACGCACTGAAGCAGAAACCGGCGGCGGCCTGGGCATTGCCGCCGGCATGGACTTCCTGTTCCCGGCCCGGTTTATCTGGCAAGCCTACCGGGCGGTCCTGCCAGACGGAGAGGTACCGGAACAATCCCCCTTCGATAAGCCCCGGCTGGTGTGGCGTCTGTACCGATTGCTGCCGGATCTGGTCGGGCAGGACCCGGCGTTCAGCCCGCTGGCCCGGTTTCTGGAAGGCCCCGACTCTGATCTGCGTAATTTCCAGTTGGCTGAAAAAGTGGCCGACCTGTTTGATCAGTATCAGGTGTTCCGCGCTGACTGGCTGGCAGCGTGGGAGCAGGGCAGGGATGTGATCATCTCCGCCCGGGGTGAAGACAATGCTCTGGACCCTGAAACCCTCTGGCAACCCTTGCTCTGGCGTAAACTGGTCGAAGACGTGGGCATCGAAGCCCACACCAGTCGCTCACAGATTCACACCCGCTTTATGGTACAGGGCCAGCGCATGGACGAGCCGGCCAATCCTGACCGCTTGCCCAATCGCATTGTCGTGTTTGGGGTGTCGTCTTTGCCCCGGCAGGCCCTGGAAGCGCTTTATGTGCTCAGTCGCTTCAGCCAGGTGGTGCTGTGCGTCCACAACCCCTGTCAGTTCTACTGGGCAGACATCATCAGCGACCGGGAACTGTTGAAGGCCGAACGCAAGCGGGGGATCGCACACCCGGTGTTGTCACAGATAGACGATCCAGACCAGCTGCACCAGCACGCCAATCCGTTGCTGGCGGCCTGGGGCAAACAGGGGCGGGACTATATCCGCCTGCTGGATGAATTCGATAACCCGGACGATTACCGCGCCAGCTTCCAGACGCCGGGCCAGAAAATCGACATTTTTACCGATCACGGCAACCCGGATGCCCCTAGCCTGCTGCACCAGCTGCAGAACGATATCCACAGCCTGACGCCGCTGACGGAAATCCGTGATCAACACCGAACGATTGATCTGAGCCTTGACCATTCGGTGGTCTTTCACAATGCCCATGGCCCACAGCGGGAAGTGGAAATCCTGCACGACCAGTTGCTGGCCGCCTTCAACGCCGACCCAACCCTGCGGCCCCGGGATATCATCGTGATGGTGCCGGATATCAACGTGTATGCCCCCCATATCCAGGCGGTGTTCAGCCGCCACGCCGCCGGCGACAAACGCCACATTCCGTTCACCATTTCCGACCAGGGCCAGCGCCACCACGAACCGGTGCTGATCGCTCTGGAAACCCTGATGTCGCTGCCCCGCAGCCGCTTTGGCGTAAGCGAAATCCTCAGCCTGCTGGAAGTGCCCGGCATCCGCGACCGCTTTGAGATCGGCCAGGACGATATTCCCCTGGTCCGGCGTTGGGTGGAAGGCGCCAATATCCGATGGGGCCTGCATGGTCAGCACCGGGAAACTCTGGACTTGCCCGCGGAACTGGACCGCAACACCTGGCAATCCGGACTCCGCGCCATGTTGCTGGGCTATGGCATGGGCGATGACGACCCCTGGGGTGGGGTAGAACCTTACGGCGAAATTGGCGGTCTTCAAGCCAGCCTGGCCGGTCACCTCAGCGAGTTTTTGCACCAGCTCGAAACCCTGTGGCAGGCATTGCAGCCCCCCCGTACACCCATGGAATGGGAAACCCTGTTCTCCACCATGCTGGGGCAGTTTTTCCACAGGGTAGACGGCCAGGATTTGTTATTACTGAACCGCTTTCGCCGCCAGTTAGAGCAATGGCTGGAGGATGCCCTCGCCGCCGGGCTCGACCAGCAACCACTGCCACTGAACATCGTCAAGGATGTGCTGCTGCAGGGGCTGGATGAAGGCGGCCTGAACCAGCGCTTCCTGGCGGGCAAGGTAAACTTTGCTACCTTGATGCCCATGCGGGCCATTCCCTTCCGCAAGGTGTGTCTGCTTGGCCTGAACGACGGCGACTATCCCCGTTCCCGGCCACCGGTGGATTTCGATCTGATGGCCCGGGACTATCGCCCCGGAGACCGCTCCCGTCGGGAAGACGACCGCTACCTGTTTCTGGAAGCCTTGCTATCAGCCCGGGAGCAGCTGTACATCAGCTGGGTGGGCAGAAGCATCAAGGACGATTCCGAACGACCACCCTCAGTACTGGTAGGGCAGCTACAGGATCACATCGACAGCCTGTGGACCGTCGCTGAGGGTAGCAGCCGCACGGTCACCGAAGCGCTGACCACCCGACACCCGCTTCAACCCTTCAGCCGGGATTATTTCCCAAAGAACAACGGCGTGATGGAAGGCGAAGCAGCACTCCCGAAGCCCCTTGAAGACATCTTGCGGGCTCGGGGCCTGTTCACCTACGAACGGGAGTGGCGCAGCGCCCATGGCGTTGAAACCATAGAAACGGCCCACCAGGCCCTGCCGTATCAGGCCCCGGAAGAACCTGTCAGCCTGAACGATCTGGCGAGCTTCCTGAAAAAACCCATCGACACCTTTTACCAGCGCCGCCTTCAAGTGCGATTTGAGGCCGTCGAAGACGAGGACACCGACAACGAAAACTTCGACCTGAACGGCCTGGACCGCTGGCGCCTGGACAACGAACTGATTACCGACAGTGTGATGAAAGCGGCCAGCGAGGATGAGCTGCATGAGCGGCTGGAAACCACGCTGGACCGGATGGCCCGCCGGGGCGACCTGGGAATGGGGGTTACCGAACACCGGCTGCGCACTGAGCTGGCCGGGCGTCTGCCAGACCTGTTCAAACGGTATCGCAGCGCCCTGGCACAGTGGCCGGAAGCGGTGGCTGAACCGCGTCCATTCGAGTTCCACTATGCCGGTGCGCTCGGTTCCGTGGAAGTCGCTGACCTGATCAACCATCTTCGTAGTAATCCCCAGAGCCAGTTGTGCCGACTGGTGATCGCCAACTCGGGCCTGCTCACCGGCTCCGGCTACTCGAAGAAAGTCCGCTACGCCAACCTGCTGCGAGACTGGCTGATTCACCTGGCCGGGCAACTCATCGGCCAGCCGTTTGAAACCCTGATTCTGGGTAAGGAAGAGGGCCGGACGTTCCGTTTTCCGGTGATGTCCCCCGAACAGGCTCAATCACACTTCAACGTAATTCTGGACCGGTGGATGGAAGCCACCACCCGGGCCCTGCCCATACACTGTGAATCCGGATTTGCCTGGATTACCAGCTACTACGGCGGAAAGAAACACATCGGCGATCACGAGCGGGCCATCCGTGAGGCGGAGCAAGCCTATACAACCGCTTTGGAGCGGGACACAGGCTACCTGCTTGGCGCCTTTGAAAGCCCGGAGGCCCTGTTCGCCAGTGGCGAATTTGAGGCTCTCCTGCACCAGCTCTATGTCCCCCTGTGGGAAGCGGAGCAGGGCAAATCGGCGGCGGAGCAAATCGGGAGCATGGAATGACCGAACAGATGACCAACCGGAACCCGAACCTGGACCCGCTGGCACTGCCTCTGAACGGCCGCGCCCTGATCGAGGCCAGTGCCGGCACGGGCAAAACCTTTACCATCGCTCTTCTGTATGTACGTCTGGTGCTCGGGCACGGTCAGAGTGACGACAGCCCGCTGCAGAATCTGCTGCCTCCCAACCTGCTGGTCGTCACCTTTACCGACGCCGCCACCAAGGAATTGAGGGACCGTATCCGTACCCGGCTGACCCAGGCCGCAGAGGTGTTTTCAGGCACCGACCACCTCGAACCAACCCCGGAAACCGAACTTATCCACAAGCTGCGGGATGACAGTTACCCGGACCGGAGCACCTGGCCCGACTGCCGCAAAAAGCTGCTGCTGGCCGCCGAATGGATGGATGAGGCAGCGGTGTCTACCATTCACGGGTTCTGCAACCGCATGCTCAGTGAGCACGCCTTCGACAGCGGCAGCCTGTTCAAACTCACTCTGGAAACCGACCAGAGCGAACTGCTGGACGATGTGGTCCGGGACTACTGGCGTACCTTTGTCTACCCGCTGCCTCCGGCACTGATGGACGAAGTTCTGAGCCACTGGAAAACCCCTGCCGATCTGCGCAAGGCAGTGCGTAATCTGATCGATGACCCGGATGCTCTTGGCACCCCGCCAGAGAGCGTGCATCAGGCCATCAATCAGGTGGTCAGCGAACGGCTGACACAGGCCAACGCACTGAAAGCCCATCCCTGGGGCCAGTGGCAGCCGGACGTTACCGATCTGCTGAACGACCTGAACAAAAGCAAACGCCTGCATGGTGGCAGCAAGAACGCCATGCTCAAGGCGTGGGAGCCTCTGATCGCCTGGGCCGAGTCCACCGACCTGCTTCCCGAAGGCCTGGACAAAGCCGGGTTCCGGAACCAGAGCCCCGAAGGTCTGAACAACATCCTGAAAGGGGACGCCCCCGCCCCCCACCACCCGGCTTTCGACGCCATTGAGGCCCTGCTGGCCTTTAGCCAGCATCAGCCCAGCGCCAAATCCGACATCCTGCGCCACGCCAGCCATTGGATTGCCGCCAGACTGGAGTCAGAAAAACAGCAGCGCTCGGAGATGGGATTTGATGACCTGCTCACCCGCCTGGATGATGCCTTGCATGGCCCCCGGGGTGACCAGTTGGCCTCAACCATCCGCCGCCAGTTCCCGGTGGCGCTGATTGATGAGTTTCAGGACACCGACCCGGTGCAGTACCGCATCTTCAACAGGATCTACCAGGCTCAAGACAACAACGACAGCGCCACTTGCCTGTTAATGATCGGCGACCCGAAACAGGCCATTTACGGATTTCGGGGCGCCGACATCTACACCTATCTGCAGGCCCGCGAGGGTGTTCAGACCTGGACCCTGGGCACCAACTTCCGCTCAGCCGAGACCATGGTCAACGCCGTAAACCGGGTGTTTGAACACAGCGATCAGAACAGCCTTAAAGGGGCCTTCCTGTTCGGGAAAGGAGACAGCACCCCGCTGCCATTCCAGGGAGTGAAGGCCAACGGCACGAAACGGCGGTGGGTGGTGCTTGATGAGGTCCAGCCCAGCCTGGTGTTCTGGGCCCACGAATCCGGGGAATCCGACAAGGAGGGCCAGCCAAAAGGCATCGCCAAGGGCACCGCGACCACCGAGGTGGCAGAAACCTGCGCCAGCGAGATCGCCCGGCTACTGATTCTGGGGCAATCCCGGCAGGCCGGCTTCGCGCTGGCAGACAATCCCGCCGATGTGGAACCGGTCGAACCCAAAGACATCGCTGTGCTTGTGAATAACCGCAACGAGGCAGCGGCAGTGCGGGATTCTCTCGGCCGCCGACGCATTAAAAGCGTCTACCTGTCGGACCGGGATTCGGTACTGACCTCCCGGGAGGCCACCGAAGTGCTGTGCTGGCTGCGGGCTTTCGCTGAACCCCGGCAGCTCTCACTGATCCGGGCTGCCCTGGCCACGCCGACTCTGGGCCTGAGCTGGCAGACGCTGAATCTGCTGCTGACCGATGAGCTGGTACTGGAACGGGAAATCGAGCGCTTTCAGGGCTACCAGCAGCAGTGGCAAAGCCAGGGCGTGCTGCCCATGCTGCGCAGCTTTCTGATGGACTTCGAGGTCCCCGGCCGGCTATTGCAACGGCCCGACGGCGAGCGCCGGCTCACCGACCTGCTGCACATTGCCGAGCTGCTGCAGCAGGACAGCCTGCAACTGGATGGCGAGCACGCACTGGTCCACCATTTCACTCAGACCCTCCGGGCCGGAGATGAAGAAGACGAACACCGCACCCTGCGCCTGGAAAGCGATGCCGGGCTGGTGAAGGTGATCACGGTGCATAAATCCAAAGGTCTGGAGTACCCGCTGGTGTTCCTGCCCTTTGGTACCGCCTTCCGGGCAGAGAACCAGAAACAGGCGTATGTGCGTTACCACAACGACGACGCCAAACTGGTGACAGTGTTCGACCCGACCCCGGAAGACCTCGACAAGGCCGACCAGGAGCGGTTAGGGGAGGATATCCGCAAGCTCTACGTGGCCCTGACCCGGGCCCGGTTTGCCACCTGGGTGGGCGCGGCGGCTGTGGATAACTGGCACCAGAGTGGCTTGGGTTATGCCATCGGCGGAACACCAGAGCAACCCATAGGCCAGGCCCTGGCCCCCCTGACACAAGGCCACCCGGAAATTCTCATCAGCCCATTGCCGGACCCCGGAGACACCGTGTTCCGTGAGTGTGACCCGGAAAGCCTGGGGCCAGCGCTGGTGTCTGCCCGGGAGGCGAAAGAGGACTGGTGGATTGCCAGCTATTCTGCCATCGAGTACACCGGCATGGCCGGCACCGGCATTACGTTTAGCGGCGAAGTGGAAGACGCTCAGACCCAGAACCTGCTGGAAGAAAGTACCCAGGATCACGACGAAGAGGCTCCCATTGTGTCCACGGCCCGGGACCGGGACCATCACCACTTTCCAAAGGGCGCTGGCCCGGGCACCTTCCTGCACGAGTTGCTGGAATGGTGCACAGCCCGGGGTTTCCAGCAGGTTGTGGATAACTCTGAACAACTGCGCGAACAGCTCATCCGGCGTTGCAGCACCCGGGGCTGGGACGACTGGGTGGAGCCGCTGCAAAGGTGGCTGCTGGCATTGATCCAAAAACCGCTGCCACTGGATCGAAGCGGCCGAGACTGCACCAGCCTGGCAGAACTGGGTAACCTGCGCCCGGAGCTGGAATTCTGGTTTGAAAGCCACAACGTCAGCATACAGACGCTGGATGCTCTGGTTACCCGACACACCCTGAACGGCGCCGACCGGCCCCGTGCTGTGGCCAACCGCTTCAACGGTATGCTCAAAGGGTTTATCGATCTGGTGTTTGAACACAAAGGGCAGTACTACGTGCTGGACTACAAATCCAATACTCTGGGTGAAGTCGACGGTGACTACACCGACCAGAACATGGGCGACGCCATCCTTGCCAAGCGGTATGACCTGCAATATGTGCTCTACCTGCTTGCCCTGCACCGGCTGCTGAAAGCCCGGCTGCCCGGTTATGACTACGACCAGCATATCGGGGGTGCGGTGTATCTGTTCCTGCGCGGGGTACACTCCGCCACAAGCGGAACCTTTACCGACAAACCACCCCGAACACTCATTGAGCAACTGGATGCCCTGTTCGATGGCACATCCCTGACCGGTGAGGTGACCGCATGAGCCGCACCCGCCATACCGAAAGCCAGTTTTCCCTGGATCTGGGAGACGACACGCCGGTGAATAAGTCAGCGCCCGACCCGAATGAAGCTGTGGATAACTCATACCACCTGGCCAGCCTGGCGAAGACCGAAGCCCTGTTGCTGCAGTGGCAACAGGCGGGCTGGATTCGCCCCCTGGACACCGGCTTTGCCAGGCTGATCCGCGAACTGAGCGACGAGCAGGGTGAGCGCACGCAACCGTTAGTATTGTTGCTGGCGGCACTGACGTCCCATCAGGTTGGCCGGGGCCACGTCTGTGTGGATCTGGCGACCCTGCTGGCCGATGCCGGCAATACTCTGGCCTTACCGCCGGAGGAAACGGGTAGCCGGGCGATCACCGAAACGCCGATACCGGTGCCCGAGGCTACGCGGCCCCAGGACCTGTTGGCCCGGTTTCAGCTGGGTGACTGCCTGGCCGCACTGATGGGGTCGGTCGCCGTGAGCGATGGGTCGGTCACAGCTCCACTGGTACTGAATAACTCCCGACTGTATCTTCGCCGGTTCTGGCGCTATGAACAACGCATTGTCGAGGGCATTCAGGAAAGGCTGGCTTTGCCATCCCCCCTGGCCGACCCGCAATCCGCAGCGGCGCAAACCCTGTCGCAAGCACTGGATACACTGTTCCCGCCCACCGAACCGGTGGATTACCAGAAACTGGCCTGTGCCCTGGCCGCCCGTCACCGGTTTGCCGTGATTACCGGTGGCCCCGGGACCGGCAAAACCACCACCGTCGTCAACCTGCTGGCCGCACTGCAGTCGATGGCCGGAAATGATCCACACCGGGCAGGGCGCAAGTACCGTATCCGCCTGGCCGCACCCACCGGAAAAGCTGCCGCCCGCCTGAACGAATCCATTGGCGGCGCAGCCAGCAAACTGCCGCTGGCGGCCTTACCAGGCGATGTGCACCTGGATGACATTCCCACCAAGGTCACCACCTTGCACCGGTTACTGGGCAGTCGGCCCGATACCCGCCATTTTCGCCATAACCGGGATAACCCCTTGCTTGTGGATATCCTGGTAATTGACGAGGCCTCCATGGTGGATGTCGACCTGATGGCCTCGGTGTTCGACGCCTTGCCCGCCAGCGCCCAGCTGATCCTGCTGGGGGACAAAGACCAGCTGGCCTCGGTGGACGCCGGTGCGGTTCTGGGTGAATTGTGCCAGCGGGCTTTCGAGGCCCACTACACGCCCGATACCGCCAGCTGGCTGGCCACCATCTCGGGTACCCGAATCCCGGCGCCCCTTGTGGATAACTCAGGCCTGGCCCTCGACCAGGCTGTGGCAATGCTACGCAAAAGCTACCGTTTCGATCAGGACAGCGGTATCCGTCAGCTGGCAGAAGCCGTGAATACCGGTGCGTTGACCAACCACCTGTTGAAGCATATCCGGAGTGCCGCATTTGACGATGTCATCTGGCTCAATGGCCATGCTCAGCAACCAGACCCCGAACAAACGCTGGGCCTGATCCGCAGCCACGCCATCACCGGCACCCCGGAGCGCTTTCGAAACGCCGGGCAGGGGCGGATGGTCAATGACAAAACACTGCCATCACCAGTGGGCTATCGCCATTACCTGAAAGTTATCCACAACCCAGACCTAACCGCCGACAGCCCCCGAGAAGCCTGGGATGCCCACGCGCGCTCTGTGCTCCAGGCGTTTAACGAATTTCAGATTCTGTGCGCCCTGCGCAAGGGCCCCTGGGGCGTTGAGGGGTTAAACCAGCTCATCGCCCAACAGTTGCTGGCGGAGAAACTGATCGAAAAAGCCGAAGGCTGGTACGCTGGCCGCCCGGTACTGATCACCGGCAACGACTACAACCTCGGTCTGATGAACGGCGACATCGGCATTACATTCCGTGTGCCCTGGGATAAAACCGCGGCTGGCGAACCGAAAACCACTCTGCGCGTGGCATTTCCGAGCAGCGACAGCGTTGGCGGCATCCGCTGGATCTCGCCCAGCCGGCTACAACAACTGGAGACCGTGTATGCCATGACCGTACACAAATCCCAGGGCTCGGAGTTCAACCACACCTGCCTGGTACTGCCAGACAGGCTCAGCCCGGTGCTCACCAAAGAACTGGTGTACACCGGCATCACCCGGGCCAAGAACTGGTTCAGCCTGATCACCGGCGATGCCCAGGTCTTCAAGGATGGCGTGGGACAGCAGGTGGTGCGCGCTTCAGGGCTGGCGCTTCGGCTTGGCGAGCGTTAAACCACGCTCTGCGCGCCAGGGACTCTGCCGAACCTCAGAGCCCAGGCATGATATGCACATGCCTGAGGAGCGGGTTGAGGCAAGGCTCCTCGTCCCTTACTGCTCGCCACTCCGATGTTGCTGTTCCCACAAGTGAGCATAGCGCCCGCCCGCAGCCAATAACTCATTGTGGCTGCCACTTTCCACAATCCGGCCACTGTCCATCACCAGGATGGTATTGGCATCACGAACTGTGGATAACCTGTGGGCAATGACCAGGGTGGTGCGCTGTTGACTGACCTCGTTCAAGGCCCCCAGGACGGCCTGTTCCGACAGGGAGTCCAGAGAGGACGTTGCCTCGTCCAGAATCAGTAACGACGGGTTCTTCAGGATAACCCGGGCAATCGCCACCCGCTGTTTTTCGCCTCCGGATAGCTTCAGCCCTCGCTCGCCTACCTTGGTATTGTAGCCCTCTGGCAAGCTGTGGATAAAATTCTCCAGGTGGGCCAGCCGGGCAGCCTGATGCACCTCTTCCTCTGTCGCTTCCGGCCGGCCATACGCCAGATTTCGGTACAGCGTGTCGTTAAACAGAACCGTGTCTTGCGGTACCACTCCGATGGCAGAGCGCAGGCTGTCCTGAGTTACGGTCCGGATATCCTGCCCATCGATGCAGACCGACCCACTGTCCACATCGTAAAAACGAAACAGCAAGCGGGCGAGAGTCGACTTGCCCGCGCCACTGGCCCCCACGACAGCCACCGTATGGCCAGCGGGAATGGTGAAGCTCACACCTTGCAGGATAGGGCGATCCGGCCGGTAAGCGAACTCAATGTGTTCAAAGCGAATGTCGCCGTTATCCACAACCAGAGGTTTGGCGTCTGGAGCGTCCTTAATCCCCGGCTGGTCGCCCAGCAGTCTGAACAGGCGTTCCACATTCACCAGCGCCTGACGAATCTCACGGTAGACAAACCCAAGGGCATTCAAAGGGATAAACAACTGGATCAGATACGCGTTGATCATGGTGAAATCCCCGAGGGTAATCTCACCATTGGCCACTTCACCTACCGCCATAGCCATGATGACAATCAGTGCAACGCCGATGATCAGCGCCTGACCGGTATTCAGCGCCGCCAGCGACAAGCGGTTCTTCAACCGGGCCTTCTCCCAGTCGTCGAGGTCCTGATCGTACAGCCGGGCTTCGTAGCGTTCGTTGTTGAAATACTTCACGGTCTCGTAGTTCAACAGGCTGTCGATGGCCCGGGAGTTGGACTGATTATCGCGGGCATTGGCTTCCCGCACGAACCGGGTGCGCCACTCGGTCATTCTGATGGAAAACGCCACGTACACGACCACCGCCACCAGAATTGCCAGTACATAGCCAACGTTGAACACCACCAGTAAAATGCCCGCCACCAACAGAATCTCGAGAAGGGTAGGGACGATGTTGAACAGGGTGAAACGCAGCAGAAAGCTGATGCCATTGGTGCCTCGCTCAATATCCCGAGCCAGCCCCCCGGTTTTTCGATCCAGGTGGAAACCCAGCTCCCGTTGGTGCAGGTGCTCAAACACCCGAAGTGACACCCGCCTCATGGCCCGTTCCGCCACTCTCGCAAACACCGCGTCTCTCAGCTCACTGAACAGGGTCGCGCCAAACCGCAGTGAGCCATAGGCCACAACGAGCATGACCGGAACCCACAGCGCCAGATCAACGCCCCGGGTCTGGTCCAGGTAGTCAACGATGAACTTCAATGCGACCGGTGTGGCCACAGTCGCCAACTTGGCCAGCACCAACAGAGCCAGGGCCAGAACAACCCGTCCCCGGAACTCCATCAGGTATGGCCAGAGCCCGGCAATGATCGACCAGTCCGGTTTGTGGCTGGCGGGGTAGTCGTTGTCAGCGTAAGCGCGCAAGCAGCATTCTCCATGGTTGAGGGGCAGGCGGGGGCAACCTGGTAAAGGACCCATACGCCAGAGGCGGAATCCGTACCCATGATACGCTCTGGCGGGCGAACAAACCGAATTATCAACTAAAGCACCGGATACCGGCGCCCGGGCTTCCGGAGTTATCCACAGAGACCGTTGGCGCTTTGGCAGCGGTTACCCTGACCTTCCTATTCATCGTATACTGCCCGAAACTCTGTTCAGCGGGTTGTTTTCGTTTATCCTCGCTGTTGATTCACCTATCAGGCGTTCATCATGAAGTCTCCGAATTCCTCGAACACCCCGGACCATCAGCCCCGGCCCTGGATTGACCTTCTGGTCAGTATCATTATCCCCTCGGTCATCCTGATGAAATTCAGTGGCGACGAACATCTGGGTAGCGTTAATGCTCTGATCCTTGGCCTGGCCTTCCCCTTAGGTTGGGGGCTGTTCGAGCTCATCCGCTACCACAAGAAGAACTTCATTGCGCTTCTCGGCCTGATCAGCGTCGCCCTGACCGGAGGCATCGGCCTTCTGGAACTGGATGCCGGCTGGCTGGCGATCAAGGAGGCTGCGGTACCCGCCGTTATCGGCCTGGCCGTGCTCATCTCCACTCGCACCCGATACCCTCTGGTACGGACACTGCTCTATAACCCGAACGTTCTGGATGTGGATAAAATTCACGCTTCGCTGGAGGAGAAGGGCTGTGTCGACCAGTTTGAAGCCCGCCTGCTGAAGGCCAGTTACTTTTTTTCCGGGACCTTCCTGTTCTCCTCCATCATGAACTACGTGCTGGCCAAGTGGATCGTGGTCAGCCCGTCCGGGACCGAGGCGTTCAACGAAGAGCTGGGGCGCATGACACTGGTCAGCTATCCCATGATCGCTATTCCTTCCATGATCATGATGATCCTGATTTTCTATTACCTGTGGCGAACCATACGACGGCTGACCGGTTACACGCTGGAAGAAGTCATGGCGCCGCACCTGGTGGAGAAGGAAAAAGAAAAGGAACGGAAGAGGGCGGAGTCCGGTTCATCCAAATAGATCCCGCGATCCGAAAAAACTGAACTAAAAAAAACGGTGGCATCCCAAAAGGAGCCACCGTTTTTTTATGAGGCCTCGAAGCCGGACTCAAACATCCAGATTCGTTACCTCCAGGGCGTTGGTCTGGATGAAGTCACGGCGTGGCTCCACATCATCGCCCATCAGGGTGGTAAAGATCTGGTCGGCGGCGATGGCGTCTTCAATCGTGACCTTCATCATCCGACGGGTTTCCGGGTCCATGGTAGTTTCCCACAGCTGTTCCGGGTTCATTTCACCCAGCCCCTTATAGCGCTGAATGTTCAGGCCACGCTGGGCTTCCTTCATCAACCACGCCAGTGCGCCTTCGAAGGACAGTACAGGCTGTTTCCTTTCTCCCCGCTGAATAAAGGCACCGTCTTCAACCAAGCCTTCCAGAGTCTCACCCAGGCGAGCAATTGCGCCATAGGAGGACGACTCAAAGAAGTCGTGACTGAAGACATGCTCATGGGGAATACCATGGACATAGATGGTGACTTTGGGCAGATACAGCCCACGTTCCTCATCGCGCGTCACCGAGAAGACGTATTTGGTGCCGGTGCGGGTATCCAGTTCCAGCCCTTCACCCAGACGGGCCACCCAGCGGGCAACATCCGCTTCTTCCTTCAGGTTCTCCGGCTTCAGCGTGTCGTTGTAGACCATCTGCTGCAGAACCTTGGCCGGATAGGCCCGGGACAAGCGGTCGATCATGGCCATCACTGCCTGGTAGTCCTTCACCATGGTTTCCAGTGCCGAATCCTTGATGGCTGGTGCATCCGGGTTCACAAACAACTGGGCGCCTTCCAGAGCCGTCTGAGTGAGGTAGGCCTCCTTGGCCTTTTCATCCTTCAGGTACTGCTCCTGCTTGCCGCGCTTGACCTTGTACAGTGGTGGCATGGCTATGAACACATGGCCACGCTCCATGATTTCCCGCATCTGGCGGAACAGGAACGTAAGCAGCAAGGTACGAATGTGGGAGCCGTCGACGTCGGCATCCGTCATGATAATGATGGAGTGATAACGAAGCTTATCGGCGTTGAACTCTTCCCGGCCAATGCCGCACCCCAGAGCCGTAATCAGCGTACCCACTTCCGCGGAAGACAGCATCTTGTCGAAGCGCGCCTTTTCCACGTTCAGAATCTTACCTTTCAGAGGCAGGATCGCCTGAGTCTTCCGGTCCCGCCCCTGTTTGGCACTGCCACCCGCAGAATCACCCTCCACAATAAACAGTTCGGAGAGGGCAGGGTCCTTTTCCTGGCAGTCCGCGAGTTTGCCCGGCAACCCGGCAATATCCAGAGCGCCCTTACGACGCGTCATATCCCGTGCCTTTCGGGCAGCTTCCCGGGCTCGAGCCGCTTCGATCATCTTGTTGACGATCAATTTGGCTTCGTTGGGCTGCTCCTGAAGGTACTCCGCCAAGCTCTGGTAAAGCTCCTGCTCAACGGCGGTTTTCACTTCCGAAGACACCAGCTTGTCTTTGGTCTGGGAGGAGAACTTGGGATCAGGCACTTTCACACTGATGATCGCCGTGAGCCCCTCACGGGCATCATCGCCGGAGGTCGCTACCTTGGCCTTCTTACCCAGACCTTCATGGTCAATGTAGTTGTTCAGGGAGCGGGTGAGGGCAGCCCGGAAACCGGCCAGATGAGTACCACCGTCGCGCTGGGGAATGTTGTTGGTGAAACAGTAGATGTTTTCCTGAAAACCGTCGTTCCACTGCATGGCCACTTCCACGGCGATGCCATCTTCCCGGTCGTGATTAAAATGGAAAACCCGGTTGATTGAGGTTTTATTGGTGTTGAGGTGTTCAACAAAGGCCCTCAGGCCGCCCTCATACTCAAATATTTCCTCTTTACCGGTACGCTCGTCCGTGAGACGGATGCGCACACCACTGTTCAGGAACGCCAGCTCCCGCAGCCGCTTGGCAAGGATGTCATAGTGGAACTGAATCTGGGTAAAGGTTTCCGGTGACGGAATAAAATGAACCTTGGTGCCGGACGCGTCGGTTTCACCAACCTCTGTCAGCGGCGCATTGGGAACCCCATGAGTATAACTCTGCTCGTACACCTTACCTTCACGGCGAATGGTGAGGGTCAACGTGGAGGACAACGCGTTAACCACCGACACCCCCACACCGTGGAGGCCTCCGGACACCTTGTAGGAGTTGTCGTCGAACTTACCACCGGCGTGTAGTACGGTCATGATGACTTCAGCAGCCGACACCCCTTCTTCTTCATGAATATCCACCGGAATACCGCGGCCGTTATCCCTTACTGTAATGGATTCGTCCGGATGGATGACGATGCCGATCTCGGAACAATAGCCAGCCAGAGCCTCATCGATGGAGTTATCCACCAATTCAAAGACCATGTGGTGCAGCCCTGTCCCGTCATCGGTGTCCCCGATGTACATGCCAGGCCGTTTACGCACCGCGTCGAGCCCTTTGAGGACTTTGATACTGGAGGAATTGTAGTTCGATTCACTCATTAATAGAGACTCCTGGAGGTGAGCCCGGCCCTGCAGCGACCAACGTCACTGCAGCTAGGCCAGTCTATTCTTCCGTCAATTTTCCATGTTCCACGTGGAACATTCTGTATTCAGGTGCGCATCCACTCTGCCACAACGTTTCTGGCTCGGGATGTTCAATAGACGTAATGAACACCTGACAACGCAGTTCCTGCAACTTTTGGGCAAGCATGATTCGGTGGCGAACATCGAGCTCGGCATTGATATCATCCAGCAGAAACGTCACCTGCTTACCCAGATCACTCAGTACCTTTCCCTGAGCAATCTTCATTAAAATCACCAGAGTTTTCTGCTGGCCTCTTGAAAAGGTTTCAGCAACCGGGCGTCCGCCATACTTCAGCCGGATATCCGCCCGGTTCGGACCATACAGTGTATGTCCAACCCTGCGCTCCTGATCCCGGTGACCGAGCAGCACGTCCGTCAATGGCGACCCGCGATCCCAACCTGGATAGAACTCCATCTTTAATCCATCCACCCAGGTAGCATCCAGCTCTGCCAGGACCGATTCAAAGGCTGCTTTGAACTGCCCAAAGACCGACTGCCGGATATCCGTTAAGGACTCCGCCAGAGCCCCGTACTGGGAATCCCAGACGCGCATCAGAGATTCGTCCAGTCTACCATTTCTGAGCATTTGATTCCGCTGTGACGTCACTCTCTGAACCTGTTGCCAAAGCGAGGAAAACGAAGGTTCCACGTGGAACACTAACCAATCCAGAAACTGGCGCCTTTTTCCCGGGCCTCCCGCCACAATGTCGAACACCCCGGGGTCGATCACTGAAACGGGTAAATGCATGGCCAGGAACGACAGGCTGCGAACCGCCTCACCATCCACCCGTAATTGGGTTTCCTTGAGGCTGACGTCGCGGGAAATACCAACACGATGGAGGATCGGCTCTGCGAATTCCGATTCCTCAAGCCCGGAATCCAATGCGCCAAACACCGTCAGTTTCGGTTGGCCATGGGCCACCACCGCCTGATGCCGGCTTACCCTGAACGAGCGCCCCAGCCCGAGATACCCGATGGCCTCCAGAATACTGGTTTTACCGCTTCCGTTCGCCCCGTAGAGCAAATTGAAGGAGGGCGAAAAATCAATGGGCGCCGGTAACAGGTTCCGGAAATGCTGGGTCTGAAGTTTGACTAGCGCCATAACATCGGAGTGCTCAGGTTCTTGGGATTGAAGCAGACGAAAAGAAAGGGCAATACCGTTTCCGATATTGCCCTAGTGTACTAGAAAGCAGAGAGGAGAGGTTAATGAAGCATCGTCAGGCGTTCGTCCATGAACACATCCATTTCCGGGGCCAGAATATGGACGTATCGATCAAAATACAGAAACTGCTTTAATAGCAACGCGAACTCACGAGGAAAGTGCAAACCGTGGCTTTCGCCCACTTTCACCATGTCCATCAGAATACTGTTCACGTCGTCGTCTGCTTGTTCCATTTCATAGGGCGCGTCATCCGGCACCATGCGGTCCATCTGCCGATACAGACGTTGGAGGTCCGCCGATAGCTCCGCCACCCGAACAGTCTGACGGGTTACGCCGATTCGGATCATGGCGTCGGCCATGCCGTCAAAATTTCCAACCATGATCGCGGAGATAAAATCACTCACCGCCTGCCAGGTGTCCGGTTTGATGCGGCCAACAATCCCAAAATCAATAAAACCAACCCGACCATCTTCCAGCACCATCAGATTTCCGGCGTGAACGTCGGCATGAAAAAACTCGCATTGCGTCAGGCTGGCAAACCAGGTGTTCATCGCGGTAATCAGCGTTCGCTCAGGGTCCCGGGAGAACGCCCGGATGCTGTCGAGATCCGTCAGAGGAACGCCATGGAAGCGCTCCATGGTCAGAATCCGGCGGGTGCTGCACTGCTCATACACTTTCGGTGCCGTCGCATCATCGTTGTGAGTGGCCTGGAGAAACGCCCGGAATACCTTGAGGTTGTTCGCCTCTTTGATGAAATCGCATTCTTCCATCATGGTTTTCTGGATTTCATCGACAATGCCGGACAGCGACGTCCAGGACAGTTTCGGTGCCAGGGTTTCCAGAATCCGGGCTGAGAGGTAAAGGAAATTAAGGTCGGTCAGCAGAATGTTTTCCACCCCGGGCTTCTGCACTTTAATGACCACCTCTTCACCCGTTACCAAACGTGCGGCATGAACCTGGGCAATGGACGCCGACGCAAGGGCGACGGGGTCGATCTCTGAATACACCTGATCGATAGGCCGGCCCAGTTCGTCCCGAATAATCTTCTTGATAACGCTGAACGGCAGGCTAGGGGTTTTATCCAGGCAGAACTGAAATTCCTCGACGTATTCTTTTGGAAAGAATGTGGGGGAACTGGCAATAAACTGTCCGAGTTTGATGTAAGTGGCTCCGAGGTTCTCGAAGGTCTGCCGCAGCAGGGTTGGGGTAGGGGGGCGATCCCCCCGTACCCAATTGAACCCGGTTCGGCCGAGCACAGACAGGGTCTGACCGACCCTGAATACCCCTTTGATTCCATTCGTTACAGCACCCATAGAGTCCTCCGAAACCGACTACAACCGCATAGGCATGACAACATACAGGCAGCGGTTATCGTTCTGTGCCTCAATCAACGCACTGCTGTTGGGATTCGAGAGTGTCATCTTCACCTGGTCATCATCCAGTGCGTTCATCACGTCCACCAGATAGCCTACATTAAATCCGATCTGCAGGGATTCGCCCTGATACTCAACAGGCAGCGCGTCTTCGGCCTGTTCCTGATCGGGGTTGTTGGCAAATACCTGGAGCTGGTTTGGCGACAGGTTCAGGCGCACTCCCCGGATATTCTCGTGGGACAGGATGCCCGCTCGCTGCAAGGTACTCTTCAGGGTTGATCGATCCGCCAGTACCGTCTTGTCGCCACCGCGAGGAATCACCCGGTTGTAATCCGGGAACTTGCCCTCGATCAGTTTCGAGGTAAAGGTATAACTCCCGACAGTCGCCCGCAGGTGGTTGTCCCCAATGACCAGCGTGACCGGGGACTCAACATCGTCCAGCAGCCTCGCCAGCTCCAGTACCCCTTTGCGGGGCACGATCACCTGCCGAAGTTCAGGACAACCGGTATCCAGATCAAACTGAGCCATCGCCAACCGGTGACCGTCGGTTGCCACGGCTCGGGCATGATTTGCATCCACTTCCAGCAACAGGCCGTTCAGGTAATAACGCACATCCTGTTGCGCCATGGCGAACGCTGTGGCGTCCAGCATGCGGCCCAGTTCTTTCTGCGGCAGCGCCAGACGAAAACTCTCAGGCTCATCTTCCACGTTCGGAAAATGCTCAGCCGGAAGCGTCGACAGGGTGAAATGCGAATTGCCGCAACGCAGGTGCAGGCGATCGCCTTCCAGCACAAGGTCAATCGGGGCTTCATCCCCCAGAGCCCGGCAAATATCGGCCAGCTTTCTGGCAGGCACCGTGATCCGGCCCGGCTGATCCACGTGGACCGGCGTGACCCGCGCCACCAGCTCAACTTCCATGTTGGTGCCGGTCAGTGTCAGCGTATTGTCTTCCGCTTCCAGAAGGACGTTGGACAACACCGGCATGGTCTGTTTCTTTTCCACAACGCCCGCAATGCTTTGCAGCGGGGTGATCAGTGATTCACGGCTGATGGTCAGTTTCATGGCACTCGGCTTCAGTTATCGGAAGTGAATGTATGTGTTGTTCGCAAAAAACCACCTGCCTCAGGTGGTCAGCAGTCTCATAAAGTTCTGATAGTCTTCGCGGATCCCCGGATCCGTTTCCTGCAATTCAACGATCTTCTTGCAGGCATGCAATACCGTGGTGTGATCCCGCCCACCAAAAGCATCTCCGATTTCCGGCAGGCTATGATTGGTGAGTTCCTTGGAGAGCGACATCGCTACCTGCCGGGGCCTTGTCACCGTCCGGGTCCGGCGCTTCGACAACAGGTCTGACACTTTGATCTTGTAATACTCAGCCACCGTTCTTTGAATGTTGTCGATGCTGACCTGCTTTTCATGCAGTGCCAGCAAATCCTTCAGGCTCTCCCGAATGAACGGCGGGGTGATCTCAGAACCCGTGAAGTGAGCATTCGCTATCACCAGACGAAGCGCCCCTTCAAGTTCACGAACGTTTGAGCGGATTTTCTGAGCGATAAAAAATGCCGCCTCGCTGCTGAGTTTAACGTTCGCCTGTTCCGCCTTTTTCATCAGAATCGCCACCCGGGTTTCCAGTTCCGGTGGCTCCACCATCACCGTCAGCCCCCAGCCAAAACGGGATTTCAGCCTCTCCTCCATATCGGAGATTTCTTTCGGAAACCGGTCACAGGTCACAATGACCTGCTGCCCGCCTTCAAGCAGGGCATTAAAGGTGTGGAAAAACTCTTCCTGGGACCGTTCCTTGCGGGCAAAAAACTGAATATCGTCGATCAGCAGGGCGTCCACCGACCGATAATATCGCTTGAACTCGTTGATGGCATTTAACTGCAGCGCCTTGACCATATCCGCCACAAAGCGCTCTGATCGCAGATAGGCCACCTTCGCCCGGGGATTACGACGTACGATCTCATTGCCAATGGCATGCATCAGGTGGGTTTTCCCCAACCCGACCCCGCCATACAGGAACAGCGGGTTGTAGGCGCCACCCGGGTTTTCAGCAACCTGCATCGAAGCAGCACGAGCCAACTGGTTCGACTTGCCTTCAACAAAGGTATCAAAGGTAAAGGTCTCGTTCAGAAAGCTCTGATGCTTGATATCCCCTTCAACCTGTACCGTGCGACGCTCTGTCTGGGGCTTCGACACCGCAGGCGCCGGCCGGCTCGTCTCTGAAACGGTGGCCGCCACGCTTCTCTCTTCTTCTGTGACCGTCTGTCCCGCTTCTTCCGAAACCCTAACCGGTGGCGCCACTTCTGACCGAACCACAGGATCTGTCGGTTTTGGTGCCGAGCCCACCTTCATCGTCACTCTCGGCGCCTGGCCGCCATTCAGGTCCTTCAGTACTTCTTCTATACGGCGAAGGTATTTTTCATTTACCCAGTCCATCACAAACCGATTAGGAGCAAACAGCATCAGCTGCCCCTCCCGGTGGTCTGACTGCAGGGGTCTCAACCAGGTATTGAACTGCTGTGCGGGAAACTCATCCCGGAGTACCTCAAGACATTGATGCCACATATTGTTCGGCACGACCGCCTGCTCCCGAAAACCTGACTGATAAGGCACTGGACGGATATCGACCGGTGCCTGAAGTGACCGACGATTCTACCCCGCGCCAGCCTTCAGTAAAAGACCGAAAACCTGGGTCATGAACAGCCTGTGGAAACATTTCTTTATAAATTTCAGAATGTTTCAAACATATCTACAACCTTGTGTACAGAAAACCTTTGAAAAAAAGTTATTCACAGTACCTTGTGTAAACCCGGTGTCTGACCCTGTGTGAAAGTTATGAACCCATCCATGCATAACTTCCCTCCGGACCCTGAATCCGACTTATACACAATCCGTGATAACGAAATCCACAGGCCTCAGCCCCATCTGTCACATGCCTTGTCATCGCAATAACTTACTGATCTATTGCAATAAAATAACCTTATCCACAGAAAAGCATGTGCCTAATAACAGTAATAAATATCTTTGAAAGAATTTAAAAAAGACCTTATAGATTCTATTACTCGTCATGTCGGATAGTACCCATGCCGAAAACTGGCCTGGCTAACGTATAACCATTGAACTTGCACCGGTATTTGACTAGAATGCCGCTCCTGTTTTGGCTGTCTATTTTCCAGCCAGTGACAATGTCCATTGACGATTTGTGAGATCATCACCATGAAAAGAACGTTTCAACCAAGCGTCCTGAAGCGCAAGCGTGTACACGGTTTCCGTGCCCGGATGGCCACTGCCAACGGTCGCAAGGTACTGTCCCGTCGCCGTGCCAAGGGCCGTGCGCGCCTGTCTGCGTAATCTGAAGCTCGCCTCATGAAGGCCTTACCGTTTCCGAAGTCTCACAGGCTGTTGAAACCTTCGGATTACAGCAGGGTCTTCGATGGCGTCACGCTGAAAGTTCCGCACAGGAATTTTCTGATCCTGGCCACTCCCAATACTTTGGGCCACGCCAGGGTCGGATTGATTTTTTCGAAGAAGAACCTTCGGCTCGCAGTTCAGAGAAACCGGATCAAGCGTCAGGTCAGAGAGACTTTCCGGCTACAGCCCGATTTACCCGGTCTGGATGTCATTGTGCTCGGACGACAAGGTCTCGATAAACTGGACAATTCGTCGGTGTCTGATGCCCTGAACGACATCTGGCGTCGCCTGAAGAAAAAGCATCGTCAGACAGCATCAAGCCCTTCCTCTGGTGATCTCAGAGGTACAGAGTAATGCGCAAGCTCATGCTCTTGCCTATCCGGTTCTATCAGTACGCGATCAGCCCTATGATGGCCAGCCATTGCCGCCATTACCCTACCTGTTCACAATACGCCATTGAGGCCATTCAGCATCATGGCGCTCTCAAAGGCGGATACCTTGCAACAGCTAGATTACTCAGGTGTCATCCCTGGTCCGAAGGCGGTTATGATCCAGTACCGGGAACCAACCTGAAAACGGCGCCTTGCTCCGGCCAGGCCTGCAACCCGAAAGAACGCACACATTCCACTACTCAGACCAGACACTAAGTTTATGGATATTCAACGCATTGTTTTGTTTGCCGGTCTCGCCATTGTCAGTTACCTGATGGTACTTGCCTGGAATGAGGACTATCACCAGCCTCAAACAGAACAGGTCGCCCAGATACAAGCATCTGCCGAGGGCAACGGTTCAGCGGCGGATGACATGATTCTGCCGGAAGACAGCCAGTCTGGTGCTGAAGAGTTCTCCACGCCGGAATCCGGCTCCCAGCCTTCCGTTGAAGGTGCCGTAGACCTGACGGATCGGTTTGTAACTGTCACCACCGACGTTTACAGGCTCAAGATTGACCGGGTCGGTGGCAACGTGGTGGAAAGTTCACTGCTGCAATACGATGAATCTCTGGACAGCGAACAGCCTCTCAAGCTGCTGACGAATACCCGCACACGGACTTACCTGCTGGAGAGCGGCCTGATCGGCCGGGACGGGCCGGATGGCAGCAAAGCAGGCAACGCTCCGGTGTTCCAGTCAGAGTCGGCAGGGTATGAACTGGCAGAAGGCCAGGACGAAATTACGGTGGATCTGGTACACACCACCAGCAGCGGTGTTGCAATCACCAAGCGTTACCACCTGGCCCGAGACAGTTATCAGATCGACGTCCGTTATCTGATTGATAACCGCTCCGAGACACCCTGGCAGGGCAATTTCACCGGTAAAATTGTCCGGGATCAGGCACCGGATCCAACCTCTCAGGCCAGCATGGGCATTCGCGCCTACCTGGGAATGGTTGTCAGTACGCCGGAAGATCCTTACGAGAAATACGACTTTGAAGATCTCTCGGAAAAGCGGGTGAACCAGCCGGTTACCAATGGCTGGCTGGCCTTTCTGCAACACTATTTCCTGACGGCCTGGGTGCCGGAACGTGACCAGAAAGCTCAGTACCAGACCACCCGTCGCGGTGATCTGCATGTGATGGGATTCGTTTATCCCGCCACCACCGTTGCCCCGGGTGAAAGCGCTGAGGTTGGAGCCACCGCTTACGTTGGTCCCAAGATCATCGACCGGCTGGAGGCATTGGCGCCGAATCTGGACCGAACGGTTGATTTTGGCTGGCTGTTTTTTATCTCTCTGCCCCTGTTCTACATTCTGGAGTGGTTCTACGCTCTGGTCGGTAACTGGGGTGTGGCCATCATCCTGTTAACGGTGCTTGTGAAAGCGGTGTTCTTCCACCTCTCGGCCACCAGCTACCGCTCAATGGCAAAAATGCGGGCCGTAGCTCCTCAGTTGACCCGACTGAAAGAACTTTACGGTGACGACCGTCAGCGTATGTCCCAGGAAATGATGGCACTGTACAAACGGGAAAAGATTAATCCGCTGGGTGGCTGTCTGCCCATTCTGGTGCAAATGCCAGTGTTCATCTCGCTGTATTGGGTACTGTTTGAAAGTGTTCAGCTGCGCCATGCGCCGTTCATGCTCTGGATTCAGGATCTGTCCCAGATGGACCCTTACTTCATTCTGCCGATTCTGATGGGCGCCAGCATGTTCATCCAGATGAGCCTGAACCCGACACCGCCAGACCCCATGCAGGCGAAGATCATGAAGCTGATGCCGTTGATCTTTACCGTGTTCTTCCTGTGGTTCCCGGCAGGTCTGGTCCTGTACTGGCTGGTGAACAACATTCTTTCGATCTCCCAGCAGTGGTACATTACCCGCAAGATCGAAGCGGAAACCGCAGGCAAGAAATACTGACCCAACAGTACTTCTGACCTGATAAAGGCTCCCTCGCGGAGCCTTTATTTTTTCTATTGCAGGAACACCAAGATGCAGCCAGCGACAGACACCATTGCCGCCATTGCCACTGCCCCGGGACAAGCCGGTGTGGGAATCATCCGGGTCTCTGGGCCCAAAGCCGCCGACATTGCCCGCGCCGTTCTGGGCTTTGAGCCCAAACCCCGTTACGCCCACTACGGGCCCTTCCGGGATCAACAGGGTGAGCTGGTCGATGAAGGCATCGGCTTGTTTTTCCCGAATCCCCACTCGTTTACCGGGGAGGATGTGTTTGAACTCCAGGGCCACGGTGGCACGGTGATTCTCGATATCCTGTTACGAGAAGTCTGTAGCCTGGGGGCCCGCCTGGCCCGGCCGGGGGAGTTTTCTGAGCGGGCGTTTCTCAACGACAAACTCGATCTGGCTCAGGCAGAGGCCATTGCGGATCTGATTGAAAGCAGTTCTGAGCAGGCGGCCCGGTGCGCAGTGCGGTCCATGCAAGGCGTTTTTTCACAGCGTGTGGATAACCTGGTAGATGCCATAACCCACCTGAGAATCTATGTGGAAGCGGCCATCGACTTTCCAGAAGAAGAGATCGACTTTCTGGCGGATGGCAAGGTTGGTTCGGATCTACAGGCGCTGCTCCAGGCTGTGGATAAGATTTTGTCTGAAGCTCAGCAAGGCACCATTCTCAGGGATGGTATGAAGGTGGTGATCGCCGGTCGTCCCAACGCTGGCAAGTCCAGCCTGCTCAATGCCCTGGCCGGGCGCGAAGCCGCCATTGTTACTGCCATTGAAGGCACCACCCGGGATGTGTTGCGGGAACATATCCACATTGATGGCATGCCGCTGCACATTATCGATACTGCGGGCCTGAGGGACAGCCCGGATGAGGTTGAGCGCATCGGCATTGCCCGGGCGTGGGAAGAGATCCGCCAGGCCGACCGCATTCTGCTGATGGTCGACGCCACCACCACCGATAAAACGGAACCCCACGAAATATGGCCGGACTTTATTGATCAGCTCCCGGCGAATGCCCCGGTCACTGTGATCCGCAACAAGGTGGATTTGTCTGGCGAACCGGTTGGCATTAGTGCTGAGCCTCATCAGACCGCTCCGGTTATCCGGTTGGCGGCAAAAGCTTCCGAAGGACTTGAGGTGTTGCGAGACCACCTGAAAGACTGCATTGGCTTTGCCAGCACTACCGAAGGGGGATTTCTCGCCCGACGCCGGCACCTGGATGCGCTGGAACGGGCCAGGGACTCCCTGTTGCAGGGGCAACGCCAGTTGGAGGGCTACGGTGCCGGAGAACTGCTGGCCGAAGACCTGCGTGCGGCCCAGGATGCTCTGGGCGAAATTACCGGACACCTGACTCCGGATGAGCTTCTGGGCAAGATATTCAGCAGTTTCTGCATCGGGAAGTAAGGTGGTAAAAAAAGTTTAACTTCAACAAACGTTCCGGACACAAGAAGCTGGGCTTTCCGGTACCCGGTAGCACTATCCATTGGCTGCTACCCGGGCTTTGAAATGGTATCATGAAGGGTGTTTCCGCGAGCACGGGATCTGGTTAGCCATGATACAAAATTTCCAAGAAAAAGAATGACTAAGCCCAAGAGTAAAAGTCAGACGATTGAGCGTGCTTTTCTTATTTTTGATGAGCTGATGATCGCTGATCAGGATATTCCGACTCTGGCCGAACATTGCAATCTGACCTACAGCACGGCCTACCGGATTGTGCAGTTTCTGTACGATCAGGGCTATGTCCAGAAATCCAACGGCAAGAAATTCAAGCTGGGCTCCAAATTGATTCAGTTGGGGTTCCGGGCGTATGACAATACGAATCTGGTCCGTTCGGCCAGACCCTTTCTCGAAGCATTGAACGAGCAGACGCAGGATACCGTCCATCTGGCGGTGCGGGAGTCTGGCAATGTTGTGTATCTGGACAAACTGGCCGGTTATCGGGCTGTGAACATCAGCTCCAGTATTGGCGGCCGAAAATGTCTCCACAACACCGGTGTGGGGAAAGCGCTGTTATTGCTGAGCACCCCGGAGGAGTTGGCTGAAGTCTACGAGAGGGAAGGTGGGGTTCCCGAGCAGCGCCGTGAGTTTCTGCTTAATATGCAGCAGTATGCCCGGGAGGGGTACGCGCTGGATAACGGGGAAGACAGCCCGAATATTCGTTGTGTGGCTGCCCCCATCCTGGCTAAACCTGACCGCCTGGTGGCTGCGATCAGTGTTTCCAGTACAGTGGAGTATATGAACGATCAGAGAATCAATGAGTTGATTCAAGTCGTCAAAAACACCGCGGCCGATATCAGTGCGGAAGTTTATGGATACCGGCCGGGTTGACGCCCAGCCGGTTCACCATTTCAGTCCATGATTTTGCCAGGGTTAAGTAAACCCTGAGGGTCTACTGCCTGTTTGACGGATTTCATCAGCGCCAGCTCCGACTCTGAGCGGGAATGGCTCAGCCATTTTTTCTTGTGCAGGCCAATACCGTGTTCCGCGGAGACGGACCCTGAGAAGTCCCGTGTAATCCGGTAGACCTCAGATTCAATGGCGTGCTCCATCTCCTTTCCTCCCTGTACCGGCCCGGCAACCAAGTGTAGGTTGCCATCACCAACGTGACCGAAGAACAGGGTGATCAGGTTCGGGAAGCGCTCGTCCAGAGTTGCCTTGAGTTGGTCGGCAAAATCACCGATTCGGTTCAGGCTTACCGAGACATCGAAGTTGATGGTTGGGGCATTGATTGACAGAATTTCCGAGACGCAATCGCGTAGTTGCCAGAGCTCTTCCGTTTCCCGCTCAGAGCTGGCCAGCACCGCGTTCTCGACCGTGCCGTTTTCGAAGGCATCGGCCATCAGTTGCTCAAACTTCGGGTAGTCTTGCTCGGGGTGGCTGCTTTGAACGTCGAAGAGCAGGTAGTAGCCATAATCACGGTCAAACTGGTCAGGCCGCCCAAGGGTTTTCAGTGCAAACTGATAGTAATCTGGCCACATCAGTTCGAACGCACTGACGTGGCCGGAAAAGGCGGTCTGCGCTTGTTTCAGGAATTGCAAACCCTGATCGTAGTTGGCAAAGGCAATCAGGGCCGTGTTGGCGCCGCCTACCCCCGGGCTCAGTTTGAGCACGGCCCTGGTGATGATGCCAAGTGTACCCTCAGAGCCGATGAACAACTGGCGAAGATCAAGCCCGGTGTTGTTCTTTTTCATGGATTGCATCAGGTCCAGCACCTGGCCATCGGCCAGGACGACTTCCAGCCCCAGCACCAGATCGCGCATCACACCGTAACGGATGACCCGATTGCCTCCGGCATTGGTCGCAATGTTGCCGCCAATCTGGCAGGAGCCCCGTGCGCCCAGATCCAGTGCAAACATCCAGCCTTCCGACTCTGCCTGTTCCTGGATGGTTTGCAGAACGGCTCCCGCCTGCACACGCATGGTGCCAACGGCCGAATCCAGTTCTTCAATGGCATTCATCCGTGCCAGAGAGAGCAACAGGCAACCCTCGGAGGGCACAGCGCCTCCGGCAAGACCGCTCAGGCCACCCTGGGGGACGACAGGAATGCTATGGCGGGCACACACAGCCATCACGTCTGATACCTGTTTGGTGGAACGTGGGGTGACCAGCGCCAGGGGCTGTCCCGCGCGCTCGTCACTCCAGTCATGCAGGTGGGCGGGCGGAACATCCTGATGCAGGTCTCTCTCGTCGAGGCAGTCTGCCAGTTCGGCGAACAGGACCTTCAGATCAGTACTTGGCTTCATGACATACTCGTTATCTGTGGGGTTTCAATTAGACGGATTGTTTTTGGCCATGGTCAGTGCCAGGTCTTCAATCATGTCTTCCTGGCCACCGACAGTTCCCCGCCGGCCCAGTTCCACAAGTATATCCCGGGCAGACACGCCGTATTTCTGACCGGCCCGCTGAGCAAACAGCAGGAACGAGGAATAGACACCGGCATAGCCCAGAGTAAGCGCGTCCCGGTCGACCCTGATCGGCTGGTCCATCATCGGTACCACTCGGTCTTCAGCGACATCCATGATTTTGTAGAGATCCACGCCGGTGTTCACTCCCATGCGGTCAAGCACAGCACAGAACACTTCTAGAGGGGTATTGCCCGCACCGGCACCCAGGCCTGCAACGGACCCGTCAATCCGGGTGGCTCCGGCCTCAATGGCCGTGAGTGAGTTGGCAATGCCCATGCCCAGGTTGTGGTGGCCGTGGAAGCCGACCTCAACGTTATCCGGAAGTTCTTTTCGCAACAGACCAATTCGATCAGCGACGTCGTCTGGCAGCATGTAGCCGGCGGAGTCGGTGGCGTAGATGCAGTTAGCGCCGTAGGAGACCATCAGCCTGGCCTGCTCCAGAAGCTTCTCCGGGGTGCTCATGTGGGCCATCATCAAAAAGCCAACGGTGTCCATGCCCATTTCCCGGGCCATGCCAATGTGCTGTTCGGAGACATCGGCTTCGGTGCAGTGCGTGGCCACCCGAATGGTGGAAACGCCGCAGTCCCGTGCCATTTTAAGGTGATCGACGGTGCCAATGCCCGGTAGCAGCAGTGCCGATACCCTGGCGTTCTTCATTTTCGGTATGACCGCGTTGAGGTATTCTTCATCGCTGTGGGCGGGGAACCCGTAGTTCACGGAGCGTCCGCCAAGGCCATCTCCATGAGTGATCTCAATCAGTGGAATGCCAGCATCGTCCATACCTGTTGCGATATCCACCATCTGCTCCAGGCTGATCTGGTGGCGCTTTGCGTGCATACCGTCGCGCAGGCTCATATCGTGCAGTGTGACGTTCTTACCTTTTAAATTCATTGGAGTAGCTCCTGCTTAGCCGCGCTCGGGTAGTGAAATGACGCCGTTATGGGCTTCTTCGGCAAACATCTCTGCCGTCCGCAGGCCCGCTGCGGTCATGATGTCCAGATTACCGGCGTACTTCGGCAGGAAGTCGCCCAGGCCTTCCACTTCCAGGAACAGGGACACACGGTTGCCGTCGAAGACCGGGCCGTTAACCAGGCGATAGCCGGGCACATATTTTTGCACCTCTTTCACCATGGCATGGACCGATTCGGTGATGGCCACCTGGTCCGGTTCACCTTCGGTTAGACAGTGAACGGTGTCGCGCATGATCAGGGGAGGCTCAGCCGGATTGATGATGATAATGGCCTTGCCCTCGCGGGCTCCGCCGACCTTCTCCACGGCACTGGCGGTGGTGCGGGTGAATTCGTCGATGTTTTTGCGGGTACCCGGGCCAACCGAGCGGGATGAGACCGTGGCGATAATCTCACCGTAGTTCACCGGTTGTACGCGGGACACGGCCGCCACCATGGGGATGGTGGCTTGCCCGCCACAGGTCACCATATTGACGTTCATCTCCAGGTTGCGGGCATGGTCTGCCAGGTTCACCGGTGGCACACAGAAGGGGCCAATCGCTGCGGGGGTGAGATCCACCATGATTACGCCCAGCTCGTTCAGTTTGCGGCTGTTTTCCGCATGAACGTAGGCCGAGGTGGCGTCAAAGGCGATGCGGATGTCATCTGAAATCACATGTTCGAGCATGCCATCCACGCCCGTGGCACAGGTTTTGATCCCCATCTCCGCGGCGCGTTTGAGGCCCTCGGATTCCGGATCGATCCCCACCATCCAGACGGGCTCAATCCACTCGGATCGTTGCATTTTCATCAGCAGGTCGGTGCCGATGTTGCCGGGGCCAATAATGACCGCTTTCAGTTTCTTACTCATACTTATCTCTCGCCTGTCAGCTGTTGATCAGGTTGCCAAGGCCCAGCGAAATCGCGGGTACGTAGGTGATTAGAAGCAATGCAGCCAGCATCACAATCAGGAAAGGCACCGCACTGCGCATGATTTTCTCAAGCGACAGCGACGCTACCCGGGAGGCGACAAAGAGATTGACGCCGACGGGCGGGGTGATCATGCCGATCGCCAGGTTTACGATCATGATGATGCCGAAATGAATCGGGTCGACCCCGATGTTGTTGGCGATGGGCAGCAGGATCGGCGTCAGGATGATGACGGCCGCCAGAGTTTCCATGAAGGTGCCGATGATCAGCAGCAGGATGTTGATCAGAAGCAATAGCATCAGTGGATCACTGATGAATTCCATCACCCATTCGGTTAGCTGGACCGGAATACGTTCAATGGTCAGTACCCGCCCGAAAATGGTCGCGGCGCCGACAATGATCATGATGGTGGCGGTTACCAGTGCTGAGTCCGCCAGGATCTGGTAGAGCGATTTGAGGTTCAGTTCCCGATACAGGAACAGACCGACAATCAGGCCGTAGAATACCGCGACGGCAGCGGCTTCGGTGGGGGTAAAAACGCCTCCGTAAATGCCGCCGAGAATGATCACCGGTACCAGCAGAGCCCACTTGGCATCCCAGACCGTGGCAAGGGCTTGCTTTATACTGGGACTGGGTTCTTTGAGGCCAATCCCTTCGCGTCGGCTTACCAGCCAGGCATAACCAATGAGAAACAGGCCGATGATCAGGCCCGGGACGATGCCCGCCAGGAACAGACCGGTCACCGAGACGTTGGCGGAAGAGGCGTAGATCACCATCGGAATGCTGGGAGGGATGACAATGCCCAGGCTGCCGGCAGAGGCAATCAGGCCACTGGAAAAGGCGGGCCGGTAGCCGTTCCGGGTCATTGCTGGCAACAGAATGGCGCCGACCGCCGCGACCGTGGCAGGTCCGGAGCCTGAGATGGCACCAAAAAACATGCAGGTCACCACGGCGATTACTGCCATACCGCCATTGAACCGGCCGAACAGAATCTTGCCGACTGCCAGCAGCCGCTCGGATAAGCCGCCATGGCTCATCAGGTTACCGGCCAGAATAAAGAAGGGCACCGCCATCAGAGGGAACGAATCGATCGAGGTCACCAGCCCCTGGGCCACGTAACTTGAGCTGACTTTTCCGCTGAAGAGCAGGGCAGCGGTTGAGGCCAGCCCCAGAGCAATAGCAATCGGCACGCTTGCCATCAGTAACAGGCCGAACAAACCAAACAGAATCAAAGCGGTCATGCGGTTTTACCCCCGCTCAGGATGGCGTGGATTTCCTGATAAATGGCTTGTAGCAGGCGCAGTACGGTCAAAGACAGACCGACCACGGGGGCAAGATAGACATAGCCCATGGGCACACCCAGAGACGCGGATTGCTGGTTGAAGCGGAAGATTTTCTCCGTCAGGGCAATTCCTTCTTTGATCACCAAACCGCAGAACACCATAAAGACGATGTACGTCATGATGTTGATATGATGGCTGAAGCGCTGTGGGAACTTTTGTGAAAAGGCGGTGACCCGAATGTGGGCGTGCTTTTTCACGGCATAGCTGGTCCCGATCCAGGTGACCCAGATAAACAGATACCGGGCCAGTTCTTCCGACCAGGTGATGGACGAGCCAATAACAAAACGCATGAAAATCTGAGCGATAATCAGGGCCGACATAATACTGATCAGTGCGACCAGGAGGATTTCTTCAAAGTATTTGTCAAGGAACTTCATGGTAGGGCCTCTTACCAGGCAGGCGCAGGGCCTGCCTGGAGGTGCTGTTATTGAGCCGCCTCGATTACGCGTTTAGCAAAGTCAGCACCAACAATGTCTTCGACACGGTCGTAGACTGGCTTCATTTGTGATGAGAAGCTCTTGAGTTGCTCTGGTGTCAGGGTGGTGATGGTTATTCCCTTTTCTACCAGTTCGGCTGTAGCCGCCTCGTCAGCTTCCAGGGCAAGGCCGCGCTGGTAGGCTTTGGCATCCTGAAACACCTGACTGAAGATCGCTTGTTGCTGATCAGACATCCGGTACTGGACTTCCGGGTTCATCAGGACAACAAACGGGGAGTAAATGTGGTTGGTTTTGCTGATGTACTTCTGTACTTCATCAAAACGCATGTCGCGGAACAGATTGATGGGGCCTTCCTGGGCTTCAAAAGTGCCTTGCTGCAGCGCGGTGTATAGCTCGTTGAAGGCCAAAGGTGCCGGGTTGGTCCCCAGCTCACGCCAGGCCATCAGATGGATCTGGTTTTCCATGGTGCGCATGTCCAGACCCTTCAGGTCTTCGGCTGTGTGAACAACCTGGCGGTCGTTGGTCAGTTGGCGAAAACCGTTTTCCCAGTAACCCAGGCCAACGATTCCGACGCCATCGAGACTGCTGAGCAGCTCCTGGCCGATATCACCATCCAGTACCTTGTAGACCGAGTCTCTATTCTGGAAAAGAAAGGGCATGTCCAGGGCGAAAAACTGTTTATTGAAGCTGGCCAGTGGCGCGGAGGACACAAACACCATGTCGATGTTGCCAAGCTGAATGCTCTCGATCAGTTCCCGTTCGCCGCCGAGCTGGCCGTTGGGGAAAATCTCCAGACCAACCTTACCGTCGGTGCGCTCGCGCAGTTCCTTGTCCATGTATTCCAGCGCCAGGTGGCCGGTATTGGTGGCGGAGGCGGCATGGGCGGCCTTAATGGTTATCTCTGGAGCAGCCTGTGCCTGACTAAAGGTGAAAGTGGTAGCCAGGGTGCTGGCCAAGACGAGTTTACTGCCAATCTGTAACAGTTTTTTCATGTTTGCCTCGTTTAGTCATTGTTGCCGTTGTTTTTATCGGTTTACTCGTAATGTCGAGATGCTGATGGCGGAGAATAGGTAAAAAAACCTAAATGTGTCAAATGGCGAATTATAATTTCACAATGTGGAAAATTTTTGATCATTTATAGTACGCGTTGATACCACTTCATTGACATTTTATTGTTCCTTTTGTAGAACGTTCTATAAATAGAACACTGGGAGTGGTTTACATGGATCAGCTTTCTCTCGAAACCCTGGGGCGACACCTGCAGTCCCTGCGGGTGGCTCGCGGATGGTCGCTCTCCGGGCTTGCCGCCGCCGCAGGTGTTGCCAAATCGAATCTGTCCCGCCTGGAACAGGGAAACGGGAATCCGACGCTCGATACCATCTGGCGACTGGCGGTTCAGCTCAATGTCCCCTTCGGCAATCTGGTTGCCCCCATCCGTGTTCCGGTTGGTGAGGAGGGGGTGCAGGTCCGGCTTGTGGATCAGGGTGGGGACAACCCCAGGGTAGACGCTTACTGGATGTCCTGTGCCCCCAACACCACGCGCATGGCGGAGGGCCATACGCCGGGGACGGTGGAGTCTGTGACCGTGATCAGTGGTCAACTGGAAGTCGGTGTCACCGGCCAAAGCCAGCATTTGCGGGCCGGGCAGAGCCACACCTTTGATGCTGAGCAGCCACACCTTTACCGGACACGGGAAGCCTGGGCGACGTTACTGGTGACCATCGTGTACCAGAAAGACGGTGACGAGTCATGAACGATCAGGCAATCAGCGCGGGTGGCCGCGCCTGGGTAAAAGGGGTACGGGATGCGATTCCGCTGCTCGGGGGCTACATTCCGGTGGCGATTTCCTTTGGCCTGATCGCCAATCAGTCGGGTTTCAGCAGCTGGGAAGCCATCATCATCTCTCTGGTCATCTATGCGGGGGCCTCCCAGTTCCTGTTTGTCGGCATGGTGGCCTCGGGAGCCCCTTTGTGGCTTGTGGTGGTGATGACGCTGCTGATCAATGCCCGGCATCTGGTTTATGCCCCGAACCTGGCTCCCTGGCTCACCGGAAACCGGTGGTGGTTCTGGTTGATGCACGGGCTGACGGATCAGGTTTTCGCCCTGGCGCACACCCGCCTGCCGGCGTTGCCGTCATCGGAGCGCCTGGGGTGGTTCACTGGCGCCATGTTGCTGGCCTGGTTCAGTTGGGTGGGAGGCACGGCCCTGGGCGCTTTCGCGGGGCAGGAGCTGACCGGGCGCTGGCCATTGCTGAACGACGTGATGCCCTTTGCGCTACCGGCCCTGTTCGTGGTGCTGCTGGCCCCGAGATTTACCTCCTGGTTATGGGCTGCGGCCCTGGGGTGTGCCATTGTCGTGGCGTTGTTGTTTGCGGCCAATGGCCTGCCTAATGTGGCGATACCGGTTGCGGCGCTTCTGGGCGCGGCGGTGTTCTTTGTAATGCAATCCAATACACGGGCGGAGGTTTAACGCATGGCTGGCGAACTGTGGGTTGCGGTGATCGTTGCGGCAGCGGGTACCTTGTTAATGCGTTTGTTACCCCTGGTGTGGATGCAGAGGCGTCTGGCCCGGGAAGACGGTCAGGGCGGTGCAGCGGCCATGCCCCGATGGCTGGGCGTGCTCGGCCCGGTGATGATTGCGGCCATGCTGGGGGCTTCGCTGGTCCCCGCTGCCGGGACCCTGAATGCCTGGGTTGCAACGATTGTTGGGGGGGCCGTAACTCTACTGGTCTGGTGGAGAACCAAGTCCCTGGGGTGGCCGGTCGTCTGGGGTGTTGTAGCGTTTGGGGTGGTGCGGTTTCTTGCTGTCACCGTCAATTGAACCGGGCAATACCAATCTTGAAGTTTCGGGGTATCTGCGTCGATGGCTCATGGCAGACTTATCTGTCTGCCATGAGCTACAGATATCAGCAGGGGCTTGTTGCCACTTAAAAGTCGTAGCTCAGTGACAAGCGAAGGTTGCGTGGTGCGCCCCACCAGGCCTGGCTATAAAATCCGACCTGATCGTGGTATTCCTTGTCTAACACGTTGTTCAGGTTCAGTTGAGCACTGATATCCGGAGTAAAGTCGTAACGGGCCATCAGGTCTACCACAGAGTAACTGCCCTGGGTAACACGCGTTGTGCCTGCCGGCCCTTGGGTATCCCTGTAGATGTCACTCTGCCAGCGCATGCCTCCACCCAGGCGGAGCGGACGCCAGTTGCCGGTAAACTGATAGCTGGTAGACAGTTTGGCTTGCTGGCGAGGGTGTGCGGTATTCATGCGGTCCCCGTCTGCATTTCTCGGATTCGCCAGAGTAAAGCTGGCGTTGACGTTCCAGCCCGGCGCCAGACGCCCGACCAGCTCGGTTTCAAAACCTTCAACGGTGGCGCCATCGACGGCCCGATACGCCTGGCTGTCCGGGCGACCATTCACGGTCTCACCTGGAATGGCTTCACCCAGGCCGTCCTGTTCACTTCTGAAAACGGCCACGTTCATATCAAGTTCATCCGCCAGCGTCGCTTTCAAGCCCACCTCGTAGTTGCGGCCGGTGATCGGATCAAGCAGAGAGCCGTTTGCGGAACGGACGTTCTGAGTCTGAAAAATTTCGGTATAACTGACATAACCACTGAAACGGTGGTTGAAATCGTAGATCAGCCCGGCATAGGGCGTGAGTTCATCGCTGTAGGAGTATTTTCGATTGTCCCCGAAATAGACTTGTTCAAGCTCCCAGTTGCTCAGCCGGATACCGGCAACCAGATGCAACGGGGCTGCGAGTGACCATCGGGTAACGGCATAGGCGCCGCTCTGAACCAGCTTGCTGTCATCGACACTGTTGAATGCACCCCAGACTGGCTCGGCAACCGGATCGCCCTGGCCATCATGGTAGGCTCCGATGCCTGGTGCTGCTCCTGCGGGTCCAGCCAGGCGCATGTCGAGATCGTCCTGAGTACGCACCCAGCCGAAGGCTGCTTCATGCTCTCGACCAAAGAGTTCGAAAGGTCCCTCAGCCGTGAAATGCACATCCTGACGGCTACGATCGCCCCGGTAGTTGGCAAAATAGGCGGACATACCTTCCCCGGTGTTCCTGTCAGGAAAACCGCTCCGGAAAAGATAGGTTAAACCGTAATTGCCGTCGTCATAGCTGTAAGCCGCCCGGAGTCGCCAGCTGTTGTCCAGGAAGTGATTCACGTCGATGAACGCCCGGGTGGTTTCATTGAAAAAGTGAGACCAGCGGGTGTTGTTGGAGGCAGAGCGATTGAAGTCGGTGCGGTTGCCATCCGCATAAAACATGGGAAAGCCGCTTCCGGCACCATCGGTCTGATTGTGCTGGTATTCAACCCCCAGACTGACATCGGTGTTAGAGGTCAGTTGCGAGTTGAGAACACCGTAGTAGGTTTGTTTGTCGTGCTCCATGTTATCGACATGGGTATCCTGTTGATCGCGCACCGCAATGAAACGTGCTGCGGTTCGGCCTGAATCTCCGAGCAGGGTGGAGACGTCAGCCGCCAACCGTCGCTTGTCCCAGCGCCCGAGATCTCCGCTGAGACGAGCGGCGAACTCCGGCAAGGGCTTTTTTCGAATGAAGTTGACGCTGGCGGAGGGATCACCGGCGCCGGTCAGGAGCCCGGTTGCGCCACGAACAACTTCTATCCGGTCGTAAATAGCACTGTCCCAGTCGGTATCGCCAAAGTTCCAGTAGCCCTGAATGGGCGTCATCAGTCCATCGAACTGATAGGTACTAATCGAATACCCGCGGGCGGAATAGTTGAAACGGTTGCTGTCGCTGCGGGTCATCGAGATGCCCGGGGCCCGATGCAAGATCTCGCCGCTGGTGCCCAATCCCTGATCCTTGATCTGTTGGTGGGTAATCACACTGA
This sequence comes from Marinobacter daepoensis DSM 16072, assembly GCF_000421165.1. GTDB lineage: Bacteria > Pseudomonadota > Gammaproteobacteria > Pseudomonadales > Oleiphilaceae > Marinobacter > Marinobacter daepoensis. The sequence goes on from NZ_ATWI01000012.1 coordinate 94,316, forward strand.
CGGCCTGGGGCGTCTCCTTGATGGATAGGGGTAAGCTTGTCGCCGTTGTGCTGGCGCCAGGGGCATAGCTGTCGCGCTGCTCTGAATCAGCGGATAACTGGCGCCCGCTGACTACCAGCGCTTCCAGTTCCAGAGGGAACTCTTTGGCGGAAACAGGAACGCTCAACAACAGAGGAGCGGTCAGCAGGCCGAATCGCCCAATCTGACGCAGTGCAAAAGAGTCGAGGAACATGCAGGGGGATCTCCAAACCACAGGGGATGATGCCATGTTCTGCACTTCACACCTTGCAAGGTGCCAAGCCAAAATCAGTAGCAAATGGGAATGGTTATTTTTTAGTATTCCCTCGCAGTTGAGCTATGCCAAATGACAGGATACCTATGCAGCTGGCGATGAAGTCAGCGAATCAGGGAGCTGGGGGCAACACCAAAATGTTTTCGGAAGGCTGTCGTAAAATTGGTGGCGTAACTGTAGCCGGTGAAATGTGCCGCTTGCTGCACGCTAAACCCCCTCAACAGATAGTCTCGTGCCATTTGCAGCCGCTGTTCTTTCAGGAAGTCGAACAGTGTTTGCCCATAGCAGGCTTTGAACTTGCTGCGCAAGCTGCTTGGGCTCATGGCAGCCGTCTGGGCCAGTTCGTTGAGGCTGTACTCGGCTTGCGGATGGGCCGCAATCCGATCCCGAACGCGTTCCAGGCGTAACCGTTCCTTCGGGTGAATGCGAACCTCACACACGGATGCGCATGGCTTATCGAGCTTCAGGCCTTGTGACAGGATTTGCAGGCTCAGCCCTTCGAGATAGAGTTTTGCCAGACTCATATCGTTGCGGAAGAGCTGTAATCCCTGATAGAGGTGTGGGGGTAATCGCCAGATAAACCATCCGTTTCCCCTGCGGATGGGGGCTTGTAATTGGTCCAGAGCGACATGATCAAGGCTCAGGGTCAACACCCGGAGGTCCTGGCCGGCCTGTTGTAAGGCATCAAACTGCACTTCTTTTTCCAGACTCAAGGTCAGGGCCATCTGCTCTGACAGTTCGACGGTTTCGCCCCTGAGGGTCAGGCTGACACGCCCTTGCAGCACAATGATGATGCTCAGTGGGGCAGGGTCCAGAGAACTGGATTCGTAAGGTTCGATCACCCGAACATTGGAGCAAACCAGTTGCATGCCTGGGCGTAACCGGAACTCTTCCACCTGGCCTTGCAGGATATTGCCCGAGCCAGCGCAATCAGGAAAACGGTAATCCAACGCATACCTTCTGCCAAAAGCAAGCAGATCCTGATGCGTAAACATTCGTGTGTCCAATGGCTCCTGAGAATGGCGATCTGGCATGAGAAGATACAATACGCTGGCTGATTAGACGTAATAATGATTCAACAAGCCCTATTATCCTGCCAATAGCTAAAAGTGCAAATCTAAATGATTATCATATGTTGTTGACAGGTGAGGGGTCACCGGTTTTCAGACAGGGCCTTCTCTTCTGTCCCAGGCATGGTCGTACTGACAGACCCGGGGTATCAGCATTGGGCAGCCCGCTTCGGGGTCTCGAATAATACGGGCATCGAGGTCAAACGCGTCCCTCAATAACTGCTCGCTGATCAGCTCTTCGGGAGCTCCTTGTGCCAGTATTCGCCCCTCTCGCATTAGCAGCAGATGATCGGCATAGCGCAGAGCCTGATTGATATCATGCAACACGAGCACCAGTGTTCTGCCCTGCTGCCTCAGGGCTTTGCAAAAATCCATAACCGACAGCTGGGCTCGGATATCCAGAAACGAAGTGGGTTCGTCCAGCAACAGGACGTCACTTTGCTGGGCCAGCACTAACGCCAGCCAAACCCGTTGCTGCTGGCCGCCAGACAGGCTGGCGACCTGATGCCGAGCCATACCGGTTAACCCGGTTGCCGACAGGGCGTTGGCAACGGCGCGTTCATCGACGGGTGACCATTGCTGCCACAACGTTTGATGCGGGTATCGGCCCCGACTGACCAGTTCCTGGACTTCGATTCCTTCCGGCAGTTCGGGTTTTTGCACCAGCAGCGCCAGTTGCCGCGCTCTTTCCTTGTTGCCCATTTCTGCCAGCGTTTTTCCATCCAGCACGACTCGCCCTTTGCTGGGGGGCAACACCTGGCTGAGCATCTTTAGCAGGCTGGACTTACCACACCCGTTGGTGCCCAGAATAACGGTGAGCCGCCCACGAGGAATATGAATGTTCAACCCGGCGATTACGGATTTGCCGGCATAGTCCAGATGCAGCTCTTGCCCTTGCAGAATACAGTCCTTTGGTTGCTTGGGTGTCACGGGAATCTCCTTGGTTTTATCAAATGTCAGCGGTGTTCAGGACGGCGTTCTTTGTCGGAAGAGTTCGGCAAACAGGATCCAGGCAAGATAGGCACCGCCCAGCATGGCGGTCAGCACCCCGACTGGCAGCCGCTGAGTTCCCGGCAATATCAGAGTTAATGTATCGGCCCCTAACAGCAGCAAGGCGCCGATTAACCCTGAGCGTAGCAAAGCCAGTTGTTTCCCATTCCAGCGGGCCAGGTGGGGGGCAACCAGAGCAACAAAGGCGACCGGCCCGGCACACAGCACTGCGCCCAGTGCCAGAACCGTGGCGAGTACGAGTGCGAGTAACTGAGTGGTGCGCAGAGGGACGCCCAGGCTTATTGCGGTATCCCGTCCCAGCGCCAGCAGTCCCAGCCGACGGCTCAACAGCAGCAACCAAGGCAATGCTACGGCGAGGGTTGTGGCAATCAAGGTGACTTGTTGCCAATCTCTATGAGACAGGCTGCCGGCCAGATAACCCAGCATTTGCTGGGCCTGTTCTCGTTGTACCAGCGTCAGGGCAAACTGCACCAGAGCAATGGCAAGCGCATTGATTGCGACACCCATGAGCACCAGACTGCGAGACAGTTGTCCGTTTCTCCCCATCCCTGGTATCAGCAAAAGCAGCACGGTTACGACACCAATCAGGGCCCCCCAGGCAACTGACATCCCTGGTACAAGTAGCAGCCATAGGACGGCTCCGGCACTGGCACCGGCATTGATACCGATAATATCCGGACTCCCCAGCGGGTTGCGGCTCAGACTCTGAAAGATGGCGCCGGCAACCCCCAGCGCTACACCCACTCCCAGTGCAGTCAGTGCTCTGGGTAAACGTGATTGCCAAAACAGCCAGTGTTCGTAGGGTTCGGCTTCGCCACGAAAGGCCTGAAGCAGGCGGTCCGGAGACAGCCCGGCTTCGCCCAGCGTCAGGCTCAACGCCAGGGCCAGGAAGACCCCCAGGGTGCCAAATACGGCGGTCTTTACGGCGCCTCGGGCGGGCGCCCGGATCGTAAGAGGGCCCCATTGCCACACAGGAAAGCGAGAAACACTCATGAGGCGCTCCGCTCCCCGGCCGCGCTGCGTGCCGAAAAATAGAGAAAAGGGGCTCCCAGAGCGGCGATCAGGATTCCGGTAAGCAGTTCCCTTGGCGGCAGCAAGGTTCTGGCCATCAGATCGGCCAGCAGCACCAGCACCGCGCCGATCAGCGCAGTGCCAGGTAATAGAAGTCGAAACGACTGGGGGAGCCAGGCCCGCGCCAGATGGCCAGATGCCAGGCCGACAAACGCCAGAGGACCGACGACAGCCGTTGCCGCCGCACAAAGCAGGGTGGCACTCAGCCAGGCGAGTACGGAATGTCGCTGCAGACTGGCGCCCAGTGACAGGGCAGTGCTTCGATCCAGAAGCAACAGGTTCAGCCCGGGTGACAAGAGCCATAGAGTGATCGCCGAGGGAATCAGGTAAGGCCAGAGAGCATGCACGTCGGTCCAGCGCAGTCCGGCCAGTGAACCCGCCATCCAGTAGCGAAAACCATCGAATAATTGTGGATTCAGCAGCACTCGGGCCTGAACATAGGCCCCCAACACAGCGCTGATGGCTGCTCCTGCCAGAATCAGGCGTACAGGAGCCTGCGACTGTCCACTGGCATGCTGTAGCAATGACAGCATATAGACGCAGGCACTGGCCAACAGCGCTCCGGGTAATGCCTGCCAGAACAGGCCCCATTCAGCGGCTACCGGCAACAGGCTCAGGGTGACCAGCGAGGCACTGGCACCGGCATTGACACCCAGCAAGCCGGGATCGGCCAATGGATTGCGACACAGTGCCTGAATTACTGTGCCAGCCACCGCCAGTGCCATTCCTGCCAACAGACCGATCAGTAAGCGCGGGAGTCGTGCTTGCAGAACCAGAAGCTCATGACTGTTACCGGGGGGCTCAAACAGCTGCATCAGTAAGGCGGGGGAAAGCCAGCGGGTTCCGCCCAGTAGATTCGCCAGGACCAGAAACGCCAGAATAACGGTCAGCAGGCCCAGCTTGATCGAAACGGGGATTGGCCGCTTCTCGGTAAGAAGGTCTGCGTTACTAATCATAGAGACTGCTTTCCCCTGCGAGTGCCGGTAGCAAAACCTGATTGAGTTGGGCGATCAGCTCGGGCAGGCTCCAGCGCAAACTGAGCAAGCTGCCGTAAGAACTGGCCATCACCAGTGCAGGGTCTGTAATGGCCAGATAGCGGGACTCCCGCAAGGCTGGCAACCGACGAATCAACGGCAGGGATTCAACCTGACGCCGGCTTTGCTCAGAGCTGTACCAGCTGATAATCAGGCCGGCCTTATCCAGCCGGTCAGCCTGCTCCAGACCGAGCAGGGCTGCAAAGTGGCCACGGCTTGCCTGCAGATCCGCCAGTTCAGGTAGTTCAACGAAACCCAGTGCCAACAGCACATCGACACGTGGGTCACCCCGCACATACACCGACAGGTTGCCGACCCGGCTTGCCGCATTGATATAGGCCAGGGATACCCCGGAAAAATGAGGATTCGCCTTGGCATGGGCCGCCAGATAGGCCCGACGCTCCGCCAATAGAGCCTCGCCGCGATCCGATCGCCCTAATGCTCTGGCAATCAGCCGAACCTGATCCTCAACCGGGGTTAGCCATGGCTGGCTGGGATAGCCGACAACCGGTGCCAACTGACTGAGTTGATGATAGCTTTCGCGCGTCAGTCCGGATTGCGGCGCCAGAATCAGGTCCGGCTGCAGGGCGAGCAGGCGCTCCACATCCAGCTCCGGGTAGCTGCTGATGATTTCCGGCAACTTGCCCCCCTGAGCCTGCACTGCGTCACGGAACCAGGGCAGGTAACCGGCGTGATCTCCGCCCCAGTAATGGGGCTCAATTGCAACCGGCACCACCCCCAATTGAAGCGCCCAGTCTTCCGCAGCTGCTCCAAGAGTGACCACCCGCTCGGGGGGCCGGGCGATATACGCTTCCCCGTGGGCGGTGCGGATCCGGACCGGAAAACCGGATGCCCGGGATGGTGACAAGGAGGCTGGGTCCGTCGCCTTGTCATCGGGTATCGCGGATGTGCGGTCACAACCGGAAAGAACCAGGAGTAGTGCACCGAACAGCATGACCGAAATGATGGGCCAGCGAGTAAAGAGACCATGACGACGCCCCGACATGTTCAGTACAAATACGGCGCCTGCGCCAGCACTGAGATAGCCGAGCCAAAGCGCCAGGCCCAATCCGGGGTGCCAGATATGGATGGCCGCTATCAGCGCCGTCAGCAACATCAGCCAGCCCAACCAGAACCCATCGCGCCGATGCCGGAATGTTCCCTTGGGGGTGGTTATCGCCAACAGTTGAAACCCAGCGAAGGAGAGGGTGAAAACGATCAGATGCGTCATCAGGAGGCTCGCTTCTGTCGGGCGAACCGGAACATCAGGGCTGCCAGAATGATCAGAGCCAGATCAAAACCGACAAACAACCAGTCACCGGCAACCAGGCTGGTGGCGAACCCTCTTTCCGTGGTCACCATGTTCAGAACAGGAAGGCCCAGCAACAGTGCGCCGGCCAGCCCCAGTTGCTCCCGCCAACCGGCGGGTAAGGGGCGAATGAGTGCGTGAATGAGCATGGCCAGCCATGCCAGAAACAGCCCGTGAATTTCCCACTGGGACCGCTCTGGCCATGCTGCAGGCAGCAATCGGTTCAGCCAGAAAAAAGCCACGACCGCCACCGGAAAACCGGCCAGGGTTGCCAGGTTGAGCCGGTCGACCAGCCAGAGGCCTACAACGGAATGCCCCGGCTTCTGGCGCCGCTTGACGGACCAGAGTATTAACCCGGAGGCCAGCATGCCACACCCGGCAACGCCCAGCAGAGCATAGAGCCAACGGGTGGGCCAGTCGGCAAAGCGCCCAAGATGCAGCCCTAATAGAAGGCCGTAGGTATCGTAGGCTGGCGCCGAGACTTTCTCTCTCAGCGGTTCGCCACTGCCAGCATCAAAGACCAGAAAGGGGGGGTGACCGCGGATGCCCAGCAGGTCCGGCTGGTCGCTTCTGGCTTCCATAACGACCCGGGCATGCCGGTCACCGGGGTTGGAGACCTGGACCCGACCCACCTTCGCTCCTTCCCAATGTGCCTCGGCCTGTGCGAGTAACGTTGGCAAAGCCACCATCGGCGTCTGTTCGCCGGAAGGGGGCTTTGCCGGTAAGAAAGCAAACACATCGCTGATCAGGCGTTGGCGCTGTTCAGGTTCAGGAAAGGCTTGGTTCAGTCCCCAGGGTATGTACAGCATCATAAGGGTGACGAGCCCTGTGTAGGTGATCATCAGGTGGAAAGGCAGGGCGAGGACTGAAAAGCCATTGTGTGCATCCAGCCAGGAGCGTTGGCCTTTGCCCGAGCGAAAGGTGAAGAAGTCCTTGAAGATTTTCTTGTGGGTGATGACGCCACTGATCAGGGCCAGTAGCATCAGCATGGCTGCAATGCCCACCAGGTAACGGGCAAAGAGAACCGGCAGGTAGTGCAACTGGAAATGAAAGCGATAGAAAAAATCCCCGCCACGGGTGTCTCGGACGGGTATTACCTCTCCACCCAGTGGATTCAGGTAGGCCTGGCCCTGCCCGTGGGGCCCCCGCCAGTTCAGGTGAACCAGACGGTCACGCGTGTTCGGAAGTGTCACGGTCCAGTGGCTGGCTTCGGAAGCATGCCGTTGCAGATAACCGGACGCTTGTTCAAGCGCCAGAGCCGACGGAACCATTTCGGAGACTAAGGGGCGTTCCGGTTGCATCCATAATGTGATTTCCTGGCGAAAAAAGCTCAGGGTGCCGGTCAGAAAAATGACAAACAGTAACCAACCCAAGAGCAGCCCCGTCCAGCGATGCAATTGCGCCATACGCTGGCGTACACCCGCTCCCAGAGGCGCGATCACAAGGCGCCCTGCTGACTGAAATACATAAGAAATGCCCCGGCAGGCAGAATGCCAAGGCACGCAATGCGCAGGCTGCCCGCAACGAATACCCAGATCACCGTGGCCGCGAAGACGCTAAATCCCAGCAACATACCGGCGACCACGGATTGCTCCGGCTGCCAGGGTAAGGCCAGCACCGCCAGGCTGCTCCAGCGCGTCAACAGGAATGCACAGGCAATGGCAACCAGTGTCCTGAGCAAGGGGGCTGGATAAAACCGAACTTTGGCCGTCATGAATCTGTCCTGTCCAACGGTGAGCGAGACGGCGGACACCCGGATGGGAGAGACCCGGATGCGCTGAGCGAACGCAGTCTATCGACTGGTTTACACCGTCGCATTCGTCAAACAGAGGCTTTGGCAGCGTGCATAAGCATTGTGGCAAATGACATAGCTTCCTTGGATTTCATGGCGTCCTGTCTGAGCATCTCTTCCTGCCAAACATCGCTCTGGGAGATTTGCCGTAGTAACGGGTAAATGCGGCCGTAAAGTTGTTCGCGTATTTGTAGCCTACCTGCCAGGCCACTTGGGACACCTGTAGCCCGGATTCCAGCAACAGCATGGCCTTTTTCATCCTCAGTTCCAGCAACAGGTCGCTTGGCGTGCGCTGATACAGATAAAGCATGCCATCTTTGAGTTTGGTTTTACTGATGCCCATTCGGGTGGAGAGGTAATCCAGCGTCAGGGGTTTGTCCAAGTGCTCTTTCATCCAGTTCCGGGCTTTTTCAAGGCGATCAATCTCAGAAGGCGTGAACGGGGAAGAGCGCAGATCCCTCACAGGTGCCAGCAGGTTGAACTGTTCACTGAGCAGATTCAGGGTGTGGATATGTATATCCAGCCGTGGAAGGTGGCTTTGGTCAGGGCGAAGGTGGTTCATAACGGCCCTGGCGTGAGCTAACGCGGCCGGGTTACTGGCACGGAACGCCAGGCGGCTCAGGGGATCGTGCCCGAGAATGGCCTCAGCGCGGGACTCGCCAACGTACTTGCTGATCAGGGATTCGTGAACAATTACCCGCAACTGAGAAATGGTCTCGCCTGCGTTGTAGCAGCGTTCTCCCGAGATTCCGTGAAACGACGAAATGGTGGTATGGCCTTTCGCAAATTCTAGCTGGGTACGATCGTCGGCCCGGTATGAGGAACAGCCCTGCATACCCAGCGTAATCACCATGACTCTGCCAGGGTGCAAGCCATTACTTTCTTCAATCAGGGGTACCGATGGCGAATAGTGAAGCTGGCCTATCCCTAACCCGGGCTCCAGTTCCACATAGTCGTGAAAGCACTCCCCCAGCTCGTCGGGGAGCTGCAGGCGTACCCGTCCATCTTCCAGAATGTGTCGACTTCGCGGCAAGGCCGCCTCAACACGGCAAGGGAGCTTCAGGCCCGCCATAACGTCCCTCCCAGGGTTGCCCAGCCGGATCTTGCGTTTTGCATAGTTATTCTTGCCCTCCTCATATCTAAATGAGATTCAATCTCATTAATATATAGCAAGATTTCAATTCAGCCAACTACCTCGGGGTATTCATGACTGACCATTTCTCGCTGGCGCCTGAGGTTCCTCCGGAAACCGCCGGTACCACTCAAGCCTGGAAACATGCTCTGGCGGAGCCCCATGTGTTGTCTTCCCTGTGGGCTCTGCCGTTGTCGTCTGTGGGCGCCGGCCTGGTGGAAAAAGCTCTGGAGGTCGGTTTGTTCGCGCAGACCGAGCAGGCCGTCTCAGCCGCCACTCTGGCGCAACGTCTTGCCCTGAGTCCGGGGCGGTTGGCGTATGCCCTGGAGGTGTTGTGGAGCCTGGGCATGTTGCTGCGCCGCCAGCAGGCGGATGGTGAGTGGTTGTATGGCACCGCGCCGGAGTTGTCTCCTTATCTCAATCCAGTTTCTGAATCCTACTGCGGTGATGCGCTGCTGTTCCGGTTTCGGGTGCTGCGCCAGGCCGCAGATCAGGTCATGGGGTTGTTGTCGGATGAGGTGCCTGTGGTTCCACCGAGGGGCGTGGCCGGGCAACCGGCGCTCTGGGCGGAAGCCGCCAGGGTACAGATTGCTCAGGAACAGGCTGCCGTGAGCGCCGAGGTGGCGTTGTCGGTGATGTCGGCGCAGTCGGAGTTCGGCCAGGCGCAGACCGTGCTGGACCTGGGTGGCGGGCCAGGATTGGTGGCCATCGAGTTGGCCCGCCACCAGCCGCTGCTGTCGGGGGTGGTGTTTGATTTCCCGGAGGTGGTGAGCGTGGCCCGAGAGAACATCGCGACAGCGGGGCTTGAGGATCGGCTGAGTGTGCTCGGAGGGGATCTATCGAGCGATGAGCTGGGCAAAGGTTATGACGTTATCTGGTGTTCGTCGGTGTTTCACTTTGTACCAGACCTGCCGGGCTTGCTTGCCCGCCTGCATGAGGCGTTGTCACCCGGTGGGTTGTTGGTGTGCGCTCACGCTGTGATCGGGGCAGAAGGGTGGCAAAACCGTGCCGTGGCGCCTTATTACCTGAATCTGCGATTGCAGGGAGGACGGGTGCTGGCGGCCGGTCAGTTGGAAGAGCTGTTGTTGGCAGCTGGCTTTTCCGGGGTGGACTCCGTGTCCCAGGTGCGCTTTCCGGTGGCGCCGGTCAACGTGGTGATTGCCCGCAAAGAAGGAGGGCGGTCATGAGTCGATACCTGGACCTACTCCTGGAACAGGTGGCTGAGCGTGCCTGAGGGTATGCTCTTTGCGTAACCTTTCGCTTCTATGGGGGCCGCCACCCTTACCAAAACAAACAGTTTAGTTATAAAAGAATATATAAAATTCATGTAGGCTATAATGTCGATTCACAGCGCCGTTGTTTCACTTGCAGTGAAAGTCTTCGAATAATAAGGAGATAACCTGTGTCCAAGACAGCCTTCCTGTTTACCGCATTATTGGTGTTTTCCAGTGTTTCTTTACCTGTTCTGGGTTCTGAAAAACTTTATATCTACACGGAGAGCTTTCCGCCCTATAACATGAGTTCCACCGGCCGGGCTTTTGAGCACAATGGCGATGGCATCGACGGGCTTTGTACTGAGATGGTCAAAGCTGTGCTTGAGGTTTCCGGGCTGGACCATGTGGTCAAACTGCGTAACTGGGATTACGGCTATAACCGTGCCCTGAACAAGAAGAACCACGGTATTTTCTGCACCACCTACACCGAAAGCCGGGCGCCTCAGTTCAAGTGGGTCGGACCACTGACGACAAACCTGTGGACGATTTTCGCGCCCGCCGGCACCAATCTTAAGATCGACAAGCTTGAAGATACCCGTGGCCTGCTGTACGCCGGCTACCGGGGTGACGTTATGACGGAGTACCTGCTGGAGCGTGGCTACAAGGTCTCGGAAATGGAAAGCGATGATCTGAACCCCCGGCGCCTGGAACTCGGGCAGGTGGATCTGTGGATCGCCGAGAAGCTCGCGGGGCCTTACTTCGCGTCTCAGCAGAATGTGGAAGGTCTGGTTCCGGTCTATTCGTTCAACGAGGCCGAGCTGTATCTGGCGATGAACGTTGATACGCCGGATGATGTCATTCAGAAACTGAATAAAGGCCTGGAAACCATCAAGAGTAACGGTATTTACGAGGCGATTGAGACCAAGTACGGGCTCTGAGCCAGTAAGTTTCTGAAAAAGCGAAAAACGTCCCGGGCACTGCCCGGGACAGGAAATGACCGGTGATCAACCGGTAAAGGCCAGATGCTCCGGTTCTACCTGCATCAGGTTCCGGGCAGGGCTCAGCATGCTGGTGGCGTGCGCCTGGGCCCGGGGCAGTAACCGCTCGTAATAGAATTCGGCCGTTGCCAGTTTGGTTTGATAGAAGGCCCCAGATTCCTCGCCTCCCTCGTTCAGCCGGTCCACCGCGACAGCTGCCTGACGCAGCCACATGTAGGCCATGGTCACGTAGCCGCTGTACATCAGGAAGTCGTTGGCGGCAGCACTCACAACATCCCGATCCTTACGGGCCGCCAGCATGACCCGCACGGTTAACAGGTTCCACTGGGCCGTCAGTTTCAGCAGCTCCACCGACATGGGCCGCAGCTGTTTATTGGTCAGATGCTTGCGGGCGAAGTTGGCAACCTTCAGGGTGAACTCGCGCACCGCGCCGCCCTGGGTCATCAACAGCACCTTCCGGCCCAGCAGGTCCAGAGCCTGGATTCCGGTGGTGCCTTCGTAAAGTGTGGAGATGCGGGTGTCCCGGACAATCTGCTCCATCCCGTGCTCGCGAATGTAGCCGTGGCCACCGAACACCTGCATACCCAGATTGGTGGCTTCGCAACCCAGTTCGGTCAGGAAGCCTTTGAGGATCGGGGTGAGAAACCCAAGCTTGTCGTCGTATTTCGCGGCTTTTTGTTCGTCGCCGGCGGTGTGGGCCTCGACCATGTGGTCCGCAAGCCTGGCGGCGTAATAGAGCATTGCCCGACCACCCTCTGCGATGGCTTTCTGGGTCAGCAGCATGCGACGGACATCGGCATGGTGAATCAGGCTGTCAGCAACCTGGTCCGGGTCTTTCTTACCCGACAGCGCGCGCATGGAACGGCGCTCCCTGGCGTAGTCCAGCGCCCACTGATACGACAGTTCAGCCGGGCCCACGCCCTGAATGGCGGTACCAATGCGGGCGGTGTTCATAAACGTGAACATGCACTCCAGGCCCTGGTTCTCCGGGCCGATGAGGAAACCGGTTGCGCCGTCGAAGTTCATCACACAGGTGGCCGACGCCTTGATGCCCATTTTCTTTTCCAGGGCGCCACAGCTTACGGCATTGCGCTCACCCAGCCCTCCGTCGGCACCGGGCAGGAATTTGGGCACGATGAACAGGCTGATGCCTTTGGTGCCTTTCGGGGCATCAGGCAACCTCGCCAGCACGATGTGAACGATGTTCTCGGTGAGATCGTGCTCCCCGGAGGAGATAAAAATCTTGGTGCCGGTCAGTGTATAACTGCCGTCTGCCTGGGGCTCGGCTTTGGTCTTCACCTGGCCCAGATCGGTGCCGCACTGGGGTTCGGTCAGGCACATGGTGCCGCCCCACCGGCCTTCGGTGAGGGGGATCAGGTAGGTTTGTTTCTGGTGCTCATCGCCGTGCAGGAAGATGGTGTTCATGGCACCCAGAGACAGCCCGGGGTACATGGAAAACGACCAGTTGGCGGTGCCCATCATTTCCTGTTTCAGCAGGCCCATGGAGGCCGGTAACCCCTGGCCACCGAACTCTTCCGGGGCCGACAGCCCCTGCCAGCCCCCCATCACGTACTGATCGTACGCTTCCCGGTAACCTTTGGGGGTGGTGACTTCCCCGTTGTCCAGTTTGCAGCCTTCTTCATCGCCAGACTGATACAGCGGGCTCAGGACCTCTTCGCAGAAGCGGCCGCACTCGGTCAGGATGGCCTCAACGATGTCGGGGGTGGCGTTTTCACCGGAGGCCAGAGTCTGGTAATGGCCCGGGTAGTCGAACACGTCGTTGAGCAGGAATTTCATGTCCCTCAGGGGCGCTTTATACACAGGCATGGCCAGTCCTCATTGACTTTGATTATCCGGAATCGGTTGGGCCTGTTGGCCGTTATAAGAGCCGTTTTACGGCATTCATGGGAGGCTGCCATTGACGGAAAGCGCCCGGACAGGTGTCAGAACGGACAATTGGCTGAAATGACGCTTGCTGCCCGGGACTGATCGGGCCTGGCCTCTGGCCCGTAATCCTGAACAATCCGGGCGGTTGGCCGCCCCGTTTGCCCAGGAGTGTAAAAGTCATGCAAAAGCTGCGTATTTCAGGCAATTTCAATGGCCTTCGAAGGGGGGCTCTTATACTGTTGATAACCATGGTGCTGACCGCGTGTGCCGGGCCGTCGCTGGACGATTACCGGGATCGGGGGCCGGCTCTGGTGCCATCCGGGTTCTTTCAGGGCGAACTTTCCGCCCGGGGTGTGGTCAAGGACTACGCCGGCGAGGTTATCCGGACTTTTGATGCCGACATTGTGGCCCGTTGGGATGAACACGGTGTCGGAACGCTGGATGAGGTGTTCCGGTTTGATGATGGAGAAGTTCAGACCCGGGTCTGGACCCTGACACCGGACAACGGAGGTTATCGCGCCACGGCCGGGGATGTGATTGAGGCAGGCACGATGCGCTGGCAGGGCAATGCGATTCATATGAACTATGTCCTGAGGGTGTCATACGGCGACAGCACAATCGACGTCCGGATGGATGACTGGATGTATCTGGTCACCCCCGACACGCTGATCAATCAGACCACCATGAGCAAGTGGGGGATACCGGTTGGCGAAGTGGTGTTGGTGATACAGAAAACGAAACGCGGGCCCGGCCCGCAGAACTGAACTCTGAAAGGTTTGTGAACCCCATGTGGAAACAATGGCTGATTGCTGCTGTGCTGGTTGCTGCGGGCGCGGGAGGTGCTGCGATATACCTGTCCATCGAACCATCTGTGGAGGAGCAGGGTAGCGGACAGGCCAGAGTGAGCAAGGTCAGCGCTGTTGAACCACGGTTGGCGAGCGTTCGGGACGACGTTCGGTCAGTAGCGAATCTGAAAGCTCTGGAAACGGTGGAACTGACCACCGAAGTCAGTGGCCGGGTAGTTGAAATCAATCTGGAGCCGGGGCGGAAAGTGACCAGGGGAGACGTTTTGGTGCGGCTGGACGATCGCCAGGCCCGGGCTGACCTGCAGGTTATTGAAGCCCAGTTGGCGGATGCCCGTCGACAGCTGGAACGCGCTCTGCGATTGCGCGCGAACAACAGCGTGTCGCAAGCTCAGGTGGACGAGCTGAGGACGGCCGTCAGTGTCGCCGAGGCCCAGCGACAGTCCGCCAGGGTTCGACTGGAAAACCATCATATTGAAGCGCCGTTTGCTGGCGTGGCCGGGCTTTCCGACATCAGTATCGGCGCCTACCTTCAGGCGGGCACCGGGATTACCACGCTGGACAGCATTGACAGCATGGAAATGAGTTTTGCAGTCCCGGAACGTTTCGTGGGCCAGGTTCGGGTGGGGCAGCAGGTGGTTGCCACGTCACCGGCCTTTCCGGGCGAAATCTTCGAGGGGGCTCTGGTGGAGTTGGCGACGCGCATCAGTGAGCTGAGCCGGACGCTGTCGGTCAGAGCCATTATCGGGAACCCGGATGGCCGGCTTCGGCCAGGCCAGTTTATGTCGGCGGCCCTGACCCTGCAGGAGCGGGAGGGGATGGTCATTCCCGAGCAGGCGCTGATGATTCGTGGCAACGACAAATATGTGTTCCTGGCCGAGGACGGTGTGGCTCGTCGGGTGCCTGTGGTGACCGGATCGCGCCTGCCGGGTCTGGTCGAGATCGTCTCCGGCCTGACGCTGGAGGACGCGGTCGTGATCACGGGCCAGGATCGCCTGAGTACCGGCGACCGCCTTGACGTGCAAAACAACGATCAGGCGATTCCGGACAATCGTTTTGCTCAGACCGTGGAGTCCTGAGCGATGGTACTGTCGGATGTGTCGATCAAACGCCCGGTTTTTGCCACCGTTCTCAGCCTGCTGATTGTGGTTTTTGGTCTGGCGGCCCTGTTGGGGCTGCCGGTGCGCGAATATCCGGACATTGACCCGCCCGTGGTCTCTGTGTCCACGGATTACACCGGTGCGGCAGCAGAAGTGGTCGATACCCAGATCACCCAGGTCATCGAGGGGGCCATCAGCGGGATTGAAGGGATCCGCTCTATTGAATCCTCCACCGAACAGGGGGAGTCCCGTACCTCCATCGAGTTTGATACGTCCCGCGATGTCGATATTGCTGCTAATGATGTCCGGGACGCGGTCTCCCGGGTTCTGAACCAGTTGCCAGACGAAGCCGACCCGCCGGTTGTGAGAAAAGCCGATTCCGATGCCCGGCCGATGATGTGGGTGACCCTCATCAGCGATGTCTGGGACAGTGCCGAGCTGAGTGACTTTGCAGACCGGGTACTGGCAGACCGGCTGTCGGTACTTGATGGCGTGGCCGATGTGCGAATTGGAGGCGAGCGGCGTTATGCCATTCGGGTATGGCTGGACCGAACCCGCCTGGCCGCACGCAACATCACCGTGTCGGAGGTGGAACAGGCGTTGCGGCAGAACAACGTCGAACTTCCGGCGGGCTCTGTGGATTCCTCCACCCGCAATTTTACCGTGCGGGCCGAGGGCCGTTTATCCACCGTAGAGGAATTCCGGAATCTGGTGATTCGCCGCGACGGCAACGATTTGTTGCGGCTAGGGGAAGTGGCAAATGTTCAGGTGGGGGTGGAATCGGATGTTGGCCGGTTGCGGGCCAATGGCGAGACGGCCATCGGAATGGGGGTGATCCGACAATCTAAAGCGAACACGGTGGCGGTATCTGATGCCGTGCAGGCCGAACTGGAGAACATTCGCAGAACCCTGCCACCGGAGGTCCGGATTGCCGAGAGCTATGACGAATCGGTGTTCATCCGGGCTTCCATTAAAGAGGTGCTGATCACGCTGGTGATTGCCGTCTCTCTGGTGATCCTGGTGATTTTTCTGTTCCTGCGTTCTTGGCGGGCAACCCTGATTCCGGCGGTGACCATCCCGGTTGCGGTGATCGGGGCGTTCATCGGCCTGGGGTTCCTGGGTTTCTCCATCAACGTTCTGACCCTGCTGGCGATTATTCTGGCCATCGGGTTGGTGGTGGATGATGCCATTGTCATGCTGGAAAACATCCAGCGCCGGATCGACGAAGGTGAGCCACCGTTACTGGCGGCCTACCGGGGTGCGAAGCAGGTCGCCTTCGCGGTGATTGCGACCACACTGACGCTGGTGGCCGTCTTTGTGCCGATTTCGTTCATGGGCGGCAATGTCGGGCGCCTGTTTGCGGAATTCGGGTTTACCCTGGCGGCGGCGGTGGTGGTCTCCAGCCTGGTTGCCCTGACTCTGGCGCCCATGCTGTGTTCCAAATGGTTGAGACACAGCCCGGACAGCGCGGAAGGGCACCGGTTCTGGGCGGTCAGTGAACGCTTGATCAACGGGCTCACCCGCGGTTACGAGAGGCTCCTTCGTTTCTCCCTGAAGCAGCCCGGTTTGTTGCTTGGGCTCGGGCTGGTGGGGTTGATGGTTGCTGTTGTGATCTTCCCGAAATTGCCTCAGGAGCTGGCCCCGACTGAGGATCGCGGCGTGATCATCATGCCGGTCAGCGCACCCAGAGGCGCCACCGTGGAATTCACCGACCACTTTGTGAAACAGGCGGAGGAACGCCTGCTACCCTACCTGGAGGAGGGAGTCGCGGAGCGCTTCTTGTCGATTGTCGGGTTTCGCGATGAGGAAGACAGCGCGTTTATGATCATGGGGTTGATGCCCTGGGAGCAGCGAGACATCAAGCAGCAGCAGGTGACGACACAGATCCGGGACAAGCTGTCGGACATCAGCGGGGTCCGAATCAATGCCATTAACCCACCGGGTCTTGGCCAGCGCGGCTTTAGCCAGCCTGTGGAATTTGTGATTGCGGGGCCGGATTACGAGTCGGTTCAGGCCTGGAGTGAAGAAATCGCCGAGCGGGCCAAAGAGAACCCGAATCTCCTGAACGTGGATACCGATTTTGAACTGACCCGGCCGGAGCTGAGGGTTCGGATTGATCGGGATCGGGCGGCGGATCTGGACATCACCGTTGAGGATGTCGGCCAGACGCTCCAGACCATGCTTGCGTCCCGGCAAGTTACGACCTACCTGGACCGGGGCCGGGAATACGATGTTATCGTTCAGGCCGATGATGCCGACCGGGCAACACCGGGTGATCTGGAGCAGGTTTTCCTGCGGCCCCGGGCTGGAGGGGAATTGATTCCGCTCAAGGCGCTGGTGTCGGTGGAAGAAGTCGGCGCCAACCCTGACCTCCGTCGCATTGACCGGTTGCCTGCTGTGGTGGTCAGTGCCTCCCTGGCCGAAGGGTACGATCTGGGCTCGGCACTCACGTATCTGAATAACCTGGCTGTGGATAACTTGCCGCCCGAGGCCCGCCTCAGCTATCAGGGGTTGTCTCAGGAGTTCCAGGATTCCTCTGCGGCCATCTACCTGACCTTCGGGCTGGCGTTCATCATTGTTTTTCTGGTGTTGGCGGCTCAGTTCGAAAGCTGGATTCACCCGATGATCATCATGCTGTCGGTTCCGTTGGCAGTAACCGGTGCGTTGCTGGCCCTGGCCTGGTCGGGCATCAGCCTGAACATCTACAGCCAGATTGGCATCATTATGCTGTTGGGGCTGATGGCCAAGAACGGCATCCTGATCGTGGAGTTTGCCAATCAGCTTCGGGATAAAGGGTATGAGGTCAGGGATGCCATTCTGGAAGGGGCTATCCTCCGGTTCAGACCGGTGTTGATGACCACCATCTCCACCGTTTTTGGTGCGGTGCCGCTGGTCATTGCCTCCGGAGCGGGAGCGGAAAGCCGGGCGGCGATCGGAGTGGTCATTCTGGGCGGGCTGATTTTTGCCACCACACTCACCCTGTTCATCATCCCGGTGTTGTACAACCTGCTGGCGCGGTACGCTAAATCGTCAAATGCGGTGGAGCAGGAGCTCGAGCGACTGGCGACAGGCACCTCTGGAGGAGGTGGTACAGCGGTGGCACTTCAGCGCAAAGCGGATGATTTCTGAATGGCCCGGCGGCTCTGCCCGAAACTCCATGATCGTGGCAGAGCGTTGTGGATAATTTTAGGGATAATTTGCTAACAACCTCTGGCTTTTTTTATTTATTTATTTTTTATCATATAGTTAAGTGGTTTTTGGGTGGTTTTTTAAAGCCTGGATTTTGTGGATAACTTTTTGAAAACTTTTTTGAACAATAGATGACAAGGCTATGAAAACCCGAAACTTTCGGTTTTCCCCAGCGGCCTCCCGTGCCTGTTGATGGCCCTCCAGCTTCTATTTTACTTCGTATCTGGTTAAAATTTGCACATTTCGACTGCATTTTCCCGGGTGAGACGTTATACTCGCCGCCCTGTTTTTATACCCTTATTTAAAGCCCGATCTCTGAGGTGAAGAGTGGAGTTCCCGACCCGTTTCGATGTCATTGTCATAGGTGGTGGCCATGCCGGTACCGAAGCTGCCCTGGCAGCCGCGCGCATGGGGTCCCAGACCTTGCTGCTGACCCACAACATTGAGACGTTGGGGCAGATGTCCTGCAACCCCGCCATCGGTGGTATTGGCAAAAGCCATCTGGTGAAAGAGATTGATGCGCTGGGAGGCGCGATGGCTCGTGCCACGGACCAGGCCGGTATTCAGTTCCGGGTGTTGAACAGCCGGAAGGGGCCGGCGGTGCGTGCCACCCGAGCCCAGGCAGACCGGATTCTGTACAAGGCGGCCATTCGTCACACCCTGGAAAACCAGCCCAACCTCACCCTGTTCCAGCAGGCGGCCGACGACCTGATTGTGGAAAACGACCAGGTGGTGGGCGTGGTGACCCAGACAGGGATTCGCTTCAATGGAAAAACCGTGGTTCTCACCACCGGAACCTTCCTTGGCGGAGTTATCCACATTGGAATGCAGAATCACGCCGGCGGCCGCGCTGGTGATGCGCCGGCGAACGCGCTGGCCCGGCGCCTCCGGGAACTGCCGTTCAACATCGGGCGCCTGAAAACCGGCACCCCGCCACGCATCGACGCCCGCACCGTGGATTTTTCCGTGATGCAGGAACAGTGGGGGGATGACCCGACACCGGTGATGTCGTTCCTGGGGCACCGTGACGAACATCCAGAGCAGATCTGTTGCTACGTCACCCGTACCACGGAAGAAACCCATGACATCATTCGCAGTGGTTTCGACCGCTCACCGATGTTTGCCGGGAATATTGAAGGCGTGGGCCCGCGCTACTGTCCGTCCATCGAGGATAAGGTCAACCGCTTCGCCGACAAGGATTCACACCAGATCTTTGTGGAGCCGGAAGGCCTGACCACCAACGAACTGTACCCGAACGGCATTTCCACCAGTTTACCGTTTGATATTCAGCTCAAGGCGGTGCGCTCGATTCCCGGGTTCGAGAACGCCCACATCCTGCGCCCGGGTTACGCCATTGAGTACGATTACCTGAACCCGCAGGATCTGCGCCACACTCTGGAAACCAAATTTATCCGGGGCCTGTATTTTGCCGGCCAGATCAACGGCACCACCGGCTACGAAGAAGCCGGTGCACAAGGGCTGCTGGCGGGCCTGAACGCCTCGCTCCGAGCTCAGGAGAAAGAAGAATGGTACCCACGCCGGGATGAGGCTTACCTGGGCGTTCTGGTGGATGACCTGATTACCATGGGGACTCAGGAACCGTACCGTATGTTCACCAGCCGCGCGGAATACCGGCTGATCCTGAGGGAAGACAATGCAGACCTGCGCCTGACAGAGACCGGACGCAAGCTTGGACTGGTGGACGACGAACGCTGGCAGGCGTTCAGCAACAAGTGCGATGGCATTACCAGTGAGCGCCGTCGTCTGGAAGCGACCCGCATTCACCCCAACACCGACGCTGGTGAGCGGGCCAACGGCTACCTGAAGCAGCCGCTGACCCGGGACCAGTCCCTGGCCGAATTGCTCCGCCGCCCGGAAATCGTATACGACCACATTGCCGAGATTGGTGCTGAGCGGGCCGACGACCCGAATGTGGCCGACCAGGTGGAAATTGAGATCAAGTACGAAGGTTACATCTCGCGCCAGGCGGACGAAATCGAGCGCCTGCGCAAGAACGAGAATACCGCCTTGCCATTGGATCTGGACTACGACGTCATCGGTGGTCTGTCCAATGAGATCAAGCAGAAACTCAAGGATGTGCGCCCCGAGACGGTGGCCCAGGCTTCCCGGATACAGGGCGTAACCCCGGCCGCGGTGAGCCAGATTCTGGTTTATCTGAAAAAACGCGACCTGTTGAAAAAGCAGAGCGCCTGAGATGAGTTATCCACAATGGCCGGGCCAGCTCCGCGATGGGCTGGCGACAATGAATCTGTCTCTGAGTGACGGTCAGCAACAACAGTTACTGGCGTTCCTGGCATTGCTGAACAAATGGAACCGGGCGTATAACCTGACGGCGGTCCGGAACGAGCACGAGATGGTCTCGCGCCAGCTGCTCGACAGTCTTAGCATCGCCCCTTGGATAACCACAAGCCACCTGCTGGATGTCGGGGCCGGTGGCGGCTTGCCGGGAATACCGCTGGCCATCGTTTTCCCGGACAAGCAATTTACTCTGCTGGACAGCAACGGCAAGAAAACCCGGTTCCTGAACCAGTGTGTGCTGGAGCTGGGGTTGCGTAACGTCGATGTGATTCATGGCCGGGCTGAAGACTGTCGGCCGGTGCAGCCCTACGCCCAGATCAGCAGCCGGGCCTTCACCGCATTGGCGAACCTGGTGACCTGGTGCGATGCGTTGCTGGCGAAAGACGGTGAGTTCCTTGCCATGAAAGGTCAGTATCCGGATGATGAGGTGGCTGCCCTTCCGGCGGGCTGGCAGGTAGAATCCCGTCATTCCCTGAGTGTCCCCGGATCAGACGGCGAACGGCATTTGCTGGTCGTCGCCCGGGCCAGGTGACACCGGCAACCCCAATATCAGGAGGCAAAGCATGGCACGCGTGATTGCAGTGACCAATCAGAAAGGCGGTGTGGGCAAAACCACCACCTGCGTGAACCTTGCTGCGTCTCTGGCAGCCACCAAGCGACGGGTACTGCTGGTGGATATGGACCCCCAGGGCAACGCGACCATGGGCAGTGGTGTGGATAAAAATACCCTTGAGCTCTCCGGGTACGATGTCCTCACCAAGCGAGCGACCCCGGCCGAGGTAATCCTTCATGCCGAGGCGTCAGGTTTTGATTTGCTGCCAGCCAACGGCGACCTTACGGCCGCTGAGGTGGAGCTGATGAACGAGATCGGGCGGGAGCACCGGCTGCGTCTCACGCTCAATGCCGTCGGGGCGAACTACGATTACATTCTGATCGATTGCCCGCCGTCTCTTAGTCTGTTGACGGTGAACGCGCTGTCCGCAGCCGATTCGGTGCTCATTCCGATGCAGTGCGAGTACTATGCACTGGAAGGGCTGGCGGCTCTGATGAATACGGTGGAGCAGATTCAGGAGACGGTTAATCCCAACCTGGAGATTGAAGGCATTCTGCGCACCATGTACGACCCCCGCAACAGCCTGACACTGGATGTGTCGGGCCAGCTCAGTGAGTATTTTGGCGACAAGGTGTACCGGGCGGTTATCCCCCGGAACGTGCGTTTGGCTGAGGCGCCCAGCTACGGCATGCCAGCGCTCAAATACGATCGGGTTTCCAAGGGCGCAGTGGCCTATCTGGCGTTGGCTGGCGAGATGGTGCGCCGGCACGGATCAAAAAAGACATCCTCTGCGGTTGCGGTGTAACATGGTTCGCCGTCAGGCAATCAGGCACCCTTTATTTCTACAGGACGAATGACAACTACCATGGCGGCGAAAAAGCGAGGCTTGGGCGAGCGGGGTCTGGGAGCATTGCTCCAGGGCTCCAAGGTGAATCTCAATCAGGAGACCAGCGATCACGATGGTGAACTGCGTGAGATCCCGGTCGATCTGATCCAGCGTGGCCGTTATCAGCCCCGTCGTGATATGGACCCGGGGGCACTGCAGGAGCTGGCCGACTCCATTCGTCAGCAGGGCGTCATGCAACCGGTGGTTGTCCGTCCGGTGGGCGAAGGACGCTATGAACTGATCGCCGGTGAACGCCGCTGGCGGGCGACGCAACTGGCTGAGCTTGACCGGATTCCCGCGATTATTCGCGAGGTACCGGACGAAGCCGCCATTGCCATGGCGCTGATAGAGAATATCCAGCGGGAAAATCTCAACCCGATTGAAGAAGCCTTTGCTTTAAAGCGTCTGCAGGATGAATTTGGCCTGACCCAGGCCCAGGTGGCGGAAGCGGTGGGGAAATCCCGAACCACCATCACCAACCTGCTGCGCCTGATTGGTCTTACCGAAGACGTGCGTCTCATGCTGGAACACGGTGATCTGGAAATGGGCCATGGTCGTGCGATGCTCACTCTGCCGCCGGAACAGCAGATGCTGGTGGCCCGGCAGGTCGTGGCCAAATCGTTGTCTGTACGCCAGACCGAAGCGCTGGTGCGTCGAATTCAGCAGGCCAGCCCCGATGACGGGAAGGGGGCGGCGGCACCTGCTCTGGACCCGAACATCCGGGCATTACAGGATGATTTGTCAGAACGCCTGGGGGCCAGGGTCGCGATCAACCACGGCACCAGGGGCAAAGGCAAACTGGTAATTGAATACAGTTCGCTGGATGAGCTCGATGGCATTCTGGGCCACATCCGGTAACCGGCCGAATAAAACCTGAAAATCATCCTAAAGTCCCGTATAGCACCAGAAACACCACATGTGGTTGTGGGGTTTGGTGTGTAACACAATCTGTGTAAAACTTCGGGTTTTCAGGGGGTGGTCTGTTTACTTTTCCGCCAGCATTTGCGTCGGGCCATGTTGAACACCTATCGGTTAACACATATAATTCCGCGCGCTTGGAATGACAGCTGATGATATGAACCGTTCTTCAAAAGCCATCACGTACGTACCACTTGGCAAGTGGTTGATCATAGAGATGGCGGTTCTGTTTGTTCTGAGCCTGTTGTGGTTGTTGGAAAGTCGTTTGGCCGGGTATTCCGCACTGATTGGCGGTCTTATTTTTGTCATACCAAACGCGTACTTTGCTCACCGCGCTTATCGTTATCAGGGTGCCCGACACATGCACCTGGCAGTGAGCAACATATTCAGGGCCGAGAGTATCAAGCTGGCCCTTACCGCAGTGTTTTTTGCGGCCGTTTTCACTTTAATGGAGCCAGTACACGTACCGGCTCTGTTATTCACTTTTGCTGTGATGGTTGTGTTGGGTACGGCATTGCGCTGGCTCATCCGGCCGCGACCACAGCGATGACTGGATGAGAACAGTATGGCAGCTGGTACCCCAGTAGAGTATATAAAACACCACCTTACCAACCTTACCTATGGCAAGCTCCCGGAAGGCTATGAGCGTGCGGATGGCAGTGTCGTGCAGGAGGCCTCCTGGACCTTCGCGCGTACCGGTCAGGAAGCCGCAGACATGGGCTTCATGGCTATCCATGTGGATACCATGGGCTGGTCCATCGCAATGGGCCTCCTGTTCCTGGGGCTGTTCCGCTTCGTGGCCAACCGGGTCACCGAAGGCGCGCCGGGCGGCTTGCAGAATCTGGTCGAAATGACCTTTGAATTTGTTCAGGGCATCGTTCGCGATGTTTTCCACGGCAAGAACCCGTTGATTGCCCCGCTGGCACTGACGGTTTTTGTCTGGATTCTGCTGATGAACATTCTGAAGCTGATCCCGATCGACTATATCCCGTCCATTGCTTCCGCTCTGGGGCTTGGCTACTTCAAAATTGTTCCAACCACCGATCCCAACGGTACGTTCGGTATTTCCATCGGTGTTTTCCTGCTGATCCTGTTCTACAGCTTCAAGGTGAAAGGCGTAGGTGGTTTTACCAAAGAACTGGCCTTTAACCCGTTCAACCACTGGATTATGGTCCCGTTCAACCTGCTGCTGGAAATCCTGGCATTGATCATCAAGCCGATCAGTCTGGCACTGCGTCTGTTCGGTAACATGTACGCTGGTGAGGTTGTCTTTATCCTGATCGCGTTGTTGCCGCTGTGGGTTCAGTGGACGCTGAACGTTCCCTGGGCGATCTTCCACATTCTGGTGATCCCGCTTCAGGCCTTTATTTTTACTGTACTGACGGTGGTATACCTCAGTGCGGCGCACGAAGATCACTGATTAACCCTTTAATAAACAAACCCTTAACTATCTGAAAAAACTGAGGAGTCTTCAATGGAAATGGTATTTATCGCAGCTGCGTTGATCATCGGTCTGGGCGCTCTGGGCGCTGGTATCGGTTTCGGTCTGCTGGGCGGCAAACTGCTTGAGTCCACTGCCCGTCAGCCGGAAATGGCCAACCAACTGCAAACCAAAGCCTTCATCATGGCGGGTCTGCTTGATGCGGTTCCCATGATCGGTGTTGGTATCGCGATGTACCTGATCTTCGTTGTTGCTGGTTAATTAAACCGAGAACTGAGGGCGCCAGCCGTGGTTGTGCGCCCTTCTTCCCGGAAACCAGGACGCAACGAATAGCAAGAGGTATATCGCCGTGAATATAAACCTTACGTTGATAGGGCAATCGATTGCCTTCGCTATTTTCGTCTGGTTCTGCGTCAAGTATGTATGGCCGCCGATTACGGCAGCCATGGAAGCGCGCCAGAAGAAAATTGCAGATGGCCTATCCGCGGCCGATCGGGCTTCTCTCGATCTGGAACTGGCCCAGGAAAAAGCCACCAAAGAACTGCAAAAGGCGAAAGAAGAAGCTGCAGCCCTGATTGACCAGGCCAACAAGCGTGCCGCCCAGATTGTGGAAGCCTCTAAAGAGGATGCCCGCAGTGAAGGCGAAAAGCTTATTGAGCAGGCCAGGGCGGAAATTCAACAGGAGCGTGTTCAGGCTCGCGACGCACTCAGAGCAGAAGTGGCCACTCTGGCCGTGGCTGGTGCCGAGAAGATTCTGGAAACCTCTGTAGACGCCAAAGCTCACAGCGAGATGCTGAACAAGCTGGCCGCAGAACTCTAAACGAGGGTCATCATGGCAGAACTGACGACGTTAGCCCGACCCTATGCGAAGGCCGTTTTTGATGCCGCGCAGGACCAGAACGCTATTGATCAGTGGGATCGGGCACTGGCTTTTGCAGCGCAGGTTGCGGCTGACCAAGAGGTAAAGAACATCCTGGCCAACCCCGGCCTGTCTGAGCAACGCAAGGCGGAACTCTTCGCAGAGTGTTTTGAAGAGCCGCTGCCTGAAGCACTCAGAAACTTCCTGTTGATTCTTGCTGAAAACAAGCGTCTGGCCCTGTTGCCGGAGGTTTCTGCCCTGTTCCGTCTGTACCGTGCAGATCTCGAAAAGTCTGTACACCTGACAATCGATTCCGCTTTCGAACTGTCTTCCGACGAGCAGCAGAAACTGATCGACGCACTGTCCAAAAAGCTGGAGCGCAAGGTCGAACTCGAAACCACCGTGGATCAGTCCCTGATCGGTGGCGTGATCGTACGAACAGGCGACCTGGTTATCGACGCTTCAGTCCGTGGCAAGCTGGCCAAAATGGCCAGGGCTCTGGGCTCCTGATTTCAGCACAAGGTTTGAGGACAAAGGCATGCAGCAACTGAATCCATCCGAGATCAGTGACATCATCAAGAAGAGAATCGAGAAACTCGACATCTCTTCCGAAGCAAAGAACGAAGGTACGATCCTGTCCGTTTCTGACGGTATCGTGCTGATCCACGGTCTTGCCGACGTTATGTACGGTGAGATGATTGAATTTGCCAACGGCACCTACGGCATGGCTCTGAACCTGGAGCGTGATTCGGTGGGTGCGGTTGTTCTGGGTGATTACGAAGGCCTGGCCGAAGGTCAGAAGGTACGTTGTACCGGTCGTATCCTGGAAGTACCCGTTGGTAACGAACTGCTGGGTCGTGTAGTTGACTCTCTGGGTAACCCGATCGATGGCAAGGGCGAGCTGGGCAACAGCCTGACCTCCCCGGTTGAAAAGGTTGCTCCTGGTGTTATCGCACGTCAGTCGGTTGACGAGCCGGTGCAGACTGGCCTGAAAGCCATCGACACCATGGTTCCCATCGGTCGCGGCCAGCGTGAGCTGATCATCGGTGACCGTCAGATCGGTAAAACCGCCGTTGCGATCGACGCGATCATCAACCAGAAGAACACCGGCATCAAGTGTATCTACGTTGCCGTTGGTCAGAAGCAGTCTTCCATTGCGGCCGTTGTGCGCAAGCTGGAAGAGCACGGTGCCATGGACCACACCATCGTGGTTGCCGCTGGTGCTGCTGATCCGGCCGCCATGCAGTTCCTGGCGCCGTACGCCGGTACTTCCATGGGTGAATTCTTCCGTGACCGCGGTGAAGACGCGCTGATCGTATACGATGACCTGTCTAAGCAGGCCGTTGCTTACCGTCAGATCTCCCTGCTGCTGCGTCGTCCGCCAGGACGTGAAGCATTCCCGGGTGACGTTTTCTATCTGCACTCCCGTCTGCTGGAGCGTGCGTCCCGCGTGAACGCCGACTACGTTGAGCAGTTCACCAACGGCGAAGTGAAAGGCAAGACCGGTTCCCTGACCGCTCTGCCAATCATCGAAACCCAGGCCGGAGACGTGTCTGCGTTCGTACCGACCAACGTAATCTCCATCACCGATGGTCAGATCTTCCTGGAAACCAACCTGTTCAACTCCGGTATCCGTCCGGCCATGAACGCCGGTATCTCTGTATCCCGGGTAGGTGGTGCAGCCCAGACCAAGATCATGAAGAAGCTCGGCGGTAACATCCGTCTGGCCCTGGCCCAGTACCGGGAACTGGCGGCGTTCGCCCAGTTTGCTTCCGACCTTGACGAAGCAACCCGTAAGCAGCTGGAGCATGGTCAGCGCGTCACCGAGCTGATGAAGCAGAACCAGTACAGCCCGATGACCGTTGCGGAAATGGGTACCGTACTGTTCGCAGCAAACGAAGGCTTCCTGGACGATGTGGATGTCACCAAGGTTGTGAGTTTTGAAGCCCAACTGCTGGACTGGATGCGGTCCGAGCAGAAGGAGCTTCTGGACAAGATCGGCCCTGAAGGTAACTTCAACGACGACATCACTGCCGGCCTCAAAGCTGCTCTGGAGAAATTCAAGACCACTCAGAGCTGGTAAATCCAAAAGGCCCGCCGTTGTGCGGGCCTGCTGGTCCATTTGAGTGTCTAACTTGAAAAGGCAGTGACTTATGGCCGTCGGAAAAGAAATACGTAACCAGATCGGAAGCATCAAGAGCACGCAGAAGATCACGTCCGCCATGGAAATGGTGGCCGCGAGCAAGATGCGTAAAGCTCAGGAGCGTATGCAGGCGACTCGCCCGTACGCCGAAAAGATGCGTCAGGTAATCGGACACATTGCGAAGTCCAATAAAGATTACCGCCATCCGTTCATGCAAGAGCGCGAGGTCAAACGGGTTGGCTACATTGTGGTCTCCTCCGATCGCGGGCTTTGCGGTGGTCTGAACACCAACGCGTTCAAACTGCTCGTAAAAGAAATGCGTGAATGGAAACAGAAAGGTATAGCGACCGATATCTGTGCCATTGGCCAGAAGGGTGCCTCCTTCTTCCGCAACTACGGCGGAAACGTGGTGGCAGCCGTCACGCACATGGGCGACAGCCCCAGTGCGGATCAGCTGATTGGCAGCGTCAAGGTGATGCTGGATTCGTTCGAGAACGGCAAGATTGACCGCCTGTTCCTGATCAGTAACGAATTCGTGAACACCATGACTCAGAGCCCGAAGGCGGAGCAGCTGTTGCCCCTGCCGGAAGGCGATGATGCAGACATCGGTCACCAGTGGGATTACATCTACGAGCCGGATTCCCGTCCGATCCTTGACGGGCTGATGCCACGTTATATCGAATCCCAGGTGTATCAGGGTGTGGTAGAAAATCTGGCCTGTGAGCAGGCTGCCCGGATGATTGCCATGAAGAGCGCGACAGACAACGCTGGCAGCATCATTGACGAGCTTCAACTGGCCTATAACAAGGCCCGTCAGGCAGCGATCACGCAGGAGATTTCGGAGATTGTGAGCGGCGCGGCATCGATTGGTTAACGCTCACTGACCTACTGGTTTTATTGACTATCAAGATAACGAGGAACCGAGCATGAGTAGCGGACACATCGTTCAGATCATTGGCGCGGTTATCGACGTGGAATTTCCACGTGACTCCGTTCCAAGCGTTTACGACGCACTGCTGCTTGAAGGTGGCGAAACAACTCTGGAAGTCCAGCAGCAGCTGGGTGACGGCATTGTTCGTACCATCGCCATGGGCAGCACCGAGGGCCTGAAGCGTGGCCTGAAAGCAGAAAACACCGGCAAGCCGATCTCCGTACCGGTTGGTACCCAGACTCTGGGCCGGATCATGGACGTTCTGGGTCGTCCCATCGACGAACAGGGCGACATTGGCGAAGAAGAGCGCTGGGCTATCCACCGCAAAGCACCGGGCTATGCCGACCAGGCAGCCTCGGCTGACCTGCTGGAAACCGGCATCAAGGTTATCGACCTGATCTGCCCGTTCGCCAAGGGTGGTAAGGTTGGTCTGTTCGGTGGTGCCGGCGTTGGTAAGACCGTCAACATGATGGAACTGATCAACAACATCGCGAAAGAGCACTCTGGTCTCTCCGTATTCGCCGGTGTTGGTGAGCGGACCCGGGAAGGTAACGACTTCTACTACGAAATGAAGGAGTCCAACGTTCTCGATAAGGTTGCCATGGTCTACGGCCAGATGAACGAGCCCCCTGGAAACCGTCTGCGTGTGGCCCTGACCGGTCTCACCATGGCCGAGAAGTTCCGTGACGAAGGCCGTGACGTTCTGCTGTTCGTTGACAACATCTACCGTTACACCCTGGCGGGTACCGAGGTATCTGCACTGCTGGGCCGTATGCCGTCTGCGGTAGGTTACCAGCCGACTCTGGCCGAAGAGATGGGTCAGCTGCAGGAGCGTATCACCTCCACTAAAAACGGTTCTATCACGTCCATCCAGGCGGTCTACGTACCGGCGGATGACTTGACTGACCCGTCACCAGCCACCACCTTCTCGCACCTTGACGCGACCGTGGTACTGAGCCGTGACATCGCCTCCAAGGGTATCTACCCGGCGATCGATCCGCTTGATTCCACTTCCCGTCAGCTGGACCCGCTGGTGATTGGTGAGCAACACTACAATGTTGCCCGTGGTGTTCAGAACGTTCTGCAGCGCTACAAGGAACTGAAAGACATCATCGCGATCCTGGGGATGGACGAGCTGTCTGAAGACGACAAGCTGATCGTATCCCGTGCCCGTAAGATCGAGCGTTTCCTGTCGCAGCCGTTCCACGTTGCGGAAGTATTTACCGGTTCTCCGGGTAAGTACGTGTCTCTGAAAGAGACCATCGCCAGCTTTGAAGGCATTCTCAACGGCGACTACGACGACATGCCAGAGCAGGCGTTCTACATGTGCGGCGGCATGGACGAAGCGATTGAGAAAGCTAAGGCAATGAAAGAGAAAGAAGGTAAGTAAGACACCTCCTTTCCTTTCTGACCCAAGAGGCGTATGAAATGGCTATGACCGTACATTGTGACGTCGTAAGTGCCGAGGAAAAAATCTACTCGGGTCTGGTGGAGATGCTGATCGCCACCGGCACCGAGGGTGAGCTTGGCATCCAGTATGGCCATGCTCCGCTGCTGACCGGGCTGAAGCCCGGTGCAGTGCGGATCATCAAGCAGGGTGGCAGTGAGGAGATTCTGTACGTATCCGGAGGTTATCTGGAAGTGCAGCCCAACCTGGTTACCCTGATGGCCGATACCGCGGTTCGTGCAAAGGATGTGGACGAAGCGTCGGCTCTGGAAGCCCAGAAGCAAGCCGAAAAGGCACTGGCGAACAAGACAGGCGAGTTCGAGTATTCTCGTGCTGCTGCCGAGCTGGCCGAAGCAGCCGCTCAGCTGCGTACCATCCAGAAGCTGCGCAAGCACCTGCGATAAGCCGGGCTTGCGTCGGTCTCGGACTGGCCTGACAGTGAACCGCATCCTCAGGTGGAGGGTCCGGTGTTCCGGAAACGGAGCAGCGGCAATTTCACCGGGACGCGGTTTTTTTTATTTATGGACATCTGAATACCGGAGCTGATTGCCCATGAGTCCGTTACACGTTGTGATCCTGGCGGCTGGCCAGGGTTCCCGTATGAAATCTGCCCTGCCCAAGGTCCTGCACCCGGTGGCGGGAAAAGCCATGCTGCATCATGTCATTGACACTGCCAGGCAGCTGGGCGCGGAGAAAATTCACACGGTGATCGGCCATGGAGCAGAGCAGGTCCGGGCGTCTCTGGATGACCCCGATGTCCATTGGGTGTTGCAGACGGAACAGCTTGGTACCGGTCATGCGGTTGCTCAGGCCCTGCCGGAATTGCCGGACAATGCGCGGGTGCTGGTGCTCTACGGGGATGTGCCGTTGACCCGAACCGATACGCTGGAAACCATGGTCCGTGATCTCGACGAGCACACCCTGGCCCTGTTGACCGTGAATATGGACAACCCTCACGGCTATGGCCGCATTGTCCGTAATGCCGATGGGCTGGTGCAGGCGATTGTGGAGCAAAAAGATGCCAACGCCGCGCAGCAGGCCATCACGGAAGTGAATACCGGAATTCTGGCGGTGTCTGCTCGTCATCTGAAGAGCTGGCTGCCAACGCTGTCGAACAGCAATGCCCAGGGCGAATACTATCTGACCGATATCATTGCTATGGCGGTGGATAACGGGCTGTCGGTGGCAGTCTCCCAGCCGGGCAATCCGTTTGAGGTTCAGGGGGTGAACAACCGGGTCCAGCTGGCCGAGCTTGAACGCTGGTACCAGCGCCAGCAGGCGGAGCGCCTGATGACCGAAGGTGCTACGCTGGCCGATCCCTCACGCGTGGACGTACGGGGTGAGCTGACCATTGGCAACGATTTGTGGATTGATGTGAATGCCGTATTTGAGGGCACGGTCAGTCTGGGCAACCGCGTAGTGATCGGGCCGAACTGTGTCATCAAGGATGCCACGATTGCCGACGGCGCCGAAATCAAGGCCAACAGTGTGATTGAGGGGGCCTCGGTGGGAGCCAACGCCCAGATCGGCCCGTTTGCGCGCCTGCGCCCGGGGACCGAACTGGCGGCCAATACCAAAGTGGGCAACTTTGTCGAAACCAAGAAAGCGGTGGTGGGTGAGGGCAGTAAGATCAACCACCTGAGTTACGTGGGTGATGCCTCTCTGGGCCGTAACGTGAATGTGGGTGCAGGAACCATCACCTGCAATTATGATGGTGTGAACAAGTATCAGACGGTGCTTGGCGATGGCGTTTTTGTTGGCTCAAACACCTCGCTGGTCGCCCCGGTAACCGTGGCGGAGCAAGCCACCATTGGCGCCGGCTCTACCATCACCCGGGACGTGGCCGGGAACGAATTGGCTGTTGCCCGTGGCAAGCAGCGCAACATTGAAGGCTGGCAACGGCCGCAGAAGTCCAGTTAATTACGGATCAACTAACAGGTGACAACAGCATGTGTGGGATTGTAGGAGCGGTTTCCGAACGGGATGTCCAGGGTATTCTGCTGGAGGGCCTGCGTCGTCTTGAGTACCGGGGATACGACTCTGCCGGTATGGCCGTGATCAATCGGGAATCACAGGTTAAGCGTGCCCGGGAAGTGGGTAAAGTTGCAGCCCTGGCTGACGCGATTGGCTCCAGTCCTCTGGAAGGTGCGCTGGGTATTGCCCACACCCGTTGGGCCACCCATGGCGAGCCGTCTCAGGTGAACGCCCACCCGCACATGTCCGGGGATCGCCTGGCCATCGTCCACAATGGCATCATCGAGAACTATCAGGAACTGAGAGATGAGCTGAAAGCCGAAGGTTTTGTGTTCACCTCCCAGACCGACACCGAAGTGGTGGCTCACCTGATTGAAAAGCACTACCGCCAACAGGGCAAGCTTTATGACGCGGTTAAAGCCGCCATTCAGCGCCTGCGTGGCGCCTATGCCCTGGCCGTCGTACACGCCGATGAGCCCGACCATCTGGTGGTCTGTCGGGAAGGCAGTCCCCTGGTTGTGGGCGTGGGAATTGGCGAGAACTTTATCGCCTCTGACCAGTTGGCCCTGTTGCCGGTGACCGACCGCTTCATGTTCCTTGAGGAGGGCGACATCGCCGATATCCGTAAGGATCGTGTTGAGATCTGTGACCGTGAGGGGCAGCGGGTAGAGCGTGCGGTCACGCGCTTCGAACACGGCGCGGATTCAGCGGACAAAGGCGAATACCGCCATTTCATGCTCAAGGAAATCTACGAGCAGCCGAAAGTGATCAAGGCCACCATGGAAGGCCGGATTACCGACAGCCGGATTCTGGAACAGGCTCTGGGAACCGACGCGGCTAACCTTCTGGACAACGTCAGACACGTTCAGATCATTGCCTGTGGCACCTCTTACCACGCCGGAATGGTCGCCCGATACTGGATTGAAGATCTTGCGGGGGTGCCGTGCTCGGTTGAGGTCGCCTCTGAGTTCCGCTACCGAAAGCACGTCATTCAGCCGGACACCCTGTTCCTGTGCATTTCCCAGTCAGGCGAGACGGCGGATACCCTGGCGGCTCTGCGTCAGGCCAAAAAAGCCGGTTTCCGTGCGGCCCTGGCCATCTGCAACGTGCCGGGCAGTTCCCTGGTGCGGGAGTCTGATCTGGTGATCATGACCCAGGCCGGCCCGGAGATCGGTGTTGCTTCCACCAAGGCCTTCACCACCCAATTGACGGCCTTGCTGATCTTCACCGTTGCCCTGGCCCGCCACAATGGCCTGAGTGAAGACAAAGAAGCAGAGATCGTTGCCGCCATTCATCAGTTGCCCAAGCAGGTGAGTGACGTCCTCGCCCTGGATGCCGACATTGAAGAGATGTCCAAGGCGTTTATGGACAAGAACCACAGCCTGTTCCTGGGCCGTGGTTCCCAGTTCCCGGTGGCGATGGAAGGGGCGCTCAAGCTCAAGGAAATTTCCTACATCCACGCCGAGGCCTATCCCGCCGGCGAGCTCAAGCACGGTCCGTTGGCTCTGGTGGACAGTGAAATGCCTGTGGTGACGGTGGCCCCGAACAACGACCTGTTGGAAAAGCTCAAATCCAACCTGGAAGAAGTGCGTGCCCGGGGAGGCGAGTTGTTCGTGTTTGCCGATAAGGCGGCTGATGTAAAAGCGGAGGAAGGGCTCCATGTCATGCAGATCCCGTCCGTGCACGAAATCACCGCGCCTATTGTCTACACCGTGCCACTGCAGTTGTTGTCATACCATGTGGCGGTTCTGAAAGGCACGGATGTAGATCAGCCGCGGAACCTGGCGAAGAGTGTGACGGTGGAGTAATTCGTCTTATCTGAAGCCAAAAAGAAGCCCTGATGCCGCAGTTACTCACGAGCAAGAGCCGGGAAAAATTCAGTACCAGGGAGGTTGATCGCCGATGCACGAATTTACTGCCGAAGAGTTGCTGGACCAGCTGCAACTAGTGGACGAGTGCCCTCGTATTGAAGCTAAAAAGGGTAGCGATATCGGTGGTTCCGTGATGCAGACGGTCTGTGCGTATGCCAATGAACCGGGTCTAGGTGGCGGTTATTTGCTGCTCGGTGTTTCGGAGCCGGACGATGAGCATGAGCAGTTTTATGTTTCGGGTATTAACAATGTTGATCAGATACTAGGACAGCTGCAAACCAACTGTCGAGAACAGTTTGAGCAGAGTATCCCGGTTTCGGCAGAAACCGTGCAGCTACAGGGTAAGACCGTGATTCTGGTGTTTGTCCCGGAGCTTGAGCCGGTTGCGAAGCCCTGTGCTTTCAAAGGTAAATTCGATAAGAAAAACAAACGCAAAACTGGTGTCTGGCGTCGTGGCCTGAACGGCGATTATGAGTGCACCCAGGCTGAGCTGGAACCCCTGCTGTTGGCCAAGAGTGGTTTGGGGTTTGAGCAGGTCGTATTGCCGGGTGCGGAATGGGATGACCTCGATCCGGATGTCATTGCCCTGTATCGCCAGTTACGGGCACGAGTGCGCCCTCATGCCGAGGAGCTGCAGGTCAGTGATCAGGAGATGTTGCGCGCACTGAATCTGGCTAAAAAGCACAACGGTGAATGGCTGCCAAATGTCGCCGGATTATTGCTGATGGGCAAGCCACTAGCGTTGCGGCGTTTGTTGCCCTCGGTGCGTGTGGACTATGTGCGTATCAGTGGCATCCAGTGGGTTGAAGACCCTGAGCAGCGTTTCCAAACCACGCTGGATTTACGTGAACCACTATTACGCCTGATCCCAAAACTCGAAGCCACGATTCTGGATGATTTGCCAAAGCACTTTCGTTTAGATGAAGGCAGTACCCAGCGTAGTGATCAACCGCTGTTGCCGCAAAAAGTGGTGCGGGAAGCGGTAGTGAATGCCCTGATGCATCGGGATTACCAAGTGCAGCAGCCGATTCTGGTGGTGCGATACAGTAATCGCATTGATATTCGTAATGCGGGTTATTCGCTGAAGCCGGAAGCTATGCTGGGCGAAATGGGGTCTAAACTACGTAACCCGGTATTGGCTGCAGTGTTGTATGACCTGAACTTTGCTGAAACTAAAGGATCGGGTATCCGTACCATGCGTTCTTTGTTGCAGCAGGTCGGCTTAGCTGCTCCGGTGTTTTCAAGCCATGTGATAGCCAACGAATTTCAGGCAACCTATCTGCTGCACCAGCTATTGGGTGAAGACCAGCTTGCATGGTTGAGCCAGTTCAAATACCTGCAGTTAACCAACGATGAGGCCAGGGCCCTGATTCTGGCGAAGGAGACAGGTGCGGTTGATAATGCTGGCCTGCGTGCAGTGACCGGGCTGGATACCTTATCGGCCAGTCAGGTGTTGGGACGTTTGCACCATCAGCATGGTTTGTTGGTAAAAGGCGGAGCAGGCCCCGCAACCTACTATCAGCTAGCCGACCGGTCATTGGACTCAGGTGAATTACCTTTATTTGGAAGCCAGGAAGCGGCAAATACGAGTGACTTGGGAGCAAATACGGGTGACCTCGGTGCAAATGAGGGTGACCTCGGTGCAAATGAGGGTGACCTGCCCGGTGCTTTGGCTCTTCGAATAAAGGAACTCACCCCAAAAACACGCAAGGATAAACTTTGGCCGGTGGTTCTGTGGCTGTGTGCGCTACGACCCTATAAAGCAGAACAATTGGCCAGTCTGCTGGGTGGACGTTCAGTCAAGTCGCTCAAAAGTACTCATCTGAACGTTCTGCGTGAGCGAGAAAAGATGCTGGCTTATCTCTTCGCTGAAGTGGTGAATCATCCGGATCAGGCGTACCAAACTACAGAAAAAGGTATCCAGTGGTTGCGAGAGCAAGGCATTGATCCAAATTGGGAAAACTCAAATAGATAATGATATTTTCTCTGAACGACTGATGAAGATGAGTCTCAACTGGTAATGCGGGAGCTGGGTGACATAGGCTGCGCTACCGCCTTTCGCCAGATCCTCTAGCTTAACGATGGCCTGAGCAACCCCGAACACTACTACATTCACGTCATCGGTAAGGCCAAGAATCAGGAACCCTGCACTGGCGGCAGCTGTGCCGGCTTCGATTACCTGGGCTCTGATGTGGGTGTATCCGCACCCTTGGATACCCGGCCACGTTACATCGCTCCCATCCTCACCCCACACTATGATGAGGAACAGCACTGGCTGGCTTACCGCGAGTACCGCCGCCTGCTCAAGGCCGGCGAAGACCCGGACAACGCCACGCCGGTCATCGGCTCCAGCGATGACCTGATCGAGGTGCTGTACTCCCTGATCGGCCCCGAGTTCGACCGCCTCACCCCCATCGACGGCGGCCAGGACCTGATCCTCGCCATCGGCGAACACGAGACCCGTATTGAGGTGGGTGAAGACAATACTTTGCGCTTCAATAATATCGAACATCTGGCGGGTCTCGACCCGGAGGATTTCCTGTCGATGCGGCTGTATCTGAACCAG
The DNA here is from genome assembly GCF_000421165.1 of Marinobacter daepoensis DSM 16072. Lineage (GTDB taxonomy): Bacteria > Pseudomonadota > Gammaproteobacteria > Pseudomonadales > Oleiphilaceae > Marinobacter > Marinobacter daepoensis. The sequence goes on from NZ_ATWI01000012.1 coordinate 130,126, forward strand.
GATGCGGGGAATGTGCTTTGGGAGTATGCATTTGAGCATCTGGTGCTGGGCACACAATTGGCAGGATACGATCCGTCGACCGGCGAGACTCTGTACATTAGCGCTGACGCCCCGAGGGTGCCACTGGAGGCCATTTTGATTGGCTATGCTGGTCGTGAGAACAAGGAGCCTGTGCGAGTTCGCTGGTGGAGCGAGTTTGACCAACACAGTCGATATCGATATCGATATCGATAACGAATACGGGATTTTTACCAACGAACTGACCATGCCGCCCAATCGCGGGGCGGTATCAACAGTCTCTGTCCAGTTGTTGGATTCCTCCGGCCGTGCCCAGCGGCAGGTTAACGCATGGCCAGGCGGCCATGCTCACCGTCTCAATGTGCCGCCTCCGGTATATCGGTCACCGAAAGGCTTCGGGCAGGGTCAATTCATAGGTGCGGCCCAGTTTCATAAGTCCCGTTAAGCCGGAAGGAGCCCTCTGTGAGCTGAAATACAGCCGCGAGCCGTCCGGAGTGAAGGCTGGTCCGGTCAGTTCACTGCCGCCACCGGGTACCTGCAGTAATATTTTGGCCGGCTGGTTCGGCACCATCACCATTAATCGCATGGCATCGCCGTCTTCGGCCACCACTACGTCGCCGGCGGGGCTGACCACCAGATTATCCACGTCGTCGAAGCCAGCTTCGCCAGACCCTTCCAGCTGGGCGTTGTCGAACACCACCTCGATCAGGTCGTTGTCTACGTCCAGGGCGTAGACCCGGTTATCTCGTTTGCAGGCGAAGAAAACCACGGCCCGCAGCGGGTGCTCGTAACCCGACACAGTCTGTTGGGCACCTTCGGGCCAGAACTGAATCCAGATACCTTCGCCGCCCTTGAATTGCGTACCGGGCGCGCCTTTGCCGGTGCTGTTCTGGATGTCGTTCCGGACCTGACTTTGGGGCCGGTCCGGAGACTGGACATCCACCCAACTTACCCGGTGAATTTCCCGCGCGGCTTCCAGGTCCTCCATGTAGGCGCCGTTTTCGTAACCGCTCACTTCGAGTACCTGCAAGCGGCCGTTGGCCAGATCAAGACCGTCGGCTCCATTAATGGCACTGGTTCGACCTGTGGAAACAAATCGATACAGGCGGCCGTCGCCCTCGTCCTCGGTCATGAACACCGACGCGGTCTCCATATCGACGGCGGCAGCCTCGTGCTTGAACAAACCGAGCGCCGGGTACGACTGGGCCTGCTGCGGTGTACCCAGAGGGTCACATTCGTAGACCTTGCCGTCGAAGATCTCTTCGCAGGACAGCCAGGTGCCCCAGGGGGTGGCACCGCCGGCACAGTTAATCCGCGTATTTTTCAGGATCGGATAGGCATCCACGATCTCTCCATCGGCGCCGAAGCGAAGCGCGCCAACCCCGCCGGGCAGGAATTCACTGTTGGACACGTAAACCCAGCCGCCATCACCCACCGGGAATACCGCGCCACCATCGGGCAATGGATGCCACAGGTACCCGAATGCGTGGGACACTGGCTTGCGCCCTGCTGTGGCGACCAAACGTAAGGAAAACCCTGCCGGAATCAGAATGCCATCGACCCCGGAATCTACCAGTGGGCCAATGTCAGCCAACGGGCCTGCCTCGAGCGGCAGCTCCCGCGCCTCGGGAACCGGCTCAGGGGGAGAAATCGGGTCTGGCTTGTTGGGCTTTTCATTGCCGCTACCGCCCGTCAGCGAAGGGCTGGACGACCCGCCACCACAGGCCGAAAGTGCCGCTGCACTGCCGCCCAGGAACATCAACTGGATCATTTGTCTGCGAGAAAGAGCCATGGCGTGTACTACCTCATCTTTAAAATCCTAAACATTAGTAGGGCAAGATGATGTTCTGGTGACACGGCTCTGGCTGTTGTTTCTTGAGTCGCATAACAGAAAGCCCCTTGCCTGTCTGAACGGGCAAGGGGCTTATCTGAACTCAGGTATCAGACCAGAGCGCCGGGAAAGGCGTCTGGCCTGGTTGGCTCTGCCTCAGTAAAGCAGGTTCAGTGAGAGATCATCGAAATAGATGTCGTTGTCACTGCCTTGTTTCCGGGTGCCCCCGATAGATACCTTCACAGCGCGGACATTATTGGGAAGTTGGCCAAGCACCGTAATGGTTTCCCAGTTTTTCGCCGTCTTGCTGGTGTAGGGCCCAGCGTTGTCCCAGGCAATCTGATTACCGTTCTGGTCGTAGAGCTCGATCGTCAGTTCTGGCTGATCCATGCTCTGCCAGGTGGTGATCTGAGCGGACAGTTGCAGATAGGCTTCCCCCGCATCAATCTGGGTCTGGAACTCAGACACATCCACCAGCTGGGAGGCCTTCTCAGTGCAGCAGTCCGCTGGTTGTCCCTGCCCAAAGCCCCGGCCCGCAAAATAGTAATCTCCTTCTGCAGCCGCCAGGAAACCAGGATTTTTGACCTTGGAAACGACGTTGATGGCGCCACTTTCCAGTGTCCAGCCGGTCAGATCACCGGTTTCAGCATTTCCGTTGATCAGCAGGTTGGGCGTGCGTGTGCCTTCGATGGCGAAGTTGTATTGCTCGCTCCAGGCTGACCAGTTCATTTGCTGATCCCGCACGCGGGAGCGCCAATAGTAGGTGGTGCCTGGCTTCAGGCTCAGTGTTGGACGCTTCTGGCCTTTATAATCGTTGTAGTCTGACGCATGGGTATTGAGGCTGGAGTAGCGCTTGTTCCACCGGTAATGGTCATCGGCGCCAGGGCGAATGCTACGTCGGGTCAGCAGTTCGGAGAGGTCGAGCTGGAATATGTCGACGCCTTCCTGAGTGTTGATGGTTTCAAACCCGACATATTTGTCACCACCGACCTGAGACGCCTCATCGTAGAACAGGTTCTGCCGACGGGTATCATTGCCCCAGATATCAAACACAGGGCCGGAAAAGTCCTGGCTCTCGGAAACCTGCCAATGAACTTCGTGGACAGAATCCGGTGCGCCCACCTGAATCGCGAGCTTTACATTTGCGCCACTGTACTCGCCGGTGCCAGCGGTGGCCTGCGGCAAATTACTGTTGGTGTTCTGCTTGAAACTCAGTTCGTCAACGATGTCAAAATCGAGATCGCCATCGTAGCCGCCCTTTTTGCGCACCAGGCTGACGGATGGTTCCGGGCCAAACTGGTAGGTAAGCAAGTTGTAGCCGAACTCACTCCGGCTGATTTCATACGTATCGTAGTCGCTGATCTGGTTCTTCTGGAGGTTTTCGTTGTCCAAGGGTTCGATGTAGCCAGACACGCTGGCTGCGTTCAGCCAAAGATGCTGGGTATCGAGAGATTGCCCCCGGGAGTAGCTGTGGGTATGGCCAAAAAAGTGCCCGGAAATCGCGCCAGTGCGATCACTGTATTGCTCCAGTTCGCTGACCATTTCGCAAGACCCGATACTTTCGCCCGAGCTCCACAGTTCAGAGAGGCAGCCGTGATGGAACATGCCCATAACAAACTGTTTTTGCTGGATTTCCGCGTCTTTCAGCGTTTCACGGAGCCACTGACGCTGCACCGCCAGCGTGTCGCTGTTGAACTTTCCGTGGGCGCCGCTGATGAGGTAGCTGTCGAGACCGATGAGCCGGAGATCAAGGTAGTCGAGAAAATACCAGTGATCCTCATAGCCGACCGACCCGTTTTCAGGCGGATTCATGTAGGTCCGGTACAGCTGAAGCTCGGCGTTGCCATAGTAGTCATGATTTCCTGGTACGGTGACCAGTGGCACGTAGGGAGTAATGTCGGCCATGCGACCAAACAGCTGATTGCGCCAATGCCCGCGATTGCCACCAGTCTGTACGACATCGCCAGAGATGGTAATGGCGGCAATGTTTTCGGCGCAGGTTTCTGGCTGAGAGAGGCTGCATTCTTTGGACATAATGCCGTCTCTGACGATGTTTTTCAGGACGGGTTCATAAACCGTTTGGTCGAGCTGGGTATCACTGATGGCGATAAATGTGGCTTCGGAAACGTCATCGCCAGGGGCTGGCCAGGTTTTGAAAGCAAAAGGCTGGGTTGCTCTGAGCTGGCTTTCGGTATCGGTGGTCAGCACATAGTATTCGTAGAGTGTATTCGATTCGAGGCCCATCAGGCGTGATGCATAAACCAGCCCGTCTTCGGAATGCACTTCGCCTGCAACTTTTTGGAATTCTCCACCGGTGCCGAAAGGGCGGACCCAGACTTCAGGTTCGGTGTTTTCCGTTTCAAACATGACGGTCATGGTGTCAGAGCCGGGGGCCTGCAAGTATGGGCGTACGATAAATTCCGGTTCTGCATCGGCCTGGGGTGGTTCCACAATCACCGGGTCCGGGTCTTTGCCCCCGGTATCGGGATTGGTACCGCCGGTATCCGGAATGGAATCATTATCACCAGAACCACTGCCGTCAGAGGAACCACCGCAGCCAGCGAGCAGGATCGCTGACAGCGCAAGTGCCAAGGTTGATCGGTGTTTGAGTTGCATACTTTCTCCTTTGGTATATACCAGATATATATATCCTAAGATAGCGCTGGAAGGTTGCAGGGGAATGACAAGAGGGGCAAAGAAATCGTCATGGCATTGTCACAACCATGACATCTGTCGTGTTTATCGTGGAGAGGTCTATCTGGTATAGACCAGAAAGCAAGCTCATAACACGAACCGAGGATAACCACGTGAAAAAACTGAAACACGCCCTTGCACTGGCTCTTTGTGCGTCAGCGATGGGAGCCCAGGCTCAGACAGAACTGACGGTCTATACCGCGCTGGAAGCGGACGACCTGAAAAAATACGCCCAGCGTTTCAACGAAGACCATCCGGACATCAAGATCAACTGGGTGCGGGATTCCACCGGCATTGTGACCGCCCGTCTGTTGGCCGAAAAAGAGAATCCGCAGGCGGACGTGGTTTGGGCACTGGCAGGCACCAGTCTGCTGATGCTGAAAAACGAAGACATGCTGGAACCGTACGCACCGGAAGGTCTGGACCAGCTGTCTCCGAAGTTCCGGGATCGTGATGAAGAGCCTGCCTGGGTTGGCACGAATGCGTGGATGGGTGCGCTGTGTGTGAACACCATTGAGGCCGAAAAAGAAGGCCTGCCGATGCCGACCAGCTGGGAAGACCTGACCAAGCCGGTGTATAAGGGCCACGTTGTCATGCCGAACCCGAACTCCTCTGGTACCGGTTTTCTGGACGTGTCTGCCTGGCTGCAGATGATGGGTGAAGACAACGCCTGGAATTACATGGATGGCCTGCACAAGAACATCAGCCGTTACACGCATTCTGGCTCCAAGCCGTGCAAGATGGCGGCATCCGGTGAGACTGCCATTGGTGTTTCGTTTGCATTCCGTGGTGCCCGCCTGAAAGAACAGGGCGCGCCTCTTGAAATGGTTTTCCCGAAGGAAGGTCTGGGCTGGGAAGTTGAAGCGGCTGGCATCATGAAAGGCACAGACAAGCTGGAAGCGGCTCAGACTCTGGTGGACTGGGCGATCAGCCGTAAAGCGATGGAAATGTACAACGAAGGGTTTGCGATCGTGGCTATGCCGGGTGTGGCGAAGCCTGTGAAGCATTTTCCGGCAAACGCTGAGGAGCTGATCATCGATAACGATTTCGCCTGGGCGGCAGAGAACCGTGAGGCCATTCTGGCTGAATGGCAGCGTCGTTACGACGGTAAGTCGGAAGCGAAGTAAGGCGGGGAGTTTCCGGTCCGGGAACCGGGCCGGAAACTTATGCTCGTGCCGATCCCATCACAGGCCATCCCTCGGCCTTTGCACGGGCCAGCAGGGTGGGGTCCGGGTTGACCGCAACCGGATAGTCCACCCATTCCAGTAAAGGAAGGTCATTGTGCGAGTCTGAGTAAAACCAGGTCGCCTCGGGGTCATTCTCCTGTGCTGCCAGCCATTGTTGCAGCGCTTCGATTTTGCCTTCCCGATACGGGCGCCGGGTACCGATTTCACCGGTCAGCCCGCTTTTATCCCAGATCAGTTCGACACCCAGAGCCTCCGGAACCCCGAGAGCCGCTGCGATTGGCCTCACTAAGTGTTCGCCGGTTGCGGAGATCACCAGTAACTGGTGTCCGTTCTGCCGGTGCCAGTCCAGCCGTTTCTGCATTTTGGTGCAGACTCTGGGCCGAATGACCCGCCGGATGAACGAGGTCACCAGGTCTTCGACCTTCAGCCGGTTCCAGCCTCTCAGGGGGGCCAGGCTGACGCGCATGTAGTCTTCCAGGTTCAGAGTTCCGTTCTGATAGTCCTGCAGAAAAGCGATATCCCGGGCTGAGGCCATTGGGTCTGGCTGCAGGCTCTGGCAGCGGAGAAACGCGGTGAACAGGTTGGCGCTGTCTCCGCGGATCAGAGTGTCGTCGAGATCAAAAATAGCAAGCATAGGTTTGTCCTTCTGGTATACACCAGATTTTGTCAGAGAAGTATGACAATTTTGTGTTGTTGAGGATCAAACGAAGGGGATAAATTGGGGAAAACCCCTGCCTGAATGGGTTCAGGCAGGGGGCTGTGGGGATTACAGTCCGCCGAGCGGGGCTGTTGTATTTGCCAGAGCGCGTGCCTCAGATTCGGTGAGGGCGCGGTCAAACGTAACCAGATCAGCCATGTCCAGGTTCAGGCCGCGACCAACGTTGTAGGTTCCGTTGCCACCTTCGCCCACGTTCAGCGGGAACGGTGAACTCAGGCTGGAGACAGATCCGGTATCTACCCGTGCCGCCTGGAAACCGTGCTTGGCATCCTGAGTGAACAGCGTGGCCTCGTTATTGGTCAGGTCAATGGACACGACCGCGAATACCCACTGGTCTTTGGCCAGCGGCATCCAGGCAGTGTCGGCCCGATGTGAACCGTCGCCAATGTTCAGCTTGATGGAGTCATTGCGAGCAGTGACCACCATGCCGCGGTAGAGCCCACTGGCGAAGTTTTTGTTGGACAGGATGTTGGGATCGCCGTTTACGCTGCCATTAACCCGGAACCGGAAGCCGAAGGAAATCTGGTCATAACCAGACAGGTCTTTGGCCTGGCTCAGATACCCCTGGCTTCGTTTCAGGTTTACCGCTTTGACACCGGAAAACGGACCATCAACGTAAGTCGGGGTCGCGGAGGCTTCAGACACCCAGCCATAGGGGGCGATGGTGCCGTTGAAGCTCGCTAGGCTTTCGCGTTCGGCCAGCAGGGCGCTGAGGTCAACCGGCTCGGCCAGTGACACCTGAGCCCGGCTGCTCACCGGGTTGCCGATGTCGCCCTGGATGGAGTACACCAACGTATGGGTACCTTCACCCATGTCTTCCACGGTGACGGTGTCGGTGAAGCGGGTTTCGGCCGCTGATACTTCACCAATCTGTTCATCGCCCCGGTACACGGTAACTTTGGATACCTCGTCGCTGGTCTGCCAGCTCAGATTGACCCTGGCGGCGGTCATATCGTCCTGCTCCACCGGGGTAATCAGTTTGTAGGCGCCAAGTTCGCCGATCAGCGAGGGGCTGGCAAACTGATCTTCACGGACCGGATCGTGTCCAAGATAGGCCATGGCGGTGGGCACCACGGTGGTAATTGCCGGATAGCCCATCAGGGTGTTCTGCTCTTCGCTGTCAGACAGGGGCAGCGGGGCGGCAGGTGTGGTCAGGAACTCGTTGAACAGCTCCGGTCTGTTGACGCCGATCACGCTGGTGCGCTCCACCACCGTATCACCGCCGTGACCGCCGGCCGGGCGATGGCCGTGGTCGGACACAACCATCACCAGCCACTCTTCATTGAAATTGAGTTCACGCTGATCAATGGCTGCCATCACGCGTCCCAGGTGTTCGTCGGTGGTGCTCAGGCTGGTTTCGTAACGCTCACACCAGCCACAGGCGTGGCCGGCGCCATCCACTTCGTCCAGGTGGGTGAAGATGAAATTCAGATTGCTGTCTTCGGTCTCGAGTTCGGCAACCAGTTGGTCAGTGATGAACTTATCAAGCGATTCACCGTCTGGCCGGTAGGCACCGTCGACCCGGCGGTCAATGTGCGGCATTTCCTTCACCAGGTGACCGCTGTTGATGGGAGTCCAGGCTGCGAAACTGCCGCTGTTGAGGGAAGGGTCGCGTTGCTTCAGGGTGCTGAAAATGCTTGGTACTGCCACGGCTTTGCCGTTGTTGGCGTTGACGCCATGGGCATCCACCCAGGTGCCGGTCAGAATGCTGGACCAGCTTGGGCCGGAATAGGAAGGCTGGTGGGAGCTGGTGTTCAGCAGGCCACCCGCAAAACTTTTAGTCAGTGTGAACTGGCTGAAGTTCGGCGTCGGGGGCTCGTTCAGTTCCGGGTCGTCAACGGCGTCGATGTATTCGTACATCAGGCCATCAATGCCAATCACCAGAACTTTACGGGTTGGGGCTTCCGCGGGTGTTTCGATGTCCGGTTTGGTGATATCGGGTTCCGTCTTGCTATCGTTGTCACTGTCACTCCCGCAGCCGGCGAGCCCGAACAGGGTTGTGGTAGCCAGCAACAAGTACATTCTGGAGCGGGGGAAGGTCTTGGTGTCACGTGTCATAATCGACGTCCTTGGGTGTTATCTAAGGCTAGTGAATCGCGTCATCTGGTATAGTCCAGATTTTCGAATATAAGGACGTTCTTTGACGGTGGTGTTTCAGTCTTGTGTCGAGACTGTCATAACCGTGTGATGCGTTGTGTTGAGATGATGCGCGGCGGTGTCAGCCAGAATTCACGAGCGGCCCAGAGACGCCGAGAAGAAATCGAGCAACAGGCGCACCTTTGGTGAGAGATGGCGGTTATGGGGATAAACCGCCCAGATGCCGTCGTCGTCTTCCCGGTAGTGGGCCAGCAGAGGAATGAGGTCGCCACTGTCGAGCGCTGGCTGAACGTAGTAGTCCGGTAGCTGCACAATGCCGATGCCTTTGAGAGCGGCGTCCATCAGAACGCGCCCGCTGTCGCAGCGAAGGGACCCTTTAACCCGGATATTCCTTGGCTTACCGTTGTCCTGAAAGCGCCAGTAATCCAGATTGCCCAGCAGGCAGTTATGGTGATCAAGCTCTGACAAAGCGTGGGGGGTGCCGTGAGCCGACAGATAGGCAGGTGACGCGCAGACATACAGGGAACGGGACGCCAGGCGCCTGGCAATCATGCTGGAATCCTCCAGTTTGCCCAGGCGGATCGCCAGATCATAGCCGTCGGCCACCAGGTCCAGTTTCTGGTTGGTGAGCCGCATCTCCACCTCCAGTTCAGGAAACTGCGAGACGAAGTCGTTCACCAGCGGTGCAATGGTGGTCTCTCCGTAGGTCACCGGGGCGGTCAGCCGAAGCCTGCCTCTGGGAACACCCTGCCGATCCGTCATGGATCGTTCGGCCTCTTCCAGGGCATCCAGTATCTGTCGGCATTGCTGGTAATAAACCTGGCCGGCTTCGGTCACAGACACCCGGCGGGTGGTCCGGTACAACAATTTTGTGGCCAGCCGGCTTTCAAGGGCGCTGACCTGTCGGCTGACCTGGGCGGTTGAGACGCCAAGACGCCGGGCAGCACGGGTAAAACTGCCGGTTTCAACCACCGCGACCAGTTCGTTGACGCCTTCCCAGGAGGACATTCGATGCTTTCCTTATTGTTACGCTCAGGTAAAAGTTATTTGTCTGTGGGCGTGATTGTCAATAATGTGGTTATAAATACAATGAGAGTACGACCGGCAGGAGACTGCCGCCACTGACCAATGGGGAAGCGAACGATGTCTGACATGATCAAATCCAAAGCCGCGATTGCCTGGGGCCCGGGGCAACCGTTGTCGATTGAAGAAGTGGACGTCATGCCGCCCAAAGCGGGTGAAGTCCTGGTCCGTATTGTGGCCACGGGCGTGTGCCATACCGATGCATTCACCCTGTCGGGTGACGACCCCGAAGGAAACTTCCCTGCCATTCTGGGCCACGAAGGGGGCGGTGTGGTGGCTGCTGTGGGCGAAGGGGTCACCAGTGTAGCCGTGGGCGACCATGTGATTCCCCTGTATACCCCGGAATGCGGTGAGTGCAAGTTCTGCCTGTCAGGTAAAACCAACCTGTGCCAGAAAATCCGCGAGACCCAGGGCAAGGGCCTGATGCCGGATGGCACCACCCGTTTTTATAAGGACGGCCAGCCGATTTTCCATTACATGGGCTGTTCCACGTTCTCTGAATACACCGTGCTGCCGGAGATCTCCCTGGCCAAGGTTAATAAAGAGGCGCCGCTGGAAGAGGTCTGCCTGCTGGGTTGCGGGGTCACCACCGGCATGGGCGCGGTTATGAATACCGCCAAGGTGGAAGAGGGTGCTACGGTTGCCATTTTTGGCCTTGGTGGCATTGGCCTGTCGGCCATCATTGGCGCGACCATGGCAAAAGCCAGCCGGATCATCGGCATCGACATCAACGAAAGCAAGTTTGACCTGGCGCGCCAGCTGGGTGCGACTGACTGCATCAACCCGAAAGATTACGACAAACCCATTCAGGAAGTGATTGTCGAACTGACCGATGGCGGCGTGGACTATTCCTTCGAGTGCATCGGTAACGTTGATGTGATGCGTTCGGCGCTCGAGTGCTGTCATAAAGGCTGGGGCGAGTCTGTCATCATCGGGGTGGCTGGCGCGGGCCAGGAGATTTCCACGCGTCCGTTCCAGCTGGTTACGGGGCGGGTCTGGAAAGGCTCGGCGTTTGGTGGTGTTAAAGGTCGCTCAGAGTTGCCGGGTATTGTTGAGCAGTACCTGCGGGGCGAGTTCAAACTGAACGACTTCATCACCCATACCATGGGGCTGGAAGACATTAACGAAGCGTTTGAGCTCATGCATGAGGGCAAGAGCATTCGCAGCGTGATCCATTTCGATCAGTAATCCGGCTGGCCGTTTGTCTCCGGGCAAACGGCGCCCTGATGGAGCTTTGTCATGACCATTGAGAACCTCAGCAGTCAGAAGAGTTTTGGCGGCTGGCACAAGCAGTACAGCCACGTCTCGGAGCGGCTTGGTTGCGCCATGCGGTTTGCCATCTACCTGCCCCCGCAGGCGTCCAGCGGCCAGAAAGTCCCGGTGTTGTACTGGTTGTCCGGGCTAACCTGCACGGATGAAAACTTTATGCAGAAAGCCGGGGCTCATCGTATGGCGGCGGAACTGGGGGTGGCCATTGTGGCGCCTGACACCAGCCCGCGCGGCGACGATGTGGCCGACGATGACGGGTACGATCTGGGCCAGGGGGCGGGCTTTTACGTTAACGCCACCGAGCCGCCCTGGAACCGTCACTACCAGATGTACGATTACGTGCTGAACGAATTACCGGCACTGATTGAATCGGTGTTTCCGGTTTCAGACCGTCGGTCTCTGGCCGGCCATTCCATGGGCGGCCACGGCGCGCTGGTGCTGGCCCTGCGCAACCCGGAGCGGTTCCGCTCGGTATCGGCATTCAGCCCGATCAGCCACCCGGTGAACTGCCCGTGGGGCCGGAAGGCCTTCAGCGCCTATCTGGGCCCGGATGAAACCGTCTGGCAGAGTTATGACGCAAGCCTGCTCATGCGTGACGCGAAGCATCCGGTTCCGGCGCTGGTGGACCAGGGTGAGGCGGACAACTTCCTGGACGAACAACTGAAACCGGAGGCGCTGGAAGCGGCCGCCGAAGCCAGTGGTTATCCCCTGGAGCTTCGCCGCCATGAAGGTTACGACCACAGCTATTACTTCATCGCCAGCTTCATCGACGAACACCTGCGGTTCCACGCCCGGCACCTGAACCATTAAAAGGTGCAGGAAAGCGAGGCCTCAATGGTCCGCTCTTCTCCGAACCAGCCGTTGTCGCTGTGGAAACAGCAGTCGTATCGCTTGTCGGTCGGATGATTGACCGACAAGCCCACCTCCGCGCCATGCAGGGTAGGGGGCAGTTGCCCCAGGCTCGCACGTTCTGTCAATTCCCGGTACACTATGGTCGCTGCGCCGGGGCGTGCCCCCAACCTAAGCCTAAATATGGGCTGTTCTACCACCTTCGAGCCATTACCCCGGGCACAAATATCAAGGAAGATAACGGCCTTGTGCCGCATACTTCCCCGGCAGTCATCTTCAGAAGAATTGAGCAATGCCCAACACCGTATTTGCTGGCTTCACCCAAAACTTCCTTGGCAAGGCGCCCGTCTGGTACAAGCAGATTATCCTGCTGTTTCTTGTGATCAACCCGATTGTGATGTACGTGCTCGGCCCCGGGGTAGCGGGCTGGCTGCTGATCGGCGAGTTCATTTTCACCCTGGCCATGGCGCTGAAGTGTTACCCCCTGTTGCCGGGTGGGTTGCTGGCGGTGGAGGCGCTGCTGATTGGCCTGACGTCTGCCGATGCGGTCTATCATGAGGTTCTGACCAATTTTCCGGTGATTCTGCTGCTGATGTTCATGGTGGCGGGCATTTATTTCATGAAAGAGCTGCTGCTGGTGGCCTTTACCCAGATTCTGGTGGGGGTTCGCTCCAAGTCAGCGCTTTCGCTGCTGTTCTGCGGGGCGTCGGCTCTGCTGTCTGCGTTTCTGGATGCGCTGACGGTCACGGCGGTCATCATCAGTGTGGCGGTCGGTTTTTTCTCGGTGTATCACAAGGTGGCGTCGGGCAAGGGCTACCAGCAGAAGGACCATAACACCAACAGTGACGATGAAGTGATCGAGCTGCACCGGGAAGACCTGGAAAACTTCCGGGCGTTCCTGCGCAGTCTGCTGATGCATGGTGCTATCGGGACGGCGCTGGGTGGTGTCGCGACCATGGTGGGTGAGCCGCAGAACCTGCTGATTGCCAAAGTGGTGGGTTGGGATTTCGTGGGCTTTTTCCTGCACATGGCGCCGGTGAGTATCCCCGTGCTGTTTGCCGGGCTGGCCACCTGTTGGGCGCTCGAAAAGTTGCGCTGGTTCGGTTACGGCGGTCGTCTGCCGAAACCGGTACGGCGGGTGCTGGAAGAATTTGCGGACAACGAGCGGGCGCGGCGGACCAAATCTGACCAGGCTGCCCTCTGGATTCAGGCGATTGCCGCCGTCATTCTGGTCTGCGGCCTGGCGTTTCACATTGCCGAGGTCGGGTTGATTGGCCTGCTGGTGATTATTCTGATCACCTCGTTTACCGGCGTTACCGATGAACACCAGATTGGCAAGGCCTTCCAGGAATCGTTGCCCTTTACGTCACTGCTGGTGGTGTTTTTTGCCGTGGTGGCGGTGATCCACGAGCAGCACCTGTTCAAGCCGGTAATTGACTATGTGCTCAGTCTGCCGGAAGGCCAGCAACCGGGCATGTTCTTCATTGCCAACGGCTTGTTGTCGATGATCAGTGACAACGTGTTTGTGGCAACGGTGTATATCAGCGAAGTGAAACAGGCGCTGGAAGCGGGAAGTATCAGCTACGAACATTTCCAGACTCTGGCGGTGGCCATCAATACCGGCACCAACCTGCCCAGCGTGGCCACCCCCAACGGGCAGGCGGCGTTCCTGTTCCTGCTGACCTCGGCCATTGCGCCTCTGGTGCGGTTGTCCTACGGGCGCATGGTTGTTATGGCCATGCCCTACACGGTGGTGATGGGCGGCGTGGGCCTGTACATGGTCACACATGCGTTCTGAGTCAAGTTTTTAAGATTTTGCCGCGCAGTTTTCAAACTATCTGTTAACCTTCAGGTAAACAGTTATAAGAAAAAGCGATATCCATGCGCAGCTTTGAACCATTCAATCTATGCTCGTACCGGTTGTCCCTGCCACTGGCCGTGTTGATCGTGGCGTGGATTGCCGCAGTTCTGGCTCCGAGCGCGGGCGCCTCGACAGGCGTGGACGCCCCCGTTAACACCATTCGGGTGGCGTACATTGAATTCCCTCCCATTACCTATCGCAACGACCGTGGCGAGCCCGCTGGTGATGTGGTGGATATCACCCGGAAGGTGGCCCGGGAGGCGGGGTACGAGCTGGAACTCATCTACCTGCCGGTGGCGCGGGCCTACCTGTACGTCAGGAACGGCACCATCGACATGCTGATGGCCCTGACCGATATCCCCGGCCTGAAAGGCGATATCCTTGAAAGCTGGGTCAGCCCGACGCCGGTGGTGCTCAGCGCCTGGTATCTCGACAAGATGGCGCCGATTGATCATCTAGACCAGTTTCGGAATAAAACGGTGATTCTGATCAGCGGCTATACCTACGCCGGCCTGCGCGACTGGCTGCTGTCTCAGGCCGATATCCGCATTACCGAAGCACCCAATCACCGGTCGGCCCTGAACATGCTCAAGCGCAACCGCGGAGACTACCTTCTGGATTACCGGCAACCTGTCCGGGATATTCTGGTGCACCCGACGGATGCCGACGTCCGGGAATCGGAGATACGCAGCCGTCACGGCGCCTGGCTGTTCTCACTCGCCAACCCCCGTGCGGCCGTCCTGCGCGAGGCCTTTGATGAAGCCTATGTCCGTCTGGCAGAGCGTGGTGAAGTGCCGCCGGTTGAACCCTTCCAGAAAACCTATGTGGTGCCCGGGTTTCCGGCTGCGTATCGCTAGCGATAGTGGCTGGCTGCGGGGGGAAGGTCACGTCATGCTCCGGAAGATCGGGTTTCTGTTAATCATTGGTTAAACCTTCTGACTCGTCTTGTTTTGGGTTATTAGGGCGTATATAGTGACGCCATCCTTGGTTCACTACCATATATTGTGATCAAAGTCTGATCATCTTGTTTACAGGGTAGTCGGGAATCCGGTGAGAATCCGGAACTGACGCGCAGCGGTATTGGGGAACGAGTGTGGCATTAAGACACTGGCGAAAGCCGGGAAGTCGCCACACAAGGCAGAACAAAACGTTCATGCCCCTGAGTCCGAAGACCTGCCAGGGAACAGAAGCCCCCCATGGGTTTCTGAACTGCACCTTCGCGACTTCAGGGTGAGCAGACTGGCACAGGTGCCCAGACCCCGGGCAAGGTGTGTTTCTGCATTCGCGAAGGAAAACACGGAATCAACGCGAATTCAGGAGAGCACCATGACTGCCGCCACCCTGGCCGACGCCTCGGCCACCGACACCCAGTCCCTTCAGGTTATCAAACGTAATGGCACCCTGGTTGGGTTCAATCCGGCCAAAATCAGCGTAGCGGTCACCAAGGCCTTTCTGGCGGTCGAAGGTGATCAGGCGGCTGGCTCTGCCCGGATCAACGACGCCGTGCATCGGGTGACCGAGCAGGTGGTACAGGCCATCAGCCGGCGCCTGAAAGCGGGCGGCAAGGTGCATATCGAAGACATTCAGGACCAGGTGGAACTGGCCCTGATGCGCGCCGAAGAGCAGAAGGTTGCCCGGGCGTACGTGCTCTACCGGGAAGAACACGCCCGGAAGCGCGCTATTGACGAGCCGGTGGAAGCTCACCCCCATCTGACCGTGAAGAAGAGCGACGGCAGTGTCGCGCCGCTGGATCTGGGCCTGATGAAACTGCAGGTGGAGCAGGCCTCGGCCGGGCTGGATGGCATTGATGGTGAATCCCTGGTGGATGATGCCCTGCGTAACCTCTACGACGGCATCGAAAGCACCGAAGTGCTGACCGCCCTGATCATGACCGCCCGCGGCCGCATTGAACGGGAGCCGGATTACAGCGCGGTGACCGCCCGCCTGCTGCTGGAGCAACTGCGCCTGGAGAATGCCGATGCCCTGGGGCTGCCCCGCAACCAGTCGCTGGCGGAGACTTATCCACAGGCGCTGACGGCGTTCATTCATGCCGGTATCCGCTATGAGCTGCTGGATGAAGCCCTGGCCGCGTTTGATCTGGAACGCCTGGGCGAGGCCCTGAAACCGGAGCGCGATCAGCAGTTCGGCTTCCTGGGCCTGCAAACCCTCTACGACCGTTACTTCCTGCACTGGAATCAGGCCCGCCTGGAGCTGCCGCAGGTGTTCTTCATGCGCGTGGCGATGGGGCTGGCGTTGCGTGAAGACGACCCCAATGCCCGTGCTATCGAGTTCTATGAGCTGTTGTCCAGCTTCGATTACATGTCCAGTACGCCCACCCTGTTCAACAGCGGCACCCGCCACTCCCAGCTGTCGTCCTGCTACCTGACCACGGTTGGTGACGATCTCGAAGACATTTACGGTGCCATCAAAGACAACGCGCTGCTGTCCAAATGGGCTGGCGGTCTGGGCAACGACTGGACGCCGGTGCGGGCGCTGGGCTCGCACATCAAAGGCACCAACGGACAGAGCCAGGGCGTGGTGCCCTTCCTGAAAGTGGTGAATGACACCGCCGTGGCGGTGAACCAGGGCGGTAAACGCAAGGGCGCGGTCTGTGCCTATCTGGAAAGCTGGCACCTGGACATTGAAGAGTTCCTTGAGCTGCGCAAAAACACCGGTGATGAGCGCCGCCGCACCCACGACATGAACACCGCCAACTGGGTACCAGACCTGCTGATCGAGCGCATGCGCGAAGACCGCGACTGGACTCTGTTCTCCCCCAGCGATGTGCCCGACCTGCACGACCTGTATGGCAATGAATTCCGCGAACGCTACCAGCACTACGAAGCACTGGCGGAGCAGGGCAAGATCAAGCTGTTCAAGAAACTCCCGGCCAAACAGTTGTGGCGCAAAATGCTGACGGTGCTGTTTGAAACCGGCCACCCCTGGCTTACCTTTAAAGACCCCTGCAACCTGCGTTCCCCCCAGCAGCATCAGGGCGTGGTGCACAGCTCCAACCTGTGTACTGAGATTACCCTGAACACCAGCGCCGACGAGATTGCCGTGTGCAACCTGGGGTCGGTGAACCTGGCGGCGCACATCCGGGACGGCGAGCTGGACGTACAACGCCTGGAGCGCACCGTCACCACCGCCGTGCGCATGCTCGATAACGTGATCGACATTAACTTTTACGCGGTGCCCCAGGCACGCAACTCCAACCTCAAGCACCGGCCCGTGGGCCTGGGCCTGATGGGGTTCCAGGACGCGCTCTACCAGCTCGGCCTGCCGTACACCAGCGCTGAGGCGGTGGAATTTGCCGACGTGGCCATGGAGCAACTGAGCTATTTCGCCATCCGGGCCTCTGCCACCCTGGCGGGTGAGCGGGGCGCCTACGAAACCTACGAAGGTTCCCTGTGGCACCAGGGTATCCTGCCAATCGATTCCATCCAGAACCTGAAGGAAGCCCGCCGGGAGGGCGACCTGTCGGTGAACACCGACGCCCGCCTGGACTGGGCGCCAGTGCGGGAACTGGTGGCGAAAAACGGCATGCGCAACAGCAACGTGATGGCCATTGCCCCGACCGCCACCATTTCCAACATCGTGGGCGTGTCGCAATCCATCGAGCCGGCGTATCAGAACCTGTTTGTGAAATCGAACCTGTCGGGCGAATTCACCGTGGTGAATCCCTCCCTTGTACGGGATCTCAAGGCCGAGGGCCTGTGGGACAACGTGATGGTGAACGACCTGAAATACTTCGACGGCAGCGTGCAGCAGATTGATCGCATACCGGACGAACTCAAGGCCCGCTACGCCACGGCCTTTGAAATTGACGCCCGCTGGCTGGTGGAAGCGGCATCCCGCCGCCAGAAATGGCTGGATCAGGCCCAGAGCCTGAACCTGTACATGGCCGAACCCAGTGGTAAGAAACTGGATGCTCTGTACCAGCTGGCCTGGGAGCGGGGCCTGAAAACCACCTATTACCTGCGCTCGCTGGGTGCCACCGGCGCCGAGAAATCCGCCCCCGTGGCCGCCCCGCAGCCGCAGGTGTGTTCGATTGACGATCCGGACTGCGAAGCGTGTCAGTAACCACTCACTGTGTCAGGAGATAACGATCATGCTGGACTGGGATGACGAATCCAAATCCGCCAACAAGCCCGCCGCCACCGGCGGCCCGGCGCCCGTGAATGTGGACGACAAACGGGTGATCAACGGCGAGACCGACATTAACCAACTGGCACCGTTCAAGTACCCCTGGGCGTGGGAGTACTTCATGAATGCCAACAAGAACCACTGGACGCCGCTGGACGTGAACATGGCGCAAGACGTTCACGACTACCACCACCGGCTGACTCCGGCGGAAAAGCATGTGTATGAAAACGTGCTGGCGTACCTGACCACCTCCGACATCCTCGCCATGCGCAACATCGGCCTGGCGGTGATGGAGAAGATGAGCGCGCCGGAACTGCAGATTTATCAGGCCCGGCAGGTATATGAAGAAGCGCTGCACACCTGGACCTACCAGCACTGCATCGAAACCCTGAACCTGGACCAGAGCGAGATCTACAACCGCTACCGCGTGGTGCCCGAGATCAACGGCAAAATTCAGCTGGCCAACCGCCGCCTGGATGCTGCCATGCGCTCCGACATGAACCTGCGCAACCCGGACGAGCTGCAGGACTTCGTGATGTCTTACCTGTTCTTCGCCGCGGTATTTGAAGGCTGCTGGTTCTACAACGGCTTCAGCCCTATCTTCGCCCTGCAGCGCCGGGGCCTGATGCGGGGCACCGGCGAGCAATTGCAGTACATCCTGCGGGACGAAGCCATGCACTTCTCGTTCGGCCTGAAAGTGGTCAACCAGATTCTGGAAGAAGAGAAAATCACCCTGGACACGAAAGCCGTGCGCGAGATGTGGGACGAATCCGAAGCGGCGGAAATGGCCTACGCCAACTACGTGCTGCGGGACCCGATCCTGGGCTACTCGGCGGAATACCACACCGAGCAGTTCCGCTTCGTGGCCAACCGCCGGGCCCGCACCGTGGGCCTGGAAGAACCGTTCCCGGGGGCGAAAAACGTGTCGCCCTGGCTGGACGAGCAGGCCACCCTGCGCAAAGAGAAGAACTTCTTTGAAACCCGGGTGATTGAATATCAGACCGGGGCGCAGCTGGAATGGTGAATGTCTGCTAGGCTAGTGCCATACGCACTGGCCTGGCCGATTCGCTTTGAGGCAACCACCATGACCGACCCTCGCAAACCCATCTTCTGGCGCGATGCCCGCATGCCCCATGTGGAATTGCGCAAAGTCGCGGACGGGCGCGAGGTTTGTTATGCGCTGCACACCCACCGGCACTGGTCGATGGGCGCGATTACCGCCGGTGAAAGCACCTTCCTGTACCGCAACGACCAGTACCATGTGCGGGAGGGCGCGCTGGTGCTGATGAACCCGGAATGGCCCCACGCCTGCAACCCGATTGATAACCAGCCCTGGGCCTACCTGATGCTGTATGTGGATACCGGCTGGCTGACCCGTTTGCGGTGTGAGGCTGGCCTGCTGCCAACCGGCGACTGGCAGGACCTGGACACGGCGGTGATCACCGACCCCGGCCAGTACCGGGGCTACTGTGCCGTGGCCGACTGCCTGCTGGACCCCGGGCGGGATCTGCTGGAAAAGCAAAGCCGGGTGGCGGAGTACCTGCTGGACCTGATGCAGAGCCTGTCAGAACCACCGGCTCAGGCTATTCAGCGCCCCTCGGGCACCCTGGCCGCCGTGGCGGACCACCTCGACCAGCATTGCACCGCCGAGGTGTCACTGGACGACTTGTGTGCGATGAGCGGATACAGCCCGGGGCATCTGGTGCGGGCGTTTCGGAAGGCATACGGCTTAACGCCCCATGCCTACCTGATCAACCGCCGCATTCAGCACGGACAGAACGACCTGAAACGGGGAGCCAGCATTGCCGAGGCTGCCCTGAATGCGGGCTTTGCCGACCAGGCGCACTTTCAGAGAACCTTCAAACGCTTGGTGGCGGCCACGCCAAACCAGTACCGGCAAGCCTCAGTCCAGCAACAGGAAAACGCAACTGCCGGCAAGTAACAACGCCAGACAACGGTTAAACGCCCGTAACATACCCGGTTGCTGAACCAGCCGGCGAAGGCCTACCCCCACGTAAACCCAACCGGCCAGAGATACCCAGCAAATGGGCAGATAGAGGCCGGCAAACAGCCACAGCAGCGTTGTGTCTCCCCCTTCAGTAAACGCCCCGATCCCAGCCACCGAGGCCAGCCAGGCTTTCGGATTCAGCCACTGCATCAGGGCGCCGGTGACAAAGCCAGGGGCCGGGCGCGCGTCGTCTTCGGTCAGGCGCCCGTCGTCGGTTGCCAGCCGGTAGCTGAGGTACAGCAGGAAGGCGATCCCGGCCCAGCTTAACCCCCGTTCAACCTGGGGCGCATGCTCCAGCAGCGAATGCAGGCCAAGGCCCACCGCAATAAACAACGCGATAAAACCCAGAGTGGCACCGGTAACAAACATCAGGCCCTGATAGACCGGGTACCGGGTACCACTGCTCAGGCACACCAGATTGACCGGCCCGGGAGAGATGGAGGCCACCAGGGCAAAGGCCGACATAGGAAGAATGACAGACAGACTCATGAATAGCGGGCTCGTTCTGCGACAGGAGTGGCCAGTCTGACCCAGTGGCAACTCCGGGTATTGAATAAAATTGCGGTGCCGGGCCAGGCTGAACTATGTTTTAACTAACGCCCTCTGGTTTTACCCGAAGAGAAAGCCCCATGAAAGTGGCTGTGTACAGCACCAAACCCTACGACGAGCACTTCCTGACGCAGGCCAATCAGGACGGACACCCGCACGAGCTGGTGTTTCTTGAGCCCCGGCTGAATGCCGCAACGGCGGCACTCGCCAACGGGTTCGACGCCGTGTGTGTGTTCGTGAACGACCAGGTGGATGCCCCCGTTCTGGCGCAACTGGCGGAAGGTGGCACCCGGGCGGTGGCCCTGCGTTGCGCCGGGTTCAACAACGTGGACCTGAAAGCGGCCGAACGGCTGGGCATCGACGTTGTCCGGGTGCCCGCCTATTCTCCCTACGCCGTTGCCGAACACACCGTGGCCCTGATACTGACTCTTAACCGGCAGATCCACCGGGCGTATCACCGCATTCGCGACGGCAACTTTGCGCTGGACGGATTGCTGGGGTTCGACCTCCGGGGCCGGACCGTCGGGATTGTGGGCACTGGCCAGATCGGGATGGAAGTGGTGCGTATCATGCGTGGATTCGGGTGCCAGGTACTGTGCAACGACCCTCGCCAAAACCCGGAGGTGCCCGCGCTTGGAGGCCGTTACGTCAGCCTGGACGAGTTGTTCCGGCAGGCCGACATCGTGACCCTGCATTGCCCTCTGACACCAGAGACCCACCACCTGATTGATGCCGGTGCCGTGGCCCGCATGAAAACAGGCGTGATGCTGATCAACACCAGCCGGGGGGCGATTGTCGACACCGCCGCGATCATCGAGGGCCTGAAATCCGGGCAGATCGGCTACCTCGGGCTGGACGTGTACGAGGAAGAGGGCGACCTGTTCTTCGAAGACCTGTCCAACATCGTGCTGAAAGACGACGTGTTTGCCCGCCTCCTGACCTTCCCGAACGTGGTGATCACCGGCCACCAGGGGTTTTTTACCCGCAATGCACTGGAAAACATCGCCCGCACCACCCTTGGCAATCTCACCGAACTGGAAGCCCGGAGGCCGTGCGCAAACCGCGTCACCGCATCCGGCTGAGACAACCCCCGCCGTTGCCCGTAGAATCTCCCCATGGCCAGACAGTTCTATCGAAAAGGCCCGGACCACCGGGCCGGCGCACCGGTTACGTTCCTCGACGTTCGGCGCCGATTTGAGTTTCGCAGTGTCGAGATCGGCCGCTGGGTGACCGAGCCAGAAAAACAACGCAGCGCGGCCCTGTTCTACGACGCGCTGTGCGACCTGATGAGCATTCTGGGAGGCACGGAACCCCTGATCGCACTGCGCGGCACCCTGGCCCTGCAATACGGTATTGGCGGCCGCCCCGGTGTCTCGGCCCATTACACCCCCGCCACCCGCAGCTTCGCTCTGGCCAAAAACGCCGGCCCGGGCAGCATTGCCCATGAATGGTTTCATGCCTTCGACCACTACATCAGCACCAAACTGTTCCGCCAGGTGCCGCCCGGCCAGTTTGCTTCCGGCCAGTGGCTTACCCGCCGGGATGCTATACCGCACCCGCTGAACCAACGGCTCGAAGCCTGCTTCAAAGCCATCCTGCTGGATACCTCCGGTGACCACCCCAGCGACCTGTTCCGGCAGTCGGCAAAGGCCGACCAAGCCGCAGGCGTTCATTATTACAGCCAGCCCGAAGAGCTGTGCGCCAGAGCCTTCGAAGCCTTTGTGCAGGACGCACCACTGAAAAACGCGTTTCTGGTACAGGGCACGAAAGAAAGCGAAGAAGCCCGGCTGGGGCTTTATCCACAGGGTGCACAGCGCGAAAACATTAACCAAGCCTTCCTGGCGTACTTCCATACATTGGGCAGGGTGTTGCAGCGAACACAGGCTTAAAGGGCGGAGTTATACGAACGCGTTCGCAAAACTCCGGAAAACCGGCAGGAAATGTTGCTAACCTTCTGATAGGTTTGAAAAGGGATAAAGAGCCGGGCGGAGTTATACGCCCGGGTTTTCGGGCAGGAGTAGCTCAAACAAGGGCGTATAACTCCGGCGGTAGCCGTGGTGGTTTTGTTAACTTATTGATTTCAGGTTTAAATTAATGAGTTTTTGAACCGGATTTTTTGGAATTATACGAATGGGTGTTATACGAACGCGTTCGTATAATTAGCTGTTAAGTATAGGGAGAAGCCGTGAACAGCATTATTGGATTCATGCTTGAAAGCGCTGCCGTAAACTCGATCCCGATATTTTTTGCCGCCGGAATTATCGCGCTCATTGGAGGGCCGTTACTCAAGAAGGCTGGTATTGGAACGTACGTCCGTGGCTTGATCTATTCTGTCATTGGTGTGAGTGCCGGAGTATGGAGTTATACCGTATTCGACATACCGGGCCGCGGTATTGAATTGCTTGAGTTTGCTGCTCTTACTGTTGGCATGCTTCTCTATAGCTTGGTAATCATTATGCCCATTGTTGCGATTAAGAACCGCGCAAAAACTTAACAAATCGCAGCAGTACGCGGCCGATGGCCGCCGGACGCCCCTGTCGGGTCGCCGCTGTGCTCCGCGTTATATGCTTTTCGAATCATGGAGTTTTAAAATAGTATGGAAGCAAACCTAAAGATCATTGAAGCTTTAGCTAACGGTATAAATCCACAAACAGGTGAAGTTTTACCTGATGAATCCCCATACAATTGCCCTGATACTATCAGAGCTTTATTTGCTACATTGGACTTTATAAAAAATCCACCTAAAAAGCAGCCCAAAGTTAAAAAGACTCTTGAGCAAAAACAGGCTGAAAACCTAGAAAATGGTTTGCCGAAAAATGCTGGTTTACCTTGGGCCGAAGAGCAAAAAAATTATGTGGCAGAGCAATTTAAAAGTGGTAAATCAGTCTCTGTTCTTGCTAATGAGTTTGGACGTACAAATGGTGCAATTACCTCTGAACTCAAAAAACAAGGCCTAATAGAAGAGTAAGCAGCATATAACCAGTGGCTGTTGTCGGACGCACCTACGCTTGCGCTTCGGTGCGCCGCAAAGCCAAGGCGTTATGGTGATTTACGTACATTTCGTCTACATTTTCTGGGTTGTGCCAAGATAGTTGGAGGGCAATGAACATGGAGGTTGTACAGTGCGCTAGCACCTCAATCCTGGAGAATGACCATGAAAAAAATAATGCTAAGTTTGGTTCTTGTTGTGTTCGCGTCGACGGCGTTCGCTCATGGTGGCGGTTGCCGGAAAGACAGCCCACCTGGGCAATGCTGTCACGCAGGTTCACAGCCTTATCATTGCCACTAAGGCTTTGTTTTCCAACGGAGTTTGGCTGGTTGAGTCATAACCAGACGGTCAACCGGACGCCAAAAGCGTACCGCTTTTGGTTCCCTCCGCTGGCGCTCCGGCGCCGGTTACCTCAGCGTTAATGGCCCAAGCCGTTTTAATTTTTGGCGGGCTTAGTGCAAAGGCCTTGGCACCGGCTTTGGTTGTAAAGCCGCTTGTGTTGGCGATGGCCAAGGCCGGAAAGGTTGCTGTCGAAGTTAGTTGCCAACATCATCGGCAGCATGGTTATTCACGGCCTGCCCCCAGTCGCGGGGCGGTCCAGTTCAAATGGTAATTGGGTTAGTGCAGTTTGCGCTCTGGTTCCTGTCACCATCCGTTAGGTTGGTGCAAGCTGTTCGGGAGAGGGCATACAGCGTGGGGTGCCGGGGGAGACCTTGGTGGTGACCGGCCACTAACCAGGCGGTCAACCGGACGCCAAAAGCGTACCGCTTTTGGTTCCCTCCGCTGCGCTCCGGCGCCGGTTACCTTCGCGTTAGCCATTAGGAAGCAAGTATGACTTGGGCAAACACCTTTCAAGTAGTGGCGGCAGCCTTAGGAGCGGTCGGTGGCGCGGCCGTAATTATCTTAGGTTTAAGCTCATGGCTTGGAAAAGTATGGGCGAATAGAATATTAGAACAAGACAGGTTTAAGTATTCACAAGAATTAGAGTTGCTAAAATCTGCTAACCAAGACCTACATAGTTCCCTGTTGTTAACTAATGCAACATATTTCGAAAGTAAGAAAGCGTTTGCTGAGAGGCGGGTTCAGGCAATTGCTGAGGTCTGGAAGAGCTTTATTGAGTTTCGAGAGAAGACCCCGTCTGAAATAATATGGTTAGATATTCTTGTTCACCAGGAGTATGGAAAATTCTCTAGTGACCCCAAATTCTCAGGCTTTGCGAAAAGCACTGATATAGGCGCTATTAGTGACATTTTGCCAAAGGGCCCGGATATTTTAAGGCCTTTTATGGACGATGCAATATATCAATTGTTTGGCACATACACCGCAACCGTAGCTCGACTTTGCTTTTACTTGAATAAGTGCAGTTCTGGGGAAACTCCTGATTATGACTGGAGGGATGATGACGGTGTTGTAAGAATATTGAGCGCGGGTATGCTAGAAGAGGAGTATCGACAATTTCGAGAAGAAAAATGGTCTGTGCAAACTCTTCTTAATTTTCTACAGTTCCGGGTGTCTAATCATTTGAAGAGTATTGCAACGGGCGCTGATCTGGCGAAAGAAGCCATGGGTCATGCTGTGGAATTTAGTAAAGCAATGACGTCAATTCGTGATGACGAGACATTGAGAAAGGCTAACAAAGCATTGCAGCGGACAAGCCGCTGAATGCGGCGTTACACGTCTAGATACAGTAGTCTTCATCAATAAATGAGTAATTTGAATGATTGTCAGTGAAGTGAAGTTTGAAAACAGAGAAATTAAGCTTTGCTCTAAAGATTATGACAAAGATAAAAATGTATTTACGATCATTGTCGGTCGCAACGGATCAGGAAAAAGTAGGCTTTTTCAGAAAATAATCCATTTGGCAATATCTTCACTTTTAAGTCAAAGTAAGCATCATTTTCGTATTCAAGATCTATTTGATTACTATGAACAGCGAGAACTCACCGGATTAGATGAAACGGGATGCTTAACTCTTTCTGACGGTAATACATGTCAGAAGATACATATCACAAAACCTATATTTATTCCGCCAAATATTGATCTTAGTGAGATACCGGAGCATTTACATGAGAAAATAATTGAAAGTCTACGCAGTCAATATATTGGAAGTAGAGAACTTGTAATAGAACATATACTTGACGACTCTCCACAAGAAAAGATCGAGAATTTCCCCAAAATTATTGCTGTTTCATCGAGTCCATTTGATAAATTTCCTATGCTAGACGAAAGGAGAATTCGTTCTGATCTTAGTGTATTAGGTAACCACTACCTTTACCGTGGAGCAAGAACTAAAGATAGATCTAGCAAAAGTTATATGCGCTCAAAGTTTGACCAGCTTGGGGCATCTTTTGTTAACTTTTTCCTGAAACCCAAAAAAAGAACGAATGAATTACAGCCTTTATTCTCATACCTGGGACTTAAAACAAAATTCACGGTTTTCCTGAAATTTCCCGACCATTTTTCATTCGAAGATATTCTAAACGAAAATCGTAGAGGGCCTATAGAAGCTGTTCGGAGCGTCAGATTCTTTAAAGGTAAAGAGACTGATGAGAACTTAACTGATGAAGATAAGGAAATAATTCTAGCTAACGCGCAAAAACTTTACGATGGCCTTTATTCTAATTCGAAGACCGATGTGTTCCACCGCCGTGAAGAGGCTTTTTCTATCGAACTTGATATTGATAGCTCCACAAGTATTGAGCCAAAATTTCTAGAAGAATTCTCTGTGCTTGCTAGTTATGATCTAGTAGATCTGGCCAATATTGAATTTACTAAAGACTTAGAAGATAAGAAATTTTTCCTTACTGAAGCTAGCTCTGGCGAGTTATGCATACTTTTTAATATATTGGCAATAGCAGGCTCAATATCAGATAACTCAATTGTATTATTAGATGAACCTGAATTAAGCTTACACCCTGAATGGCAGAGGGACTTTTTGCCATTAATACAAACTATGTTCTCTAACTATAATAGTTGTCATTTTATTCTCGCTACTCACTCTCCGAGCATGGTTTCCTCGATTCCATCTTCTAACTCATTTGTGGTTAATTTAGAGAATAATCCTGCAGATGCGATTGGTGGTGAGGAGTATGCGTTTAAGTCATCAGACTATCAGCTTGCTGAAACCTTTAATTCTCCGGGTTATAAAAATGAGTATCTAATCCGAAAGTTAATAGGAGTTCTATCTAAGTTAAGCGAAGGGAAAAAGCTGGATAGTGATTTTTCTCTCGAAATTAATAACTTAATTGAGTTTGACTCGTTTATTGGTGAAGGGGATCCAGTTAAAAAATTACTCTCCACGCTAAAGAAGGCTTTGGAGGTTCTTGAGCGTGAATGAAGTAATATTTTTAGGGGAAGACCTAGATCTAATTAATGAGTTTAATTCCCTAAAAGATAAAGAATCTGTTTCTTGGTCCGACGAAAAATATTCGCATGTCCGGCAGATAATTAAGAATCACTATTTAAAGGAACAAGACTACACATGCTTTTTTTGCAGGCAAAGAATGGTAGTGAATAGCAATAGAGCTTGGGACGCTGAACATATTATTTCAAAATCTACGCACCCAGGTTTTATGTTTGAGCCAAAGAATTTGTGCATTACGTGCCCTGATTGTAATAATGAAAAGCGAGATGGTCGAGTATTGGATAGAGAAAGTAGAGTTAGATTTCCAAAGAATTCTACTGCCTATAAAATAGTGCATCCGCATTTCGATAGTTATGATGATCACTTAGAAGTTATTGTCGTGGGAAAACTGTATAGAATTAAAACCCCCAAAGGAAGATATACATATCGAATCTATGGTTTAGACCGCTTTATGATGGATGCGGGGCTTTGTAGAGAAGAAAAGGGGAGCGATAAAGTGCAAAAACTGATGCAGTCTGCACTTATGGATTCAAAAAATTATGAAGTTTATGAGGAGAAAGTTTTGGAAGAGTTATTGCTAAAGCACTCAAAGAAAATTGGAAGTGACACGACATTGGATGCAATTAGAAATCTGCGTCAATAAAACGTATAACAAACGCTTGCAGTCTGACGCCAAAACCTCCCTGTTTTTGTGTTACTCGCTGCGCTCAAACATTAACACAAAAACACTCCAGTTTCGTCGCAGCTGAAGCAGGCGTTAAGTGTCAAAGGATTGATCGATGAAAGGTGAATGTCTCTGCGGAAACGTGAAGTTCGAAATTGAGGGGGAGATTAGAAACCTCTATCAATGTCACTGTTCGTTGTGCCGCAAAGCCACTGGAGCGGCAGCTAATGCTGCTACCTTTGTGCAGGCCGCCGCTTTTCGCTGGGTGTCAGGTGAAAGTGATATTAGGTCCTACAAAAAGCCCAGTGGTTTCCGAAGCGATTTTTGTTCAGTGTGTGGGAGTCCGGTTCCCAATAGCCTGAGAGACAGTGGAATGGTTTGGATTCCTGCCGGCTTGCTTGATGAACCAGTCGCGTCGAGGATATCTGTTCATCTTCATACAAAGTCCGCTGCACCTTGGGAGCAAGAGTCTGCCGAGTGTGTTCGACTGGACGGTGGGCCTGAGAGCCTGGAATCACTTAACAAGTTGTTGTAGTTCGTTCCGGCCTGCGGCCTCCACCGGACGCCCCTGTCAGGGCGCCGCTAAACAATGGCGTTACACAGAGGGAAACTGAGATGAAATGTGGCGTTCTGATCCTTTTTTTGCTTGGGGTAGGCTCTGCGCAAGCTGCGGGGGATTACCGATGCCTTGTTTCTGCTGCATTCCAAGTCAATACACAGGGCGAGCGAAATGAAGAAATTCTCGCCCCAATGATTGGTGCTGAATTTACAGTGGATCGTTCTTCAGGGCTTATGGTGGGCGACCTTAAGAACAGCTATGTCACCTCTCCAAAAGTAATTGATAGCGGATCTGAAGAAAATTCTTTCAAGGTCCTCACATTAATGAAAAATGACATCACCTCTAATGTGTACGTACTAACGATTGAGGAGTTCCAGGACGGGCCCATAAAGCCCTTTGTGTTCCTGAACAATAGTTATGTTTATCACGGTACTTGTGAGCACTTCTAAATTTGTGTAACAAGTCGCTGTAGTACGCGGCCGATGGCCGCCGGACGCCCTTTTCATTGCGGCTTCGCCTCCATTACAAGGGCGCCGCTAAGCTCAGCGTTAGAAATGGAGGGGTAGATGAAGGTGATCCTGAGAATAACATTACTCCTGTTCATACTACCGAGTTTTGTTTGGGCAAAGTCTTCTTTTGAGGTGCTGGACGCCCAGGGTGTGAGCCGCCTTGATCTAGCGATGATTCGCTTAAAACAAGAGGCTTTCGAGTTCGAGATGCAGGAAAAAATGAAGGAATTTAGAGCCTTCGATGTTAGGTATGCCGGAGTTAGGTACGACCATGAGGCTCAAAAACTCGAGTTTTACTCTAGCGTGGAGGCCGAGCCGACGGAGTTCTATTGTCAGTTGGCTCTCAAGAATTTCATGAACCATTTTAAGTTTGCAGGAGATGCCGCTGGAGCGGCAAAAACGTTTTATTCCTTCTATTTTATGCCTGCTTCGTCTCCTCCGCTTTCATATGAAATCCAGCTTTATGAATCAGTTTATCGAAATACAGAATTCGAGATGACGGTTGTAGATGAGGAATCCAAACCGCGAATTCAGTGTAGATATAGCGGCTTATCGCAGGAAATCAGCCATACAAAGATCTAAGAATGACAGTTTCTAACAAGTCGCTTAAGTTTGTTCCGGCCTTCGGCCGTCACCGGACGCCACTGTCGTGGCGCCGCTTAGCTCTGCGTTAGAGCACATTTTTCCAAGGAGTTGAAGTCGGCAGATGGACTCGCGAAAAATTATTGAGAAGCATAAAAAGATCATCGGTGGCAGCTTGCGGCGATCACCGGCCCCACAAGCTCTGGCGCACAACATAGCGAAGTTCCATAAGGCTACCGATGAGCTCGCTACTGCTAGGCTGAGCGATCCAAATCCCCCAATGTTTGAGTGTAAAAAGGGCTGTAGCCATTGCTGTTCATTGCGGGTCGAGGCACTTCCCCCGGAGGTATTTCGCATTGCTAAACATCTGCAAGGTCTGGAGTCAGAGACACGAAGTAAATTCGTCCAAAGTTTGAAAGAAGCTGCGAGCTACGCCGCTGGCAGAGAATTTAAAAATTACGAGAATCCTTGCCCCTTTTTATCTGATGCTGGGGGATGTGAAATCTATTCGGTCCGACCTCATAAATGCAGAGCGTACTTTTCTGGCAGCGTGTCTGCTTGCGTAAAGAATAAAGCAGCGATTCAGGATGCAGAGCTTCGCAACGCGGAAAACGTTTTGGCAAATGAAGTCATCCAGACTTACAAGAAAAAAGGTGTCGTCATGCATCCCGTTGAGCTCTCGCAAGGGGTACTTAAGGCTCTGGAAGATCCTAGTATTGAGGCTCGATGGGCGGCTGGTGATCAGGTTTTTGACTTGCTGCCCGAGCGCATCATGCTCTAACAATGTGGTCAACGGGACGCCAACTACGCTGCGCTCCGTTGCCGCCCATTACCACTGGCGTTATGAAGAATTCCGCGAACTGATCCCACAAGGGGCACTTCGCTAATCAAGGGGCATATTCCACAAGGAAATGTCTTCTGTACCTGGCATAAGCCGCAGTGCAGGCAACGTATAGGGAAGTAATGTGCCTAGACGATTAACTCAAACTAAGCCGAATACCCATCAAGCCCTAAAAAACTCTTCGTACGAGAGCATGGTCGTAAGTTGGTTGATGCAAGATGGCTGGCAGGTGTTTTTACCGGTGCTCGACCATGGCCATCAGACGGATATCCTAATCTCAGACGGACCCAACTATTTCAGGGTCCAGGTCAAAACAGTTGGTGCCACCGGCAATGACCATGTGGTTCACAATCAGTGGAAAGACAGCAATATCGATTGCGTCGTCTATTTTGCTAGAAATTCTAACTGGGGAGTAATTGCGCCAGCATTTGAAGAGGACAGTCGTCCGATTACCCATGACTCGCACGTGAGGTTCAATCAGGGCAAAAAGGAGTTCCTCACGGCGTTTCATAAATTGGAGGTCTAGGCCTTCATAACAAGGTGGTCAACGGGACGCCAACTACGCTGCGCTCCGTTGCCGCCCATTACCACTGGCGTTAAAGCGGAAAAAGCCGAGTCGTGGCACCTGACACCTATCCGTGTCAAAATTGGGTGATACGTGAACGAGAGGTTTTGTCCATGAATCTCCAGAAAATTGAAGACGAGGCGCTGCACCTTCCCAAAGAGGAGCGAGCGCAGTTGATCCAGCGACTGGTATTGAGTCTGGAGTCCCCACCAGAAGAAGAGCTCAGGTCCGATTGGTTGCTTGAGGCGAGGCGCAGGGGCGAAGAGCTCGATAATGGCACAGTTCAGGCAGTGTCTGGTGAGGATGTCATGAGGAAGGCTAGAGCACTGATCAAATGAACTATTCTTTTCACCCGGCAGCGGAAGCCGAGTTCCTGGAATCAGTTGGTTATTATGAATCAAAAGTTCCGGGATTGGGTGGTGCCTTGATAGAGGAATTTGAGGCCCTAGCCAATTTGGTTGGCGAGTCACCACAAGCCTGGCAAGTTGAGCTGCAGCCAGATATTCGTAGAGCGCCCCTCCACCGATTTCCCCTGTCTATCGTTTACCGGAAAGGCCTGACGGCTTTCAGGTTCTAGCTGTTGCCCATGACCGTCAGCGCCCGCAGTACTGGCTGGGCAGGCTTTAACAATTGGCTGCACAGCGACCGATTTTCCGCCGCTTGGCTGCTCCAAACCGGCGCGTGAGCCGGGCGTTATGTGTATTTTATCCACAGGCCATGGAAGGAATTCTGATGACTGATCATTTCGGTTCTTGTCTGTGTGGCACCGTGAGCTTTGAGGTAAAAGGTGAGTTCGATAGCTTTTACCTGTGTCATTGCCAGCATTGCCAAAAAGATACGGGTTCGGCTCATGCGGCAAATCTATTCTCAAAGTCAGCTAAATTGGTCTGGCGGTCGGGTGCAGATGCTGTGACTTCCTTTACGCTTCCAGGCACTCGTCATAACAAAAGTTTTTGTAAGCTGTGTGGCTCAGCGTTGCCGGACACTCAGACCGCAGGTTTCCTCGTCGTTCCGGCAGGGTGTTTGGACACTGAAATCTCTATGTCGCCAACAGCGCACATCTTTTCATCCAGCAAAGCTGCTTGGGATGGGGGGGTAGGGGAGGTGCCAAAGTTCGAGGGGCTGCCAGATTGAGCTGCCATCACATAACCAGTGGCTGTTGGCGGACGCACCTACGCTGCGCTCCGTTGTCGCCCATTAACACTGGCGTTAAATGCCGGTGATAGCCATGTCCAAGGCCCCGACAATTTGGTTTCTGAAGTGCGATAGCGAGCCAACCGGGTTTTTGAGGTGCTTTTCCGAAACCGAGGAAATTTGCGGTGTTAACAGTAGAAGTTCCTCGTCTGCAAAGCTGATTTCCTGTGTGACTCCTTGCATGGCTTCACCACCAAATGCGGAGCGTTTCCCCAAGGGGATGACGATGCGAGTTGCCAGTTCGCTCAGCAGGCTGCTCTGAATATCGACCAGGTAAGGATAGTGCGCTTTGCTGGTCTTGCTTGGGTTGGGGTATACATCGAACTGTGCCATCAAAATTCCCTGAATTCGTCGCCGAAGCATCCATGTTGCTCGACGAAGTCGTTGTAGCTTCTTATCGCAGCGCGATTTTCTTCAACCCACTGGGCGGCTTCGCGTTTTGAGAGCTCTTCTTTCAAAGCTCGTTCCAGGGTGGCAGACAAGTTAATGTTCAGTTCCCGGGTTTTACGCAGAAGATCGCTATTGATGGAGAGATTTGCTGCTTTTTTGGGGGCGGCTGAGTCATACAGTTGGGCCATGAGGGCCTCCCAGAAGATATAGAATACAAAGTCTGATGTTATGCGCATAACTATGCGCATTCAAGCATTTAACCAATGGCCGTTGTCGGACGTGCCTCCGCTGGCGCTCCGTCACGCCGCTAAACCAAAGCTACATGGACTCCCTTTTCGCCAGATCGATGCCAATGGTTGTAACATTCATGATGACTCCTCCTGCTTCGGATTAAAGGTGTCAGACACCTTCAATGTGGCACACGATTGAGGCCGTGGGAGCAGGGGGAGTCCATATCATTCGTTAGGTGAAGTCGGAATTTGAAATCGAGTATGAAAAATACATTTAATTTATTTAAGAAAAAGAATAGTTACGGCGACTCAGTTAATTCTCCTGAAGATAGGGTTAAAGCGTTTATTTCTCACTGGTATGAGCAGTGGTCAAAAGCCCAAAAAAAAATGGGCGAAGATGTTGATTTCGATTACTGGGGCAATCAAATATCAGAAGTTGATGAGACTCACTTCGCTGCTGGCCGAAATTCAGGATCTAAAAATTCTTTTGGCTCACCAGCTGATTATGATCCTAAAACAGAAAAAATCACAGAATGCGAAATTGATGGTGAGAACGCTCAAGTATTTACAGAGCTGTACCGGGAGGCACTTAAGTCCTCAAACTATCATGTCTATGAACTTGTGCGTGACGCAGAGAGTGGCTGGAAAATAACTGAGATATTTACACTATTTCACCCTCCTAAGAGCCCTGTTATCGATCTTGATAAGCATACAGAAATACTAGCTATGAGTGTCGAAGATGCTCCTTTCATGGATAGAGAGGAACATATTGATCTCAATGAAAATACGCTTTTTCAAAAAGATCGCAATGTTAAAGTTCCACATTTAGATGAAGGTGTAGCGAGACTAGAACAGATAGGAAGTCTAAGAATCAGTTCTGGGGTTGTTGGTATTTTAGATTTTGGTTACGACATATACGACTTTGAACCTCTACAAAGAAAGGTAAAGCCAGGGGAATACCCAGTAGAAACAGTCACGATACATGATCGGGTTGCTGGAATTCGCGTCAAATTTACCGATAGTGAAAAGCCTATGAAATGGCATGCTGCCAATACTCCTAGCGGTAATGGAGTTTATGGCGTAGATGCTGGGAATTTAGCCATATTTGATGTGAATAATCTTATGGAGCTAAACAGAATAGGAAAAGAAAAAATCTTTAACGAATGGTGCATGTCAGGTAAGCCAGAGTTAGTTTCAATGACAGGAAAAAATGATTGCGTTATTTCCACGAGTGGCTTTGGTGACGGTGCTTATCCTGCATACTGGGGCGTCAATGAAAAAGACGAAATAATCTCTCTTTATATCGATTTCATGATACTCGTTAAAGAGAATGAAAATGGCTTGTATGAATCAATCTAAATCACCTAACAAGCGCATGTTGTCGGACTTTGAGTTCCCCCGGCCTGGCGGCCGTCCACCGGATGTCCCTGACGGGCCGACGCTTATTTCAGCGTTATGTGTCCAAGTTAGTCAGCAAGACTAAAAATTTGTAGATATGGGGTGAAAATGATTGCTTACAATATAGAAATTTTGAAAAAACCTGCTACTGAGTCAGAGCGTTTTGATGGGTGGATATTTGGTTTGCCACCAGGTATTAAATCAGAGCAATGGCCAATTGATCCCAATACTGGTTACCCTTTGATGCATGGTTTCACATTAAAATTACCTAAGGGCTATAGAGTTTATGATGGTATTGTTGGGATTAGTTTTTTTGCAATCGCTATAGAGCATAATGATGGCGGACCAAAATATGTAAAAGGTCTTGAAGAAGCTGTTCTATCCGACCAGTTGCCAGAAAACCCTTCATTTAAAGAATTTTGGGACTCGGTCAAAAATGGACATCCAAGATGTAAATACGTTACCGATATTCTAGGTTGTTACTACGCTACATTGTTACTAACCGAAGAAGAGTTTAATGGAGATTTTTGTGAGCCCCCCAAATTATTAACTCGTTATTTTGAGAATGATATTCCTTCTCCAGACTGGCTAAAAAAAGGTGGTGCAAGCTGCTTTTGGAAACAAACTTATTCCCCAGGTCTCAGTTTACCTCCTGAGGAATATGGTTTATATCGTGATCTTGGTGGTATACCCACAGAAGAATTAAGTTATAGTCGCGCAATTTTACTAAAGCCGAACTTTAAAGACCCTAACGCTGGAACGCAACCAACTGACGATGCGGGCACGGGTTATATTGATCCCTATGAAGATGAGCCAAGCTGGGTAAATGAAATATCACCTAATCATTTAGGTGGAACCACTTTTCCTACTCAAGGAATTCCAGATTTTCTAACACCCTATTACATAGAGTTTGAAGAAGTTTTTGGTGGATATAACTTTGGTTCTGGAAATGCCCAATTAGATATAAAAAATCGAGATTTTGACTGGAGGTGTGGGTAAGATAAATTGCTATTAACACCCGACCTAATAGCTAATCATGATAATGAAGGCATATAAAAAATATGGGCAATCGAAGCACTAGCGTGCGCGCTAACGCGCGCCAGTGAGTCTGGCCATACAAGTAGTTCAAGTCCGTTCTGGGCCTACGGCCCTCTACCGGACCGCCTTGCCTACGCGGTGCTCCGGTAAGTCGGCCGCTTAACATCGGCTTAACCTTCTTTTTGAACCTATGCAAATGTTGATTGATCTGGCAAAAAAAGCTTTATCTGAGAACAGGAATTTACCGTTTTCTGTTTATCGCTCTATTAAAGAGCAACATATGTTGAATGTTCCGGTGATTAAGCCATTGTTAATAGTGGTTTTGTCTGGAAGTAAAGAATTGGGCTTCGAAGGCGAATTAGTATGCCCGCCGGGTAGCTTTGTTTTTTTATCAAACAAACCAACTATTGCGATGAGAAATATTCCAAGCAATTCAGAATATTTTGCCTTGCTCATCGAATTTGAATATTCTGATTTTGAGTGCATTGAACACAGAAGCTCTGAGACGAATACGTATTTTCAAGGAGTATTAGAGCCAACACTGGAATATACTTTGAAGCAGTTTATAGAGTGGTCGGAACTTGCGCCTCCTCAACTGTGGCATATTCGTCGTAAGGAAATTCTTCAGGTTATGAGATCATTGGGCTTTGAACAGGTAAGGTCCATTATGAAACCGCCTACTCTAAGTCATAAAATCTACACAATTATCGCCTCAGACTTAACGAACGATTTAGATGCAGGAGTCATATCGTCAATGCTCGCAATGAGCGAATCGACATTGCGTCGAAAGTTAAGTGCTGAGGGAGATAGGTTTCAGGATATTAAAGATAGAGCAAAGCTTGGCTATGGTTTGCACCTGGTACAAACAAGTACTAACTCAATTGGTCGTATCGCAGCTCTCTGCGGCTACTCATCTCAGTCACGTTTTACAGATAAATTTAAGCGGCTTTTTAATGTTACGCCTACCGAATTAAGAAAGACGAGGATGAACGGATCGGGCGAATGAATGATTGTTTTGGAGCTAATTCCCGTTTCTGATGAAACGTATGATAAGCGCTCTGATCAATTGGAGGTTCAAATGAAAAAGTCGATTAATAAATTTACGGTTTTGTTTTCCTCAATGCTTCTATCTACGGCTTCGATGGCAGATAATTTCTCGCTGAACAGTACGCAAATAGCTCTTGGCGAGTTTATGGATAAAGCACAGGAGTTCGAGGGATTCGGATGTAGTGGGGGTAATAAATCCCCGCAGCTTTCATGGAGTAACGCGCCAAAAGGTACAGTAGCATTTGCGGTTACTGCTTATGACCCTGACGCTCCGACGGGGAGTGGCTGGTGGCATTGGCAAATTGTCAATATTCCATCAAGTGTGACAAGTCTGCCTGCGGGCTCTGGTGATCAGAGCAATAAACTCGCCCCCGAAGGAAGTCTTCAAATTAACAACGACTATGGTTTTGAAGGTTTTGGCGGCGCTTGTCCTCCTGAAGGTCATGGTGTACACAGGTATCAATTTACTGTGCATGCTTTATCCAAGAAATTAGAATTACCTGAAAACGCTTCGGGTGCCTTAACTGGGTATATGATTAATGCGCACTCTTTGGGCTCAGCTTCCATTGAGGCGTTATATAAGCGTTAAAGAGAAAAACCGATCCGTGAACGGGTTTTTTTCATGGATCTCCAGAAAATTGACGACGAGGCGCTCCACCTCCCTAAGGAGGAGCGCGCATGGTGATTCCTAGCCAGATGGTCAACGGAACGCCAACTGCGCTGCGCTCCGTTGGCGCCCATTACCACTGGCGTTATCCGTGAGATGGAACTCCGATGAGCCTGAAATGTCACTTTGAATTGCTAGCCAGTTACAACCAGTGGATGAACTCGAAGGTGTATGAAACTGCGGGACAGCTTTCTGCGACAGATCTGGCGAAGGACCGCGGGGCCTTTTTTGGCTCTATCCTGGGAACTCTGAACCACATCCTCGTTGGGGATACCATCTGGCTCAAACGTTTTGCTACCCACCCGTCCTGTTTGAACTCGTTGCGTGAGGTCGCTGAACTTCAAAATCCGACAAGCCTAGGTCAGATACTCTTTGACGATCTTGGGAGCTTATTTAAGCAGCGAATCTGGCTAGACCGGCAGGTTGTTAGCTGGATAGCCCAGCTATCCGAAGGCGATCTGGATTTCATCCTCAGCTACTACAACACCAAAGGGATTCCTGCCAATAAGCGATATTCGAACCTGATGCTTCATTTCTTTAATCATCAGACTCATCACCGAGGGCAAGTTTCTACTTTGCTATCGCAGGCGGGCGTGGATATCGGGGTTACTGACCTATTGGCTCAGATCCCGGAGGAGCCCCATCTATAACCAGCCACTGTTGCCGGACAATTTTTCCACCGCTTCACCGGGGGAAAATAAATCTGTCCCGGTTTTCCTTCAGAGCTCCCAAAGGGCGCGCCGCTGAGGCTTCAGGCTCAATGTTCAGTGTTTTTAACCGCCCAAAACTTCACGTTACGAATGATTGCACAGAGAAATCGTAACTTACTGAACAGTCTGATATTTTTTATTTCTCAAGATTTTGGGTCATAAATGAGGCATTGCGTCGATTGATAATTTGCTTATAGCCACTACTACGGGATGAGGTTGATTACACCATGAGGGATGTACTCGAATTGTTTGAAGCGTTGCCCCAAGAGTATCCTCAATTGCTGGAACGCGCTACGAACCGCAGTGAACAGATCGTATTTGCCGGCGCGGACTTCTTTACGCTGCAGCCCTTTGCGGTTGAATTGCTGCACCTGAGCCCGGCTCAGGTGGCCCTGTACCCCACCGTTGAAGAGGTGCCAGGCGATGACCGGTTTCTTCTCGCATTGAATGACGGGCAGCTCGAATACGCCACCCAGGTTTATGGCGAAGACATCCGCTACGATTTCTTTTTCCAACGCGAGGAGAACTCCCAAACCCGCTTGCAGGCTTACCACAACGACGGTCACGTCAACGCTGTGGAGGTTGAACGAATAACCCGCGACGACCAGGGGCTGCCGCTGCTCTACGAGCGCGTTGACACCCACGTGCGCTTAACCCAGCGGTACCAGTATCAGCAGTGCGGCACTGCTGACGGCCAACGCTGGATGTGTGACATTACCAGCGAGAGCGTCAATCCGGCGCACGATTACACCTGCCAGCAACGACAGCGGGTCTATTTTGCAGACGACGGCTACACGGTTGACCGCATAGAGTCACTCGACAACGGCGACATACTCTACGACCGGGCAATGAACTCGCTTTCGCTGGAAGAACTGTTGGAACAGGCAAACGAGGCTATTGAGAGCAGATTGCTGGCGGGGCTGAGCCAGGAATCGCTGGAAAGCGTCGAAGTACGCTGTGTGTTGTTCGAGTATTCGCTCCAGGGCCCCTTCCCCCCTACCCTGGCGCTGATCCAACCGCACGAGGTTGACGATAATCCGGAGTATGCACCGTTAAGCTGGCTGAACGCTCCAGACGCGGAGCTTTTCAGCGAAAGAGGCCTGGACGCTGTCGACTTTCATCAAGGCTGCAGTGCGTTGTTCGACCAGCTCAATGCACAGCTGGACGCTTTGGAGTTCGAGAGCCAACAAGAACTGGTAATCACGTTTTACGTCGAATTTTGCCGCCGCCTAATGAACAACCCTCGACTGGCAACATTAATCAGAACCGACGACGATTTTTTTGTGACCGCTCGGGATTTCGAGGCGGCCAATGAACTGGAATTGCTCGAACGGGTTCTCCCCGCACGCCAGTGGCAATCAATGAAATCGACCATCGAGTTGCACGAATAGGCTTCAGGGTGACAACAATGCCATGGTGATAATCCGCAATGATGGCGATTAAGTTGTTTTCAGCGCCAAAAAACCAAAAGGATAGCTAAGAAATGTCGAGCTCAGAGGACCTGTTTGAGTGTTATGAAGTTGAAGACGGCGGCGTCGTTATTGGCGACTACCACGGAGATGCCACCGATTTGGTGATCCCCGACACAATCAAGGGTGAGGTGGTCAGGGCCATATACCGCTATGCCTTTAAGAACAAAGGCCTGAAGTCCGTGGTGTTACCTCCAACTCTGGAAGAAATTCACGCGGAAGCTTTCTCTACAAACCAGCTGACGAGCATCTCTTTCCCCGAAAAGCTGTACTACATAGGCCAGGACGCGTTTTACAACAACCGGTTAAAGAGCCTTGTGATCCCAGAGGCAATTACCTACATCGGTCATGGGGCGTTTTCCAGAAACGCCTTGGAAGAGTTGAAAATTGAAGCGCCGCTGGAAACCATTCCCGACTATTGCTTCACACGTAATGCGCTGACATCACTGTCATTGCCAGAATCGGTCGTAGAGATTCGTGTGAGTGGCTTTGCCTACAACAACTTTGTCGATTTGGTGATCCCACGCCACATCAAAGAGATCGGCCCCCAAGGCTTTCAAGGTCTCGAGCACATTAAGCGCGTGCGCATGCCGGAGCGGTTTATGAATCGCATCAACAACATTTTTCTGGACTCGGCAATAGAACACGCAGAGTTTTCTGCGCTGTAGCCTGTAGCCCGGCGACCTGGGTCGGCCTGTCTGCAGCGACCACCTACGTCGCTGCAGACAGCTTTAGTCGCCGTTTCCACCAGCTAGGGCGCTCTGGCGCTTCTCCTTATGTTAATTTGTGCCTATGAACTACGACGATTTCATTGCAGAAGCGAAAGCCCTATCTAAAAGTGCGTTGTACTTTACTCGAGCGGGTACCGGCGAGCCTTCGGGTTACTGGCACGGGCACCGTCCGGAGGGCGGACCGTTAATCTGTGTTCGGCGAGGCGGTGCATGGCTGACAGTGATCCTAGGCCAAGAGCCGAATTCAACCGTCGTAGAAGTTACAGCGGAGCCACTTGAATCTACCGAGCCACTTTATGCTGAGAAGTGCGAATCGCTGCCCCCATTGGAGGCTGTGTTTTTGAGGGGCTCTGATGCCATCGAAAAATTTCTCCAAGATAATGGGTGGGAACGCACCGAGCCATACAACTCAAATTTCCCTAGTGACATCCCTGAACGATATGAGGGCCTTTGGCAGAGCAGCTGCGCCTTATACGTGGACGGAATTGTTGCTGTCATCGGGGGCTGGCACTTTCCGTGGCCAGACGGTGATTGGTACGAGTTGGCGGATTATGAGCTAGTGCTATGGGTTCTCGAAGGTGCTGAACCTTGGGTTGAAGTCTTCGCTGGTCAAAATGGTTTTACTGTATACGAGAGAGTCACATAACAAGCAGTTCAAGTTTGCTACGGCCCTGGCGGGCCTCCGCCGGGTTCTGTTTGAGATATGGTTTTGGGAAAATACGTCGTTCGATACTCAGTCCATGCCAGTGCCATCATTATTCTTCGGGTTTGGCATGGCCTTGAAGGAGAACGATAGCAATTTAACCAAACGCGGGATTCGGACGCCCTCGTCTCCGCTTCGCTGTGTCAAGGTCGCCGGTGCGCTCTGTGTTAGCCTCGCAAGGAATGGCATTGAAAAATCTAACTGATGAGCAAGTACAATATGGATTCTACCATTTCTTTAAGGATAGAAAGGACGATATTCCCAGGGCAACTGAGCTCGCCGACTATGACGGTGGGGATGAGCTTGTTATTAATTGCACGCAACTAGGCAGCGAATATTCTCAAAAAGAAAGGAAACGAGTATTAAATGAATGGTGTGAGTTTCTAGAGAAAAATCCATCACGTTTCAAAAAGTTAAAATTCGGAACCAGAATGCCGCAAGAACTGTTCAATGCGGCATGCAGGCAAACGAACTTGAGAAACCTAGAGATAAAATGGGGTGCATACAAAGATTTATCTGCGATTGAAAACCTGCAAGATCTAGAC
Source organism: Marinobacter daepoensis DSM 16072 (assembly GCF_000421165.1). Classification (GTDB taxonomy): domain Bacteria; phylum Pseudomonadota; class Gammaproteobacteria; order Pseudomonadales; family Oleiphilaceae; genus Marinobacter; species Marinobacter daepoensis. The sequence goes on from NZ_ATWI01000012.1 coordinate 170,631, forward strand.
TTCTTATATATTGGATCTGGTGCAGGTGTTGAATCAGTAACTCCTATTAGCAAAATTAAAAGGTTGTCAGGTCTTTATATCGAGAACTTTCAGAAGATTCAGGATTACTCTTCAATAGCTCTATTGCAAGAGCTTACAAGCCTGACGCTATGCGGAGATGGCTTAGGCCCTCAATATGTAAAGGTGGAATCAATTGATTTCCTAAAAGAAATGAAACAGCTAAGATTTCTAAATCTTCTGACTATCCAGCTAAAAAACAAGGATTATTCGCCAATCTTGGAGCTAACTAATTTAGAGCATTTAAGCCTTCGCAGTCATAGAGACGTGAAAAGGTTTTATAATGAGTTATCTGCACTGCCTAAATTAAAGTGGGGTCTCCTAAAAGAGAAGCCCAATATTTATGAATCGCAAGGCTGACAAGGCAATCAAATTTGTTCCGGCCCGATGGGCCTCCGCCGGACGCCCCGACGCTGGCGCAAAGTCAGGGGGTTATACATTCAAAGGAATGGCAATGAGAATACAGTTTCTTTTGATGATCTTAGTGCGTCTGCATCCGGCCAGTTCGTTGGTTCATGTGGCCGGGCTTTTTGCCCCACATTTAAAGATAGAAATTGAAGCCATCATTGTATTGTGAGCCACTTATGATGTTGACTGTTTCTTAGCAGTTGGTTGGTTCGGCGGTACTGCGAGTGATGCGGCCATATCTGAATTTATCCGCTAGCAAGACGCGGCGTTCGGATGACGGCGCCAGCGGACTTTAGCGTTGAAACGAAAACACAGGAGGTCAAATGCGACGGATTGAATCACACGCTATCTGGTGGGCCAATCTGGCCTTTCTATCCTTACTCCCGGGCTTTGTCTTTGCAGGCAGCGCTGGCCCTGAAGACTATCTCGCTGACAAATCGTTGGTATTGGAAGTTAGGTATTGTGAGTGTCAGGCCACCAAAACTGACAGCGAGCCCTCGGATCTTTTGCCCAGCTTTCTGAAAGACTCGTCTCTTATAACGGTTGGCGTATCGAGCGAGGAGACGGGCTTCGCTTCGTCAAAGGAGTTGGCCATAGGTTATGAGTTCAAGCCGGTTGCAGGCTCGCCCAAGCAGTTTCAATTCAATTATGCTGGCCGTTACACCGCGAGCAATGGGAGCAGCGCCGGCAGCGGGGAGTTGCTGCTGATCCAGGGGCAATGGGTCAATCTTTTCGGATCGCTGGATGAGAGCAAAGCAGGAGCGCAACACAGCAACGTTGCGGTGCGTCTGGCTAAGCCCGGTGGTTCTTGAAGGCAGGTTTTAACAAAGCAAGGCAGATATGGCCGCTGTGCTCTGGAAGGCCGCGAGGCGCAGGTGCTAAAAGGAAGAAAGATGTATCGAGCCGTTGTCATCGTGCTTTCAGCGTTGCTGGCCTCTGGTTGTGTTGGTCTGGCCGTTGGTACTTATGGAAAAGCGGAATGGGTCCGAACCGATTTTCGCTTGGCAAAAGAACGTAATCAGTTCTCCTTCGAGAAACGGGACGCGCCGTATACGGAAGAGGAAATCACGGCATACTGGGGCGATCCCGATTCTGTCGATCACTTCAAAGAGTGTAAGGTACTGATTTATAAAGATGGAACCTCCTGGGCTGGAGTAGGTGCCTTTGTCGGTATCGCCCCGGTGCCTCTGGTGGTTCCAACGGGCACGTATAAAAACCGGTTCTACCTTCAGAATCAGGTCGCCGTTGGCCTGATTCAGGAGTACGGAGAAGTCGGTCGTGCGGTGGGTTATACCTGTGGCAGCAATGAGTGTGGCGTCAGCACGGGGAAAAAGGCTGAGAATTACCACCTCCAGCCTGGGGAGGCCATCGCGTCCTGGTGCGCCAAGAGGCAGTAACCGACGCCGCGCGTTCGGCACATTAAAGGAAAAGACCGGTTCAGAACATGAACATACCAATCGAGATAGAAAGGTTTCTATCAAGCGGGCTCTCAGCGTCGCGGCAGATAGATATTGGGTTTGAGATTTTCGAGTTTCCAGACCTGGGCGGCGTCATGAAGTTTCAGGAAGGCTATCGAATAAACGGCGTTACGAAAGAACGTGAAACGTCGTGGCCTGAAAACTGGGTTGTTTTTGGTTGTTCAAATAGTGACCCGTTAATTTACAATACCGACGATGGCACGGTGATGTTTGGCCGCCATGGGGCAGGAACCTGGAAGCCAGTCACCCTGTTTTCCAGTATCGCTGAAATGTCTGCGTGCCTGATGGCCTTGTCTGACGTGGTCTTGGACGCCGACGATCATCTTTATGATGCGGATTTCAATATTAAACCCCGGTATGTTGACGCTATGAAACGTGCGGTGTCAGAGCTCATGGGTGATGAACAGGGAAACGTTATCATTGAGTCTTTTGAGATCACCAGCTATTAGCCCGACGCCTGCCTCCAAAGGATGTCTTTGCCTGCGATGATGGAGTTTTTCAGAGTCGCGTTTCTGGTTGCAGGTGCGATACCCCTGATTGCATACCCATTTGCCGCGCTGGCCAGTCTCATGGGGTTGGGGAGTAAACCCGGCGTGAAGGCCCCTTTGTTTAACCGGGTGATGAACCGTGTGTTTCTGTGGGGGACGTTGATGTACCCGGTGCTCTTTGGCGTGAGTTATGGCTGGAGCGAGAAGGGCACGGAATACGGTTTTCTGGCGGCGTTACTGCCGCTGTTTTATTTGCTTTTGCTGTGGGTGAGTTATCACTTTATGGATGCGCCACCGGGCCTGAAAACCGATAAGGCCGGGCCGGGCGAGAACTAAAAGGACGTGTCTGTCTGCAATGGAGGGCCGTGATAGCAGCTTTGAGTTGGCTATAGCCTGATGTTGCGGCCGGCTCCCCGGTGGTCTCGGGTTGCCGGCAACCGCTTTATAGGCCTTCCACAATCACAATGTCCACCTCTGCCGCACCTTCTCGCGCCCCGCGAGCCTTCCGGTACTCTTCTGAATGGTAACAATCCAGAGCTTGTTGATAGCTCGGAAACTCAATGATGACGGTCCGTTCCGGAGTCGTCCGTCCTTCCAGTGCCTGATTTTGTCCGCCCCGGGCAAGAAAGTGAGCGTCATACTTACGAAATGCTTCGGGTGCCAGGGCCTGGTAGCCCGCGTAGTTTTGCTCGTTGGTGATCGTGACGTTTGCGATCCAGTAGCCTTTTATCATGATCCCTCTCATGGCTCCTTTTGAGGTTTTGTATTATGGTATACCATAGTGTTTTGTATTGTTAGAGCGTGTGCTGGCGACAGCGTTAACTCCTCCAGAACGGTGACTGTATGAATTTCGACTCAACCGAAAGCCTGATCGAAGATATTGGTAAGGGGCGGATGGTGCTGCTCCTTGATGATGAGGATCGTGAGAATGAAGGCGATCTGGTTATGGCGGCGGAGCATGTCACGCCGGAGGCGATCAATTTCATGGCGACGCATGCACGGGGTCTGATTTGTCTGACGCTCACCGGAGAGAGATGTGATCAGCTGGAGCTGCCTCCGATGGTGATGAATAACGGTGCCAGCTTCGCGACCGCTTTTACCGTATCGATAGAGGCCCGTGAGGGGGTGACAACGGGCATTTCGGCGGCCGACCGGGCGACAACCGTTAAGGCGGCGGTGGCCCCGGAGGCGCATCCACGAGATCTGGTTCAACCCGGGCATATCTTTCCTTTGAGAGCTCGGGAGGGCGGCGTACTGAGCCGGGCAGGCCACACCGAGGCGGGGTGCGACCTTACCCGGCTGGCGGGGCTGGAGCCGGCGGCGGTGATTGTGGAAGTGATGAATGACGATGGCAGTATGGCCCGGCGACCAGAGCTGGAGGAATTTGCCAGGCAGCATGGCATTCGCATTGGCACCATCGCAGACCTGATCCAGTATCGGCTGGAAAGGGAGAAAACGGTGGAGCATACGGGGCAGCAACCCCTGTCTACGGCGCATGGTGAGTTTGTCTTACATACCTACGAGGATTTGATTACGGGCGACGCGCATCTGGCCCTGACCATGGGGGAGGTCTGTGGATCGGAGCCGACGTTGGTCCGGGTGCATTCCGTGGACCCATTGCGTGATCTCGTGGGGGCAGACTATCAGGGCCCCAGAGCCTGGTCGCTCTGGTCGGCGCTGGAGAATGTTGCCAGGGCGGAACGGGGAGCGGTGGTTATTCTGGCCAGTCAGGAATCGTCCCAGAGCCTTCTGTCCCGGGCAACCCGCCAGGACACGCCGCCTCCCGATGTGTCATCCATTCGCTATTCCGGTGTGGGTACCGGTTCTCAGATTCTTGCTGATCTGGGCATCCGGAAGCTGAGGCTTATGGGGGCGCCTCTGAACTACAAAGGGCTGGCAGGTTTTGACCTGGAAGTGGTTGAGATTGTTCAACCGTAGATGGGTAAGGGGTGGTTCAGGGAAGAAGCGCCCCTGAAGCATCACTGCATGAAGTGGACGACGCCTTTTTCCATGCTTCCCGTATAGATTCCGTAGGTACCTCCGTCGCGTTCCGCGATGTACCGCTCCAGGATCTGGCGAATGGCCGGGTAGAAAATCAGATCCCAGGGAATGTCCTGGGGTTTGAACCAGTTCACGGCCCGTGTCTCCGGGCCCGGGGCGTCCTCCCAGGTCACCACCCGGGCGCGATAGATGATATAGAGCTCGTTGGTGGGGGGCACGCTGAAAATAGAGTAAGGCGTGGTGACCTCGGCGTCGATGCCGGTTTCTTCCCAGACCTCTCGGCGCGCTGCTTCCTCCACACTCTCACACCGTTCCATGAAGCCGGCAGGTAGTGTCCAGCTGCCAACGCGTGGCGGAATGCCTCGCTGGCACAGCAGAATGCGGCCCTCCTGCTCAATAATGGCGCCGGCAATCACCTTGGGGTTGTCGTAGACAACGGCGCCGCAGGCGCCGCAGTAGTCCCGTTCATGGGTATCACCGGGGGGGGTTCCCCTGGCCAGGGGGGAGTGGCCACAATGTGAGCAGAAGTTGGGCATGGCGTATTCTCACTGCAGGCTTCGGGCGACGCTGATGGGCTCGACGGGTTCTCCTTGTTTCTCGCCGAGTGCCGCCAGAGCCACTTTTGCAGCCGCTTTGATGTGGTCAACGCAGGCCTGGTGGGCCGCTTCCGGGTTCCGGGCCTTGATGGCGTCAACGATTTTGACCATTTCCTGAAAGCTGTCGAGATATCGTTCTTTCTGTGACACGGAGGTGGCCCGGAGGTAGTTGACCCGCGCTTGTAACAAGCTCAGGAACTGCCCCGCGATGCGGTTCCCGGCGCCATCGTAAAGAACGCCGTAGAAATCACTGACGGCATTCACAATGGCGACGGTATCGCCACTGCGCAAGCCGGCCTTCAGTATTTCCCACGCGTGATCCAGTTCTGCCATCTGCTGAGCGCTTGCTTTTTGGGTAAAGAGTTGCACCACCATGCTTTCCAGTACGCAGCGCAGCTCGTAAATATCCCTGGCATCTTCCAGCGTGATGACCGCAACGCGAGGCCCTCGACCACCTTCACTTTCTACCAGTCCTTCGGCTTCAAGGTGCCGGAGCGCTTCCCGTACCGATGTGCGGCTGACACCCAGTCGTTCACAAAGGTCTCGCTCCACCAGCCGGTCACCCGGCAGGAGTTGAAAGCTCATGATGGCCTGGCGGAGCTTATCAAGCACCATTTCTCTGAGTGTTGGCTGGTTACGAGTAACCTTAAGGCTGTCGTCCAATGGGGTCCGTTGCATGTCTTCTCCTGATTCTGGGCTGTGGTCAGATTTCGCCCATTTCCCTGAGAACCTCTCGGGCCTGGCGAAACGCATCAATCGCAGCGGGAACACCACAGTAGATAGCGGTCTGCATCAGGACTTCGCGAATCTCGTCGACGCTCATACCATTGTTGATCGCGCCTCGAACGTGCAGACGCAGTTCGTGGGGGCGATTGAGGGCAGTAATCATGGCCAAGTTTATCATGCTCCGATCCCGGTCGCTGAGGCCTTCTCGATGCCAGAGGTTACCCCAGCAATACTCTGTGACCAACTCCTGAAGCGGCTGGGTGAATGGGTCGGCATTGCGCATGGACTGGTCCACGTAATCGTTGCCTAATACCCGGCGGCGTTTGGCCAGCCCCCGTTCAAAAATGTCGTCTGACATAACTTTGTCCTCGTTGTGCATACTCAGGAGGCGTGCGCCAGGGCACGCAGGGTTTCCGGAAGCTGATCCATCTTGCCACGACAGTACAGCAGGGGGTCGAGCTCATGGCCGGCACACCAGAGCTTTTCCACCTCGCCGACCAGGATTGCGTGGTCGCCTCCGGGGTAGTCTTCCCAGACACGGCATTCCAGATAGGCGACGGCACCTTCCAGTACCGCATTCTGAAGCTCGGATCGTTGCCATTGCACGCCTTGCCCTTTGTCGTGTCCTTTGCCAGCAAAGTGATAGGCAATGGCTTGTTGCTCGTGGCTCAGGATGTGGATGACAAAGCGTCCGCTGCGTTTGATGATCGGATAGGAGTCTGAATTCAGGCTGGGACAAACCAGAACCAGCGCCGGGTCCATTGAGACCGCGGAAAAGGCACTGGCGGTGAAGCCCACCAGCCGACCATCGTCATCAAGGGCGGTAACGACCGTGACGCCGGTTGGAAATGCGCCCAGAACCTGTTTGTAGTCTTGTGGGTCGATCATGGCTCTCTCCTGAATCAACGCATGATGAAAGGGTCAGGCATCGGGTCTGTGGATAAGTTTATCCACAGGGTTTTGAGGTCGGTGTAGTCGCGGACGGCATCAATACCGCATTCCCGTCCATAACCACTTGCGCCAAAACCGCCAATCGGGGCCATGGCCGACACGGCACGGTACGTGTTCACCCAGAGAATCCCGGAACGTACGTCTCGCGCCAGGCGGTGAGCCCGGCCAACATCCCGTGTCCAGATCCCGGCAGCCAGTCCGAATTCGGTGTCGTTGGCGAGTTTCAGAGCTTCTGCTTCGTCATCAAAGGGGATGACCGCAACCACGGGGCCAAAAACCTCTTCCTGAACGATAGGCATCTGATGGGAGTCGCAGGCCAGAATGGTTGGCGGGTAGTACCAGCCACCCTGGCCCTTCAGGCGTTCGCCGCCACAGAGGACTTCGGCGCCGTCGTCTTTGGCCTGGGAGACCATACGCTCAATGGTGTCCAGCTGGGCCTCCGTGGCGATGGGGCCCATTTCTGTTGCGGCATCGGCCGGATCACCAATCCGGATGCTGGCCACCCGCTGCTGCAGACGCTCAATCACGGTTTCATGGATGCTCCGCTGCACGAGCAGGCGGGAACCGGCAACGCAACTTTGGCCGGACGCGGCGAAAACACCTGCGACCACGCCATTGATGGCACTGTCCAGGTCCGCATCGTCAAACAGAATGTTGGGAGACTTTCCGCCCAGTTCGAGAGACAGTTTGGCAAAGTTTTCTGCACTGTTGCGTACCACGTGGCGAGCCGCACTGGCGCCGCCGGTGAAGGCGATTTTTCGTACCAGGGGGTGAGCGGTCAGGGCAGCGCCCGTCGAGGGGCCGTAGCCAGTGACGAGATTCACCACGCCTTTGGGAAAGCCCGCCTGTTCCACCAGTCGCATCAGCTCGATCAGGCTGGCAGAAGCGTGTTCGGACGGTTTGATGACGATGGTGTTTCCTGCCGCAAGGGCCGGGGCCAGCTTGATGGCGGTCAGGTACAGAGGGCTGTTCCAGGGAATGATCGCAGCTACCACTCCAATCGGTACCCGGATGGTGGCGCCAAACATGTCCGTTTTGTCCAGGGGCAGGGTTTCGCCGACCACCTTGTCGGCCAGCCCGGCGTTGTAATAGAAAAACTCGGGAAGATAGCTGACCTGCCCGCGGGTCTCACGGATCAGCTTGCCGTTATCCCGGCTTTCCAGTTGTGCCAGGGTCTCGGCATTATCGGCAATCAACTGCCCGAGGCGATACAGTAACTTGCCTCGGGCCGTGGCGGTCAGGCCCGCCCACTCCTGGCTCTCGAAAGCACCGTGAGCAGCCTGGACAGCGTCTTCCACATCAGCGGCATCGGCGTTGGGTACACGGCACCAGGCTTCACCGGTCGCGGGGTTATAGCTTTCAAACGTGGCGCCTGAGCGCGCGCCGCGCCATTCGCCATCAATAAACATCGTCAGTGCATCCAGTGTCATCCGAGAGTCTCCTCTTGTTCTTGTGTGGATGGGTAATGGACCTTGCCGAGGAAACCCAGCAGTAGCCGGTTGACCTCGTCTGCGGCTTCCAGCGGGGCCATATGTCGTTGTCCGGCCAGAATATGCACATGGGCGTTCGGCAGATTCCGAGCGAGTTCTTTTGCCATGTGCGGTGTCGAGCCGGGGTCGAGTTCTCCGGTCGCGACCAGAACGGGTACGTTGATCGATGAAAGATCGTTCGCGCCGAACCGGTCCTGGGTGCCAAAGAGGGCATAGCTTCGATAATAACCATCGGGATGGTTTTGAGTCACACAATCCCGGATAGCGGCAATGCGGTCTGGGTAAGCGGCCCTGAAGGCAGGGCTGAACCAGCGTTCCAGAGCGCCTTCAACGTTGGCAGAGGGGCCTTGCTCCCGGGTTTGGGACAGGCGTTGCTGAACGCCAGAGCGCTGCTGCTCATTGCGATTGAAGACGCTCGACAGAACACCCATGGCCCGCAACCGTTCGAGGTGACGGAGGGCGAAAGCCCGGGCCACCAGACCACCCATGGAGAAACCAATCACGGTTGCCTGTGCGATCTCCAGTTCGTCCATCAGAGCGCACAGCTGATCGGCATAATCGTCCAGCGAGGCGTCCTCTTTGGGCAACGGGCTTTCGCCATGGCCGAGCATATCGTAGGCGATAACGTCGTAGTGATCCGCCAGGGCGTCGACCTGTGCCTGCCACATGGTGGCATCCAGTCCGACACCATGGATCAGGACAACCGGAGCGCCCACGCCAGATCGCCAGTAACGAGTCCCGGACGAACTCATTTTCGCATCACAGGGCTGCATGTGGACTCTCCGGATGCTCACGCGTTACCTGCCTGCCCGGCTTCTTCTGCCAGCTCTTTCAGGTCCTGATAACGGTTGCCGATCCGGGGATGCAGTCGGCCACCGTCTGCGGCGCCCAGCACAACGACAATCTCGTCCGCCCGGGGGGCGTCTTCAATGCGCATTTCCAGAGTGATGTAGTGGGACCGGAACCCTTCGTCGTGCTTGTGCATCATCGGGATCTGAATCGATGTGCCAGGTGCGCCACGCTTGTTGGTGAAGCTCAGATAGCTCTTGGCATCAACCGCTTCCCGGAAGTGGTTGCCAAACCGAAGCGTATGGATGATGGCGGACGCATGCTCAATCTCACCCTCGGCGCCCACAACCGCGGCCTTACCGTAGGCTTCGATCTGATCGCCCGGGATCTCATCAAGAATGTGTTTGACGATCAGCTCGCCCAGCTCGGAACAGCCGCTGCGAATTTCTGGCGAGAGATCTTCCACGAATCCCCGGCCGGCCCAGGGGTTGGTCACAACGGCGGCGACCCCCAGCATGGTGACGGGCTTGTCTCCAGCCTTTCCGGCTTCGATGTAGGTGGTTTCACGGTAGGTGACAATTTTACGAATTTCGAAGCTCATTGGGCTCTCCTCAACGGTTGGTACCAGACTCAGCCGGTTTTTTGTGGTTTTCTATCTTGGTATACCATAATACCAAAATACAAATTCGACAAGGCTGGAGGATGTTAGATTTGTTTCTGGCTATGAAAATTTTTTGTTTTTGTTTTTAGTGTTTTTAAAAACATAGAGTTACGATTTTGTTTTCTTGACATTCTGTCTTTTTCAAAGAAAACCTTTGCAATTCATAATATGGTATACCAATATCTCTCTCCGAGATCCTCAGCTGGTCGTGTTCCATAAAAAGGGCCGCCGGGAGCTCGCCCGACCACTGAAACCAAAACAATGCCAATGACGGAACTCGGGAGAAAACTGAATGCAAAATGCACAAACGAGTGTGCCCCGGAGCGGTGTGTTTGCCGGGGTAAACAAAACCATGGCCATCGCCTCGGTGACCATGGTTCTGGCTTTTGTCCTGTTTACGGTGTTGCAGCCAAACCTCGCCAACACAATCTATACAGGGGTAAAGCAGTACATTGAGACTGAGTTGGGGTGGTATTACATCCTGACCATCAATGTGGTGCTGTTCGTCGCCTTCGCGATCATCTTCAGTCCCTACGGGAAACTGCGTCTGGGGCGGGATGATGAACGCCCTGAGTTCTCCAATTTCACCTGGTTTGCCATGCTGTTCAGTGCAGCTGTGGGGACCGGTCTGCTGTTCTGGAGTATTGCTGAGCCTCTGAACCACCTTCAGGGCAATCCGTTCAGTGAAACGAAAGGGGACATTCCTAATACGCTGGATGCCGCGCAGACGGCGTTGCGCATTACCATTTTCCACTGGGGATTCCACGGCTGGGCCGTGTACATTCTTGTGGGAACGATTCTGGCGTACTTTGCCTATCGCCGTGGCCTGCCAATGACCATTCGCTCGGCCTTCTATCCGCTGTTGGGAGAGCGTATCTACGGCCCGATCGGGCATGCCATTGATTTGCTTGCCATCTTCGCGACCTTGTTCGGAACCGCCACCACTCTTGGGTTGGGGGTTTCCCAGATGAACGCGGGGCTTAACAGCTTGTTCGGGATGGAAATTTCCAGCACGAATCAGGTGATTCTGGTGCTGGTAGTCACGGTGGCGGCAACCGTCTCGGCGGTATCCGGGCTCAAAAAAGGGATCCGGCTGCTCAGTGAATGGAATATCCACCTGAGCATGATTCTGTTTGCGTTTTTTGTGCTGGCAGGGCCGACGGTTTTTCTTCTGACGATTTTCACGACCAGTGTCGGGGACTATCTCGGGAATCTTTTGCCCATGGGGTTCTGGACGAATCCTGACCCTGAGAGCCAGTGGCAGGGTTGGTGGACCTTGTTCTATTGGGGGTGGTGGCTGTCCTGGGGTCCATACGTAGGCATGTTTGTCGCTCGTATTTCACGTGGGCGCACCATTCGGGAAGTTCTGTTTGGCGGTATGTTGGCGGCAACGCTGGGCGCCATGGTGTGGATTGTGATTTTCGGAGGCACCGCACTCCATCTGCAGTTGTTCGGCGGAGTAGACCTGGCAACGGTCGCCAACGACAACATTACGAAGGTGCTGTTCCAGACCATTGAAGCGCTCAATGTGCCATGGGCCACAAGCTTCATGCTTGGTATGGCAACACTGATGATCGTGACCTGGTTTGTGACCTCCGCAGATTCTGGCACGTTGGTGATCTGCACCATCCTTTCTCAGGGCAACCCGAATCCGCCGCAGTTGTATCGAGTGGTCTGGGGGCTGGGTCTGGGGGCAACCTCTGCGGTGCTTCTCCTGGCCGGAGGCCTTCAGGCGCTGCAGACTGCCGCGATTGCCGCTGCCCTGCCATTTTCTGTGGCCTTGCTGGTGATGTGCTACTGCATGTTCAAGGCCCTTGCCAGTGAGCAGGTGGCTGAGCCGGTCGCCATCAAACAATCCGAAATGACCTAACTCCATCCATCGGGGAGATTCAGACAATGCAGTTTTCGTTATTCCTTCATATGGAACGCTATCAGGGCGATAAGAGCCATCAGCAGCTGTTCGAAGAACTCTGTGAATTGGTCAAAATTGCCGAAGCCTCTGGTTTTCGCACGGCGTGGATTGGAGAGCACCATGGCATGCAATTTACCTCGTCGCCCAGCCCGGTGGCACAGCTGGCGTATCTGGCGGCCAAAACCGAGCGTATCCGGCTGGGCGCAGGGACGTTTGTGGCGCCCTTCTGGGACCCGATTCGACTGGCGGGTGAGGCCGCCTTGCTGGATGTCATCAGTGGCGGGCGGCTGGAATTTGGTATCGCTCGTGGCGCTTACCAGTTTGAGTTTGACCGACTGACGGCTGGTATGAACGCGTCCGAAGGCGGCGCAGCGTTGCGGGAGATGGTGCCGGCTATCCGCGGCCTGTGGCAGGGGGATTACAGTCATGAGGGTGAGGTGTACCGTTTCCCGACCACGACCAGTGTGCCCAAACCCCTGCAGCCGTCTCTGCCGCCGGTCTGGATTGCCGCCCGGGACCCAGCCTCCCATGATTTTGCGGTGGCTAATGGTTGCAATGTGATGGTGACAGCCCTGATGAAAGGGGACGAAGAGGTTGCGGATCTGGCTCGCAAGTTTGAGACAGCATGCGCGGCGCACCCCGGGGTTGAGCGGCCTGAACTTATGTTCCTGCGCCATACCTACGTTCATGAAGAAAGCGACCCGGAAGGCTGGCGTCGTGGAGCGGAAGCCCTGCAGCTTTTCTATCGCTATTTCCAGGCCTGGTTCAAGAACGACCAGACGCCGGTGGACGGCTTCTTTGAGCCGGCGACGGAAGCCGATGTTGCTGACAACCCGGAGTTTTCCCTTGAGAGCCTGCACCGCAATATGATGATTGGCACGCCGTCTGAGCTGGTTGAGAGGCTTAAAAAGTACGAAGCGCTGGGCGTGACGGAATACAGCTACTGGACCGACAACACTCTGCCGTTTGAGGAGAAAAAGCGGTCACTGGAGTTGTTTGCCTCTGAGGTTATGCCGCACTTCAGGTAAGTGTTAAAGACTGTGCAGGCGGGCGCTGACCGTCCGCCTGCTTTGAATAGCGGCTCTCGCTGTGACCGGAGCGTGTCGGTGGGGGCGAAAGAGGATGTACTATGAGTCTATTTGAGGCTGTAACCGGCGCCAATGTAGCTGCATTGATTGGTGGTGAATGGCGCCTTGGCACTCGGCATTTTGAGGTGGTTAATCCTGCCACTGGCGACACGGTTGCCCGGGTTGCTGATCTGGGCGCGGAAGACGCTCGCGAGGCCATTGCTGCGGCGGAGCAGGCGGGCAGGCTGTGGCGCCAGGTGTCCGTGAAAGAACGAGCCCGTCTGTTGCGGCGCTGGTTTGAGCTTGTTGTTCGTGAAACCGAGACGCTTGCCCGTCTTATGACTCTGGAGCAGGGCAAGCCTCTGGCTGAAGCTCGGGGAGAAGTGGCTTACGGGGCGTCTTTTATCGAATTCTTCGCGGAAGAAAGTAAGCGGATGATGGGCGAGTCCTCGCTGGGGCCAGATGCCAGCAAGCGCATACTGGTCACGCGTGAGCCTGTGGGTGTGGTGGCAGCGATTACACCGTGGAACTTTCCTCTGGCGATGATTACCCGTAAATGTGCTCCGGCCCTGGCTGCCGGTTGCAGTGTGGTGATCAAACCGGCGGAAGCGACGCCGTTGACGGCGCTGGCCCTGGCTCATCTGGCCCAGGAAGCGGGGATTCCGGAAGGGCTGATTAGCGTGGTGACCTGTGCCAGCCCGGCAGCGGTAGGCGATGTGCTGACGACAGACAGCCGGGTGCGCAAGGTCTCGTTCACAGGTTCAACGCCGGTTGGCAAGTATCTGTTGTCTCAGTGTGCGGGCACGGTCAAGAAGACCGCGATGGAATTGGGAGGTAATGCTCCGTTCATCGTTTTTGATGATGCAGATCTGGACGCTGCCGTTGAGGGCGCGATGGCCTCGAAGTTTCGTAATGCCGGCCAGACCTGTGTCTGTACCAACCGCTTCCTGGTCCAGAAAGGCGTCTACGACGCCTTTCTGGAGAAACTCACGAACCGGGTGCGCCAGCTTCGTGTCGGCAACGGCCTGGAAGAGGGTGTGACGATTGGCCCTTTGATCAATGCTGCGGCGGTCGATAAGGTGCAAAGTCATGTTCAGGACTGCCAGGCCAAGGGTGGCCGCCTGCTGTGTGGTGGCGGCATTCATGAGCTTGGGGGGAATTTCTTTGCACCGACGGTCATGGCCGATGTGACGGCAGAAATGCTGGTTGCCTCCGAAGAAACGTTTGGCCCCCTTGCTGCTGTTTTTCCTTTCGAGACGGAAGCGGAAGCCATTGCACTGGCAAACGATACGCCGTTTGGGCTGGCGGCTTATTTCTACACCCGGGACTATGGCCGTATTTTCCGCACACTGGAAGCCCTGGAATATGGCATGGTGGGTGTGAACGAAGGCTTGATATCAACCGAGCTGGCCCCCTTTGGGGGAATCAAAGAATCGGGGCTGGGGCGGGAAGGTTCTCACCATGGTCTGGATGACTTCACGGAGTTGAAATACGCCTGCCTGGGGGGCCTCTGACGCCCCCTGTCTGCAGTATTCACGTAATCCCAGAGCGCTTTTTAAAGGACGTGTTAAAGGCGCTCTGGTTCCTGTGGCCCGGGCAGCGGCTTACAGCCAGCGCTTGGGGTAAGGCTGACCGGAAATAAACCGGTGGTACAGCGCCCCGAAGGTCACAATCAGCAATGCGCCTGCCGCTACCGGCGTGATCAGGAAATCCCAGTGCTCACCGGCCAGCATGACCACCAGAGGGTTGGCTCCCGCCGGTGGGTGTGTGGTTTTGGTGATCAGCATCAGGCTGACGGCCAGGCCGACAGCTAATCCCATAGACCAGGGCGAGACGCCCGCCAGGGTGGCCACAGAAAGGCCGATGGCGGTGGTTAACAGGTGCCCGACGATAATGTTGCGGGGCTGTGCCAAAGGGCTGTCCGGCAAACCGAAGAGAATCACCATGGTGGCCCCAAAGGGTGCCATTAGCCAAACGGAAGACGAGGTTACGCCGCCCAGGCTGCTCAGGATGGTAATGCAGAGCATGGCCCCCAGGCCGGCTAAAAGTGGCACAAACAGGCGTGACGCGATCAGGCGTTGATACATAAGAAATCTCTAAGTAGACAGGTCGGTCTACTTAGAGTAGACAAGGCTGTCTACTGGTGTCAAGATCCGGGTATCGGTTTTGATGGGGATATCGTTATGGAGAAGCAAGACCTGCTCGTTCGTACGGCCTTCACGTTGTTCTACTCCCGGGGCATCCACGCGGTCGGTGTCAATCTGGTGCTGGCAGAGTCCGGGGTCGCGAAAAAAACGCTGTATCACCATTTCCCGAGCAAAGAGCATCTGATCGAAGCCACCATCCGGTATCGTGACCATCGTTACCGGGCCTGGCTGGCATCCCGGCTGACCCAGGTGCCTGCCGGAAAGGCGCCGTTGCTCGAAATCTTTAACGCCCTGGACGACTGGTTCAACAACCGGGTGCCGGATCTTGACCGTTTCCATGGGTGCTTCTTCATCAACGCCAGCGCTGAGTTCAGTGACCGGGAGCACGCCATTCATCAGGCCTGCGCCGAGCATAAAACCGCCATCGCGGAGCTGATTCGAAGCTATGTGGATAACCTCGCTTTGCCGGACGACCGGGCGGAAGCAATCACCCGCCTGATCGTTCTGCTGAAAGAGGGGGCAACCTCTATGGCTCATGTGCAGGGGCATCTGGATGCGGCGCTGCAGGCCAAAGCCCTGCTGGACAATGCCCTGAGCACGGAAGGCTTCGTCGGGCCGGGACTGCAGGGGCCTGAACGGAATGATAGGATGCTTTGAGTTTGAACCCGTCACATCTATGGAAGAACGCAGGAGTTAAGGCCATGTTGAGCAAGGCAGATTTTAAGGTGGGAGCAATGGCGGCCAGGCTGGGCCTGTTGGTGTTTCTGGTTGCCGGCGCAGGCTGTGCCAACCTGAGCGGTGGCAGCCCGGAACCCGAGTTGAGTGCGAACGGGCTCTGTTCTGAGGCATGGTACGAAGCCATCGAGCATCGGGTGCCCACTGGCGACGGGCAGGGCCACGGCCCGGATATTGGTTCGGACGAGTGGAAGTCGGTGATTGAATTCCGGCTTGGCATTCGTGGCCAGGCTGGCGTCCCGGGGCGGGACACCGACGCCTGGTGTCGTTACATTGAGTCGCTCGTTCAGGATTCAGCCACGGGCGAAACCAGCCGGGTGGAGGCAGTGTCACAACCGTCGTTTTCCTGTGAGGGCGTTGAGGCAGGAAGTACCGAGGCGATGATTTGTGCCAACCAGCGTTTATCGGCGCTCGACAGAGAGCTATCGGGGGTTTATGCCGCCGCTCTGGAAAAAGCGGAAAACCAGCATCCCTCTGTGCTCAGGGCAGAGCAGCGAGGTTGGATCAAAGGGCGCGATGATTGCTGGAAAGCGGATGATCGGTCTGAGTGCGTGGCACGTGAGTACCAACAGCGCATTGCCGAACTTCAGGCCCGCTATCAGTTGGTTCCATCCAAGGGCCCGTTCCGTTTCGCTTGTGATGGCAATCCCGCCAATGAGGTGATTGTGACCTTCTTTGAGACCGAGCCGTCGACGCTGGTTGCCGAACGTGGCGACCGTGTGTCGCTCATGTACCTGCAACCGAGCGCCAGCGGAAGCAAGTACCAGGGGCGCAATGAAATGTTCTGGGAACATCAGGGGCAAGCCACGATCGTATGGGGACACGACGCCCCGGACATGCAGTGTGTCAGGGTGAGGTAACGGGGCGTCGGCTTTTCGGAATCAGGCGTTGAACCCGGCCAGAAAAGCGCGGTATTCCCGGAGCACCGCTTCACTGCTGTGGGCGACCAGCCTGACTTCCTGTCCGGGGAGGCATTGGGCCAGCCGGGACGCGGCCAGCGGTGAAAGCGAGCCCAGTCTTGGATAGCCTCCGATGGTCTGGCGGTCGTTGAGCAACACGATCGGCTGGCCATCGGGTGGCACCTGGACCCCTCCGAGGTTGATCCCCTCTGAAATCAGGGAGCGGATTTGGCACTGTAATCGGGGGCCTGTCAGGCGCACTCCCATGCGGTCTGCCCGGTCATCTACCCGCCACCAGGCGTTGAATGCATCAAACAGGCTGCGGCCGGTGAACTCGGCAATCTGAGCGCCTGGCAGCAGGTCGAGCTGTGGTGGCTCCCGGAAATCCGGGCGGGCGTGGCCCGGGGCCTCGGTAAGGCCCTGCGTTGCGGGGGTGGTTGGTGTGAAGATGCGTAACTGGTCATCATCGGCCAGTTTTCGGCCATAGCCATCGAAGCCGCCCAGTTGCTCCCGGGCCACACAGGCCACACTGCCCATGGCCGGAGGCGCGGCAAAGCCGCCGTGAACGGACAGGTAGGCCCGCAGGCCGCTTGCCGGGGTGCCAAACGCCAGGGTCTGGCCCTCGGGCCAGTGTACCCGTTGCCAGAGCGGAACCGGCTTGCCCTCGAGGGTAGCGCCAAGGTCGGCCCCGGCAATGGCGATTTCAAGGTCGCGTTCGGCCACCAGTTGCAGCCCGCCAAAGGTGACTTCGAGGCTTGCCGAGCCCCAGGGGTTGCCGGCCAGGTGGTTGGCCCAGGCCCAGGAATACAGGTCGGCCGGACCGCCCTGAGTGACCCCCAGATGTCGGACGCCAAAGCGGCCCCGGTCCTGAAGCAGCGCAAGTGGCCCGGCCCGGCGAACCCGAATGGCGATGTCGGTTGCGGATTGGGGGGTCATTGGGCAGCCTCCATGGGGGTGGTGTCGCCTCCGTCACGTTCAAATGCGTCGCGAGAGACCGGGGCGAAACGTACCTGGTCGCCCACGTTCAGCAGGCTGAAGCCTTCTCTTTCACGGTCAAACAAGCGGGCACTGGTTCGGCCGAGAAGGTTCCAGCCGCCGGGGGTGGCTGTGGGATAGGCTGCGGTCTGACGTGCCGCAATGGCAACGCTGCCCACCGGGACTTTTTTACGGGGTGTGTCGAGCCTTGGGCATTCCAGCCGAGGGTCCGTCAGGCCCATGAAGGCAAAGCCTGGCGCAAAGCCCAGGGCAAAGACGCGGTAGGTTTTCTGGCTGTGGCACGCGATGACGTCGGCCACCGACAGGCCCGTGTGTTCTGCGACCCGCTCCAGATCTGGCCCGACGCTGGCATGGTAGTACGTGGGCAGTTCATGGATCTGGCTGGTGCTGGTACCGCCTTCCGGAGTCAGGCCTGTCAGCAGGGTGGTGATCGTCTGTTGTGCTTCAAACGGGCTCAGTTGTACCGGATCGAAAACCACCAGCAGGGTGGTGTAGGACGGCACAAGATCCACCAGCGCCGTTCCGAACGCCGATTCGCAGCGTTGCAGCAACGCGGTGATCCAGGGGAGGTTGGCTTCATCAATGGTGTCGAACAGCCGGACCATCCAGCCATCCAGTCCTGCAGATTCCAGCCGGGGCAGGGCGGTAGCGGATCGCGGGCTCATGCCTGGCTTCCCAGTGCCTGAATGGCCTCACGGATGGACTGGATCGCGGCAATGGAGTCGTTGTTGTCCCCGTGCACGCAGAGTGTGTCGGCGTTCAGCACGATCTCGCTGCCGTCGCTGGCGGTCAGTGGTTCGCCTTTGGCGATTCTGATGGCCTGCGCCAGGATTTCATCCGGGTCTTCGTGGACTGCCCCCGGCAGCCGCCGGGAAACCAGGTGTCCCTGAGGGTCGTAGGCCCGGTCTGCGAAGGCCTCAAACCACAGGGTGATGCCGTGCCGGTCGGCAATGTCCTGTACCATGGAGGTGTCGCAGGCAGCCATCGTCATCAACGGCAGGGAAGCATCGAAATCCTTGACCGCTCTGACCACCGCTTCGAATAGCCCGGGGTCGCGGATCATGTCGTTGTAGAGTGCGCCGTGGGGTTTCACGTAATGAAGCTGCAGGCCTTCGGCCCGACAGAGCCCGGACAAGGCACCAATCTGATACAGCACCAGGTCTTCCACTT
Organism: Marinobacter daepoensis DSM 16072; assembly: GCF_000421165.1. Classification (GTDB taxonomy): domain Bacteria; phylum Pseudomonadota; class Gammaproteobacteria; order Pseudomonadales; family Oleiphilaceae; genus Marinobacter; species Marinobacter daepoensis. Next base: position 189,202 of record NZ_ATWI01000012.1, read on the forward strand.
CATCCGGCGAGCAGGCGATGGAGCGCCGGCCAAAACCAACCAGATCCGGATAGGATGGATGAGCGCCGACTTTCACCTGATGGGCCTTGGCCAAACGCACGGTGCGCCGGATAACGTGGGGGTCGGAAGCGTGGAAGCCGCAGGCTACGTTGGCCAGGTCGACGTGGGGCATCACGTGCTCATCCATACCCATGACCCAGGGGCCAAAGCTTTCGCCCATGTCGGCATTGATCAAAAGCGTTTTCATATACCCTCTCCTGTCTGCAGTGCGCGGTAACGCCATTGGCTGATGACAAAAATACCCAGGCTCACCGCGATGGAAGCCAGCAGGGACGTGGCGAAGGTGGCCATGGGCGGCAGCGTCTCCACCGTCAGAGCCAGTGCCACCGTAAAGGCCACGAGGCTGAGCATGCCTTTCTGGGCCATGCTCACGGTCGCCCTCGCGACGTCGGGGCCGTAACGTTCGTACAGTGTCCAGCCAATGGTGAACAGCCCCACCGGAAACCCAACCAATATACCGGAAAGGAAAGGCCCGGACTGTGCCGCCACAGTGGTTGCAATACTCACCAGGATACCGGCCAGCATGCCTCTCAGTAGTAAATCAAACCAGCCGGATCTGGCAACCACCACGGTTTGTTCCAGGTTCAACCGGCGGCGGATCATTTCGGCAATCAGGAGCACCAGCCCATAGACCAGGAGGCCTCCCCATACGCCTCCGGGAAGCAGGGAAAACAACAGGGAGGCGGGTATCCAGCTGCCCGTTGCCAGGGCCAGGCTGGTGAAAATGCCAAAGCGTCCGGCGGCCAGGACAAAGCAGATGGCAAACACCAGGGTGGCAATGAGCGCATGCAGTGTCGACAGGGCGGCGGCCTGCAGGAAGTCGGTAGAACGTTCCTGCAGCATGAAGAAATAACCGGGGCCCAGAATGATCGGCGTCCCTGCCAGAATGCCGCCAAGCCGTGGGCCCATCCTGCCGACGGCCACCGACACGCCGATAACCACCGCGGCGGTCGCCACCAGTTTTGCAACCAGAACGCTCAGCATGCGGTTTCTAGGGTCTCCTCAAGTCCGGCTGCGATGGCGAGTACGTCCCGGTCCGCGCCGTTCCGGCCAACCAGCATCAGGCCTGATGGCAGCGCCCCCGGCTCGTGGTTCGGGATGGTAATGGCACACAAATCCAACAGGTTGGCGACGGTTGGGTTGCGCAGCACCAGCAGGTTCAGGCGGCCATAATCTTCGTCCTGAGTGAGATCCTCAACGCGGGGAGGCGCAACCGGCACGGTGGGCGCAAGCAGTCCGTCGTAGGCCGACAGCCATTGGTCTGCCTGTTGAGTGCGGTGTTGCCGGCGCTGGAGCAACTCAATGTAGTCGGCGGCACTGAGAGCGGCGCCCCGTTCGATCCGGACGCGAACCCTTGGGTCGTACTGGTCTCCGTGCGAGGCCAGCCATTCCCGGTGAAGGTGGTAGCTTTCTGCGGCAGTAAAGCCGCCGCCTTCCAGCAGCTCCGGCAAGCTATCGAGGACAGGAACCGCTACCTCGTCGATGCGCGCACCGGCCGCGCGTAGCCGCTTCAGGCTCGTGGTGAAGGCTTCTGCAATTTCCGGCGCAACGTCGTCGAGCATGTAGTTCGACGGAACGGCAAAGCGCAGGCCGTCCAGTGGACGCGGCGTCAGTGTCTGAGCGCGCTGGCCGGCCAGGACAGCATCAAGCCGGGCGCAACAGTCCACGGTTCGGGCCATCGGGCCGATGGAATCCAGGCTGTCGGACAGCGGGAACGAGCCGTTGCGTGGAATGCGTTGCTGCGACGGTTTGAAACCGACCAGGCCACAGAAGGCCGAGGGAATGCGAACGGAGCCGCCCGTGTCGGACCCGATGGCCGCCGCGGCCATATTGCGGGCCACAGCGACCGCCGCCCCCGAGGAGGAGCCCCCGGGAATCCGGCCCGGCGCAATGGGGTTGTCGGGGGTGCCATAGTGGGGGTTGATGCCCAGCCCGGAATAGGCAAACTCGGTCATGTTGGTGTGTCCGGTGATTACCGCTCCCGCACTCCGCAGACGAGATACGATAAGGGCATCGGCTCCGGCGGGTGTTTTCCACCACTGGCTGCCGGCGTGGGTGACCTCGCCGGCAACGTCGAACAGCACTTTCAGGGCGATGGGCAGGCCGGCCAGCTCGCCCACCGGTGCCTGGGCGCTCCGTAGTGTATCCACCGCCCGGGCTTCCGCGACCGCCTGCCGGTCAAACCGGCCGGTGTAGATCTGTTGGTCCGGGTTGTCGCCACGGTCGATGTTGCTCAGGCAGGTTTCCAGCAGGTCGGTGGCCCGCCACTGGCCGGTTGCCAGACCGTCCAGCAGGTCTGCGAGGGACTCTGCCGGTAACGGTTTGAGAGGCTCAGATCTGAACTGCGTCATTTCACCACCGATAGTGTTTCAATGTTGTATGCGTGTTCCAGAGCGCGGCCTTTGACCGGGTCTGTCAGTACCATTCGGAACGCCTGAGCCGGGCGAACGCCGCCCATCACTGGCAGCGTCCCGCAGAGCATGGCCTGGCCCGGGGCCAGTTCGGTTTTGTCCAGGCCGAACCGGCGGAGCAGGTCTTCCGGGTGGAGCAGGCCTGTCACGCCACCTTGCTGATACGGTACTTCCTGGCCATCTATGGTCGCGAATGACGCCATCTGCAACTGGTCCCAGTGTTCAATCACATCGGCCAGCCACCAGACCTGACGACCGACCGGCTTGGCGCACACCTGTTTGGAGTGGGCGACCGACCAGGCTTCGGCCTCCCGGTCGGTGTGGTCCGAGCCGATCCCGACGAGGGTGCCGCGCTCGGTGCCAATCAGCAGAACTTCGATTTCGCCGCTGGTTTCGTTGCCCAGAAACTGAACATTCCCGTCGCTGGTGACCAGTCCCGCCGAGGCCCGATAGAACAGCGGGGTGCTGGAGGGCGGCGCAACCCCGATGGCTTTGAGTTCTTCAATATGCTCATCAATGCCGGCCTGCTCACGCCCGGCCCAGCCAGCAATAATCAGTTCGTTGATGGCAACGTTCAGCGTTTCGCCAGTCTCGGCCAGTTGAAATTCAGTCATCACGGGTCTCCTGTTGTTGTATGTTGATCAGCGTTAATTCAGCAGTTCCGGCAGGAACAGCGCGATTGAGGGGAACAGCACCAATGCGACGGCCATCAGGAGCATCATCGCGACGTACGGCAAAGCTCCGACCATCACGTCGTTGAAGGAGCCGCCCTGGCGCACGCCCTGAACCACATAAAGGTTGAGCCCGACAGGCGGTGTAATCAGTGCCATCTCAATCAGCAGGATCAGCAGGATGCCGAACCAGACCGGGTCAAAGCCCATGCCGATGATGATCGGTGCCACAATCGGAATGGTGATCACCATCAGAGACAGGGTTTCGATGAAGAAACCCAGGATGATGTACAGGGCAATGACCAGCAGCAGTGTTGAGTAGGGGCCAAGACCGGCGGCTTCCAGGAATGACGTCAGCTCCCGGGTGATGCCGGCAGAGGCCAGGACAAAATTCAGGAAGTACGACGCCATGATGATCAGCATGATCATGCCGGTGGTACGCATGGTGCCTTCCAGAGCTTCCAGGATCACGGACTTGCTCAGCTTGCCCATGATCGCGGCAATCACCATGGCCCCGATTACGCCGAGGGAGGCGGCTTCTGTGGGAGTCGCCCAGCCCGCATAGATCGACCCAACCACAATACCGAATAGCACCAGAACCGGGACCAGATGCCTCAGACCAGAGAGTCGCTCGCCCCAGGAGTGATGGGTGCTCGGGCCACCCAGAGAAGGGCGCCACAGGCAGATGAGTGCGGTGCCGATGATGAACAGCAAGGCCAGCAATAGCCCGGGTATCATGCCCGCCGCGAACAGCTGAGGGATGGAGGTTTCGGTCAGGAAGCCGTATACAATGAGGTTGATCGACGGTGGAATCATGATGCCGAGGGTGCCGCCCGCTGCGATGGACCCGGTGAACAGGCGCTGGTCGTACTTCAGGTCTTTGCCCTGAGGGATGGCAACGGTGCCAATGGTGGCAGCCGTCGCGACGCTTGAGCCGGAGGTGGCGGAAAACAGCGTTGCGGTACCTATGTTGGCGTGCAGCAGGCCACCTGGGAGCCAGGAGAACCAGCTTTCAAGGGCCCGGTAAGTGCCTTTGGCGATGCCGGTACGCACCAGAATCTCGCCCAGCAGAATAAACAGCGGAATGGCAATCAGCAGAAAGCTGTTTGACGCGGACCAGAGTACGTCGCCCATGGCGTTGACCAAGGGGAACGGTGAGAAAAACTCGTCCAGAAACAGCCCCAGAACGATCAGGGTGGCGGCCACCGGAACACTCAGCAGGAGCAGGACCAGCAGTACGGTCAGAGTGATCAGAATCATCAGTTGGTTTCCTTGTTCTCTTCGCTGATCTGTTCATCCAGCGTTGGACTGCCTGCCAGGCGCTGGACGTCGTTCACCTGGCCAGCCAGCAGCCCCAGGAGGACGCGAAGTGACATCAGCACAACCGCGATGGAAAACCACACCAGGCCCAGCAGCCATAACGCCTGAGGAATCCAGACCGGGGTGCCCAGCGGGGTGTTGGCCCGAGCCCCGCCACTGTAGGAGTGTTCCGCAACCTCAAAGGCGGCACCCACCACCAGAACGCAGAACAATGCCAGCGATAGCAAGGCGATCAGGTCCAGTACCCCCCGAAGGCTGACCGGCAGTTTCAGGTAGAGCGCATCAATCCGGATGTGGGCTTTTCGCATCAGGGTGTAGGCAAACGCCCAGCTGGTGCTGATGGCCATCACGTACCCGGTGATTTCGGTCGCGTGCAGATTCGAGCGGCCGAGCAACTGCCGCGACAGGATCTCGACGGTCACCAGGACGACGGTCAGCAGAATCAGAACGCCGCCTGCCCTGGCCAGCCAGAGCGAGCCGGACTGGACGCCCTGAAGAATCCGGTCGAGCCCGGAATTTATCTGTTCCAACATAGGGGTCTCCAGAACGGGCTGATGCGCACAGCCCGTTCTTTGTTTCTGCAAGGTTGGGGGAGTTTACTTGGAGGCTTTGAGGCCGGTAACGCTGCCGATGGTCTCGTTCCAGCGATCTACCCAGCGCTGATCAACCCGAGCCGCCCAGTTTGGCAGCAGGGTTTCTTCCAGATGACGGGATACCTGCTCGAAATCGCTGTCTGTGGCCTTCACCAGAACCATGTTGCCAGGCTCGCCGCGGGAGCATTCGCCCTCGCCGGTCAGGCAGGCAATGCCTTCTTTGGTTTCATCAACGGCAGAGGCCCAGACCGGCGCTTCGTAGTTTTCCTTCAGTTCCTTGAGCAGCCATTCCTGGGTGTCCGGGGACAGGGAGCGCCATTTCTTGCCGTTCATGGCGGTGACCACATGATCCCAGCCACCCACCGGGAGTGGGTACAGGTGCGTGGCCACTTCGTACCACCCGGAGCTGTAGCCAGACAGCGAACCGGTTACTGCGCAGTCAATGACGCCGCGCTGAAGGGCGCCGGGTACTTCGCTGTAGTTCAGTGTGATGCCTTCGGCGCCCACGGCTTCCAGAAACTCTGCGGTTGTCCGGCCACTGGCGCGCACCTTTTTGTCTTTCAGATCAGACAGGCTGCTGATTTCGGTGTTGCAGAACACCACCTGTGATGGGTACGGGGCCACGGCCAGGACCTTGGCGCCGTCGAAGCGCTCGCTGAAGGCTTCGTCCAGAACCGGCCAGTAGGCTTCGGCCACCTGTCGGGCCGTTTCCACATCCGGTGCCATCATGGGCATGTCCAGCCCCTCCAGCTCCGGCGCGTCCTGAACCGCATAGTCCGCCACGGTGGAGGTCACTTCGATGACGTTGCGGGCCATGAGGCGATAGACCTCGCCACCGCCCAGCCCCATCTGATCAAAGGTGGTCACGGCGGTGGACAGGTTGCCACCAGACGCTTCGGGAATGTGCTTGCTCCAGAACGGATTCTCAAAGTTCTGATACAGCGACAGACTGCTCCAGCTGCCGACGTAGGCAAAGCTGGTTTTATCAATCTCCTGAGCGGAAGTCTGCCCTGCCAGAGCAAGTGCAAACGCGGTCGCAGCGATGGTCTGTTTTTTGTTGATCATAAAGTTTCCTCTTCTCTTTTTGTTGCCAGGGACTACAGCAGGGCAACCTGGCTCTCGGGAATGTCGGTTACCAACATATGGCCCGGGCTGTGGGTAATGGCGAACGGCACACCGGCATCCATCAGCACCTGCTGGGGCGTGACCCCACACGCCCAGAAAACGGGCGTTTCATCAGCATGAATGGATACTGGATCACCATAGTCCGGTTTCATCAGATCAGAAATGCCAATCCGGGCCGGGTCGCCAAAGTGCACGGGTGCGCCATGGGCCTGCGGGTACCGCGTTGTGATCTGGATGGCCCGGATGGCCTGAGTGGCCAGGAACGGGCGCATTGATACCACCATCTGGCCAGAAAATCCTCCGGCTGTTTGCAGTGGGATTGACGTTTTAAACATCGGCACGTTGCGACCTTCGTCAATATGACGAACGGCGACGCCGTTCTGCACCAGTGCGTGTTCGAAGCTGAACGAACAACCCAGGGCAAAGGTCACAAGGTCGTCCCGCCACAGATCAGACACATCACCGGAGGTGCCTGCCAACTCGCCTTCGCGGTAGACACAGTAGGACGGGACGTCACGGGCGATGTCCAGATCCTCTGCCAGAATCTCACAGCCCCGCTGGCCGGGTTCACTGACGGCAATCAATGGGCAGGGCTTCGGGTTGGCCTGGCAGAAACGCAAAAAGCCATTCGCCTGGGCTTCCGGCAAGATCACCAGATTAACCTGAACGAAACCGTTGGCCAGCCCGGCGGTTGGGCCGGTAAGGCTACCATCACGAGCCTGGTGCCTGACGGCCCGAGCAGGGGAAGGGTTGTAGCTGATCATTTTTTCGCCTTGTAATGGTTTGTACCTAAATTAAGGCAAAAGCATTGATCAGTTCCAATCGATATTTAGAATTTAAATTGATCGAAAAAGCTGATCAGTTCCAGGCTGCATCTTTTTCAGCCGTTGTCGGACGCAACCAGAGCCAGCGAAAGGTCGGCAATGGCGCGCACCACATGGCCGCCGGGAGCTGTCATATACGCGACGTTGAAGACCAGGTCAGGTACGTTGGCTTCCACCTCAAGCTCTCGCAGTTTTCCCGATTCAAGTTCACTGGTGACAATCTCGCGGGGCAACGCACTGACCCCCATGCCGTCTACGGTCATTCGGATAATGGTGGAAAGTGAGGAGCTGGAGTGAATCTGAATCGAGCGCCCCACCGGATGGATCAGCGACCGGATATAGGTGTGCGGCTCACTCATGCGCGGGTAGGTGATGATCGGGGTCCGGGCCAGAGCGGACAGGGTGATGGGGTTTTCCGGCAGTGTCATTTTCTCACTGGCGACCCAGGTCAGGGAATAACTGCAGAAGTGCTTGGTGACAAACCCTTCATGCCGCACGTCGCCAATCAGGAAGGCAATGTCGATTTCCCGTTTGATGAGTTTCTCGGCCAGACAGACCGAGATATCCACATCAAGCTCAAGGTTGATGGCCGGATAGGTCTCGTTGATCCGTTCGATCAGTTTGGGCAGCCAGGTGTAAGCGATGGTTTCGGCGACGCCCAGCCGAATGGTGCCATGGATGGACTCCGGGTCGGCGACCTTCTCCAAGAGCTCCTGATGCAGTTCCAGAATCTTCTCGGCGTATATCAGAAGTTCGCGCCCTTTGGCGGTCAGCACCGCGCTGCGGCCAGAGCGGTCAAACAGCTCCACGCCGAGTTCGTCCTCCAGGCCTGAAATGCGGGCAGAAATGGTGGGCTGGGAAGCATACAGCTTCTCGCCTGTGGCCCGGAAACTGCCCAGTTTGGCAATCCAGTAAAAGGTTTCGAGGGATCGGATGTTCATGAATGGCCTGTTAAGAACGCCTGTCAGGATAAGTGCGGCTTGGACTCTGCGCTCACCATAAATCCCGCTGGCGGAAAATAACAGGCCTTGTTGAGGACCCGGGGGTCAATCCGTTTTCTGGAAGGACAGCATGGGCTGACCGCGGGCATCCAGCAGGTGCAGTTTCAGGCCCTGCAGAGAGTAGCCCCGGACGTTGCTGAGACGTTGCTGGAACTGGTCTGGAACCTCCATGTTGAGGCAGGCCATCTGGGTGGCCGCAATCGGACCAAAGACCATCTTGTCGGCGGTGACCTCCTGAATGCCGCCAAACACGCGGTTGCAGCCGTCGGTACCGGAGACTCTCATTTCCTGGAGGTTGATCTCCAGGCGAGGCCGTTGCCTTTCGTTACTGAGCTCCAGCGGCTGGCCTTCAATGGCTTCAAGCACCCAGATGTCGTGAAGGCGAAGTTTGCTGTCTGCCTGCTTTTCAAGCACTTCAACCAGTTCGTAGGCGATGGACGAGGCATCAGCGGGTACCTTATCTGCCGGAAGGCGAGTTTCTTTTACCCGGAGTTTGTAGAGGTAACCCTGTTCGTAGTCAAAGCCCTGGATCGGTGCGTAAAACATTTGCCAGTCACCAGATACCTGTTTTTCTCCTTTCTGCACCTGCAGGCACTTCATGGGGCCTACGCCAACGCAGTCGGCTTTCAGGCTGTTGACCCAGTAAGTTTGCGTGGTGGGCTCTGCGGCAGAGGAGCCGGTGCTGGCAGAGTTCAGGGCCGAGCACCCGGCCAACAGGGATGTGCTCAGGGCGGCGGCGATGGAAGCGCGCACCAGATTCTTGGTTCTCATCATAAACCTCCGGGGAATGCCGGGCCGGCGTGCTTCTGAGGGCGTCGCCTGCCTGGCAAATTCGATGTCTGTCTGACGAAGACTAGCACTTTGTGGGGGGAAAGATGATAGGAAGGTAACGAATATGCCCGTACCTTGCGAAGATTTAAGCTGGGCGCGGCTGACGCCGGGGCGATAGCCAGGGCTCCGTTCCGTTGTGCTGACGGGAGGGGGGCCCGGGCCGGTAAAACGAGGGCGAATGGTCAGTCGGGCACGTCTGCCGGGGACGGGACCACCGCCGAGGGCAGGTCGGAAAGGGCCGCCAGGGCGGCTTCGTGCACCTGGCCGGAGGGGACGGTGTTCCCGGAAGCTCTGGACGGCAAGGCACGGGTGGCCGTGGCTGAGGCCACCACGGTCGGGTTGTAGCCAAGTGAGAACGCGCCCCGGGCCGTCGAGTTCACACACATGTGAGACATGAACCCGGCCAGAATCAGATTCTGAACACCAGCCTGCCTGAGCTGGGCATCCAGATCGGTCTGGGTAAACGAGTTCGGAAAGTTTTTGGTAATCACCGGTTCGCCCGGGGCGGGCGCGACCACGTCTGCGATCTGGCCAATGGGGGCCGTGAGGTCGTAGGGGGAACCCGCGCCTGCATCGTGCTGAATGTGAAACACGGGGCGCCCGGCTGCCCGGAAACGATCAAGCAGGGTTCGGCACTCCTGCAACGCGGGCTCTACGCCGTCCAGTTTCATGATGCCTTCGCGATAGGTGTTCTGGGCGTCAATAATCACCAGAGCCGAATCGCTGATGGCGCTGGCGCTGTTACCCAGGCCAACGATGTCCCGCAGGGTTGTCAGATCACTCATGATGCTTCCTTCTCTTGGCTGGCAACCGCCCGGTATCGGTGTGAGCGGGCTTCGTTGCAATGAATAACCGGTTCCAGAACCGACCCAACACTGGCACGTTACGCGGCCCAGTGGGGGCGGAATATCGGCATAAAGGCTGAATTTATCCGGCCTCCGGAGCCAGTACCAAAGTGTTGAGTGCTCGGAGTGGTATCGAGGTCGCCGTAGGCCTACCATACCTCAGCATACCGAAATGTCTGTCAGATCAAAGATATCGATCAAAAGGATGTGAGCGTCATGGTTAAACCTGTTTTTCAGCGGTACTGGAATCCATACATTGTGTTGGTCGCGGCAGGCCTGCTCAGCGCCCTGTACTTTGGGCTGACCGGTACCGTGTGGGCCGTCACCGGGGAATTTACCCGGCTGGGGGGAGAAGTTCTGCAAGTGCTTGGGGTGGATGTTTCCGGGTGGCAGTATTATCAGATGATCAAGCTTGAGGGCTCTACCTGGAGTCGCCCTGATGGCTGGATTGTATGGGGCATGTTCATCGGGGCGCTGATGATGGTGCTGTTGAGCAACAGCTTCAAGATACGGTTGCCTCAACACAAGCGCCGCTATGTACAAGGTTTTGTCGGTGGCATTATTGCAGGCTTTGGTGCGCGCCTGGCGCTGGGATGTAATCTGGCAGCGTTCTTTACCGGGGTGCCTCAGTTTTCGTTTCACTCCTGGATATTCATTGTTGCCACGGGCGTAGGGACTTTTTTCGGAGCCAAGTTGACCAGAATGCCTTGGTGGAAGGGCAAACCAACACTGGTCCGTGGGGCCGTCAGGGGGTCTGACGTCAAAGTGCGCGTTATTCAGCCCTATCTTGGGGCGGTTATTGCGCTTGTTTATCTGGGGTTTGTGGGTTACCTGTTCTCGACAGGCCAGGGTCTGCTTGGGCTGGGGGCGCTGTTTGGTCTTGCTTTCGGAATACTTATTGAACGCGGGCAGGTCTGTTTTACCTCGGCTTTCCGGGACTTGTTTCTGGTGGGGCGGAGCCTGATGGCCAAGGCCATTGTGATCGGAATGGCTGCCAGTTCTGTTATTACCTTTGTTGTTATCAGCGTCTATGGTTTGCCACCGATTACTCAGGTAGCGGCTCTCAGCACTCTGGTGGGAGGGGGATTATTCGGCTTGGGTATTGTGATGGCATCGGGTTGTGAAACGGGCATGATGTACCGGTTGATGGAGGGTCAGGTGCTGTTTCTGCCCGTTTTTGTCGGTAACGTTATCGGTGCGACGGTGCTGGCGTATGGGTGGGACAACCTTGGTATCTACGATGCCTTGGTGAAAAGTGGTGAGAAGATCAACCTGATCGACACGGTAGGCCCGCTGGGTGCTATTCTTGGGACCCTCGCGATGCTTGGCATTCTGTATGCGTTAACCGTGTATCGGGAGAAGAATTATCACCGTAACTTTGGATTGAAAGGAGGCATTGCATAACATGGAAAGTGTGAGAGAAGCTGACTTTACGCTGGATTTACGAGGTGAATCCTGTCCGTACCCTGTTATCTACACTTTGGAAGCGCTGGATGGCATGAAGCCGGGGGAGCTTTTGCAGGTGATTACGGATTGCCCTGGTTCGTTTCGAAACGTGCCAGAAGAGGCGGTTGCTCACGGCTATACCCTGGCACGGAGCCCTGTGAAAAATGGTCAGGAGTACCTTTTTTACATTCTTGCCTAGTGCATGGGCTGCTGCCTGGCATCTCCGATGCCATCAAATCGTCACTCGTGTCGGTCAGGCTGGTTCATCAACCGGATTGAAATCTGGGGGGCACCCCCCATATCAGTCAGCGTGGGGCGTATACGCTGCACGGTTGCATGTTGAAGAGTGAGGTTTTACATGGATAGCCTCAGGCTATCCATGGGGTGTAAATAATCAATTTTCACTCGGGCAGCCAAACCCGTAATGTAAGCATCGTTTTCACCATCAGTTAAATGAACCGACAGGAGTTATTCTGAGATGGGTATCGTTAACAGCGAAATCAAACCGTTCAACGCCACCGCATTCAAGCAGGGCGAGTTCGTAGAAATTTCTGAAGCCGATGTTAAAGGCAAGTGGGCCATCTTCTTCTTCTACCCGGCCGACTTCACTTTCGTATGCCCGACCGAGCTGGGCGACGTGGCTGACAAGTATGAAGAGCTGCAGAAGCTGGGCGTAGAAGTGTTCTCTGTATCCACCGATACTCACTTCACCCACAAAGCATGGCACGACACGTCTGAGACCATCGCCAAGATCAACTACTACATGGTTGGCGACCAGACTGGCACCATCACCAACAACTTCGGTGTGATGCGTGAAGGCCAGGGTCTGGCAGACCGCGCTACCTTCCTGATCGATCCGGACGGCATCATTCAGGCGGTTGAAATCACGGCTGAAGGCATTGGCCGTGACGCTGATGACCTGCTGCGCAAGGTGAAAGCGGCTCAGTACGTTCGCAACCATCCTGGCGAAGTTTGCCCGGCCAAGTGGAAAGAAGGCGAAGAAACTCTGGCTCCGTCTCTGGACCTGGTTGGCAAGATCTAAGTTACCCCCGTCGCCTCCTCTCGGGGAGGCCATGGTGTAGCGAAAAAAAAGCCCCGGCACGCGTGCCGGGGCTTTTTTGTGTGGGTCAGGGTGTGGCGGTGGTGACGGACTTCAGACTGTAGGTGTCTGGGTCCAGAGGCGGCAGAATGTTGTCTGGCAGCTCATCCCTGAAGTACTCAATCAACGGCACCGCGTAGGCCACGTCGGATTCTTCAAAGCTCTCCGGGTTGGCTTCCCGGACCTTGCCAAAGGTCACGTAGCCATCTTTACCCAGTGCGGTGAAGGAGTTGGTGGCAACGGTGTAGGTGGCCTGAGGGTCAATGGGTGACCAGTTGCCCGTGGCCGGATCACGCACATCCACGTTCCGGATACCGGTACCGGCTTTGGCATTCAGTGTAACGTCGTATCTCAGGTTCGAGGAGTACGGGAAGGCGCCGGTGGAGGCGCTGATGCCCTGAGCGTAGTCCAGAGCCTCGTTCAGAACCTGAACGATATCGGCACCGGTCATATCAATGGTAACGACGGTGTTGGAGAACGGCAGGATCGTGTAGGCATCAGCCACGGTGAAGTTACCGTCTTCCAGGGGCGCACGGACACCGCCGGCATTCTGGATAGCCACATCGGCCTTGGGCAGATACGTCAGGAAGGCATCCGCAACCACCTGAGCGGCGTAGCTGCCGGTTGGCTTCTCGCCAGGCGCGAAGTTGGTGGGAATTCGGGTGAACGGCATCGGCTCGGTCACGGAACCCAGCGACTGCTGTTTGTAGGCTTCCAGTTCGGCTTTATAGGGTGCAATCAGATCCAGAATTTTCTGGTCTTCCGCCATCTGGCGGATGGTGGTCAGGCCGCCGATGGCCTGTTCGATGGCTGCGGTCTGGCTGGTGTCAGCCACGGCCCACTGGCCGTCCTGGTCTTTGACCTGGAACTGGTCACCTACCAGCAGCTCCAGATTCCCGGTGGCGTTGGTCACCTTGCCGCTTTCATCGAAGCTCACCCGCAGGTGGCCAAGCCCTTTGGCGTATTCCCACGCCTGAACGATATAGACGGGCTCCTGGTTCGGGTTCTGAATGATGGTGGGGTAGCCGCCGTCAACGGTGATGCCCATGCCCGCCAGTTCACCGGTGGAGTCCAGAGTGTCGTGGGTGTCGCCGCCGACAATCACGTCGATGTCCGCCACGTTTTCGGCCAGGACCAGATCAAACTCGTAGCCCAGGTGGCTCAGAACAATGATCTTGTTCACGCTCTTGCCCTGGAGTTCGTTCACGTAGGTACGTACCGATTCGATTTCGTCATCAAAGACGACATCGTCACTGACCATGGACGATTCGCGGGTCTTCTCAGACTTGAGCACTCCGATGATACCGACCAGCTGGTTGTCGATTTCCTTGATGACGTAGGGCTGGATGTCGGAACCGTACAGGGGGCTTTTTGCTGTTGGCCGGACGTTGCTGGCCAGGATTGGGAAATCAACCTGAGTCAGCAGGTTGGCCAGGTGAGCATCGCCTTCATCAAATTCGTGGTTACCCAGTTCGTAGGCATCCAGGCCAATCTCGTTGAAGACTTTGAAATCCAGCTCGCCCTTGAACAGGCTGAAGTACAGCGTGCCGTTCAGCTCGCCGCTGTTCAGTACCAGGGTGTTGTCGTCGCGGTACTCACCGATGGCGCTGGCAATGCGCGGGAAACCACCCAGATCCACGCGAACGCTTTCTTTACCGGGCTGGTTAGCATCAATTTCCAGATCCAGGTCAAAACTCTGGCCTTCAAAATAGGAATGATGGTCATTGGTGTGCAGGATGGTCAGTTCCAGAGGTTTGTCTTTCTGGCTGGACGATTTGGAATCGTTGTCGTCGGAGCAGGCGGTCAATAAAACGCTGAGGCCAAGGCAGCCGACGGCGGTTAACTGTTTCAGGTTGCTCACACATTTCTCCCGGGTTTCACTACATGATTTGAGAAAATTCGTGGCCACCATAAGAAGAAGGTGTGACGAAACTGTGTCGGTTTTGTGACGAGACCGGGGGCATGCGTACTTTTTCGGAGTCGGGGGGGAGGCGTGATTCGCTATTCTTGAAAGTATGCGCCTGATCAATAGCTGGTGCCTATAGGCTAGTTTCCAGTAATCAATTGTAACTCTTGCCCGAAGATCTTTATTGTAGGTGGCAATTAAGCGCGGTTTCTTATTACCGAGATTCTGAAAGCCACGATTTCAACGACAGGGGAACACCAAATGTTGGATGCCAACCTCAAGGAACAACTGAAAACCTACCTTAACAACGTGACTCAGCCGATTGAGCTGGTGGCTGCACTGAATGATGATGCCAAGTCCCGTGAGTTGCTGGAGCTGCTGAAAGAGATTGAGGGGCTGTCGGACAAAATCAGCCTGCGTGAAGACGGTGCCTCGGATGTGCGCAGGCCGTCTTTTGCCATCAACCGGGTGGGCACCGACATTGGTGTTCGGTTCGCTGGCATTCCGATGGGCCATGAGTTTACCTCGTTGGTGCTGGCCCTGCTGCAGGTGGGTGGGCACCCGTCGAAGGCGGCTCAGGAGGTGATTGAGCAGATTCAGTCGCTTGACGGTGAGTTTGAGTTTGAAACCTATTTTTCGCTGTCGTGCCAGAATTGCCCGGACGTCGTTCAGGCCCTGAACCTGATGAGCGTGTTGAACCCGAAGATCCGGCATACCTCCATTGATGGCGCACTGTTTCAGGATGAAGTTGAACAACGTGAAGTGATGGCAGTGCCCAGCGTGTACCTGAACGGCCAGCCCTGGGGCCAGGGCCGCATGACGCTGGAAGAGATTGTCGCCAGACTGGATACCAACTCGGCCGAGAAGGAAGCGGAGAAGCTGAACCAGAAAGACGCCTTTGAAGTGCTGGTGATCGGCGGTGGTCCGGCTGGTTCTGCTGCCGCAATCTACGCGGCACGTAAGGGCATCTCGACCGGCATTGCTGCCGAGCGTTTTGGTGGCCAGGTCGGGGACACCATGAGCATTGAAAACCTGATTTCCGTGCCTTACACCGAAGGCCCGAAACTGGTTGCTGCCATGGAGCAGCACGTTAACGAGTACGATGTGGACATCATGAACATGCAGCGGGCGGAGAAGCTGATTCCCGCAGCACAGGCTGGCGGCCTGCACGAAGTGCAGCTGGCTAACGGCGCCTCTCTGAAGGCCCGCACGGTGGTTCTGTCTACTGGCGCTCGCTGGCGCCAACTGGGTGTGCCCGGCGAGGACGAGTACCGCAACAAAGGGGTAGCTTACTGCCCGCACTGCGATGGCCCGCTGTTCAAGGGCAAGCGAGTGGCGGTGATCGGTGGAGGTAACTCAGGCGTGGAAGCGGCCATCGATCTGGCTGGTCTTGTCGGCCATGTGACGCTGGTGGAGTTTGGAGCGGAGATGCGGGCGGATGAGGTGCTGCAGAAGAAGCTGCGCAGCCTGAAGAATGTGGACATCATCACCTCTGGCCAGACCACCGAAATTACGGGTGAAAATGGCAGGGTGAACGGCCTGACCTACACCGACCGTAACACCGGCGAATCGCGCCATGTGGCTCTGGAAGGCGTGTTTGTTCAGATCGGTCTGGTGCCCAACACCGAGTGGCTGAAAGGGGACATTGAGCTGAGCCAGCATGGCGAAATCGTGATCAACGATCGCAATGAAACGTCGATCCCGGGCGTGTTTGCGGCGGGTGATGCGACCACCGTGCCCTACAAGCAGATCGTGATCTCGATGGGCGAGGGCTCAAAGGCGGCTTTGAGTGCCTTTGACTTCCTGATTCGTAACTCGGCGGAGTAAGCCATTCACACTGGCCTGACCCATTCAGGCTGACCCCTGAAACCGGCACCCACAGGACGTGGGTTGCCGGTTTTTTTATGTCTCAGGAGTGCCCGGCAACGTCCTGTTCCAGGCTGCCGTTGGTGACGCCGGGCTGCCCATCAGGTTCAAACAGATGGCCGTAGGCTGCCCGCACTCCGTCAACGATAAATCCGAAGGGCACGTCGTCAAACACCCCGTGATCGTTGATGTACTCCATATGAGCCTGGCCATCTTCGGTGAATTCCTGGAACACGGAATCGTGGAGGCCATCGAACGGCAGGGGCTCCACGTTCATCAGTTCGCACAGTTGCCGGTTGAACGCCGGGGTTGCTTTTACCCACTGGCCGTTCAGGTACAGCTCGATAAAGCCGTGCATCCGGAAGATGTCTGAACGCAGCCATTCGATCAGTTTCGGGCTGGACAGGTGATTTCGAACGTCGGCCAGGCCCAGCCTGCTGGGTATGCCGATTGAGCGGGCTGCTGCTCCCAGAAGTACGGCTTTCGGGATGCAGTAGGTTTCCCCGCTTTCCAGGGCGTAACTGGCAGACAGGGTGTTCGGGTCTGTCTGGAAGACGTAAGGGTTGTACTGAATCTCGTCGCGGACGGCCAGGTAAAGTGTCTTGATCTGTTCGACCGGGTCCTCTGGCACGCCTTCCAACTGCGCCTTTATCCAGGCGGACACAGCCGGATGATCGTAGTCGAAGAACGGTGTGGCTTGCAGATAGTTTTCCATTCCGGGCTTCCAGAGGTGGCGTATGATCGGGTGATGATCACCCGATTAGCAAGCTACAGGCAATGGCCGTTTCCGCCAAAGCCATTGCCCGGTTCGCTCACGATTTCCCGTCAAAGCCCTGCATTACATTGACGGCATTCACGCCAATGGCGTCGACATCGTAACCGCCTTCCATGGTGAACACCGTTGGCAGACCCAGTTGCTGCAGCCGGTTACCCAGCGTCAGGTAGTCTGCCGAAGTGAGCTTGAAAAAGGAGATGGGGTCGCCTTCAAAGGTATCCACGCCCAGCGCCACCACCAGAGCATCGGGTTTGAACGCTTCAATCCGCCTGCAAGCCGTCTCCAGGCCCTGGCTCCAGGTGCTGTAGGGGGTGCCTGGCGGGTAGACGATGTTGAGGTTATAGCCTTCACCGGGGCCTTCTCCCAGCTCATCCTCGAAGCCCAGGAAATGGGGGAACACCAGGTCCGGGTCGCCGTGCAGGCTGATGGTGAGCACGTCGGCACGGTTGTAGAAAATGGCCTGTGTTCCGTTGCCGTGGTGGAAATCCACATCCAGGATGGCCACCTTGCCATAGCCCTGATCGCGGAACGCCTGGGCCACCACGGCAGCGTTGTTGAAGAAACAGTACCCCCCAAACAGGTCGGCGTGAGCGTGGTGCCCGGGAGGGCGGCACAGGGCGAAAGCGGCCCGTTCCCCCTGCGCAACCAGCTTCTGGGCCGTGAGTGCAACGTTAGCCGAGGCCCTTGCAGCTTCCCAGGTGCCATCGGAAATAGAGGTCTCGGCGGCAAAGCTGTAATACCCCAGGCGACCATCAATGTCTTTGGGGACTCGGTGGCGCATGCCGCGCCCCGCCCAGACGGCGGGAATGGCCTCTCCGGGTTTGCCCTCGGCCTGCCAGTCCCGCCAGCAGGTTTCCAGAAACGCGACGTAGTCCGGCGTGTGCACGCGCGTGATGGGCCCCAGGCCGAACTCCTCGGGTTCCAGAATCTCACCCAGAGCCTGGTCTTTCACCCGGGCCAGTATGGTTTCTGCCCGGGAAGGCTTTTCGTGGGGGGCGATCAACAGGCCACCGTCGAGTTCGGTCTGAACGTGGCGACGACTATGCAGGGGAGAGAAAACAGTTTTCATGGGCAAAGGTATCCTGAGTCCTGATTCTGCACCCACTGTCGCACAGCGCTTCGGATGGCTCAAACCCGACCAATGTGGCAGGCCGAAGAACCGGTGTGGTGCCGGGGGGGCCACAAAGATATGGAGACTGGCTCAAATCGCTGCAAGTGGAGTGCACATTGGCCAATCCACGGGCAGGCCAGCCTGCGCTATCGTCATTTTCAACACGACACGATAAGAAACGGATCGGAATCCGGGGAGCAGGTTATGGGGAATCAGCATTACGATGTCTTGATCATTGGCGCCGGTGTTTCAGGTATTGGTATGGCCTGTCATCTGGTGCGGGAATGCCCCGGTAAACGCTTTGCTATTCTGGAGCGCCGCCAGTCGCTCGGCGGCACCTGGGACCTGTTCCGGTATCCGGGTATCCGTTCGGATTCCGACATGTTCACCTTCGGTTACAACTTCCGGCCCTGGACCGGAGGGCAGGTGCTCGCTGATGGTGCCTCCATCAAACAGTATGTTGCGGAAACTGCCCGGGAAAACGATGTGGACCGCCATATCCGGTATGGTGTTGCGGTTAAGACCGCGGACTGGTCCGGCGCCGACAAACGCTGGACCCTGACCGCAGAGAACGAGCAGACCGGCGATCAGGAAACCTACACCGCCGGTTTTCTTGTGGGCTGCACCGGCTATTACAACTACGATCGCGGCTATAAGCCGGACTTCCCGGGTGAGAGCGATTTCCAGGGGCAGGTGGTGCATCCGCAACATTGGCCGGAAGATCTGGACTATCGGGGTAAGAAGGTGGTGGTTATCGGCAGTGGTGCCACGGCCATTACCCTGGTGCCGACGATGGCTGAGAAAGCGGACCACGTGACCATGTTGCAGCGCTCGCCGACCTATCTGATGCCGCTGCCTTCAACCGATAAGGTGACCCTGGCCTTACAGAAGGTCCTGCCCGCAAAAGTGGCTTACCGTTTGACGCGGGCCCGTAACATCTCGGTTTCGCGGTTGTTGTACGAACGTTCCCGCAAGAGCCCGAGGGCCATGCGCCGCCTGTTTCTGTCGATCATTCGGCGACAACTGAACGGTAAGGCGGATATGCGACATTTCAGCCCGGACTACAACCCCTGGGATCAGCGCCTGTGTGTGGTGAAGGATGGTGACTTGTTTGAGGCCCTCAAGGCCGGAACGGCTTCGATCAAAACCGATCACATCGAACGTTTTACGGAAACCGGCATTCGCCTGGCTTCCGGCGAGGAACTGGAAGCCGACATCATTATTCCGGCCACGGGCCTGGATATCCAGATGCTTGGTGGGATCAGACCCAGCGTGGATGGTCAGCCGGTGGTGCTGAAAGACAAGGTGATCTACAAAAATGTGATGGTGGAAGGTGTGCCCAATGCCGGCATGGTGTTTGGCTACACCAACCTTTCCTGGACCCTGAAGGCTGATATCGCCAGCGAGTATCTATGTCGTCTGATCAACCATATGGACCGCAATGGGCAGCAGGTAGCCGTTCCCCGCGATGCCGGGAACAGCCGGGGTGATGAAACCATCCTGGGCTCTCTGGATGCCGGTTACATCAAGCGCGCTGAAGACCGTTTGCCGCGTCAGGGCACTCATGGGCCCTGGAAGGCCTCCCAGAACTATCTGGAGGATGTGAAAATCCTTCGCTTCGACCCTATTGAAGACGGCTATCTGGAATTGGACGGTAAGCCCAGCGAGGTCAGCAAGGACCGCTCAAACGGTTTCCTTCGCCCGCTGCGCTCCGCCCTGTTTGGCACCTGAGTCAGTTCCGGCGTGGTGCTTGCGGGGCAGGGTTCAGGGTCAGCCGGTAGCGCTGGCCGCTGGCCCGGAGAGAGCGCCCAAACGGCGGTATTTCGATGCCATGCAGCCTGAGGAAAAGGTCGGTACCTGAGGTGTCGAACCGACAGGTCTGGATGAAGTCCAGAGACTCCCGGGCAACGTTCAGTAAGCCGGGAAGCCCGGGAATCGACAGCAGAGCTTTCATGATGCCCATGGGTAAGTGCCTGCGGGGAGCCGTCGTGCCAAGAGCCGTTGCCGCCTCCTGCAGCAGCCCTTTCAGGTTGGGCGTGGTGCGGTCCAGTACCAATAAGGTGTCTGGTGGGTTGTCGTCGGTGCATGCCGCCGCAATAGCCCGGGCCAGTGTGTCCACTGGTATCAGCGGCAGCCAGTGCCCGGCAGAACCGGGAATCATGGCCAGTCTCCCGTGGGCGAGGTTGTCCAGCAGGCCATACAACGGTTGCCCGGCCTCAAGCTCGCCGGTTTCGCTATGGCCGGCCACTGTGGCGGGCTGGACTTCGACGGTTTCTAACCGGTGCTGTGTCGCGTACGCCCGCAAGGCAAACGCCGATTCAAGTTTGCTGGCTTCGTAGCCACCGGTTCGCCGGTAAACCCGGTCCCAGTTGGTATGGGACGAGTGGTCCGGGTTGATGCCCAGGCCGGACAGGTACCCGGTGTTTGCCAGCATGAATCCGCTGATAAACACCAGTCTGCAGCCCAGCTGACTGGCCAGTTCGGCTACCCGCAGACTACCCTCTACGTTGGTCGCTCTGGCCGTGTGCCGGGGCAAGTGCCAGGCAAATCGCGCGGCCAGATGAACGAGGCATTCGATATCGTTCGGAAGTGCTGCCAGGCCGAGCCCGGCTTTGTCCAGATCACCTTCAAGAACGGAAAAATGCTGCATGGGCGCGCCGTGGTGCTCCAGAAACCCGGTGAGCTGGGTCAGGCTGGCCGGGGATCGGGTCAGAGCCTGAACCTGGTGGCCTTGCTGCAACAGCGTAAGGCAAAGGTGTTTGCCGATAAAACCGGTGGCGCCAGTGATGAGAATGGTCATGATGCGTTCCTTGTTCAATGAGTCGAACGCAGCCTAAAGTATGGAGTATGCTCCAACGTCAACAGGGAGAGTGTGCAGCGTGAGAATATCGGAACTGGAGCGGCGGACCGGCGTGAGCCGGGACACTCTGCGCTACTACGAAAAACAGGGGTTGCTGCGGGAAGTTGGCCGCAGTGGTAACAATTATCGGGAGTATCCGGAGCAGGCCGTAGACCGTGTGTCGATGGTCCGGCAACTCAAGGGATTGGGCTTTTCTCTGACTGAAATCCGCGAACTGCTGGATGCACTCCGTTCAGACCGGATCAACTGCCGGGAAGGCGCGGCGGTGATGGCCCGCAAGCGTGCTGGGGTAGAGGCCAGGATTCGCGAACTGCAGGCGGTCAGCGCCTTGTTGGAGCAGCAGCAGGCGCGCCTGGAAGCCAGTGCCCGGGCGCACGGCCTGTAGACTGCAGCCTACGGGGTGTGAATTTTCTCCAGCCCGCGTGCCAGGGTTGCTTTCGACAGTTCTCCGAAATGGGTGTCTACCAATTGCCCTTCAGCATTGTAGAACAGAGTCGTTGGTAAACCCTGGCTTCCGACGGCACCGGCAATCCGCCCCTGCCCGTCCAGGTACAGGTTGTCGAGTGATAATTGTTGCGCTTCGATAAAACTCTGAATGGTCTCCGGCTGTTCCCGCTGGTTGGCGAAGACGAACCGGATGTTGGGGTGTTCTGCCTGTGCTGCTTCCAGAACCGGCATCTCCCGGATGCAGGGCGGGCACCAGGTGGCCCACAGGTTGACCACGGTGGGTGTGCCTTGGGCGAGGCTGTACAAAGGTACGGCTTCGCCAGCGAGGCTGCGTAAAACAACGTCGGGCATGCCCCGGGACTGTTGCTCAATCAGGGAAATGGTGCCCGCAGTGCCAGCCCAGAACACGGCACCGGCGACCACGGCAATCGCCAGTGGTTTGCGCACGGGTACTCGCCGCCAGAGCAGGAACAAGGTAAATGCCAGGGCGCCCACCAGGCCCCAGACCACATCAAAGCCGCCGTCCCGGATGTCGATGATGCCCAGCAGGTTGTCCTGATAGTGTTCGAAATAGCCCACCACAAAGCCGAGGCGGGCGCAGAGCATCGTCACCACAAAAACGTCGGCTACCGAGCCCGCAACCGGTACCCGATAGCGCCGGCCCAGCAAGCCGCCGACCACCAGCGCCAGAATAAAGGCCAGCACCAGCAACAGGTGGCCGATGGACAGGCTCAGTGGCCCCAGGCTTATGCTTAACATGCAGACTCCGTCTCTGTGGGGGATGGCGGTTTATGACGGCCCGGGGCCCTGCAAGTTCCCGGGCTTTGCTGGCAAACACTTATGGCTATTTTCCGGGCGAGCTGTTACCGTGCCTGCATCCTGCCTCTAGGGATTCCGCAGTATCTGGCCTCAGGCCGCGTTGCGAACCATTTCATACGACCTGTCAGAGGACGTCACCCCGAACCCGGCGCGTGACCGTAGTCGTCTTAGTTTCCATGGCTTTCATGGCATCTGCCCGCATTCGCCGTTTCCGGTGTTCGTGGAGGCAGAATCAATCAAGAGAATGTTTTATATGAGTTTTTCTTCCCTCGGTTTGTCCGAGCAGTTGGTCCGTGCCACTTCCGATCAGGGTTATGAAACCCCGTCTCCGATCCAGCAACAGGCTATCCCGGCTGTGCTCTCCGGTAAAGACGTGATGGCTGCGGCCCAGACGGGCACCGGAAAGACGGCTGGTTTTACCCTGCCGTTACTGCAACGCCTGGCTGAAAAGCCGCGCACGGGTAAAGGCCCCCGGGCGCTGATTCTGGCGCCGACCCGCGAGCTGGCGGCTCAGGTTCACGACAGTGTGGCGTTGTACAGCAAATACATGCCCACCCGCTCTGCGGTGGTGTTTGGCGGCGTGAAAATCAATCCGCAAATGATGAAGCTGCGCAAAGGACTGGACGTTCTGGTGGCCACACCGGGCCGTTTGCTGGACCTGTACCAGCAGAACGCGGTTCGTTTTAACGAAGTGGAGATTCTGGTCCTGGATGAGGCGGACCGCATGCTCGACATGGGCTTTATCCGCGACATCCGCAAGATCCTTGCCCTGTTGCCGACCCAGCGGCAGAACCTGCTGTTCTCCGCCACCTTCTCCAACGATATCCGGTCCCTGGCGCAGGGGCTGTTGAATAACCCCGTGCAGGTGGAAGTGGCCGCCCGTAACACCACGGCTGAAAAAGTGAAGCAGTCGGTGTACCCGGTGGATCAGAGCCAGAAAACCGCGCTGCTCAGCAAGCTGGTCCGGGACAATGGCTGGGAACAGGTGCTGGTGTTCACCCGGACCAAACACGGTGCTAACCGTTTGACCCAGAAGCTGGAAAAAGACGGGATTACAGCGGCTGCCATCCACGGCAACAAGTCTCAGGGTGCCCGTACCCGTGCTCTCGCCAACTTCAAGGCGGGTGAAGTGCGTGTCTTGGTGGCGACCGACATTGCAGCCCGTGGCCTGGACATCAAGCAACTGCCTCAGGTTGTGAACTTTGAGCTCCCCAACGTGCCGGAAGATTATGTGCACCGGATTGGTCGCACCGGTCGTGCCGGTGAAAGCGGTCATGCTCTGTCACTGGTGAGTGCCGATGAAGGCAAGCTGCTGGCGGGCATTGAAAAGCTGATTAAAAAGCAGCTGCCACGTAAGGAAGTGGAAGGCTTCGAGCCGAAAAACAACCTGCCGCTGAAACCGAAAGCGAAGGCAGATCCCAGCAAGGCCCGAAATCGTCGGCCGCAAAACGGCAATGGCAAAAGCTTTGGCCCGAAACCGGCAGGCCGTAGTGGTGGTCGTGGCCGGGGTGGGCAGAGCCAGGGCGAGGGACGTTCAGGTCGCCCGAGCCAGCGCCAGAGCGCCTGATGCTTCACGGCGTTCAGACATAAAAAAGCGGGGCCGAGGCCCCGCGCAGGAGAACGTACCGCCCGGTAGCTGACAGACCGTGGGAGCTACCGGGGGTACGGATCAGAACTTGTAGGTGAAGCCAACCATGTAGACCATGGGGTCGATTTCGACGTCCAGTTTCTCAGTAACGCCTTTGATTTCGGCTTCAGTGTCGATATCTGCCCACCAGACAGCAGCGTTCAGACCGAACTGCTCGCTCAGCATGTAATCCACACCAAATTCGACGGCGACACCCACACTGTCATCCAGTTCCAGTTCGCCGAGGTCAGACTTCTCCTCGAAGAACGTGGTGTAGTTCACGCCTACACCGGCATAGGGCTGAAGCGCTGAGGTGCTTGCCATCGGATAGTACTGAAGCGTGATGGTCGGTGGCAGATGCTTTGTTTCGCCGATATCGGCGCCATCAAGCAGGCCATCTTTACCGGTAATGTTGTGCTTGAATGGTGTTGCTGCCAGAACACCGAGCCCAAGATGGCTGGTGAACATGTAAGTTCCCCGAATACCCAGCTGGGTGTTGGTGTCAACAGCAACATCAGAACCGGTTGCCACACCACCAGCCAGACGTACTTCGTCGCTGGAATCGTCCGGCGCTACGTGCACGGCACCTGCGCGAACCACAAAATCACCCGCTTCGAAAGCCTGAGCCGCCGGAGCTGCTGCCATTACGGCCGCAGCCAGAATACTGAGTTTAAAACCACGAGACATAGCCATCTCCTTGCACATGAAAGATCATTGGCCCCAATTTAATGAGATTGGCAATGAGAATCTTGATTTAGCGCAAGAAATGGTGGATGGAGCGCAGAAGAGTTTTCGGGGAGAACGCCTGCCTTGATTTATCTCAATAACAGCCCGTGATTCTGGCGGTTGAGAGGGCTGAGATGGGGCGGCTCGGAGGCGCGCTAAGTGACGTCGACCCGTTCGATCGCCAGTGGTAGCCAGAGCGTAAAGCGGGTCCCCCGTCCGTCCTTGCAGGGGGAAGCCACCTCAATGTCTCCCTCCAGAACCTGGGTCACCCACTGGTGGACCAGATTCAGGCCAAGCCCGGTGTTACCCCGTCCTCGCCGGCTGGTGACAAACGGGTCGAATATCCGTGGACGAATGTCGGGGCTGATGCCCCGGCCGTTGTCCTCAACGATGATGGCCAGACGCTGCTGGCCCGGCTCGGCCTGTGTGGATAAGGTAATGCGCCCGGGCTCGGACGGTTCGAACCCGTGGTCGAGAGCGTTTGTCAGCAGGTTCTGGAGCACCTGGGACAGCACCCCGGGGTAGCTCTCCAGGCTCAGGTCGGCCTCAATCTGGTCTTCGATAACCACGGAATGCTGTTTCAGTTCGGGCTCCAGAGAAATGAGCAGGTCTTCGGCAACCTGCCTAGGTGAAAACTCGATGATCTCCTCATTGGCCCTGTCGACAGCGAGCCGTTTAAAGCTGCGCACCAGTTCTGCACAACGGCCAAGATTCAGTTGCAGCAGGTGATTGCCGTGCCGGGTGTCTTCAAGGTAAGTCAGGAATGCCGAGCGTGAGAGCCCTTCGTCAAAGCCCTGTTGCAGGGCTTCCAGATCCCGCTGTTGCCGGGAAACCGCTAGCATGGCCCCGCCAATGGGGGTGTTCAGTTCATGGGCCACACCCGCAACCATCATGCCCAGAGAAGAGAGCTTGGAGGCCTGAACAAGGTCCTGTTGCAACAGCTGTTGCTGCGACATCAGATCTTTCTGGCGCTTGCCGGCCTGTTCCAGTGCTTTTTTGTCTTCGGCCAACTGAGCATTCAGGCCCATCATGGTTCGTTGTTGCCGGTATTCCCGCCAGAGGACGATGCCGCCAATGACCAATAACACCAGAGCGACGGCGGCGGCCTGTCCGGCGGCTTTGAGTCGCATTTCCTGCACCAGAGCCCGGGGCGTCATCGCCAGAAGGTAAGCGTTGATGGTTTTAGAGAGCGGCTGCACATGAAGCACCTGGGAGCTCACGATGCCGTCATAGAACGAGTGCCCGGCCATGACCTCCTGGGTCTTAAGCTGATTCCAGAATTTAGGGCTGATCCGGGCCAGTGTGTTGCCAGGCTGTTCTCTCTGAGCGCCCCACTCTTTGTCCCGGTCAGGGTGCAGTGTCCAGTAGCCGTTCGGGTTCACGATCATCAGTTGGACCTGATTGGTATTCAGCTGTCGAAGGTCCTCCATCAGTCTGGCCAGGTTGTAGTTGATCACCAGCAGCCCGGGTGGCATCTGGTTCTGTTCACCGGTTTTCAGAGTAATGCGAATGGTGGGTTCGAACGGAATGACGATTTCGCCCCATTCCACATTCAGGTCCAGGGGAGAAAAGTAGATCTCGCCCGGAGGGGTGTTGATGCCATTAATAAAATAGTAACGCTGGCTTTTGTCCTGCAGGCGGTGCTCCGGCGTTGGAACTCCGCCCTGATCGGTGAGGTCTACCCGAACCTGTTCCATTCCGGACGGTGAGAGCCAGCGTATCTGGGTCAGGCTGTCGATGGCGGTGTTGAAGGAAAAGAAAACCTCATGGGCGCTGTCGCGATCAATCGGTTGCTCGGAGAGTGCTTTTCTGAGCAACCGGTCGTTGGCCAGCAAGTACAGGGTGTGACTCATGTCACCCAGCTGGCTGTGGATCAGAGAGAGCGCAATACCAAGCATCCGGTCTTGCTGATTCTGGATGATCTGGTTTTCTGAGGTCATGCGATTGACGTAGATCAGCGTACCCACCAGGAGCGGTACAATCAGCACGGCGGCCAGCAGGGGCAGGTGAAACAGAACCTGCTTTCTGGCAGGGGTACGCTCTGTCGTCATGAAGCGTCGAGCCATTTCAGAATGTCATCGACCGGCATTGGTTTTGCGAACAGGAATCCCTGCCCGATCAGGCACCCCATCTTCACGAGCTGGGCTTGCTGTTGCCGGGTCTCGATGCCTTCCGCAACGACGGCAAAGTTGAACCGGCGGCCCAGAGCAATGACGGTTTCGGTCACATGCTCACCGATGCTGCCCGACTCCAGCTGCTGAACGAAGGAACGGTCGATCTTGATGGTGTCGGCAGGAAGGGTCGTGAGGTAAGCGAGGGAGGAATGGCCGGTGCCAAAATCATCAATGCTGACGCTCATGCCTTTGGTTCTGAGGGCTTCAAGCCTGGGGGCCAATTCCTGATAGCCCTCCATAGCCTGGGTTTCCGTGATCTCGAGTTCCAGAAGGGCGGGGGGCAGGTCGCCGGAATCCAGCCTGGACAGCAGCTGGTCGATATACTCTTCGTTGTTCAGGTCGCTCCAGGTGGCATTAAACGCCACTGGTAATGCGTAACCGGCGTCTGACAGCCTTTGTGCAGCATTGAAGGCCTTGTGCAGCACTTGCAGATCCAGAGTATCCAGCAAACCGGATCTTTCAGCCAAAGGCAGAAACAGGGCAGGGGATGTAAAGCTGCCATCGGGTCTGGGCCACCTGACCAGGGCCTCAAAGCCAACGACCTGTTCGTCCGTCAGGCGGATTTTGGGCTGAAGGAAAATGGTCAGCTGGTCTTCTTCCAGTGCTTTGATCAACTGCTGAAGCAGATCGAAATCATGCTGGATGCGTTTGAGCACCTCCGGCTGGTAGATTCGAAGCGGCTGCTTCGCAAGCCGGGCGCCGTAGAGGACGGTTTGCGCCAGATGCAAAACTTCTTCCGGAGGAAAGCCCTGATCAACGTCGGCAAGTTTGAGCTGGGCCAGGGTCAGCCGGGCTTTGCGGGTGGCGCCGTCGATGGGGATGTCCATGAGCGCCAGTTGTTGCAACGACGAGACCTCCGGTAACTTGCCCGAAGGGCAGAGGGCGGCGAGGGTGTCGCGTCCAAGACGGACCATGGGGGCTCCCGTCGGCAGTTTTTCCTTCAATTGTTCACAGATGCTGGCCAGAAAACGCTCCACGGCGGTATGGCCGAAGGTGAGTGTTCTCTCGGCATAATCGTTGAGCGAAAACAGCAACAAGGCACTGGCCCTCCACTGGGGTTGAGAGAGCAGGGTCAGGTTACGGATCAGCCAGTTGCGATTGTAGATGTGCAGTGAATCGTCGAAATAGGACAACGTTTGCAGCCGGTTCAGCAACATCAGGTTGGTGAACCCGGTCTTGATGTTCTCGCTGAACACCGACAGCAGCCGGATCACGCTCTGGCTAAGAGGTTCGCAGGTTTTCAGCAGGACGGTGTGGACGGTGTTGTCTGCGCCCCCGTGACTTGAAGACGAGTGAGGAAAGAACAGCACGGCGTGATTGTCGAAGAACTGGTGCTTCTGAGCCTCCAGGGCCTGTTCAATCGCGGGAGTAAAAGCGGTCAGCGCCTGGTTGAGATCGTGGGGGGATTGCAAACGGCTCTGGTGGAAGGTGCCAAAGCTGCTGAGCACGGTGAACGGCTTGGTTGTCTGGGTATTATGTTCCAGACACAGAATGCCCTCCCCATTGTTACCCTCAAGACCGAGCACCTGGGCAATCTGTTCCAGCACGGTGTTTGAAAAACGCGCCAGATCGTGACGGTCGGAAATATGCTGGCACGCTTCCACAACCATTTGCAGCCCGGTATGGGCCTGCTCCAGTTCGGTCATGGTCTGCCAGGTACGCAGGTTGGTGGTGACGATGGATGGAAGCCGGTCCTGAAGCTCGGCCTTGTCCCAGTACTCATTGATGTCGTAGTCCTGAACAACCCGTGTGCGGGGGGCTATGCCGGGCTGTCCGGTTAGCAGAACAATGCGCACGGTCTGGTTGCCCAGCGTGTTTCGAATGGTTTCCACCAGACCCAGTCCGGCGTTTTCTTCCTCCATCACGACATCCAGAAGAATCAGGCCGATGTCCTGCACCTTGGCCAGAAGCAGGGCGGCCTCTGTCGCGGAGTTAGCCGTCAGAAGCTCAACCGGACGGCCCAGGACCCTGAGCCGTTTCAAACTGAAGATCAGGGAGTCCTGATAGCTCCTGTCATCTTCGACACTGAGAACTTTCCAGGGAAGCGGGACGTTGGTCGTAGGGAGGGTGCCCTGATCATCGCCCGAGAAAGAAAAGAGCTGCGCACCAGTGGTCATTCCTTTGCCTCCTTCCGTCTTCCTTACTACGACTATAGGAGGTGTACGGAAAATAGACAAATCACAAGTGGTGATGGTGTGCAGGGACGTTGTTTTTTCGTCTGCCCCTTTGGGGGAGAAGGGTGGCTGGCTGGTCTTTCAGAGTTTGTCAGTGTGTCTGTTCGTAATCAAAAACGTCTCTGATCGTGAGGGTTTTTCCGTCGGAACTCTGAACGGTGACCTGCTGAATGGGCTGGCTGGTTTCACGGTCACGAAGGTCCAGTGGCAGGCCTTCCGGAGTCGGATTCCATTTATCTCCCCACTGACGCAGGGCTACCACCACCGGGAACAGATCCCGGCCTTTTTCCGTCAAGCGGTATTCAAAGCGGGAGCCGTGCTCGCCCACATCTACCTTCCGGAGGACGTCGTTGTCCACCAGTTTGGCCAGCCGGTCGCACAGGATATTCTTGGCAATCCCCAGCTGTTGCTGAAAATCCACGAACCGACGGGTGCCATACATGGCGTGCAGTACGATCAGCAGGGACCACCAGTCCCCTACCTCGTTCAGGGCACGGGCGACGGAGCATTTGGAATCATCAAAACGTTTTCTGGCCATGGGGAGAAGTGTACCTAATAGGGTTGCATTTTGAAACCGGATTCAATAGGGTTGCTTTACGAAACCAAATTGACGAGGTTGCCTATCTCATGAGCATGAATCTTGGTCCTTTGTTTGATCCGTTTGAACTTCATCACCTCCAGCTGCGCAACCGCGTAGCCATGGCTCCAATGACCCGTAATTTCTCGCCCAACGGCGTACCGGGGCCAGATGTGGTGGATTACTATCGCCGGCGTGCCGAAGCCGGTGTTGGCCTGATCATTACCGAGGGTACAACGGTCAATCACGCAGCGGCGAACGGCTATCCGAACGTCCCGGCCTTTCACGGCGAGCAAGCTCTGGCGGGCTGGAAGCAGGTTGTCGATGCTGTGCACGAAGCGGGCGGCGCCATCTTCCCCCAGTTGTGGCATGTCGGCGCCGTGCGCAAAGAGGGCACCGAGCCAGATCCTGCTGTGCCAGGTTACAGTCCTTCTGGCCTGTTTGCCCCGGGCAAACCTAACGGTCAGGCCATGAGCCGCGAGGACATTCGGGATGTAGTGAAAGCCTTCGGCGATGCCGCTCAGGATGCCAAGGCCCTTGGGTTTGATGGTGTTGAGATTCATGGCGCGCACGGCTATTTGCTGGACCAGTTTCTGTGGGAAGGCACCAACCAGCGGGACGACGAGTATGGCGGCAGCCTGGAGAACCGGCTGCGCTTCGTGGTGGAAATCGTTGAAGAAGTGCGACACCGCGTAGGGCCGGATTACCCGATCATGCTGCGCTTCTCCCAGTGGAAGCAGCAGGACTACGACGCGAAACTGGTCAGCAGTCCGGAAGAACTGGAGCGTTTCCTGACGCCACTGGTTGAGGCCGGCGTGGACATTTTCCATGCTTCCACGCGCCGTTTCTGGGAGCCGGAGTTCGAAGGCTCCAACCTGAATCTGGCTGGCTGGACCCAGAAACTGAGCGGCAAGCCGACCATGTCGGTCGGCAGTGTTGGCCTGACCGAAGATTTCATCAGCGGCACATTTGCCAGCAAGCAGGAGTCGGTCGAGCAGTCCGGCATCGACGAACTGGTTGAACGTATGAATGACGGCGAGTTCGACCTGATCGCCGTTGGGCGCGCTCTGCTGCAGGATCCCGAGTGGCTGGTGAAAGTCAAAGAGGGCCGCCTGAACGAAGTGACAGCCTTCGCCCGGAAATCCCTGACCACGCTTTACTGACCGGAAGCCCCTTCAACCCCGCTTGCCGCGCGCCTATGGGCCCGCGGCTTTTTTGAGTGCCGGAATCTGTCTGATATCCAGCGATTCGATCAAGGCTCCACGGAACTGCCGGTTGATAAACCGCTCCGTTTCGCCCTGAATCCGCTCCCGCTGTTCCGGTTTCTCAATAAAATCCAGGGCGCGGAACAGAATGTAGCGGATGGTCATGTGTGAAATCTCATGCACCACTGTTGCTTCTACGCCGGGCACCAGTCCCCGTTCCAGAATATCTTCCGCCATCTCCCGGGCGCTGGCATTCAGTTGAGCTTCCAGTGCCTGACGCAGCACGGGAGAAGGCCCGTGCAGTTCACGAACCGCAACCGTTGTGGCGGCCGGGTTGGCGAGAAAGTAGTGATAGACGAAGGTGACGGTGTCGTGGGATGCCTGCTCGGAAGAGTCTGCCATTTGTCGTAGTTGTCGAACGCCCGCCTTCATGTCCTCCGCAATGTACCCCAACACCTGAAGCCCGAATTCATCCAGGTTTCGGAAGTGCCGATAAAAGGTGTTCGGGTTCAAGCCAGCTTCACGAGCGAGTTCCCGTAATCCAAGGGAAGTCAGGCTCCGGGTCTCGGTGATCAGTCTCAGTGCGGCCTGAACGAGCTTCAGTTTTCCGCCAGCCAGTGTGCCCATGGGGTCCTCTTCTGTTGATCCGTGTGCCCGTGTGTTGGTGCCAATTGCGCTGAGCCAGCCAGAAATCCAGGCGCCCTGCTGAGGCCAATCGCCTGTCACTCAGGGCCATTCATTCAACTTCGGGTATACAGCTGTCTACTTTGGGCGGTATACATTTGTCTACTCGTCATGATGACAACCCCGACAATAACAGGCAAGGCCCCCGGGCCACACAGGAGCGCAGCAATGAAACGAGCCACCAGAATCGCCATCATCGGGACCGGTTTCTCGGGCCTGGGAATGGCCATCAAGCTCAAGGAAGCGGGCTTTGAAGACTTTGTGATCCTGGAGCAGAGCGACAATGTGGGAGGCACCTGGCATGACAACCATTACCCCGGTTGTGCCTGTGATGTTCAGTCGGCCCTGTATTCTTTCTCGTTTGAGCAGAACCCTAACTGGACGCGCATGTTCGCACGTCAGCCAGAGATACAGGCATACCTGAGACACTGCGCTGAGAAATACGGTTTGATGGAACACATCCGCTTCAAGACTCACGTTGCAGGCGCCCGCTGGAATGATAAAACCTCAGCCTGGATGATAGAGACCTGTGACAGCCCCGGGCTCTGGGCATACATGGAAGAAAAGGGCCTGAAACCGGGCTCTGAACTGGACCGGAGCGATAAAAGCCTGCCAGCCTTTCGCAAGTTGAGAGCGGAGATTCTGGTCTCTGGCATGGGCGGGCTGAGCACGCCGGCCTATCCCGAGATCAAAGGCATAGACACGTTTACAGGGGCTAGTTTCCATTCCCAGACCTGGGATCATGACTACGATTTCCGGGGTAAGCGGGTCGCAGTGATTGGGACGGGGGCCTCGGCTATCCAGTTTGTGCCGGAGATTGCCCGGGAGGTCGCCCATCTGGATCTGTACCAGCGCACGCCGCCGTGGATTATGCCTAAGCCAGATCGCGAACTCCGGCCTCTGGAGCAGGCGATGTTCAACAAGTTTCCGCAAACCCTGAATGCACTTCGTCAGAGCATATACTGGATGCTGGAGGCCCGGGTATTGGGGTTTGTGGCCAATCCCCGCATTCTGAAAATCGGTGAGCTGCAGGCCCGGCGCCACATCCGGAACCAGATCAGGGACAAGGAACTGCGAAAGAAGGTGACCCCGGATTTCCACTTCGGCTGCAAGCGGGTGCTGATCTCGAACAACTACTACCCGGCGCTGGATCAGAAGCATGTCGACGTGCTGACGGATGGAATCCGCGAAGTGAGCGGTAACACCATCATTGATATTCACGGCGTTGAGCGCCCGGTGGACTGTATTGTTTACGGCACTGGCTTCAAGGCTCAGGAGCCCATTCCAAAAGGCATGATTTTCGGGCGTGACGGCCGGGATTTGCTCGATGCCTGGTGTGACGGGGCGCAAGCCTACAAAGGCACCACCGTGGCTGGCTTCCCCAACTTTTTCATGCTGATGGGCCCGAATACCGGGTTGGGCCACAGCTCCATGGTCTACATGATTGAGTCCCAGGTTCAGTATGTACTGGACGCCATCAAAAAAATGGACCATTGGGGCTGGAAAAGTGTCGACGTGACAGCCGATGCCTGTGGCCGCTACAACGCATCCATCCAGGCCCGGCTGGGCGACTCTGTCTGGCAGACGGGCTGTAAGAGCTGGTACGTGAATGAAAACGGCAAGAACACCACCCTGTGGCCGGGTTTTACCTGGCAGTTCCGGCAGCAGACCCGGCGGTTTGATGCGGAGCAGTATCTCTGTGAAGGGGGAGAGGCGACAACCTCAAACAGCATGGCGTCCCCCAGCGAGGTTGGTAGCGGACGCCATCCTGAGTTCGGTGTTTAGCGCTTACATCTGCCCGGTTTCTTCGTACCGGTGGTGCCAGCTCAGGGCTTCGTTCAGCAGATGGGGGGTGTGCATGCCCCGGCCGCTGTTGCAGGCGCGCTCAAAGTAGTCCCGCAGACGAGGGCGGAAGTCCGGGTGCGCGCACTTTTCGATGATGTTGAGCGCCCGTTGGCGGGGTGGCAGGCCGCGAAGGTCGGCCAGGCCCTGTTCGGTGACGATGATCTGAACGTCGTGTTCAGTGTGGTCGACGTGGGACACCATGGGGACGATGGCTGAAATAGCGCCACCTTTGGCGGTTGAGGGCGTCATGAAGACCGACAGGAAACCGTTGCGGGCAAAATCTCCGGACCCCCCGATGCCGTTCATGATTCGAGACCCCATCACATGGGTGGAGTTCACATTGCCGTAGATATCCGCTTCAATCATGCCGTTCATGGCGATGATCCCCAGGCGACGGATGATTTCGGGATGATTGCTGATTTCCTGAGTGCGCAGAACAATGCGCTCCCGATAGAAATCAATGTTATCGGCCAGCTCCTGGTTGGCTTCCGGGCTCAGGGAGAAGGCCGTGGCGGAGGCGTGGGAGAGCTTGCCGGATTTCAGCATGTCGAGCATGCCGTCCTGAAGTACTTCGGTGTAAGCAGTCAGGTTGTTGAACGGGCCATCGTTCAGTCCGGCCATGACCGCATTGGCAATATTGCCCACACCGGACTGCAGTGGCAGCAGGTTGGCGGGCAATCGCTTTTTCTCCACTTCGCTGGCGAAGAAATCCAGAAGATGGTCCGCAATG
The DNA here is from genome assembly GCF_000421165.1 of Marinobacter daepoensis DSM 16072. Lineage (GTDB taxonomy): Bacteria > Pseudomonadota > Gammaproteobacteria > Pseudomonadales > Oleiphilaceae > Marinobacter > Marinobacter daepoensis. The sequence goes on from NZ_ATWI01000012.1 coordinate 222,954, forward strand.
CGTCGGGAATTCTCATCTGGCGCACTGAACCGGGAGTTCCGGTCCGGGGCATCGGTTTCCACCACGGCGATCACTTTCTCGGGCGGGCACATCAGGTACTTTTCGCCGAAATGCTCATCAGTCTTTGTGATGGGAAGGGGCTTTCGTCGTGGAGGCAGTGCGGTACCGTAGTACACATCGTGCATGCCTTCCAGGCCGGCGCTCTGGCCGTGGTTGACCTCCAGAATGACTTTGTCGGCCTGATCGATCCAGGTTTTGTTGTTGCCAATAGACGATGAGGGAATCAGCCGTCCGTCTTCGGTAATGCCCACCACTTCGATGACGGCAATATCAAGCTTGCCAAAAAAGCCCGACCAGGCATGTTGGGCAACGTGGGAAAGATGGATGTCGATGTATTCCATCCGGCCTTCGTTGATTTTCTGACGACAGACCGGGTCGCTTTGATAAGGCAGACGCATTTCAATGCCATCAACTTCGGCAAGGGCGCCGTCCAGTTCCGGTGCGGTTGAGGCACCGGTCCAGACGCTGATCCGGAAATTCTCGCCCCGTGCACGATGGTCACGGATATGCTCGGCCAGCGCCTGGGGCACCGCCTTCGGGTAGCCTGCACCGGTAAAGCCACTCATGCCGACATTCGCTCCAGAGGGAATCAGGGCGGCAGCATCTCGCGCACTCATAATGCGATTGCTGAGTTTCTGACAACGAATTCGGGACTCGGTCGACATGATCCACCTCTTGCTATGCGTTGAAATGCCACGGGGTTGGGCTGTGGCGGCGCTTGGAGCGAACAGAAAAACGCCACATTCTAACAGCGAAATAAGAAAGCATGCTTAATAATGCTAGTGAAACTACCTAATCCTTTAGTCTAATGCTGGTGTAAGTCCCAGATAATAAAAGGTAGTTGGTGGTAAAACCGGGGAAGCTTTTATGGCGGGCACTCGCCCGCGAGGTTGATCATCCATTGCCAGACTACCCGGGTTTCGGGCTTGACGGGCTTGCGGTGATCGCGAGTCAGCCAGTGCCCGGTCCGGGGTCTCAGTTCAACGTCTGACAGACGCACCAGCGTTCCGTTCTTCAGTGGTGCTTCCACCAGAGGCAGGGACGCCAGTAAAATGCCCGCTCCCGCCCGGGCGGCTTCCAGCGCCAGGACAAAACTGTCAAACCGGTAGACGGGCGCGCCAAGAGGTGGAACCCCTGCCGCCGTACACCATTCCGACCACCCGGCACGGGCCCCTGACAATCCAATGACCGGTAACTGACGCCAGTGAACCACGGTCTCCAGCAACGCTGGCGCGCACACCGGAGACAGGCGTTCCTCCAGAATCAGTTTCCGCTCGACGCCGGGCCATGCTCCATCCCCATAGCGTATTTCCAGATCCGCGCTTTCCATGTCGTAGTCTACCGGTCGGTTGATGGTGGCAATCGACAGGTTGATCCGCTGGGACTGGGCGTCCAGTTCATGCAGTCTCGGCGCCAGCCAGCCCGCAACGAAGGAGACCGGCGAAGCCAGGGTCACAATGGTGTGCCGGTTGGTGGCAAACAGGTCCCGGGTTGAGGCGGCAATCGTCTCAAAGGCAGAGCGTACGTGGGGCATGTAGGCTGCCCCATCCAGCGTAAGCTCCACGCCGCGGGGCAGGCGATGAAAAAGCTCGGAGCCCAGGCGGTTCTCAAGGGAGCGGATCTGCTGGCTGATGGTGGCTTGTGAGCGCCCCAGTTCTTCTCCGGCCAGGGTGAAGCTCTCGAGGCGGGCCGCCGCTTCGAAAGCCTGGAGCCAGCTCAGAGGCGGCAAAGAGTGGTTGATTGGCAGACTATCCATTAGAAAATTATACCCTTAGGGCTATAAAAGATTGTTTTTATAATAACGGGAGGCTCGTTAGGATTCACTCCACCTTAGAAAGAGATCGTCGAAGGAGAGAAACATGCTGGGTTTGAGCAACGTCAAGATGTTGGCAGAAGGCAAGGTTGTGCAGGTGGAATGGGCTGATGGTGTGCGCGCCCGGTTCCACGCAATCTGGCTCCGGGATAACTCCCCCGATTCTGAGACCTTGTCGCCGGGTAATGGTCAGCGGCTGGTTCGTATTCAGGATGTGCCGGAGGAGGTTGGGGTCAAGGCCGCCACGGTCGTTGATGATGCTCGATTGGAGATCGCCTTCTTACCGGAAAACAAAGTGGTTGTGTTCGACGCCGCCTGGTTGAGACTGCACCGGTACGACCGCCCTTCCAACGCGGCCAAGGCGGCTGGCTGGACGAACGAGACTATCGTTCGCTGGGGCAAAGAGCTTGAGGAAAAACTGCCGGTTGCGAGTTTCCGGGGGGCGAGTGAGAACCCCGGGGAGCTGCGGGGCTGGTTGGCTGATATTCGCCGCTATGGCGTGGCCAAAATGACGGATATGCCGGTTGAGAGCGGCGCCATCTGCCGGGTGGTGGAGTTGTTCGGGTTCATTCGGGAAACCAATTACGGCCGGTTCTTCGAAGTCCGCACAGAAGTGAACCCGGTGAACCTGGCCTACACCGGTCTGGGTTTGCAGGTTCACACCGACAATCCCTACCGGGACCCGGTTCCAACGCTGCAGCTGCTGTCGTGTCTGGAGAATTCGGTTGAGGGCGGGGACTCGGTGGTGGTCGACAGCTTCAAGGCGGTCGAAATCCTGCGAGAGGAAGCTCCAGATGCGTTTCAGGCGCTGTCTTCGTTGCCGGCAAACTACACCTTTACCGGCACGGGCGATGTGATGCTGAAATCCAAGCGGCCGATGATTGAGCTGGGGCCGGATGGTGAATTGTTGACGGTTCGCTTCAATAATCGCTCCCTGGGGCCCGTGACGGACATTTCGTTCGAGCAGATGGAAGCCTTTTACGATGGTTACCGGAAGCTGGCGGACATCATGGAGCGGCCGGAGCTGGCTGTCACGTTCAAGCTGCAGCCCGGGGAACTGTTCATCGTCGACAACACCCGGGTGACCCATGGCCGGGTGGGCTATGAGGGAAGCGGATCGCGATGGCTGCAGGGTGCCTACGCAGACCTGGATGGCCTGCGGTCAACCCTGGCGGTGCTGGAACAGAAAGGTGAGTGCCATGTCGTTTGAGTCTTTGAGCCGGGACAATATCGTGGCCTTCCTGGCCGACATTTTCGCACGCAGAGGCGGGGAGTCGTACATGGGGGAGCCGGTCACCATGTCGGAACACATGCTGCAAAGTGCGGCGCTGGCAGAGAAAGCCGGTGCGCCGGAGAGCCTCATTGCGGCGTCACTGTTGCATGACATTGGCCACTACACCAGTGAGTTCCCGGAAGAGTCTCTGGAACAGGGGCAGGACAACTATCACGAGACTGCCGGTGCCGAGGTGCTGACCGCCTTCTTTCCCAAGTCGGTGTGTGAACCGATCCAGTTGCACGTGGCCGCCAAACGTTACTTGTGCGCGACCAATCCGGATTATTTTAACCGCCTCTCGCCGGCTTCGGTTAATTCCCTGAACGTGCAGGGTGGGCCGATGACAGAACCGGAGGTGGCGGAATTCCAGACCCACGAATATTACCGGGATGCTCTGCGTCTGAGGGTCTGGGACGATGAGGGTAAGGTGCCCGGCGCCAGGATCCGTAGCTTTGATGAGTATCGCCCGCTGCTCAATCGTCTGCTGGTGGAGCGGAACGACTGACCGCTCGGTGTTGCATTCACGGTTTTCCTGAAGCCTCACCGGACTGCCCTGGAGCCCGGCGTCTGGCTGCGTTGGTTGCCCACAAGTGGCGTCAATGGGATGATGCGCGGACCGGGCGGTGCCCGGGAACCCCCATTCATCACCCGAATCCGGCAGGACTTCATGGTCAACAAGACATCCACCCGTCTGAACAAGTACATCAGTGAGAGCGGTATGTGCTCGCGCCGGGATGCGGATCGTTACATCGAACAGGGCAACGTTTACCTCAACGGTCGTCGCGCTCAGGTGGGAGACCAGGTGTTGCCCGGCGATGTGGTGAAGGTGAACGGTCGCGTGGTGGTGCCCCGGGACGAAGATGATCTGGTGTTTATCGTGCTGAACAAGCCGGTGGGGATCGTCAGTACCACCGATAGCGCTGAGAAAGACAACATTGTGCGTTTTGTTGGCCACAGTGAGCGAATCTTTCCCATCGGCCGTCTGGATAAGGACTCCCAGGGCCTGATCTTTCTGACCAGCAACGGCGATCTGGTCAATAAGATCCTGCGGGCCGGCAACAACCATGAAAAAGAGTATCTGGTGACGGTCGACAAACCGGTGACCCGGGAGTTTCTGGAGGGCATGGGGAATGGCGTGCCGATTCTGGGGACCGTGACGAAGCGCTGCAACGTTGAGAAGGTCTCCCGGTTTGTTTTTCGCATTACTCTGGTTCAGGGCCTGAACCGGCAAATACGTCGCATGGCAGAATACTTTGGCTACGAAGTGACCCGCCTGGAACGGGTGCGGATCATGAACGTGAGCCTGCGGGGCTTGCCGGTTGGTGCCTGGCGGGACCTGACCGAACAGGAGTTGGCGATCCTGTTTGACGCCATTCGGGAATCCTCCTCAGAAGCAGCGCAACCAGGCAGCGCAACACCCAAGAAAGCGGCATCAGCCCGGAACCGGCCTCCGCGCCGGACTCAAGGCGCGAAAACGGCTGGCCGGGGGGCAGGGAAAGCGACGGGTAAGGGCCAGGGGAAAGGTGCAGGCCCGGCGCCGGGCAAACGTTCCGGCAGGCCCGGAGGTAACCCGAAAGCGGGAGGCCGGCCCCCCGGGCCGAAGGGGCGCTCTCCGAAGCCCGGAAAACCACGAAAGCCCTCGATCAAGAAGCGCTGAGGCTGGCCGCCTGTCGATCATGATCCGGCCGTAGGTTCTCTTCCTTACGGCAGAAAACGATGACAGGCGCTATGCTTACGGGCTCAAACCTCCGGCCGGATTTGCCCGAATGCTCGATACGTTTTTCAGCACTTACCTCAGCAGCACCATTCGCTTTGTGTTCCTGCTCGCCCCGTTTTTTGTCGTCACCATGTTTCTGGCTCTGACGCGTGGTCTGCCAGCGGCAGAAAAAGCCTCTATCATTCGTCGCGCCTGTGTTTCGGCGTTTATTCTGGGGGTGATCCTGTTCTTTGCCGGTCCTTTGTTGTTCAGTGCCATTGGCATTACCCTGAATTCCTTCCGGATTGGTGCCGGCAGTCTGCTGTTCCTCACCGCGATCAGTCTGGTAAACAGTGGTACCCGCAACCATGCAACGGGGTTACCTGACGAAGACCGGGACGATGTGGCGGTGGTGCCGCTGGCCATTCCGGTCATGATTGGTCCGGCCACCATTGGGGCGATCATGGTCTATGGTGCCGAGCTGAAGGCCGTGCCGGAGGTGGCGGGTGGGCTGATGGGGTTGGTGTCTGGCTTGTTTATCCTGGGCGTGTTGCTGCGTTTGTCCAGCTATCTGGAAAAGGCGCTGGGTAAAACCGGCCTGAACATCATGTCGAAAATCAGTGGTCTGATCCTGTCGGCGATGGCGGCTGAAATTGTGCTTACCGGGATTTCCGGGTTTGTCGCCAGTACCTCAGGTGCCTGAAAGAATCCGGTTGCTGATTGAACGTGGGAGGCATCATGTCGGCCAATACCATTGAGGATAATCGCAGCCGCTTCAACTTCGACGGTGTTGAGGCTATCTGGCTGTTTGGCTATGGCTCGCTGATCTACAAGGTGGATTTCCCGTTTCTGGAGCAGCGGCCTGCCTCTATTCAGGGCTGGGCACGGCGGTTCTGGCAGGGCTCCCATGATCATCGGGGCACACCCGAAGCACCGGGGCGGGTGGTGACCTTGGTTGAGCAGCCAGAGGCTGTGTGCAGGGGCATGGCGTACCGGGTGTCACCCAAGGTGTTCGAGTATCTGGACGTGCGGGAGAAAAACGGCTATCTGCGCTTCAGCACCGCGATGACCTTTGACGACGGTTGCCAGGCCGAAGGCCTGGTCTATATTGCGACCGAAGACAACCAGGCCTTTCTGGGTGAGGCGCCGGATGCAGACATTGCCCGCCAGATCGCCCTGGCAACCGGCCCCAGCGGGCCCAATGCCGATTACCTGTTGCGGCTGGCCGATTCGTTACGGCAGTTGGGCGATGATTGCGCGCACACCTTCGCCCTGGAAGCTTGCCTTCTGAAGTCCGGGTTGCTGACCGAGAGCTGAGGCGTTTCCGGTCATTCGCAAGTGGCTGGCAGTTCAAATGTTCCTGAAATATTATAGCTGGCCCGATTCAACCGCCATGATGGGTCATCGTCGGCGTTGCCCGTGAACGGACGGTGGTTGATCAACCCAAAATCTTTGCAGGGAACGCATGAACACCGAACCTGATGCCGGTTACCAGTACCGCGAACGAGTTGTTGAGCCCCGCCCGGAAAAAGAGCTGCGCTTTCGGAATGGCCGGATTCCCGGCTACTTTTCAGTTTTTCTCGGGGGCCTGAGCCTGGCGGCGGTTCTCGCTTACCTGTTCCCGTCTTATCTGACCACCACCGATCTGCGAGCGGTTTATGATGCCGAAGCGCTTCAGGATATCCTGAAGTATGGCATGTGGTTTTCATTGTTTTTCGGGGTAGCCACTTTCATTCTGGACCGCCGGAAGCGGCTGGGTGCTGCCGGGATTGTCATGACGCTGATGGCGTTTGGTCTTGGTGGTTACAACGTTCCGGTGGGCCCGGTAGAGCCAAAACCCCTGTCGCTGGGGGTCGACTGGCTGATTCTGGCATTTCTTGGCTCAACCATTGTGTTTACCAGCCTGGAAAAGCTGTTTCCGAAGTATCGGGATCAGGTCATTCTGAGGGATCAGTGGGGCCTGGACTTCTTCTACTTCTGCCTGAACCATTTGCTGATCTCGGCCATTCTGCTGTTCGGCAACTTCCTGGTGACCCACTTTGAGTGGGTGGCCAGCGACAGCTTGCAGGCTCTGATCCAGAGTACGCCCCTTTGGCTCCAGGTTGTCCTGCTGATTCTGGTGGCGGATTTTGTGCTGTACTGGGAGCACCGGGTGTTCCATGAAGTCCGGCGGCTATGGCTTTTCCACGCGGTTCATCACTCGGTGGAAACCATGGACTGGCTGGCCGGGTCCCGGGCGCATGTGGTTCAGATCTTTATTGAACGTGGCCTGGTGATGCTGGCGTTGTACCTCCTTGGTGCCAGCAAGGAAGCATTGGATATTTACGTGACCTTCGCAGCGTTGCAAGCCATCATTATCCACAGCAACCTCAATATTCCGTGGGGGCCCTTAAAGTACCTGCTGGTTACGCCGCAATTTCATCATTGGCACCACAGTTCGGAAAAACCGGCCATTGATACCAACTACTCTGCGCACACGGTGCTGTTTGACCGGCTGTTTGGCACCTACCATTTTCCAGAAGCGCACTGGCCGGCGGAATACGGTACCACCCGGAAGCTGCCAGGCTCTTATCTGGGGCAGTTGTTCTATCCGTTTCGCCGACACTGAGGCGCGCCTTCCCTTCCGGGGGGAGGCGCGTGGTGGTTACTGCGAGGATGAGTGGCCGCAAGCGTCTGTTATAGCGGGTGATGTCCGTGTCTCAGCCTTGCTGGCTGCCTGGGAGTGGCTTTCGTTGCCAGGCCCGGCATCCTCCCGGGTGGCCGGGTTGAAGCCCCGGGCCGGAGAGCGGCGACGATGTTGAAGGCCGATCAGGATCAGCGGCACCACAATCATGGTCGTGCCCGCCAGAAACCAGATATCCGGCACTTCACCAAACCAGATCCAGCCAACGGCGACGGCCCAGATCAGCCCGGTGTACTCGGCGCTGGTTACCTGATTGGCGTCCACTTGCCGGTAAGCCAGCAAAACCGTGATGTTGTAAGCCAGGATAAGCAGGGCAGACCCGGCGGCGATGAGTAAGATGGTTGGGTCCCATTCTGCCCCTTCCCAGATGGCCAGCGCCGCGGCGGCGGGCAGAATCAGCAGATAGTTCAGGAAAAGCTTGTGCACCGTGCTCTGCTGTTTGGGCAACTTCCGCACCATCACGGCGTTAACCGCCAGAGTCAGCGCCGAACCCAGGGCCGCAATCGCCGCCCAGTTGAACTCCACCGGGCGCAGAATCACGATGATCCCGAGAAAGCCACTGATCACGGCGGTGACGCTTAATGGCGTGAGCTTTTCGCGGAAGAACAACGCGGACAGCACCATCACCAGAATTGGGGCGCCGTAGAACAAGGCGTTTGCAGTCGCCAGTGGCAGGTTGGTGAGGGCGATCACCATGCAGGCGATACCCGCCAGATGAACGTGAGCGCGGATGGCATGGACTTTCAGGCCGCTGAACAGGTTCTGGCGGTCAAGCTTGCCGGCCAGCGGCAGGAGCAGGCCCAGAGTGATGGCACAGCGCAGGAAGGCGAACTGGAAAATGGGGGTTTCGGGGTCCAGCAGCTTGATCAGCACATCTGAAAAAAGCGCCATGGCGTTGCCGATAACCAGCAGCATAATGGCGCTGTTGACGGTTTTGCCTGACACGTTGGGACAGCCTCCTGTGATTCGTCTTCGGGGACGGGTAAATGGACCAGGAGAGAAGTCTATTCCAATGCTAATATTCAATGAAATGATCATTATTAGCTATTCATTAGAAATTTAGATGGTTTGTGTCGATGAGACTTCCCCCCCTTAAAGCTCTCCCTGTTTTTGAAGCGGTCGCAAGGCTGAACAGCTTTTCGGCTGCGGCGGAGGAACTGGCGATTACCCAGAGCGCCGTGAGCCATCAGATTAAGCAGTTGGAAACCTATCTGGGAGAGCGGTTGTTCTGGCGCTCCGGGCGCCGGGTGACGTTGACCGACGAGGGTCGCCAGTATTTCGATGCGGTCGGGTCTGCGCTGTTTCAGATTGAACGGGCCAGCCAGCAGTTGCTTGGGCACGAGGAAGCCCGGTTGCGGTTGTCGGTGTTCAGCTCTTTTGCGGTGCGCTGGCTGGTGCCCCGATTGCCGGAGCTGCAGCGACTGCACCCACAGATTGATCTGGCTCTGGAGATGAGCAGCGAAAATCCGGTGCTGTCGGACCGGGTGGCGGATTGCTTTATTACCATCCACACCACCGCCTCGGCCTACAGTTACGAGCATGTTTACACTGAACGCCTCTTTCCGGTTTGCAGCCAGGACTACTGGAAGCGGATGCGTCGGGAGCTGGGACGTGATACAGGCTCGGAAGAGCAGGATGAAGCCCCGGTAACGCCGGAGGAGATGGCGCGTTTTCCGTTGCTTTCGACCCACAGCATTTTCGACAAATCAGCGGGTGACTGGGATGCATGGTATCGCGAGGCCAACGAACTGTTACCCTCGCGAGCTCGTGTTCAGCATTTCAGCCATATGTTGCTGGCCCTTGAGGCTGCGCGTTTCCATCAGGGAATTGCCCTGACCAACGACTACATGCTCAGCACCCGGAAAGATTCTGAAGACTTTGTCAGGCTGCCCACCCATTCGGTGGTTACTGGCGACAAGTTCTACTTTGCCTGGAAAACCAGTCGACGGCGTGAACGGGGCATTCAGACCCTTCGCCGATGGTTGCTGGACGAGGCGATCCGGGGAGGCCTGCGAGGGAAGTAAGGTGACAGGCTGTCCGGGGGCTGGCGGCTCAGGCTGCCCCCGGTGAGACTCCATTCAGGAACGGGGCGACCGTTCCACGACCTTTCGTTTACCTTGTGCGTCTTTAGCGAGGGCTTTCAGCCCCTCGGCATCGAAGGCGTCGACGCGGATAACGTCATACAGGGCTGTCAGGGCTTCCTCCAGTTTCGGGCATTCATCGGCCGTCACAATTCCCTGAGCGCAGGCCCAATCCACCAGTTCCTTGCGTTGATGCCCCATCAGCAGTGCCAGACCATCCAGTTCATCTTCGTTGCGGCTGCGGATGGCGTCGTGCAGGCGCTGGCGCATCCCTTCGGTTTCCTTGGCCAGTTTGTAGGCGTTGAGTACCCGGCCCAGCGGATCGTTCGGGTCCGGATTGACGAAGGTTCCCCGGCTGATGCGTTGGCGAACGGCGGTGTCTCTGACAATGGTGGCCGCCACGCGGGTGCCAAGACGGTCATCCGGGCCATTCAGGCCGGTAGCTCCCAGTGGGAAGATCAGCAGCCGCAGCGGCCAGCGTAAGCCCGCTACCGGGAAATTGATGATCGCGTCGCGCATGGCGCTCTGCAGGTCGTGCAAACAGGTTTGCAGGCACCATTCGACAAGATCCCGCTGGTCTTCCGGGTAGCCCTCTTCGTGCCACTGTTTGATCACTGCGGTGGCATAGTACAGCTGCACCAGACAGTCCGCCATACGACCCGAGAGGCGTTGACGCGCTTTCAGGCCACCACCGACCGTGAGCAGAGTGACGTCGGTCATCAGGGCGAAAGCCGCCGAGAATCGTCCCAGCTGACGGTAGTACTTCTGAATGTCCCCCTGGCGAGGGGTGCTTTCCAGCCACCCTTTGCTCAGCCCGAGGACAAAGGCACGAAGGGCGTTTCGGGTTGTGTGGGCAAGATGGCGGTAAAAAATGCCATCGAACTTTCTGGCGGCCTTGTCGTTGTCGTCCATGCCCGCTGCTTCGATTTCCTCCACAATGAAGGGGTGGCAGCGGATGGCGCCCTGGCCGAACACCATCAGGCTCCGGGTCAGGATGTTTGCACCTTCAACGGTAATACCGATGGGGACCGCCTGGTAAGCCCGGGCCAGGAAGTTGCGAGGCCCGGTGATGACGCCCCGGCCCGCCACCACGTCCATGGCGTGATTGATGACTTCCCGCATCAGATCGGTATTGCGGTACTTGAGCACCGCAGAGGGCACTGACGGGCGCACGCCCCGGTCCAGCATGCCGGCAGTGAGCAGACGCGCGGCGTCCATCATATAGGTGTAGCCGGCGATGGGTTCGAGGGCCTCCTGCACCCCTTCAAACTGGCTGATGGAACGGCCGAACTGCTCACGGGTGTAGGCGTAGGAGCCCGTGGCCAGGCAAGCCAGTTTGCCAGCCCCGGTGCCCAGAGCGGGCAGGGAAATGGAGCGGCCGATGGACAGGCACTCCAGCAGCATGGTCCAGCCTTTGCCCACCATCTCCTGGCCGCCAATCACCTGCTCCATAGGAATAAACACGTCGGTACCCCAGGTGGGCCCGTTCATGAAGACTGTATTCATCGGCAGGTGCCGGGCGCCGGTATTCACGCCCTCTGTTTCCCGTGGCACGAGGACACAGGTCACACCGATCTCATCCTGCTCTCCCAGCAAGTGCTCAGGGTCGTAGACCTTGATGGCCAGGCCGATCAGGGTCGCGACCGGTGCCAGTGTAATGTAGCGCTTGTTCCAGGTGATTTTCAGGCCCAGCACTTCCTTGCCATTCCATTCGCCTTTGCAGACGATGCCTTTATCCGGGATGGCGCCCGCATCGGACCCTGCCACCGGCGAGGTCAGGGCAAAGCAGGGAATCTCCGTACCGGAGGCCAGGCGCGGCAGATAGTGCTGTTTCTGGCCATCGGTGCCGTAGTGCATCAGCAGTTCACCCGGGCCCAGGGAGTTGGGCACCATCACGGTCACGGCGGCGGAGACGCTGCGGGTGGAGATTTTCATCACAATTTCGGAGTGGGCGGTGTTGGAGAAACCAAGGCCACCGTTTTCCTTCGGAATTACCAGGCCAAAGAAACCCTGGTTGCGGATGAACTTCCAGACCTTGTCCGGCAGGTCGTAGTGTTCGTGGGTAATCTGCCAGTCGTCGAGCATGTGACACAACTCTTCCACCGGGCCATCAAGAAACGCCTGCTCCTCGCTGGTCAGGTGCGCCGGGGGCGCATCCAGTAGTTTGTTCCAGGCGGGTTTGCCGGAAAACAGTTCCCCGTCCCAGTCCACCGAGCCGGACCTCAGGGCTTCCTGTTCGGTGTCGGACAGCCTGGGCAGGCGGCGGCGCACCCAACCCAGCAAGGGCCGGCTGAATTTATCGAGACGAAGGTCCCCGGGCAGAGTGACCAGCAGCGCCAGTGCCAGCAGAATCCCGCCACTCAGAAAACTGAGCAGATGCCAGTCGTCCTGTGCCACGCCAGCCAGTGTGGCGACGGACATGACAATTGCGGCTGTTTTTCCGCCGACGCTGAAATAGATCAGCGCCAGGGCACTGAGAATAAGGAGCAGAACACTCATGGTTAGACCTCCGTATCACTAATGAAATCAGCCAGATTTGCATCTTACCTTCGGTTAAAGTCCGGGCAGTTGCAAGCAGGAGGTGGGGCTGAAGCCCGCGCACTGGTGTGCCTAGAGGCTGAGCCCTACGCACATAAGGGCCAGCGTCGAAAGCAGGACGGCTACGTTCAGGCCAAGGACGGCGTGAAGGCGCTCGGCGTGGTCCAGGACTTCAGGCAGCATCCGGCTGACCCAAAGTGCCGCCGGCAGGGGTATCAGGGCCAGGGTGGTCCACGGGGGTAATGTGGAGGTAAGCAGCCCGGCCAGAATCACACCATAGGCGCTTAGCAGAAGCCCGGAGGCCAGCAGCGAGGCCTTCCGGGGGCCCTGGGTAATCACCAGATGCCGACGCCCGACCTTGCGATCTGCCTCGGCATCGGGGATCTGGTTAATGAGCAGCAGTTCGCTGACCAGAAGCAAGGCCACCAGTGAACACAGGAGGGCTGTAGCATCCAGCCTGGCCCCCAGGGCGATGATGGTGCCCAGAACCATGACAGGGCCAAACCCGATACCGGGTGCCAGTAGGCACAGCAGGGGGGAGCGGGTAATCCAGCGCGTGTAGGTGAGGACAAGCACGAGCCCGGCGGCCCCGAGGATCAGAAGTGGCAGGCCCCGTAGCCAGAGAAAGTACAGGCCGATGGCGGCAACCAGAGCCAGGGTGCCGAGGCCAGCCCAGAGTACCTGGCGCGCGGCAGAGGGTGTCTCGGGGAGTGCGCCGCTGCCACCGGAGAACGGGGTTCGCCGGGTGAGCAGGTCCAGGCCGGAGTGAAAATCGTCGTACTCGTTGAGCAGGTTGACGGCCGCATGCGCCAGAACCGCGCCGAGTAAGACCAGAACCGTGTGCAGCAATCCGGGGTGTTGGTCCTGTTGCCAGGCCGCCGCCAGGCCCAGGCCCGCGCAGAGCGGAGCCAACAGGAGGAAATTCGGGCGGGAGGCGCGGACGACGGCGATGGTTTCGGACATGGATCAAGTCTCCGGATTGCAGAAAGCTTACACGTAGCCCGCCGCGAACACCAAGCCGAGGATTATCGGCATAACCACCAGGCTTCCGAGGTTACTCAGCAACACCAGAGATGCGACGGCATGGGGCTCCTGCTGATACTGCTCGGCCACGATGTAATTGAGTACCGCCGGTGGCAGTGCGGCGAAGACCCACAGGCTGGCGACCTGTAAAGCGGGCAAGTCGAGCACGTTAATCATCGGCCACGCCAACACCAGACCGGAGAGAGGGCAGGCAATTGCCCCGATCAGACCGAGTTTCCAGTCGCTGAAGTCCACGTCCAGCATGCGGACTCCCAGCGCAAACAGCATGAGAGGAATGCAGACGCCACCGAGCATATTCAGGGCTTCCAGCAACCAGCCCGGGAGGGCAACGCCGCTGAGGTTCACCGCGAGCCCGGCCAGGCTGGCAAAGACAATGGGCTGGCGCAGGCGGCGGAGAACCGATGTCTGAGGGTCCAGCATGTGCAGGCCGACGGAGAAATGCAGCAGCATTTCCACGATGAACAGGACCACAGCGGCGGGCAGGGCCGCCTCACCAAACGCCAGCACCAGCACCGGGATGCCCATGTTGCCGGAGTTATTGAACATCATGGGGGGCAGAAAGGTTTTCAGGTTCAGCTTCAGCACCTTTGCCACCGGGTAAAGGACAAGCCCGGAACCGAGCACCACGACGGTAGCGGCCAGGGCAAGCCAGCCATAGTCCTGCAGCGGAGCCTGCTGGTCGGCCAGCACGGCGAACACCAGCATGGGAACAAACAACTCCATGTTCAGAACGTTCAGGCCACGAATATCCGGTGTCCGGTAACGGCCATAGAGGGCACCACAACCGGCGATGAGAAACACCGGGAGCATGGTTGAGATAATCTGGCCAATCATGGGAAGGCTCCGATAACCGTTTGTTAAGGCAGACTGTGAACTGGTTAGGTTCGCAAGTATCGGGTGGGTTGGGCAAGCAAAATTCATGTCCTTCCGACGAAAGCCGGAGAGTGGCTCCGGGTTGCGGTGGTTGCCCGGGGCCACCACAATAGCGGCTTTACGGACCAATAAACCGGGGGAGCGTCGTGACCCAAAGCCTGTTTGACCAGACGATTGCCAGAGAGCACACCTGCTCCGTCAAATACGACGCCCGCAAGGCCGTGTTTGGTCGCGAAGATATCATCCCGGCCTGGGTGGCGGATATGGACTTCCCGGCACCGGAAGCCGTTACCCGGGCTTTGCAGGCACGGGCGGAACACCCGGTGTATGGTTACACGTTGTTCCCGGACAGTTTGTACGACGCGATGATTGACTGGTTCCGGGCTCGTCACGGGTGGGCCATTCAGCAAGAGTGGATCGTGATGGCGCCGGGGGTGGTGCCGTCGTTGAACGCGGCCTGCCTGGCGTTTGCCGAACCCGGTGATGGGGTGATCATCCAGCCCCCGGTGTACCCGCCGTTTTTCAGCTCGGTACGGGATACGGGGCGCCGGGTGATCGAGAGCCCCCTGGAACGGGATCAGGATGGCGTTTACCGCATGGACCTTGATGGTCTGGAGCAGTGTGCCGCCCGCGACGATGCGAAGGTCCTGCTGTTATGTTCGCCCCACAATCCGGTTGGGCGTGTCTGGGGTGAGCCCGAGCTGAAGGCAATTCTGGGCATTGCCCGACGTCACGGGCTGGTGGTTCTGTCAGACGAGATCCACTGCGATCTGACCTATCCTGACAAGCCGGCCCACCGGGTACTGGCGACGCTGGCTGAACCGGGAGAGCCGTTGATCACGGCCGTCGCCCCGAGTAAAACCTTTAACATGCCGGGGCTGGGGCTGTCCGCGCTGGTGATCCCGGACCCCGCTCAGCGTGCAGCGATGAAGGCGGTGTTCAACCGGTTGCATGTGCCCCAGTGCAACCCATTCAGTATTGCCGGGTTTGAAGCGGGGTATCGGGGTGGCGGTCCCTGGCGGGATGAACTGATGGATTACCTGAAGGGGAATCGCGACTATGTGGTCGATGAGGTCAGACGCCGGTTACCCGGTATCAGGACGTCCGCGCCCGAGGGCACCTATCTGATGTGGCTGGATTGCCGGGAGCTGCAGCTGGACGATGCGGGCCTGAAACGCTTTTTTGTCCAGCAGGCGGGTGTTGGTCTCAATCCCGGGCTCAGCTTTGGTCAGCAGGGCAGCGGCTTTATGCGCCTGAACATCGGCTGCCCGAGGGCCTTGCTGAGGCAGATTCTGGATCGCCTGGAAACGGCCTTGTCGCGGGGCATTCAGGGCTGCTGAGTGCGGGCAAGCTGGCGCTGGAAAGGCCGCTTGCTTTGGGTGGCAAGAATCAGTCCGCCCAGAATGAGCGATCCGCCGACTAGATGGAAAAGACTGAGCGATTCTCCAAGGAATATAATGGCCAGCACCGACGCATAGACCGGGGTGAGGTACATAAAAATGGCTGTCCTGGAAGGCCCGATACTGTGGACCCCGTGGTTCCAGAATGCGTACGCCAGAATGCCGGGGAAGATGGCAAAGAACAGCAAGGGCAGGAGGGTGGTCTGAGACACTTCAAAGCCGCCACTGAAAAATAGCAGATCTGTCAGATACACCGGTAAAAGCACGAGGGCGCCTACCAGAATCTGGATGGTCAGAAACGTCAGCGCCGGGAGCGGCACGGCCTGCCGGCGCAGCAGAACCGAGAACAGTCCCCAGCAGAACACCGCGCCTACCATGATCAGATCACCGGACTGCGCCTGCAGGCCGGTGAGCACCGACAGGTCCCCCCGGGCAATCACGCAGAGAATGCCGACGATGGCCATCCCGATGCCCGCCACCTGAGTGGGGCGGGTACGGTCACCCAGCAGTATCCAGGCCAGCAGAGCCACAAAGATGGGGATAGTGGCGTTGATCAGGGCAATGTTGGTGGCTGTTGTGGTCATGGCCGCCGCGTAAAGCAGGGAGTTGAAGGCCGCGACGCTGAAGGTGGCCAGTGCAACGATGGAGCCCAGGTGCGCTCGGATGACCCGGCGGTGTCGCAGGATGCCGGGAAGCCCGAACGGCAAGAGAATGGCGAGCGCCAGGACCCAGCGCCAGAACGACATGGACAACGGGGGAATGTCCCCGACGGTGCCCCGGGCAACCACGGCATTCCCGGCCCAGAACAACGGGGTCAGGACCAGGCCGATGTAAGCCAGTGATTGACCGGAAGTTGGCATTGCGGCGTTTCCTTCAGACACACAGCCCCCAAGGGTTTGAAGTCATGTGAAAACGCCTAGCATACTACTCTCCCGGAACTTGTGCCTCCGTACCAATGTGGTAAGCGGCGAACCCGGCCATCACGACCTGATCAACCGCCATGCCAATCACCCGGCCATCGGCGGTAGCACGAATCGGATGCTGCTCATTGGTGATCGGGTCAGCAACGTATCCAAGAATGTCACCCTCGGACACCGTGGCACCCAGTTTGATTTCACTGAACAGAATGCCCCCATGCTGGGCGCGGATCCAGGTTGAGTCGTAGTACACCGGTTCGGGATCGCCCCAGACAAACATCCGGGAAATCATGCCGTGTTTTTCCATCAGGCTGTTCAGGCCGTTCACGCCGGCATCAATCTGATGCTCCTGAATACGAAGAGATTCGCCGGCTTCCAGGGTCACAGCACGGATACCGGCATCGGTGGCGGCAGATCGCAACATGCCGGGCGAGCCGGAGCTGTGTACAACGGCCATGCGATCAAAGCCCCGGGTGAATTCCGCCACGTCCGGATGGTTCATATCCGCTCGTAACTGCGGCAGGTTGGTGCGTTTCAGTGATCCGGTGTGGATGTCGACCAGCATGTTGCAGTGGCGCACCACGTTGTTGAAGAGCGAATGGGCAATGCGGTCGGCCAGTGTCCCGTCCGGGCTGCCCGGGAAATGGCGGTTGAGGTCCCGGCGGTCTGGCAGATATCGGCTGCCCTGCTGGAAACCAGTCAGATTCACGATGGGGACGCCGATAACCCGACCGCTGAGCTTTTCCGGGTTCAGGTCGTACATGGTGCGCCGAACGATCTCGATGCCGTTGAGCTCGTCGCCATGGACCGCAGCGGTCAGGCAAAGCGTTGGCCCTTTGTTTACCCCGTTTACTACAAGCACGGGTGTTATCTGGGACAGCCCGGCAATCTGAATGCCGGGTGACCAGGCCAGGCGCGTGGCGGTGCCTGGCAGGATTTCTTTCCCCAGCAGAGTGAAACTCTCCGCCGGGACGGGCGCGGCCGGTTCAGGCTCAAGGGCCTCCGGGGCGACATGCTCAGCCGGTGGGGCATCTGGCGCCACCGGTATTCCGCGGTCCTCCGCCAGAGCCGGTTCGGGTTCTGGCAGGGGAGCGACTTCTTTCAGATCAATGTTGGGCGCGATTTCCCGGGGTTTATCGGCCGGGATAGTGCTGGCTTCAGTGTTGACGGGCGCCGGGACGTCCGGGGCCGGAGGCCGGGCTGGCTCGCTGGCTGAGTCCCGCCGGGGTTCAGAACGCTCGATGTCCTCAACGCTTTCATCTTCCGCCAGTTCGGCCACCAGGAGCGTTGTGGCCTTTGTTTTGGCAACCGTCACGTCGGCCAGAGCGCCGGGAGTGGCCAGGGCGACGATCAGCAAGGTGAGTGCGCTTGTGGTTGAATGTCGGAGTCTTGCTTGCAGCATAAATCCTCAACTACCTGACAATGTGACAGTGTGGCCCCAAGGATAGGGACTCGCAAGGTTCATGAATACGGCTGTGACAGAGGTTTAATACCGCTTTCATAAAGCCGGGCGGGTTTTTCCCGGTGAGATATGGTGAAATGTCATACCATTGCTGTTTTGCAATGGTATGAATGTTTTACGTCCGCCAAGGAGAGAACTGAATGGATCTTTTGCGAATTCTGGTTGCGATTTTGTTACCGCCATTGGGTGTTTTTTTGCAGGTAGGCATTGGTAAGCATTTCTGGATCAATATCCTGCTGACCCTCCTCGGTTACATTCCCGGCATCGTTCACGCTGTGTGGGTGATTGCCAAGAAATAGCCGCGCTATGGTGCCGCGGCGTGCCAGAGATCGCCTTCGGTAAAGGCCCGGTGCTCCGCTTCCAGCTTCAGCAGGTGGGCCAGTGCCGAGCGGGCGGCCAGGCCATGGATGGCCGCCGGCACATCGTCGTAGGCCCGGGCGGTAAGGTCTTTCAGACTGACCGGTGACAGGGCTTCCAGAGCGCGCCAGACTTTGTGTTCCCTCGACAGCCGGTGTGTAATCAGATAATCAATGACCGCGGCCGGTTGCCCCATCAGGAAACCGTGGGCGGGCGCGATAAAGCGCACGGACTCGGCGAGCAGGTCGTACATGGAGTCGATGTAGGCTTTCATGTCCCCGTCTGGCGGGTTAATGACCACCGTGGACCCCTGCATGATGTGATCCCCTGAAAACAGCAACTCCTGCTCAAGCAGCAGATAACACAGATGGTTTGACGCATGGCCGGGGGTAGAAAGCACCTTCAGGATACCGGCCTCTGTAACAATCAGGTCCCCGTGGGCCGGCTGGTCATCCGGCCGAAACTCCCTGTCCTGGCCCGCACCTTCGGGGGCTGGCCAGCCAAACACCCGGCAGCCGGTGTGTGCTTTGAGTTGTGCGACCGCCGGGGAATGATCCAGATGAGTGTGAGTTACCAGCACCTGATCGATCACGCCGCCGGTCAGCTCCAGAATCCGTGCGATGTGCGCGTCGTTGGCGGGGCCTGGGTCCAGGACGGTAAAGCGTTCGTGGCCAAGAAGGTAGGTGTTGGTGCCCGGCCCGGTCATCATCCCGGGATTCGGCGCCGTCAAACGCAACACCCCGGATGCCACTTCCACGGGTTCACCCGGAAGAATCTCGGCGCAGGTTGACCCCTCCGCCTCCGGGTCCAGTTTTACGGCTTCATCGTAGGCGGGCGCGTTCGGCTCCAGCATGACAGGCCTACCCTTGCGCATTGCTGGCCAGGGTTGGTCCGGAAATGCTTCGGGCGGGTTGGCATGGGCGTACCGCATCAGTTCGCCCGTGGTGCTGAATTCGCTTAATACCCGCAGGGTCCGGATGGTTGGCAAACCGAGCAGCCGGTCGCCGGCACGGTGTTCTTCCAATGCCTGTGCCGGGGACATCCATAGGTGGTCGATCGTCTCGGTGCCGTCATGGCTTGCCACCTGGCCTTCAGGGGCAACGGCGACAAAGAAACGGGTATCAAACCGCCGTGGTGGCCCGGGGGGGGTGACCCAGTGGCTAAGGTAGGCGAGCCGGTCAAGAGGAATGGTTAAACCGTGCTTTGTGCACAACCGGGCCAGAGAAATCTCCTCCCGGAACAATGCCTCCCGTTCATCATGGACCGAATGGTTCCCGTCAATCAGATGCCCGGGCCGGTCCTGGGCCAGCAGTATTCCGGCTTCCTCAAAACACTCGCGCACGGCTGCCAGCATGTAATCTGCGCCACCTTCGTCCAGGCTCATGGTCTGGCTGATGTCGCTATCTTCCACCCCAACGGTATGGGCCCGGCCTTCTGGTTCCTGGGAGTTCACGGCACCGCCGGGGAACACGTAGTAACCAGGAAGGAACACGGCGTCCCAGGTGCGTTGCAGCAGCAGAACTTCCAGGCCGTTGTCGGTATCGCGAGTGAGAACCAGCGTGGCAGCAGGGCGAATATCCATCATTTTCTCAATGTCTTATTGGTTTTATGAGTACGGGTAACCTTTAGCAAGATACCTGAACCACCCACAGGATGAGAAGCGACTAAGGTCGGAGTATGATGCGGGCCACTATTCAGGATCAGACTCAGGAACCCGACGTGGCCAGAATCAAACTTGATTTTCCCGACACCGCTTTCACCTTTGAAACCCGTTTACCGGTTCGTATCACGGACATCAATGGTGCCAACCATCTGGGCAATGATGCCCTGATCTCCATGTTGTCTGAAGCCCGGGCCCAGTTTCTGGAAGCATACGGGTTTGAGGAAGGCGCCCACAACGGCATCGGGATCATCGTCACCGACCTGGCAACCATGTACCAGGGCGAGTCTTTCTACCCGGACCTGCTGAGATTCGAAGTCGGGCTGATGGATTTCAACAAATACGGGGGGGATTTTGTTTTCCGGGTGACCAAGGCCGACAGCGGCCAGGCGGTGGCTATGGCCAAGTACGGTTTTGTGTTTTTCAATTACGAAAGCCGTGAGGTTACTCCGATCCCCGAAGCCTTTCGCGCCCGCTTTGGCTGAGCATCAGGCCTGCTCCCGTAATCGGGCCATGCCCTGGCGGTACAGGCTGTAGGCCATCACTCCGGCCAGCAGATTACCCACCAGGGCTCCGGACATCAGCCCCGACAACCCCGACCATTGCCCGCCAATCCAGAGCAGCGGCAGGTAACAGGCAAACAGTCTGAGGGTAGAGATCAGCAGCGCGCGCATGGGCAGGCCCAGCGCATTGTTGACGGAGACCATCAGGATGCAAACGCCCAGGCCACTGTAGCTCAACGGTACCCGGAGCAAATAGCTGAACAGAATGTCCTGTACGCCGGCATCTGGGCTGAACAGGGCGGAGACGGCGCCGGAGGCGGCCAGCCAGATCAGACCGATGGCCAGTTGCCAGATCACGATGAAGCGTACCGCAAGACGAACCAGCTTGCGGATTTTCCCGATTTCCCCCGCGCCCAGCAAGCGGCCAATCATGGGGGGCATGGACATGGTCAGCGCCAGGACCACCACAATGGAAAAGAACTCCAGGCGAGTGCCCAGCCCCCAGGCGGCGACAGCGGCCGACCCGAAGCCCGCGACCAGTGCGGTGGCCAGCATCGCAGAAACCGGGGGCATCAGTTGGCTGATCATGGCCGGAGCCATGATGCTGCCGAGTTGGCGAATGGCCTGAGCGAGTTGTAGCTGCAGCAGATCAAACCGGAGCCACTGGCGTTTGAGCAGGGTGGGGTAGACGATCACCGCCCCGAGGCCAAACGCGGTGATGGTCGCCCAGGCTGCTCCCGGCAAGCCCCAGCCAAACACAAAAATGTACAGAGGGTCGAGGGCGATGTTGAGCAGGCTGGTGACGATCATCAGGTAGCCCGGTAACCGGGTATCCCCGTTGGCCCGGCACACCGAATAACTGAAGTAGACCATGGCACCGGTCCAGGCTGAAAGCAGCCAGGGTATCCAGTACTCGCGAATCGCCGGTCTCAGGGCGTCTTCGGCGCCGAGCAGATCCAGAATCAGGCTCTGCAACAGCCACACGGACAGACACAGGATCATCGCCAGCGTGGCGCCAATGGCCACGACGAGCCCTCCCAGACGCTGTGCCCGCAGGTTGTCGCCTTCGCCGAGGGTGCGGGAGATGATCGCGGTGGTGGCGATGCCCAGGCCGACATACATGCCGCTGACCAGCTGTTGCATGGGGACTGTGAACCCCAGCGCGGCCAGCGGGTCGCGCCCCAGTTGCCCGACAAATGCGCTGTCGGTGAGCTGGAATGTCATCAGGGAGAGTACCCCAAACAGCATGGGCCAGGTCATGTGGTAGAGCTGGCGGCCCAGTGAGGCATTTTGCAGGCGGTTTTGCACGTTAGTTCGGGGACCCTGGTGTTGGGTTTGGCGGGGATGACGCCCGAACGGGTCCGGGCGCTTTACGGGTAAGGGTTCAGTAACGGGCTTGGTTCAGAGCACGCTCAACGCCGCATCGTAGTCCGGCTCATTTTTGATTTCGCTGACCAGTTCGCTGTGAATCACCTTGTTATTCTCGTCCAGAACCACGACTGCCCTTGTGCAGAGGCCTGCGAGGGGGCCGTTCTGGATAGCGACACCATAGTCCTGCTGGAAGCTGTAGTTGCGGAAAGTGGACAGGGTTTCTACGTTTTTCAGGCCTTCTGCGCCGCAGAACCGGGACGCGGCGAAGGGCAGGTCGGCGGAGATGACGAGGACGACGGTGTTATCGAGGCTGCCAGCCTGTTCATTGAACTTTCGGGTACTGGCGGCGCAGACTCCAGTGTCGATGCTCGGGATGATGTTCAGAATTTTGCGTTTTCCGGCCCATTGCTCAAGCTTCACTTCTTCCAGGCCACTGCTGGTCAGGGTGAAGGGCGGCACGTTCTCGCCTGGTTGGGGAAATTTTCCGCTCAGTTCAACAGGGTTGCCGTCCAGGGTGACATTGCTCATGGTCTGCTCCTCGGTTCATTGGTTTTATGTTCTGCAATTTACACTGTTTAGCCTAATTTGGATGACATTTCACCCTGAGCTTGGTGCAAATCCTATCCATGAACAACCCTCAGACACTGGCATTCGGTGTCTCGAAGGCTTTTGCGGGGTAGCGTTGTGCCAGCAGCAGGTAAGCGATCATGGCCAGACCCGCGCACAGGGCAATGATGGTCGCCATCACCAGTGGGGTGCCGTTGTGCAGCGCGCCGACAAGCGCGCCGGCGATGGCAGCCGCGGTCATCTGGATAAACCCGAACAGGGCAGAGGCTGAGCCAGCCATGGTTGGGAAATTGGCCAGGGCACCCGCCATGCACTGGGGCAAGGCCAGGCCGGTGCCTGCCATGAAAATAGCCTGGGGAATCATGACAGCCCATGGACTGTGTACATGCTGGTAAGCCAGCAAAGCCATGGCGGCTCCGCCGACGAGCGAGGTGATCAGGCCGTAGAGCAGGATCTGGTCGGGGCTGAGGTATCGGGCCAGACGTATGGAACCCAGATTGCCGGCGATGTAGCCCGCGACCATGGAGGCAAAGTAGAGGCCAAAATGCTCGGGTTTAACCCCGAGGACATCGATCAGTACGAAGGAGGCGCCGGATAAAAAGGCAAACAGACCACCATAGATAGCCGCGTTGGTCAGGGTATAACCCAGAAAGCTGGCATCGGTGCTGATGCGGCGGTAGTTGGCGAACAGTTGGCGAGGGCGCAACGGTTGCCGGTGTGACGGCGGCAGGGGTTCCGGAATACCGAAGGCGGTGACGGCGGCCATCAGCAGGGCATAGCCGCCCATGGCGATAAAGATCCAGTGCCAGCTGAAGCCCGCCACCATGAGGCCGCCCAGGGTTGGCGCAACGGCTGGGGCCAGAGCCATGATGCTGGCAAGCAGAGCGAGAATTTTGGCGGCGTCCCGGGGCGTGTAGATGTCCCGGACGATGGCCCGGCCGAGCACCGGGCCGGCCGACCCACCCAGAGCCTGCAGGAAGCGGCTTAACTGAAGGGTTTCAATATTGGTGGCCAGGGCACAGCCGACGCTGGCAAGCGCAAACAGCAGAAAGCCGCCTACCATGATGGGTTTTCGTCCGAAGCGGTCTGCCAGCGGGCCGCAGATCAGTTGGGCAAGGGCGAATCCCGCCAGGTAAAGGCTCAGAGTGAGCTGCACCTGGTCGGTGCCGGTATGGAAGTCGGCACCAATCTGAGGCAGGGCCGGCAGGTACATATCAACGGCCAGCGGCCCGAGGGCCACGGCGGCAGCCAGCAGTATGGTGGTCCAGATGCTTGTGAGTGCGAGCACGGTTCTTCCTGTCTTTGGTGTCCGGCGCTGGCAGGCGTATGCCTGCCTGGGTCACCCGGCGTAAGGAGGAGGAAGTCTAGAACTTGTTTCGCGTTTAGATAACGGCTTACGGTTTCATGCAATACATGAACAAAACTGATTGATTAATCGTTCAGGCCGTTCATGGTGGCCGCGACGGAATTGACCTGGTTGCGCAACCAGCGATGGGCCGGATCGTTCTGGTGGCGGCGGTGCCACAGCATGAGCAGGGTAAACGGTTTGTAGTCGAAGGGTAGCGGGACCCAGGCGAAGTCCCGCATGAGCTGGCTGCTCATACGTTGTGGAGCGGTGGCCAGCATATCGGTACCCCGAAGAAACTCCGGCAGGCCGGAAAAATTGGAGACAGTGACCAGATTGTTGCGTATCAGACCCTTGGCTTGCAGCGTGCTTTCGAACCCCAGGCGCTCGCCTGCCGTAAACATAAGGGCGATATGATCGGCTTTCAGGTACGCCGCCAGATCGGACGGTGCGCTGCGATGATCCGGGTCGTAGAACACAACCATGCGGTCGCCCATCAGCCCGCGTTGCATGATGTCTGTGGTTTCCGGCGCATGGGGGCTGATGATCAGGTCGCAGGCTTCTTTACGCAGCATATCGGCATTGGGGATGCCGGATGGAATCACCTGAATCCGGATTCCCGGTGCCTGCTGCCTCAGGATTGTCAGCAGACCGGGCAGGAGCAGGTCCCGCTGATAATCGTTGGCAGCGATGGTGAAGGTGAATTCGGCGGAGGCCGGTTCAAACGGAGGCCCGGACGGCAAGGTGCGAAGGTCGTCCAGCAATTGCCGGATATGGGGGCCGGTGCGCATGGCGTAATCGGTGGGTACGATGCCACGCCCGGATTTTACGAACAGGGGGTCGCCAAACGCCTGACGCAGGCGTTCCAGTGTGTGGCTCACGGCCGATTGGGTGACGCCCAGGCGAATGGCGGCCCGGGAGACGCTGCCCTCGTCCAGTACCGCCACAAACGTTGCCAGGGACCGAAGGTCCAGGCTCAACATATCAACAGGTTTCATGGGTGGCAGTTTAAAGCAGTAAGCCTATTCAGGTAAGTGGTTCGGCCAACCCCTTAGTCAGATCGTGCTGCCAACCAGTCGGCCAGCTCAAGCCAGGATGCCCGGGGCGCTTTGCTTCCGGCCAGTATCCCCATGTGCCCACCGGGGGCCACCCGGAAGGTCTTATCCGTGGAGCTGACGTGGTCCATCACCCGTTTGGCCGCACCGGGTGTGGCCAGTGTGTCCTCCTGCCCTGCGATGGCCAGTAAGTTGGCGTTTACATTTTCAAGCCGTGCGACATCTTCACCGATCTGGATTTCTCCTCTGGCCAGCTGGTTGTCGATCCAGACCCGGACCACTGTGTCCTGGATGACGCCGCCGGGGTACGCCACCATCCGGTCCAGAAAAGCTGAGGTGGTGGCGTGACTGGTCACGAATTCCCGGTCGCCCAGCCGCACGATCAGCTCCCAGTAGCCCATCACGCTGCCCACCGGATTGGAGAGCTTGAAGCCAATGGTGTTGGCCCAACCGGGTGTGTGGAACCAGTGCGGCTTGAGGTCGTGCAGCCGGAACCCGGTCCGTTTCCGGACCTGATCGGCGACATCGGCCAGGCGTTGATACATCCAGCCGATAAGGCCGGAGGCGTGGCTGTCGATAGGTAACCCCAGGACAACCGCGTTGCGGATATGCTGGTCCTGGCTCAGGGCTGAGTAGAACAGGGTGAACATGCCGCCCATGCTCCAGCCGTGCAGCGACAGCTCCTGCTCGCCACTGTGCTCCCGTACCCGGTTCAGGTAATCCGGCAACAGTTCCGCCACATAGGTGTGCATGTTGTAGTGGGTGTGCTCGCGACCGGGAGTGCCCCAGTCAATAAGGTACACATCGAAACCTTTGGCCCTGAGAAAGCGAACCAGACTGCGCTGGGGGAACAGGTCGTATATCAGCATGTTCACTGCCAGCGGAGGAATGATGACAATCGGCGTGCGATGGCGGGTCTGTTCCACGGGGATGACGAGGCCATCCAGTTCAATGGCGTCTTCCTGCAAGGGCAGATAGTGCCGCAGACTGACCAGTCCGTTACTGTACAGCGTTTCGAACGGGGTCTGG
Organism: Marinobacter daepoensis DSM 16072; assembly: GCF_000421165.1. Lineage (GTDB taxonomy): Bacteria > Pseudomonadota > Gammaproteobacteria > Pseudomonadales > Oleiphilaceae > Marinobacter > Marinobacter daepoensis. The sequence continues at coordinate 248,681 of NZ_ATWI01000012.1, forward strand.
CCCGCCTGCACCAGGCTGGCGGCACGGAACACTCGATCAAAGGCGTTGCCAGCGTAGAGCGCGCTTTGGCGGGCGATGCCGGAAGAAGTCTTGATGGCTGTTCTGAGCGGATTGCGCATATAAGGAGTCCGTGGAAAGGCAAGTGCGTGACAGGGCAAAGCATAGAGCGAGCTCCGTGCCTTAGCCATGGCATACCCGTCAGATCTGACCGGCACGATGGTCACTTCGGGCCACTGCCCAAGGCGCCGACGGATTGCTATGATGGCGGGCCTCGGAAACAACAACCACAACAGGATTACCATGCTCAGCTTCCTGCCTGCTCCCGTTATTGGCGTGCTCAATGCGTTGCTCATCGGTCTTAACACGTTATTCTGGTGCATACTGCTGTATATCCCGGCAGTGTTTAAGCTGATCATTCCGCACCAGGGGTTTCGGGTGCTCTGTACACGGGTGATTATCTGGATTTCGGAATCCTGGGTGGCCTGTAACACAGGCTGGATGAAACTCACCCAGAAGACCGACTGGCAGGTTGAGGGTGCCGATCAGCTCAAGCGCGAAAGCTGGTATCTGGTGCTCAGCAATCACCAGAGCTGGGTGGATATCCTGGCCATGCAGCGTGTGTTTAACCGCCAGGCACCGTTTCTGAAGTTTTTCCTGAAACAGCAGCTGATCTGGGTGCCGGTGATTGGCCTGGCCTGGTGGGGGCTGGATTTTCCGTTTATGAAACGCTATAGCCGTGAGTATCTGATCAAGCACCCGGAGAAACGCGGGGATGACCTGAAGGCCACTCGTCAGGCCTGTGAAAAATTTCGCTACACCCCGGTCAGTGTCATGAATTTTGTGGAAGGTACCCGGTTCACACCCGCCAAGCACGCCCGTCAGAAATCACCCTATCAGCATCTTCTGGTACCGAAGGCCGGAGGTGTGGCGTTTGTGCTGGATGCCATGGGAGACTCCATTGACACGCTGGTGGATGTCACCATTGCCTATCCGAACGGAGCGCCTACCTTTTGGGAATTTATGTGCGGTAAGGTGCCGGAAATCCTCCTGACGATTGATACTCAGGCCATTCCGGACAACCTGAAGGGCAAGGACTACTCCAGCGATGCGGAGCATCGCCGGAACGTCAAGGAGTGGCTGGGTGCACTCTGGCAGGCGAAGGATGAGCGCCTGGCCCGAATGCTGAACCGCTGAGGAGGCGGTTCAGTCGCTCTCGTTGCTGGTGCTGGCCGGGATTTCCTCGGCACTCTGCAGTTTGAAGTTGATCTGACGGCGTTCCTCGTCGACACCGGAAAAGCAGACGGTTACCCGCTGGTCCAGTTGGAAAATCCGGCCATTTTTGTTGTGCACCAGGCGCAGGGTGACCGGATCAAAGCTGAACTTGCCTTCCAGGTCTTTGCAGCTCACAAACCCTTCCAGCCCGTTGCTGTCCAGGCGCACGAAAAAGCCTGAAGGCAGGGTGCGGGTGATGGTGCCGTCCATGGGCTCCTCGGCGGGCAGGCCCTTGGCGTAGTCGCTTTTCAGCCAGGTTTCCAACGTGTTGGCGGCCATCCGTGCACGGATCTGGGAAGCCTGCAGGCTTTCCAGTTGCTGCGGGTTGAGGGCCTTGGTCGGTTGATCCCACAGGGCAGCTTTGATCAACCGATGAACGTAGAAGTCTGAAAACTTACGCAGCGGTGAAGTAAAGGTGGTATAAGCCGCCAGCCCCATGCCCTGATGCGGTGCGGGCTCAAAAGCCAGTTCGGCCCGGGCCAGTTGGCGGGACAGGATCGCTTTGACGGGCACCTCGGCCTCAAGTGCGTCGGTGTGCTTCATCAGCGCCCGGAATCCATCGGCACTGTGCGCGTCGAGCTCTGCCAGATGCGGGGCGTAGCCTTCCAGCAACTTCCGGATATTGTCGGCCCGGTCATCCCGCAGTCCGGGGTGCTGGATAAACAAGCCCGCTCCCTGCCTCTCCAGAAAGTCTGCGGCGCAGCGATTGGCCGCCACCATGCACTCTTCCACCAGACGATGGGCTTCATTTGAGACCGCCGGCTCGATCACACGGATACGCTTGTTCTCGTCCAGCCGAAGCCGGAACTCAGGGCGGTCACCGCTGAGCAAGGCGTGCTCAGAACGCCACTTGCGCAACGCGGTTGCCACCTGGTGCAGTTGATCCAGGCTGTTGGCGACGGCTTCAGGCAGCGCATTGATTTCGTCGTCTTCCCGGCCCTCAATCAGGTGGGAGACCAGTTCGTAGCTCAGCTTGCCCTGCGAACGAATGGTGGCCTGATGGAAACTGTAGTCACCCAGACTGCCGTCGTTATTGACCTGTAGGTCGCACACCAGAGCCAGTCGCGGCACCTCTGGCATCAGCGAACATAGCCGGGTGCTGATGGTATCAGGCAGCATGGGCAGTGGTTCGCCAGGGAAATAGATGGCGGTAGCCCGGTTGAAGGCCTCTTCTTCTGCCGGGCTGCCAGGTTCAACCAGGGTGGTCGGATCGGCGATGGCAATCGACAGGGTCCAGCCAGTGGCATTGGGGGTCGCCATCAGGGCGTCGTCCATATCCTGCGTGCCCGGGCTGTCGATGGTTACGTAGGGTTGAGCGGTACGGTCTTCGCGCCCTTCGCTGAGCGTTGCAACGGTTTCTTCGCTGAGCGCGTCGGCCTGGTTCCGGACTTCTTCAGGCCAGGTGTCGGCCAGGTCGAAACTGGCGAGCGTCAGGGCACGTTCGATGCCGGGCTCGCCCGCTTTGCCAATCACTCGAAGTACTTTGGCCTGGCCCTTGCCATCCTTGATCGGATGCCGGTGGATCTGACAGTAAATGAAATCGTCTGGCTGGGCACCCATGCGCTCTTTGGGGGGGATGAATACCCAGCGGTTGATCCCCGGCGTTTCCGGTGCCACAAAATGACCTTTGCCTTTGATCAGGTAGCGGCCAACGAAAGTGGTCAGGTGTGATTCCAGCAGTTCGTCCACAACCCCTTGGGTTTTGCCTTTTTCAACCTCGTGCTCGGTAACGTTCACCCGGTCACCAGGCAGGACTTTCTGCATTTCCTCCGGTGGCAGGAACACGTCCCGGCCCTCATCCAGGGCCACAAAGCCGAAGCGTCCGTTGGTGGATTTGACGGTTCCGGGGAACACCACCTTGTTTTGTTTGATGTCGGTTTTCAGCTGGCGCAACTGATTGAGAGCGTCGGCGTTGAGCATGAAAAAATAACCTGATTAATAAAGTGTGTTGCAGCGGAGTATAACGGTTCTGCCTGTGTGAGTCAGATCTGTCAGGCCGGATGAATTTCTTTGCCTGTGGCGGTGTGGATACAGACCCGGTTGCGGCCGCTTCGCTTGGCCTCGTAAAGCGCCTGATCCGCGATGCGTAGCAGGGTGTCCAGGTCTTCTCCCGGCGGGCAGAAATAGCCACCGACACTGATGGTGATGGCGCTGCCGGTGCGCTGGCTTTCTTTCTCGACACTGGTGCGGATGCGGCAGGCAATCTGTTCCAGCGTGGCCGGGTCACACGGGGAAAGCAGAACCACGAATTCATCGCCCCCCCAACGTCCGGGGTGGTCGTAGGGGCGCACGGCGGCTTTCAGCCACAGGGCAACCCGGCACAGAATGTCGTCGCCCGCCTGATGCCCCAGCGTATCGTTGATGGTTTTGAAGTGATCAATGTCTAGCCAGAGCAAGCCAAAGCCTGTCTGTTCCCGTTCGGCGCGCTGGATCTGCTCGCTCATGACTTCGTCCAGGCCCCGACGGTTCTTCAGCCCGGTCAGGGCGTCTATCCGGGCAAGACGTTGCAGTTCTTCGGTGCGCCGGGCGACTTGCTGTTCCAGCTCCCGGGTGGTGTTTCGCAAGGCGTGGGACATCTTTTCGAAATGATCGACCAGGCGACCGATCTCGTTGTCCGGTTTAGGCAGATAAGGCAGATCAAAGCGCCCGTTCCGAAGCCGATGGACGGCCTCTTCGAGACTGAGCACCGGCCTGAGAATCCGGGACTGAATGATCTGGTGAAACAGGGCCAGAGTGATCAGCAGGCTGGCCAGAAACACCGCCACCAATGGCCACAGGTAGCTTCTTGGTATCAGTGTGTCCAGATCAAGCAGGGTGATTTCAAACCAGCCGATTGCCGGCAGAAACGCCACGCCAGCCAGATGTTTTCGGTCGTTCACCGTCACGAAACCGCTTTCTACGGCACCCTGTTCGCCATTTCGGCGCTTCAGTATTTGCAGCATGCCGAGAATCTGCTGTTTGTCCTGTGGGTCATCAAACAGGAGGTCGACCGTGTTTTTCTGGCCTTCCGGTTTGATGATGCTGGCAAAGTCGATGTAGTTGCGGTCCCGGTAGAGCTGTATGGCACCGTTATAGTCTACAAACAGGGTGGTGATGCCATCCTGGCCGATATCGACAATGTCCTGCAGAAAATCATCAAGATTCAATCCTGTACCCACCATCCCGACAACCTGCTGGTTGTCGTCGCGCATGAGTACATCAATCCACAGTTTGGTAACGCCCAGCTCGGTGTCCGGGTTCACGTTCAGATGAAAGTCCCGGCCTTCCTGGAGTAACTGAAAGAACCAGGCATCGTCTGGCTTATCGGGATCGAGCACATAGCGGAACTGGTTGCCGGCGTACTCGTTATCGGCATTGTTGTAGTAGTAATGGCCATTTTCACGGAGGGCGACAAAATAGCTGTTATCGCGGAAGTTGCCCCTGAAGCTTTCCATCTGGCGGATGGCCCGGGCTTTGAGCGTGGGATTGTCCGGTGCGCCAGCCCACTGAAGCAGGGCCGATGAGCGGGCCATCTGCTGGGCCAGCCCGATCTCCCGTTCCAGTGATTGCAGCAGGCGGGCGCTGTCGTAGCGCACCTGAATCTCGGCGACCTGTTGCCCCCAGCGTTCGACGATGTCGTCAGAGAGTGCCCGGTAAGCGAGCCAGGAGGCGGTGCCCGCCGCGATGATCAATAGGGCGGCCAGCCCGAGAATGCGGGTTTTGAGGCTCAAAATGTGTCCTTGCCAGTCTTGTTATCTACTCTATGTTCCATGATAGAACAGTGCGGGTGTGTCGTGTAGAAAAAAACGGCAGGCACTGGGCGCAGGTTTCAGCCTGCGCCCACGGGCAACAGCGTATGCCGGGCTTCAGTTATGCTGGTTAAAGACCCGGGTCTGGCCTTGCTGGTTGAACATAATGACTTTGTAGTGATCTTTGCGGTCGCCCATTTCCATACCGGGAGAACCGATGGGCATGCCGGGCACGCTCAGCCCGGTCGCTTTCGGGGCCTCTGCCAGCAGACGTTTGATGTCGTCGGCAGGCACATGGCCTTCGATAACATAGCCGTCCACAAACGCGGTATGACAGCTCCCCAGGCCGGGAAGCAGCCCGGCTTCCGCCTTGACCCTGCCCATGTCGTTGCTGTTGGTGGCTTTAACGTCAAAGCCGTTTTCCTCAAGGTGGTCAATCCAGTCGACACAGCAACTGCACGTGGGCGATTTGTAGACATGAATGCTCTGAGCCGCGCCGCCAGCCAGAGCGGTGGTGCTGAAACCCAGAGCCGCCATCAGGCCCAGGGCGAGAGTGTGTTTTCTCATGGCGATTACCTCAGTGATGTTGATCGGATTGTTCCGTATTGGAGCCGGGAAGCCAGAACCACCAGACAATGGCGGCCATCAAGGCAAGACCTCCGGCATTGACCAGAAACGTTGTCATCAGTTCCGCTCCTCTTGTGAAGGTTTGTGACTGGTTTTGAACAACCGCAGGCGGTTGGCATTGGATACCACCGTAACCGAAGACAGGGACATGGCTGCGCCAGCCAGGATCGGGCTCATCAGAATGCCCCACACAGGGTAGAGCAGGCCCGCTGCCACCGGAATACCCAAGGAGTTGTAGATAAAGGCCCCAAACAGGTTCTGGTGGATATTCTTTACGGTGGCTCGTGAAATCTCGATGGCGTCTGGTACACCGTGCAGAGAGCCCCGCATCAGAGTGATGGACGCGCTTTCAATGGCCACATCGGTGCCGGTGCCAATGGCAAAGCCGACATCCGCGGCGGCCAGGGCCGGTGCGTCGTTGATGCCATCACCCACCATGGCGACGATGTGGCCCTTACCGCGCATTTCACTGACCACTTCGGCCTTGTCTTCCGGCAGTACCTCGGCCCGGTAGTCGTCAATACCCGCCTTGGCGGCGATGGCCCTGGCGGTCGCGTCGATGTCGCCGGTGACCATCATCACCTTGATTCCGGCCTCGTGCAGGCGCCGGATGGCGGCCTCGGAATCCGGTTTAATGGCATCCGCCACGCCAATCACACCCAGAACCTCCTCGCCCAGAGCCAGGAACAACGGTGTGCCGGCTTCACGGGTGATGGTGTTCTCAGCGTCTGTCAGATTGGCAAGTGACAGCCCTTCGGATTCGAGCCAGCGCCGGTTGCCCAGCCGCACGGGCTCTCCATTGAGGTTGCCTTGCACGCCTTTGCCGTTCAGGGCTTCAAAGCCGGTAACCGGTGCCGGTTCGAGGCCGTCTTCCCGGGCTTTGTCCAGTATGGCTTCCGCCAGCGGATGCTCGGAATGCCGCTCCAGCCCGGCGGCCAGAGCCAGCAGGCGCTGCTCGTCGGCGTTGGCCGCGTGCACTCTGGTAACCGCAGGGTGGCCTTCGGTAATGGTGCCGGTCTTGTCCAGAATCACCAGGTCAATCTTGCCGGCGCTCTGCAGGGCATCGCCCTGACGAATCAGTGCGCCATATTCTGCGGCTTTGCCAACACCGACCATCACGGACATGGGGGTTGCGAGGCCCAGGGCACAGGGGCAGGCAATGATGAGTACGGTGGTGGCGGCTACCATCATGTGCACCACCGCCGGTTCCGGCCCGACGTTGTACCAGACCAGGGCCGAGACCACGGCAATCAGCATCACCGAGGGCACGAAGACCGAGGAAATTTTGTCGGCCAGTCGGCCAATGGCCGGTTTGGAACCCTGGGCTTTCTTCACCAGTTTGATGATCTGCGCCAGTGCGGTTTCACTGCCGACCCGCGTTGCTTCATAAATGATAGAGCCGTGAGTATTCAGGGTGCCGGCAGAGACTTCATCGCCTTCGCCTTTGCTGACTGGCATGGGCTCTCCGGTGAGCATGCTTTCATCAATTCGGGTGGAGCCTTCGGCAATCACGCCGTCCACTGGCAGTTTTTCCCCGGGGCGTACCCGGATGTGATCGCCTTTGCGGACGTCTTCCACAGGAATGTCCTGTTCCTCGCCCTCGCGAATGACCCGGGCGGTCTTCGCCCGCAGATCCAGCAATCGCCTGACAGCTTCCGAGGTCTTGCCTTTGGCCCGCAATTCCAGTGCCTGGCCAAGATTGATCAGGCCGATGATCATCGCGGAGGCTTCGAAGTAGACATGGCGGGCCATTTCCGGCAGCGCTTCCGGCATGCTGGCCACCACAATCGAATAGAGCCAGGCGGTGCCGGTGCCGAGGGCTATCAGCGTGTCCATATTGGCATTGTGGTGTTTAAACGCTTTCCAGGCCCCGGTGAAGAAGTGCCCGCCGGTTGCGATCATCACCCCCAGTGTGAGGATGCCGAGGTTGATCCAGGTGAGCTGGTTGTCTTCGGTCACCATCATGGATCCGAAGCCCATCCCCCAGATCATCAGGCCCAGCCCAAGCCCCAGACTGATCGCCATTTTCACCAGCAGCACCTTATACTGCTTTTTGTCCTCTTCCTGCTTGCGATCGTCCGCGGCGTCTTCGTCTTCAATGACCCGGGCGCCGTACCCGGCACTTTCAATCGCTTTCACCAGAGCCTGCGGGTCGGTATCGCCACTGGCGGTCGCGGTGCTGTCGGCCAGGTTCATATGAGCGTGCGTGACCCCCGGCACCGACATGAGGGCCTTTTCAATGGTATTCACACAAGATGCGCAGGTCGCACCGCTGACGGCAAGGGCGGTTTGCCCGTGACCGGCATCAGAAGGCTCGCCGGCTTCCGTTGAATGCTGCTGGATGGGTGCCGGTTCTGGTTTTGGCTCGGCGGCCGGCTTCCGGGAAGCACAACAGCTGTCCGAAGGGGCATCTTCCGCAATGGGTTCCGCCGGGTAGCCGGCCTCTGTCACAATTCGTGCGGCCTCGGCGGTGTCCACCTCCTCGGGCAAGGCCACCGTCTGATTCTCAAGATCCACCTCAACCAACTCGGTGCTGCCGGTCAGCGGTTCCAGAGCCGTGCGAATCTTTTTTGCGCAACCCTGACAAGACGCTCCGGAGATACTCAGGGCGGTTTTCAGAACCGATCGTTCACTCATCATTCAGACTCCTCACAGCAGGATGTCGACGAAGGGGTATCCCAATGTTCAATCAAACGACAAATGGTGTGTCCGTCGGGCGTGCCGTCGGGCATGTCCTGCCAGGTCGACAACGCTGACACCATTCGAGCCCGTAGTTTCTGCAATTCCGCGATTTCCCGTTCGACCTCCGCCAACCGCTGCTGGAAGACATCCCGAACCATCGGGCAGGGTGAGTGATGGTCGTCTGCCTGCTCCAGAATCTGTCGGATTTCGGGCAACGAGAATCCCAGTTGCCGGGCTTTACGGGCAAACCGCAACCGGCGAAGGTCGTCGGCGTCGTATTGCTGGTAGTTGTTGTCCGGATTCCGGGTGGGCTGTAACAGGCCTTCCCGGGTATAAAACCGGACGGTATCAGGATTGACGTCGGCGGCGGTGGCGATTTCTTTGACTTTCATAGCGCTCTCCCCATAGCGGCACGGCGGATTCCCAGATTCTACGGTTACAGATAGACTAAAACCTGTGACCAACTCACAGGTCAAAGGTTTCCGGGAAATAGTTGGGAAAAGCTAGTGTCAGTCCAATTCGAGACTGATATCCGATCTCATGAAGTCTGGGACCTGTAACCTAATGAATTACGAGTCTTTATGTCAGTTTTGGGGCGCGGCTTTACTCAAACTTACCAAGTTAAGGTGAGATTCAAAATCGGTCACCCAAGGTTTTGACTACAGAAAAGACTCGACCTTTTCGAGCAGAACCATTTGGAAGCAACTAAGCTCCAGAAAATCATGGAAGACAAATGATTGGAGGGTAGCGTAGAGAATGGATAGCTAACCTACTGTTTTATCATGTTGTTGGCGGATAATTGATTCATAGGTTTTTCGTAATCACATGGCATTCCATGTTTCTGCCAAGCTAAAGACTGCGTCCCAATACCGATGAGCCATCAGAATGGAGGAATACGATTTTGCCGAGACAAAGTCATGTTCTGTATCGATCTTTATGGGAACTTCCGACTTATGTGCGTCATTGTATGGTGTCCAAACAGGGGCTGGACGAGGAGCTTCGGCAACTGGAAGATCAGATGGCAGAGGAAATGAATGGCTTGAACGAGTTTGAGCAAGATGCTTTTTTCAGGGATATAAACGATCACTGGATTGAAACAGCAGAAATACTTCCAAGGCTTCAATGGTACTCCCAGTTGATGGTGGCTTATGGTTACTTCGAGAAAGTTCTTAATGACTTCTGCGGTGAATTTCGTGACTCGGACAAGATAAGCCTTTCTTTAAAAGACCTTCACGGACAAGGGATAGAGAGAGCAAGAAATTATCTGGTAAAAGTGGTCGGCTTAGAAAAAGCCTTTTGCACGCCAGATTGGCAGGCTATTAAATTGCTTGGCGTTCTCAGGAACTCAGTGGCACACAGGGACGGATTTGTAGATTATGAGCCTGAGCCTCCGAAATCCACATACTCAAAGCTGCGCAAAATTAAAGGTGTTGAGTTGCGACGGGAAGTAATGAACCAAGACGATGCTCAAATCTTCTTTGACGAGAAGGTAGTTATTGAGGCACTCAGCGTTTTCGATAGCTTTATTCGTAACCTTATTGCGGAGATGGAAAATGGCTAAGGGGGGCGCTGCCTTCGGAAACATTTTCCGCCACGCTTCAAATTTGCCGCAGCGCCCGGCTTAATGCTACCGACAAAGGATGTACCTATGAAGCTAAAGACACCAAAGGATCTATTGCTGCTCGCCTCGGGAGATGTCGTTACGAAGCGAAATCTCTTTGATCTAATTCAGTACTCCAAGGTTGCTGACTCCCAGTTCTGGGGGGGTGAAGAGGTACGAATAAACAATACACCGCAGCAGGGAATCAATTGGATTGGCGAACCACCTGCTTGTCATGGAGTGATCATCAAGACGCGGCCGGGGTCATACGAGGAGGATGGTTGGGGAGATGATGGCAAGACTGCATACCATTACTCATTCAAGGCGAGAGGCGGTGAAGTTTCTTATTCGGAAAAAGCAAATTCGGCACTCATTAATCAGCCTCAGTACCAATATCCCATATTGCTGTTCACAGAGAGCGGTGATTCTTGGGTTTTCGAGGGTACTTTTTCTGTATCTGCAATCGAGACTAAATTCGTCGTTCTAGAACGCGGGTCTGGTTTTGCGCCAGGTACATCTCTGCCTCAGGAGGAGGTTCTGTACCAAGAGGGCGGCAGAAAGTACGTGACTCACCTGATGGCTGAGCGCAACCAGGGAGTAGTCAAGGCGCTTAAAGCCAACTCGGCCTCGGTTTGCGATATTTGCGATTTAAACTTATGGCGTCGAATACATAGAAGCGCACCATAAGGTGCCTATCGCGACATACTCTTCAGCTTACGTCTTAAGCCAGAATGATTTTGCATTGTTGTGCCCAAATTGCCATAGAGCGGTACACATTTATATGAAGAAAGACGGACTAGAATATCTGGAGATAAAGAAAAAGCTCAGGCACCAATAGGCTTTATGAGTGCGCGCGTTGGGGCTAAGTGGGACACGCCATGCCTCTGCGAGCCCGGAAAATCCAGTGGGAGTTGGTCACATCGGTATGTCATGCGTCGCGGGATAAGTCCGATCACACATCACCAGCACCTACTAGACTCGGCCAAGCAATAACTCGAATTGCCGTAGAAAATCTTGCCCGAACTTACTCAGAAAATCTTTTTAAATTTCATTACCTTGAGCACATGCTCAGCTATCTGCTTCGCCAGAAATGGAGGTACGGCATTCCCAACTTGGAGGTACTGTGCACTTTGCCCGCCTTCAAAATAGTAATCGTCAGGAAACGTTTGAATACGTGCCGCCTCTCTCACTGTCAGCGATCTCATTTGTGCGGGGTCATAGTGGATGTTTGCATGGCCATCCTTATGCATATGTGAAGTGACAGTCTTTGCTCGATGAAGTCGAGGATAGCACCTGAAGCGATCTTGGAAGTTCCGTGAGTACCAACTTTTATGTCGGGAAGCCAGATCCGCAGGGAAAAATTTTGTCGTCGGCGAAGTGGATGTCTGACGCATACTCGCGTGCGGTGAGCGCTCAGCGTCAACAAGCATTTGCGCTTCAGTCCATAGTGCAGAGAACATGTAACGGGTCATATCACTGGGCATATGCTGTTTTGCCCGGTGGTTCAACACTCCGGAAAAGTATTTGTTGGCCAGCCAGTTTTCAAGTTTCCCGTAGCCTTCATTTATGCCGGTCAGGGCTCTGGTTGATTGGGAGTTCAAATAGAAATTACACCCGGTACTCAGCTGCTCCCATGTTTCCAGCTCATCGAGGAGCTGGGCAATTTTCGGATAGATTGTTGATAAAATATGCCGGTATTCGCCCTCCCGACACTCGATAAAGTGCTCTTCCTCATTGGAAAGGAAAATCCGGACAAGGTCATGCTCGGATATGTCTCTTGTAGCCTTCACTTGCCGCGCTTTTTCGAATCTGAGGCTTCGACGCTCCCACTCCATGATGTCCTGAATACCTCGTTCGATGGCATCCCTTCCCGACACAATTCTACGAATCTCATCGAGGCACTGGTTTCTGACTTTGTGCCATTCCAGGTCGCTGTCAGATGGACTGTCTTCAGTAATTTGGTCAGGGCCTGGTGATCGGTTCGCAGTGCTGATCGAACTCCGGATCTTGGGCAACGAAGCGATCGTTTCCGAGATAGACGGTGCGAGTGGGGCTAGCTTCGAGTCCATAGTTAACGGAAGTGATCCTTCTTTGTCGTGCTCCGCATTTATTCCAAGGAGAATGACCCTCTTCCGCTCTTGGGGCACGCCAAAGTCAGCCGCATTGATAACGAAATCCTTGTCTGAAGGATCCCCTTCTGAGCCGATGAAGTTATCTTTATCAGTGACCAGCGAATATATGTGGTACTGCTTCTGATCCTTTTCAGGATCAGGGTTTTCTTTGAGGTACTCCAATCGCTTGATGATCTCCGGAAAAACTCTGACTCCGTTAGCGAGTTTTGCCGAACCGATTCCCGACACATTTTCCATCACGAACAAGTCGGGCCGTGCTCGGTCAATGACATCTGCGTATTCTTTGTAAAGAAAAAAGCGTTCGTCATGGTCCTGGTTATGATTTGCTATGCCCACGCGCCTCGCGCGACCTATTGTCGAGTAGGCTTGGCAGGGTGGACCACCAATCACAATTAACGGTGAACAGCTTCTCAGGTTTGAGCGTCGATCTTCTCCGGTTGATCGGCAAACTTCATCAATTTTCCTGTTTATCTCTCGTTGCTCGGGAGTCTCTTCCTCGAAGTCTTTTTCGTCCGGAACTTCTCCGTTTTTCCATTTCTCGAAAACTTTACTGTTACCTAGCGCATGAGGTCTTTGCAGAGTTTCTTCGCATGCAGCCCGCCACTCGTCCGTTTTTTCGATCTCGTCCATGACGAGTCTCTTCGAAGACTCGTCGGTGCACGTCACGTAGCGGACATACAGGGATTTATCTTTGAGCTTTCTATAGAACGACCTCAGCGTCAGAGTCTTGTGAGCGTTTTTTTCCTTTTCGACTGACATGGCAATTTCGAAAGGAGAATTGTCGCAATTGCTGAACCCCTCTCCCAAACCGCCGGGGCCTGCGAAGAGGTCAATGATTTTTACTTTGTCGCTAGGCTGACTCATTTCAAGATCGGGTCGATAGAGTGGTAGGACTGGATAGAATACCAGGATTACTTTGCTTTGCCAGGTCTATGAGCCAGCGGCTACGCCGTATTCGCAGCGGCTACGCCGTATTCGCAGCGGCTCGAGAGAGGGCAGGCGTTGCAGTCTGGTTTTGAGGTCTTGCAGATTGAAAACGCCAGATCTAGCAGCGCGAAGTTCAGGTCTGGCGAGAGGCCATCCTGGTCGCCAAAGCAGTGTTCAAGAAGACGTTTTGCTTTTTTTGAGCGGTGTTCTGCTTGTGTAATTTGTTCCCCCGTAACTCTGGAAGCGACGCGTATGGTATTGGTATCAATGATGTAGACAGGTCGATGGTAGCCGAAAGAGATAACAGCGTTGGCTATGTAGTGTCCCACACCCGGAAGAGTAATCAGATTTTTATAGTTGCCGGGAACCTTTCCTTGGTGCTGTTGAATTAATTGCTCACAAGCTGAAAAAAACTGATTCGCTCTTGATGCGATGCCAAGAGGGTTGGTTTGTTGTTGCCATAGATTTTTTTGGCCAAGGACATCTTCGGGGCAGCGAAACTCATCGATGAGAGAAGGGTAGATGCCGGCAACGGTTGATGCTTTTGTTCGTCTCAGAAGGCTCTCAGCGACAAATATAGCCCACGGTGTTTGAAGCTTTCTCCACGGTAGTTCGTGGCGACCATTTTCCTGGTACCAGGCAAGCAGTCGTTCTTTGTCCGGCTTCCCCAAAATTGCCATAATTCATATTCAACTTTTCGAACCGTTGTGCCTTGGCGCTCTTTTGAACGCTAAGGCACTGAAATAAATCGACCTTGATCAGTCTGTAAACGTTTCTTCTTCTGCAAGGGAATCAATAATTCCTCTCTCTTGAAGATCAAAGACTACTTTCGCAGCATGCTTGGCTTGTTTGACGGAAGGAACCTTGACCCAGCCCCCTGCGGCATAGCCAGCCATCGTTGTCGCAAGACTGCACTGGAAATCAGAAAGCTCGCCCTTTTCCTGTCCCCACTTCGTGATCTTCCACCAAGTCTCAGCCTCTAGTCCCATGGTAACCGCAATATTTTTGCGATCCTCGGAGGTCATTGTGACTTTGCCCTTTCTTGCGTCCGCACCAACTGTTGGCAGGTGATCACCCTCGGCGAGTTCGGCCTCCAGTTCCTCTGGTACAATAAGTTCCATTTCTTTGATGACTTTCCAGCACTGCTCGTTCTTTGCCCATTCAGTGACGTTCCTACCTTCAGCCGTTTCTACGATCCGGTCCAGAACATCCGGCATCCAGTCATAAAGCACTTTGTTGATTGACGGGGTTACTTCTTGGCGGTCCCAGATATCCCTCAGAACAATCCGACCGTATGTTTTATGGGATAGCAGGGCGACCGTGTAGGCCACGGCGTTTGCACGATATGCGGAGAAAGCGTGCTGACGCGCAATCGATTCGGCTTTCTTGAAAATAATAGCTTTGGCAATGAGATCCTTGTAGAAATCGATATCTGGAATTTCGTTCTTTCTTTCCTGCTTCAGTTTGGACATGTAATGAACGAAGTTCTTTTGTGCACCCCTCGACACAATGTATGGCAGTTGCGCCCACGCATTCTGGTATCTGGCGAGATCCGTTTTGACAAACTTTCTATTCGACGGATTGATGGACTCGAATTGCCTACGCTTGGCTGGCGAGGTTGAAGCCCGGCTTTTCGCAACCTGGTATTGGCCACGAGCACGCTCATAGAACCACTTGAACTGTTGGCCTGGAGCCCAGACCGTCTGGGAAAGGCGCTCAATCTCAACGTGAAAGCTGTCATTCGCCGCGAAGTCTGCTTCGTTAACCTTGTTCTGGGTATTCGAGTATCGGCTGATCTGGGGAACCAGCTCATCGAGGCTCTCCGGATTAACCTTGGTGATTTTTGCTTGAACGGCTACTCGATTCAGGTGGGGGCACTTGTCAGCTTTCTTTGCTCGGTGAATTGAAGCCACCGTTTGGCCGCCGTTAACGATCTGGAGTCCGCGCATGAAAGTGATGACTTCCTGACCAGAATCGTTCTTCTCTACATTGAGAGATTCAACCGTCGCCGATATGCCGTTGTTGTATGCCAGAAACCGGCTGGGCTCATTGAGGATGGTGTTTCTGATGCCCTTATTGACCTTGCCTTTCTGCTGAAGAAAAGAGCGGACATTCAACTCCATCAGCCTTCCAGCGTACTCCTCATACAGATCCGCGAGCCACTCACCGGGCAGGATTGCGAGGTAACCGCTGTACTCGTCGCTATTCCCCGGCATGGATAGACAGGGCAGGCCTCGACCAAAGCGGTCAACCAGATCTATCTCTATGCCTTCCTGGTTTGTCTCTGAGGCCTGTGCCCTGCTAAGCCGGACGATATCCCACTTGTGAATCTGAAGATCGATACCGGCGGGCCCCTCGATTTCCGGCTCCTCCCTGAGAGAGATCTCGGAGTCGGTCAGATAGTGAAGTCGGATCTGGCCTATGGAGCCGAGTGATTCCTTGATTAAAGAAACGCAGTCGTAAGTCTTGGATGATGGTTCGATCTCCGACAGTTGCGTTTTTTTGCAGAAATCCAATAGTCGAAGAGCACGTTTCAAGGAGGACTCGAGGTCGGACTTGTTAATGGATTCGGGGTTATCAACTCCAAAATAGTCTGACACCACCAGATCTAACCTTCCTTCTGCAAGGTCAGCGCCCCAGGCATCACAGCGAACACTGCCAGCGCCGAATTGCCGCTCGATATGTCCGATAGAAAGATCGAATGATGCACCTGATTCCGAGAGCATCGCAGTGACATACTCGGTAAACCTTTCCACAGGATACTCTTCAGACAGATTGCCATTATCAGGGTCAGAGATGTCTGAGAGGAGCTGATACCGAAATTCCTGAACGCTTGAGTCAATCATTTTGGTTACTCGATACTGCTAACATGAAGTCGTCGAAAGAGAGGGCTTGTTGGGCTACTGTTCCCAAATTGACTTGGTAAGTTGCTTCCACGATGCCTTCAGGGATTGAGTCGTGGGTTAGCTTTGGGAATTTTTTATCTATCAGGAAAGCCCGTACCTTCCTTACTTGAAACGATTGCTGAGAGTAATGGGTCTCGTCCTTGTCGCGATAGCCGGAAGCCAAGAGCTTTTCTTCGAATTCGAGCCTCTCCGCAGGAAACAGCGAAAGTCGTTGGCGAATACTCTTTATCAGGTGAGGCAGGGTCTGTTCACCATGATCATGAGAATCCATGGCGACCTGAGCAAGGAACAGCTTTTGGGTTCCCGTAGGATCAAGCTGGCGTAAGCTGCTGATGGACACGGTATCAATGTTGTGTGCGATAGTGGCCTTTACCTCGATGGTGGCAAAGGGAAGCTGGAAATCATGATGACTTCTCTCACTGCCCTTCCACGCTCGGATAACAGTCGCCTCTTCAATGCCGTTGTCCATAAACATGTGTGCCAGGATAAGCTCGCCTGCCAGCCCTGTCTGCTCGGGACCTGAAAGGATTTTCTTCTCGGAAGAGAAGAAAGTTCTCCAGACAACCAGGACTTGTCTGACGACGTTGTACCCGGTGACCGGGAAATCCACTTCCGATAGCTCGTCCGTGAGGCGGGCAGCCAGAGTCAGAAAAATATCTATTGAGGCAGGTTGGTTCAAAGTCAGAGATAGAAAAAGTTCCCGGTTGTGATACGAGAGGCCTGAGTCAATTCCTTTGATTGACGGCAGGGGAGTATCCTTGACGAGATCAGGCGTGATCGGCCCAAACTCCAACATTGGTGATTGATCGTCGAAACAAATCGCGAGGTAAGCGCCGAATCTGGCTGATCCGCCGATTCGATATCTCGCAGTTTGCGATGGCTCGCCGGGCTCATCGAGCAGGCTTTCCCAAGCTCGAACGATCTGATCAATATTACTGGCCATCGGCTTGTTGTCCTACTGAGTTCACGATGTACTCAACAGGAATATCCTGGGCACTATCAATGCCGGGGAAGCTAATTGCGAAGCCCATAAAGGGTACATCGACGTTGCTGTATTTATGCGACTCGGGATCTATGGGATAGATGATCAGCAAGCCTTTAGTACTCGGACGATATTTTCGTAATTGAGGGCCACCCGGATACTGGATTTTTGCGGCTGCTTCCGAGCCATTTCTTTGCTCTTCGATTTTTCGCTTTTCGTCGAGAGCTTTTTGAAAACGCTCCTCATCAAGCGTAATCACCCGTTCATCTTTTGGCTCAGTGATAACTCCGGGGCGGAAATAATCCGGAGTCTCTGCCTTGTCGCCACGGTCTCGAAGACCCACATTGAAACCTGCGAGGTTTTCAGTATTTTGCGTGTCATTTGCAGATATTCCTGAAACCAGCACTGTCCAGTCCGTAAGGTTGCCTTTGGAGTTTTGCGCGCTGATATATTTTGCAAGCAGGTTGGTATCAACTCTTCGGATGCCATCTTCTGAACCGGTTTTATATGATTCGAGAAAGTTGAGAACCGGTTTCACGGGGACTTCGGACCACATCGGGCGATGTTCAGAACTACTGGAATCGAACTTTCCTTTTTGTTTAGCTTCATGGAGCAGTGTCTTGACCGCGACCAAGTTAAGGTCCCTAGTCGTCTTCTCTGCATCGAAAACAATAGTCTGTGTGAGATCGCCACTGTAACTGCACTTTTCTTTCTGCCCATCCCGCATCTTGACGGGCGACGTTACTTGCAGAAGTGGATGGGTTCGAACCCTGTGCCCAAAATTCTCGGGGGTCGCCCCCACAGCACACATCGTTTCAAAGTCGCTTCTCAGTTCAGTGTCGGCATCTGAAATATGCCGGAACCAGTTGATAAGTTCTTTTGGAGCGAAAAGCCGCGTGAGGTCGACGAAACCATCTCTGTATCCGAACCATCGCCCCATCTGCATCAGCGTGTCGTAAGTTTTGCTTGGACGCGTAAAGTAACTAACTAGCAATCCTTCAAGTGTAAGCCCTCGAGAAAGCTTGTCTCCGCCAATTGCTATTACGTTGAGCCCAGTGCCACGATGCCGTTCATAGTCCAGCACATCACCCGCACTTCCATTGATCTCCCTCACTACAACGGTTTGAACAACTTTCGGAAGAACCTGTTCAATTTCACGCCACTCATGAGCAGGGCAGCGTTCCTCATTTATTGAGGTGGTGGTTTTGGTGTAATCCTCTTGCCACAGATGTTTCAGATCTTTCCAGGCTGAAAAGTTTGGATCATCACCACCATAAACGAGGCAATGACGGATGCTCGTTAAAGCTTCTTTTACTTGGGTGGTCACCTTGTTTTGAACATCAGTGAACCGGGTGACGTGTACCAGCATTGAGGAGTGTTTACTTCCCTGGCCCCTCAGAAGTCTTGCACTGCAAGAGAGCAAATAAGATAGAAGCGCTTCATAAAGGCTAGGTGGTACCCTCGATTCGCCTTGGAATTTCGGAATATGACTGCTTTTGTGCTTGGGAGGCATCCAGCCCTTTTTTTCATTCAGGGCCATGCTATCGGCGTAATCAGATATTTTTCTAGTAAGCGGCAAGCCCTTAGTTTCTCGCCCGGTTTCAGCGTCCGTATAACCAAACATTCTCTGCGGACCGACGTAATTTGTCGGTGGCCGAATGCAGGTGATGAAACTTCTCGGAAACAGGTCTTCTCCGAAATTCTTTGAGTCAGAGTCCTTATGGATCATGATGTTCGCAAACGGAGTTGCCGTGTATGCGACATAGGCTGATTGCTCGAAAGTGTTCAGAATCGTTCTAATCAGGCCGTTGATGACAGTCGGATCGACCTCAGGGTCAATTTCCTCATTATCTTCGGACCTTGGATCCTTGATGTTCGATTTATTGGTGTTAATTGAGCCTTGGTCTGACTCGTCATCAATCAGCAGAAGTGGGATCTCTGAAATCGGGGCGTATTGTGTTGGGTCGGTGATGCCTTTCTGGGCTCTGCCCTGGCCCTTTAGGTATCCAATCAGATTTTCCAGTACTGACTTGTTCTTTTTGACCACAAAGACCAGTGGACGGTCTATGCTGTTAGCAAAATTCTTGGTCGCACCGGCCACAAAGTCACCATTGTCGGCTCGAGTGGTGGCAGCATCGGGCCAAAGCTTTTTGTGATCGTGAGCAATCTCACCAACGCCAATGAATTTTGGATTTCCCGGATCACTTTTGTCGTATCCCAAGAAGCCCTCTTCAATACGGATTTGGGTTTGGGAGCGAAGATTCTTGTGGAAACCGGCGAGGACGATAATTACTTTGTAGCCTGCATCAGCGGCTTTACAGATCAAACCTGTGTAGTTGGCCGTCTTACCTGACTGAACCGAACCAACAACCATGCCCCTGCGGTCCCAGCTTCCTTTCTGTTCCGGGTTAGTCAGCTGCCCCAGAGTTTCATCAATAGTTTCATCCAGCGTCTCGATAACTTTCGGTGGCCACCCTTCTTTTCTTAGAAGCTCTTCGTAACGATTCCAGTAAAGCCACTGAATATCGGGTTTGGCTTTGGTAAGCCAGGCCGTCCAGTTCCTGTCTTCTGATGCCATGGTGTGTGCTGAGTCCATCCATGTTTTGTTGTTGAACTCAGCATTTTCTATCAGCTTATTTCTGACTTCCTGGTCGTCCTTGTAGGGAGTCATTATCAAAACCGCATCCACAGCTTCACACAGCTGCTCTCGCGTAATTTTGCCACCATTCATTTTTTTCTTAAGCTGTATGGTGCTTGAGATCATCGCACCGATTTCATCAAGAAATTCCATGTTTATCTGGCTCCAAAATGTGCGTAGATAATCTCTTTGTGGTCTGAAAAGCACTCCAGATCGCAGATTTCACTGATTAGTTCGTCGGTCGGCGCGGAGTTGCCACCTTGCAGCAAGTTCAGGTAAGCAGTTGCAGCCTCGATGACTTCATTTTCTGATGCTGCACCGAACGGCGATGACCTCATTTCTGGCGACTCTGCGGAATCGAGCCAAATCTGCTCTACCGGAACTGTTTCCTCTATCAATCTGAAGATAGCTTCGGCTTCGTTTTTGCAGCCTCCAAGACGGTCAAGAAAGCTCTTTATAACGGGATGGTTGCGATCAAGACGATAGGTGTTCTGCCCACGGGTCTGTCTGGCCATCCATACCTTGCCAACTTTTTCTCTGCGTTCTCGTTTACCGTACTTACCTCGGTGGGCAAAGATTTCCCGAGCCTCTTTTCTCACTTGAGAGGCATACTGGACTAAGGCAAGTGCCACAGTCTGTGGGGGAGTTGCCAGGGATTTTTTGACATCGATTTTCCAGTCGCTGTCCATTTCGTTGGTGATATCGACACGAATGCGGGCCAGCTTGTAGTGTTCTTCTGCACGCCATTTTGAAACACCTTCCCGCAGTCCCAGCCAAGAGCCGCTGACCAACAGTCTGTCCCCTCGATAAACATAGAAACCTTGATGGGCATTCCAGCCAAGCGGGCCGCCGGCCTCCTCATATTCATCCTGAGTGAGCATGTCTTTGTGAGGGAGGATAAAGCCCTGAACGGTAGTGGTGGTCTTCCCAAATGGAATTTTGAAAACCGGTTTGGGTTCGGTTGCCTTGTGCTTTGCGAAGAACGGATCCCACGGCTTCACGAGCTGGGCTTCCGTGTCACCATTGATATAAACCTTCAACCTGGATGGAGAGGCCAGAAAACGATGGAAGATCATTCCAAGATGGTCACGCAAGGAGTCAATCTGGTGATAGAACTCATCTCTGTGCGAAGGGCTAGTAGCTATAGTGCCTGAACATAGTTTATCGAGGTTTTCCAAAAGCACTACCGTGCCGGATCTCTGATTCTCGATACCTGCCATTTTTCCCCCGGATTCTTCTCTTCCGGTTTTCAACAGCCGCCACTCATTGGTTTGTTGCTCGGCTATGTAGTCAAGGTCCCATCTTCTGACCGCTACCGGGGAACTTTCGGTTCTTGAGGCGACTGTGAGTGAGCGTGCAAGTGAGAGAGAGGCTGTTTTGAGGCCGAGTCCGAAGCGACCCAGATCATGTTCTTCTCGCTGTTCGAGAGGGCTTTGGCTACCCGCAACCATGGCTGTAGAGAGCAGTTTTTCGCTCATTCCAATCCCATCATCTCGGATGGTGATCCAGGAATTTTCACCATCCCAACGAAGGGTAATCCAGATATTTTTTGCCTTGGCCGTGATGGAGTTGTCTATCAGATCTGCGATAGCGGAATTGAGCGAATAGCCATAGGCCCTGAGCGACTCGAGCATGGCCGCAGCGCTGGGAGGGGAAATCTCAAAATCCATTTACAGTCCTTCATGAAACTGCACCGCTCCGAAAACTGCTGGAGAGGAGGGTCCTTTGTTCAACCCGCCTAGAACGTAAGGTTGCGAAACGGATTCACTTTATGTTGATGCTAATCTTTAACAGAATTGGTTGTGAAAAAAAACTCTGTTTTACAAGTAATAACAGTGTGGAAACATTAAAGGGAATGCTTTGTAACCATCCTGTTTCAACTTATGAGATCGGCTGTGATGGTTATAAATCCGTTTGGTGCAGATACGATTGTTGAACAGTGGATTGAACGTGAACACTAGGATTTCCGGGTTTGATCTTCCCGCCATAAAGATGTGAATCGGGAGCAGTTCGCTCCCGATTCACATCTTTATGGCGGGATAAAGCCAATTTTGATAGGTGAAAAACCTATTCTTTAATCGTCATTATCTCCATCATCGTATATTCTCGATATGAGTCTTTTCTCCTTAGTTATCCAATTGAGATGCCCCGCTATCTTACTTACACGCACCAGACACGCGGCACGCGCAAGAGGTGGGAACATGGCAAGCATGGTCAGCGCAACGCATGGCCTCCGTGCCGCTCCCCGTCGGAAACTCCCCGAAGTGACGCCCGTAGAGGGCTACGGTGCGCGCAAAGGCGTCTTGTAGGTCCCGGTAGTCGTCCTCACCATAGATCCCGAAATACGGGTAGTGGTCAATGAACTGACCGAACACCTTCTGGCAGTCTTCCCGGTATGCGCGTGTGTCAAGTATGTGCGCATGCCAGATTTCATCGACGATCTTGGTTGGCACGAGAGAGACAGACGGATAGAACGACTTCAGTGACAGGAAGCGGCGATATTCCTTTTCACCGACATCCCATGCTTCCATGGTCATTTCTGCTTCACTGGACTCTGTGTATTTGTGCTTCAGCCGCGCAAAGTCGAGGTTGGCCACGTTCAAGTCGAGGCCTTGCGGTGTAACTGCCATCTGATTGAGTTGAATACAGGCATTCATAGTTAAATCTCCTTCTAATTGAATACAGGGCCCTGGTTTCAAGCCCGTCTTCGCTTGATTTCCCTATCAAAGGCCTCGCGAGTCACCAGTGCGACAGCGGAATAGCCACGTCCGGTCTTTTGATAGATCAGGCGCAGTGCCGGGCTAAGCTTGAAGCGGATGAGGTCACTGCGACAGCGAATGCGCTTGCCGCCAAGGGTGGGATAGGGCTGGCCACTTTCAAGACCATCATTAATTTCCAAGGCTCGCTGGACATGCGATTCACAAAGGTTTTGGCGGCAGTGGTGCAATAGGGAATTTAGAGTAGACATGTTTGGCTCCGTTGATTGATTCGGAGCCAGTATTAAGTTGTGGATTCCACAAAAAAGACTTTATTTACGCCATTCGTCCAGAAGGTCATCAAACTCCCCAGCTTCCCGGAATTTGGACAGGATCATCGTCTTGTAGCGGTTGAGAAGGGGTTCGGTCGTAGATAGTTCCTTGGCTGCTTTCTCTGCTCCTTCAAGATCTCCGTCAAGAAAACGAACCATCATTGAATCGCCCAGAGACAGTACTGCTGTCTGTGCGGCCAGAACTTTGAGAAGATTTCCGTGTGGACCAAAGCCCATCTGAGGTAATGCATTGTCGAAAGGATTCGTCAGGCGGCTCTGACGCAGATCGGATTGGGAGTCGAGTTGGTCCAGAAACTGTGTGAGTTGATGACGAATCAAGCCAACGGAGGCTACGGATTGTCTGTTTATCAGGATATCCCGTGCCCAACCTGCCAGCTCTTTGCGCTCATCCGCGTTCTCAAAAATTTTGATAACAACCTTCGGCTCGGAATATATGCCATGTAGGATTACGGAATTGTGGAAGGCGACAAGGTCCTTGGCTTTCAGATACCAGCGCTCGCGTTCACTGGCAGTGAACTCGATAGGTGCGTTCGCATCATCTAGGATTTTCTTTTTCTTCAGAGCACCTACAAGAGTATTTATCGAGTTCCTGAGCTTTGGAATCCGTGAATAGCTCTCGATACCGAACAGTTGGCGCAGGGCTTCTTTAACAGAAACATGGCTGTCACCCTCCACAGGATCGCTCCAAAAGATCCTCAACGCGCAACCTGTCGGTCGGCATTGTCACGTGTTGAGCGATGTAGGTTGCCTGCTGTAACCAATCGACGTAGCGACAATCAGAGTAGCCTTCACTGCGGCGATACTCGTCAATAACGCCACGGCAGTATCCTCCCCTCAGTGCTTCGCTCAACGATGTCATCTGTGCGGCGAGGAGGCGCTTTTCGTCTTGGTTCTTGTATATGCCGGTTAACTCGCTACAGCCTTGGATCAGTCGTTCCAGGCTTGTATCTGCCTGTGCCGGAGAGATCGAAAGGAGAACCACGAAGATAAGGCCGGACAACGTTTTCAAAACTACTCCTTATTTTGACTACCTGTAGCTGAGGCTTCAGCATGGATCACCGGAATTTGGTCCTCACCAGTCCGGTCTTGTTTTACTTCCGAGGGAGATGCCAGGTACAGGACCAGGCAAACCCCAACCCAAGAGAATATTTCGCCCCAGAAATTGGTGTCGGCGTTACTGAGTGCTTGATCGTAGCTCAAGCCAGCGTGCAAACCCCCAATTACCGATGCGATATAGAAAGCGATCTCAATAAAAAGAAACCCACCCATAAACAGGAAAATTCGGGATATTCGTGTCCAGAAGGTGGCGTTGAAGTGTGAACAGTGAATCCAGTATCGCCACAAAAGAAGTACAATCAGAGCTAGGAAAAACCACTCGTGGGTTGAAACGTCGTGTAACCCTTCGCCGTACTCGAAAACTGCTAATGGAATCATGGCAAAGCTTGCGAGCCCTGCTATGAAGAGCAGGACCATACTCAGCCAGTAGAGAGTTGTTCTGGAAAAGTGAGCAATCGAGGAATCTATTCGCACCCCGAGCGGAACGTCCGTGCTATGTTGCATGTAAAACTTCTATTTTTGAATTGAAAGGACGGGGTTCGCTTCTCAAGTAATTAGCTTTCGATGTTAACTTGGGGAGTACCTTTCCACAACTCCAACATACCAACAATATTTGAGCAGTTTGATGCAGGTCGCTACTTCAAAGGCGCGATGAATACGTTAGTCTTACGCCTCACCTCTGTCACTAGATTCTTTTGCGAGAAATCTCGTCTTAGTCTGGTTGTTTCACTCCCATACAGCTGAAAGAGCTCTTGAAATATACTGCTTCACGAGGTGATTGATCTTAGCTTATTCTCGGTATTAATAGAGTTTATTGTGGATCAAGAGTTCTGATCGTGCGCTCAACGGCCAGCGCAATCCGGCTGCGGGCGCTAATGCCTTGTTCCTTGAAACGCATCTGAGGTACTTCAATGTCCACGATGATATGGTCCGGAATCATAGACAGCACCTGCCGGATGGGAAACTCTCCGTCTCCGGGTAGCATTCGGTTCTTTACGGCTTCAGCGTAGAGATCCTCGGGGGTTTGATACATCCCGTCGCACACCTGAACATAACCGAGTTCGTGCGGTTCAAGGCTGTGGATGGAGTTAAGGGTTCCTCCGTTGCGGAAAAAGTGGAGCAGATCCAGTGCCACGCGCCCGTTCGCTCTGTTGGCGGCACGAAGAAGGGTCAGAGCCTCCTCAAGGGTGCGGACCGCTGAAAAACTGGTGAATTCCAAGGCGACATCCAGCCCATAGTCCTCGGCGATCCGGCAGAGTTCTGAAAAGGCGGCGACGGAGCGTGTGGGGTTGGTATCGTGCATGTGAACGGTAATTTGCCGTGCCCCCAGCCGGTTCCCCATGGCCAGACCCTCTCTGAATTCATAAATCTCGGTGTCAGGCCGAATCTGAAACAATTCGAGGTTGTTCACGGAGATATCATGCGCGATCAGAGCTTCCCGGAATTGTTGTTCACTCTCGCCGGGTGAAAGGGTGGGGTAGCCTGCCGCTTTCACTCCGGGCAGATCGCAGAATACGCCAACATAGTCGCACCCTGCCTGAGCGGCGTAAGCCGGTAAGTCGATGGGGGCAACATCCAACGCGGTCAGATGATGCAGGGAAAGTGTTCGTTGATGTTTCATTCAGGGGTTCCCTCGGGTCTCGGCGTCGACCGGAAGGCGCTGCCATAGGCAGCCCCGTCAGGAGGCACAACGCCTGAGACCGGTTTGGACAAGTCAGGCCGGTGTTTGTGCGTCTTGGGCTTTCAACAGATCCAGCGCCACATCCACAATCATGTCTTCCTGCCCCCCCACCATGCGGCGTTTGCCCAGCTCTACCAGAATATCCACCGTTTTCAGGCCATACTTCTGCGCCGCCACTTCGGAGTGGCGCAGGAAGCTGGAATAGACCCCGGCATAACCCAGGGCCAGGGTTTCCCGGTCCACCCGTACCGGTCGGTCCTGCAGCGGCCGCACAATGTCATCCGCCGCATCCATCAGCCCGTACACATCGGTGCCGTGCTCCCAGCCCATCTTGTCAAAGGCGGCAATACACACTTCCAATGGGGCGTTACCGGCGCCGGCGCCCATGCCGGACAGCGATGCATCAATGCGGTCACAGCCTTCTTCCACCGCCACGATGGAGTTGGCCACCCCGAGGGCAAGGTTGTGGTGGGCATGGATGCCGGTCTGGGTGTCTGGCTTGAGCACATCCTTGAGAGCGCGGAAGCGGTCACGAATGTCGTTCATGTTCATGGCGCCGCCGGAATCGACCACATAGAGGCAGGTGGCGCCGTAGTCTTCCATCAGCTTGGCCTGCTGCGCCAACCCCTGCGGGGTCTGCATGTGGCTCATCATCAGGAAGCCCACGGTGTCCATGCCCAGTTTGCGGGCATGTTCGATGTGCTGTCGGGAGACATCGGCTTCGGTGCAGTGAGTCGCAACACGCACAACTCTTGCGCCGGCGTTGTAGGCGTTGTCCAGGTCATGGACGGTGCCGATACCGGGCAGCAGCAGGGTCGCGATTTTTGAATGAGTGACCACTTCGGCCACCGCTTCGATCCACTCCAGGTCGGTGTGGGCACCAAAGCCATAGTTGAAGCTGGAGCCCTGCAGGCCGTCGCCGTGGGCCACTTCAATGGAGTCCACCTTGGCCCGGTCGAGGGCACGAGCGATGTCCTGCACGTTCCTGATCGAGTACTGGTGACGCACCGCGTGGCTGCCATCGCGCAAGGTCACGTCGGAGATGTACAGTTTCTTTCCGGGATTGAAAGTCATGGGTTGGTCCTCCTCAGTTGACCAGCGACTCGGCGATGCGCTCGGCAGTGCCGAGGGCCGCGGACGTCATGATGTCGAGGTTGCCGGCGTAGGCCGGGAGGTAATGGGCAGCGCCTTCCACTTCCAGGAAGATGGAGGTCTTGAGGCCACTGAACCGGCCCAGCCCCGGGACGTTCATGGGCTGGTCGTCGGGAATCACATCGAACTGGACCTTCTGTTTCAGGCGATAGCCCGGCACGTAGCTCTGCACCGCGGCGGCCATTTCTTCCACCGACGCTTCCACCTGGGCCTGGTCGGCGGCCTCGGACAGCACATAGACGGTGTCTCGCATCAGCAGGGGCGGCTCCGCCGGGTTGAGGACGATGATGGCCTTACCCTTCTTGGCACCGCCCACCACTTCAATGGCTTTGGAGGTGGTTTCGGTGAACTCATCGATGTTAGCGCGGGTGCCGGGACCGGCCGACTTGCTGGAGATTGAAGCGACAATTTCGGCGTAATGCACCTTGGCCACCCGGGACACCGCGGCCACCATCGGAATGGTGGCCTGGCCTCCGCAGGTCACCATGTTGACGTTACCCTCGGCCAGGTTCTGTTCCAGGTTCACCACCGGCACGCAGTAGGGGCCGATGGCCGCCGGGGTCAGGTCGACGATCTTGAGGGTGTCCTTGTGGCCCCGCAGAAACACTTCGTTGTGCATGTGGGCCTTGGCGGAGGTGGCATCAAAGACGATGTCGATGTCGGCGAACTCGGGCATCTTTACCAGCCCGTCCACGCCCTCGTGGGTGGTGGCCACGCCCATGCGCCGGGCGCGGGCCAGGCCGTCGGATTCCGGGTCGATACCGACCATGGCGCCCATTTCGATGTGCCTGCCGTTACGCAGGATCTTGATCATCAGGTCGGTACCGATGTTGCCGGAGCCGATGATGGCGGCTTTCAGTGTCTTGTTCATCACGTGTTCCTCAAAAGTCCGGTGGGCCTCAGTCGGCGCTGAATGACACGCCAACCTGGCCAATGCCGTTGATGACCGCCTCAAACCGGTCGCCGGCTGCGACCGGGGACATGGGGCCCAAAGCACCGGTCAGAATAAGGTCGCCTTTACGCAGGGGTTCGCCCAGTTCAACCATTTTACGGGCCAGCCAGACGGCGGCATTCAGGGGGTTGCCCAGGCATTCGGAGCCGTCGCCGGTGGAGACTTCCTCGCCGTTTCGGGTCATGGTCATGGTGGCCTTGCGCAGATCCACGCCGTCAATACGCCGGGCTGGCCCCCCAAGGACGAAGCAGCCGCTGGAGGCATTATCCGCCACAGTATCCACAAACCGGATGTTCCAGTTCGCGACACGACTGCCAACGATTTCCAGGGCTGGCATGACCCAGTCCACAGCTGCCACCAGCTCGGCCAGCCCGGTATCAGCCCGGGGTAAATCGTCGGCCAGCACCAGGGCAATTTCGGCTTCCACTTTCGGTTGCAGGACACGATGAAAGGGCACTTCTTCGTTGTCGCCGTAAGCCATGTCGGCATACAGAGTGCCGAAATCCGGCTGATTCACGCCTAGCTGCGCCTGAACTTTCGGGTTGGTCAGGCCAATCTTACGGCCGACAATGCGGGCACCGTTGGCGCTGGCGTGGGCAACATTCAAACGCTGGATCTGGTAAGCGGCTTCGGCATTTTCTTCACCGATCTGCTCACGCAGTGGCGCTACCGGCTCGCCAGAAGCTTCGGCCTGGCGTAATTGAGCCGCCAGCTCGTTCAGAACCTGTGGATTTACGATCATTTCGATGTCCTTCGAGCTATCCGGGTGCAATAATCAGTTAATGCCGTACTTCAGGAAGTCCAGCACCATGCGGTTGAACTTGTCGGCATATTCCCACTGCACCCAATGGCCACAACGATTGAATATGTGCAGCTCGGAACGGGGGATGCCGTTCAGCAGGCGCAACCCGATATCCATTGGGACAAAGCGGTCATCACGTCCCCAGACAATCAGGGTTTCGTTTGTGATTTCGCTCAGGCGGTGGCCGACGTCTGGAAACTGCCTGGGGTTGGCCGTGAGGCTTTTTACAAAGTTATCCAGGTGGTCCCGGCGTGCCAGCATGTTGTTAAGGCGGGTCTGGAACAGTGCTTCGGTCAGGTGACTTGTGTCGTACACGAAGATGTCCATCATGTCCCTGAGGTTGTCCATCGTCGGTTCACGGTACAGCTTGCCGATCCGCTTGATGCCCTCGGCCGGCATTGGGGTGAACAGGCTTCCGCCTCCGGTACCCCCTCCCATGAGGATGATTTTGTCCACGTGTTCCGGGTAGTCCAGGGTAAAGGCCACCGTACTGTGCCCCCCCATGGAGTTGCCGATAATGTGGACTTTCTCTAGGCCCAGCGCATCAATCAGCCCCTTCAGAACCCGGGCATTCAGGTGCGAGCGGGAACCGGTGTTCAGCACCGTGTCGCTTTTGCTCCAGCCCGGACAGTCCAGGAGAATGACCCGGTAGCCGGCGTCGGTCAGAGGCTGAATGTTACGGTTGAAATTGGCCCAGCCGCTGGCCCCGGGGCCGGAGCCATGCAACATCACAACAACCTCGGTGCCCACTTCTGTGTCGTTGTAGTGAATGTTCAGGTCCGAATCGCCTTCGCGAATGGAAACAAACTTACTGGTACCTGTTTCGGTCCATGGTTGTGTCATGTTCTTGTCCTTGTGCTTTCGAAACCTTGCGTTAGTGATTCCGGGTCAGGCCGGTACGGCTGTCAGTGCTCCGTAGCCGGCGATCCATTCAGGAATGGGCCGGTAGTAACGGCTTTCTTCCTGATATGGGCCAAAGGCGGCCATGGCTGCGGCGGCAGCCACCCAGTTCTTCACTTCGTGAGTGGATTTTCCGGCTTTGTCAGAGACGTCCTGATTGCTGACGTTGTCCAGAGACATCAGATCACCAGTGGCGATGCGTTCGAGAAACCACTGATCCCACTCGGGATTCAGGGGGTGCAGCGTGTTCTGGTTGTCCACGAACCGATGGGCGGCATCAATCACGCGTTGGGTCCGTGCCTGCCTTTCTTCGGTTGGCAGATTACGGCCACTGCCCAGAAGGCGTTCCTGAATGCGTGAATCTGCGGTTGCCAGTTCGGGAACCGGTGGCTGGTGGGAAAGCCCGCCGGACCCAATGATCAGAACGCGTTTGTTCAGCGTGGCCAGATACCTGCCCAGAGCGTCGCCCAGCAGCCGTGCACGCTGGAAGGACGGTAGCGGGACGGCGACAGAATTGATGAAGACTGGAATGACCGGTACCTGATCGAGGTGTCCGACCAGAAACTCCAATGGCTGTGCAAACCCGTGGTCGACCTGCATTTTGTGAGACAAGGCCACATCGACACCGGCATCCATAACGTATTGCACCGCGTCTTCTGACAGCTTCGCCGGAACCTTCAGATGACCGGCCGCGGTCCCGAAATCACCGATAGCGTAGGCGCTGGTGCCGATGCAGAACGACGGCATGATGTCGTAGAAGAAGCCGTTGTAGTGGTCGGGCGAGAATAAAAGGATAAGTTCCGGGTCAAACGCATTGACGCGTTCTCTGGAATGCCGGATGACGCGGTTTACCTCATTGAGAACCGATGGCTCGGGATCTACATGCCCTACCAGCGGGCTGTGAGATAAACATTGAAGTAACGCTTTCATGTCAGGTAACCATTATGGATATATTTTCGGGCTCTTTTATATAAAGAGCGTGTTGAAAACACGGGGTGGTCGGGATCTTTTATTAGAGCTTTTTCTTTGACGATAGGACTTTTATTTCAGGATAAGTATTTATTTTGGGTTTTAATATTTAGTAGCCATCAAAATTATAGGGAGGCAATAAAAATCAGATCAACAGAAAGTCAGTCGGGTGTGCACAAAGTGCACAAAGTGCTGGTTGATTTTTGTTGTCGCAGGGTGACATCCAGGGGCGATGGCAAGATCAGGCGATCATTTCGGAGTGATGTTATTAGAAGTTTAAGCTAATAAATTGTTATGTAAGGATATATTTTGTCCCCGGGAGGGGAGGTATGCTCTGATTTGAGTTCGAAGGGTTCGTGCACTATGTGCACACTAACCCATCGGTTCTTGGACATGGGTGCAGTGCAGTTATAGATTTCATCCTCGAAAACAACACACAAAAAAGGGTAAACCCATGAATTTCAAATTCCTGGCTTTTGGCCTGGCTTTTACCATTTTTTCCTCTGCGGTATTTGCTGGCCCAAAGTCCACCACGCTTCGTTTCTCCAATATCGCAGGTCCGACTTCTTTTATGACAACGGACCTGTTTGGTAACTATTTTGAAGACATTGAAAAACGCACCGACGGTAAGCTGAAAATAAAGATGTTCTCAGGTGGGACGCTGGTCAGCGCCAAAGATACCTTTGACGCGGTGGAGCAGGGGCTCGTCGACATGGCGTGGGGGGTCACCAGTTACACGCCCGGGCGTTTCCGGGAGCTGGAAGTGGCTGAGGTTCCCCTTTATGCCTCGGACATCTATGAGGCGTCTGTTGGGTTATGGACGCTCTACGAAAACGGCCTGATAAAGGGATTCGACAATGTTCACGTTTTCGCCATTCTCTCCTCAG
Source organism: Marinobacter daepoensis DSM 16072 (assembly GCF_000421165.1). Lineage (GTDB taxonomy): Bacteria > Pseudomonadota > Gammaproteobacteria > Pseudomonadales > Oleiphilaceae > Marinobacter > Marinobacter daepoensis. The sequence continues at coordinate 279,623 of NZ_ATWI01000012.1, forward strand.
GGATCCAGAGGCTTCATTCCACCAAGCCGTTGACGTCGTTTACCGCGCTGGAAGGCGAACGCTATCGGGCCGCAGGTCCGCTGGCTGCAAAATCCCTGGAGGCTTTCGGTGCTGACCCCGTAGCGCTGGCGGTGCCCTCGATTGCGGAAAACCTCTCCAAAAACGTGCTCACCGGCAGCATCAATGACTGGAATGCCGTGTTCACCTGGGGCATTGCCGACTACGTGAAATGGCATCTGGATGTGCCATTTGGTTCAAGCCCGGTTTTCATCACCATCAACAAGCGAAAATACAACGCGTTACCAGAAGATGTGCGGCAGGTTCTGAATGAGATGGGTGGCCGGAATTTCATTCGCTACTGGTCTGACAGCCTGGGTGGAGAAAATGAGCGTTTGCGCGAGCAGGTTGCGACTTCGGATCAGGACGAAATCACCGTGCCTTCAGAGAAAGACATTGAGGCCTGGAAAGCCCGCCTGACGCCAGTAATCGAAGAGTGGTCGGAAAATGTGGCCAATGGACAGGAGGTCTGGGAGACCTACCTGGAGGCAGTAAACAACGCCCATCAGTAATAACCGACTCCGGACATGCCTTGCCAGTGCCGGGCATGTTGTACCCACATTCTGTAAATGATCGATTATGGAACAGTCAAACGCTTTACTCACGGAATCCTGTATAGATTCAAAACGTTTCGGCCTGGATAACAGCTTTACGATGCTTACCCGGCTGAGTCTGATTTTCCTGATTGTTCTGGCGTCGTTGGCGTGTGTGGATGTGGTTGCCAGAACGGTGTTCTCCTATTCGTTTGCCGGAACCTACGAGCTGAACGAGTTGCTGGTTTCCGTGGTGGTGGCAGGGCTGATTGCCTCGTCCTTTTTTGAGTCGCGAAATATCAAGGTTGAGCTACTGTCCCGGTTTGGTCCCGTCGGCAGCGGGTTGATGGCCCTGTTTGAGCGTGCGTTATGTCTGCTCGCCCTGGCGGTCATCAGTTGGTCGTTTATCTCCAAGGCTCTGCAAACGCATCAGTATGGTGAAACCACGTCGGTGTTGGGGCTTCAGACGTACCCGGTCTGGAGTCTCGCCGGCCTGGTTGCGTTGGTTCTTGCCCTGTTTGTGATTGCGGGTATGGCTCGCCCGGTTCGGGACTGCCTGCGAGCGTTGTCGGGGGAGAAACTGCTGGCGCCGGTTCTGATCGTGGGCGCGGTCCTTGCGGTTGGCGCGGCCTACTTTACCCTGGCGGGAAGCAGTGATGCGTCGGCGGTATTTCTGGTGGTGGGAGGGTTCCTGCTTGCCTATGCGCTGATTCTGTTGCAGATCCCGGTTGGTGTGGCGTTGCTGGTAGTAGGTGGACTCGGAATTGGTGGTTACCTGGGGTGGCCGCAGGCACTGGCGATCACGGGTAATGTGGTGGTGGGCACGGCCACCAGTCTGGACCTGATTGCCATCCCTCTATTCCTGCTGATGGGTAACTTTGCGACGGCTTCCGGAATGTCTGGCCAGATCTATCGGGCGGCCTCCTCTGCGCTTGGAAGCCGAAAAGGGGGGCTGGCAATTGCTTCCATCGTCGGTTGTGGAGGGTTTGGGGCAATCTGCGGTTCCTCCATTGCAACCACGGCAACTTTCGGCAAAGTCGCTTTTTCGGAGATGGTGGATCGTCGGTATGCCTCGGCCCTGGCCGCCGGTACGATTGCGGCTGGGGGCACTCTGGGGGCTCTGATTCCGCCATCAGTGGTTCTGATCATCTACGCCATCATTGCCGAAGTGTCTATTCAGGAGTCTTTCCAGGCCGCCCTGATTCCGGGGCTGCTCGCGCTTGTTCTGTATTGCCTTGCCATTGTCGTCACCATCCGGCTGAAACCTGAGCTGGCTCCGGAAACTCAGGCCTTTGACCGTAACACCGCCGTGCGAGACCTGATCAAGGCCTGGCGCCCTGTGGTTCTGTTCGGCCTGGTAGTCGGTGGCCTTTACGGTGGGATTTTTACCACTCAGGAGGCGGGCTCGGTTGGAGCCGTGCTGGCTCTGCTGTTCTTTTTCTTTTCCGGGAACTTCAGTTTCAGCAGTTTCTGGGACAGCCTGCAGGACACTGCACTCAATTCCGCAGCCATTTACGTCATTTACATCGGGGCCAGTGTGTTTGCGGCGCTGATGAGCTTCGCGGGCGCCGCCGACCTGATTCTGGAGTACGTCAAACCGGAAGAAACGTCCCACTTTGTCATCCTGGCGGTGCTCGTACTGATCTATCTGGCCATTGGTACCATTTTCGATACGGTTGCCGCGGTACTTGTGACGGCGCCGGTGGTGCTGCCGCTGATTGCGGGAATGGGGTACGACCTTGTCTGGTGGGGGGTGGTCACGCTCTCGCTGGTCGAAGTGGGCATGATTACACCGCCCTTGGGGCTCAATGTGTTTGTCATGAAATCGGTCGTGGGCAATCGTGCCCAGATGATGGAAATTTTCAGAGGCGTAACGCCTTTTCTCGTGGCCGATGCGGTCAGGATCGTGCTCCTGGTGAGTTTTCCTGCCATCGCTCTCTGGTTGCCTGGCGTGATTTGAGGAAAATCGGATGAAACATGATGTTGTGATTGTGTCCGGCGCGGCCGGAGGGATTGGCAGGGCGGTGGCCGAGCGCCTGGCGCGTAAACAGACCTGCCAGCTTGTGCTGTGTGATGTCGACAGCCAGGGGTTGGCCGGCGTCTTGGAAAGCCTGCCCGGAGCGGGGCATCAGAGCTTTGTTGTGGACGTTGGCTGTGAGGACTCGGTCAGAGGCCTGTTTGATCGCCTGGAGAGCCAGGGGCTGCAGGCATCGGCGCTGGCAAACTGTTTCGGTATTTCGCCGGTTGGTGAAAACGGTGACCGAATTGGCCTGGAGCAGACCTCAGTCGATCTGTGGAACCGGGTATTCCAGGTGAACAGCACGGGGGTTTTTCTGATGTGTCAGGCGTTCCTGAGCCAGAGAGCGATCCGGGACAACAACCTGCCGGCGCGTATCGTGAATGTGTCATCGGCGGCGGCTCAGTTGGGGGGATACCGATCATGCCCGGCTTACATTGCGAGCAAGGCCGCCGTGATTGCGTTAACCAAGTCGATTGCCCGGGACTATGCCGACTACGGGGTTCTTGCAAACAGTGTTTGCCCCGGGCTGATTGATACCCAGATGTTCCGTCAAGGCTGTCCATCCGACAATGTGGCGTCCCGTGTGCCGGTTGGTCGTCTGGGAGAAGCCGAGGACGTGGCGGGTGCCATCGAGTTTCTGTTGTCACCTGCCGCCTCCTACATAACTGGCGCTTCGATCGACGTGAACGGGGGCTATCGAATGGCCTGAGGGAGCCACCTCCGGTTCTGAAAAGACCGACACATCCACCGGCAATAGTCATTCAATCGGCAGTCTGGCGAGCGTTGTTTACAACAATGTTCTGCCTTTCTGCTGCCGAATGAAAAGTCATTCCGGATTTATACATTCTTTTTCATTGAGTCAGAGCGGAGTGATTTGTCGATTTTATTTTTTGAGGTTCGTTTTTTGGGGGGGCTTTTATTTAAAGGAGGGAGGTTAAAAGAACTGTATCTCTGAATAGAAAAACAATATCTGAATTTACTGTGTTAAGGATAATCATGAATAATAAAATTAAAAAGATCGCTGCTGTTATTTCTGTTTCAACGCTCTTATCCGTGCCTGTCGCGAAAGCGGTCAGTTTTGATGTGGAAGGTACGCAGGTCAGCCTGAAAGGCTATGGCAAACTGGATTTTATTTACGACCTGGACGCCAAGCTTGGTAATGCGGCCTCCAACGCCGCTGTGCGGCTGGATGGTGACAAAGGCGCTGATGGTCACTTTGATGCCCACGCTTTCCAGACCCGACTTGGCATTGGCACCGAGACACCGACCAAATCCGGGGCGCTGACGACATACATTGAAGGCGACTTCTGGGGCGGTGGCGGTGGTACCCTTCGCCTGAGGCATGCCTATGGTTCCTGGAACGGTATCCTGGCGGGCCAAACCACCACCAACTTCACGAGTTTCCTCGGGTATACGCCTACTATCGATTTTACTGGCCAGGTGGGGCAGGCCAACATTGCCCGCCAGGCTCAGTTACGATACACCGTTCAGGGGCTCTCCATAGCGCTCGAAGACCCCTCGGGGCTGGGTGGAACAACCTACACGGGGGCGGCCAATGCGGAAGCCAAGAACAGCCTGCCGGATCTGACCCTCCGTTACGAACATTCTGGAGAGCGACTGTCCTATGCGTCTTCGTTGTTGTTGCGCCGATTGGAGGTCTACAACGAAGCCACGGATGATGAAGAGTCCGTCTTTGGTTACGGTGCATCGCTGGCTGCAAAAGTGCAGTTGGCGCCTACGGTGAGTGTTCAGGGATCGGTCATGTACGGTGAAGGCACGGGAGGTTACCTCTATCTCGGACCGGCTGCGCCTGCCTATGTGGAGCCTGGGAGTGGAGACGTTGAGGCCATCCCTGCGCTGGGTGTTGCGCTGGGTCTTACCGTAAAGGCGGGGCGTGGCAGTTATAATCTGGCCTACGGGCTTGGGAAAGCCGACTGGGATGATGCTCACCGCGATGGTGTGGTTGAAGCCGATCGGGACAACGAGTACCAGAGCCTTTATCTGAACTACATCTGGTCGCCGGTCAGCCGACTGGATTATGGGGTTGAAGTTTCTCACCACACGCGGGAAGTGGTTGATGGCCGTGACGGTTCTGCAACGCGGCTCCAGATGATGGCAAAGTATAGTTTCTGATACCTGATATCAGGCCCCCCGGCAGGGGGGCATTGATCTGGCGGGGTGCTTGTGTATAAAACAGTACAAGGGGTGGAACGGGGGCTCAAAATCCTGGAAACCATCAATGAAATTGGCTGTCGGGCGACATGCCATCAAATTTCGGTGATAACGGGCATTCACCGGACAACGGTCCGCCGTTATCTGGAAACGCTGGTCGCGCTCAACTATATCCAGCGTTCGGCAGACGATACGTTTTTTTACCTGTCACCGAACGTTCGTAAGCTGAGTGATGGTTATCGGCACGAAAGTGTGCACTCTCCAAAGACGCTGGAGCTGATGAACGAGCTTACGGCACATGTCATGTGGCCAGCGGATTTGTCCACCTTCAAACTGGATTCCATGCTGGTTATTGAGTCGACCCACCGTTCGAGCCGGCTTTCGCTGACAACGTCGATGATTGGCAAACGTTTGCCGATGTTGATGACGGCGAGTGGTAAAGCCTATCTGGCGAATTGTTCTGATAAGCAACGAAAGTACATTCTGGATATTCTGAAAAACGGCACGTCACTGGATGCCCGACTGGCCGGGGACGAAACCTACCTGAACAGGGTGCTGGCTGAGACACGACGTAAAGGTTATGGGCAGAATTCGGGTGAATGGGGCGAATACTCCAAGATTGCCTCTATTGCCGTGCCCGTATACGTTCAGGGAGAGCTCTTTGGCAGCCTCAACATTATCTTCCACCGGTCTTACATGAGCCCGGATGAAGCCGCCGAAAAGTTCTACGATTATATGTTGGAGAAAGCCCGGCTCATTGGTGAAAGCCTGAGAATCTAGGCGCGCTCCCGGTTGTTTACCCTATTTCTGAGACCGGGTGGTTGCCCGCAGAAACACCCCGCAGGATGAGCACTGGTCGGGCGCCATCAGTTTGGCCTGCCAACCGATTTTTGCCTCGCAGGCCGGACATCGCAGCCGCAGCTGAAACAGAATGATCGGCGTCACCAACGCCGCGAGTATCAGCCCGAGCGATCCCCAGTCATCGCCAGAAGACAGCCCTAACTGACTGCTGAATACCAGGACGACAATCAGCGTTACAAACGCAAAGACAAAATAGTTCCGGTTCCATCGTTCCCAACGGCGAAGTTGAGCATCCTGCTCCGGAGTCAGATACCTGCCAGACATAACGTTTCCGAGCCAAACTGTGAAGGCACAAGTTTGGCGCGCCTTAGCGCCAATTACAAACCCTGTCCAACAGGATGCTCCGGGCTCAGGATGCCTTCCTCCAGAGCCTGCTCCAGGTCATGGGCGGGAATGGGGCAGCTGATGAGGTAGCCCTGCACGAGATTACAGCGGTGAGCTTTCAGGAAATGGAGTTGTTCCTCGGTCTCCACCCCTTCGGCCACCACCTGGATGCCGAGGTTGTGGGCCAGGTTGATCACTGCGCGGGTGATGACGGCGTCGTCATGTCGTTCGGTGACGTCGGTAATGAACGATCGATCGATTTTAAGCAGGTCTACCGGGAAGTCTCTCAGGTACCCGAGGGACGAATAACCAACCCCAAAATCATCAATGGCCAGGTGCACGCCCAGTTGGTGCAGTTGGGACAACTGATTGAGATTGTGTTCGATATTCTGGATGAAAATTTCCTCGGTCAGCTCCACTTCCAGCCGGGACGGAGCCACCCCTTCTGAGTTGAGGGTCTGGCGGATGTGATCAATCAGGGTGTCGTCATCCAGCTCCCGGCCGGACAGGTTGACGGCAATCCGCAGATGTTCACAGGGGGTTCCCTTCCAGCGCGTCAGCTGCCGGCAGGCGGCACGCACCACCCAGCGCCCGATCTCTGTGATCCGGCCGCTTTCTTCGGCCAGCGGAATGAACTCGGCCGGCGGTAACAGCCCCCGGACCGGGTGTTGCCAGCGAATCAGGGCTTCGACACTGTTGATCCTGCCGGTTTCCAGATTGAGCTGTGGCTGGAAATAGAGCACAAATTCATCGTTGGCCAGTGCCTGGCTCAGATCCCGGTCCAGTTCCAGGCGCAGGACTTCCCGGTCCTGCATGCCTTCGGTGTAGAACTGGTAGCTGTTTCGGCCCTGCTCCTTGGCCCGGTAGAGGGCGATATCCGCATTGCGAAGGAGGGTGTCTGCATCCAGTCCGCTTTGCGGGTATACCGCTACCCCCATCGTCGCGGTAATACCATGGGCCTCGCCATGAACGTCAAAAGGTGCTGAAAAACACTGTTTGATCTGGCCGAGCAGGTGAATGACGTCGTCGATATCCTCGACCTGCTGCTGGCACACCATGAACTCGTCGCCGCCGGAATAGGCCACCAGGATCCGTTCGTTGCTCAGTCCGTTCAGTCGCTCAGATACTTTGATCAGCAGTTCGTCGCCGAACTGGTGCCCGAGCGAATCGTTGAGCATCTGAAACCGGTCAAGATCCAGCATAACCAAGGCGATCTGGCGCATCTGGCGATCGGCAATGTTGATGGTGTGGGCCAGGTCCTCCATGAAGAACCGACGGTTGGCCAGCCCGGTCAGGGTGTCGGTAGATTCCAGCCGTTCCAGATTTATCTGCATGGCCTTCCTCTGATCGATTTCCTGTTCAAGCTCACGCCGGGTTTTCAAAAGGGCCCGGTTGCGTTTCAGGATCAGTTGCACCAGAAGGGCGGTCAGGCTGGTCAGTAGTCCCATCAGGAGCAGGCTGGTGAACGTCATGGCCGGCCAGTGGCTACGTTGGTTGCGGACCCAGGCTTCGGTTGGCGTGACCGTCAGAGCCCAGTCCAGAGAGGGGAGGTTAATTGGCACGGTATGCTGAAAGGCGTGGGCAATGTCTGAGGAGGTGCTCAGAAGGTGATTTTTTCCGTCACGCTGCGTGATGGCTACCTGAAAGTGATCAAGTACCCTGGCGGTGAGCATCTGTTTGGCCAGCACATCAAGGCGAAAGACGCCGGCGATCAAGCCATTGTTTTCCGAGGCCCGGCCAATCGGGTGGTAGATCACCAGGCCTTCGCTGCCCTGTCTGAGGTGAATGATCCCGGAGATATTGTACTGGCCTGATGCGACTGCGAGTGCCAGCGCTTTTCGCCGCTCATCATTGAACGCAACGTTGAAGCCGACCACTTCGTGGTTGCCTCCCCAAGGTTCCAGCCAGCGAATGACGAAGGTTCTGTCTACCCATTCGATCGCCTGGTAAACACCGAAGTCTTTCAGGTAATTACGTGCGTCGTTCCGCCACTGGGTCTCGTTCAGGGTCGGGGCTGAATGCATCCGCATGGCCATTCGGCCAAGGGCGTCCAGATGCACCATGAATTCCCGTTCAAGGTTGTTGGCCAGCGCGTGGGCTTCGTTGTTCAGGTTTGTCTGAATCTGATAGGTGTTTTGCTGGATCAGCCCCATCCTCAACCCGGCTGCGGTCCCCAGGAACACCAGAAAGATCAGAATCGGGAACACCGGGCTCATTAGTGCCCGGATAATCAGTCTGATGGCGGTCTCAGGCTTCTCCACATAATGCTCCGGTGTGGGTGGGTTGAGGATGCCTGGTTTAACGGCAGGTTCCGCCTGATTATGAGCGATCTGCAACGGTTTTAGCCATGAGCTGTGAAATCCGGCCCTGCAGGGAAATTCCGTAGGCTCCATCGGGTAGTGGGGCCGAAATGGTCCGGGCTGGCGAGTCTGGAAGCCTCTGATCACCGAGGTCGAGCACCCGGGGGGGGACCGGATGCTTGTTGGCATCCAGAAGAATCTCCACTTTTGGTGTGAGCTTGCGTGCCGGATGTGAGCTGACCACAAGCGCGACTTCGCCGGTGCTGAGCTCCACGAGGCTGCCCGGAGGGTAGATGCCGACCATCCGGATAAAGGCTTCGACCATGCTGGTGTCGAACTGGTGGCCGCGGTTCTTGAAGAGAATGCGGACGGCTTCCGCCGGCGACATCCCGTTACGGTAGCAGCGGTCGCTTGTCATGGCGTCGTAGGCATCAACAATGGCAATCATTCGGGCATAGCGGCTGATTTGCCATTCGGGGAGCTGGTGGGGGTAGCCGCGGCCATCTATGCGTTCGTGGTGATGAAGGGTAACGTCGCTGATAATCGGGTCGAGGCTGGAATCCTGTTTCAGCATCGTGTGCCCGAGTGTGGTGTGTTCACGCATCACGGCGTGTTCAGACGGCGATAGCGGCCCGGGCTTGTTGAGAATCTCCCCGGGCACCCGGAGTTTGCCGATATCGTGCAGGAGGCCACACATACCGACCACTTCCAGGTCTTCTTCCGGCAGCCCCAGAAACCGGGCAAAGGCCATGGTGAAAACCGCCACCCGAAGAGAGTGTTCGGCGGTATAGGCGTCCCGGGTCTTGATGCGGGCCATCCAGAACATGGCGCTGGCATTGGCTTTGACACTCTCCGCACAAGACTGGATCAAGGGCCTGGCAGACGCCAGTTCCAGTTCATTGTGTTGCTCAATATCGCGAATGACTTTTTCAATGAATTTGTGAGTGCGGTTCCAGGCGTCCGCCGCGCGGTGCAATTCTTGTTCCAGAGGGCGCGTTTCGGTGAGCGGCTGAGAGGTTTTTTGCTTCAGTGCTGGGAGTGAGGCCAGGATGGGCGCCAGTCGTTCCGCTTCATCTTCAACCACGACCCAGTCGCAGTATTGTCGAAGAATTCGGGCTTCGTCGTCACTGTGCAGCGTGAACCCCTGAAACAACACAGGTACCTCGGTCCAGGGGCGATCCAGCTTGACCACCTTCATACCCGGACGGATGAGGTCCACCGGCAGACGGACCCGCTTCAGTGTCCCTGCAAGAGGTGATGCCCGCTGACCGGGTTGTTCGCTGCGTCTGTTGGCAGCGCTGAGTTTGTCTGGTTTACGTCGGAACCACATGACCCCGCCATTTTTTTGTTTATTGTTGGAAGAGTATCGCAGTATATCGTTTTTGGTAACAGGTATTGCTGGAAGTCTGTGATTTGCCTATTGATTGTGCTCAATTCTGGTCTGAATAGTCCGCCGGGGGTATGGCCCGGCAGGGCATCAGCGATGTGCAGGAGTTCGAAGACCCAGCCCGGGGATCTCCCGCTTCGGGCAGCGATCCATCACCACGGACAGGCCTGCGGCCCTGGCGCGTTCTGCGCCGGGCTCGTTGATGACGCCAACCTGCATCCAGAGAACCGGGATATTGTGCTCAATCACCTGGTCAATCACCGCATCGGTTCGTTCCGGGGCAAGAAAGAGTTCGGCCATGTCGACCGGCTCTGGCAAGGATGCCAGGTCCGGGTAGACGGTTTCTCCCAGAACCTGCTGTCCGGCCAGGCGCGGGTTGACCGGAATCACCCGGTATCCCTGCTGCTGAAGGTACTCCATCACCTCGTGGGAAGGGCGATTGGCCTTCTCGCTGGCCCCGACCAGGGCGATGGTACGGACAGATTCCAGAATGTCCCGGATCTGTTCAGGGGTGCTGTTGGGCATGATGGTAAGGTCCTTAATCTAGTCGCGCTGAGCTTCCAGGGTGACGGAAACCGATTCGGCATAACGTAGCGCATGGGGCTTGTCGATTTCCACCTCGGCCCACCTTACGGCCCGGTGTTCCATGACGATGGTCAGGACTTCATGGGTCAGGCGTTCTAGCAGGGCAAAGCGCTGGCCATCGACATGGGCGATGATCTGTTTGGTGATGGTGCGATAGTTCAATGCTGACGAAATCTCGTTGCGCTCAATGGCTTCGGAGGCGTCGTAAGTCAGGCAAACGTTAATCACCACATCCTGCTGATTATTAATTTCCTCTTCCTTGATGCCGATGTAGGCCCGCAGCAAGAGATTCTTTATCTGGACGCGGGCCAGAGGCTTCTGAGCGTTTGCCATATAGACTCCGTGGTATCAGCCTGAGGGTTAACGATTGCTTGAAATCAGGTTCAGAAACTCGCTTCGCGTGGCCTGGGACTTGCGGAACTGTCCCAGCATCATGGAGGTTTTCATGCGCGAATTCTGTTTCTCGACACCTCGCATCATCATGCACATGTGCTGGGCTTCGATGACTACGGCGACACCTTTGGCATGGGTTACGCTCTCGATGGCTTCGGCAATCTGACGGGTCAGGTTTTCCTGAATCTGCAGCCGACGGGCATACATATCGACAATGCGGGCGAATTTGGAGAGCCCAAGCACCTTGCCCTGGGGCAGGTAGGCGATGTGGCATTTGCCTATGAACGGCAACATGTGATGCTCACACATGCTGTACAGCTCGATATCCTGAATCACCACCATTTCATCCATGGCCGACTCAAACACGGCGTTGTTCACCAGTTCGTTCAGATCTTGCTGGTAGCCACGGGTAAGGAACTGCATGGCTTTTGCGGCGCGCATCGGCGTGTCCAGCAAGCCTTCTCGTTCCGGGTTCTCACCCAGGCCCTGAATTATGGTGCGGTAATGATCGGCCAGATCATCAAGGGGTAAAGACATAATCTATTCCGGTGTGGGGTGTCTGACAAAGGCCAAAGCTTAAGGTAATTTGCTGGTCATCTCCATGGTTTACGCACAGCTTGTGGAAAAGGACCACCCCAGATCTGTGCTCTGGTCTGTGGCTCTGGGGGTTGCTTTGAACTAAAGTGGAAGGGTTCGGAGAGGAGCATGGGATACACATGGAACAGGTGATACCAGGTTCAGACGTGGCGATGTCTGGTCGTCAGGAAACGTTTTCACTGGAGGCCTGGCAGCAGGCCGGCAAGTGGTTCAGTTACGAAGGCCATGCCATGTTCAGCCGTATGGGTGGGCAGGGCGTTCCGTTGGTGTTGCTGCACGGATTTCCGACCGCCAGTTGGGACTGGAGCCGCCTCTGGCCGATGCTGGAGAGGGAGCACCATCTGCTGACGCTGGATATGCTGGGCTTTGGTTTTTCCGACAAACCTTTGCATTACCCCTACAGTATTGAGGACCAGGCGGATCTGATTCAGGGCTGGATCGAAGGCCTGGGGCTAAAACAGGTGCACCTGCTCGGGCACGACTACGGAACGACGGTGGTGCAGGAGTTGCTGGCGCGGGAGCAGGAAGGCTCCCTGTCGTTCGGCATTGACAGCGTTTGCCTGCTTAACGGTGGCCTGTTTCCGGAGGTTCACCATCCGTTGTTTATCCAGAAAGTGCTGCGCAGTCCCTTCGGTGGTCTGATCGGGCGAGGGCTCAGCCGCCCGGTCTTTGAGAGGAACTTTCGCCGCCTGTTCGGTCCGCGAAATCCGCCTGGCAGGCAGGAAATGGAAGACTTCTGGCACTTGCTGAATTACAACAATGGCCGGGGGGTGCTGCATCGCCTGATCCAGTTTATGGAAGAACGCCGCTGCCACCGGAACCGGTGGGTGGGTGCACTGCAGAACGCGAGTCAGCCGATGCGGCTGATTTCTGGCAGCGCCGATCCGGTGTCCGGGGTAGCCATGGCCCGACGTTATCGAGAGCTGATTCCTGACCCCGACGTGGTGTGTCTGCGCAATGTCGGCCATTACCCCCACTTTGAGCAGCCCTGGGACGTATTTTCTGCCTACCGGGCCTTCCGGAAAGCCCGGAATTGTTGAGGTTTTGGGCGGCCGTCGCTGTTCAGGCAGGTGTGGTGTCGTCGGTCGGCCTGTCAGTTAATGGTTGTGGGGTGCCGGGCTCAGGCTTGCCGGTCAGCCGCGGGGCATTGACCACCTGATTCCGTCCACGGGATTTTGCCTCGTACAGCGACTGGTCTGCACGGTTCAGCCAGACCGACCAGGTTTCCCCCTGCGACACTTCGGTGACGCTGGCGCTGGCGGTCAGGTGAATTTCGTCCAGAAAGGGGCGGGCACTGATGCTGGTCAGCAGTTGGTGGGCCAGCGTGTCTGCATCTTTCTGCCGGGTTTCGGGAAGGACGACCATGAACTCCTCCCCGCCGATCCGAAACAGCTGATCGCTCTCCCGCAATCGCTTCCTCAGGCGCAGAGCCATTTCTCTCAGCACTTTATCGCCGGCCAGGTGTCCCCAGCGGTCGTTGATGGTCTTGAAGTAATCCAGATCAATCAGCACCAGACTGGAGACTCGCTCATAGCGTTCGCGCATCTGGATCTGACTGTTGAGAATGTCGGCCAGCTGTGAGCGGTTAAGGCAGCCGGTCAGGGGGTCGGTGGTGGCAAGGCGGGTGAGCTCGGTCTGCAGGCGGCGGACCAGCCAGGCAAAGATCATCGCAAACAGACAGCTCAGGCCCAGCGAAAAGGTGATGCGCCAGAAATCCGCTTCGGGAAATTTAATAAATGACACCACGGCCATCACTGACACAAAGACAATATTGCAGAAGATGGCCTCGCGAAGACGCAGCAGGAAGAACAGGGCAATGGCTGCCGGGTAAGCCCAGTAAAGCCCGGCATGGCCGTTGAGGGTGGTGGAATAGGCCGCGCAGACCACCGCAAGAATGGGAAACAGGCGGCCCTTCAGAAAATAGGTGCGGCGATACCGGAGAAAGCCGATGACCAGTGCCGCGTTGGCGCAGAACAGGGTGAGAAGGGCTGCAAGCAGTACATTGCCGTGTTTCCACTGAACCATCACCAGCGGTGCTACCGCGATAAACGCCCAGATATGGAGATGGTAAACCAACTGTCTCTTGAACCCGAGAACGGCCAGGGTCGGGTTGGTTGCCAGAGTATTTGGTGAGGCAAAAAGATTCACAGCCTGCTCCCGCTGTTCATAACTGGCATGTTTCCATTTGTATTTGATGGCTAAAGTCTAGCATGGAGTCCCGGCTGCGAAAGCAAAAACCTGGACCACGCCCCGGCGCGCAAAAGCTTCAGAACACCGGGTCATTCAAAAATGCCATGGGCGTCATGAATTCTGTTCAGTTGGCTGGCGGGCCCCGGGTCGGATACACTCGCCGCGGGTTTCAGGGGAGATCGCAATGACAGCCATTCACCGCCGGATGCCGGCACTGACCATCCGGGCCGGGCGCCGGGCACTGGAACGACTGCAGCAAAAACCGCTGACACCGGACGATATTCACGTGATTCCGGGTGCAGCGGGTGGCCCTAAAGCGCTGGGAATCAGTGGCCTGGATAAAGCCATATTCGGTGACTGGCTGCCCCGGGCGCCACAGGAGCGGGCACTGATAGGATCGTCCATTGGCAGCTGGCGGTTCGCTGCCATCGCCTCGTCGGACGATCCCAAAGCTCAACTGACCACGCTGGCGGAACTGTATACTCGCCAGCGCTTTACCAAAGGTGTCAGCGCTGCTGAGATATCCCGTAAAAGTGTTCAGTTCCTTGAAGAATTGCTTGGGGGAAAGGAAGAGTATCTGCTTGATCATCCCTGGTATCGGCTGAACATTGTTGTGGTCCGGAGTCTCGGGCTGCTACAGCACGACACCCGTGCCCGCTTGAGTCTGGGATTGATGCGAGCGATCAGCGCTAACATGCTGAGCCGCAGGCATCTGGGCCGTTTTATGGAGCGTGGTATCGTGCACGATGTCCGGGGTCGGGCGCCGCTCTCAGAACTTCGAGACTTCCCCAGTCACGACGTGCCACTGAGCCGTGACAATCTGCTGCCAGCGCTGCTCGCATCAGCGTCGATTCCGCTGATCATGTCCGGGGTCCGGAATCTGCCCGGAGCTCCGGAGGGTGTATACCGCGATGGTGGCCTTCTGGATTACCACCTCGATCTGCCCTACGAGCAGCCGGGTATTGTCCTTTATCCCCACTTTACGGACCGGGTTGTCCCCGGTTGGTTCGACAAGACGTTGCCTTGGCGGAAAGGGGATGCCCATCAGCTTCAGGATGTGCTTTTGGTGTCGCCTTCGGCGGATTACCTGGCAACCCTGCCGGATGGCAAACTGCCCGACCGGAAAGATTTTGAGCGATATGTGGGGGACGATGCCGGGCGTGAAAAAGCCTGGCGCGCCGCCATCGCGGAGAGTGAGCGCCTGGGTGATGAATTCATGGAACTCGCCGACAATGGCCGGTTGCTGGAGCGGGTTCAGCCGCTCTAGGCGGCTGGCCGGATCGCCTCAGGTCAGCGACAGAGTTGGCGTCGCGCTGAGACGAAAACCGGTGATCCCGTGGATCGGGTCTTTCATGGTTTTCAGGCGCAGGCAGGCCGAGACCGTGTCGGTGTCATTTTTTGCGGACAACGTCAGGTCGATACGTGCCGGATGCCCTTCCTGGCGGGCCCCTTCCAGGCACTCCCGGAATCGCCCGACGTCTTCGGGGGCAATCAGGTGTTCAAACGGCTGGTTGGTCAGATCCGACGGCGCGTGTCCGAGCAGATCGGCGACCTGGGGAGAAACAAAACCAATGCGCCCGGAATCATCCAGCTCGGCAATCAGTGCGCCGCACAAGCTGACCAGATCCCGGCTGCGGGTTTCACTGTCGTTCAGGGCTTGCCGCAATGCAGATTTCTCCACCTGAAGGTTGGTGATTTGCTGATGGTTCCGATGCAATGCCGCCTGTTGTTTTTGATCCCGGGTTCTGGCGCCGTGCAGTCGGAAGCAGCCTGCCAGCGCTAGCAGTGCAGCCAGCGAGGTGAGGCTGGCTCCGGCGGTCAGGATCAGCCAGCGGGCTTCCTGTACCGGGTGCCTGATCAGGCTGGCATCCGGGGTGGTGGTGATCATCCAGTGTCGTCCCGGTAATGACAGCTCCGTCCGACGCGAGAGCGATTCCAGAGGCGAAGAGAGTTGCCCCAACTCGATCAGAGCCTGCTTGGTGTGTCTGGCAAGGGTGTCAATTCGCACCTTCATCCCGTCGGGTAACTCAGACGCCAGGGCGGATGAGAACCCCGCTGGCAGATCGCTTCCGCTCGCACCTTTTACGTGGGCAGCGATGCCCGCCGCCAGAGCCTGGTGTTCGGCCTGGTACGTTTGCCGGGCCAGTGCTGAGATCTCCCAGGTTACCCGCTCAGACAGGGCCAGGGTGCTCAGGGCTCCGAAGATAAGGATGATCAAGGGAGCCCACAAGCCGGGCCATAACCGGATGCGCGGGGGGGGATTTCTTTCCGGAAGGTCGCCGTCCATGCAGATGTGCTCCCGTTGGGCCATTACTGGTCTGGTCTTCGCCTAACTTTAGACCAGCAATGGGTGAACGAAAAGCGGAGACGGGTCAGAGCCGGCTTTGGCGAGCACCGCCATACACCAGAAGGAAAATCAGAAATGCCGTCACGACAACGGAAGGCCCCGCTGGCGTGTCGAGATGCCAGGACAGGGTCAAACCGCCAGAGACGGCCAGAACTCCGAAACCAACCGCGAGTACGGTCATGTGTTCGGGGTTGTGGGCCAGGCGTCGCGCGGTTGCGGCCGGAATGATCAGCAAGGCCGTGATCAGCAGGACGCCGACGATTTTCATGGCCACGGCAATTACCAGCGAGAACATCAGCATCAGGGCAAGGCGCAGCCGTTCCACGGGAATGCCTTCGACCCGAGCCAGTTCCTCATGAATGGTGCTCATCAACAGGCCTCGCCAGAGAAGAGCCAGCAGCCCCAGGACGAACGCGGCCCCGCCATAGATCCACAACAGGTCCTGGCGGGTCATGGCGAGCAGGTCCCCGAACAGTAACCCGGTGAGATCCACGCGCACATCTGGCATAAAACTCAGCGTGACCAGTCCGATGGCCAAGGCACTGTGCGCCAGTATGCCAAGCAGGGTATCGCTGGCCAGGGTTCGAGTGCGAGACAGCAGAACCAAAGCCAGAGCAATCAGGACGCAGGTAATCACCACTCCCAGATTCAGAGGCACACTGATCAGAAAACTCAGTGCAATGCCCAGCAGAGCCGAGTGAGCCAGAGTGTCTCCGAAATAGGCAAGCCGGCGCCAGACCACAAAACAACCCAGCGGGCCGGCAACCAATGCAACGCCCAGACCACCGAGCATGGCTCGCCAGAAGAAGTCGCCGAGCACGGAATCAAGGATGGTCATGGTTGCAACCTCCGTGTGCCTCGGCTGTTGGAACGACATCACCGTGCAGATCGTGGCGATGATTGTGATGATGGTGATACACCGCCAGGGATTCTGCGACCTGATGACCAAAGGTCTCCACAAAGGCCGGATCTTTTGAGATGTCTTCCGGGAAACCACTGCAACAGATGTGTTGATTGAGGCAGATCACCCGGTCGGTTGCGGCCATCACCAGATGCAGATCATGGGAGATCATGATGACCCCGCAGTTCAGTTCTTCGCGAAGCTCGCGAATCAGATCGTAGAGGGAAGCCTGTCCATTGAGATCGACGCCCTGAGCTGGTTCATCCAGCACCAGCAGGTCTGGCTTCCGGGCCAGGGCCCGGGCCAGCAGCAGGCGTTGCTTTTCTCCACCGGACAGGTGGTGTACGGAGGCATCCAGCAGATGCGCAACGCCGGTGCGCGCCAGCGCGGCCCGGCAGTCTGCCAGACCGCGTCCGCTCAGCAGCATGAAACGCCGGACGCTCAGGGGCAGGGTTGGTTCCAGGGTCAGATGTTGGGGGACGTAGCCAATCACCAGCCCGGACGCGACCGAGACCTGGCCGCTGGTGGCGCGCTGGATACCCAGGATGGTTTTGATCAGTGTGGTTTTGCCGGCGCCGTTGGGCCCGATGATGGTCAGGATGTCACCCCGGCTCACGCTGAGGTTAACCTGATCGACCACCGGCCGGTCACCAAAGGCCACCGTTACCTGGTCCAGCTGAACCAGCGCCTCAGTCATGGTGATGATCTCCCTGGCACTGTGGGCAGAGCCCGGCTACTTCCAGGGTTACGTCATCCGGTTGGAAAGCCTCGGTGCGGGCGGCGGTTTCAATGGCCTGCATCAGATCTGGCATGGTGAGTTCAAGCACGGTTCCGCAGGTGCGGCAGATCAGGAAGGTGCCCCGGTGTCGCTCTCCGGCATGAGCGCAGCCGACAAAGGCATTCAGTGAAGCGATGCGGTGAATCAAACCATACTGAAGCAGGAAATCCAGCGCCCGGTACACGGTTGGGGGCGCGGAGCTGTGACCGTCGGAACCCAGCTTGGCCAGAATGTCATAGGCTCCCAGAGGCTTATGGGATTGCCAGATCAGTTCCAGAACACGTTCCCGGATCGGTGTCAGCCGGGCGTTGGCCTGGCGGCAGATTGAACGGGCGTCGGCAAGCGCCTGGGTCACACAGGCCTGATGATTATGGGGGCGATAGGGAAGTGCGTGTTCCGGCATGGTGTGGGTCCTGCAAAGTTTGAAACATTATAACATTTGCGGACGCTCATGCCATGCCGGGCACAGGGTTAGTGACGGAGCTCGGTGGTCAGAGATTCGAGGTACTCGAGGTTGGGGATCCAGGCGGGCTCTCCATCCACGTCCACCTGCATCAGGTCGGCAGGCCCGGCCTCGCCTTCCAGTTGACGAATCTGATCCTGGGTCAGGCGGGCCTGACTGGGGATACCCTGAGTTACCATCGCCATGAATGGGGTGCTCTGATGATGAGGCCCGATGGTATTCAGAATGATGATCCGGCCGCGGTTATCACCGGGAACGGTCAGGGCGTTGCCATTGGCGGCGTCGTAGGAAATCACCGGCAAGGTCAGGCCTCGCCAGTCCAGATAGCCTACCAGCCAGTCTGGTGTGTTGGTGCCGGCATCGGTGCTGGTGAAATCCACCACCTCGGCAATCGAGACGTTGGGCAGCAGAAGCTGACGATCAGAGACCGGTATCATAACGCAGGACAGGGATTGGCTGTTCTCACTCATGCTTGTTACCTCAGGCGGAATCCCGTTTTTGCCGACCCTTGAGCAGGCAGTTATTCTCAATAATTTTTACCAGTTCCCGGGCCAGTTGTTCCGGGGTGCCGCAAAAACTCGAGCACCCCGTGGCAGCGACGGAGTCTGGCATGGAACTGTTGCCGCAGCTGTGGCTCTCCTGAACCCAGATCTGACTGCCATAGGCTTTCAGCATGGGGGCGGCAATGGCGCCATCGTTACCCATGCCGGAAAACAGAATGGCGTGGCAGTGTTTGCCGTAGTGATCGGCCACGTTCAGTAAAACCTGGTCGATGGATGGACCATAAGGGCCTGGCCAGGGATGATTCTGTTCGGTGAGCTGCCCCTGCTCATCCAGTAACCATTCCCGTTCAACCGGCATCAGGACGACATCCCCATTGCGAACCCGGTAGCCTTCTTCTGCCCGTTTCAGGGTGTAATGGGCATGGCGGCCGAGCACCCGGGTCAGTACCTCTGTGAAGTGACCATCAATGTGCTGGGCGTAGATAAAACCGATCGGAAGCCCCGGAGGCAAGTGGTCAAGAAAGGTTTTGACCGCCGCAGGCCCGCCCAGTGATGCCCCGAGAATCCAGATTTCTTCTGCCACCGAACCCGGCGCCGCCGGCGTAATCCAGTGGGGCAGTGCGGGGGGCGGTACGGCATCCGGGGCGGTTTGTTCCAGTTCTTCTATGTCGTTGGCTGTGTCCAGTTGTTCCAGATGGCCAAGCTGCTTTTCCAGTTTGTCGAGCAGGCGCCGTTCCCAGCGAAAATACTCGGTTGTGCCGGGCTTTGGTGCCTGGTCGAGACCAAACAGGACCGGCGCTTCGGTATTGTCGAGCAAGTGCTCGAACAGCGCCGGATGGTCCGCCTCGTCTTCCAGAGTGACCAGCCAGAGCGCGGCCTCCGGAAAGGAGGGATATCCCATCAGGCGGTCCGGGTCACCGGAAAATCTGACCTCAAGGCCAAACTTTCCGGTGGCGGCCTGCAGGCGATGCCGCTGCAGGACCACGTCGGACACAATCCCGACGCCGGACCGACCGTTCGGGCCGGTCATCACCGGTTTCCGGTCAGCCGCTTGATGGTGTCAAGCAGCTCGGTTTCCTGGAACGGCTTGCCCAGATACTCGTTGACACCGATGGCCAGTGCCCGTTCCCGGTGTTTCTCGCCCGTCCGGGAGGTGATCATGCAGATCGGTGTTTCCTTCAGGTTGTCGTCATGCCGTACAAAGCTGGCGACTTCGAAACCATCCATCCGGGGCATCTCGATATCGAGCAGAATGATGTCCGGGCGGTGATCCTGAAGCTGGGCAACGGCGTCCAGACCGTCTTTGGCAGTGACCACTTCCATGCCATTTCGTTCCAGCAGGCGCGAGGTAACCTTGCGCACGGTGACTGAGTCGTCCACCACCATAACGGTGGTGGCTTTCTCTTCGTAACGGGCGTTGTCCCGTGCCTTTTCAAGGTTGGCCAGACGTTGGCGCTCAGACAGGATGTCGGAGCGGATCATGGCAGGCAGATCGAGAATCACAACCACGTTACCATCACCGAGGATGGTGGCCCCGGAGACACCACGGACCGAACTAAACTGTGGTCCCAGCGATTTAACCACGATTTCCCGGCTGCCCATAAGCTGGTCGACCTGCAGCGCCATGGGTTGCTCTGCACCACGTACCAGGATTACCGGTAGCGGCAGGGCCTGGCCTTGCAGTTTGGGTTGATGATCGCTGTTGAGCAAGCTGCCCAGATACTGCAGGCGGTATTCCTGGCCGGCATACTCGTACATGGGGGCATCGGGTTTGTAGTATTCCTCCAGCTCGTAGGTGCTGACCCGGACGATGCCCTCAATGGTATTGAGCGGAATGGCATAGAAGTCCTCGCCGGTGGAAACCATCAGGGCACGGTTGACCGAGACGGTGAACGGCAGGCGCACGGTAAAGGTGGTGCCGCGCCCCAGCGTGGAATCAATATCCAGGCTACCGCCAAGCTGTTTGATTTCACTGCCGACCACGTCCATACCAACGCCACGGCCGGAAATCTGGGTGACCTGCTGGGCGGTGGAGAAACCGGGCTGCAGGATAAACTGCAGGATTTCCCGTTCGGAAAGGTCTTCATCTGCCCGCATCAGTCGCTGGCGGATGGCCTTGTCACGGATCACTTCGGCTGGAATCCCTTTGCCGTCGTCCATCATTCTCAGCACCACATCGCCGCCCTCACGGGTCAGTGACAGGGTGACTTCGCCAGTGGCGGGTTTGCCCGCCTTCTTGCGGTCTTCCGGTGTTTCAATACCGTGGTCCAGCGCGTTTCGGAGCATATGCTCCAGCGGTGCGACCATGCGTTCCAGTATATTCCGGTCCATCTCGCCTTCGGCATTACGAACGTCGAAATCGACTTTCTTGCCAAGCTCGCCGCTGATCTGGCGCACAATACGGCGCAGACGGGGCACCATGGACGAGAACGGAATCATCCGGGTCTTCATCAGGCCTTCCTGGAGCTCCGTGTTGATCCTGGACTGCTGGACCAGCAGGGTCTCGGTATCGCGAACCCGCTCAGACAGGGTCTCGCGCAAGTCAGCAAGGTCTGATGTGGATTCGCTCAGGGCCCGGGAGAGCTGCTGGATGGAGGAGTAACGGTCCATCTCAAGCGGATCGAAATCGTCACCGTAGTCGGGGCCATGCTCCTGCTCGGCCCGGAACAGAATCTGTGCTTCGGTCTCGATATCCATCCGGCGCAACTGTTCCCGGAGGCGCTCGATGGTGGCTGCCATTTCGTCCAGCGTGTAGCTGAAGTCGCTGGACTGCTGTTCCAGTCGGCCCCGGGTGATACTGGTCTCGCCCGCGAGGTTGACCAGCTCATCAAGCAGCGGTGCAGAGACCCGAATGGATTCCTGGGCAGCACGCTGTGCGTCGCTGGGCTTCTTGCGAGCCTGTGACGGCGCCTTGGCGGCCGGCTTGGCCTCTTCCGCTGGTGAGGGTTGTGATGCCCCCTCGGCCGCGGAGGCAGTCCTGGGCTCCGGCATCGGTTCCTGAGCCGGTGTTTCCGGGGTTGCCCCGGGTTGCCCGGCCACCACCGCTGCGCCGGATTCAAAGCGTGTCCGGACATGGGCGACCAGCGCAATGATGGCATCGTGATCGTTGGTGATTGCCTGCCACTGTTCGTCTGTCGGAGCATTACCGCCAAGGTCGATCAGGTGCGTTTCAAAGGCGTGAGCCTGGTCGCCTAGTTCGGCCAGCTGTGACAGGCGAGCGCCCCCTTTGAGGGTGTGAAGTGCGCGTTGAGCTTCCCGGTTGAAATGCTCATTGCCCGGTTCCCGGCGCCAGTCATCAAGCAGCTGTTCCAGCTGATCCATGAGCTCCCCTGCTTCTTCAAGGAAGATCTCCAGCACTTCCGGGTCGACCGATTCGGTTTCGGTGGCCACCGGCGATGCGGCTTCGGCACTGGCAAATGGCGCCTGGGCACCGGAGCGCAGCGACGCCAGGAGGGCATCATCACTTTCTGGCTGGTGACTTTCCTCAAGTGTATCCAGCATGGCCTTCAGGCCGGTGGCGGCCCGGTCGCTCAGAGCCAGCATGGCCTTCTGGTCCCGCTGGCCCGCGATCAGCTGATCGAGTGCATCGGCCCAGGTTTCGGCCAGGTCAGCGATCGGATCGACATCGGACAGCCGTGCCCCTCCTTTCAGGGTGTGCAGCTCCTGCTGGAGTCGGGTAATCCCTGCGAGCTCTTCGGGTTCCTCGCGCCACTGATCCAGGCACTCGACGATGGCTTCGTGTATTTCAAGGCCTTCATCGAGGAAAATGCCCACTAGGTCGTCATCGGCAAAGCGTTGCTGGCGATCTTCGACAACTTCCCGTGCCTCGGGGGCGTCTGGCTCCGAGGGCTGCGTTGCCGCCGAGGGGGTGCCATCCCCGCGCAGGATCGACGTGACCTGATCAACCAGCGCTTCGGCCGGCGGGCACGGCTTCTGGGTCGCAACCTGCTCGACCATCTGGGCCAGGCGATCATGACAGGCGAAAAGCAGATCGGTCATCTCACCGCTGGCGTCGAGCTGCCCTTCAGCGACTTTCTCGAACAGATCCTCCAGTACATGGGTAAGATCGCCGATGGCTTCGACGCCGGCCATGCGGGCACCCCCTTTGAGGGTGTGAACGTCTCGCTGCAGTTCTGCCGCCACGCCGCGATTGGAGGGGTCTTCACTCCAGGTGTGCAGAGCGCTGCCGGTGGAGTTAATCAGGTCGTAGGCTTCTTCCAGGAAGATACCCACCAGTTCTGGGTCCAGATGAGACAGGTCGGTGGCCTGAGGTTCATCTTCCGTGTCGGCTTCCGGGGCGTCGGTTGATTCTTCGATGACCAGTTCAAGCCCGGGGAGCGGCAGCGTATCGTCGTCTGCGTCCGGATCTTCCTCCACCGGGACGTCGGTAACCGGGCGGGTGCCCCGTGCACTGTCCATGTATTCTTGAACTTCGGCAATCAGATCCGGCGCCGGGCGCGGTGGTTCGCTGGCTTCAAGAGCCTCGACCATACCGGCAAGCCGGTCATGACACCGGAACAGGAGATCTGACAGCGCTTCGTTGATTGAGAGCTTCTGCTCGGTCAGACCTTCAAACAGGTTTTCCAGTTCGTGAGACAGGTCCCCAATGGCTGGAATGTCGGCCAGTCGTGCGCCGCCTTTCAGCGTATGCAGATCGCGCTGAAGCAACCGCAGGAGGTCCAGGTTGGCGGTGTCTTCACTCCAGCTATGGAGTGACTCCGCCGTGCTGTCAATCAGGTCCCGGGCTTCTTCCAGGAAGATCTCTGCCAGTTCATCGTCCAGACCCTGGTCGTCGTCTTCTGAGGTTTCGGGCAAGGGGGGAGTGTCCTCGCCTTCCGGGTTGTCCTGAGGCTGATCAAGTTCGTCCAGTTCGAGGCGAAGATCAATCTCTTCAAGATCATCGGTGAACTGCTGCTCAAACTCATCCGGTCCCGAAGGCAGGGCGGTGGTTGCGCTTGTCAGCGCCTCCAGTTCCTCAATCAGATCCTGGCTCGGGTCTGTCGACAGGCCGGCCGCAACCTGATCCATCATGTTGATCAGTTGTTCATGAGCAGCGTGGAGGGTCTGGAAGACTTCTTCGCCGGGTGGCAGACCCTGTTCTGAAATCGCGCTGTAGGTTCGGGTCAGAGCGGCAGCAAGATGAGAAACATCGGGCAGGCCGGCATCGTTGGCGCCCCGGGTCAGCTGTTCGACTTCGGCCCGAAGGGTCTCCAGGTCTTTATCTTGCTGAGGATTTTCCGACCAGCGATCCAGAATGCTTTCAGCGTCCAGAACGATGTCCAGTCCTTCGCTGAGGAACAGTTGAATCAGCGGTGCCGAGGCCTTTTGCGCAGGCTGTTCTTGGTCCGTGTTGGTGTGCGTGGCCAGTGTCTGATCGCTGATCCACTGAAGGCGTTCCAGATATTCCTCAGCACCGGCCAGCGGCGCCTGGGGGTTCTCGCGGATCTGGGCCAGGCCTTCCGTCAGGAAACCGACGGCGTCTGCCATCAGGGCCAGTACCTCGCGGTCGGCCTTTTTGTTCTGTCCGCGGGATTCTTTGATGAAGCGCTCCAGCGGAGTGATCACCGCGGCCATCGGTGTTATGCCAGCCGTATTTGCGCTGCCTTTAAGCGTGTGCAGCGCTCTTGACAGGTCGTCGGTGTAGGCTGCGGTCGCTTTGTCGCCAACGGCCTGCAGGTATTCTTTGATGGTCTGAAGGTGAGTCTCGGTTTCGTTCTCAAAAATATCCAGCAGGACCGGGTCGACATCGTCGTCACCGTCGAGAGGCGCGTATTCAAGGCTTGCTTCTTGAGTGGCGTCTTCCTGGGTCTCTGAGTCACCCTCCATCAGGGGCATGGTGGTCGCATCAGGAATTTCGCCATTGGCCAGTGCGTTGGCGCGGGCTTCCATGACGGAGGTGTCCTGGCCAGGCGCTTGTCGCTGCTCAAAGTCGTCTACCAGCGCTGGTACGGCGTCGGTTACATCCTGAAGCAACTGGGCAATGTCGTCGTTCATGAAAACGCTGCCGTCGATGACACGGTTCAGCATGTTTTCGACGGACCAGGCCAGTTCGCCAATCACGTCCGCGCCTACCATCCGGCCACTGCCTTTCAGGGTATGAAATGCTCTGCGGACTTCAGCCAGGGCGCTGCGGTCATCATGCTGGCGTAACAGCATGGGGAGGTATTCGCGAATGGTGTCGAGAACCTCGCCCGCCTCTTCAATGAAGATTTCCAGGATTTCGTCGTCGATGAGGTCATCGCTGTCGTCTTCCTGGGCCGTTGTTTCGACAACCACTGGAGGCTCGATAACGTCGGCATCGTCAGGGCGGCTTTCTAACGGGATTTCAACGCTGAGGGACACTTCGTCTTCGAGAGGCTGTTCGGCCGTGTTCGCGTCCGTGTCCGTGTCCGCGCGGCGGGTTGTTGCAAGTGCTTCGGCACGCCCGATCAGCTCGTCCACGTCGCCGCCGGGCTCACCCCTGCGGAACTCCTCAATCAGTGATGGGATGCGGTCGTTCACCTGGTCTATCAAGGTGAACATGTCATCGGTCGGTTTGATGGTCTGATCAATGACGCGGTTGAGCAGGTTCTCAACGGACCAGGCCAGCTCGCCAATACTGGTGGCGCCGACCAGGCGCCCACTGCCCTTGAGGGTATGAAAGGCTCGTCGTACTTCGGTCAGGGACTCCCGGTCGTCGTGATTCTGACGAAGCCGCGGGTAGAACTCGTGAATGGTCTGCAGGACTTCTTCTGCTTCCTCGACGAAGATTTCCAGGATTTCGTCGTCCACCAGTTCGGTGTCCGAAGTTTTGGTTTCCTGTTCGGGAACGACGAGGTCGTCGATGGTTTCCTCAACGACCGGGACATCAACGGATGGCTCTTTAGGCTGCGTCAGATTCCAGGTGGGCTCTTCGCCGACCGGGAAGCCCAGGCTGGTCAGGCTGTTTTCTGCAACCCTGAGAATCGCGTCATTGTCGCTGATGCCGTCGGCCAGCCGTTCGAGGTAGTACTCGATGCTGGTTACGGCGTCTGCCAGCGTGTCCAGCTGTTTCCAGTCCGGAACCTGCTGGCTGCCGAGCAGTACATCGGTTACGTAGCGCTCGGCTGATGCGAGCATGTCTGACACGCGCTCCAGCGGTACGAGGCTCAGACCTCCCCGGATACTGTGCAGCAATCCCGGCACATGGTCGATTTCACGCGTGTCCCACTGGGAGGCGATGAAATTGACGATGGCAGATTTCACCTGCTCCAGCGTGTTTCGGGATTCACGAATCAGGGCTTCGCTGGCTTCCCCGAATTCGCGTGAACCCATGCGGATGGCGGATGCTTCTTCTGCGGAGCCGGACGACTGTTCCGGGCGCCGGTCACTGTCTAGTCCGGCCAGGCTGGCTTCGACGTAAAGCAGAGCGCCAGCGATGTCCATCAGTGTGCCATCGTCTGCGGGGTCAGACTGATTGCAGAGTTTCTCGACCAGTTCAATCTGGTCGGTCACCACTTTGCGGGGAATCCCAAGACCGAGGACGGCGAGAGTGTTGGCCACCTGCCGAAGGCCCGGCAGCAGCTCGTCCAGCTCGGTGTTCTGGCGCAGCTCCGCCCGGACAAAAAGGTCGAGCTGGTCCTTCAGACGCGCCAGTTCTTCGTTGAGCGCGCTGACCACGGAGTGAATCGCGTCCCGACCCGGGCCCGAAACGCGGGATCGTGCAGCATCAACGTCGTCTTCGGAAGGGAGTGCGTTGTCTAACTGATAGGCGTCGCGCAGGGCCTTAACCTGAGGGCGGTCCAGATCCCGGGCCCGGGCCACGTAATACAGCAAGTGTTTGAACAGGGCCTCCGGCACGGGTTGCCGGAGGATATCGGCGTGTTCGTCCGTCAGCCGGCGGATTTCCGAATCCAGCTCCCTGAGCAGGGATTTAACGGCGGTATTGACGGGGTTTGCCCGGGCCTGGAGGGTTTCCACAAAGGCGCTGGCAACTTTCCAGAGCTCGCCTCGCGGTGTGTTCTGGCACAGCCGTATCAGACGCTGGATCACTTTCTGCATGTAATCGAAGTGGGCGTCAAGATCGGCTTCGCGCACGACGCCGGCAAGGGCGAACTGATACATCTGGCGCAGCTTGCGGAGGTGTCCCAGTACTTTCGGGTCGTGCAACCGGTCTGATGTCTTGCCGCTGACATTGAGCCGTGACGGAGACAGGTCTGGTTTGAACAGAGACGTATCCGACAGCAGAGACTCGCCCCGGGCTGCCCGGAGATCGTTCAGCAAAGGCAGCAGGACCATGGGGAAATCATCGCTACTGCTGCCGATATGTTCCAGATACTGAGGTAGCTGCAGGATTGCCTGCATCAGCACATTCAGGGCATCGTCAACGTTTGTGACGGTGTCGTTGAGAATGGCCTGGGTCAGCTTCTCCGTCTCTTCGGTGAGCAAGGCTGCACCGTAAAGCTCCACCATCTGAAGGGTACCGTGTACCTGGTGGAGGTAGTTCAGGCAGAAGCGCAGGCGCGCAATGTCGTCGCGATTCTCGACATAGGCCTCAAGTGCATGCTGGCCCTGGGTCAGTGTGTCTTGTATTTCTCCCCGAACCCAGTCGAGGGCGATGCTGTCATGGTGATTGCCCATAACCACTCCGGTTATTCTTCGTCGGACTGGCGTTTGATCCACGCCAGTACATGTTCCGAGGGAACCCTCTGCAGGCCAGGTGGCTGCCAGTCGGTCAGTTCACCCTGGCCAAGCACCAGTAACCCCCCCGGTGCCAGACGCTCTGCGAGCCGTTTGACAATCTCCCGTCTGCGCCAGCGACGGAAATAGATCAGCAGGTTCTGGCAGAAGATGATGTTCATCCCGTGCATAGGGGCTTTGTCCAGATCCAGAACATTGAGCCTGGTAAAGCACACCCGGTCACGGATGCTGTTCACAATTTCTACGGTATTCCGTTCCGAGGGCCGGAAATACCGGGCTTTCAGATTTTCATCCATTCCCAGCAACTTGCGGGCATTGAAGCGGCCAAGGCGCGCCTTTTCGATGGCCGGCTGGCTGATGTCCGAGCCGGTCACGCCAAAGAGCGGTTGCAGGCCCAACTGAGCGATGCCCTCGTTCAGGATCATTGCCAGGGTGTATGGCTCTTCTCCGGTAGAGCAGCCCACACTCCAGGCCTCAAGTGCCCGTTTCCTGAACTGTTCGCGAGGGCGGGTCCGCACATAGTCTGCCACCAGCCGGAAGGCGTCCGGGTCCCGGAAAAACCGGGTTTCCTGAACGGTCAGCCGGTCCACCAGCGTTGACCATTCCCTGACAGCATCCGGGCCAGATACGATTTTCTCGTAGTAGGCCTGATAGCTGCCGCAACCGATTTCCCGCATCCGGATACCCAGATTGGTTTCCAGAAACGAACGTCGCTCAGCGGTCAGGGTCATGCCTGTACGGTGCTCCAGCAAAGTCTGCCACTGGTTGAACTGCGCCTCATCCATGTCCGGAAGTCGGCGCAGAGACCAGATGCCTTCGGCGGGTGACAGTTGGTTATGCGTATGCGCCATAGACCGTCATCTGCCCCGGGCCGGTGATCAACTGACCACCGGTACGTCGCTGTCTTCCTCTTGTTCCTGGTTGGCCGTGTCCTCATCCGGCAGGGTGAAGCCGGCAACGGAGGACCGAAGCTCGGACGCCATTTCTGCCAGATTACCGATAGACTTCGCAGTGGCGTTGGTACCAGAGGAAGTCTGAGAGGTGATTTCCTGGATAACGTTCATGGTGTTGGAAATGTGCGCGGCAGAGGACGACTGCTGGCGGGCCGCGTTGGAGATGTTCTGGATCAGTTCCGCCAGAGACATGGATACGTTCTCGATTTCCTCGAGGGCGATACCCGCGTCCTGAGCCAGGCGGGCTCCCCGGACCACCTCGGCGGTGGTGTGTTCCATGGAGATAACCGCTTCGTTGGTGTCAGACTGGATCGTCTTAACCAGCGCTTCAATCTGTTTGGTGGCCGCAGAGGAACGTTCTGCCAGGCGCTGAACTTCGTCCGCAACCACCGCAAAGCCCCGGCCAGCGTCGCCGGCCATAGAGGCCTGAATCGCCGCGTTCAGGGACAGAATGTTGGTCTGGTCGGCAATGTCGTTGATCAGGGATACGATGTCACCGATTTCCTGGGAAGATTCACCCAGACGCTTGATCCGCTTGGAAGTTTCCTGGATCTGCTCCCGGATGTTGTCCATGCCTCGGATGGTGTTCTGTACCACTTCCGCGCCTTTCTTCGCGATCGCAACCGACCGCTCCGCAACCGCAGAGGATTCAGCGGCGTTGGACGATACCTGGTCGATGGACACCGCCATCTCGTTGACCGCGGCGGAGGCGCCGGCAATTTCCTGGGCCTGGTGCTCGGACGCATCGGCCAGGTGCATGGCGGTAGCCTGAGTTTCCTGGGCGGCGGAAGCGACCCGCACGGCGGTTCCCCGAATGGCTTGTACCAGTCCACGCATCTGGTCGATCGCGTAGTTGATGGAGTCGGCGATGGCACCGGTGAAGTCTTCGGTTACCGTGGCCTCCGTGGTCAGGTCACCGTCGGCCAGGTCGGCCAGTTCGTCCAGCAGTCGCAGGATCGCGTTCTGGTTCTGCTCGTTCTGTTCCTGGGTGGTACTCAGGCGCTCCTGGGCATCCCGGTACAGGGCAAGACCGATAAAGACAACAATCGCGACCATGGCGGCGAGAATCGCAAAGGCCAGGGTCGGGCTGATCAGGCGTGAGCTGGACTGGGTTGCAAAACCGTTTGCCAGGTTCGACAGCTGGGCCAACAGATTTTCGGAGTTCTGGAAGATGTCGCTGGCGGCAGTACGAACCTTGAAGAGGTCGGGAGAGGCTTCAAGGATCGCGTCTACGTTCTGGGAAACGAACTGGAACAGCTCATCAACGGCTTCCAAACCATAGATAGCATCTTCATCCGCTACGCGGGAGATGCCCATCGCGGGATTGCCGTTGAGCTGGCCGTCAAGAACCCGGCCGAACAGGCTGGCGTCACGACCAAAACGGTCGGCTGCGATAACGGCGTCTTCATCACCGGAGAGTACGTTGTTGACCGAGCGGACGATCCGCTCTGCCAGCAGGGCCTGACGCTGGGCCAGGGAAATCTGCTCGGCCGGTGCATCGTTGTCCAGCAGGATCTGTACGATGTCGTCGTACTCCACCTGCAGCTGGGGAATGGTTTCGTTCAGGGTCCGGGCAACTTCGTGCAGGCCGAGTACCGCTTCGCGGGTAGAGAGAATGCTGTCAGCATTTTCGCGAACGGTATTCCAGTGTTCCTGTACACCGCTTTGCTGTGCCAGTGTGCTGGGCGGGAGGCCGGTGTCAGGGTTGCCCTCGGTGACGGTGGTCCAGAGCTGCTGGAACTCGTCACGCGAACGACGCAACTGGTCAAAGGCTTCGGCGGTGCCGCCGGCAGCCTCAGTCGCGTTCTTCGCGATCTCCTGCGAGAGTACGCGCATTTCCGCGGTGTTGGCGATGTACTGCTGGTCGTGCTGGCTGTCCTTGTTAAGGATGAACAGTACCACAACAAGCAGGACGGTAAGTGCGATCAGCGCAGCGATCAGACCGGCAACCAGTTTGTTGCCTCCCTGTCCCATACTGAGTCTTCCGGCTCTGTTTTTCATTTTCTGGCTCCCGGCCTCTTTCTTCTGGAAATGGCAAGTATGTGTAGCGGGTTGCAGAGGGTCAGGGTGATGTTCCTGCCAGTGCCATCACCCTTACCACTGTGCGACATCAAGAAAGCGTTCATCTTCCACCAGATCGGTGGCGGAGAATACTTTCCAGACCTCCTCATTACGCTCGTAACCGCCGTTCACAAACGGACGAACGCTCTCGGGCACCCTGTCCGGGCTTGCCCTGAAACTGTCTTTGGCGAAATACTGCATGCCCAGCACGCTGTCGACTACCAGCCCGCTGAACACATCTCCCTGTTCGACCACCAGTACCCGTCGCTCGCGCAGGCTGCGGGAAGAGCGAGGCACATCGAAGAAGGTGGCCATATCGACCAGGGGCAGGAGGCGGCCACGAACGTTGGCAGCGCCCATCAGGAATGACCTAACCCCCGGAACGTGAGTGAATCGGGGCACGTGAAGGATCTCGGTCACTTCTCCCATGGGGGCAACGTAGCGTTCCCCCGCGAGAATGAAACCGATGCCGTTCCACAGCTCGACGGCTTCCTGTTGTTCAGGCAGGCCGGCGGCCATGGACCGGCTGCGCTGGGCGATATCCGTCAGAACGGCAAAAGGGGCGGCCTGGGCGGACATGCGTACTCCAAGATTAGGGATCAGGCAATCAGACTGTTGATTGTTTTGATCAGATCGTCTTCGTTAACTGGTTTGACCAGATAACCCTTGGCACCCTGGCGGGTTCCCCACACACGGTCGGTCTCCTGGTCCTTGGTTGTGACGATCACAACCGGGATGGAGGCGGTTTCCGGAGCGCGAGTCAGTTGACGGGTTGCCTGAAAACCATTCAGGCCGGGCATGACCACATCCATCAACACCAGATCCGGGGTTTCTGCACGGGCCTTGGCGACGCCATCAGCGCCATTATCTGCGGTCAGCACTTCGTGTTTGTGTTTTTCCAGAATGGTGGAAATTTTCTTCACTTCGGTTGGCGAGTCGTCAACAATCAGAATGCGGGCCATGGTTTCCTCGATGGTTCTGTGTGTCAGCAGGAGTTACTGTTCCGCCTGGGGCATATACTGGCGGATGGTGTTGAGCAGTTCGTCTTTGCTGAACGGTTTGGTCAGATACTGGTCCGAGCCTACGATCCGGCCTTTTGCCTTGTCGAAAAGACCGTCTTTGCTCGAAAGCATGATAACCGGCGTCTTCTTGAAAGAGGAATTGTTCTTGATCAGTGCGCAGGTCTGGTAGCCGTCCAGGCGGGGCATCATAATGTCCACAAAAATGATGTTCGGCTGGGAGTCGGCAATTTTGGCCAGAGCGTCAAAGCCGTCAGTTGCCGTGATAACCTCACAGCCAACCTTCTTGAGAAGGGTTTCTGCGGTGCGACGAATGGTTTTGCTGTCGTCAATCACCATGATCTTCAGGTTCTCGAAGTTGTCATCCATTGTCCAACTGCCTTTGCGCTCTAG
The DNA here is from genome assembly GCF_000421165.1 of Marinobacter daepoensis DSM 16072. Classification (GTDB taxonomy): domain Bacteria; phylum Pseudomonadota; class Gammaproteobacteria; order Pseudomonadales; family Oleiphilaceae; genus Marinobacter; species Marinobacter daepoensis. The sequence goes on from NZ_ATWI01000012.1 coordinate 311,118, forward strand.
CGACTGTCGTTATTTTCAAACGGGGTTTTAACATAAACGTTAAGGTTCTTCTATAAACCCCGATCAGTTATAGAGTATCCATGCCCGGATAAAAAGTATTTGTTTGTGACCAAATGTACTTCTGTCGCAGCCGTCACGGATTGATCTGAGGATTTCTCCGGATGCATTCGCGGCTCGGGTACAATACCATCTGAGCTCTCAGCATAGCACTTAATAACCGGTTCGCTCTGCTGACCGGTTCGTGTTTTCATACCGACAGTTCCAGGAGACGCTATGACAGTCCGGCTGGGGATCGTGATGGATCCCATACAGGATATTCAATTCAAGAAAGACAGTTCTCTGGCCATGCTGCACGCCGCTCAGACGCGTGGCTGGGAAATTGAGTACATGGAACTGCCGGACCTGTACCTCGCCGGTGGACAGGCCCGAGCCCACACCCGTGGGCTGACGGTGCATATGGACCCGGACAACTGGTACAGCTTTGGCGCCAGTCAGGACCGGGCGCTGGGAGACCTGGACGTTATCCTGATGCGTCAGGACCCACCGGTGGACCGGGAATTCCTGATGGCGACATACATTCTGGAAGCGGCTGAGCAGCAGGGTGCTCTGGTGGTGAACCCGGCTGCGACTCTGAGGGACTGCAATGAAAAGCTGTTCGCCACTCAGTTTGAAGACCTGACGCCACCGTTGATTGTCACCCGGTCCGCTCAGCGTTTCCGGGATTTCTACGCTGAACACGGTGACATTATTATGAAGCCGGTTGATGGCATGGGCGGGCGATCAATATTCCGGGTCAAGGAAAACGATGCCAACCTGGGCGTGATTATTGAGACGTTGACCAACTACGGTGCGCATCAGGCCATGGCGCAGAAGTTCATTCCGGAAATCACCGACGGTGACAAGCGCATTCTGCTGATTGATGGTGAGCCGGTGCCCTACGCGCTTGCGCGCATACCGTCTCAGGGCGAGAATCGCGGCAACCTGGCAGCAGGTGGGCGCGGCGAGGGCCGGGAGCTGACGGAACGTGATCGCCAGATCTGCGCGCGGGTGGCGCCGGTCATCAAAGAAAAAGGCCTGATGTTTGTAGGTTTGGACGTAATCGGTGACTACCTCACCGAAATCAATGTCACCAGCCCAACCTGCATTCGCGAGCTGGATGCCGCCTTTGGCATTGACATTGCCGGCCTGCTGATGGATGCGATTGAGCGTCGCCTGGCCAGGGCCTGAAGACGGCTGTAGCCGTTGAACGTGAGAGGAGATTCAGAAACCGTCATGGCAACCCAGGTAAGCGACTTCGATCGGTTTTCCTTCACCCTGTTTATGGCATTGGCTGTTCACGCCATTGTGGTGCTGGGTATTACCTTTGCTCCGGAGTCGCCCCGGTCTTCCGCCCAGACCATGGAAATCACCCTGTCTCAGTTTGATGATCAGGATGCGCCGGACAAAGCGGATTTCCTGGCGCAGACCAACCAGAAAGGCAGCGGGTCGGAAGAGGAAGCCATGGAAATGACCTCGCCAGCCCCTTCAGAAATCAGTCAGCCGGATACGGCTCAGGTGCAGCCGGTACCCCAGACCACGACTCGGCCAGAGCCTCAGCAGGATCGGGCTCAGGTACACACACGGCGTCAGGCTGAGCGACAGGTGCGTCAGCCAGAGGAGCGGGCTGAGCCTCTGGACGAGGCCTTACCGCAAGGTGAGAAAAAGAGCCTGATGGAGCGCAGCCTGGAGATCGCCAGCCTGGAGGCCCGTTTCGATGCCCAGCAACGAGCCTACGCCCGAAAGCCCCGGGTGATGAGGGTGACGGCGGCTTCCACCCTGAAATCCAGCAATGCCTGGTATGTGCAGAACTGGGTCAGCAAGGTTACCCGGGTTGGCAATATTAATTACCCGACGGAAGCCCGCCAGGCCGGTATTCACGGAACCCTGCGAATGCTGGTTTCCCTGAAGAAAGATGGCACAATCAAGGAGGTGGCCATCCTCCAGTCCTCGGGCAGTACGGTACTGGATGATGCTGCGATTCGAATCGTGCGTCTGGCGTCGCCATTTGCACCCTTCCCGGAAGACATGGGGGCGGAAGTGGATGAGCTGGAAATCATACGCACCTGGTCATTCCAGCGACGGGGGCTGACATCCGGATGATGACGGAAAAGAACGCGGCAGAGACGCTGAGACATCACTTTCTGGTGGCATCGCCCTGGCTTGCGGACCCCCGTTTCCATGGCGGGGTGATCTATCTGTGTGAGCATTCTGAAGAGGGTGCACTGGGGCTCATGATTAACCAGCCGCTGGACATTCATCTTGGGGAGATTCTTGAGCAGCTCGACCTGCACGGCGGCGAACTGGACCTGCCGGTTTATACCGGCGGTCCTGTGCAACCGGAGCGGGGGTTCGTCCTGCATTCTCCGGACCGGCAGTGGCAAAACACGGCTCAGGTGACCGACGATGTGCTGTTAACCACGTCCCGGGATGTGCTTGAAAGTATTGGCCGGGATGAGGGGCCAGCGTCTTTTCTGGTGGCCCTGGGGTATTCCGGCTGGGGAGAGGGGCAGTTGGAGGAGGAGCTGGGCAGCAACGCCTGGCTGACGTGCCCGGCCAGCACCGATATCCTGTTCCGGACGCCGGCCGGGCAGCGTTACGAGGCGGTGCTACGCCTGATGGGGATTGATCTGAACCAGCTCAGTGACTCGGTGGGCCATGCCTGAAGAAAGCAACCGCCGTATACTGGCGTTCGATTTTGGCACCCGGCGTATCGGGGTGGCCTCCGGCCAGGAAATGCTGGGCACCGGGCAACCCCTGGCGATGCTGTCTGCGCGGGATGGCATACCCGACTGGGCCCGGATTGAGCAACTGCTGAAGGAGTGGCAGCCGGATGTCGTGCTGGTGGGGTTGCCGCTGAATATGGACGATACCGAAAATGATATGTGCGCCCGGGCCCGTAAGTTCGGGAAGCGGTTGCACGGCCGTTACCACGTTGCCGTGGAGATGGTGGATGAGCGTCTCACCAGCTTTGAAGCCAAGGGCGAGGTTTTGGCGGGCGGTGGTAGCCGGGATTTTGGTCGTCATGGTGTGGATGATCGAGCGGCTGTTCTGATATTGGAAACCTGGTGCCGGGAGCAGGCCGGCCGACCTGATAAATGAGGCTGTGATGACCGCATTGCTTGAAATAGATGAACTGCTGGACGCTCTGGAATCTGGTCTGCGCCGCATTCTGAGCGAGCGTGGAGTAGAGTCCCCGTTGCTGATTGGTATCCGTACCGGGGGGGTCTGGCTGGCCGACGCTCTGGGCAAGCGCCTGGGCATTGAACAACCCTATGGCGAGCTGGATATTTCGTTCTATCGGGACGATTTCAGTCGCATTGGCCTGAATCCCAGGGTGACACCCTCAAGTCTGCCCTTCGATACCGAGGGCCGGGACATCATCCTGATTGATGATGTGATCATGAGTGGCCGAACCATCCGGGCTGCAATGAACGAAATATTCGACTATGGCCGGCCGGCCAGTATCATACTGGCCACGCTGATCGATATGGGGGCCAGAGAGCTGCCGATCCAGCCGGATGTGGTTGGCCGGGCTCTGACCCTGGAGGCCCATCAACGAGTAAAACTGCGTGGCCCCGAGCCATTGCGCATCGAACTACAGGAATCCGGGCAGTAAACCTTCCCAACTGATAACAGGCGAGCCATGACCGCGAACGACCCTTCCCCGAACCACTTGCAGCTGACCCGGGATGGTCAGTTGCGGCATTTCCTGACACTGGATGGCCTGAGCCAGGCGCTGCTTACGGACATCCTCGATACCGCCGATTCGTTTATCGAGGTGGGTGAGCGGCGCATCAAAAAGGTGCCTTTGCTCCGAGGCCGGACGGTCGTCAACCTGTTTTTTGAGTCCAGCACCCGCACTCGAAGCACATTCGAACTGGCCGCCAAGCGACTGTCTGCAGACGTCCTGAACCTTGATATTTCCACGTCCGCCACGTCCAAGGGCGAATCGCTGTCCGATACCCTGCTGAATCTGGAGGCGATGGCCTCCGATATGTTCGTGGTTCGTCATTCCCAAAGTGGCGCGCCTCATTTTATCGCGGAAAGTGTGACGCCGGGGGTGGCCATTATTAACGCCGGTGACGGGCGTCATGCGCACCCGACGCAGGCCATGCTCGACATGCTGACCATTCGTCAGCACAAAGGCCGGTTTGCCGGGCTGAAAGTCGCCATTGTCGGCGATGTATTGCACTCGCGTGTGGCTCGCTCCCAGATTCGTGCGTTGAATGTGCTGGGTGCGGAAGAGGTCAGGGTGATTGCGCCCGGTACCCTGCTGCCCCGGGACGTTGAAGATCTTGGATGCACCGTCGAATACGATATGGCCCGGGGCATGAAAGATCTGGATGTGGTCATCATGCTGAGGCTTCAGAAAGAACGTATGGAAGGGGCCTTGCTGCCCAGTGAGCGCGAGTTTTACCGACAGTATGGCCTGAACCAGGACAAGCTGGCTTTGGCAAACCCCGGCTGTATTGTGATGCATCCGGGGCCAATCAACCGGGGGGTTGAAATTGAATCCGCGGTGGCTGATGGGCCTCAGTCCGTCATTCTCAGTCAGGTGACCAATGGCATTGCTATCCGGATGGCGGTGATGTCCATGGCCATGGGTGGACAGATGGCTGAGCGTCAGCAGAAGCAGCAGGAGGAGCAGGCATGAGCCAGGTGGATATCCATAATGACAATGGCCTGAAACTAACGGGTGGCCAGTTGTTTGACCCGGAGCGCGGGCTGGTAGCCAATCCCGGCCTGTTGATCCGGAACGGTCGGATTGATGAGATCGGTGCAAGCGTTCAGGAAGCCGAGGCGGGCTCGGAAATGAACGCTGATGGCCATGTCATTGCACCCGGTTTTATCGACCTGTGCTGTAACCTCCGGGAGCCGGGCAACGGCCAGAAAGGGAATATTGCCTCCGAAACCCGGGCGGCGGCTCATGGTGGTTTCACGACCGTATGCGCCTCACCGGAAACGTCGCCGGTCATCGATTCCGGTGCCGTCACCAACCTGATTCTGGATGGGGCGGCGTCTCGTGGTGCCGTCCGGGTACTCCCGATAGGCGCTATCACACGGGGCCTGGAAGGTGAGCTGCTCAGTGATATGGCCGGGCTGAGTGCGGCGGGCTGCGTCGCAGTGGGGAATGGTTCCCGTGGAGTGCGCAATGCCAGAATTCTTAGGCGCTGCATGGCCTACGCCCAGACCTTCGGACTGACTGTGATGTTCAGCCCGGAAAACTCGGCCCTGGCTGCCGATGGTTATGCTCACGACGGTCAGGTGGCCACACGCCTCGGATTGCTCGGGATTCCCGAGGTGGCGGAGACCGCTGCCGTGATGGAAATGCTGTTGCTGGCCGAAGAAACCGGTGTGCGTCTCCATCTGAGTCAGCTTTCCTGCGCCCGGAGTGTGGACATGCTGGCGGAAGCCCGGCAGCGCGGGGTGAGTGTGACAGCCGACGTCGCGATGCATCAGTTGGCCTTTACCGAGGAAGCCTTGTCAGGCTTCGACAGCCGTTTCCATGTTCGTCCGCCCCTTCGCAGTGAATCGGATCGACAGGCGCTGGTGGCTGGTGTCCGGGCCGGAATCCTTGATGCGATCGTCAGTCAGCATCAACCCCACGACTCGGCGGCAAAACAGGCGCCCCTGCCGGCCACGGAGCCGGGGCTGTCGAGCATTGAAAGCGTCTTGTCACTGGGGCTGGAACTGGTTGACCGGGGGGAGCTGGAGCTTTCCGGGTTGCTGGCGGCATTAACGACGGGCCCGGCCCGGGTTCTGGGTCGTCACTTTGCGCTTCAGAAGGGGGCGCTGGCGGATCTTTGTGTTTTCGATCCCCGGAGCCGGTGGTTGCCTTCGTCGCAGACGCTGGTTTCGGCAGGTCTGCACGCCCCGGTGATGGATAGGTCTCTGCCCGGTGTCGTGAAGCTGACGCTGGTGGAAGGGCGGGAAGCGTGGCGAGCGTCAGAGGTTGTGCTCTGAGAAAATGAGGCAGAGGTAGCCGGGCCTCTGTCAACGCCATCACAGAATCCACCGGTTTTGCTGAAAATCTCTTGATGTCAGGCACCTGAGCCAACGTATTCTATGGCCCGGTCCATTACGGTCAGGCCAGCATAACGTATGCCGGCCAGCCGGATGTGACCGGCCAGACAATAAAAACTCAGGAGCCTTCCCGTGAATACAGCCCGTTTCCGCCGCCGGCTCGCTCTGGCGGCCGCCCTGTGTGGCAGTCTGCTAGCCTCATCTCTGGCGCATGCCCAGGGCGATATCCTTGACCGCAGTTTCTGTGTGTTTGACCCCGTTGGTGCCAATGGTCCGTTGTTCGCCATTACCCGGGAGTTTCAACCCGTGGCGCTGAAGCGTGGCATCAAACTGAATCTGCGCGCCTACACCGATGAAAAAGTCGCCGCTGAAGATTTCAAGGCCGGTCAGTGCGATGCGGTCCTCCTGACGGGCACCAGAGCCCGCGAATTCAATAAGTTTACAGGCAGCCTGGAAGCCATGGGGGCGGTCCCGGGTGAAGAGGAAATGCGTCTGCTTTACAACACCCTGAGCCAGGCCAAAGCTCGTCCGTTCCTGATTGATGGTCCTTACGAGGTCGCTGGCGTTTTCCCGGGGGGCGCGATTTATCTGCATACCCGTGACCGGGCGATTGATTCTGTTGAAAAGCTTCAGGGCAAACGCATTGCCACGCTCGATTACGACACGGCGTCTGTGCGCATGGTGCGCCATGTGGGAGCCTCGGTCGTTGGTTCCAACTCGGCCAACTTCGCCGGAAAGTTCAATAATGGGAGCGTGGATCTGGCCTACGCGCCAGCGGTGGCTTATCAGCCTCTGGAACTCTACAAGGGGGTCCGCGAGGCTGGGGGAGTCTTCAAGTATGCGCTGGCGTATATGAATTTCCAGGTCATTATTCATCGCGACCGTTTCCCAGAGGATGCCGGGCAGATGGTGCGGGATGAAGCCATTAAGCGGATTGATCAGGCCTACGAGATCATCGCGGAGGCCGAGGCGGGGATTCCCCAAGAGGTTTGGATGCACCCGCCAGGAGAGGATGTGGCCGAGTACGACAAGATGCTGCGCCAGGTTCGGCTGTCATTGCTGGACGATGGCGTGTACGACGAGCGTGCGATCAAGTTGATGAAGGCCATTCGTTGCCGGGTGGATGGTTCGCGTGCCGAGTGCGCCTCCTGATATGAGTCAATCGGCCCGCACGGGGCGGGCCTGGCACGATCAGCCGATGGCGTCTTTCAGGGCTTTTCCCGGTTTGAACCCCACGGTCTTACTGGCGGGAATCCGGATGCTTGCGCCAGTCTGAGGGTTGCGGCCGCTGCGGGCTTCCCGATGACGGATGTTAAAGGTGCCGAAGCCAATCAGTGAGATGTCCTCACCACGGGCGGCGGCGGCCGACACCTGATCGGTAAATGCATTGATCACTTCTCCGGCCTTTTCCCGGGTGAGCCCGGTCTTGTCGGCAATGGCAGCGGCGAGTTCAGGTTTGCGCATTGGATACTCCTGACGGTTTGTTCTGATTGTTGTTGAGGATTGCCCCGGCGAACCCGGTGGCTGAAGCAATCTATAGTGGCTTTGCGGTAAATCTGCAAACCTTCTTGCGTAACGATGTGTTCTCCAGGGCGTCATTTGCGGGGCCGGTCTCATAAAGCGAAAAGGGAGTTGGTCATAATGAATGAAGGTTACAAGCCGTAACAATAGGGGTTAACGGCCCGGTTGTCTGAATAAAACACAAGAAGAAAAGGGTTGAAAGGTATGAACGGTTTCTGGAAACGCCCGTTAACCGGGGCTGGTGTTCGCGGGGTTTTGGGGGCGCTGGCTGCCGGTGCTCTGCTCAGTGGTTGTGGTGCCGTTAACCACATGATCTACAAGACCACCGGCGATGTCATGCAGGGGTTCTCCCGTAATCATACCGTGCCTTACCTGATGGAATCGGACGACCTTGCCATGGGGTGCTCCATGAGTGAGGCGACGGCCCCGTTGCTAATGTCATTTGGACGTGTCACCGATGAGCCGGACCAGTTGGCCATCATGCTCTATCTGTCGTCTGGCAGTTGTGCCGAGGAGCAGGCAAGAGAGCATGAGCTTGCCGGCCTGGCCGCCATGTACTCATTGGAGCCGGAAGCGGCTGAGGATGCCTTTATACGACAGAAGCGTGCTCATGCACTGGCGGCTCGGCGCTATCTGAAAGGGTGGCAGCATCACAATGCGCATTATGGTAATCCGGATACCAGTGAGTGCCCGGACTTCGACGACGACATGGATGAGTTCATGTACATGGCAGGCCTGTTGTCGGGCCTGCAGGCGCTCAATGCCCAGATTCAGTCGACGTCCTCGGTTGGCGTGCCGTTCAATACCGGTTCTGTTGTGGGACGGGCGACTCAATGCCTGGACAACAAGAAGTGGTGGGGGGCTCCGATGGGCCTGCGTGCGACGGTCTGGGCCATGATCCCTGGTACTCAGCCGGCGGGAGAGGATGCGTTTGAGCGGCTGGCTCTTGCGGCGGAGCAGGGGGAGCAATCCGGGGTTCGGCTCGGACATGTGTTCCAGGCCATTGCTGCGTTGAATAAGAATGATGATGCTTTTGTGAAATCCGTCATCCGGAGCCATGCCGAGTCGCTGGAAGCCGATGAGGCCAGCCAAGAATGGCAGTTCGTTGATGCGATGGCTACCAACATGCTGGTGGCCATCGCAGACCGCCTGTGGGTGGAGCATACCGGCCATCGGACGCCGATGGGGCAGTTTGGCGCATTTTGGGACGATCAGCGCGAACCTGTAGAGACCATGAGTCTCGACGATCTCTTGTAAGCCATCAACCCGAGTAAGCCGTTATGACCCAGGGTGGTTTTCGTCGCAGTGGTCTGGAGTGGTTCTCATCGCTGCCAGCCTGTCTCTTGCTGTTGGCTGTGGTGTTGTTTTCAACCAGCAGTGATATCCACAACCAGATGCTGCGAGGTGGTGAGCAGCTCTGGGGGGGCTATTACAAGCTCCGAATGGATCCGGTAAAGCCGGAGTGCAATCCTGACCGGGACATTGAGGCGGAAGTGGTCCGCGAGCTCGCGGACTCGTCACCGGAGAATGATCCGATGGCGGCCCTGTTGGGGGCTCACGAAAAAGATCCCCGAGAAGTGCGCCTGGCGATTGAGCGCTCGGTGGCCGATTGTCGGGCTGCTCACGTCAGTTATGATAGCCTGCAAGACAAGCTCACGCCTGGAGTGAAGGTTTATCGGGCGGTGGAGTTGTTCGTGGCCGACCTGATAGCTTTTGGGCTTAAGGCGCAGCGCTATATTCTGGTGATTCTGGTGATGTTATGCGCGGTGACGGCGACCCTCACCCGGCACCACATCGCCATGCGAGCCATGGAGACCAGGCTGGATTATGTGGTGTCCCACACTCTGCAGAGCATTGCCAATGCGATGTTGCTGGGGTCGTCGCTGATCTTCCGGCAGTCCAGTCTGGCCAGCAGCACCGCTGTTTCAGGTGAGGAGCTGTTGCTTCACAACTTCTGGATTATCGGTTTTGCCTGTCTGACTCTGGCGAGCCTCTACCGGCTGTTCCGCGTCCCGGAAACCCTTCCGGCTGGTGGAAACCTGAACCAGGCTTTTCTGTCGGTCCCGCTTTATACCGTGATGTGTCTGATTTCCGGGACGTACTTCGCCTTGATTGGCCACTCTTCCGGCATAGGCATCTATCTTGGCAAGATGATGGAACTGGCGGACATGTTCCTGAACGTGGGGCTGTACGTCTGGGTTGGCATGATGCTGAAACAGACGAGACTGGCAACGTTGGTGTTCAACATTTTCCGGCCCTGGCGGATGCCTCCAGAAATGCTGGCGGTGGTTGCGGTCCTGGTGGCGGCGGTCCCCACGGCTTACACCGGAGCATCGGGCATCTTTGTCATTGCCGCGGGTGCAGTGATCTACAGTGAACTGCGAGCAGCAGGCGCTCGCCGTCACCTGGCCTTGGCCGCCACGGCCATGTCTGGTTCTTTGGGGGTGGTGTTGCGGCCCTGCCTGCTTGTGGTGGTGATTGCTTACCTGAACCGGGAGGTTACCACTGACGAGTTGTTTGGCTGGGGAATCTGGGTGTTTGTGCTGACGGCCACCATGTTTGCGTTGGTTGCGCTAACGGTCAACCGGCAGAGCCGGTTTGATCTGGCTCCGGCTGCCGAGGCTTTTCCTGCATCGGTCCTGGCCTTACGGCCTTTGATTCCTTATGTGGTGGTCATTGCCGTTGTTGTGCTGATCTACCGGTTTGCCCTGGACGTGAGAATGGATGAGTTCTCTGCGCCCCGGCTGTTGCCGGTGATTATGCTGGCCATTCTGGTGTATGAGCACGTCAGCCTGAAAGCATGGCGTGGCCGGGGCTCTGGTGAGATTTGTCATCAGGGCCTGGAACGTAGTGTCCGGGGGGCGACCAATGACACCACCGCTGAGATTGGGGCTTTGCTTCTGTTGCTGGGGCTCTCGGTCAGCATTGGCGGGGTGATTGAGCGTTCGCACATTATGGAGGCTTTTCCTCAGGCGTTTGACAGCCCCTGGTCGGCGATGTTGCTGATGGTGGGCATTCTGGTGATTCTGGGGATGATCATGGACGCGTTCGGCGCCGTTATTCTGGTGACGGCAACAGTGGCAACCATCGCCTACGCAAGTGGTATTCATCCGATCCACTTCTGGATGGTCACGCTGGTGGCCTTTGAACTCGGCTATTTGAGCCCTCCGGTTGCACTGAACCACCTTCTGACCCGGCAGGTGGTTGGGGAGGCCGAGGTTCTGGCCGCACAGCAGGAGTCCGGAACGTTTTATCAACGCCATGAACGGATCATTATGCCGCTGATAGCGATGGGGATCTCTTTGATTCTGGTGGCGTTTGTGCCATTGCTGTTCTACGCAAACGGGTGAGGGGCGTGTTGGGCTTCCCTTTGGTCCTTCGGTAATCTGCCAGATACAAAAAAAGCGCCAGGCTTTCGCAAGGCGCTTTTTTCAGGCTCAGGCGTCGGCGTTAGCCAAGCTTGGGGCCGGCTTCAACAATGGCATCGGCCACGTCGAATTTCTTGAAATTCTCAACGAACTGGACAATCAGCTCCTGAGCTTTGCCGTCGTAGTAGTCCGGGCTGACCCAGGTGTTGCGCGGGTTCAGCAGTTCGGTGTCTACGCCCGGGACATGCTTGGGCACGTCCAGGTTCAGGGCATCCAGATGTTCGGTGTCTGCGTCGTCCAGGTCGCCGTTCTGGATGGCGGCAATGATGCCCCGGGTCGTCGGGATGCTGAAGCGTTTGCCTTCGCCGTATGGACCACCGGTCCATCCGGTGTTGACCAGGAAGACCTTGCTGCCGAACTCGTCAATGCGCTTCATCAGAAGCTCGGCGTAGACGCCGGCCGGACGAGGGAAGAAGGGCGCGCCGAAGCAGGTAGAGAAGGTAGACTTCAGTTTCGAAGATGAGCCCATCTCGGTTGATCCGACCAGTGCGGTGTAGCCGCTCAGGAAGTGATAGGCGGCAGCTTCACGGCTCAGGATCGACACCGGAGGCAGAACGCCGGTCATGTCACAGGTCAGGAAGATGATGTGTGACGGCTCGCCTGCGCGGTTTTCCAGAACGCGCTTCTCCACGTGTTCCAGCGGGTAGGCGCAACGGGAGTTCTCCGTCAGGGATACGTCGGCGTAATCCGGCTCACGACTCTCCTGATCGATCATGACGTTCTCGACGATCGCGCCGAAACGGATGGCGTCCCAGATGATTGGTTCGTTCTTCTGGCTCAGATCGATGCACTTGGCGTAGCAGCCACCTTCAATGTTGAAGACTGTGCCAGGGCCCCAGCCGTGTTCGTCGTCACCAATCAGGAAGCGGTGCGGGTCTGCGGAGAGGGTTGTTTTGCCGGTGCCGGACAGGCCAAAGAACAGGCAGGTTTCACCGGTTTCGCTGACGTTGGCCGAGCAATGCATGGGCAGAACATCTTTCTCTGGCAACAGGAAGTTCTGCACAGAGAACATGGCTTTTTTCATTTCGCCGGCATAGTGCATACCTGCCAGCAGAACCTTGCGTTTGGCAAAGTTGATGATGACGCATCCATTGGAGTTGGTGCCGTCGCGCTCAGGCACACACTCGAAGTTGGCGGCGTTAAGGATTTGCCATTCCTGCTTGTCGGCCGGGTTGAAGCCTTCCGGGCGAATGAACAGATTACGGCCAAACAGGTTCTGCCAGGCGGTCTCGGTGGTCATTTTTACCGGCAGATAGTGCTCGGGATCAGAGCCAACGTGAACGTGGGATACGAAGCGGTCTTTTTCAGCAATGTAGGCTTCAACACGGTCCCAGAGGGCGTCGAACTTTTCAGCGTCGAATGGGCGGTTGATCGGACCCCAGTGAATGTCGTCGGCGGTGCTGGGCTCCTCGACGATAAAACGGTCCATCGGAGACCGACCGGTGCGCTCACCGGTGGTAACCACCAGCGAACCGTTGGAAGCCAACTGGCCTTCGTTCCTTGCTAATGCCAGCTCGACCAGTCGTGCTGTACTCAGATCTTGATAAGTGTTGCTCACTTCGACCTCGCCCTCGGGATGTCTTCGTGATTGCCCAGACCGCCTCCCTGAAAATTGACGGAAAACTGAACAATCGGGTCAATTCAGGCGCGCTATTATGCCAGAGACGCCCATAAAAAACGACTGCCCTGGAAGCCTTGAGAGGCTTGGCTTCCAGGCAAATCTGGTGATCAGTTAGTGTAACGTATGCCCGGTGAAAAGATGATCAATGTCATTTCTATTGAAGCGATAGTTTGCATGACAGAACTGGCAGTCCATGTTGATGCTGTCTTGCTCTTCCAGAATGCTGTAACACTCGTCCTTACCGATGGCCTCCAGAGCGGCGAGTGTCCGTTCGCGGGAGCAGCTGCAGCGGAACGCCACGGGTTCGGGCTCAAACAGTCGCACGGTTTCTTCATGAAACAGGCGGTGCAGCAGGGTTTCGCTGTCCAGACCGAGCAGTTCCCCGGCCTCGACGGTTGCGGCCAGGTGGTTGATGCGATTCCAGAGTTCGTCATCTTCTTCGGTATGCCCGGGTAATCGCTGGAGCATCAGCCCGGCGGCGGTGTCGTCATTGGCAAACAGGAACAGGGTGGTAGCGAGCTGTTCCGAGCGCTCAAAGTATTCTTTCAGGCACCCTGCCAGGGTTTCAGATTCCCGGGGCACCACACCCTGATAGCGCTGGCCCTGATCCGGGGTGATGGTGATGGCCATCCGGCTCTTGCCCAGCAGTTCGTGCAGGGTTTCTCCACTGACGGCGTCTGCGTCAAAGCGGGCGAGACCGCGGATGTTGCGGTCATGGCTGCACTCGGCCATCAGTGTGTTCAGGGCGCCTTCGCCGGCAGCCTGCAGTGACAGGGTGCCTTTGAATTTCAGCGAGCTGCTCATCAGCACGCTGGCGACCAGGGATTCACCCAGCAGTTCGCGGACGGAATCCGGGTAGGGCGCCTGGCGGGCAATCTCGCTAAAGCTGTCGCCCAGCTGTACCCAGGCACCCCGCACCTGGCTGTGTTCAAAAAGGAAGCGCTGAAACTGATCTCGGGATGCCATGATGTCTCCTGGGGCTGTTCTGTGATCCGGCTGGGATTGCAGGAATTAGGTAATGTAAGGTGTTCTGGTGGTTGATGGCCGCCGGCTACAGGCCGTTCTGGTTGCGGAACCGCTGGATGTCGCGACGGTCTTTCTTGCTGGGGCGTCGCGCGGGAGGAAGCTGGGCCGCCTGCATGGTTTTTCTTTGCCAGGCCAGGTCTTCCCGTCGTTTTACGCTGTCGTCGGTTTCGTGATACAGCTTCTGGGCCTCCGGAGCGCCGCGGCGGCGATCACTGATGTCGTCGACAATCACGATTTTTTCCTGCCAGCCCAGACGCAGGGTCAGCCTGGCCCCCGTCTCGACTACTTTGCCGGGTTTGGTCCGTTGGCTGTTGTAGTGCACCTTGCCCCCTTCAATCGCTTCTTTGGCCAGCGAGCGGGTTTTATAGAACCTGGCAGCCCACAGCCATTTGTCGAGCCGGACTTTCTGATCGTCAGTGTTCGCAGCCGTCATATCTCCTCACCTGTCGGGCATGTGCCACACCAGTCTCGATTATACCCGCCTCATCGGTTTGATGGCAGTGCCTGGCGTGTGTGCAGATCGGGCAGAACTTCATCGAAGTGGTGAATGCCAGGAATGTCGGTGTGGCCGTCGCGGGCCGGTTGCTGGCTGTCGGGAGACAGGATGGCCAGGCACTGGGCAATGCCAGCGGCCCGTGCGCTTTCCAGTACCGGGAAGCTGTCGTCCACCATCAGAGTGGATTCGTGCCGGTAGGGCGCGCGCTGCCCCAGGTCTTTCCAGAAGTCGGTATCTTCTTTGGGTTTTCCCAGATCGTGACTGGAAATGATGCCATCAACATGCTTTTCCAGCCCGGTCTTCTGCAGTTTCAGGGCAAGGGGGTCCGGGTGGCAGTTCGTGACGATCACCGAGCGTAATCCGGCCTGGCGCAGGGAGGCGAGAAAGTCGGTTACATGGGGGCGATAGCCAATGCGGTCCCCCACCTCGGCTTTCAGGCCGGTGATGTCCAGAGACAGTCTTTCGCTCCAGTAGTCCGTGCAGTACCAGTTCAGTGATCCCCGCTCCGCCATAATCATCGGAATCAGGTAGTCTCTGGCCTCCGCGGGGTGCAGGTCGAACTGCTCGGCATAGCGCCTGGGCAGATGTTCAAGCCAGAAGTGGTTGTCGAAATGCAGGTCCAGCAGTGTCCCGTCCATGTCGAGGAACACCGTCTCAAGGGTTGACCAATCCACCATAAACAAAGCAGCCTGAAGAATTTTCTTCAGGCTGCCTCAGATTCCGGCCGCTGGCAAGCCGGGATTTTACGGACAGTGCTGATCAGTTATCCGACTGTTCCACGGTTTCGGACTTGCGTCCGGTGCGGGTACAGCCGAGGCAGCGTACAAAGGTGGCTTTGGCCGGGCCGACGACCAGGACTTCACCGGCCTCACCGGCATTGCCGCCCAGGGCGGAGAACGGCAGGGAGACCAGATACACGGCGCTGCCTACGATGGTGGTGGCCAGCAGCGCGGGGCGCAGCAGGATGGCATCTGTCGCCATGGCAATGGCCGACGGGCTTTCGTCTACAGCGCGGGCATGGCCCAGCGATGAAAAGGCCAGCAGGCAGGCTGCAACGGTGGCTACCAGAATATGGGAAATCTTGCGGGTCATGTGATTGTCTCCTGAACGTATCAGCCCGGCTGGCTAGGGCTTGCCTGTCTCTGCTGTTGCGAACCAAGGTGGTTGCGCTGGCCGGGGTGACCGGGTGCTAATGCTGTGTTAACTATGAATCATATTGCCTGAATTTCAAACGGTTTTTCGTTTAAAAGTGTGAGCCAGGGCGGAATCTCATCGCTGGCATCGGGGGCAATACACCGTGGACCTGTTGTTCATGCGGATGTCTTTCAGGCTGGTGTTGCAGTCCGGGCAGAGGGTGCCGCCTTTGCCGTACACCAGAAGTGACTGGGCGAAGTACCCGGGCTTGCCCTCGCTGTTCACAAAGTCTCTCAGCGTGGTGCCTCCCATCAGAATGGCCGCCTGGAGGGTTTCCCGGATGGCATCGGCGAGTCTGTGATAGCGGTCCAGACTGATCCGGCCCGCCTTGCGTTTGGGGTGTATTCCGGCTTTGAACAGAGCTTCGTTAGCGTAGATGTTGCCCACTCCCACGACCACATGATTGTCCATGATGAAGGACTTGATCGGGGTCTGTTTCTGACGGGACAGGCGGAACAGCCAGGCGCCATTGAAGTCACCGGATAGCGGCTCGGGGCCCAGTTGGCTGATCAGCGGGTGCTGGCTCCAGTCGGTTGTCCACAGCCAGCATCCGAAACGCCGGGGATCGTTAAAGCGCAGGCTCCGGTGGTTATCAAGGAAGATCTCAACGTGGTCGTGGCGCATTGGCGCGCTGTCGTCGGTAATCACTCTCAGGCTTCCGGACATGCCCAGATGAACGATGACCGAACCGGTATCCAGGTGCAGGAACAGGTATTTTGCCCGGCGCTCAACGGTCTGGATGGTCTGGCCTTCCAGTTGCTGGGGCAGGTCATCCGGTACTGGCCAGCGAAGCCTGGGGTTGCGAACGACCACTTGTCGGATGGTCTGTCCTTCACAGTGAGGGGCAATGCCCTGACGCGTGGTTTCAACTTCGGGTAATTCGGGCACGTTGGTTCCGCCAATGGACAGATTTCAGGTCGGAACAGTGTAATCGGTAACAAAAAAGCCGACAAACCCGGTTGTCCGGGCGTACACCTGTAAGCTAGAGTTGAGGTCAACGATCACCCCTTCGAGTGCCAGCGACATCCCTTTCGCAGTATCGCCTTTCGAAGTTCATTGAGTTCGAGGATTTTTTATGTGGTTTAACGGTCTTCTGGACCTGTCCGTATGGCAGCTGATAGCGGTTACTCTGGCCATGACCCACATCACCATTGTCAGCGTCACGCTCTATCTGCACCGTCATTCGGCCCATAACGCGCTGGATCTGCATCCGGCGCTCAAGCATTTTTTCAGGTTCTGGCTCTGGCTGACCACGGCCCAGAATACGAAAGAATGGACGGCTATCCATCGCAAGCATCACGCCAAGTGTGAGACCGAAGAGGATCCCCACAGCCCGGTCGTTCTGGGAATTCGTAAGGTCCTGTTTGAAGGCGCCGAGTTGTATGCCGCGTCGGCGACGCCGGAAACGCTGGAGCGTTATGGTCAGCGCACCCCGGAAGACTGGGTGGAACGGAATGTCTATAGCCGGTACAAGGCTTTGGGGATTGCCTTGATGGCCGTGATTGATCTGGTGCTGTTCGGGGTGCACGGTATCTGGATCTGGGCGGTGCAGATGATGTGGATTCCGGTCTGGGCGGCCGGTGTGGTGAATGGCATTGGCCATTATCTGGGGTATCGGAATTTTGAATGTGCCGATAATGCCCGCAACATTTCTCCGTTGGGCATCCTGATTGGCGGAGAGGAATTGCACAATAACCACCACACCTATCCGAACTCTGCCAAGCTGTCCCGTCGCTGGTACGAGGTGGATATTGGTTGGGGCTATATTCGGTTGTTCCAGCTGTTTGGTCTTGCCACGCCCAAGGGTTATCGCCCGATTGCGCACTACGTGCCCGGTAAGCAGGATGTGGACGTGGAAACGGTGCAGGCCATTGCCAATAACCGTTTTGTGATCATGCGCCAGTACCGCAAGCGGGTTATGGAGCCGGTGCTTAAACAGCAAAAGGCTCTTATGGACGATGAGATCCGTCCGCGTTATCGCAAGCTTCGGCAGTTGCTGTCACGTGAGGTCAGCCTGATCAAGCCGAGGGAAAAGGAGCACTTGGATACGGTGCTGGAGCGCCATGAAATGTTACGGCTGATTTATGAGAAGAGCCACGAGCTGCAGGCGCTCTGGCGCCAGCGTGGGCTTAAGCCTCAGGAGAAGCTGCAGGCCTTGATGGAGTGGTGCCGGGAAGCGGAGGCCAGTGGTATTCGCTATCTGGAGGAGTTTGCCGCCCATCTGCGCGCTTATTCCTTGCGCCCGGCAGGTTGACCCCCCCCCTTCGATCACTACAGGAAGCCGGCTATTCGCCGGCTTCCTGCTTTTGCGCTTCCAGAACCCTGAATAAACAATAGCTCACCTGACCTGCCGATTTCTGGCGATGCAGGTGCCAGTGGGCCGGTACCGCAGGAAGGCTCCGCTCGCTCTCGTGCTCAAGGTAAATCCAGCCGCCAGGCTTTACCCAGTGCTGCTGATCCAGCAGTGGTATGAGCCTCTCCAGCCAGCCTTGCCGGAACGGTGGGTCCATAAAGACGATGTCGAAGCTTGTTCCTTCTGAGCTGGCCAGAAATGTCTCGACGTCCTGACAGATGACTTCACCGTTGGAGGCTCTGAGCAGGTTCAGGTTGTCTCGCAAGGCCTTTGCCAGAGCGGGGGTGTGGTCGACGAGTGTTGCCTGGGCGGCACCCCTTGACAGGGCTTCCAGGCCCAGAGCGCCGGAGCCGGAAAACAGGTCGAGGCAGTGGCTGCCTGCTATCTGAAAATTAAGCCAGTTGAACAGGGTCTCGCGGGTACGTGCCGGGCTGGGTCTCACCCCGCCCGCATCCGGGAACATCAGTTTCCGGCTACGCCAGTCGCCCCCGATGATCCGTAATTCGCCCGTGCTGCCGTTCTTCCCGGTGCGGTTGGTGACGGTGGGTTTTCGGCGGGTTGAAGGTCTTCGCGCCATGCGGGCCAGGCTCCGGAATGTGCGGATGTTTGGAAATTCCGGCTATGGTACCGGAAACCCTCGCATCGGGTAATCCTGAGCCCATCACTTGCGCCCGTCAGTCTGCTAGAATGTGCGCTTTGTTTTGGCGAGCCTCGGGCTCCGGAGCCCGAGGCCAGCGCCCGCCCTTCTCAGAAAGATGGATAGATTATGACGGCAGAGTGGATTTCAGTCGGCCTGTTGGCCCTTCTTGTTCTGTTTTTTGTGCTGGATATTGCTGGCAATCGCAAGCGAGCGCCGAGGCCTGACCCGGTCCCGCAACAAAAACCGGACGTGGCCAGAGGGCCTGCCCCGGTTGAGTCGAAACCGGAAAACCTGGCCGAAGAACCTGTCGTGGAGGCTGAGTCCCCCGAAGCCGTGCCAGCACCGGAGACGGCGGAACCCCTTCCCGAGCCGGACGTGGTGGCAGAAACTGTGCCAGAGCCAGAGCCAGAGCCAGAGCCAGAGCCAGAGCCAGAGCCAGAGCCAGAGCCAGAGTCCCGGGTCAGTGTCTTTGAGCGGATCAAGCAGGGGCTGGGTAAAACCCGGGCCAGCCTGACCGGTGGGCTGGCGGACCTTTTCTCCGTTGGTAAGAAAATCGACGAAGATCTGCTGGAAGAGATTGAAACCACCTTGCTGATGGCCGACGTGGGTGTTA
Organism: Marinobacter daepoensis DSM 16072; assembly: GCF_000421165.1. GTDB lineage: Bacteria > Pseudomonadota > Gammaproteobacteria > Pseudomonadales > Oleiphilaceae > Marinobacter > Marinobacter daepoensis. Next base: position 330,073 of record NZ_ATWI01000012.1, read on the forward strand.
CGGCCACCTCTGAAATTATCGAGGCCCTGACGGACAAGCTTGAGCGCAATCAACTGAAAGATGGCGCGGCCCTGCGCCAGGCGCTCCGTGATGAGCTGCATGGCCTGCTCAGGAACGTGAGCAAACCGTTGGAGGTTGCTGCGGGCAAACAGCCCTATGTGATTTTGATGGTGGGGGTAAACGGCGTGGGCAAGACCACCACCATCGGGAAGCTCACCAAGAAATTCCAGAGCGAAGGCAAGTCGGTCATGCTTGCTGCGGGCGACACGTTCCGGGCTGCGGCGGTTGAACAGTTGCAGGTCTGGGGGGAGCGTAACAACGTTCCGGTGGTGGCTCAGCATACCGGCGCGGACAGTGCGTCGGTGATTTTTGATGCCATCCAGTCCGCCCAGTCTCGTGGCGTTGATGTGTTGATTGCCGATACCGCCGGCCGTCTGCAAAACAAAGACAACCTGATGAATGAGTTGTCCAAAGTGGTGCGGGTCATGAAAAAACTGGATGACTCTGCTCCTCACGAAGTCATGCTGGTACTGGATGCAGGCACTGGTCAGAATGCACTGAGCCAGGCTCAGGTGTTCCAACAGGCGGTGGGGGTTTCCGGTATCACGCTGACGAAACTGGATGGCACGGCGAAAGGGGGTATTGTTTTTGCCATCGCTCGTCAGTTGCAGTTGCCCATTCGCTTCATTGGTGTGGGCGAACAGGCTGAAGACCTGCGCAGTTTCGATGCAGAAACGTTTGTGGACGCGTTGTTCGAAGACTGACCCCGATAACACGGAGATCGTACCCGGATGATCGAGTTTCGTCAGGTAACCAAACGCTACGACAGCGACCACACAGCCTTGAGGCATGTGAATTTTCACCTGGATCGCGGGGAACTGGCTTTTCTGACAGGCCATTCGGGGGCCGGAAAAAGTACCTTGCTGAAGCTGGTGATGGTGATGGAGCGCCCGACCGCTGGCGAGGTCATTGTTGGTGGACAAAAACTGAACAGCTTGCCGCGCCGGCAGATACCTTATATCCGGCGCCATATTGGGGTGGTCTTCCAGAACCACCAATTGCTGTTTGACCGAACCGTGTTTGACAACGTGGCCATGCCTCTGGAAGTTATGGGGGCGTCGCCGGAAGACACAGGTCGCCGTGTTCGGGCCGCACTGGACAAGGTGGGGCTGCTTAGTAAGGAAAAAATGAACCCCATGCAGCTTTCCGGTGGTGAGCAGCAGCGAGTGGGGATTGCCAGGGCTGTGGTCAACAAGCCTCCGGTATTGCTGGCGGATGAGCCAACCGGAAACCTGGACCCGGAGTTGTCTGCCGATATCATGCATCTGTTCACGCAGTTCAGTCAGGTCGGGGTTACGGTGTTGGTGGCGACTCACGATATCGCCCTGATTCATGCGATGAACCGACGCACCTTGACGCTGAATCAGGGCGAACTGGTTGCAGGTGGAGGTGTGAGTGGCCACTGACTCTCGGCAAAAACCGGATGGGCAGCGGGGTGCAAACCGCGCCCGCTCCGTGATGGGCGACCAGGCCCGGAGTTATCTGGGGCATCACCGGAAAGTCGCCCGTGACTCCATGCAACGGCTGTGGGCCTCCCCAGTGGCCAGTGCTATGACCTGGGCTGTTATGGGCGTTGCCCTGGCCCTGCCAGTCGCCCTGTTGCTACTGCTGAGCAGCCTGCAGGGCGTGAGCGCCGGTTGGGAGAGTACGGCAAGGATTACCGCATATCTGGATTTGGACCTGCCATTGTCGGATGCCCGGAACGTGGCCCGTGAAATCGGGGCTGATGGGCGGGTGATGACGGTACAGTTGGTGGAGCGTGACCAGGCCCTGGAGGAATTCCGGGCAAGTTCCGGGCTCAATGAAGCTCTGGATTTCCTGGAAGAGAACCCGCTGCCGCATACTCTGCTGGTGACCCCGGAGGACGGCGCCCGTTCGGCGGATGGTGTTCAGGCACTGGTAACGTTTGTTGAAAAACTGCGGGGCGTTGATCAGGTTCAGGTGGACCTTGGCTGGCTGCAGCGACTCAATGCCATGACTGACATACTGGCCCGTGCCGTTTGGGCCCTTGCGCTGCTCTTGGGGGGCGCGGTTATTCTGGTGATTGGTAACACCGTGCGTCTGGCCATTGAAAGCCGGCGTGATGAGATTCTGGTGGCGAAGCTGGTTGGTGGAACGGATGCCTTTGTACGTCGCCCGTTCCTGTACACTGGCGCCTGGTTTGGCCTGGGTGGAGGTATCGTCGCCTGGCTGTTGATTCAGATATCCCTCTGGTGGCTGAGTGGCCCAATTGAGCGCTTGGCCGGGTTGTATCGCAGTGAATTCACCTTGCAGGGCCCCGGGGTGGATGGCGCTCTGGCATTGATAATCGTGGCGATGCTGTTAGGCTGGCTGGGCGCCTGGGTTGCGGTGAAGCGTCATCTGGATGACATAGAGCCGGGTGATATTGCAGGAGGTTGATCCGGATCACGGAAAAACCGTATGGAAGAAAAAGCTTGGCTTGGCGTAGTTTGAGAGCCAGTCAAGCAACGACTATTTTCCCAGATGTATGATTTGTAACGTTTTACTGGGGAATTCGGGAACTTATTGAGTGCTTGGCGGTCATACTGACAATTGCTATATTTGGAGACCGTCAGGTTCGGAGGTTAAAGCATGGGTACGAGTTTACAGCTGGTTGACAGACTGGTTCCGGGTGCGAATCTCGAGTCGTATATTCAGGCGGCAAGCCGCATTCCGGTTCTTTCCGTTGATGAAGAACGGGAACTGGCTGAGCGGCTGCATTACCAAGGCGATGTGGAAGCCGCGCGTCAGCTGGTGCTATCGCACCTCCGGTTTGTTATCCACATTGCTCGCAGCTATTCCGGGTATGGTCTGGCTCAGGCTGACCTTATTCAGGAAGGCAACGTCGGCCTTATGAAAGCCGTCAAACGCTTTAATCCGGAGTACGGTGTGCGTCTGGTCTCTTTCGCTGTGCACTGGATTAAAGCCGAGATTCACGAATTTATTCTGCGTAACTGGCGGATTGTGAAGGTGGCTACAACCAAGGCGCAGCGTAAGCTGTTCTTCAATCTGCGAAGCCAGAAGAAAAAACTCGCCTGGCTGAACCACGATGAACTGAAGGCCGTGGCCAGCGACCTGGGTGTTGAGCCACACGTGGTCCGGGAGATGGAAGGGCGCCTGGCCTCTCAGGATACCGCCTTTGATGGCCCGATGGACGACGATGACGACAACGCTTATCAGGCTCCGGCTTACTACCTGGAAGATCGTCGGAGTGACCCCGCAGTGCAGTTGGAGAACGCAGACTGGACTGAAGACTCCAATGGCCGTCTGATGCAGGCATTGGAACAATTGGATGAGCGCAGCCAGGATATTCTGCGTGAGCGTTGGTTGACGGAAAGCAAGTCGACGCTGCATGAGCTGGCCGATAAGTACGGCGTATCTGCTGAGCGGATCCGCCAGCTTGAGAAAAACGCCATGAAAAAGATCCGGGCACAGATGGCAGAGGCCGCCTGAGGTTTTCCCAACAGCCTGGAAACAAAAACGCCACCACCGTTCGCGGTTGGTGGCGTTTTTGTTTGTATAATCTCCCAAATCATTTAATTCACGTGGCTGGGAAGAAGGGAAAGGCTACCCCAATCCCTTCACCGGGCTTCTGAGTGGGATTCCCCAAAATGTCTGCACATTCTCCTCGTATTGCTTTTCTCGGCATCGGCCTGATGGGCGCACCGATGACCCGTAACCTTCTGGACGCCGGCTTTTCCATGACTCTCTGGAACCGTACCGCCAGCAAATGCGAGCCTTTTGCCAGCGAAGCGATGATCGCCAGGACGCCAGCCGAGGCGGTGGCGGAGGCTGATATTGTGATCACCATGCTGGAAAACGGCCAGGTGGTGGACGATGTGCTGGTAATTCAGGGGGCTCTGGCCGCAGTGAAGGCGGGGGCATTGGTGATAGATATGAGTTCCGTGCAGCCTTCGGTGGCTCGGCGCCATGGGGGGCTGGCTGAAGAGCGTGGCGTGGGTTATGTGGATGCGCCAGTTTCCGGGGGCACAGTTGGGGCTGCTGAAGCCCGGTTGAGTATCATGGCGGGTGGCTCGGAGGCGGATATCGAGCGGGCTGTGCCGGTGTTCAGCGCTTTGGGCAAATGCACGCGTATTGGGCCTGTAGGAGCCGGACAGCTCGCTAAACTGGCCAATCAGGCGATTGTGGGGATCACCATTGGGGCGGTGTCTGAAGCGTTGCTGCTGGCGGCGAAAGGCGGGGCCGATCCGGCAGCGGTCCGGGAGGCGCTGATGGGTGGCTTTGCTGGCAGCCGGATTCTGGAGTTGCATGGCCAGCGTATGATTGAGCGGGATTTCGCGCCGGGCGCTCCGGCCCGGATTCAGCTCAAGGATCTTCGCATGATTCTGGATGAAGCCCGCTCGGAAGGGTTAACGCTGCCTTTGGCCCAGCAGGTTCATAATGAGTATCTGGCCCTGGTGGCTAATGGCCATAGCGACGTGGATCACAGCGGGTTGTTGCTGGAACTTGAGCACCTGAACAGTACGTTGATGGGGTCCCTGGGTCGGGGGCCAAAACAGGAAAAAGCGGGGAGTTAGCTGCCATGCCGCGTTTTGCTGCCAACCTGAGCATGTTGTTTACGGACGTGCCGTTTCTGGAGCGCTTTTCCAGAGCTAGAAATGCAGGATTTACTGCCGTTGAGTACCTGTTCCCCTACGAATGGCCGGCTGAGGAGCTGGCCGTGCAGTTGCGGGCTAACGGTCTGGAGCAGGTTCTGTTCAACTTGCCTCCGGGTGACTGGGATGTTGGTGAGCGGGGCATTGCCTGCCTGCCGGAAAGGGTGGAGGAATTTCGGGCCGGGGTTGAGCAGGGGATTCGTTATGCCCGAGCCCTTGGCTGTCGCCAGGTGAATTGTCTGGCTGTCGCCAGGTGAATTGTCTGGCTGGTTTGAAACCGGCGACGCTCCGCGAGGAGGATGCCTGGGAAACGCTGGTGGAAAACGTTCGGTACGCGGCAGAGCAGTTGGCCCGGGAGGGTCTGACCCTGTGCCTGGAAGCGATTAACTCGCGCGTGGATATGCCGGGCTTTGTGCTGGACACCAGCGGCAAGGTGATGAGCTTGATCGAGTCGGTGGATGCCGATAACGTCCGTCTGCAATACGATGTGTACCATATGCAGATCATGGAAGGGGATCTTATTCGGAGCCTGGAGTGTCTGATGCCCTGGATTGGCCACATCCAGTTTGCTGATAATCCGGGACGACAGGAGCCGGGCACTGGGGAAATTAACTTTTTGAATGTTTTCTCCGCCATCGATGCCTTGGGCTATGCTGGCTGGGTGAGCGCAGAATACCGGCCCTCCGGCCTGACAGAGCAAACTCTGGCGTGGTTTCAGGAGCAGAGATGACCGTCGCCATAGGCGACACCCTCTTACAAGATCGTAACTGGCCGGTACCGGGTGTTCTTCGTACCCTAGTTGTTAATGTTTTCCGCTATCAGGAGGAGCACCGGTGAAAGCGCTGGTAATCGAAGACGATCGGGATGTAGCAAATTATCTGCTTAAGGGACTGAAGGAATCCGACTTCGTGGTGGATCATGCGGCCGACGGCAAGGAAGGCATGATGATGGCTGCCAGTGAAGAATACGACATCATGATTGTCGACCGGATGCTGCCGGGTATGGATGGACTCTCTATCATCAAGACCGTGAGGGCCACGGGTAATCAGACGCCGGTGCTGATCCTCAGCGCCTTGGGTGATGTGGATGACCGGGTCGAAGGGCTTCGGGGCGGTGGCGACGATTATCTGACCAAGCCGTTCTCATTCACCGAACTGCTGGCCCGGATTGAGTCCCTGATCCGACGTAACCGTCAGGCGGCAGAAACAGAAACGGTCCTGAAAGTGGCGGATCTGGAAATGGATCTGCTGGCCCGCACCGTTAAACGTGCTGGCCAGAGTATCGACGTTCAGCCCAGGGAATTCCGGTTGCTGGAGTACCTGATGCGCAATGCCGGGCAGGTGGTGACCCGCACCATGCTGCTGGAAAAAGTGTGGGACTACCACTTTGACCCCCAGACAAACGTGATCGACGTGCACATCAGTCGTCTGCGTGCCAAGATCGACAAGGAATTCGATACACCCCTGCTGCAGACAGTGCGGGGGGCGGGATACATGTTACGTGAAACTGCTTAGTCAGCTCAGAACATCGTCTTTCCAGCTTGCCCTGCTGTATATGGTGGTGTTTGCCACCTCGGTGTTTCTGCTGTTGGCATTTATCTACTGGCGTACAGCCGGCTTCATGACCGCCCAGACCGACGAGACCATTGAGGCGGAAATTGCCGGGCTGGCGGAGCAATACCGCAGCCGTGGCGTCAATGGTTTGATTACCATCATTCGGGAACGGGTGGCTAGGGATCCGAATGCCAAGTCGATCTATCTGCTGACCACGGATGATTTTCTGAAACTGGCCGGGAACGTCGAAACCTGGCCGGAGGGTACCCGTTCGTCGGATGGTGGCTGGATAAATTTCACTCTGAATCCCGCAGTGGGCTGGCAGGGGCCGGAACGTCTGGCCCGTGCCCGGATCTTTGAAGTGCAGGGAGGGCTGCGCCTGCTGGTGGGGCGTGATGTGGACGATCTCACCAACCTCAAACGGGTGATTGAGACCGCGATAAACTGGGGTATGGGTATTACCCTGGCTCTGGCCCTGCTGGGCGGCTTTCTGATGAGCCGAAGCACCACCCGCCGTATTGAGGTGATCAACAACACCTCCCGCCGCATCATGAATGGCCACCTCTCGTTACGAATTCCTACGCGAGGCACGGAAGACGATTTTGATCAGTTGGCGGATAACCTGAATCAGATGCTGGACCGGATTGTTTATCTGATGGAAGGGATCCGGCACGTTTCCGACAGCATCGCCCACGACCTCAGAACCCCGTTGACCCGGCTGAGAAACCAGCTCGAAAATACACTGATCACGGTTGATAACGATGAGGCCCGGGACCATGTCGGGCAGGCAGTGGCGGAAGCGGATCAACTGCTGGCCACATTCAACGCGCTGTTGAGGATCGCGCGCCTTGAAACCCGGGGGAATTCCGCAGATATGAAGGTGTTGTCGCTGGACGAGTTGGTCAGCGATGCCTGTGAATTGTATGAGGCGCTGTCTGAAGATAAGGAGCAGTCCTTCTCGCAGGCTCTGGAACCCGGCGTGCAGATTGAGGGGGATCGCGATCTGTTGTTCCAGATGATCAGTAACCTGATCGACAACGCGATCAAGTACACCCCTGAGCAGGGGGCTATCAATGTGGTGGTTCGCCGGGAAGGAACCGACGCGCTGTTTGAAGTGCAGGATTCCGGTATCGGGATCCCCGACGACGAGAAAGATCAGGTGTTCCAGAGATTCTACCGGGTTGGTAAGAGTCGATCCCTGCCGGGCAATGGGTTGGGCCTCAGTCTTGTGAACGCCGTGGCCGAAATACACCAGGGGCAGATACTGCTGAGTGATACGCATGAAGGCGAAGAGTTGCCGGGGCTGACCTTGACGGTCCGGATGCCAGCGTACACTGGCATCAAGAAACGGATCAAGGCCGCTCAGCCCGACGGGGGGCATTCTGCAGAAGACGGTCGGCCTGCTGCAGAAACTGGCTCTGCCTGAGTTTACTGGCTGGTGCGTAGCCGGTTGAGCCGGTTGCGAACCGGGCCAAGCAGGGCGCCCGCTCTGGATTCAATCAGCTGGCTGAACTGATCAAGCTGGACACGCCGGCGATCTGCCTTTGCCTGGAGGCTGTCCCACTCTCCTTCAAGACGTTTCTGCTCGGTCATCAGGAAAGCAGCCAGATTGTGCCGGTTAAGACGGTTGGTAATACCCATCTGGTCCAACTGAAATCCGAGACTGTCTACACTCTCCAATGCCAGATTCATCAGTTTCTTGGTGTTCATCCGAGTGTCTCCGTAAAAAGGGTCAGGCTTCATTGTTCGCAACGCTATCCTGCTCTACTAGAGTGTTCAACCTAAACAGTCCGTTGCCTCCCTTGCTAAAAGGTAATCGGGTGGCCACAGGCAGGTAATGGTCGGTATGCAGAATAGAGGGTGTAGATGCGGAAGCGGGCAGACAATCTGCTTGCTTCCCCCTCCAGCACAGCGCTAGCCTTATACCCCGTTGAACACGGGGTTTTTTTTTGCCTGTTCCGAATCCAAAGCCAGTAATCAGGATGCCGATGACCAACCGTACTGTTACCGGTAGCAACCGGCCGCGTTATATCACACCCGAGGGCGAGCAGGCTCTGAGGGAGGAGCTTCACTATTTATGGAAAGAGAAGCGCCCAGAGGTAACACAGGCGGTGCGTGAGGCTGCGGCTCTCGGTGATCGTTCTGAGAATGCCGAGTATATCTACGGCAAGAAACAGTTGCGGGAGATTGACCGCCGCGTTCGCTTTCTCAGCAAGCGTCTTGATGAGGTCTCGGTTGTCGACCGTCTGCCAGACGATCAGAGTCGAGTGTTCTTCGGTGCCTGGGTCCGAATCGAGGATGAGGACGGCGAGGAGCAGGAGTACCGAATCGTTGGGGCGGACGAATTTGATCTTGAAAAGGGGTATATCAGTGTTAACTCGCCGCTGGCCAGGGCGCTCATCGGTAAACATCTGGATGATGATGTATCGGTGAAAACCCCGGAAGACTGGAAGCAGGTGGTGATCACCGGTATTCGTTATCAGAAGGCCCCGAACGACAAGTGAGTAGTGTCACAAAACTGGCTTCTTCTTGGGTAAAGCGTCATGTTTGGCGATAGACTGATCAAAAATTGTCACCCGAAAGGGTAATGGACTATCAGGTCAGGGTACGTGCCATGAATGTCAGTCAACAGACCGTCGGGCAACCAAACAGGGCGATATCGTTGCTGTTTATGCTGTCAATCGTAACATCGCCATCGGCGATTGCGCAGAGCGGTGAGGATGAGGCTTTTGAATACGAAGCCCGGTCGACCCTTGAAACCATACCGTTCCGTTCCATCGAAGAAGAGGCTTTGGCCAATACGGTCATCGAGGGGGGATTGGCTGCCCCGGCGGCTGGTGTGCCTGTTCAGCAGGCCACGGATGACGATTTTTATCTGGATCCGCTTGCGCTTCAGCCAAGAGACAGCCGCACAGACCTGGGGCGCTCGGAGATTCCTGTCGACATTCGCTTCAGCAATCCCAAGGTGATCCCGGGCCAGACCCACGGTAACAATTACGTGATCCGGCCTCCGGAGAATCGCACCTACGACACCCTGAACACTAATCTTACCGGCCGCTGATGCTGTGCTCTGTCAGGCAGCGGCAGGGTCCGCCGCTGCCGGTTTGCCAAGCACGTCTTCGTAAAAAAAGGAGAGTGCCTGCGTGGCCTGGTTCAGTCGGGCCCGGGACACGCTGATTTTCTCACTCAGGTAAGTCAGAAACGCTTTCTGATCTTCCTCGGCCAGGTTGTCCGGGTCTTTCATATCGTGGAACAGAACAAAACGGCTGATCCAGTGGAGGTAGGTTTGCTCGGCCCGCTGATTCAGTTGACGTTTTCGGATGGCGGCCTGTACCTGGCCAATCATGCCTGGGCGTGACTGCTCCAGAGCCTCGGTAATATCCATTCGGTGTACTCGCTTGAGAACTTGTTCTTGTTATGGTGCGCGCATGATATGACAAACGTTTGAACGGCGCAAAGAGCGGTAGGGACGCGATCCCCGCTGCCAGGGTGCCGGCAGCGGGGCGGGGTATTACTTCAGGGATTCAAGTTTGTCGATGTACTGTTGCATGGCCTCATCGCTGGACAGGCCTTTGAGTTTGTCCCAGGCGTCGAATTTGGCGCGGCCGACGAAGTCCATCATACCGGGGCGCTTGCCGTTGACATCACCTTCCGTGGCTTGCTTGTAGAGGGCGTAGAATTCCAGCTTCAGTTCGTTGGAGGGTTTGAAATCCCCCTCGGCGGTCTGAATATAGCTTACCGCGTCTTCAAATCTGTTCTTCAGGTCACTCATGTTGTGTCTCCATAGTGTTTGTGGTGCTTTCCTTCATAGGGTTGCGGCAGTATATAACCGGCCCAGACGCCCGTCATTGACCGAAACTGCGGTGAGGCGGGTGGGGGTGGCAAGCTGGCAAAAGTTTGCCCGAGTACACACTTTGGGCTAATGCTGGCCATTTTTTGCTTGAGAACACAGGGTGACCTGTGTAGAGTTTGACCCGTTGTCTGCCAGGAGGGCAGGCACCAAGGATCGATATAACTGCAAATGACTTGCACAGGGAGCACGCCATGTCTGCCAAAGACGGTTCCGTCGCGCCGAAAGAGCGCATCAATATCAAATATGTCCCCGCCACTGGCGATCAGCAGGCCGAAACCGAACTGCCACTGAAGATGTTTGTGGTTGGCGATTTCAAGGGGCATGCCGAAGAAACGCCAATCGAAGACCGCAAGGCCATTTCCGTAGACAAGAACAACTTTCGTTCTGTTATGAAGGAATCCGGCCTGACGCTGTCTACCAGCGTATCCAACAAGCTTGAAGACGGTGCAGACGACCTCCCCGTCAATCTGGAGTTCCAGGGGCTTGATGATTTCTCTCCAGACAGTGTTGCCCGCCAGGTCCCCGAGCTCAAGAAGCTGATTGAGCTGCGTGAAGCCCTGGTTGCCCTCAAGGGCCCTCTGGGCAACGTGCCGTCGTTCCGATCCAAGCTGCAGGAGCTGCTGGATAACGACGATGCCCGGGAGAAACTGCTGGCTGAACTTGAACTGGCGACTGACAGCGGCGAGTAATCGCACCACCGGAATCCGGTAACCAATACCAATTATCAATCACGTACTGAAGGGATGTGGTATGTCTGATACTGCTGTGCAGCAATCTGCTGCCTCCGAATCCGTTGCAGAAGGCTCTCTGCTTGACCAGGTCATGGCCAACAGCCGTATGGCTCCGGCCGACGAAGGGTACGATGTCGCCCGCAAAGGGGTTGCGACGTTTATTGCCAATTTGCTCAAGAGCGACGAAAAAGGCCAGCCGGTCAATAAGGCCCTGGTTGACCAGATGGTGGTCGAGCTTGACCGCAAGATCAGCGCCCAGATGGATGAAATCCTGCACGCTCCCCAGCTGCAGGAGCTGGAATCGTCCTGGCGCGGCCTGAAACTGATGGTGGATCGCACCGATTTCCGCGAGAACATCAAAGTGGATATCCTGCACGCCACCAAGCAGGAATTGCTGGAAGACTTTGAGTTTGCTCCGGACGTAACCCAGACAGGCTTCTACAAGCACATCTATGCGGCCGAGTATGGTCAGTTTGGCGGTGAGCCGGTAGGCGCGATTGTTGGCAACTACGCCTTCAGCCCGTCTACGCCGGATATGAAGCTGCTGCAGTATGTGTCATCGGTAGGTGCCATGTCTCACGCGCCTTTCCTGTCCTCCGTTGCGCCGTCTTTCTTTGGTGTCGACAGCTATCAGGAGTTGCCGGCCATCAAGGAGCTGAGTGCCGTTTTCGAAGGCCCGAAATACGCCAAGTGGCGCTCCCTGCGTGAATCAGAAGACGCCCGCTATCTGGGTCTGACCGCGCCCCGGTTCCTGCTGCGGGTGCCTTATGATCCTACCGAGAATCCGGTGCGCAGCTTCAACTACAAGGAAGACGTATCGGGTGACCACGAGCATTATTTGTGGGGCAACACATCCTATTTGCTGGCCACGCGCCTGACCGAGAGCTTCGCCAAGTATCGCTGGTGCCCGAACATTATCGGCCCCCAGAGCGGTGGTTCGGTGGACGATCTGCCGGTACATACCTTTGAGTCCTTTGGCCAGCTGGAAGCCAAGATTCCGACCGAGGTGCTGATTACCGACCGCCGGGAATACGAGCTGGCGGAAGAGGGGTTCATTGCTCTCACCATGCGCAAGGGCAGTGACAACGCCGCGTTCTTCTCTGCCAATTCGGTGCAGAAGCCCAAGCAGTTCCCGAACACCAAGGAAGGCAAGGAAGCGGAGACCAACTACAAACTGGGCACCCAGTTGCCGTATATGATGATCGTGAACCGACTGGCCCACTACATCAAAGTGCTGCAGCGTGAGCAAATCGGCTCCTGGAAAGAGCGCCAGGATCTGGAACGGGAGCTGAACACCTGGATTCGCCAGTACGTGGCTGATCAGGAGAACCCGCCCGCAGATGTTCGCAGTCGCCGCCCCTTGCGTGCCGCGAAAGTAGAAGTTTCCGATGTGGAAGGTGATCCGGGTTGGTACCAGGTCTCACTGGCTGTGCGCCCGCACTTCAAGTACATGGGCGCCAACTTTGAACTCTCGCTGGTTGGCCGGCTGGACAAGGATTAATCCGTGGCAAGTGGCCTCGGCACTGACGGAGTTCGCAACACCGGCAGCCTGTTTGAGCGACTCGAACAGGCGGCTGCCCCGGTTGGTCAGAGCATGGGGGAGTTCACCCATGTGGTGGAGTCCATCAAGCGCCACCTGGTACGGCTGCTGAATGCCCATCCGGGCAACAGCAGCAGTGCACCGGACCTTGGCTTGCTGGATTTCAACGACGCCACCCTGGGTACCCATGATCTGAGTATCCAGATTCGCGGGGCGATCCGTCAGTGTATCGAGAAGTTTGAACCGCGGGTAAAGCGGGTGGATGTGGTTGCCATGCCACCAGGCCCGGATCCGTTGCAATTGAAGTTCCAGGTGACGGTGTACCTGAACGTTGCGGGAAGCGATGATCGGACGACCATAGACCTGGTTTTGGATGATAAGCGGTACTACCGCGTGATCTAGTGTCATGGGTAGTAGCCTGAAGGCAAGGAATAGAGTGAGGCCTACCACACCCTTACTCGGGGCCAGACTGGTGCAGTAACGATGAAGTTGAATCGCTTTTACAGGGACGAGTTGAGTTTTCTCCGGTTGCAGGGCAGGGAATTTGCCGAAGCACACCCGCAACTCACCCGCTTTCTGTCTGAACAAAGCACCGACCCGGATGTTGAACGCCTGCTCGAGGGCTTTGCCTTTCTGACGGGCAAACTGCGGGAAAAGGTTGAGGATGAGTTTCCGGAGCTGACGCATTCGCTGCTGAACATGCTCTGGCCCAATTACCTTCGGCCGGTGCCGAGTTGCACCATCATGCGATTTGATCCGCAGCTGCATGCCATCAGTGAGCGCCAGGTGGTGGATCGTCATACGGAGATCAAGAGCCGCCCACTGGGCGATTCCAGCCGTCAGACCCAATGCCGGTTCCGCACCTGTCGTGCGGTGGATGTGTTCCCCATCAGTGTGGCGGAAGCCAGTGCCGAGCATTCCCGGGAAGTTTCATCCGTGACGGTTGACCTGGCACTGCATACCGACCAACCGTTAAATGCCATCGGGCTAGAGAGCCTGCGCTTTTACCTCGGTGGTGACAACCATACCGCTGAAACCCTTTATTTATGGCTCAATCATTACCTCAGCCGGGTGGAACTGGTGGTGGGCGACAGCGTGTTCAATCTGCCGTCGTCGCTTCTGACCCCGGTTGGGTTTGCCGCCGACGAGGCAATTTTGCCTTACCCTAAGAATGCCTATGCCGGTTACCGGATTATTCAAGAGTACCTGAGTTTTCCGGAGGCCTTCCGGTTTGTCGATATCACAGGGTTGAAAACCAGGCTGCCGGCGGTTCAGGCGGATGAGATCAGCCTGCGTTTTCACTTTAACCGCATTCTTCCGCCGGACACCCGGGTCACCCGGGATTCCCTGCAATTGTACTGCACTCCGGCGGTCAACCTGTTCAGCCATGAAGGTGAGCCGGTCGATTTGAACGGGCGCCAGACCGAGTACCGCATATCCCCGTCAAGTCGCTGCCCGGAGCACTATGAAGTGTTCAGTATTGAGCAGGTAGAGGGCTGGCTGGAAGGCCGTTCCGGTCGTGGTGAACCCCGTGTCTACACGGCATTTGAGAGTTTCCAGCACGAAGTGGAACGGGATCGTGGGCGGACGGCGCTGTACTACCGGGTAAGGACTCGGGAGAGCGTTAGGGGTGACGGTTTTGATCACTACATTTCGTTTGTCCGGGGTGACGAAACCGAGTGCCTGAACCGTCAGGAAGCGGTGTCGCTCACGCTTACCTGCACCAACCGTCAGTTGCCTCAGCAGTTGGCGGTGGGTGAAGTCTGTATGGCCACGGAAAGTACGCCGGCATTTGCGGCCTTCAGTAACATTACGCGGCCGACGGCTACCCTGAGGCCAACCCTTGATGGCAGCCTGTTGTGGACGCTGATTTCAAACCTGTCGCTGAATTATCTGTCGATGCTCGATGTCGACGCCCTGCGCACCGTACTGAGGGTCTACGACTTCCGGGCGCTGGTGGATCGTCAGGCTGAACGTATCTCGCAGAAACGACTGGCAGGAATCAGCGGCATCGTCACCAAACCCGTCGACCGGATGATCAGGGGGTTGCCGGTGCGAGGTATCCGCTCGGAATTGCAGCTGGATCAGCAGAGTTTTGCCAGCGAGGGGGATCTCTACCTGTTTGGCACGGTGCTGAGTCAGTTTTTTGCGCTATACGCGAGCATTAATGCGTTTCACCAGCTCGAAGTGGTGAATACCGAAAATCAGGAACGGTACACATGGACGTTACAGCAAGGTCAGCAACCGCTGATGTAGCCGGGCTGGAACCCGTTCTGGGCAACGCACGGCGCTACAGTTTTTTTCAGCTGGTGGATCTGATTCACCGGCACCATGGCGATGACCTCGAGCGGGCCGGGCACGATGAGCCCCGTCAGGAACGCATCCGGTTTTCGGCTTCCGCCGGGCTGGGGTTTCCTGGCAGCGACGTGGTGTCGGCACTGTCACCGGAGCATGAGCACGCGCCCTACCAGATGGAAGTCAGTTTTCTGGGGCTACACGGTTCGCAATCACCTCTGCCAGGTTACTACCTGGAAGACCTTGCCTGGGAAGCCGGGCAGAACCTGGGGGTACGCCGTCATTTTCTGGACTTCTTTAATCACCGGCTGGTAACGCTGTTTCACCGGGCCTGGCGCAAATACCGGTATTACGTCCGTTTTCAGCCCGGGGCCAGCGATGGTTTTTCCGAGCTGGTGTTCTCGCTGACGGGCCTGGGTGACCGGCGATTACGAGATGCGACGCCGGTGAACTGGTCGAAGATGCTGGCCTACGCCGGGCTGATGGCGGGCAGAAGCCGGTCGCCAGAAGTGGTCAGCGGCATTGTTGGTCACTGTTTCGACCTGGACGACGTCAGTGTTGAGCAGTGGGTCCTGCGAAAAGTGGACATTGCTCGTGATCAGCAAACGTCTCTGGGCAGGGCGAACGCGACGCTGGGAAACGATACGCTTGTCGGCTCCCGCATCCGTGACCGAAGCGGCAAGTACATCCTGCGCCTGCGGAATCTCACACGACAGAGGTTTGCGGATTTTCTGCCCAACGGGCGAGACCATCAGCGACTGGTGAAACTGGTGGAATTTACCACCCGGGAACAGCTGGCTTACGACCTTGAGCTGCAGATGCGACCGAAAGACATTCGACCGATGCAGCTTGGTGCCGATGTCCGGCTGGGGTGGAATTCGTTTGTGACACCGGATCGGGCTCGTGAATGGCCGACGGTCAGAATTCAAATCAGACGTTAGGGCGGGGAAGAGTTGTGGCACATCAGACAGCAACACTGACATTGGTGATTACCAACCCGACGGAAACCGGGGGCGGCGCCAGTCTGGAGCATCGTTTCAACACCACCGGTGGTTCTATCGGCACGGCACACAGTGATACCTGGCGTCTGTCGCCTCATCGAACCGGTGCCGTGGCTGGCCATGCCGAGATCCGCTATCTCGACGGAGGCTTCTGCCTGATTGACCGCAGCGGCCGGACATACATTAACAGTGGCCGTCAGCCTGTCGGGCGTGGCCGCCGGGCCCGGTTGAGCCATGGTGATACCGTCAGCATTGGCCGCTATCAGATAAGGGCGGAACTGTCTGTAGAGCAAGTCAGTGCTGGTGGTGTCGACGAAGGCTATCGTGAAGACCATGGTCTGGTGGATAGCCCGGAAAGCGATCTGCGGAGAGCGGCCAATGAGCAAAGCCAGCCGGAAGGGCGTGAGCCGCTGGAGGGACTGCAGCCTGCCGCCGGTGCCCCGGTCAGCATTGACCCGCTGGCGCATTGGCAGCAACGCCCCGACCGAGCGGATGAGGAAGCACCAGAGCTTCTGGCCAGTGACCGGGCCTGGTTTGCCCGTTCGGCGGAGGTAACGGATGAATACCGGGAGAACCGCGATGTGGCCATGGGCCTGCCGGTGGCCCCTCAACGAAACCACAAGGAACGACAGGGAATGTCTGAAACCAACCGAAATCCTCAGGAGGTCAGCCGCCAGCACATCAGTGGTGCGCCGTTACTTCGGGGGCTGGACGCCGACATCGATTTTGCTGACAGCGACGAGATGCGCCTGTTTCTGGAAGAGGCCGGGCAAACCCTGAAGGCGACGGTCGAGGGGCTGCTGGCCCTCCACCAGGGTGAAGACAGCCGCCATCAGGCCCTGCGTACCCGCCTGCAGCCCATCGAGGATAACCCGTTGCGCCTGGCCAATGACTATCCGGACACGATCCAGACACTGTTTGCGGCCAAACGAAGCCCGGTGCACCTCTCGGCACCCGCGGCGGTGCGGGAAAGTCTGGAAAGCCTGAATCATCATCAGCAGGCCACCCGGGAAGCGATCAGTGAAGCCCTGGATGCCATTCTCCATGCGTTCTCTCCGGAGGCTTTGCTGCGCCGGTTCCATGGTTATCGGAGAGGCTTGCAGGACAACGAAGACGAAGGCCGTTGGGCCTGGGATATGTACCAACACTATTACCGTGAACTGAAATCCAGTCGTCAGCAGGGCTTCGAACGCCTGTTCCAGGAAGTGTTCGACCAGGCTTACGACCAACACTTGCGCCAATTACAGAGGGAGAAACTGTTGTGAAGTACTGCAAATGGAGCTTGCTGGTGGTTGCTTTGATGCTGGCGGGGTGCAGCACCCCCTACAATGCGGTCACCAAGACCGCCAAGGTGCTCTGGGACCCTGATATTCCGGTGGGTTACCCGGAAGATCTGCCAAGCCGGGTAGACCTGACCATGCTGGCTGAACCCAACGTGAACCCGAACGAATCGCTGGCACCTACGCCGATTGCCTTCCAGGTGATCGAACTGCGCGACAGTTCGCTACTGATGGCCGGTGATTTTGACCAGCTGCTGAACGACCTCGAGGATTCCCTGGGACAGAACTATGTGGACCACAGTGACTACAGCCTTGTACCGGGACAGTTCAAATTTGTTGAATCCTTTGAGGTCGATGAAGACACCCGTTACATCGGCGTGATTGCCTTCTACGCGTACCCGAACCTGTCTCAATGGAAAAAGGTTGTGAAGGTTAATCCGATTGGTGGGCACTACCACCTGCTGGTGAACCTGCGGGAACGTGAAATCCAACTCAGACGGTCGGACGAAAGCTGATGGCGGTAACAAATCGAGTGGTCTGGAGTGATGGGCTGTTCATCAAACCCCAGCACTTTCAGCAACAGCAGCGCTATCTGGAGCACCAGATCAACGAGCGGTCGCTGGCGGTTTCCGACTACCTTTTCGGTTTCAGTGAGCTGGAACTGAACGCGGAATACCTGAGTTTTGGCCGCGTCGGGTTGGTCAGGGCCGCAGGCCTGTTTCCTGATGGGACCCGCTTCAATCTGCCTCAGGACGATGTGATGCCAGAGCCTCTGGAAATCGCAGACGCGTCGGTGGCTAATCAGGTGGTGTATCTGGCGCTGCCACTTGGCAGTGACAGTCTGGCGGAAGTGGAATGGCCGGAAGCACCGGTGGCCGGTCGATTCCAGGCGCAGGCGGTGGAAGTCCGGGATCTGCACTCGATCGACGGTGACAGTCACAATATTGACGTGGGTCGTGTCGCTCCGCGCCTGATGCTGGAGCGGGAAGATCGCAGTGCCTACGCTGCGCTGGCCATCGGGCGGATTCTGGAAAAGCGCCCGGATGGCAGCCTGGTGATGGATCCGAACTTCCTGCCAACCATGCTCAGCGTGCGTTCTGCCCCAAGATTGCAGCGTTTCGTGGGTGAAATGGCCGGCCTGATGCAGGAAAGGGCGCGGAACATCGCGGAACGGGTTGGTGCGCCTGGCCAGGGTGGCGTGGCGGATGTATCCGATTTCATGCTGCTACAGATGCTGAACCGGGCACACCCGAAATTCATGCACCTGGCCCGTCTTCGGCAGTTGCACCCGGAGCGGCTTTACGAAGCGCTTCTTGAGTTGTGTGGTGAGTTGGTGACTTTTACCGATGAAACCCGGCTACCCAGGGAGTTTACGCCCTACGACCATGAGTTGCCGGAAGGCTGTTTCAGCCCGCTGATGCAGATCCTGCGACAGGCGTTGAGCACGGTGCTGGAGCCAAGGGCGTTGTCGATTGCGCTGCAGCAACGTCAGTACGGCCTCACCGTGGCACCGGTGCAGGATGGCCAGTTGATGAACGATGCCGAGTTCATTCTGGCGGTGAAAGCCGACATGCCGCTGGACGATCTGAGAAAACAGTTTGTCCAGCAATGCAAGGTAGCGTCCGTGGAGAAGATCCGGGATCTCATCAGCCTGCAGTTGCCGGGTATTCCACTGTCGGCGTTGCCGGTGGCGCCACGACAACTGCCTTACCACGCCGGGTTTGTGTACTTCCGGCTGGACGATCAGAGCCAGGCCTGGCAGATGCTGGACAATGCCAGTGGGTTCGCCTTCCACGTGGCGGGCAGTTTCCCGGGGCTGGAGATGCAATTCTGGGCGATCAGGAGCTAAATCATGGCAGATGCACCGGTAATGGACCGGCCAGATAACACCAGGGATTCGGGTGATCGTGCATTCAGCGACCTTTTGTTTGCCGACACCGCTGCCGAAGGTACCCGTGTGGACACGGGTGACAACGGTTTCCAGCTGCGCGGCCTGGAGGACAACCGGCTGATTGATGCTGCAACACCGCTGCTGGGATTGGTGATCCGGGTACGCCGGCTGGCGGATTTCAGAGAGGTGGAGTCTCTGTACCAGCAGGTGGTGGACGAGGTCGCCGCCGTCGACCGGGAACTGGTAGAACAAGGGTATGAGCGCCCCACCGTGGTGGCCTACCGCTACGTGCTCTGTTCTTTTATTGATGAGGCTGTGCTGGGCACCGACTGGGGGGCGCACAGCGTCTGGTCTCAGCACTCATTACTCAGCCGTTTTCATAACGAAACCTGGGGCGGCGAAAAGGTGTTTGCCATCCTGGCCCGCATGGAAAAAGAACCCGCTCGTTACCGGGACATGCTCGAGTTTATTTACCTGTGTCTGTGCCTGGGCTTTGAAGGCCGCTACAAGGTTATGGAAAACGGTCGGGACGAATACGAACAGGTGGTTCGCGGCCTTTATGATCAGCTGCGCGATTTGCGGGGTGACCGGGACAGCCGGCCCCTGGCAGATGCCACCGAAAACCTGATGCCGGCCCGAAACCGCCTGCGTAACGGCTTGCCGCTCTGGGGCATTGGTGGCCTTTTTCTGGTGGCCATGGCTGGGATCTATTCACTCTATAACACGGCGCTGAACGAACGCATCAGGGATGTGCTCAGCGTTCTGGAACAACTACCGAAATAAGGACATCACTGTGATTCGGGTAGAACTGCCGGCGCTGATCGGGCGCCTTAACGACATTTCACGCCAGGCTCTGGAAGCCTCCGCGGCCCTGTGCATCAGCCGTCAGGGCGCCGAGATTACCCCGGCGCACCTGCTGTTCAAACTGCTGGAAACGCCGTTCTCGGATGTGCGCCAGATCCTCGAACACACCGGCATCAACCACCAGCAACTGCAACCCGTGGTGGGTGACAGCCTGAACGGTGAACCTCAGACCGCCGAACCGTATCCGTCGTTCTCGCCGCTGCTGGTAGAACTGATGCAGGACGCCTGGCTGCTGGCCTCCACCGAACTCGGCCATACCGAACTGCGCTCCGGTGCGGTGTTCCTGGCCCTGCTGATGAACGCCGACCGCTACCTGATGCCCCGGGTGGCGCAGGCGCTGGTGGACATCAACCGGGAACAGCTGCGCAAGCAGTTTGATCGGGTAACCGAGGGTTCTGTGGAGCGTCCGCAGCTGATGGAAAACGGTGGTGCCAAGCCAGCGGTTGAAGCCGATATGGACCCGCTCAAACGTTACGCCACCGACTTCACCAAGCTGGCCCGGGAAGACAAACTGGACCCCGTGGTGTGTCGCGATGCCGAGATCGATCAGATGATCGATATCCTCTGCCGTCGCCGCAAGAACAACCCCATCGTGGTGGGCGACGCAGGCGTGGGCAAAAGCGCCGTGGTGGAGGGCCTGGCCCTGCGCATCGTTAACGGCGACGTGCCGGACCGCCTGAAGAACGTCGAACTCTGGACCCTGGACATGGGTGCCCTGCAGGCCGGTGCCTCGGTGAAGGGCGAGTTTGAAAAACGCCTGAAGGGCGTGATCGAAGCCGTGAAAGGTTCGGCGACCCCGATCATCCTGTTCATCGACGAAGCTCACACCCTGATCGGTGCGGGTAACAGCGAAGGTGGTTCCGACGCTGCCAACCTGCTGAAGCCAGCCCTGGCCCGTGGCGAACTGCGCACCATTGCTGCCACGACCTGGCGCGAGTACAAGAAATACTTCGAAAAAGACCCGGCTCTCAGCCGCCGGTTCCAACCGGTGGCACTGGACGAGCCAACGCCGGGCGAAGCAGTCCACATCCTCCGTGGCCTGCGCACGGTTTACGAAAAAGCCCATCAGGTACTGATTGCCGACAGCGCCCTTAAAGCCGCCGCAGAAATGTCCGCCCGTTATCTGGCCGGTCGCCAGCTGCCGGACAAGGCCATCGATGTTCTCGATACCGCCTGCGCCCGGGTGAGTCTCAACCTGAGCACGCCGCCACGGCGCCTGAGCCATGTGCGCAGCGAGCTGCATCAGATGGCCATGGAACAGGATCTCATGAGCCGGGAGCATACGCTGGGGCAGAGTGTGGACCTGGAGCGGGAACAGGCATTGGAGCAGCACATCGCCGACCTGACCGCTGAATCCGAAGCGCTGGAGCAGAGCTGGAACGATCAGCGCGAACTCGTTGCCCGACTGGTCGAGATCCGCGATCAGCTGCTGACTGGAGAAGTGCCTGCAGCGGAGGTTGATGACGACACCGATGATCCTGAAACGGAAGAACGCCCGGATCTGAAAAGTGAAGCCGCGGCCATCGAACAGGAACTGGCTGCACTGCAAGCCGATGAACCACTGGTACACGCCCGGGTGGACGCCCGTCAGGTGGCTGAAGTCATTGCCGACTGGACCGGCATCCCGGTTAACCGCATGACCACGGATGAACTGGAAAAAATCACCCACTTGCCAGCGTATCTGCAGGCTCATATCAAAGGGCAGGATACTGCCATCGGCTGCCTGCACCAGCACCTGCTCACGGCCCGCGCCGACCTGCGCCGGCCGGGTCGCCCCATGGGGGCCTTCCTGCTGGTGGGCCCCAGTGGCGTGGGTAAAACCGAAACCGTGGTACAACTGGCGGAATTGCTATACGGCGGTCGCCAGTTCCTGACCACCATCAACATGTCGGAGTATCAGGAGAAGCACACCGTTTCGCGCCTGATCGGATCACCGCCGGGCTACGTTGGTTTTGGCGAAGGAGGCATCCTGACCGAAGCCATCCGCCAGAAACCGTATTCCGTGGTGCTGCTGGATGAAGTTGAAAAAGCGCACCCGGAAGTGCTGAACCTGTTTTACCAGGCATTCGACAAAGGCGAACTGGCAGACGGCGAAGGTCGATTGATCGACTGCAAGAACGTGGTGTTCTTCCTGACCTCCAACCTGGGCTTCCAGACCATCGTCGAACATGCCGAAGAGCCGGAGAAGATCGAGGAAGCCCTGTACCCGGAACTGGCCAACTTCTTCAAACCGGCGCTGCTGGCGCGTATGGAAGTGGTGCCATACCTGCCTCTGGGTGAAGACACTCTCAACCGCATCGTGGGTGACAAACTCCAGCGCCTGGCCGACCAGATCAAAGCCCGTTACCACACCGAGGTGGAACTGGAAGAGGGCCTGGTCGAAGCCATTCGCAGCCGCGCCACCAGAAGTGAAAACGGCGCGCGGATGCTGGAATCAATCATCGAAGGCGAACTGTTGCCACCGGTGTCGCTGGCGTTGCTGGAAAAACTGGCGGCCAGGGAGCCGGTGACGAAGGTGACGCTTGGGGTTACTGAAAATAAGTTCACGGGCACAGTTGCCTGAATTTCAGGCTGACTGAATCGTAGCGTGCCGTGGGGGATAGCTTTCCGACCCCCTGCGGAGCCAGGGATGGCGGAGCGGAGCGTACAGGGATGTATTCACAGCGTGTTTTGGAAAGCTATCCCCCACGGTGTGCGGGCGGCGATCTCCATGAAGAAGGAACGATATCAATGGGACGGATGCAGAAGGAACTGCACACCGGCATCGATTTGGCGGTGGCACTGATCAAACAGGACACCCTGCCAGCACTGTTGAATACCGCCACCCGCCAGCTCGAAAATGCCTTTGGGCTGAGCAAATGCTGGGCGCTTGAGCTCGACCTCAGTGGCCGGACCCTGCACTGCACCAAGCTGGACGACGCGGGCGAATTCGATTGCAACGACTTCAGTCATCCTTTTGCCCACGTCCTGCAGACGGGTCAGCCGCGGGAACTTACCCGCGCGGCAAGCTATCGTCTGGACCATGCCGGCTTCCAGGGGCTCCTTGAACTCAGCGGGCGCCCGAGAAGCTTCTGGCTGGAACCGCTGAAAGGTGAAGATGGCCGCACCCTCGGCATGCTCGTGTTATGTGGCGACCATCCCGACTGGCAAGGAATCGTGACTCAGCCGCTGTACAGCGGTCTGAAACAACTGCTGGTACATCAGTGGATCAGCCAGCTGCAAACCCGTGACCAAGTGTGGCAACGACGCCTGCTTAAGCGGTCTCTGGACCATTTGCACGACGCGGAAACCCTGCGCCAGCGCTGTGCTCAACTGGCGACCACACTCGTGGGCAACTCCGAGGCCATGACGAACCTCCGGGCCCAGGTGGTGCGTGCGGCTGGCAGCCAGCTGTCGGTATTGATCCAGGGCGAAACCGGGAGTGGCAAAGATGTGGTGGCGCAAGGCATTCATGACCTCTCTGACCGGGCAACGGGGCCCATGGTGGTGGTCAATTGTGCCGCCATTCCAGACACCCTTCTGGAGAGTGAGCTGTTCGGGCACACCAAAGGTGCCTTCTCTGGCGCGGATCAGGCCAAAGAGGGCCTTCTGGCTCAGGCCAACGGCGGCACTCTGTTCCTGGATGAAATCGGTGACATGCCGATGGCGCTGCAGTCCAAGCTGCTGAGAGTTCTGGAAAGCCGGCAATTCCGCCCGTTGGGGGCCCGCGAGGAACAGCATTCGGATTTCCGTCTGGTGGCGGCAACGCACCAGCCACTGCAGGAGGGCATTGAGGGTGGCCGGTTTCGCCGAGACCTGTTCTACCGGCTCAGCCAGTTCCCATTGCGAGTTCTGCCGCTGCGAGAACGCAGTGAGGATCTGGAGGCACTCAGCCGTCACTTTGTCCGGCTTTACACCCAGAGAGAGGGCGGTGGGCCGCTGGGGATCAGCAGTCACGCCCTGAGTGCGCTGGCAGGCTACAACTTTCCGGGTAATGTTCGGGAGCTACGCAACATTATCGAGCTGGCGTGCCTGCAAACCCCCGCTGGTGACGATATCCAGCCCGAGGTTCTGCGTTTGGACGACCTGTTTGCCGAGTCGTCGGAAGCGCCTGAAGCGTTGGTCGAGGCCCAAGCCATGTCCGGCGTGCCGACGGCGGATGATATTCACGATCTGAAAGCCGCGGCACAGGCTTTTGAAGCCGCAGTTATCCGTGAGCGTTTGCGTCAATACGGCGGTAACCGTGCCCAGGCGGCGGAAAGCCTGGGCTTGCCCAAACGCACCCTGGCCCATAAATGTCTGAAGTATCAGGTAACCGACGTATGACCCTGAAAGATTCTTTCCGTTTTACCCTGCTGGCTTTGCTGCTGGCAAGCACCAGCAGTTGGGCTGATTCCCGGTTGATCCAGGCTGAGGCCTGTACCGAAGAAGCGAACCGTCTGGAGCGATTGGCCTGCTTCGATGAGTTGTTTGGCACGCCCCTCGCTCGTTATGAATCTGGCCAGCGTCTGCCGCTGGTGAATCAGACAGAGCGCTGGCGCCGGGTATTTGCTCAGGCAGAAGGGGATGACGCGGGTGGGGTGGTCTACCGGGATACCGGGGCGGTTGTTGGTCAACTGGTGACCGTGACGGCGCTGGGCGTTAAACCGCCCCGGCCCGTGTTGTCCCTGCAGTGTCACAACAACATTACCGAACTGGCGATCATGCTGCCGGAGCCTCTGGACCGTGAGCGAGTTCAGGTTACCCTCGGGGCTCACCGTGCGCAGTGGCGGGTGCGGGATGAAGGGTTGGTGGTCAGCGCGGGCCGCGGACTGCCCGCTATTCGGGCGGTACTGGACATTGTTGGGCAACCGGATGTGCGTCTGAATGCCGGCGTACCGGAATTGGACGGATTGTTGTTTGACCTCACCGGCTTTGCCGAGGCGATCCGGCCTCTGCGGCAGACCTGCGGCTGGTAAGGGGGCGGGATCATGCAAGTTATTGAGCAGCATCCGTACGTTGATCAGGTGCTTTCGCCGATTCCCGGGAAAACCGGGGTGGGTGAAAGTCTGGCTGAAGACAGCGCGCTGGAATTTCTTGAAGACGAGATCATGAAAGTGGGGTCGCTGGCCCACAACGATATCGACTGGCCCAAAGTGGAAAGCGAAGCACTGAAACTGCTGGCGGACCGAAGCAAGGACATCAAGGTACTGGGCTTTGTCATGCTCAGCTTGCAGCGCGGTGGCGATGGTGAACGATTTGCACTGTCGTTGTACCTGCTGCACCGGGTGTTGAACGACTGGTGGGAAAACGCGTGGCCGTATCCGGGGGCCAAGGGGCAGCGAGCCCGCAAGATGCTGTTCACTCAGATACTGCAACGAGCGCTCAAAGCCGTCGAGAGCCTGAGTTTTGACGCCAGCGTAGGGGATGGTCGCCATTTCTGCCTGGATTTGGTGGACAAGCTGGATACTCAGGCCAAAGACCGGGACCTGCCTGACGATGCCCTGTTTGACCTGAAGCGGGCCGTGGAAAAACTGCCGAAGCCGGATCAGGCCCCGGCGCCCCGGGCCGCTTCCGAAAACGCGACGACAACCCGGCAAGAAAGCCAGGCCAGCTCACCCTCCTCCGGTTCAGCCGGTTCAAACGGCGCGGCCGCGTCGCTGGGCAATCTGACTCTCGACCCGGGCAATGAGCGTGCGACCCGTCAGAGCCTGCTCAAGGTCGCTGAACTCCTGACCAGCAGCGAACCGGACAACCCGTTGGGGTACCAGATGCGCCGGTATGCCATCTGGCAGAGTATCACCAGCCTGCCGCCAACCCGGGATGGCAAGCGCACTGATCTGGCAGCGGTGAGCGCGGACCGTGTGGCGGAATATCAGGAAACACTGGAGAAGGCGCCAGACCCTGAACTGTGGCAGCGGATTGAACAGAGCCTGTCGGTGAGCCCGTTCTGGCTGGATGGCCACTGGCTCAGCGCCCGGGCAGCCATGGCCCTTGGTCATACCGAGTGCGCGGAGGCCATCCGGGAAGCTCTGAAAGGTTTTGTCGACCGCCTGCCACAACTGACCGAACTCACGTTCAATGATAGCACTCCGTTTTTGGGTGATGACGCAACCGACTGGATGCACACCGCCCCAGCGGCGGGCAAAGGCGGGGGCGCCGCCAACCCCTGGGATCAGGCTTTTGACAGTGCTCTTGAGCTGGTACGGCAGAACAAACTGGCCCCGGCCATGGAATTGCTGGAACAAGGTCTGGCCGATGCCCGTGAACCCAGGGAGCGTTTTTACTGGCGCCTGGCGACGGCCCGACTGCTCAAAGAAACCGGCCTCAAAGCCCTGGCTGCTGAACAGATACAGGACCTGAAACATCAGGTTCAGGGGCGGGTTCTCGATGACTGGGAACCAGCGCTCATCAAACAATTGGATCGACTGGCGTAACACTCGCAAGACGCAACGAACGCAGGAATGGAAACCATGTGGAGAAAAGCATTACTCATTGGTCGTTGGCTTCTGCCCTATATCCGCAGCGCCGCTCCCGTTACCCTGATACTGGGTGTGGTCGCCCTGCTGGTGGCCACCTGGTGGCTGGGGCCCCGGCTGGAGATTAACGGCGACTACCCGCTGATGGCCTGGCAGATGCGTGCTCTGGTTACCCTTGGTGTGGTTCTGATGGTCGTGATTGTCTGGGGCACCATGCTGGCGCGACGTCTTGGGAAAGTGAACAAGGCCAAGGCTGAGGAACAACGGGAACAGGAAGACCCGATTCTGCCCATGGAGCGCCGCCAACAGCGGCTGCTGGACCGACAGTTGCAGGCCCTGAAAAGCAATTTACCGGGCCGCAAGGGTCTGTACCGGCTGCCCTGGTACCTGGTGATGGGGCTGGAAGACGCGGGCAAGACCAGCCTGATTCAGCGGGCCGGGCAAACCTACACCCTCACCAACGTGACCCGTAACAACCGCGGCGATCGCAATCCGTTCAGCTTTGACTGGTGGATTGGTGACAACGGCGTGTTAATCGATCCGGATGGAGAGTTGCTGAGCCAGAATCAGGGCGAGGGAGCCACCGGGGAAATTCAGAACCGGCTCTGGAACCACTTTATAGCCTGGTTGGAACGCAGTCGCCCCCAACGGCCGCTCAACGGCGTTATTCTGGCGGTGGATCTTGCCCGTCTCAGTACCTCCAGTGACCAGCAGCGGGAAGCTCAGGCGATCCTGCTGCGGACCCGCCTGCGGGAACTGATGGAACAGCTGGGGTCGCGGTTGCCGGTGTATGTGACGTTCACCAAAATGGACCTGATGTATGGCTTTGCACCGTTCGTCCGCACACTCAGCAAGACCGAGAAAGAGCAGGCGCTGGGCTTTACCTTCCGGATGGACGGACCGCAGGATCAAGATCAGTGGCTGGAGCAGTTTGCTGAACGTTACAGCAACATGGTGGATGAACTCACCGACCGCCTGCCTGATGTTCTGGCCAATACCCGGGACAATGAAGAGCGGGCGGCGGTCTATTCCTTTACCCGACAGCTGGCGGGCCTGAAGCCGGCGATGGAGCAGTTCCTCACCGACTTGCTGTCTGCGGACGCTTTCTCCACACCGGCGTTGGTGCGAGGCACCTATTTTACGTCGGTGTTGCAGGAAGGCGTACCGGAAGACGCGTTTGTGTCTGCCGCTGCCCGAAGTTATCAGATGTCAGACCCGATCCAGCCAGCCCAGCGTGGCGGCCAGTCAGTCAGCCTGTTCACCCGAAGCCTGTTCCCGGACATCATCTATCCCGAGGCAGGACTGGCGGGGGACAATCGCCGAGTGGTGCGCCAGCGCCACCGCCGGGTGGCCGTAGCGGCCGTAGTGGCGGTTGCCGCTGGTGCCGGTATGACCGCGGGCTGGCAGCATTACTTTATCCAGAACGCCGACGCGGCGGCTCAGGTGGAAAACCGGGTAAAAAGCTACCTGAACGACTGGCAGCCGGTAGGCTACGAGCCGGACTCCACC
Source organism: Marinobacter daepoensis DSM 16072 (assembly GCF_000421165.1). Lineage (GTDB taxonomy): Bacteria > Pseudomonadota > Gammaproteobacteria > Pseudomonadales > Oleiphilaceae > Marinobacter > Marinobacter daepoensis. Next base: position 357,703 of record NZ_ATWI01000012.1, read on the forward strand.
GGCCGGAACCTGCTGCAACCGCTGGATGAATTGCGAGACGCTACCCTGGCGTTCGGTGACTATCGGAAGGAATGGCCACTGGTAACCGATATGGGGTTGTATCAGGGGCACCGAATCGGCCCCGAAGTGGACAAAGCTTACCTGAACATGCTCGCCTACCAGTACCTTCCTGCCCTGATGTTCGGGGTGATGGAAGAGATGGGCCGGGCACCGGACAACAGCCCGGAACGTCTGGAACACCTGAGGGTGTTGCGCATGCTGTACGACGCCAGCGGTCGCCGTACCGACATCGTATCCGGATACATGCGTGAGTACTGGCAGGCCCGCTTCCCCGGCCAGCGCGATGTGCAGAATCGCCTGTACGGGCACCTGCAATACGCCATGGCCCACACCGATCTTTCAGACCTGGCCGCCAACGGGGATACAACCGCGACCATGGCGCTGGCGCCTTTCCGGAGCAGCGTGGAGTGGGCTCAGCATGAGCTTGGCCGTATCAGCACCCCCGACCGGGTTTATCGTGAACTGGAAAACGAAGCGAGCCGCGATTTCCCGACACCGCTGGAGTTGGCCCGCAGTTCCGGGCCGGCGTTCTCCACCGTGTTCACCCGGATGGACCGCTACGGCGAGCCGCTTGCAGAGGATGTCCCGTCTGAGCAGGACCCGCTCTCGATACCTGCCCTGCTGACCCGGGAAGGGTTGGAAAAGTGGTTCCTGCGTGAGTCCGGGTCGGTCACCGAGCTGGCACTGATTGATGCCTGGGTACTGGGCCGCCGGAACGATGTGGATTTCAGCAAAGCGGACGAAGCGGAGCTGCTGGCCAGCCTGCAAACATTGTACGCTGAGCATTACGCTGACGCCTGGCGAACGGCCATCAGCCGGGTGGATGTGCATCGTTTTGAGGACCTGAACCACGGGGTGCGTATTCTTGACAGCCTGACCAGTGGGCACGAGCCCCTGGCCCGGCTGCTGGCACAAGTGCGGGACAACACCCGGCTGATCCCGGTGGGTGATGGCGAAGCCGAAGCCGCTCGAAAACTGCTGGAGCAATCCCCCCATTACCGGATGCTTCAGGACATTGAGCGCCAGTTCAGCAACCTGAACCAGCTCACTCGCAAACAGGGAGAGGACCCCTCCGGGCTGGAGGAAATCATGCTGGTGGTGGCTGAGCTGCACGAGTACATGCGCAACATTCAGGAATCGCCAGACACGGGGAAAGCGGCCCTCAGTGCGGCCCGGGCCCGCATGGGGTTGCAGGGTGCCGATCCGATTTTCACCTTGCAGCGCATGGCCGGCCATCAGCCTGAGCCCCTGAACCGGATACTGAACCGCCTGGCCACCGAGAGCTGGCGGGTTGTGCTCGACAGCGCTGTTGCCCAGTTGGAACGCAACTGGTATCGAGAGGTTTACCAGCCCTTCCAGCAGAATCTGGCCCGGCACTATCCGTTCACTCAAGGGGCTGGCCGTGACGCCGCGCTGCAGGATTTCGAGCGATTCTTCGCCCCGGATGGCATTCTGGAAACCTTCTATAACGACAACCTGAAGTTGTTCCTGGAAGACCACCCGGAGCATGTGGGTGACGCCCGCCGTGCCAGCCTGGTGCGCCGGGATGTGGTTGCCGCACTGGAACGGGCCCGGCAGATTCGTCAGGCGTTCTTCACCCGCAGCGGTACGCTGGATGTGGAGTTTGCTCTGGAGCCTCTGAACCTGAGCAACAACAAACGCCGCTCGGTGGTGAACATCGACGGCCAGTTGGTGGAATTCTCCCACGGGCCCAGCCAGAGCATTCCTTTGGTGTGGCCGAACACCCTGAGGGATACCGTGGAGAGCCGGGTAACGCTGGTGCCGATACAGGTCAACCGCTCGCCCCGGAGCCTCTCCGAGAGTGGCCCCTGGGCGCTGTTCCGGTTGCTGGGTAAAGCGGACATTACCGGTGTCAGCAGCAATGCGGTGGATGTGAAGTTCACGGTGGATGACGGTGAAATGCGTTATCGCCTGCATGCGGCCAGCAACACCAACCCGTTCACAGAGCAATTGCTCTCAGGGTACCGCATACCCCGCAGCTTGTATTAAACTGTGCGTCGGCATTCATGGGAGACTGTGGGTGCCGATGGCCCAGCACCGGGAGCGTGCGGGTAAAACGGACATATTCAATCTTCAGGGACCGAAGTCATGCCCCAGGCAAGCGGATTGCAGTTCACCGCCCGAGTAGGCGAATTCCCCTCAGATCACTTTGCCGTTGTCGGCTTTGCGCTGACCGAACGGTTGTCAGACCTGTTCCATGGCCGACTGAACCTGGCCAGCACCGACCCGGACGTGGCGGCGGC
>NZ_ATWI01000013.1:0-65468 GCF_000421165.1 Marinobacter daepoensis DSM 16072
CGCCCACACGAATTACTTGGTCAACTTTTTAAAGAGCGTTTGAGCTGCTGCTCAATCAAGGTGGCGTATTCTACATCGTTTCGCCGCCTTGTCAACCGTTTATTTTCAGTGATTTGCTTTCTTTCGAAAGCCACCAAATCCAACCGGCTTACTGCTTAATCGAGGCGCGCATTCTACACCGAACCGCCACCTTGTCAACCACTTTATGAAGAATTTGTTAAACCATTTTCTTCAACACTTTCAAGTGGTTACTTCCAGTTCGTTCCGCTTGTCAGCGGCTTGTCCCTCAGAAGTGGTGCGCATTCTACAGCCCTCAGGAAATCTGTCAACGACCTTTCTCGATTTATTTTCAACTCTTCGGTTTCCACCTACTCGCACGATCAAATAGCCATCAGATTGAGTGATTTCTGAGCGCAACTCATACCTTTTTTAGCGGAATGAGACTCGAAACACCAAACCAATACGCCCGAAGCCCCAGCAAGCCGGCCAGCAACACGCCATAAACAACCATTTCTGTAATATCGCTTCTCGCCTGCCAAAGAAAATGAACCCAGGCCAGAACCGCCGAGCAATAGATCAGCCGATGCAGCGGCTTCCAGCCCCGCCCCAGCTTCTTCATCATTCTTTTAGTAGATGTCAGGGCAAGCGGCACCATTAGAACGAACGCCATGGCACCGGCAATAATGTAGGGGCGCTTTGTAAATGTCGCCCACAAGTCGGTCCAGCCAAGAATGAATTGCAGAAATGCCAACACATGCAAAACGCCATAAAAGAATGCATACAACCCAAGCATCCTTCGAAACCGGATCCAACCAGCCCATCCCGTCACTTTTCTCAGCGGGGTAATCAGTAATGTGATCAGGAGAAGCTGAAAAGTGGCAAGCCCCAATGCCTCCGTGATCGCCTGCCCAGGGTCCGGGCCGAGATCACCCACGCCCAGGCCCCAGACAATCACACCCAAAGGCATCAGGCAGAGAATGAAGGTTACGACTTTCGCCCAGGCGTAAGGAAATCGATTATTCGCCGCGCTCGCCATCAGTAGTGCCTGGCCAGATCCATACCCTTGTAGAGCCCCGCCACCTGCTCACCATAACCATTGAACTTTACCGTCTTGATCCAATTCGGGCTGAGCAAACCCGATGGCAGACGTCGCTCCCGTTTCTGGCTCCAGCGAGGGTGGTCTACTTCCGGATTCACATTGGCAAAGAATCCGTACTCTTCTGGAGCAATCATTTCCCAGCTGGTTTTCGGCCTTTCCTCAACAAACCGGATACGGACAATGGACTTAATACTCTTGAAACCATACTTCCAGGGAACAACAAGGCGTATCGGCGCGCCATTCTGATTCGGTAGCGTCTTGCCATACAAGCCAATCGCGAGGAATGCCAATTCGTTCATCGCCTCATCCATCCTGAGCCCCTCCCGGTAGGGCCAGTCAATGACACTGAACAGGGAACGCTGTCCGCGCATCTGCTCCGGATCATGAAGCGTTTCGAAATAGACGTATTTCGCCTTGGAACGGGGCTTCAGACGAGCAATTACATCTGCAAGCGGCACCCCCACCCAGGGAATCACCATAGACCAGGCCTCAACACAGCGCAGCCGATAGATGCGCTCCTGATACTGGCGAGGACTCAGCAAATCCTCCAAAGCATAGGTGCCCGTTTTTTCACACTCGCCTTCCACGATAACGGACCAAGGATCCACCGACATCCCTCCAGCATAGCGGGCAGGGTCCTCTTTACCGGTACCGAACTCATAAAAGTTATTATAGGAAGTCACAGCCTTGTAAGGCGTCAACTCTTCTTCTGTAGAGTATTCGGCAGCTTTGGCGTAGTTCAGGGGCTGGCTGGCAGTACGCCCCTCGGATGCTCTGCCCAGAACCGGCATCGCCATGGCCGCCGTAGCAGCCACGGTACCCGCCATGAACTTCCGGCGATTGAGATAGACAGATTCGGGCGTGACATCTGATTCAGATATTGCCCAGGATGGAGGGGACTTAATAAGCATCGGGATTCTCCATTTCATTACGTAAAGTAACTGACCGGAGGTTCCCTTGAAAATTCCCGACCGACAACATCGGCCGGGAGCAAACACTAAATGACCCGCCCGGGTTTTCGGCGAAACAGTGCACGGACGGGGCCCGAAAGCGCGTATACCAGGAACCCGGTAAACAGTACGGTAGCCGGGTCGAGAGCGATCACCACAAACACCAGCACCACCAGCAATATTGCAGCAAACGGAACCCTTCCCCTCAGGTCGAGGTCTTTAAAGCTTCGGTACAGGATATTGCTGACCATCAGAACCCCGGTGCCACCGACCACCAGGATCGTTAACACTGTAAGCCACGATGACGACTCGTACCCATGGAAACACCATACGAGCCCGGCAACACAGGCAGCGGCAGACGGACTGGGCAGCCCTACAAAATACTTTTTGTCGACAGAGCCAATCTGGGTATTAAACCGAGCCAGCCGAAGCGCCGCCCCAGCCACGTAGATAAAAGTAACCACCCAACCCACTTTATCCAGGCCATTAAGCGACCAGAAGAACGCCACGAGCCCCGGCGCTACGCCAAAGGCCACCATGTCCGCCAGGCTGTCGTACTCCTCGCCAAATTTGCTCTGAGTATGGGTCATTCGGGCCACCCGACCATCCAGACCATCGAGAATCATCGAGACAAAAATGGCAATGGCAGCGTTATCAAACACTCCGCCAGCAGCAGAGACGATCGCGTAAAAACCAGAGAACAAGGACGCCGTGGTCAAGGCATTCGGCAGCAGATAAATGCCCTTACGCCGAACCTTCGCGCCTTCAACCAGCTCTTCCTCCACCACCTCTCCATGCGCCACGTCCGGCTCAGAGGGTTTCTTGGAGTCCGCATTGTCCACTGCACTTTTCTCTTCAGTCATTCCTTAAACTCCGGAAAGCATTTTGGCCGAGTATAAACGAAAAACGCGGCCGCAAGGGGCCGCGTTTCCAAACCTTACCGAAAATCCGGATCAGTTCTTCTCTTTATCCACAATCTTGTTGGCGGAAATCCAAGGCATCATGGAACGCAACTTTTCCCCCACGACCTCAATCTCGTGAGCGGCGTTTTCACGACGACGAGCGGTCATGGACGGATAGTTCAGAGCCCCTTCAGAGATGAACATCTTAGCGTATTCACCACTTTGAATGCGCTTCAGCGCGTTGCGCATGGCTTCACGTGACTGCTCGTTGATCACCTCAGGACCAGTGACATACTCCCCGTACTCGGCGTTGTTCGAGATGGAGTAGTTCATGTTGGCGATACCGCCTTCGTACATCAGGTCAACAATCAGCTTGAGTTCGTGGAGGCACTCGAAATAAGCCATTTCCGGAGCGTAACCCGCTTCGGTCAGGGTTTCGAAACCGGCCTTAACCAGCTCAACCGCGCCACCACAAAGAACCGCCTGTTCACCGAACAGGTCGGTTTCGGTCTCATCTTTGAACGTGGTCTCAATGATACCGGTACGGCCACCACCCACACCACTGGCGTAAGACAGGGCAACGTTCTTGGCATTACCGGAAGCATCCTGGAAGATCGCGATCAGGTCAGGAATACCACCGCCTTTGGTGAACTCAGTCCGTACCGTGTGGCCGGGTGCTTTCGGAGCAACCATGATGACGTCCAGATCCTTACGGGGAACGATCTGGTTGTAGTGAATGGCAAACCCATGAGCGAAGGCCAGGGTAGCACCCTGCTTCAGATTCGGCTCGATCTCTTCTTTGTAGAGCTGTGCCTGGAACTCATCCGGAGTCAGAACCATAACGACATCGGCCGCAGCAACGGCAGAGGCCACATCGCTGGTTTTCAGACCATAGGCTTCCGCCTTGGCGATGGAGGAAGATCCCGGGCGCAGACCAACAACCACGTCAACACCAGAGTCGTTCAGGTTGCAAGCGTGCGCATGCCCCTGAGAGCCAAAGCCCAGAATGGCAACTTTTTTGCCCTGAATGATGGAAAGATCGCAATCCTTATCGTAATAAACCTGCATGAGAAACCTCTGTTAGATGTAATGGCTCCTGGGAGCCATGATTTTCGAGTTGTTTTGGCAGCCCTTACAGGCTAAGTACTTTTTCGCCACGTGCGATGCCGGAAACACCGGAACGAACGACCTCCAGAACCCCAGAGGTACCCACTGCCTGAATAAAGCCGTCCAGCTTCTCGCTGTCACCCGCCAATTGAACGGTGTAGACCGAGCTGGTGACATCAACAATCTGACCACGGAAGATGTCGACAGTACGCTTGATCTCGGCTCGCTGAGAGCCTGTTGCCTTAAGCTTGACCAGCATGAGCTCTCGCTCGATGTGAGCGCCTTCGGTCAGGTCGACCAGTTTGACAACCTCGATCAGCTTGTTCAGCTGCTTGGTAATCTGCTCGATAACCTTGTCCGACCCTGTTGTGGTCACCGTCAACCTGGACAGCGTTTCATCTTCCGTTGGTGCGACGGTCAGGGTTTCGATGTTGTAGTTCCTCTGGGAGAACAACCCAACCACCCTTGAAAGCGCACCCGGCTCGTTTTCCAGCAAAACAGAAATGATTCGACGCATAATCACACCCTCTCCGTTTTGCTGAGCCACATATCCTTCATGGAGCCTCGTGCTACCTGCATGGGGTAGACATGCTCAAAGCGATCCACATAGATGTCCACAAACACGAGCTTGTCCTTCATCGCCAGGACTTCCCTGAGCTTGGACTCGAGGTCTTCCTTGCGCTCTATTTTCACACCCACGTGCCCATAAGACTCTGCCAGCTTGATGAAGTCCGGCAGGGATTCCATATAGGACTGAGAGTGTCTGGACTCATAGTTCATATCCTGCCACTGCTTAACCATGCCCAGAGCCTGGTTATTCAGATTGATGATTTTCACCGGCAGGTCGTACTGCTTGCAGGTCGACAGCTCCTGGATATTCATCTGGATACTGCCCTCACCCGTGATACACAGCACCTCATCTTCGGGATGAGTCAGCTTTACACCCATCGCCGCGGGCAAACCAAAGCCCATGGTGCCAAGGCCACCGGAGTTGATCCAGCGATTCGGTTTGTCAAACTTGTAGTACTGAGCCGCAAACATCTGGTGCTGACCGACATCGGAGGTCACAAACGCCTCGCCATTGGTCAGCTTGCAGAGCATTTCAATGACTTCCTGAGGCTTGATCACATCCGGGCTGGTTTCGTAACGCATACCATGGAAGGCGCGCCATTCCTCTATCTGCTTCCACCAGGCAGCCAACGCCTCAGCATCCGGCTTGTCTTTGGACTCTTTTACCAGTGACAGCATTTCTTTCAGCACCGCATCGACCGGGCCAACAATGGGGACATCTGCATCAATGGTTTTGGAGATGGAAGCCGGGTCGATATCGATGTGGATAATCCGCGCGCCCGGGCAGAACTTCTCCGTGGCATTGGTCACCCGGTCATCAAACCGTGCCCCAATGGCCAGAATCAGGTCCGAGTGATGCATTACCATATTGGCTTCGTAGGTCCCGTGCATCCCCAACCAGCCAAGGTGCTGCTTGTCCGAGGCAGGATAACAACCTATACCCATCAGCGTATTGGTGATCGGGAACCCAAGCATTCGCGTCAGTTCCGTGAGCTGGCCGCTGGCCTTACCAAGAATCACGCCACCACCCGCATAAATGACAGGCCGGCGAGCAGCCATCAGCATGTCAACGGCCTTCTTGATCTGGCCGGCATGCCCCCTGATTGCAGGGTTGTATGAGCGCAGTTTTACCTTCTTGGGATAGGCGTATTCGTAGCGTTCGTTCGGTGTGGTCATATCTTTGGGGATATCGACCACAACAGGGCCTGGGCGACCTGTCGACGCAATGTAATAGGCTTTACGGATCACCTCAGGGATTTCGTCCGGGTGACGCACGCTCAGGTTATGCTTCACCACCGGGCGGGAAACACCGATCATGTCGGTTTCCTGAAACGCATCCTCGCCAATCAGAGTGGATGCAACTTGTCCGCACAGTACCACCATGGGGATGGAATCCATGAACGCGGTGGCAATGCCGGTAATAGTGTTGGTGGCTCCAGGACCCGAGGTCACCAGTACGGTACCTGGTTTTCCGGTCGCACGGGCGTAGCCATCAGCCATATGAACAGCTGCCTGCTCGTGCCTTACCAGAATGTGCTTGACTTTGTCCTGCCTGAACAGCGCATCATAAATATGAAGGGCTGCACCACCCGGATAACCGTATATGTATTCGATCCCTTCGTCCTGCAGGGAGCGGATCAGCATATCGGCGCCAGACAATAACTCCACGATTTTCTACCCTCTTCTACGAGTGAATGAGCCGGGAAACATCCCGGTTGCCTGGATTCTCGGTTTCCCTGCTTCTTGTGAAAGCGGAACCGGCGTACTCCTCCACACTAAATTTAAGAGGTTGTCTCCTGGCCAGCCGCCCTCCTGAGGGTTGCGGAGAACAGCCAATCAACGGGTTGCACGTAAGCAACAACCAAGGCTCGCCATAGGCTGACGAACACAGTGTGGTGATTAACGGGGGATACTCGCTCGGGATTGCCTGCCGTATTGACCCCTGTATTCAGGCAATCGGTAATTCTGACAGCGGGAAACTCGCTGTCAATAGGCGCTGCGGCTTAATTACCCCAGAAGTCTATTCTGTCTGCCATACTGAGCCGGTAGCCGTGCAAGTTTTTGAACCAGAGACAGGAAAATCCAGACATCCGATGGCATGATAGCCACAGGCAGTAACCAAGTGACGAGCAGAGACATGAACCGAAAAATACTATTGCTGACCGTGTTAATGGCGGCACCAGGCCTAGCGACCAGTGCTTCCGTCTATAAATGGACAGATGAACAGGGCATCACCCATTTCGGGGACCGCCAGCCAACCGGACAAGCCGTTGAGCAAGTGAATGTGCGCTCCGGCACCAGCCAGAGCTCTGCCTCCGGGCGCCAGAGCGCTCAGGAGCAGCTTGGTGAGCTCGAGGAACAACAAGCGGCGCAACAACAGCGGCAAGCCGAATCCGCCGCAGAAGAGGCCCGCAGAAAACAGCGTGAGGCCAACTGCGCCACCGCTCGCTCAAACCTCGAAGTGATTAACAGCAACGCCCGTATCCGCGTTGAGGAGAAAGGGGAGACCCGCTACCTGAACCCGGACGAAATAGAGCAGCAGCGCCAGCGGTTCCAGGAAATCGCCAACGAGAACTGCGGCCCCGACCAACCCGGTGCTTCCGAGCGTTAAACCGGCCTCGTTAGTCGCAAGCATCCAGTAAAAAGGGCGGAGGTCATCACCTCCGCCCTTTCCTGTTTAGCTGGGAGGCCTGCTCAGCCGTTATTACTGAACACCAGGTGATCGCCTTCCACGGCCGCTTGAATCGTGTCGCCGGGCACAAACGCGCCTTGCAGCAGTTTCTGGGCCAAAGGGTTTTCAATCATTCGCTGAATGGCGCGTTTCAGCGGTCGAGCACCATAGACCGGATCGTATCCGACTTCTGCCAGCAACTGCATGACATCATCCCCAAGTGCCAGCGTCATATCCTGATCCTTCAGGCGGCGCGCCAGATTCTCGACCTGAATGCGGGCAATGCCCTGAATCTGACTTTCGGCCAGCGGATGGAAAACAACCACTTCATCAACCCGGTTAATAAATTCAGGGCGAAAATGGGTTCCAACCACTTCCATGACGGCCATTTTCATGGCTTCATAGTTCTCTTCTCCCGCCTTTTCCTGAATAATGTGGGAGCCGAGATTTGAGGTCATCACCACCACGGTATTCCGGAAATCGACGGTGCGCCCCTGGCCATCAGTCAGGCGTCCGTCATCCAGCACCTGCAACAAAATGTTGAACACATCCGGATGGGCCTTTTCAACTTCGTCCAGTAACAACACCGAATAGGGTCGACGGCGAACCGCCTCGGTCAGATAACCACCCTCTTCATATCCGACATAGCCCGGAGGCGCCCCGATCAACCGGGCCACAGAATGCTTCTCCATAAACTCCGACATATCGATACGGACCATCGCCTCCTCGGTGTCGAAGAGGAAAGAGGCCAGCGCTTTGCACAACTCTGTTTTACCAACCCCCGTGGGCCCCAGGAACAGAAACGATCCATTGGGCCGGTTCGGATCTGACAGGCCCGCCCGAGAACGACGTACGGCGTTGGACACCGCTTCCACAGCTTCGTTCTGACCGATGACCCGCGCATGGAGCGCCTCCTCCATACGCATCAGCTTGTCGCGCTCGCCCTCCAGCATTTTCGACACTGGAATACCGGTCCATTTGGAAACAATCTCAGCAATTTCCTCATCGGTTACCCGGTTGCGCAACAGCTTCATTTCCATCATTTCAGCCTGGCTCGCCATATCCAGCTGGCGCTCAAGCTCCGGAATCTTGCCATACTGCAGTTCCGACATCTTGCCCAGATCGCCAGCGCGCCGGGCATTTTCAAGATCGATCCGGGCCTGTTCAAGCTGACTTTTTATTTTCTGGGAACCATGCAGGGCTGCCTTCTCAGTATTCCAGACCTCTTCCAGATCGGCGTACTCGCGTTCCACACCGCCAATCACCAAAGACAATTCTTCCAACCGTTTTTTGGACGCAGCATCGGTCTCCTTCTTGAGAGCTTCCCGCTCGATCTTCAGTTGAATCAGGCGCCTCTCCAGGCGGTCCAGCGCCTCAGGTTTGGAATCCATCTCCATTCGGATCTGGCTCGCAGCTTCATCCACCAGATCAATCGCCTTATCCGGCAACTGACGATCAGTAATGTATCGATGCGACAATTTAGCTGCGGCGATAATGGCCCCATCGGTTACCTCAACACCGTGATGCACTTCGTAGCGCTCTTTTAGCCCCCTCAGAATGGCAATGGTGTCTTCTTCACTGGGCTCACTGACCAACACCTTCTGGAAACGGCGTTCCAGTGCCGCATCTTTTTCAATGTTTTCCCGGTATTCGTCTAATGTCGTGGCCCCCACGCAATGCAGCTCTCCACGAGCCAGCGCCGGCTTCAGCATGTTGCCGGCATCCATCGAGCCCTCTGCCTTGCCGGCACCCACCATGGTATGGATCTCGTCGATGAACAGAATGATCTGCCCTTCCTGCTTTGACAGTTCGTTGAGCACCGCCTTCAGGCGCTCTTCAAATTCACCACGGAATTTGGCCCCAGCAATCAGAGCTCCCATATCCAATGACAAAACCCTTTTGTTTTTCAATCCTTCAGGCACTTCGCCATTGACGATACGCTGAGCCAGCCCCTCGACAATGGCGGTCTTGCCTACCCCGGGCTCACCGATCAACACCGGGTTATTCTTACGTCGGCGCTGGAGTACCTGAATAGTCCGGCGAATTTCATCATCCCGGCCAATCACAGGGTCCAGCTTTCCGGCCTCAGCCCGCTCTGTCAGATCAATCGTGTACTTCGACAAAGCCTGGCGGTTTTCTTCTGCGCCCGCGTCGTTCACTGATTCACCACCTCGCACCTCGTCAATGGCTTTTTCCAATGCAGCCTTATCAACACCCTGCTCCCGCAGAATGCGCCCCAGGGAACCCCGGTCTTCAACTGCCGCGAGCAATATAAGTTCGCTGGAAATGAACTGATCGCCCCGCTTCTGGGCCAACTTGTCGGAGATGTTAAAAAGCCGCCCCATATCATTGGACATGGAGACATCCCCGGCATTTCCGTGGACTTCCGGCAGGTTTTCAATATCCTTCGCAATCGCCTGCCTGACCCGCCCGGGCTCTACACCAATCTGTTTGAGCAGCGGCTTGATGGAACCGCCCTGCTGGTCCAACAACGCCTGCATCAGATGTACAGGCTCGATAAAGTTGTGATCTTTGCCAACTGCGATGGACTGCGCATCCGCCAGGGCGGACTGCAGCTTGCTGGTGAGTTTGTCGATTCTCATGTGCTCTTGTCCCCAAAGTTCGCTGTGAATACCGACCAGTCTCAGGGCGGATATTCCGATTGCTTTGAACTTAATGTAGGGGCAAGCAGGGGGACTTCAAGTTGACGGGACAGCAACTCGTCAGAAAATTGACGGTTGTCAGTAATTGCACCCGAGAAGGTCGCACTCTTCAGGACCGGAGCCAGACCAGCGTAGCCATTCGACCGGTCTCGCCATCCCGACGATAGGAAAAAAACCACTCCCGATCCTGAACGGTACACAGACCGCCGCCAGCCACAGACGTTACGCCTGCCTCGCGCAGCCTCTGGGTCGCCAGGCGATAGATGTCAGCCATAAAATGCCCCGGACGGGCACCATGCGGTTTAAAAGCGCCCCTCGCTTCCGGATGGTGGTGAGTAAAAGCCGCTCGCACTTCAGGCCCGACCTCAAAGCTATCAGGCCCAATAGCAGCCCCCAGCCAGGCCCTGAGTTTTCGGGGTTCAACATTCATCGCGCTGATCAGGTTTTCCAGGACTCCACCACTCAGGCTTCGCCAACCGGCATGAGCCGCCCCGACCACAGCCCCATCAACATCGGACAGAATGACCGGCAGGCAATCTGCGGTCAGGATGGCACACGCCAACCCGGGATGCCGTGTAAAACTGGCGTCAGCCTCCGGTACCTCGCTGACGTTATCCGGTGTGAGCTCCACCACCCGGGTACCGTGCACCTGGTTCAACCAGCCAATCCGGTCTGCCCCCAGTCCCGCATACCGGGCCAGGCGCTGGCGATTCTCCGCAACCGATTCGGGGTTGTCACCCACATGACTTCCAAGGTTGAGCGAGGCCCACGGCGCCTTGCTACCGCCCCCTTTACGGGTCGTGCACAGCGCGTGAACAGACCCCGGCACAGCCCAGCCAGGCCTGAGTGTATTGTTATCAGAAATCACGGTCTTCCAGTTCCCGGGCGTGTTTGCGCAAGGCATCGATGAGGTGCGCCAGGTCATCCGGTAATGGCACTTCCCAACTCATGATGTTACCCGTTTCCGGGTGCTCAAGTGTCAACTGTCGGGCGTGCAACGCCTGACGGGTGAAAGCCGCCAGCACTTCTCTGAGTTCCTCCGTGGTGCCCTTGGGCAACCGCAGGCGCCCGCCATAGACTGGGTCACCTACCAAAGGATGCCGCACATGGGCCATGTGAACTCGGATCTGGTGCGTGCGACCACTCTCGAGTTTGCATCGAACCAGAGTATGGGCCGAAAAGCGCTCAAGCAGCCGATAATGCGTCACGGCGGGCTTGCCGCCAGAGACAACCGCCATCCGCTTGCGATCCTGTGGATGGCGGCCAATGGGGGCGTCTACGGTCGCCCCGCCCGTCAGGGCCCCAACCACTACCGCTTCGTATTCACGCCCCATGGTCCGGGTCTGAAGCTGGCCGACCAGAGAGGTATGGGCAATCAGACTCCGCGCTACCACCATGATACCCGAGGTATCCTTATCCAACCGGTGAACGATCCCGGCCCTCGGAAGGTTTTCCACTTCCGGTGCGTAATTCAGCAACGCGTTGACCAACGTCCCATCGGCATGACCGGCGGCCGGGTGCACCACAAGCCCCGCTGGCTTATTAATGACCAGCAGATGCTCATCTTCATAGACAACATCCAGGCTGATAGGCTCAGCCTCCCAGGTTACCTGCACTTCTGGTTCAGCATCCAGGGCCAGCGAGTCACCCATCATCACTTTATCCCGGGGCTTTCGGGTCTGCCCGTTTACGGTCAATGCTCCACTCTTGATCCAGGACTGGAGACGGGAGCGGGAGTGCTCCGGCATCAAGTCCGCTGCTGCTTGATCCAGCCGCTTATCGCTGAGCTCTGGCGGCACGGTGTACTGGCCGGTAATTCGGTTTTCAGAAGTCATTCAACCTCGTTGTCGCCGCTGGTGTTCGACGAAGATGACCACCGGAAGGTGGTGACGTTACGTTTCGGTCAGATTCTCCTGGCAATCTCGGGAAACACTGCACACAAGCCGTCTTCCCCGTTACAATGGCGAATCAAACCATAAGTTTCGACCATTATACGGGATTCCGGCATGAGATCAGTCGTCCGATTACTGCTTCTTTCCACACTCTTTGCTCTGGCTGCGGGGTGCGCGTCACAGAAAGAAGTGGAAGTTCTGCCGGAAGAGACCTATTACGACAATGCCCGAAAAGCCATGGATTCCGGCAACTTCAATGAAGCCGAGCAGAGCCTGGACGCACTGGAAACGTACTACCCGTTTGGCCGCTATGCAGAACAGGCACAACTGGACCTGATCTTCGCCCGGTATCAGAACCTGGATCTGGAAGGCTCCCGTGCCGCCGCAGACCGTTTTATGCGCCTAAACCCGCAGAGCGATCACATGGATTACGCTCTTTATATGAGAGGGCTCGCTTCCTACAATCTGGATCTTGGCCTGGCCGCACGCTACTTTCCCATTGATGTCGCGGCGCGCAACCCAGGTGAGCAGCTTCAGGCATTTCGTGATTTCTCACAGCTCCTGAACCGATTCCCGGACAGCGAGTACGCTCTGGATGCCCGCCAGCGCATGATCGCCATCCGAAACCGGATGGCGGAACTGGAAATCCACGCAGCCCGCTATTACATCAAACGTGAAGCCTATGCTGCCGCCAACAACCGGGCTCGCTATGTGGTAGAGAACTACCCATCCTCACCTTCGGTGGAAGAGGCCCTGATGATTCTGGCCGACACCTTCCGCTTCCTCGAGCTCAAAAAGGGCGCAAGCGACGCGATCGCCCTGCTCCGACAGAACTTCCCGGACAGCGACGCCTTCAATGACGACGGCGAGTATGAGTCAGACCTGCTTCGTCGCCAGAACCGGTCTTTGACCAATGTGGTGACCTTCGGCCTGATGGGGGATGAGTAAAAGCGGGGTTACTTCCCGCTTTTCCACCCGCTGGTAATCGGATAACGCCGGTCTTTACCAAAGCCTCTTTCGGTAATCCGAACGCCGATCGGCGCCTGCCGGCGCTTGTACTCGTTGACGTCCACCAGCCTGACGACCCGGTCTACCTCAGCCCGATCAAACCCTTCTGCCACAATGGCGTCCGCACTGTAATCCCGTTCCACGTAGAAATTCAGGATCTGATCCAGAA
Source organism: Marinobacter daepoensis DSM 16072 (assembly GCF_000421165.1). Lineage (GTDB taxonomy): Bacteria > Pseudomonadota > Gammaproteobacteria > Pseudomonadales > Oleiphilaceae > Marinobacter > Marinobacter daepoensis. Next base: position 13,032 of record NZ_ATWI01000013.1, read on the forward strand.
CATCGTATCCGGGCAGGCTATCCTCGTCTTTCTGATCCGGCGCCAGCTCTGCTGACGGCGGACGTGTAATCACCCGCTCCGGAATCACCGGAGACACCGTATTCCGATAATGGGACAGCCTGAAAACCAGAGTTTTCGGAACATCCTTAAGCACGTCGAAGCCGCCAGCCATATCCCCATAGAGAGTGGAGTATCCAACCGCCAACTCACTCTTGTTGCCGGTGGTCAGCACTAACGAGCCAAATTTGTTGGACAGGGACATCAACAGAACCCCTCTCAGACGGGCTTGCAGATTTTCTTCGGTCGTGTCGGGCTTGGTGCCCAAAAACGGTTCAGCAAGAGTGGCCATAAACGCATCGTACATGGGCTCAATGGAGAACACATCGTACTGCACCCCCAACGCCAAAGCCTCGGCCTCCGCGTCTTCCAGGCTGATATTCGACGTGTACCGGAACGGCATCATCACCGCCCTGACCCGCTCCTTTCCCAGGGCATCAACCGCAACCGCCAGGGTGAGCGCGGAATCAATACCACCAGACAACCCCAAGACCACTGACTTGAACCCATTTTTGTTGACATAATCCCGTACGCCGGTCACCAGTGCGCTGTAGACATTTGCCTCTAACGAAGGCTCACCCGGAAGGGGGCGGGAAATAGGCTGACAATAGTGTTCACACAGAAAATCGACCGGGTACAGCCCCGCCTCGAACTGAGGCGCTTCCGCCGAGAGCCGCCCAGAGTGGTCGAATACCATGGAACCACCATCAAACACCAACTCATCCTGCCCCCCCATCAGGTTGACGTAAACCACACTGACCTGATTTTCACGGGACTTTCTCTCCAACAGGGACTTGCGTCGGGCCTGCTTGTCGATGTCGTAGGGTGAGGCATTCAGATTGAGAATGAGCCGGGCTCCGGCGGCAGCCGCATCCTCAAGAGGGCCGTCTTTCCAGAGATCTTCACACACCGTTATTCCGACCGGCTGCCCTTTGATGCTCAGCACCAAAGTATCTTCACCTGCACAGAAGTAACGCTTTTCATCGAAAACCTGATAATTCGGCGGAAAACGCTTGAAGTAGCGCCCCCGGATTTCACCATCTTCGATAACCAGCGCGGCGTTATAGAGCCGTCCTTCCGAACGTATAGGGGCACCGATTACCATAGCAGGGGGCAGGGCTGCCTGCTGAAGAACTGACAACGCTTCTCGCACGCGCAGATCCAGGCTGGGGCGCAGCAGTAAATCCTCCGGGGGGTAGCCGGTGAGGCAGAGCTCCGGGAAAACGACCACATCGGCCTGATGCTCATCCCAGGCCTGCCGGGTGGCCTGCAGAATCCGTTCCGTATTGCCCGGAATGTCGCCCACCAGAAAATCCAGCTGCGCCATCACGACGCGGAGTGTGGTGGCGGTGCTATCACCCTTGGTTGCCTGACCGGATACCGGCATCGACGGACTCCTGTAACTTGTTGCCGTTAAAAGGCTATTATAACCCGTCAGCAACAGAGATTTCTTCCGCGTACCAACAGACGATTTCAGCCATGGTGCAAGACACGGTCCAGACACACCTTCCCCACTCTGCTTTTGGCCCCCCGGTCAAACAACAGCAGGCCCGTCTATTTCTTATTTACAACTACTATCGGGTGGTGATCAGCCTGATGCTGTTCGGGTTGCTGTTCTTTGCCCCCTTTACCACCGACAGCAAGTTTCGATGGCAGGACTATTACCAGGTAGGGGTGGTCATCTATCTGGGGGTGAACAGCCTCACCACGCTGCTGTTACTGATCGGATTCCAGCCGAGGCAGCGCCATATCACCCTCACCATCCTGTTTGACATTCTGATGATGCACGGGCTTTTGCTGGCAAGCACCGGAATCACCAATGGCCTCGCCAATCTGGTCATTGTCTCTGTAGCGGCAGGGAACATCCTGACACCCAGCCGAATGGGTACGTTCTACGCTGCGTTGGCGGCAATCTGTTCTCTGGGCATTTCTGCCTGGGCGGTACTGGTGCTCAACGAAACCGCCGATGACATTGTGCGAGCAGGCTCACTGGGGATTCTCTACTTTGCTGCAGCTTTTGCTCTTCAGGGGATTTCCCGCCGGATGATACGAAGCGAAGCCTTAGCCAGCAGCCGGGCCCGCAGCATTCAAGAGCTTCAGCAGATCAACAAACAGATCATCCAACGGATGCGCACTGGCATCTTGGTGCTGGACCGTTCCGGCCAGATCCGGCTAGCCAACGCCGCGGCTGAAGAACTTCTGTCTGGAATGCCTGAGAACAGCGTCGCCGGGGAAGCCCACGACCAACGGTTGCCCCAACCGCTCCATCAGGGGTTGAAGGCCTGGCTGAAAAATCCGGCCATGCGCATTGAGCCTTTCCAGGCATCACCGACGTCACCACTGCTACAGGCCAATTTTACTCAACTCGATCAGGAACGGGGCGACCACATTCTCGTTTTTATTGAAGATATGAGCAAAGTGACCCAGCAGGCCCAACAGATGAAACTGGCCTCGCTTGGCCGGCTGACCGCGGGCATCGCGCACGAAATACGAAATCCTCTGGGTGCCATCAGCCATGCCGCTCAGTTGATGGAGGAATCGCCCCATCTCGATGAAAACGATACCCGCATGCTCGACATCATCCGCCGACACTCCAAAAGGGTTAACGGAATCATCGAGAATGTTCTGGATCTTTCCCGCCGACGTACCGCCAACTCCGAGTTGATCGATGTGGTTCAATGGCTCCGTGAATTCCGGCGCGATTTTGTACAGACCGTGGATGGCGATCTGCCACCATCCATTGAGCTGATTCTCGGAGACACGATTCCCGAGGCGCGATTCGACAAAAGCCAGATTGAGCAGGTGATGGTGAATCTGTGCGACAATGGTTTGAGGTACAGCAAACAGCAGAGCGGGCAAAACCGGATACAATTGATCGCGGGTGCCACGGCTGATGGCAAACGTGCTTACGTTGATGTTCGGGATTACGGCCCGGGCATCGGGGCAGAGCATCGGCATTCCGTATTTGAACCCTTCTTTACTACTGATAAAAGCGGAACAGGGCTCGGGCTGTATCTGGCCAGGGAGCTATGCGAAGCGAATCAGGCACACTTGTCGCTGGTTGATGACAACCAGCCTGGTTGTCGATTCCGAATCACCTTCGCCCCACCGGGGCGCATGATCTGAAAAACGGGCCATCGGGCGTTTGAACTCAACAGGGAACCGAAGACAGACAATGACTACACAGACTGCGCTGATCGTCGACGATGAACCGGATATCCGGGACTTGCTGGAAATCACCCTTTCCCGTATGGGGATTACCACCTATACCGCTCCAGACCTTGTCAGCGCCAGAGACCTGCTCCAGCAACACAAACCCCAACTCTGCCTGACTGATATGAACCTGCCGGACGGCAATGGAATTGAACTTGTGCACTGGATTCAGCAGAACGCCCCCTGCACCCCAGTCGCAGTCATTACCGCCTACGGCAGTATGGATACCGCCATCGAATCACTGAAGGCGGGGGCGTTTGACTTCGTGTCCAAACCCGTTGAACTCCCTCGCCTGAGAGAACTGGTTAACAGCGCCCTGAAACTTTCACAACCAAGGGCCGGGGAGTCAGAAGACACGGAAGATTCAGGCCTCCTTCTGGGCAATTCTCCCAAGATCAGAACGCTGCGCAACCAGACCAGAAAACTGGCAAGAAGCCAGGCTCCCGTTTTTATCAATGGGGAGTCCGGAAGCGGCAAAGAGCTCGTGGCCCGGATGATCCACCTGCAAGGCCCGAGAAATGAGGGCCCTTTTATCGCCGTCAACTGCGGTGCGATTCCTTCAGAACTGATGGAAAGCGAGTTTTTCGGCCACAAGAAAGGCAGCTTTACCGGCGCGGTGGAGAACAAACCGGGGCTATTCCGCTCTGCCGATGGCGGCACACTGTTTCTCGATGAAGTGGCTGACCTGCCACTGCCCATGCAGGTCAAACTTCTGAGAGCTATCCAGGAAAAGGCCGTACGCCCGGTGGGCGACACCAAAGAAGTCCCCGTTGATATCCGAATTCTGAGCGCGACTCACAAAAACCTGCCAGAACTGGTGCAGGAAGACCGTTTTCGGCAAGACCTGTTCTACCGGATCAACGTCATTGAGCTGTCGGTGCCTCCTCTTCGGGAGCGCGCAGACGACATTGCCTTGCTCGCTAACCACATTCTTAAACGCATTGCACAAGAATACGAGTGTGACGCAGCGGCCCTGACCACCGCGGCTATTGACCGGCTCAAGGGTTATGAGTTTCCGGGCAACGTTCGGGAGCTTGAGAACATCCTGGAGCGAGCCTTCACTCTTTGCGACGAAGACGTCATTGATGCCGGAGATCTTCATCTTGGCGGGAGCATGGCACCACCAAGCCTGGTGACATCAACAGCATCAAATGCGAACGAAACGGAAAACACCCCGGTTCCGGAGGGTGAAATTGACCTGGAAGGATATTTGGAGAGCATTGAACGCCAGGCCATCGAGAAAGCCCTGGAAGCCACACGCTGGAATAAGACCGCTGCCGCCAAACGGCTTGGCATCAGCTTTCGGGCCTTGCGTTATCGGTTGAAGAAGTTGGGAATGGAATGATCCTCACAACAAGAGTGAGACCTGAGGCCCACACCATCGACGTTCATTCTTCTAAAATTCCACCGACGTAACTTAAATAAATCATTCATGGAGCCACGGAGGGCACCATGCATCTATCCAATACCTCAAAGGGGAAGGGTTTTTCCCTTCTTGAAGTTTTAATATGCATCCTGCTAATTGCCATCGTCGCCAGCTTATCGATACCAAACCTCTCTAGCTGGGTACTCAATTCCAGAAAGCAATCGATATTTAACGAGCTACATGGATTCCTTGCGTTTGGGCGGTGGGCAGCCGTTACAGAGAAAAAGCTTGTTACTATTTGCCCTCTTAACTCGTCAGGAGTTTGTGTTGATGACTGGAACCTCACCATATCTGCGTTTATCGACGCAGACAAAAACCGAAAGCCCGATAACAACGTAATCCTCCGGCAATTAGCACTCGACCTTACTGGCTTTGACCTGAAATCAAGGACTGCTGGGCGAGGCTACTTTCGTTTTAACCCAGAGGGCGCAGCTCATGGCACCATGGGCAGCCTTCTGCTCTGTCCTGACGATCAGAAACAAGAAAGTATGGCCTACATGCCAGTTAATTTGGCCGGGCGATTTCGGGTAGAAGATGATATCGACCACGATGGTGTCATCATAATGGCTTCCGGTGCAAAGCTATCCTGCCCTATGTGACCAAGGTTTTGTGCATACCTTGGCGCTCATCAATCACCACAATATCTAATAATTAATCCCAGGTATTCTCACCAGCATCGAATGAACCGTTTGCATCACGGTCCCAGCGCCTTGCCCCGGTAGAGTCCAACTCTAGAACACCATCTCCTGCCTGGCCTCCTTTTGGTGTCGCCCGAACGGTAAACGAAGAACCATCGGCTGACTGAATTGTGAGGTCATAATATTTTCGCCCTCCATCAATAGGAGCTTCATCCGGATATATCTCGGGAGCTCCCGTATCAGCCCCGCTACTTGCAGCACCAGCATAAGTATTCCGTGTTGCATAATGGCGCTCCAAGGCCGATGCCAATCCCATGAGAGCACCCTGCCCATCGGTACGCCTTGCGCGTTCCGTATACTCGGTGTAGTTAGGATAGGCGATTGCGGCAATAATGCCGACAATCGCTACCACAATCATAAGTTCAATGAGGGTAAAACCCGACTGCCTAGCGTTCAGATCAATCAACGATCAGTCCTCATACCAGAAGGTTTCAACAAGGCCATGTACTGGAGGAATCGGCCGACAATCCGTGCCGACACAGATGATATCGGTATCTTTGAGCCTTATCCTTTGAGGTTTAGCCGGAGGAATAGGGTCTTTCAACTCAACCTCCCTGTCCTCCTGGGTCAGTTCATCCGCTGGACCAACCTCGTCATAATTCCGAACAGCGGATCCATCAAGAACAGACAGATGGTACATACGGGCTGTCCCAGTGGGCGGCACGCATGGATCAGAACTGGCTTTGGGCTCATAAGTTGTTACATAAACCTCATTATTGACGGTGGTTGAACTGGCCATAACCTTTTCTCCATCCCGCTCCAAACGGATGAACCACCCATCCGCCGCAGACAAGGCAGTAGACGCAGCCTGCCGCTCACCTTCCGTGCCTTGCTGAATAAGATTTGCCGTTGCATCATAAAGATCACTCTCCGTGATCGTCTGATATAGTACACGAGACTCCGTAGCATCGGCTGGATCTACCGGAGCCGAACTCACCGCATCAATCTTAAGCATGTAGATACGATCATCGATTGTCTTGTCCAGCGGGTGCGCGTGATAACCGGAGCCAATGATCAATCCCAAGTGACGCTTGCCAGCAATTTTGAGACCGAAAAGATCTGGTGAATGGTAGAAGCGCCGACTTTCTACTGCAGTCGCCCCCCCCAAGTCTGCAATTCGCCCACCTGTAGCAAAATCTGCCAATTTGTTGGTATTAACCAGATCAAAGCGGAAAATTTGCCCGCCAACATCACCTACGTATATCTGGTCAGCAAGACCATCTCCGTTAACATCCAGCACTTTGGGTGAGGCAGGAATACTATACTGCATCTCGGGTAGTTTCAGATTGGCAGTGCTGCTGGAGCCGCCTGCCCACCAAAGTAGGTCACCCGTTTCCGCATCAACGATATATACCGCACGACCGATATCATCGGCCTGACGTACTCCGGCGGTATCCTGATCGGGGTCATAGCCTCCAGCAAAGATCAGAGCTTCATACAGCTTGCCTCCGATGTTAACCTTCGTTTTTACTGGCGTTGACCAAGTTTGCCCAAGCTCACCGAACGCGCCAGAACCACCGCTAATAGACCAGACCAGCTCTGGGTTATTCCGATTCGTTACATCAAGAGCATAGTAACTTCTTCCTCCGCGGCGCATGCCCGAATAGATGTAGAACTTGTCTTTACCACCAGCGCTGATCACACCATCCCGGTTATCATCATGAACCCAGCTAACCACGCTGCCATCCATACCATACACTTTCTCTGTGGCTGCAGTGCCATTCATAATGGTCGCCTGATTGGCCAGCAACTCCTTCGGCATGAACGCAAAGATGCTGGAACCGGTACTCCCATCTATGGCATGAAGGTAGCCCTGATTGTCTCCGTAAAAAATGGTGACATCCTGCGGTGTGCTTGTTGGATCGTAGATTGCCAAATACGGAACTGAATGCAGGGGGTCTGCCATCAGTTTCCGGGCATCCGAAGTATCGTTATCACCATCTTGGTCATTAACATCGAGCCCCCGGGTCCAGTTGATGATCTTCTCCCGCGTTGCTGCATCCATTGAGGCATCGCCCAACAAATCAGCCGTTATCGCCGTATTCGTTGGTACAACCTGATTCGCTGAATCACTTAACGCCCTGCTGCTGTTCAGATTGGAGAACACTTTGCGATTTGAGTTGGTATCCGGCAATTTAGAGGCAGCCCCACCAAGAGATACAACCCGACCGTCAATTACAGGACTCCACCAGCTGCGGGCACTATCACTGAACAAGCCTGTTGTTTTATCTATGGCGGGATTATCGTTGACGTCCACAATGACAACCTCAGGATCACCATTGTTGTCTTTGCGAACATCCAGCTTGTAGCGTTTAAGGTTGCCGTCCCAGATGGCGCCTTTTTTAGGCTGAAACAGAGAGTAATATAAAGTGTCAAGATGGTTCAGGCGATCAAACGTGTTCACAGCTACGCCTGGTGCGGCGAACGTTGACCCCCGAGCCAGGACATCTTCATAGAAACTTGCAAATGCTTTTTTCAGGGATGCCGCATCATCAGCTTGATAATAGGTTCCTTTTCCCAGTCGGGCGGTATTTTCAAGCAAACTCTGCTGCGTCGCAAACCCAACCGTACTGGTGAATACATTCTGAGCGTCATCGAGACTTGCGGAAATATCTTTGGTTGCCAGAAATTCTGCAACCTCATCAAGGCAATTAGAGTCTCCACTCAGCTCATCACCACATTTTTTGCCAATGTAAGCACTGATCTTATCGTCTGTATCGTCAGCAGTCGGTGCCCCGTCGGTAAGAAATACCACGAAATTTTTCTGACACTGGTATTTTACCGGAGATACGTATTGACCGTTGCTGGTCGTCACAGATGAAATAGGGGCACCATCATATAATGGCGATTCACCCCGAAAATAACGAGCAACCTCAGCAAGGGTCTCCGCAAGCGGTGTATTTCCAACTGGCTCTAGTCCATCGACCAGCGCCTTCAAATCAGAACGATTGCTCTCAACTGCCACCGGCGCCGAGAGAATGTGCCCACCACTTTCCGTCCGGCAATAATTATATCTACACACAATATTGAACTTCGCCAAGCCTACATTGACATTCTCCATACTATCAATGAGATCATTGGTAACACTCTGCACAACTTCCATGCGACTATCACTTGTTCCCTGGACGGAGTTGCGCATACTCCCGGAGTTATCAATAACAAACATAATATTAGGCTTAACCACAGAAGAGGCATTGGAAAAAAAGACCTCCGTATCATCTGCAGAAAGAATGCTGGTATGAGTTGCTCCGAAGATACCAAGACAGAGCGACAGAACTAACCGTATATTGATGGAGCCCTTCATTTCTCGCCCTCCATTCCACCTGTATGAATTTCTGGAAGCCAAACGTCCATAACCATGCCGGTCTGATGCTCAACAGTAACAAGCGCAAAACTTCCCTGATAACGAACAGCTTCTTTTACCGAAATCGACTCTTCACCCAGAACAATTTCCATATCACGCTTAGGCAAAAGAAGCTCTGCAGGACACCGCGGGCAACCTTTTGCGCTCACTTGCACAAGCTCGCCATTTTCATTGACCACAAACCCAACAGCACTCACCTCGAAGGCTTCGTAATCAGGATTTGTCAAACTCATTTTCTTGGACTCGGCATGAGAAGCTAACGTAAAAACCATGAAAACACTGGCCAAGACTAGCGCAACCAATCCTTTTGACCATCTACAGGCATTTGCCATTTCACACTCCCCCTGGAGGATTCTCCCTCCATCAATTCAGTAGTACTCAATACCTTTGGCGATACGAGACGACGCACCAGTGTTATCCATATCGGCCTCACCTATGAGTTCATACCGATATCCCTTCAGGTCACTTGAACTCTCGTTGGCATCCATAGAACTGCCACTTGTGAGAATAACCTCACCCAGAAAGCGAGCCTGATAACTTCCCTCTATCCCATTCGCCGCATCCACCTTTACCGCGACAGAGCTGCTGTTCCCATCTACCGCCTGCATCGACTCTCTCAACAGATCCAGGTTATTTGCATAGAGTTGGTTGGTCAGGGCTCCCACCATACTTTCAGCAGCCTGGAAGGTACGATTGGAGTTTTGTGCATTAACCGCCATCCGCTCCTGCATAACAGAAGAGTTCATTCCTGCCACACCGATCAATGTCATTACCAAAAGAACAATGAGGCTGATAATCAATACAGCGCCTCGCTGATATGCCCCAAACTTCATTTCGTTTTGAACAATACGCATATCACCTCCTCAATCCCGGTTTCGCAGCATGACAGTTGAGGTAAACACACGTCGCAAACGTCTGTCTTCAGCGTGCGAAACATCCGTGCTACCCGCACTGGACGCAGGAACAACAGATGCACCGGGAAGATCATAAGTTGAGCTATCGGGATCATCCCGAACGGCACTCGGGTCGCTCACTAGCAGGCCCACCCTCAGGGCAATCACGCTCGTCATGTCTCCAACGTTATCGGCTGTGGTATAGCGAACACCGTTGGTACCAACACGCTCGCCATATTCAATCTGCAAGCTCTCAACACCTTCAACTACTTCCTCCACCTGATAAAGTGGTGAGGGCATTGCAGTGTTGGCAAGGTTCCGATTACCTCGATACAGCGCAAAAATATCATTGCCACTGTCATCGTCACGCCCGGTATCAGCAACAAAATATATAGAGCCAAGGAAACGCATAATGCGCGCAGACTCTTTATAGCTATGACTTAAATTATTACTCGTATTAACGTTACTTGCGTGAGCCCATGTATTGGAACTGGGCTGACTGGAAATTCGAAACAAATCTGCCGCCTCGCAGTCTGAAATCAGTACCAAATCTCCTTTAGAGAAGAGCCCTACATCGGAGCCAGTTACTTGGATATTTGCATTGATTGGCCCCAGATTCTTGGCCAATTCAACTTCAGCAGTTTCACCTCGCTGAATGGACAAAACATCACTACCAGGCCGAACCCTCGTTTCAATACTATCTCCATCCAATTCGCTACCATCCGCCCAAGTCGCCAAGTCATTTACCTCCCAACCGCGCAGAGTAGTCTGAAAAAAATCGGTCGTAGGAGGATTATGGGCAATAATATTAAGGGTAACGTCACTTGGGTCAGCACATCCCTGAAAGCCGACCATTCGAAGATCCTTTGCCATCATATTGATCGCTATGCGTCCGGACTCCTGAATTCGGGCGAGAGAGTTACTCAAACGAGATGTCTGGCTCGAGTCCAGGTATATGGTAAATATACCTAAGATCAACGCACTACTGAGAGCCAGAGCAATCATCAGCTCCACAAGAGATAAGCCTTGTTGGCGCTTAACCAGATGACAGCCAGTGTGCATATTCATATTTCCTCTCAAATGGCGCCTCATAACGTAAACCGAACGACATAACTATTATCACCAGCAACAACTTCTCCAGCGTCACCTTCCCGGCCTGTTTCCTGCCAAATAATAGTTATGGTGTAGATCGAACTGGTTCCATCGAAGAAGATCCTTCCCTGCCCGCCAGGCAACATCGCAACACCAGCCCCGGCCCCCTGAACGTGACGAGTCCACTCCGCGAGATCAGCCGTTACCCGATCAACAGCAGTACAACCGGCAGCATCGGAAACACACGATGGGAGCGCCGTCGAAGCATTAACCGTGGAAAACCCTTGATACCCCGCTGCCTGATTCTTGTTAGCCCTAATACGGTCAACCATGTCATAAGCAAGAATACTTGCCTGGGTTCTCAGATAAGCCCCCTGGTTATTTTTCATGCCTTCTGTGGTCAAGCCAGCTAAACCCAGGAGCCCAATGGCAAGGATAAACATAGTCACAAGGATTTCGATCAGCGTAAAACCTCTTGCACGCTGGGGTGCACGATTCCCTTGAAACGAAGCAATCACAGGTTTCATTCGATGACCTCTCATGGGCAACTCACCGGCGTGGGTGTGGGCGGAGTTTTGCCTGTGTCCAAAGTGTGAGCTTCAACGATGCCATCCGCATCGGTATCTCTTGCCAAACGCACTTGACCGGAAACATTCACTACAACAGCACGGGCCTCACTGGCCCCCCGTTCATCGCACAAGACAAAGGTACCGGAACCATTGTTGGTGGCTGAGGGAAGCGGCTGACCATCTCCGGCAAACTGAATGTAGTTTCCGCCATCGCTCGTAAACCCAAGTATCCTCAGCGTATTCCCCCCCGACAGCGAAGAACTGACTTTAATCAGCTGATCATCACCGGCATCCACAGCCCTGTCAGCATCCTGGTCGGAGAACATAATCCAGCCGGTTTCCCAAGTAGCGTCTCCGCTACAAGAAGTGCTGTCATCTGAGGCACAGAGCGTTACAACACTCCCCCTGAGCTTACTCGCCTCGCTTCTAGCCATCCCCAAAATGCCCGAGACTTCATTTACTTGTGTAGTAAGACGGTTATTCAAAATCGTCTCTCTAAACGTTGGGACAGCATAGGACGCCACAATAGCGATAACTGCGATCGTCACTAGAAGCTCAACCAAACTAAAACCGGAATGATGGCGCATCTTCAACATAAGGCATTCCACTAATTAAACAGCATTAGGGTAGGAGGGCTGAGCAGGCAAGGAAAGGGAGGATCGACAAACGGTTTAAAGGTACCGACAAATGGTCTGGGATTTTAGAAATAGTGAGCAGAAGCACACTCAAGGTGTGCTTACTGTACCTCCACCACATCAATCCTCAATTCTTTCGGCATCGAAAACACAATATTCTCTTCGCGGCCAGACACTTCTTCAGGCTCTTCGCCACCGAGTGCTTTCAGGCGCTTGATCACATCGGCCACCAGCACTTCAGGAGCCGACGCACCGGCGGTTACGCCCACGGCATGCTTACCTTCAAGCCACGCAGGATCAATCTGCCCGGCCTCATCAATCAGATAAGCGGGGGTTCCCATGCGCTCAGCCAACTCTCTCAGGCGGTTTGAATTGGAACTGTTGGGGGAACCGACCACCAACATAATGTCGCAAGTGCCTGCCAGTTGCTTTACTGCGTCCTGACGATTCTGGGTCGCGTAACAGATATCATCTTTTCGCGGCCCCTCAATTTTCGGAAACCTTGCTCGCAGAGCATCGATCACTCGCGCAGTGTCATCCATCGACAGCGTGGTCTGAGTCACAAAGGACAGCCTGTCGGGCTCTTTAACATCGAGCTTTTGCACATCCGACTCATCTTCCACAAGGTAGATGTCACCGCCGTTGCTGTGATCATACTGCCCCATGGTGCCTTCCACTTCCGGATGCCCGTGATGACCAATGAGCACGCACTCACGCCCGTCCCGGCTGTAACGCATCACTTCCATATGCACCTTGGTTACCAGCGGACAAGTCGCATCAAACACCTTCAGCCCGCGTCGGCTGGCTTCATTCTGGACGGCCTGAGAAACGCCATGAGCACTGAAGATCACCAGTTTGTCATCCGGCACCTCATCCAGTTCATCCACAAAAATGGCTCCCCGGTTTCGCAGGTTGTCCACCACAAACTTGTTGTGAACCACCTCATGGCGCACGTAAATAGGAGCCCCGAACACATCCAGCGCTCGGTTTACGATTTCAATGGCGCGGTCTACACCGGCACAGAAGCCACGGGGGTTAGCGAGTCGGATTTGCATAGTCAGTGTGTCGGCCCAGCTGGTTCAACGTCAATAATCTGCACTTCGAATATCAGTGTATGCCCTGCCAGCGGGTGATTAAAGTCGACGTCGACAACGTCACCTTCCACCCGTTTGATAACACCCGGCAGCTCCTGCTGGCGGGCATCGGCAAACGAAACAACCACGCCCGGCTCCAGCACCATGTCGGCACTGAACTCATGACGCTTGAAAGTCTGGATATTGTTAGGGTTGTGCTGTCCGAACGCCTTTTCCGGCGGCACACTGAAGGTCTCGTGATCACCAGCCTTCAGGCCGACCAAAAAAGCCTCAAAGTTCTCCGGCAGGCTCTCATCGCCCATCTCCAGAGTGGCGGGCTCTTTGTCGAACGTGGTGTCCACCGTCTCACCGTCTTCAAACTTGAGGGCAAAGTGCAGTTTTACGCGGGTTCCACTATCAATGGGCAGCTCTTTCATCGGAATCAGTTGCTCCTGTTTGCATCCCCGCTGGTATCAGCGGGTTTGCGAAATGCATCAAGTATCATCATGACAGCACCCATGGTTATAGCCGTGTCGGCCAGATTGAATGCCGGAAAGTGCCAGTCCTGCCAGTAAAAGTGCAGAAAATCCACCACATAACCATGAACCACCCGGTCATACACATTACCAATGGCACCGCCGAGAATGAGCACAATGGCGACCGCTGTCCAGGTTTCGTGAGCTTTGAGTTTTCTCAGCCAGCCCACCAGCACCACACTGACCACAACCGCCAGGGTAACAAAGAACCAGCGCTGCCAACCTGCGGCGTCAGCCAGAAAGCTGAACGCCGCCCCGGTGTTATGCAATAAGGTCAGGTTGAATCCGGGTAGCACGGGCACAGGGTTACCATAAGTCAGCATGGCTGTGGCCATGGCCTTGGTGCCCAGATCGATGGCGATAACCAACGCGGCCAGCCATAACCACGTCAACTTGCTGCCTGTCTTACCCTCAGTCATGACGGAATCCATCAGGCATAGGCTCGGGTTTCACCCGGGCCGTCCACGTTGGTTACACAGCGCCCACAAAGGTCTCCGTGCTGGTCATCCTGCCCCACGTCCTCTCGGTGATGCCAGCATCGCTCACATTTAGCGTGTGTCGCAGGCGTTACTTTTACCAACAGCCCCTCGACGTTGGTCTGCTCAACACCGACGGCTTCTCCGACAGGCTTCACTGCCGCTTCAGAGGTAATCAGCACAAAGCGTAGCTCTTCACCCAGATGGTTCAGGCGCTCTGCCAGTTGACCATCGCAGTACAGGGTCACCTCGGCACTCAGAGACCCTTTGATTTCACCGCGGGCCCGGGCCTCTTCAAGGCATTTGTTGACAGCTTCTTTGACAGCGTAGATTTCGCGCCAATAGTCCCGGCCCAGTTCGAAATCCTCCGGCAAAGCACTCAGGCCTTCGTACCAGGTCTCGTAGAACACCGTGTCACCGCGCTCACCTGGCAGGTGCTGCCAGATTTCATCAGCGGTAAAGCTCAGAATAGGCGCAATCCAGCGCACCAGAGCCTCCGCAACGTGGTAGAGCGCAGTCTGGCAGGAACGTCGCGCCAGACTGTCTGCCTGGGTGGTGTACTGGCGATCCTTGATGATGTCCAGATAGAAACCGCCCAGCGTCGCTTCGCAGAAGTTGTACACCTTCTGATAAATTCTCAGGAAGGCATAATTGCCATAGTCTTCGTTCAGCTCGTTCTGCAGCAGCAGAGCGCGGTCCACCATCCAGCGATCCAGCGCGATCATGTCTTCTGGCGCCACCATGTGCTGCTCGGGATCAAACCCGTTCAGATTGCTGAGCAGGAAGCGCGCGGTGTTACGAATCCGACGGTAACCATCAGCGGTCTGACGAAGGATATCTTTGGAAACACTCATCTCACCGCTGTAATCGGTTGCTGAGACCCACAAGCGCAGGATGTCAGCGCCCAGCTCATTCATCACTTCCTGTGGCGCAATGACGTTCCCCATGGACTTCGACATCTTGTAGCCCTTGGCGTCCACGGTAAAACCGTGGGTCAGCACCTGTTTATAAGGTGCCACACCATTCATGGCGATAGAGGTCTTCAGGGACGACTGAAACCAGCCACGGTGCTGATCGGAGCCCTCCAGATACATATCCGCCGGGAACTGCCCCAGCTCCTTACGCGCCCGCAAGACAGAATCGTGGGTAACACCGGAGTCAAACCACACATCCAGAGTGTCCATGACTTTTTCATACTGTTCCGCGTCGCCACCCAGCAATTCGCTCTGATCAATGTCGTACCAGGCGTCGATACCACCGGTTTCCACGGCCTGGGCCACTTTTTCGATCAGGTCCTGAGTGTTGGGGTGCAGCTCCTGTGTTTCCTTGTGGATAAACAGGGTGATGGGCACGCCCCAGGTGCGCTGACGGGAGATACACCAGTCCGGACTCTGCTCGAACATGGCCTCAATCCGGTTCTGGCCCCAGGCCGGCACCCAGCGCACCCCTTTGATGGCTTCCAGGGCATCGGCGCGCAGATTGAGCTTGTCCATGCTGATGAACCACTGAGGAGTGGCCCGATAAATCAGAGGCGTTTTGGTGCGCCAGCAATGCGGATAACTGTGGCGGAACTTTTCCGAACGCACCAGTTTTCCCTCACGCTCCAGCGCCGTACAGACCGGCTCATCGGCCTTGTATACATGCACACCGGCAAACTCACCGGCCGCTTCTGTGTAGGTACCGTCTGCTTTCACCAGATTGATGGTGCCAATGCCGTAGGCCTTGCCCACGTCAAAGTCTTCCATACCATGGTCTGGCGCTGTGTGTACTGCACCGGTACCGGCGTCCAGGGAGACGTGGTCACCCAGCAGGACAGGCACTTGCTTGTCATACACCGGATGGTGCAGCAACTGGTTCTCGAGAACGGAGCCAGTGACATTTGCCAACACCCTATACGCTTCCACACCCCAGCGGGCCATAATGCCCGGTACCATGTCCGTGGCCAGGATCAGACGCTCAGCACCCTGACCAACATCAACCTGAACCAGCGCGTATTCGATCTCCGCGCCGACGGAGACCGCCTGATTGGCGGGAATGGTCCAAGGGGTCGTCGTCCAGATTACAACCGACACATCGCCCTCACCCTCATCAGTGCCAAAGGCACCGAGTACGGCAGCCTGATCAACCACGGTAAAGCGTACATCAATCTGTGTTGAAGTCTTGTCCTGATACTCTACCTCGGCCTCTGCCAGTGCGGACTGACCAACCACACTCCAGTAGACCGGCTTGAATCCACGCACCAGGTGACCCTTAGCCACGATTTTGCCAAGTGCCCGCACAATGCCCGCTTCCACTTTCGGGTCCATGGTCAGGTAGGGCTTGTCCCACTCGCCCATCACCCCCAGACGGATAAAGTCAGCTTTCTGGCCCTCAATCTGCTTCGCAGCATAATCCCGGCAA
Organism: Marinobacter daepoensis DSM 16072; assembly: GCF_000421165.1. Classification (GTDB taxonomy): domain Bacteria; phylum Pseudomonadota; class Gammaproteobacteria; order Pseudomonadales; family Oleiphilaceae; genus Marinobacter; species Marinobacter daepoensis. The sequence goes on from NZ_ATWI01000013.1 coordinate 29,464, forward strand.
GCCTGGCGAAAGGTTTTGTAGTCGACCTTTACACCCGCTTTGCCGATTTCCTGTTCTACCTTGTGCTCAATCGGCAAACCATGGCAATCCCAGCCGGGCACGTAGGGCGCATCAAAGCCCATGAAGCTGCGGGATTTCACAATCATGTCTTTCAGAATCTTGTTGACCGCATGCCCGATGTGAATGCTGCCGTTGGCGTATGGGGGGCCATCATGCAGGATAAACTTGTCCCGGCCTTCACGCTGCTCACGCAGATTGCCGTAGACATCCAGATCCTGCCATCGCTTGAGCATCTCAGGCTCACGCTTGGCCAGGTTACCGCGCATGGGAAACGCAGTTTCCGGCAGATTCAGGGTATGCTTGTAGTCGCTCATGTCTTTGTGCGCACTCTCGGTTGGTCAGTTGAATCAGATTTCCGGCGTAACGGGATTTTCCGCCAGCCAGGCCCGGGCCTGCTCAATATCCCGGGCGATCTGTTGACGGAGTTCATCAACAGAGTCGAACTTCACTTCGTCCCGCAGTCCGTGGCGAAACACTACATTCAGATGCTGGCCGTAAAGTGTGCCAGCAAAGTCAAACAGGTGCACTTCCAGCGCTGGCCGTTTACCGTCTACGGTAGGCCGCAAGCCGATGTTGGCGACGCCATCAAGCCACTGCCCGGAGTCCAGCCGGGCCCGCACCACATAAACCCCTTTCAAGGCGGGCATCTGATGCAACAGAATGTTTGCCGTCGGGGCTCCGATCTGTCGACCGAGTTGACGGCCGTAGACAACCCGCCCATGAAGACGATAGGGGTGCCCGAGCAACCTTTCCGCTTCTTCAAGGCTATTTACATTCAGGGCGCGGCGGACACGCGTGCTGCTCACTCGCTCGGCGTCAACCGTGACGGTCCTGGTGTTTTCCACCGTAAACTGCCGCTCACGCCCCACCGCTTCCAAAAGGCCGAAATCACCCGCCCGGTCACAACCAAACCTGAAATCGTCACCCACGACCAGATGATGAACAGCCAACCCCTGAATGAGCACGTCTTCGATAAATCCCATTCCGGAGTAACTGCGAAAGGTTTCATCAAACCGGATGCACAACACAACATCCACACCCTCAGCCAGCAAGGCCTCGAATTTCTGGCGAAACGGCATCAGCCTCGGGGGGGCCTCGGCACCTTTAAAGAACTCCTGAGGCTGCGGCTCAAAAATCATCACCACAGACGGCAGATTCAGCTCCCGGGCCTTTTCTTTCACCTGATCGATAATGGTTTTATGGCCCAGATGGACACCATCAAAATTGCCAATGGTCGCGACGCACCCCTTGGACAGCGGGGAATCCGACTGTCCAGCGATACGCTTGAGATTGGTCAGGCCTCGAATCAGACGCATGCACTGCGAACCTTACTGCTGCCGGTGGCTTTGGGCGCATCGGCGAGAACGCGCGACACACTGGTGAGAAAACGCGCGATTATACCCCAGTAGGCGGCGTGGTAGAAATCGCAGCGCCCTACTTCTGCCTGAATTGCCGTAGACGAACCCCTGCAATGGCCAACATCACAAAGTAGGCGACGACACCTGCGGCAACCAGAACAGCCATCTCCGCGGCTCTCTGCAAACCACTCAACGCCAGCCAGTGAGCAACCGGCCCATTCAACCCGAGAATTACCGCAGCCAGGGCTGCGTTGGCTACTCCCAACTGCAGCAAAAACCTGGTCCAGCCAGGCTGGCTTTTCCAGGCACCCTCTTTGCGCAAACCACGCCAGAGGAGATAACCATTCAGCCAGGCCGATAACGACGTCGCCAATGCCAGCCCGGCATGGGCAAACGGTACAATCAAAGCCAGGTTGAAGGCCATATTGGCCACCATGGCAATCACCCCAATTTTGACCGGCGTTCTGGTGTCTTCACGGGCAAAGAAGCCCGGAGCCAGAACCTTGATCAGCATAAACGCCAACAGGCCGGCCGAATAGGCTCGCAGACTCTGAGCCGACATCATCACATCGCGGTCGGTAACTTCGCCGTAATGGAACAGCGTTGCGATCAGCGGCTCAGCCAGAAGCGCCAGCGCCAATGCCGCAGGCACACCAATCAACAGGACCGCCCGCACCGCCCAGTCCAGCGTCGCGGCAAACTGATCAACGGATTCTGCCGCGCGCTTCCGGGAAAGACTTGGCAGGATCACTGTAGCAATCGCAATACCAAACACCCCCAGCGGCAGCTCTGAAAGCCGGTCCGAATAGTAAAGCCAAGACACGCTGCCGGTCTGAAGAAAGGAGGCCAACACGGTATCCAGCAACAAGTTAATCTGACTGACCGACACCCCGAACAGTGCTGGCGCCATCAACTTCAGAATTCGGCTCACCCCTTCGTGACGGTAATCCACTCGCGGCCTAGGCAACAACCCAAGACGCATCAGAAATGGCAATTGAAAGAACAGCTGCAACGCGCCGGCAATAAAAACCCCCCACGCCAGTGCCATTACGGGCTCGGCCATAACCGGGGTCAACAGAATGGCGGCGGCAATCATCGCAAGGTTCAGCAAGACCGGGGTGAAGGCCGGCACTGCAAACCGGTCATAGCTATTGAGAATGCCGCCAGCGAACGCCGTCAGCGAAATCAGTAACAAATACGGAAAGGTGATTCTGAGCATCTCGCTGGTCAACGCGAACTTGGCATCATCATCCAGAAACCCCGGTGCGAAAACCGCTGTCAGCACGGGAGCACCCAGCATCGCCACCAACGTAACCGCCAGCAAAACAAGCCCGAGAGAGCCTGCCACGGCATCCACCAGACGCTTCACCTCAGAAATATCCTGGCCCTGCCGATAGGATGACAACACCGGCACAAACGCCTGAGAAAAAGCCCCCTCAGCAAACAGGCGCCTCAGGAAATTGGGGATTTTAAACGCCACAAAAAAAGCATCAGCCCCTGCCCCAGCCCCAAAATAGCGAGCAATCACCATGTCCCGAACAAGGCCCAACACCCGCGAAAGCATGGTCATCACTCCTACCACGCCAGAAGATCTCAACAATCCCGGCGGCTTGGGGGGATCTGTTCTGACGGGTTTTGATGGAGAGGTCTGTTCCGAAGGCATCGCTTGAGTGTCCAGAGTTCTGAGTCCGAGCTACGGGGTATCTCGGTAATCCACGAGGTAAAAACCACCCCCCCAACCAGCCCCGAGCAGTGAGATGCCGGAGTGTATCACAGGGCATTCCTGACACGGCATGAACAGCGCGACAGCCTTGACATTTCAGGCATTCAGCGGCATAGTTTCGCGTCATTTATTTCGACGCGCTGGTTTTGGCGCGCCCGCGATGTAAAAATTTAAATTTTTATAGCAACGAATTTTCAGGAGTTTTACGGTGGCAAATACCCCGCAAGCCAAAAAGCGCGCTCGTCAGAACGAGAAAAACCGCAAGCACAACGCCAGCCTGCGTTCCATGGCACGCACCTACATGAAAAAGGTCGACGCCAAAATCAAGGCCGGCAACTACGATGAAGCCCAGGCTGCCCTGAAGGAAGCCCAGCCGATCATGGACAGCATGGTCAACAAAGGCATCTTCACGAAGAACAAGATTGCTCGCCACAAGAGCCGTCTGAATGCCAAAATCAAGGCCCTGAAAAGCGCCTGATTTGGACAAGCATAAAAAAACCGGCTCTTGAGCCGGTTTTTTTTATGCTTGTTTGCCGCAGCCTCTCAGACCACGACCAGATTATCCCGATGAATCATCTCTTCATCAGAGACATACCCCAACACATCATTGATACGATCACTTGAGCGACCGGCAATCGCCCTCGCTTCATCCGCATCATAGTTGATCAGCCCCCGGGCAATCTCACGACCCGCAACATCTACGCATGACACCATCTCACCGCGACGAAACTGGCCGGAGACCGCCTTTACGCCAACAGGCAACAGGCTGCGCCCACCCTGCCGCAGCACCTTGACAGCCCCATCATCCAGCGTCAGAGCACCACGTGTCTGCAAGTGACTGGCAATCCATTGTTTGCGCGCCGCCAAACGCCCCTGCTCCGGAAGCAACAACGTACCAAGCACATCTCCCTGCCGAAGCCTGGCAATCACGTGCTCAATCCGCCCGCCAACAATCACCGTAAAGGCACCTGAACGCGCCGCCAGCCGCGCTGCACGCAACTTTGTCTGCATTCCACCACGCCCCAGCGCTCCCGCACCACCCCCAGCCATGGCATCCAGCTCGCGATCACCAGCCAGGCGCTCCGTCACAAGCACCGCATCACTGTGTTTTCGGGGATCCCGGTCAAACAACCCCAACTGATCCGTCAGGATAACCAACCCGTCCGCCTCAATGAGATTCGCCACCAAGGCACCCAAGGTATCGTTGTCACCAAAACGAATCTCGTCGGTCACCACCGTGTCATTCTCGTTCACGATAGGCACCACACCGTAATCCAGCAGCGTCCGCAGGGTGCTTCGACCATTCAGATAACGCTTCCGGTCAGAAAGATCATCGTGGGTCAGGAGAATCTGAGCGGTGTGGATATCGTGACGTTTGAACTGCGCCTCCCACGTCTGCACAAGCCCCATCTGCCCTACCGCCGCAGCGGCCTGCAACTCATGCAGGTGCTGCGGACGAACACCCCACCCAAGACGACTCATCCCCTCTGCAACCGAGCCGGATGACACCACAACCACTTCCACGCCCTCAGCAATCAAACCGGCAATCTGATCAACCCAGAGACCCAGCGAGGCAACATCCAACCCCTCCCCGTCATTGGTCAACAAAGCGCTGCCAATCTTGACCACAAGACGACGAGCTCGCCGAAGCTGGAGACGTTCACTCATGATAGCCGTACAATCTCTTCTGTTCGTAGGTTATTCCGGTGCGTAAACCACTTCAACGTCATGATCGTCATCGTCGTCGAAGTCATCATCATCACGGGCAGCCCGCCGCGCCTGGCGGTCAGACTCAATCTTCTGGCGCGCCTCTTCGTCCATACGACGTCTGCGCTCAGCCTCCTGCTCGGCAAAATCAGGATTGTCCGCTTCCTGCTCAGCCTGCTCTTCAATCCAGCGCATAACCGCCTGAACCAAAGGCTTCGTGCCTTCACCACTCAAGGCGGAAATCCTGAAAACAGGCCCATCCCAGCCCAGCTCATCAACAATCGCCTGACAGTGTGCGTCCCGATCGCCCTCTGCAACCATGTCCACCTTATTCAGCACCAGCCAGCGCGGACGATTGGCCAGCGTCTCACTAAACTTTTCCAGCTCATGGGCAATCGCTTTTACAGCCTCTGAAGGCGATGAGCCATCATAAGGCGCCACGTCCACCAGGTGCAGCAACAAACGAGTACGCACCAGATGCTTCAGAAAACGAATCCCGAGCCCCGCACCCTCAGCAGCACCTTCAATCAGACCCGGAATGTCCGCAATTACAAAACTCTGGTGCGCCTGAACACTGACAACCCCCAGATTTGGTACCAAGGTCGTAAAGGGGTAATCCGCCACCTTGGGCTGAGCCGCAGAAACGGAACGAATAAACGTAGACTTGCCCGCGTTTGGCAGCCCAAGCAACCCCACATCCGCCAGAACCTTCAACTCCAGGCGAAGATTCCGGGCCTCCCCCTCAGACCCCTTGCTTGTCTGACGGGGAGCACGATTGACCGAGGACTTGAACCGGGTATTACCCAAGCCATGAAACCCACCCTGAGCCACCTTGAGCCTCTGCCCCTCTTTGGTCAGATCGCCCAGGACCTCGTGAGTATCCATATCAACCACCGTCGTCCCGACCGGGACAGGGAGAACCAGATCCTCACCCTTGGTGCCGGTGCAATTGCGCCCGGCACCCGGCTCACCGTTTCGGGCCTTGTACTTACGCTGGAAGCGATAATCGATCAACGTATTAAGTGCGCTGTCCGCCTCCAGATAGACGGAACCCCCATCCCCGCCGTCACCGCCGTCGGGACCGCCCTTGGGGACATACTTTTCCCGCCGGAAACTCAGACAGCCATGACCGCCTTTACCGGCTTCAACAATGATGGTGGCTTCGTCTACAAATTTCATACACCAAATGCCTTTGCATAAACTAAAAAGCCCCGCAGCCTCAAGGAAGCTATGCGGGGCTCCGGATTCACCTGAGAACTGATCAAGCCAGCATATCAGGCAAACCCAAGGTTCAACAGAACCGGATCGCCGCTGCTCACGCAGCCGGAACGATGCTCACGAACTTGCGGTTCTGCGGGCCTTTGGTTTCGAACTTCACCTGGCCGTCTGCTTTCGCAAACAGGGTGTGATCCTTACCAAGACCAACGTTGCTGCCAGCGTGGAAACGGGTGCCGCGCTGACGAACGATGATGCTGCCTGCAGATACAGACTCACCACCGTAGCGCTTGACACCAAGTCGTTTCGACTCGGAATCGCGACCGTTACGGGTACTACCTGCTGCCTTTTTATGAGCCATTACCAGCCTCCTTCATTAAGGGGTTACGAGGGCTTAGCCCTGGATACCCGTGATCTTGACTTCAGTAAACCACTGACGGTGGCCCTGACGCTTCATGTGATGCTTACGACGACGGAACTTGATGATGTTCACTTTGTCGTGACGACCGTGGCTAACCACTTCTGCGGTCACCTTGGCACCGTCAACAACCGGAGCGCCAACTTTTACGTCGTCGCCATTGGCAACCAGCAGAACGCGATCAAACTCAATGGAACCACCGGTTTCAACTTCCAGTTTTTCCAGCTTCAGAGTTTCGCCTTCTTTTACACGGTGTTGCTTACCACCGCTAACAATAACTGCGTACATTCATAGTCTCCGCGATTGACCCATCCCTGCTCTTATCCACCTGGTTCTAAGGGAAGCGCTCTGGCGACCCTATTGCAGGGAGCGCAGGTTGGGATGAGTTGGGCGCGTGATTGTACGAAAACACGCCGACCAATACAAGCCAGTATCCCACCCAAGTTGACACTGTAGGCAGCAATACCTAGCATTGCCGCGACCTGCCCGAAAACTCAACGAAAACACCAGCAAGGGACTTACCGGCCCGATGACAGCCCAGCGCATCTACGACACCGTAGCGGACGATTTCAGCCGCATGAACGACCTCATCATTGAACGGCTCGCTTCTGATGTCCCTATGGTGCAGAAAATTGCCCAGTACATCATTGAAAGCGGCGGCAAGCGATTGCGCCCCCTGCTGGTATTGTTATCCAGCCAGGCCGCAGGCTACCAGCAGAACGAACACCTGAAACTGGCGACGGTTATCGAGTTCCTGCACACCGCCACCTTGCTGCACGATGACGTGGTGGACACCTCCGACATGCGCCGCGGCCGCAGCACCGCCAACGCAAAATGGGGCAACGCCCCCAGCGTACTGGTCGGCGACTTCCTTTACGCCCGGGCGTTCGAGATGATGGTCGAGCTTCAGAATCTGCCCATCATGAACGTGCTGTCCCATGCCACGGCAGTTATTGCCGAGGGCGAGGTCATGCAGCTAATGAACGTAAAGAACCCGGACCTCACAGAACAGCAGTATATGGCGGTGATCCACAATAAAACCGCTATGCTGTTCGAGGCGTCCTCGCACACGGGCGCGCTGCTGGCCGGTGCCAATAGCGACCAGGAAAAAGCGCTCAGAAACTACGGTAACCACCTGGGGCTGGCGTTCCAATTGGTCGATGACGTGCTCGACTATCAGGGTGATGCTGCCGCCATGGGCAAAAACGTCGGGGACGATCTGGCCGAGGGCAAAACCACGCTGCCGCTTATTTATGCGATGGCCAACAGTTCCGACGAGGACCGCCAACTGATTCGGCAAGCCATCCGGAAAGGCGGCCTGGACGACCTTCCGAAGGTTCTGGCGATCGTAAAAGCATCTGGCGCCATTGAGTACACAATGACCAAAGCACGGGAACAGGCACAGTTCGCACGGGAGCTTCTGAACTGCCTGCCGGAGTCAGACCACCGGCAGGCCCTGGAGCTGCTGACCGACGTTGCGGTCGCCCGGGTCAGTTGATTGACTCGCGCCCATGCGGCGCCTCAAAGTCCAGTCGCGGCCCAACCGGCACAATCTGGGTCGGGTTGATGGTGCGCTGACTGACATAGTAATGGCGTTTGATCTGACCCATATCCACCGTCTCAGCCACACCCGGCACCTGATAAAGCTCCCTCAGATAACCAGACAGATTCGGGAAATCCCGAATCTGCTGGCGATTGCACTTGAAGTGGCTGTAGTAAACCGCATCAAACCGGACCAGTGTCGTAAACAGACGCCAGTCTGCCTCCGTTAGCTGTTTTCCAGTGAGGTAACGCTTCCGGGCAAGCTCTCGTTCCAGCCAGTCCAGCGACGCAAACAGTGCGTTATAGGCATCTTCATATCGGCCTTGTGCGGTGGCAAACCCGGCCTTATACACACCATTATTCACGGTGTCGTATACCCGCTCGTTCACGGAGTCGATCTCAGAACGCAAGTATTCCGGGTAGAAATCCAGGTCAGCCCGCACACCGGCAAGCCCGTCAAAGGCAGAATTAAACATCCGGATAATCTCTGCCGATTCGTTACTGACGATGGTTTCCTTATGCTTATCCCACAACACGGGCACCGTCACCCGACCGGAATAATCCGGGGCGGCCCGAGTGTATATCTGGTGCATATAATCGGAGTTATAGAGGTGATCCCGGTGGAGGTCATCACCGGGCCTAAATTCCCAGCCATGCTCCACCATATCCGGGTGCACCACAGACAACGAGACATGCGACTCCAACCCCTTGAGTTTCCGGAAAATCAACGTCCGATGCGCCCAGGGACACGCCATCGATACGTAAAGATGATAGCGCCCGGATTCCGCAGAGAAACCACCCTTCCCCGCAGGCCCCGGCGCCCCATCTGCGGTGACCCAATGCCGAAAGCGGGCGGCTTCACGTTCAAACTTGCCACCGGTTGTCTCGGTGTCATACCACTGATCGTGCCAACGACCATCAACCAACAATCCCACAACACACCTCCGGGACAGCGTCTGCCTCAGTTAAAAGTAGAGACAGGCTAACGGCTTCACTGCTAGGCTGATAGCAAGCATTTCTGGCAAACACTTTCAGATAATTCGAACATGCATACCACCATTACAATTGACGCACTCAAAGTGCTTGATGCGATTGACCGCAAGGGCAGTTTTGCCGGCGCGGCGGGGGAGCTTTTCCGAGTTCCGTCAGCGATCAGCTACACCGTCCAGAAACTCGAGGAAGACCTGAACGTCAACGTCTTTGACCGATCCGGACACAAGGCCATTCTGACCCCGGCCGGCCGCTATCTCCTGGAGGAAGGCCGCTCACTTCTCGAAGCGGCGGAGAACCTGGCCCACACGACACGCCAGGTCGCACAGGGCTGGGAAACCCGGCTACGAATTGGCTTCAACTCGCTCCTGCCGGCCGAGTGTCTGTTTCCGGCCATCAAAGCCTTTTATCAGCTTGGGGTTCCGGTAGATGTACAAATCGTTGAGGAAGTCTTTGCAGGGGCCTGGGATGCTCTGCAAAGCCGACGCGTCGATCTGGTCATCGGTGCTGACCAACTCAGCAAGCCCGCGGGCAACTTCACCACCGCCGCCCTGGGAAAGATACCATTTGTCTTTGCTGTGGCGGCCAACCATCCACTGGCAAAGGCCGAGGAGCCGCTGACCGAGGCGGACATATCCCGGTTTCCAGCCGCCGTTGCCGCCGATACATCCCGAGCCCTTCCCCCCGGCCATGCTGGCATCTTCCGGCGCCAAAGAACTCTGACCGTCACAAACATTGACCAGAAAATTGCCATACAGGAAGCCGGGCTCGGCGTCGGCTGGCTGCCGTTACCAAGGATACAGGATGCCCTTGCCTCCGGCCGCCTTGTCGCCAGGAACGTTCACGAGCCTCGTGCGCCCATTGCCGTTCATCTGGCAAGACACAGCGACGCAAAGGGCAAAGCCCTGATGTGGTTCTGGAACCGACTGAGCCAGGAGCAGGCACTCAGCCAGTGGCTACAACCAGCGCCCTCCTGAGGCAGGAAGGCCAACCGCCCCGAAACAGTGACAAGGTATACTCTTAAACCGCCCACAAATGAGAGCCACAAGGAGTGCTTTCCATGCGTCAGCTGTCGGAACTGGATGCCTCATTCCTGTACCTGGAATCAGACACAACCCCGATGCACATTGGCGGCATTTACCTGTTTGATGCCAGCGGACTGTCCACGCCACTGGCCTTCAGCACCTTTGTTGCCTATCTTCGCAGCCGGCTCCATGTAGCCCCCCTTTTCCGCCAGAAGCTGAAAGAAATACCCTTTCGCCTTGGCCGCCCCTACTGGGTAGACGATGCGGACTTCAGCATTGAAAGACACTTAGCTTATGTAAACCTTGGTACGCACGGCAAACAAAGCAGCCTGATGTCGCTGGCCTCCAGAATTCTTGAGGAGCCCCTGAAGCGCGACCGCCCACTCTGGCACATTACCTTTGTCGACGGCTTCAGGATTGAAAGCCCGGACGGCGAAAAAGAGGGCTTCGCGCTGATCGTAAAACTGCACCACGCCGCCATTGACGCCTTCAGCGGCGAGGAAATCATGGGCAAACTTCTGGAATATACGCCAACCCCTCAGCCTATCAGCGCCCCCCGCCCTTGGCTGCCCAGACAAGAACCGTCCGAAGAGCGCGTTTTCCTTCAGGCTGGGGCGAACATGCTCAGAACACCGATGCAACTGGCATCTCTGGCTTTTAACGCGGCAGAAGCCACAACCCGCGGACTGATCCAGAAACAATTGCACCGTCTACCCCTGCCATTGCCGTTGTTCACAGCGCCGCAGAGCCCCTTCAACCGTCAAATCACTGCCAACCGACAGATCGTTTCAAGCAGGCTGGAGTTGTCGAGGCTAAAGGCGATCAAAGGGGCTCTTGGGGACGTTACCCTGAACGACGTCGTACTGGGCTTATGCGCGGAAACCCTGTCCCGCTATCTCGCCACCCAGAACATCCGGACCGAAACCTCCCTGGTGGCCATGACGCCGATTTCCGTTCGCTCAAGCAGCCTGCGCCGCGCCACCGGGAACCAGATGTCAGCCATGCTGCTGGATCTGGCAACAGCCGAACCAGACCCGGCAGCAAGAATTCGTCGGATTCATCGCAATGCGGTGGATTCTGAGCCGTATCGGGAAGCCATTGCTGCAGACCGACTCACAGAGTTACTACCGTCAACGCTTCTGGCCCTGTCCGCTCGCCTGTACTCGGAGCTTCAGGTCGCACAGCGCTACCAGCCACTGTTCAATGTCCCGATCACCAACGTCCCCGGCCCACAGGTTCCACTCTATCTCCAGGGAGCGAGACTGGTTCAGCAATACAACAGCGCCCCACTGTTTGACAGTCTGGGGCTGGTGGTGGTTGCCGTCAGCTATCAGGGCCAGTTAACCCTGAACTTTACGCTCTGCCCCGATGTGGTTGCAGACTGCGACTTACTTCCTGAACTGGTCTCCCGAAGCCTGGAAGCCATTGAGGCAGCTGCTGCAGAGCTCGGACCGGAGCAGGGAAACGAACAGCCCTCAACGGCCCAGCAAACCCTGACCGACGAACTGCTAGGCTATCTGGAAAAGATGGTGAAAGGCGGCCTGGAGAGGTTCCGGCGCTAGCTGTAGATCTGAAAAACAGCTCACGCCGGCACAAGGAGTCGGGCCTGAAGGCCCGGAAGTCGATTATTCGAACGCCCACCGCAGAAAGGCCTTCTTGTCCTCGTCGGATGCGTCTGCCCACACCGCCTTCAGGCGCTCCAGTGACGAACCTGACACCGCATCACCGGCCATTTCGCCATTACCAGAGGGCACGGGGGTACGACCGGCGGTGAGCTGAGACCGACCATTCCAGGCTTCAGAGTGAGCGACCACTGCACCACTGCCAGCAATGATGTCGGCAGAGAAGGTCTCCATCATGGTCTCTGCCTCTTCACGACTACCTGGCTTTTGAATGTCAAAACGGTACACCTCTCCCGCCCCGGCCTCAAAGCGGGCAACCTGAGGCCCGCTCTCGACGACGTGAACCTTGGACTCTCCACTACGCACAACACCGGCCTTGGCCCAAATCGTCTTGTACTCGAACACAACCTCGTTCTCGCCCGGAAGCAAACCGTAATCCAAAGCCAGATCGTCCATCAGGAAGTTCGTCATACTACGGCCATTGACGCTCAATACCTGGATAGCACCGGGCGCCTTAAGAACGGCAGGCTCTGTCGCAACAGGAAGCTCACCCTCCCAGGTATCAACCCGTGCCAGCGTAGAGGCGCAACCGGCCAGAGCAACGCTCACCAAGAGAGCCATTAATTTGAAAACCCTTGAAACGTGACACATACTCAATTCATCTCCTTTTCCAATATAGGGCCTGCCTGCGGCCAATGATCTTGAGAGCAATTCTGCCAGCATTCTGACCATACAGCCTGGTCAGGGCAAGGCAGAGAGGCGAATTTGCCGCCAGAGCGTTGGATGGCAGGAATGTGATGGCTGGCTCAAGAATGTAAAAAATTGTTGAATTCGCCAACAATTGGATTAATTTTAAACAAGTCGGCTCATAAAACGCGTTGCCCGAGAAGAAAAAAACAAGTGGGCACAGGAGAAACCATGGACACTCAGCAAAGGACCGGAGAGCAAGGGCCCGTCCCGTTTCGCAGCAGTCGCTTTTTCTGCGTAGGGAGCAAATGGTACTTCACCACTCGGGAGGGCTTTGACAGTGGTCCTTTCGCTTCCCGGGAACGCGCAGAAATCGGCCTGAAGCGGTTCCTGCACGTGGTTCGCCTGTTGCCAGAAGAACAGCAGGTTCATTGACCAGAAACGAGCCATCCCCGTGATGCCCGACTAGATAATATAGGGCATCACCCAGAAGTCTATTGCCCAAAGGCAAGCCAGCGCCATCACGCCAGCCACCACATCATCAACCATGATGCCAAGGCCACCGGGCAACCGTTCGTCAAGCCAGCTTATTGGCCAGGGCTTCCAGACATCAAACAGCCGAAATAACATGAAGGCCATCAGAACACCGTACACTTGGTCTGGAAACAGGCCCAGCGCAATCCACATGCCTACGAACTCATCCCAGACAATGCCCCCGTGGTCGTGCACTTTCAGGTCTTCAGCGGTCTTTCCGCACAACCAGATACCAACCAGAAAGGCCACCAGGACAACACTCCAGTAGGCCGCTGCCGGCAACCATGAAAAGGCAAACCAGACAGGGATAGCCGCAAGACTCCCCCAGGTACCCGGCGCTCTGGGAGCCGCACCGCTGCCAAAACCGAAGGCGAGCAGATGAACCGGGTTTCTGAGAAACCCGGGAGGAAGAATGACCTGTGCGGCATCAGGCTCATGCATCAGATCGTCGTTGCTCACGCAAGCCTCCCAAAATGATCATACCCCGGGGCCGCGTCGGGCACACACCCCGCCAGCCTCAGCCCCGGCTCAGGCGTAATCACGCCGATCACTGTCAGTTCCCGGCGCACATCCTCACAAAGCGCCTCATAAATCTTCGGCGCCATCGTTACGCATAACTCGTAATCGTCACCAGATGTCAGCGCAAGCCTCCGTGCGTCATCACCCTTGAGCACAACCAACTCCGGCATCAGTGGCACTTTTTCCACGTCGATGTCCGCCCCAACACCGGACGCCTCCAGCAGATGCGTAAGATCCGCCAACAAACCATCCGATATATCAATCGCTGCAGATGCCAGACCCACCAAGCTCTGGCCCAGCGCAAGCCTGGGCTCGGGAAAGTGATAACGGGACAAAACAGCAAGCTGGTCTGGGCCCGGGGCCGGCTCAGACAGATAATCCAGGGCTGCCCCGGCCGCTCCCAACGTGCCACTGACACACACAAAGTCACCGGACCGGGCTCCCGAACGGCGGATCTCCGCGCTCCGGGCAACCAAGCCGTGAACCTGAACGGAAATTGTTAAAGGGCCTCGGGTGGTATCCCCCCCTGCCAGAGCAATCCCAAAAGCCTGGCCGGCCCGGGAAAGCCCTGAGGCAAACCCAGCCAACCACCCCGCATCCGCATCGGGCAACGTCAAGGCCAGGGTAAAGCAGGCCGGCTCAGCTCCCATGGCAGCAAGATCACTGACGGCAACAGCCAGAGCCCGCCACCCGAGTTTTTCCGGCTCATAGCCGACGGGGAAGTGAACACCTTCAACCAGCGTATCCACTGAAAAAACCAGATCATGCCCCGGCTCGAGACGCTGAATGGCGCAATCATCACCAGGGCCAAGAGGGAGCTGATCACGATTGGCGCGATCAGCCAACGGCTTGAAGTACGTCCGGATCAGCTCGAATTCACCCATGAATCAGCGCGGACGAGTCTCGGCCAGGCGAACCCGACGACTGAGTTTATCCAGAATGCTGTTCACGAACTTATGACCTTCCGTACCGCCGAATCGTTTCGCCATCTCAATCCCTTCGTTGATGACCACTCTGTATGGCACATCAATCCGGAACTTCAGCTCATAGGCCCCCAGGCGGACAATCGCTAATTCCACCGGGTCGACTTCTTTCATTGGGCGATCGAGGAAAGGTTCGATCAATTTGTCCAGTTCTGCCTGCTCGCGGTGCACTCCCCGAAGCAGGTCCCGAAAATACATGATATCGACCTTGCTCATGTCGTTATCGACCATGAACTCAGCTTCGATATCAGAGATCGGCGTTTTGCTGAAATGCCTCTGATACAAGCCCTGCATGGCCAGAGCCCTGGCCCGGCGGCGGTCACCGGCCTTAGGCTGGCCCGATTTCCCCGGTTGGGGAGAAGTTTCGCCCGTATCGCTCATTACTCACCCAGCTTCTTGAACAAACTGACCATTTCCAGGGCCGTAATTGCGGCTTCCGCACCTTTGTTGCCAGCCTTGGTACCAGAACGCTCAATCGCCTGTTCAATGGAATCCACCGTCAACACACCGAACGTTACCGGCACGTCGGTTTCAAGACTGACAGCCCCCAGACCACTGGACGCTTCTCCGGCAACATATTCAAAGTGCGGGGTGCCGCCACGAATGACCGCCCCAAGCGCAATAATGGCATCGTAGTCCGAAGTCTCGGCAACCCGCTTCACCGCCAGCGGCATCTCATAGGCACCGGGTACGCGAATAATGGCAATATCATCGTCGGAAATACCATGGCGACGCAGGGTATCGATTGCCCCATCCACCAGACTTTCCACAACAAAACCGTTGAACCGGCCTACCACCAGCGCGTAACGACCGCCACACTGGGTAAAATCACCTTCAATTACTTTGATATCTGCCATCTCGGGCTCCTTCGCGGGCCACCGCCATCATGCGGGGCCGGGGTTATCATTCGGGGGCGTAAGGTACGTACTCCACCACTTCCAGATCAAAGCCTGAAATAGCGGAGAATTTTACAGGGGGGCTCAGCAGGCGCATTTTGCCTACACCAAGATCCCGAAGGATCTGGGAACCGGTGCCAACGGTAAAGTACACACCGGAACTGCCCTTGCCGGACGAACTCGGCTCCTTGTCGAAAAACTCCTGAATCCGGTCTTCCAGGTTGTAGTGGTCCTCAGCACTGTTGAGCAACACCACAACGCCCTGACCTTCTTCTGCCACTTTTTCCAGTGCATGGTGCAGCGGCCAGCTCCGGGAATCCTTCCGGCGCGCTCCCAGCAAATCACGTAGCGTGTCCGTAATGTGAACCCGCACGAACACTGGCTCTTCCGGCCGGATCTCCCCCATCACCATTGCCAGATGGGTAGCGCCCTGAATATTGTCCCGGTAGGTATGCAACTTGAACACGCCGTACTCGGTGTCCAGCTCGTTCTGCTCCACGCACTCTACCGTGCGCTCATTCATGGTCCGGTAGTGAATCAGGTCTGCGATAGTACCGATTTTCAGGTCATGCTCCTGAGCAAACTTTTCAAGATCCGGACGCCGGGCCATTGAGCCGTCATCATTCATGACTTCACAGATCACCCCGGCAGGCTCACAACCGGCCAGGGCAGCAAGGTCACAAGACGCTTCGGTATGGCCTGCACGACTGAGCACCCCACCGGGGTCCGACATCAGCGGGAAAATATGCCCCGGCTGAACCAGATCGGAGGCCTTGGCATCCCTGGCTACCGCAGCCTGCACGGTGCGGGCACGGTCGGCAGCAGAAATTCCCGTGGTTACACCCTCTCGCGCTTCAATAGACAGGGTAAACTTGGTGCCGAAGCCAGAGGCATTCTGCTGCACCATCAACGGCAGCCCCAGCTGCTCACAACGATCTCGAGTCATCGGCATACAAATAAGACCGCGCCCAAACCGGGCCATGAAGTTAATAGCTTCGGCGGTGCAATACTCTGCCGCCATCACCAAGTCACCCTCATTCTCACGGTCTTCATCATCAATCAGGATGACCATTTTTCCCTGACGGATGTCTTCAATGATGTCTTCAATGCTGTTCAGTGCCATACGGTTCTGCACCCTTTCACCCCTCTCGACAGTCTAGCCGGTTAACGGGGAATGAATTGAATGATTAGCGGCGGGCAAGGATCAGTCGCTGATCCTCCCCGACCTGACGACGATCCAGCACCTTCCATTGTACTTTGTCTGCCATGCTCTCCAACGGCAGATGCGCCGTGGGCCTGCCAGTACTGCCCAGAAAAACCGGGGCCTGATAGAGCCAGAGTTCGTCCACCAGATTTTCCCGAATAAACGTTCCTGCCAGTGTCGGCCCCGCCTCTACCAGCAACTCATTGATACCAAGTTCACCCAGGGCGTCCAGCAGCTCCGCCAGGTCGACGCCGTTGTCTTTCCAGGCGACGCCGGTGAGACTCACGCCCAGCGCCGCCAAATCCTGTGCGGGAGACGAAACCAGCGTCGAACTGGCGCAGAACAGCTGCACGTTCCCGCCTCTCAGAATCCGTGCAGAGACCGGGGTACGGGCATCACGATCGGCAATAACCCGCAACGGTTGCCTGGACGGGTCCGTCGCATCGCCAATCTCGCCCATTTCGTCCCGCCTGACAGTCAGCGACGGGTCATCCGCCAACACCGTTCCAACGCCGGTCAGAATGGCATCGCTGGTAGCTCTCAGACGCTGGACATCCCGTCGCGCTTCCGGGCCGGTTATCCACTGGCTCTCTCCGCTGGCCATGGCCGTTCGCCCGTCGAGACTGGCCGCCATTTTCAGGCGCACCCAGGGGCGCCCCGTTGTCATACGCTTCATGAAACCCGGATTCAACCGTGCGGCTTCATTCGCCATAAGGCCCTCGGTAACCCGAATGCCAGCCTCCCGCAGCATATCCAGCCCTCGACCGGAAACCGACGGATTAGGATCTTTGGTGGCGGCAAACACATGGGCTACTCCCGCCTCGACTAACGCCCTTGCACACGGCGGCGTACGCCCGTAGTGGCTGCATGGCTCCAGCGTTACGTAGGCCGTCGCCCCCCGAGCATCATGCCCCGCCTGACTCAAGGCCCGAACCTCGGCATGGGCTTCCCCGGCACGCTCATGCCAGCCCTCGCCAACAATGCGGCCGTCCCGGGCAATCACGCACCCGACACGCGGATTAGGATGGGTTGAATAGCGACCGCGCCAGGCCAGTTGAATGGCCCGGGCCATCATTGCCCGATCACGGTCTGAAATCATGCCTGACCTTTGCCTGTCCCGTTATCCACCAGCGCCCTGGCCACATCTACCGCAGCGTCGCCGTTCCCCTGGGAAAGACGCTCAATTTCTTCCTTGAATTCGTTGAGGTCCTGAAAACTGCGATACACCGATGCAAAACGAACATACGCCACTTTGTCCAACTGGCGCAGCTCGGTCATTACCTCTTCCCCCAACTGCATCGATTTGACTTCACGCTCGCCCGTTGCACGCAAACGGTATTTGATCCGATTCAGAGCGGCGTCAATTTCCTCGATGCTGACCGGGCGTTTTTCCAGAGCCTTCATAAGACCGGCCCGCAGCTTTTCCTCATCAAAGGGCTGGCGGGTGCCGTCCTGTTTTACCACTCGAGGCATCACCAGTTCGGCAGTCTCAAAGGTGGTAAAACGCTCACGACAGGACAGGCACTCCCTGCGGCGGCGAACCTGATCACCCTCGGCCACGAGGCGTGAATCGATCACCTTGGTGTCGGCTTCACCACAGAACGGACAATGCATATTTCACCTGCTCCGGAAAGAAAGAACCCGGACACTCTTCAGACTGCCCGGGTTGACTTGTCTAGGCCTGCTCAGCCATAGACCGGGAATCGGGCGCAAACAGCTTCCACCTGCTCCCGCACCCTGCTGATAACGGCCTCATCTTCGAGGTTGTCGAGAATGTCACACATCCAGCCCGCCAGATCCCGACACTCGGTTTCCCCGAAACCGCGTGTGGTCACGGCTGGCGTTCCAACGCGAAGGCCAGAGGTCACAAAGGGCGAACGAGGATCGTTCGGGACAGCATTTTTGTTGACAGTGATGTGTGCTTTACCCAGCGCAGCATCTGCGTCTTTACCGGTGATATCCTGCTTGATCAGGCTCACCAGGAACAGATGGTTCTTGGTCCCGCCGGAGACCACGTCGAAGCCACGCTCAACGAAAACATCTGCCATTGCCATCGCGTTCTTCACAACCTGCTGCTGGTACGCCTTGAACTCATCGCTCATGGCTTCCTTGAAGCAGATGGCTTTGGCCGCAATGACGTGCATCAGCGGTCCACCCTGACCACCAGGGAAAACAGCAGAATTCAGCTTTTTCTGCAGATCTTCATCGTCGCAGGCCAGAATCAGGCCACCGCGAGGCCCGCGCAGAGTCTTGTGCGTGGTCGTTGTGACGACGTGCGCATGAGGAACCGGGTCCGGGTACACACCAGCAGCTACCAGGCCCGCTACGTGAGCCATGTCCACAAACAGGTAGGCACCCACTTTGTCCGCGATCGCACGAAAACGAGCGAAGTCCAGTTCCTGCGAGTACGCCGAGAAACCAGCGATGATCATTTTCGGCTTATGCTCAACGGCGAGGGCTTCCACTTCCTCGTAATCAATAAGACCGGTTTCCGGGTTCAGACCATACTGCACCGCGTGGTAGATCTTGCCGGAAAAGTTGACACTGGCACCGTGCGTCAGGTGACCGCCGTGAGCCAGACTCATCCCCAGCACGGTGTCGCCGGGCTTGAGCAGGGCCATAAAGACAGCGGAGTTGGCCTGGGAGCCTGAATGGGGCTGCACGTTGGCATAGGCCGCACCGAAAAGCTCTTTGGCACGATTAATGGCCAGATCTTCGGCGATGTCCACAAACTCGCAACCACCGTAGTAACGCTTACCGGGGTACCCCTCTGCGTACTTGTTGGTCAGCACACTGCCTTGCGCTTCCATTACACGCGGACTGGTGTAGTTTTCTGACGCGATCAGTTCGATGTGAGCTTCCTGACGCTTTTCTTCCGCCTGCATGGCGTTCCAGAGTTCATCATCAAAACCGGCGATTTTCATATCACGAGTAAACATGGATCTGCTGCCCCTGTCTGTATGGCTGGCCCGGCACTGCTTCTGAGCAGGCCGAAACCCCTGAAAATTTGGGCCGCTATTCTATCGCGAAAGCGGGTTGAAAATCATCCTTTATGCCGTCCGGGGATACCGGCACACCGGCAATCGGGATTTCAGCTCAATTGCTATCACAGAACGCTTTAGATACCTTACCCCGACACTATTCTCAGGTACCGACGTCCGAGGTGTCGGCCTCCGGGGTGAGCAATCCGGGATACACTGTAGATACGCCCCTTTACGCTCAGCTGAATCATCCCTGATTCAAACGCCCCGGCCCGCTCACTCTGACGCCCTCGGTCAGACGCCTGACGTGCTTTTTGTTTTTCAAGCTACTGTTTGATAAAAGGAATCTGCCAACATGGCCCAATACGTATACACCATGAACCGCGTGGGCAAAGTTGTTCCACCCAAGCGGGAAATCCTGAAAGACATCTCACTGAGCTTCTTCCCAGGCGCCAAAATCGGTGTCCTGGGCCTGAATGGCGCCGGTAAATCCACCCTTCTCCGCATTATGGCGGGGGTCGACCAGGATTACATCGGCGAGGCCAGACCCCAGCCAGGCATCAATGTCGGTTACCTGCCACAGGAGCCGGAGCTGGACGAAGAGAAAACCGTCAAGGAAATTGTTGACGAGTCGGTCGCCCACGTACATAACGCTCTGGCAGAGCTGGACAAAGTGTATGCCGCTTATGCCGAACCCGATGCGGACTTCGATGAGCTCGCCAAGAAACAAGGCGAACTTGAAGCCATTATCCAGGCCACCGATGGCCACGACATTGAGCGGAAAATGGAAGTCGCCGCCGACGCCCTTCGCCTTCCCGCCTGGGACCAGAAAATCAAAGTCCTGTCCGGGGGGGAGCGCCGCCGGGTAGCCCTGTGCCGCCTGCTCCTGTCCGGGCCGGATATGCTGCTTCTGGATGAGCCAACCAACCACCTGGATGCAGAATCTGTTGCCTGGCTGGAGCGTTTCCTGCACGACTACGAAGGCACCGTCGTAGCCATCACCCACGACCGCTATTTCCTGGACAACGTCGCTGGCTGGATTCTGGAACTCGACCGGGGACACGGCATTCCTTTTGAGGGCAACTACAGCCAGTGGCTGGAAAACAAAGAAAAACGCCTGGAGATGGAAGCCAAACAGGAAGCGGCCCATCAGAAAGCCATCAAACACGAGCTTGAGTGGGTGCGTTCCAATGCCAAGGGCCGACAGTCCAAGAGCAAGGCCCGCCTGGCCCGCTTTGAGGAAATGAGCTCCCAGGAATTCCAGAAGCGCAACGAAACCAACGAACTGTACATCCCGCCCGGACCTCGCCTGGGTGACAACGTGATCAACGTTGAGGGCATCAGCAAAGCCTTTGGCGACCGCCTGCTGTACGAAAACGTTTCCTTCAATGTGCCAGCCGGCGCCATTGTCGGCATCATCGGGGGCAACGGTGCGGGTAAATCCACCCTGTTCAAGATGATCGCTGACATGGACAAGCCGGATTCCGGGTCGATCACGGTGGGAGAAACGGTGGAACTGGCCTACGTCGATCAGATGCGTGATCTGGACGGCAGCAAAACCGTCTGGGAGGAACTCAGTGACGGCCAGGACATCATTAAAGTCGGGAACTACGAGACGCCATCCCGTGCCTATGTTGGCCGCTTCAACTTCAAGGGCAGCGACCAGCAGAAACGCGTCGGCGACCTGTCCGGCGGCGAGCGCAACCGCCTGCACCTGGCCAAATTGCTGAAACAGGGTGGCAACGTCCTCCTGCTGGACGAACCCACCAACGATCTGGACGTGGAAACCCTGCGAGCACTGGAAGAAGCCCTTCTCAACTTCCCGGGTTCGGCATTGGTCATCTCGCACGACCGCTGGTTCCTGGACCGGGTGGCCACGCACATCCTCGCCTTCGAAGACGATGGTGACGTGGTTTATTTTGAAGGCAACTTCACGGATTACGACGCCGACTTCAAGAAGCGCAAAGGGGATTCTGCCATGCAGCCCAAGCGCATGAAGTACAAAAAGCTCGCGTAACACACCACAGAGCCGGCTCTTGTGCCGGCTCGCCCTTCATACCCTGCCTGATAACGGAGCCCTGATCATGGCCAAAGCCAAAACCGCGTTTGTCTGCACCGAATGCGGCTCAGACTACTCCAAATGGCAAGGTCAGTGCACCGCCTGCCAGGCCTGGAACACCATCAGCGAAGTACGAGGCGTTTCCGGCCCCGGCAAAGGAGCCCGCAGCGCCCGCTTCGAGGGTTACGCCGGCAGCCTCTCAGAGGTCAAAAGCCTGGACGACGTCAGCCTTGCAGAACAGGCTCGCATCAGCACCGGCATGCAGGAGTTTGACCGGGTACTGGGTGGCGGCCTGGTAGAGGGCTCTGCCGTCCTGATGGGCGGCCACCCGGGTGCCGGCAAAAGCACTCTGCTTCTGCAGGCGGTTTGTCAACTGGCGGCCCGGCACTCTGCCCTGTACGTGACGGGCGAGGAATCCCTGCAACAAGTTGCTATGCGCGCCAAACGCCTGGGGCTCCCCACTCAAGACCTGAAAATGCTGTCGGAAACCTCCGTTGAACGGCTGATTCAGGTAGCCGAAGCCGAAAAACCCCGTATTCTGGTGATCGACAGTATTCAGGTGATGCATGTGGCGGACATAGAATCTGCCCCCGGCTCGGTATCACAGGTCCGGGAAAGTGCAGCCTTCCTGACCCGCTTTGCCAAGCAGACCGGCACCATCCTGCTACTGGTCGGTCACGTCACCAAAGACGGCAGCCTCGCTGGCCCGAAAGTTCTGGAGCATATGATTGACTGCTCCATTCTTCTGGAAGGCTCCAGTGACAGTCGCTACCGCACACTTCGGGGGATCAAGAACCGTTTTGGCGCTGTCAATGAACTGGGCGTCTTCGCCATGCTGGAGCAGGGCCTGAAAGAAGTGAAGAATCCCAGCGCCATCTTCCTGAACCGGGGCGAAGAAGCTGCTCCTGGCAGCGTAGTCATGGTCGTGTGGGAAGGCACCCGCCCCATGCTCGTGGAGATTCAGGCACTGGTCGATATGGCTCAGGGAAGCTACCCAAGGCGGGTTGCCGTGGGTGCCGATCAAAACCGATTGGCGATGCTGCTGGCCGTACTGCACCGCCATGGTGGTATGCATGTGGCCGACCAGGATGTCTTTGTGAACGTGGTGGCAGGGGTCAAGGTGAGCGAAACCAGTGCCGATCTGGCGCTGCTGTCTGCGGTGGTTTCATCATTCAGGAACAGAGCCCTGCCGCAAGACCTGGTGATCTTCGGGGAAGTGGGATTATCCGGAGAGATCCGCCCTGTACCCAATGGCCAGGAGAGAATTTACGAGGCGGCAAAACATGGTTTCACGCGAGCGCTGGTACCCAAGGCCAACGCTCCTCGCAAGCCTGTTGAAGGGATGAAAGTGATTCCGGTGACCAAGCTTTCTGATGCGCTTTCGGCTTTGGAGGAGTTATAAGCGCACCCAGGCCTTGCCAAGATCCGTGCAGGGCAAGTTAGTCAATCAGATGGGAAAACTCCCGCTCCAACAACGCCTGATCCCCCAGATTCAGCTCAACCAGCCGCTTCAGGTGCGAAGCACTATCCAGATCGATGTACTGGCAGCGAAACCCCAATCGTTGTGCGTCAACGTGCTTCAGCTCCACCGCCATCACAATGGCCGCCTCACGCTCATTCAGGTGGATAACCACTTCGCAAGGCTGCTTCAGCGGAACGCTCCACCCTTCCGGCTTCTGTACCAAGACCCCCTTCAACGAAATGTCCAGCACTTCCGTTAACCACACCTGGTCCTGACAATGCAGCTCACAAGGTGCATCAAAGCTGATTCGATGAAAACGGCGTTTGTCAGTTTTATTTGTCGACACGGGAGAACTCCAAAACAACGTCTTGTTGTCCATGACTATAGACCGGGCGTGAAAGCCAGTACAGCCAGGCAAGATCTCCTTTCATTTCGACGGTACTCGTCAAAATGATTTCGGTTAGGCCGAGGATACTTACATCAATGATGGGTCGGGCTGGTATCAGCCTGCCGACACCCGACAGGCTGATACCCCGACAAATTCCTGGCCAGGGCTACTGGTGGTACTGCGGGCTAAGCTCAACAACCGCCTCAATAAACGCCCCCGCATGCTCCGGGTCCACCTCTGGCGTAATCCCATGGCCCAGGTTGAAGATGTGCCCAGTGCCGGAACCAAAGCGCGCCAGAATATCGGCCACTTCCTCGCGGATACGGGCTTTCGGCGCATACAACATGGCCGGATCCATATTGCCCTGCAGTGCCACCTTGTCGCCGACTCGGGCACGGGCATTACCAATATCCGTCGTCCAATCGAGGCCAACCGCATCACAGCCTGAATCTGCAATCGACTCCAGCCACTGTCCGCCGTTCTTGGTGAACAGAATCACGGGCACCCGGCGCCCTTCACTTTCACGAATCAGGCCGGCAACAATCTTCTTCATGTAGCTCAGCGAGAACTCTTCATAGGCCCAGCCGCTGAGCACCCCACCCCAGGTATCAAAAATCTGCACAGCCTGGGCTCCGGCCTTGATCTGACCATTCAGATAATCAATTACCGACTCTGCGAGGTGATCCAGTAGCCGGTGCATCACCTCAGGCTGCCCATACGCCAGTTTCTTGGTCTCCCGGAAATCCTTGGAGGAACCACCCTCAACCATATACGTGGCCAGTGTCCACGGACTGCCAGAGAAACCGATCAGTGGCACCCGACCATTCAGCTCCCGGCGAATGGTGGACACGGCATTCATCACATAATCGAGGTCAGACTCTGCCTTCATTGTTGGCAGAGCATCGACATCGGCTTCTGAACGGATGACCTTGCGGAATTTCGGACCTTCGCCGGTCTCAAAATACAATCCCAGTCCCAACGCATCCGGAATGGTGAGGATGTCCGAAAACAGAATGGCGGCATCCAGCGGGTAACGTTCCAGCGGCTGAAGCGTCACCTCGCAGGCTAACGGGGTATTCTTGCACAAGCTCAGAAAATCGCCAGCCTTGGCCCGGGTTGCGCGGTACTCCGGCAAATAGCGGCCAGCCTGACGCATCATCCACACGGGGGTGCGGTCTACAGGCTGACGCATCAGGGCACGTAAAAAACGGTCGTTTTTCAACTCGGTCATGGCTTAATCCCGATAGTTAATGACAAGTGGTGGCTCGGCTAGCCCAATTAGAGGCCTGCAATGATAGCGTTTCTGGCTAAAGAAAAAAGGGCGAAGCGGCGTTTATCCCCTCAAGCCTGAAACCGGCCTGGTCCGGGACCCCTTCGAATGCCGACGTTTGCGGCCAGCCCCCCTATGAAAATGCGTTACGGCTCAGGATTGCCTTGATTTTCCTTAAGCCAGATGGCCAGAGACCCTTTATCGGAGACACCAAGCTTCTGATAAACCCGGGCCAGGTGCGTTCTCACCGTCGTAGGCGAAACGCCTACCCTCTGAGCAACCCGCTTGTAACTGTTACCTTGAGCGTACATCCAGGCAATTTCTGTTTCTCTCGGGCTCAGCGTCACCGACGGTGTTTCCGCTGCTCTCACCAAAAGACGATGATTATAACGCTCTGCATTCAACGACAGATGACGACTCTGGCAGTGCCCGGTATTCCATAAAGCCTGAGTCACCGGCTCAGGCAGGCGGTAACCGGCTTGCCGGCCCCACTCGCTGACCATCAGGGCACAAAACTCAGGCAGGGAGGCATGAAGAAGTCCGCGCTGGTCAACAAACGCCGCAGGCGCCTGACGGGCACGCAGGTAATGCATGTCATTATGACGAGAGGCCAGAAAAAGATGCTGGGTGATCAGATTCTTGGCAGACACTTCGTCACGCGTAAAAAGTGCGTCCGGGTTTTCCCGAGCCAGAGTCACAAAAATGTGCAGCCCGGTGTAAGGGTCGACTTCCATCGTCGACACCATTTGGCGGGCTGAGTAGCGCCCCCAGTGCTCACTGTAGGCCTCGCTGTGGCGAAAGCCCGGGACTTCCTCAATCGACCAGGTTCTTCCCGTATTCCCGATCACCAGATCCGCGTACGGATCGTGATGCTTTACGGTTTCCCAGGTTTCGAAAAACGTATCAACCTGGTCCAGAACCGTCGCCATGTGCAACTGGCGGCTATCACCGTTCCCCCCACCCCAGATCGCGAAATCAAAGTCAATATAGGACCGGATTTCGCTGAGCGACCATCGGTGAAAATCAGCAGGAGACAAGTACATACTGGCATCATGGATGGCGAGAATAAATTCACTCGTCGTCGTTCGCATGTCCGGGCTTCCTTTCCCTCACTTCTACAGCTGCCCTCTCAGGGGCACATGAAACCATCAACACTCTTGCCTTGTGACGGAACCGTCGTAACCGCCCAAGCTTGTACTGTAGTACATCTGCAGGATAACGACACGTCGTCGAGTTAACTACCATTTTTGGTGCCAGGAACTGGCGTCAGGGGCGGATCATCGAATTTCCGGTCCAGCTTCAGGAAACCTATGGAATTGGAGTTACAAAATGCATTTCTCAGGAGTAATACCCAGAACCATTCTGCTGGCCGCCCTGGGGGCTGCCATGTCGGCTTGCGGCGGTGGCGGTTCCAGCGGAAGCGATACCCCGGAAGACAAAAGCAACGTTGGTGGCAACAACGGCGGCGGTGGTTCCGGCCTGTCCGGGCTTTCAGGGTTGGACGGCGACGCTGACAACCAGGATCTGCTGTACTTCAGCTACACCTACCAAAGCGGCGAAAACCCGAATACCGGACAACAGCAATTTCATTCGGCGCTGTACGCCCTTGACCCGGCTAACCCCGGAGCGCTCTCGGTCCTGAAGCTGGATTCCCGGGAGTCCGCGCTGGGGCTGGATATGGGACGCTCCCACTATGCCCCGCTGTATGAAGCCGATGTCGATGACGATGGCCGCGTGACCAACTATCGCGTTTCTGATGTATTGTTCCTGCACAACCGGGATGCAGGCAACGAAACCTCCGAAGGCTTCGCCCGGGTAAGCACCGATGCAACAACACCCGTTCCGACGCCGGTTCGCGTGTCGTCGGAAACCTACCTTGGTGCGAGCGTCCTCGGGGCCGGGACGCTCATCTGGCAAGATTACGCGGATGCAGAGAATGCCGGGGTGGTCTACGGTTTGCCAACAAGCGAAAAACGGGTACACATGTCGTTTGGTGCCACAGACGAACCCCAGAACGCCATGTCGATGGTCGTCCGGCACGTTGTCGCTCTTCGGAAACAGGGTGATCCCGCCAAGCACGCCTATCTCGTGTTAAGAACACATGATGACCTGACCTGTTCAAACGGCTACCGCCTGGTCGGAGCCAGACCTTCCTCTTCACCCGGCCCAGGGGCAGGCTTATACAGCTCGATCATGAATGACAGCTTACTTCCGTCCCCGAAAGAGGCTGCCAGTGCCGAGCCCCTCGGAAGGCCACTCAGCGACAACAGCCAGTATCTGGTCATCGACACCCTCATCAATCCCAACATCATTGGCCGCCCCTGCATCTCTGAGGGCCCCACTTTGTGGCATTACAAATCCAGTGCCAGCCCCCAACTGACGCAGGTTCTCGATGAAAATAATCAACCACTAAAGCTGCCTGTAGGCGGTTCAGGCATCCCAAGACTACCTGCAGACCGGAATATTGCTGTTGACGGCGACGTACTCTACTTCGGTGTGGGTGGGATCGCGCAGACCGGGCCTCAGGACCTGTACCGGGTAGAAGGCAACCGTTGGTCCGTCCTCTCGGAGCAGGAAGAAAACCTGGGATATTTCACCGGCTTTCTCCTTGCCGACGAAGGCCGGGTAGCAGCATCGGCCGGCAATACGGTGGTGAGCTGGGATAGCAACGGGAATGACCGTAAAGAGCTGGACACCAGCAACGCTGCCTCAATGGGGCTCCAGACCGACGTTCTGGGCTCTCGGGACGGCTGGCTGTTCTACAACCGCACGGACATCATGGGCCGGGACGATGCCGTAGCCATGAAAATTGATGGCAGCGACTCCGCCATCATTCCCGACGCCAGATGGATTGGCGCCTCTCTGTCCGGGAATGGCGACAATAGCCCCGCCAACGTAACCGAGCTCAGTGAAGTCTTTCTGTGGAGCGGTAAAGACATCTCCGCCGTCAGCGCGGCCGACCCCGGAGCCGGCCGCGTTCTGCTGGGTACACTGGACGCAATGCCAGAAGAGGTCACCATGCATGGTCTGGCCCCGGGACCGCACCGGTTGATACAGGTGCATACCGATAGCGACAACAGCACGGTGTATTACGTGAACACCCGCGAGCGGGGATCCCTGCGAAAAGCTCTCGACGCCTCAGGCATGCAACGGCCTGTTACGGGCTTCTAACCCACCCCAGACACTTCAGACAGCCGGGCTCCGAACTATCTTCGGGCGCCCGGTACCTTCGTCTCAGAAAAGGCGTCTTACAACGGATTCAGATCATGATCTCACCAAGCACATTGACCAGATTCGCCATCATTACCATAGCGGGAATCATGCTCTCCGCCTGCGGAGACAGCAGTTCCGATAATAAACCACTGACGGGCGGAGAAACCGACACACCCCCGACCGCCGACATTTCCGATGGCGGCTCCGACAGTAGCGGTAGTGACGACACTGACAACACGCCACCCTCAGGAAGCTTTCTGCTCTTTTCGGCTGACGATGGCGTCCATGGCACGGAACTCTGGAAATACGACGACACAAAATCAGAAACCGTGATGGTCAAAGATATCAATCCGGCTGGCGGGGATTCCAACCCCTCTCTCTTTGCTCGCTACGGCTCATTCGTATACTTTTCCGCCACGACCGATGAGCACGGCACTGAGCTCTGGCGAACCGACGGCACGGCTGCGGGCACAACGCTGTTTAAGGACATTTTTCCGGGCGCCGACAATAGCCACCCGTCGGGCTTCACTGAATTCAACGGTTTGCTCTACTTCAAGGCGACCAACGGCACCAACGGCCTCGAGCTGTGGCGCACAGACGGCACCCCTGAGGGCACGGAGATGTACAGCGATCTCCGGCCCGGCCGCTCTGGAAGCAACCCAGGCTACCTCACGGTATTCAACAACCACCTGTATTTCTGGGCGGACGACGGCGTCTCCGGTAAAGAAATCTGGAGAACGGACGGTTCGGAAGCCGGCCTCCACCTGTTCAAAGACATTAACCCTGGCAGCGGCCACGGCCTCAACAATCCCCAGGTCTGGATATCAATGGTCGAGTATGATGGCGCCCTTTACTTTGCTGCAGACGACGGAGTGTCTGGCCTTGAACTCTGGCGAACCGACGGTACAGAAGAGGGGACAACCCTGCTCAAGGACATCAACCCTGACGGCCTTCCCAGCTCGCCCTTTCAGTTCGGTTTCGCCCACGGCGCGCTTTATTTCAATGCATACACCAAAGATGAGGGTCGCCGACTCTGGAAAACCCATGGCACACCAGAAAGCACCGTGCTGGTTGGAAGCGGGTTCAACTTCCCATTTGGCCTGGCCACCTTGGGTGACGAGCTGTACTTTTTTGCCAGCAGCGAGGGTGCCGGGCTTGAACCCTGGAAAACCGACGGGACGCCAGAAGGCACCCGGATGCTCAAAAACATCAACATTGAAAACAATGGCCGGGACAGCAGTATTACAACAAGCACAAACCCAGGGTTTTCAGAACTGAATGGAATGCTCTATTTCAATGCAGATGACGGAAAAGCCGGGACCCAGACTCTCTGGAGAACAGACGGGACCGAAGAAGGCACCATCCCAGTTGGTAACCTGAACGTCGGTAACATCTTGGCGGGAGTTCGCCTCCCGATTGTCTTCAACAATACCCTGATACTCAGGGCACACGATGGGCTCAGCGGCTACGAGCTCTGGCAACTGAAAGGCCCAGAGGAAAACACGGTCCAGCTAAAAGACATCAATCCGGGCCACCGGAGCAGTGACCCGAAGCATTTCTTTATCTTTGAGTGAGCCGGCTTTCTAAGTGCTGAAACAGGCATGGAGGCACTGCCCTCCCGGGAGCCACGCAGTCCATCAGGCAGGGTACCCCCTGCCTGATTCCTCCCTACCCTGACGTTCAGACATCCAGGTAATCGAGGATACCTTCAGCAGCCTGACGACCTTCCCAGATAGCCGTTACCACAAGATCCGAGCCTCGCACCATATCACCACCGGCGAAGATCTTCGGATTGCTGGTCTGGAACGGAAACTCGGCCCTCTCCTGCGCAGTCACACGGCCAGACTCATCGGTTTCAACACCCAACGCTTCAAACCACGGAGCCGGACTCGGGCGGAAGCCAAACGCCACAAGCACCGCATCGGCCGGGATCACTTCCTCACTACCCGGCACGACTTCAGGGCGTCGACGACCATTCTCGTCCGGTTCACCCAGCTCTGTCGTCACCACCTTCACGCCCCCAACCTGATCCTCACCAATAATGGCAATCGGCTGTCGATTGAAAAGGAACCTGACCCCTTCTTCCTTTGCGTTGGCCACTTCCCGGCGGGACCCCGGCATGTTCGCCTCATCTCGCCGGTAGGCGCAGGTCACACTTTCGGCCTGCTGACGAATCGATGTGCGGTTACAGTCCATCGCGGTATCACCGCCGCCCAAAACCACAACACGTTTGCCCTTCATATCAATGAAGTCGGCTTCTTTCTTCTCAAAGCCGAGGCGGCGATTCACATTGGAAATCAGGAACGGCAGGGCGTCATAGACACCGGGCAACTCCTCCCCCGGGAACCCACCCTTCATGTAGGTGTAGGTACCCATGCCCATAAAGACAGCATCGAACTCTTCCAGCATCTTGTTCAGCTGAACGTCTTTGCCCACCTCGGTGCTCAGGCGGAACTCCACGCCCATCTCCTCGAACACCTTGCGGCGGCGGGACATGACCGATTTTTCCAGCTTGAACTCGGGGATACCAAAAGTCAGCAGACCACCGATCTCCGGATAACGGTCAAAGACCACCGGCCTGACTCCGTTACGCACCAGCACATCGGCACAGCCCAGCCCCGCAGGGCCCGCGCCAATCACAGCCACTTTCTTGTCAGTCCAGCTCACGCGCGACATATCCGGTTTCCAGCCCAGCGCAAAGGCGGTATCCGTGATGTATTTCTCGACAGAACCGATCGTAACTGCACCATAGCCGTCGTTCAGGGTACAGGCACCCTCACACAAGCGATCCTGCGGGCACACACGGCCACAAACTTCGGGCAGGGAGTTGGTCTGATGACACAACTCCACGGCCTTCATGATGTTGCCCTCCGACACCAGCTTCAGCCAGTTCGGAATATAGTTGTGTACCGGGCACTTCCATTCGCAGTATGGGTTACCGCACGCCAGGCAGCGATGGGACTGAGACGCCGCATGGGTTTCACTGAACGGGTGATAAATTTCCCCGAATTCCTTTTTGCGCTTCTTGGCAGGCACCTTTTTTGGATCTACCCGCCCTACTTCCACAAACTGAAAGTCATTATTGAGACGTTCTTTCATGTTGCTACTCTCATCAGCTCGATTTCGACGGGGCCGCACCAGGGCGCAGCCCACCAACCTTGTATTGCCTGCCCTTTATTCCGGGCGGGCGCGGGTGCTCGCCAGCAAGCTGCGAAGGTTCGCGGCCTTGGGCTTGACCAGCCAGAAACGGCCGATGTAATCGTCGAAATCCTCTAGTAGGTGCTCTGCCCAGGCACTTCCGGTTTCGGAAATGTGCTCCCGGATCACGCCACGCAGGTGGTTCCGGTAGGCCTCCATGTCTTCACGGGAAATCCGCTGTATCTCAACCAGTTCATGGTTGTATTTGTCCACGAAGGTGTTATCGAGATCCAGAACGTAGGCAAATCCCCCCGTCATACCGGCGCCAAAGTTGTATCCGGTCGTCCCCAGAACCGTGACCAGGCCACCGGTCATGTATTCACAGCAGTGATCACCAGCACCCTCAACAACCGCATGAGCACCGGAGTTACGAACGGCGAAGCGCTCGCCAGCGGTACCTGCCGAAAACAGCTTGCCACCGGTGGCGCCGTACAGACAGGTGTTGCCCACAATGGAGGTTTCCTGGGTCTTGAAATCGCTGCCGCGGGGCGGCTTGACCACCAACTTGCCGCCGGTCATGCCTTTACCTACGTAGTCGTTGGCATCGCCTTCCAGAATCAGGTTCAGGCCACCGACGTTCCAGACGCCGAAACTCTGGCCCGCCGTCCCCGTCAGATCCAGGGTGATCGGTGCATCTGTCATGCCTTGGTTACCATGGCGGGCAGCAATCTCTCCCGACAGACGCGCACCGATAGAACGGTCGCAATTGGTCACACGGTAGCTCCACGCTCCGCCCGACTTCTCCGCGATGGCCGCTGCCGTATCCATCACCATCTGTTCCGCCAGACGGCCTTCATCAAATGGCTTGTTGCGTTCGATCTGGCAAGTATGCGGCTTGTCCGCCGGAATATGATCGTTTTCCAGCAGCCGGCTCAGGTTCAGCTTGCTCTGCCTTTCGGTATCGCCCGGCAAGCGCTCAAGCAAGTCGACCCGCCCGACCAGCGCCTCCAGTGTGCGCACGCCCAGCTTTGCCATCCACTCCCGGGTTTCCTCAGCCACAAAGCGGAAGAAGTTCATGGCCATGTCCACGGTACCCTTGAAGTGCTCCTCCCGAAGGTAGTCGTTCTGAGTTGCAACGCCAGTTGCACAGTTATTCAGGTGGCAAATACGCAGGTACTTGCAGCCAAGCGCAACCATCGGCGTAGTACCAAAACCAAAGCTTTCAGCGCCCAGAATGGCCGCCTTCACCACATCCAGGCCCGTTTTGATTCCACCGTCAGTCTGCAGGCGGATTTTGCCCCGGAGATCGTTGGCTCGCAGGGCCTGCTGGGTTTCGGTCAACCCCAGTTCCCAGGGCGAACCCGCATAACGGATGGATGTCAGCGGACTGGCCGCCGTACCACCGTCATAACCGGATACGGTAATCAGATCGGCATAGGCCTTGGCGACCCCGGCAGCAATAGTTCCCACGCCCGGCTCAGACACCAGCTTGACGGAGACCAGCGCCTCTGGATTAACCTGTTTGAGATCGAAGATCAGTTGAGCAAGGTCTTCAATCGAGTAGATATCATGGTGTGGAGGCGGAGAAATCAGCGTGACACCAGGCACGGAGTACCGCAGGCGTGCAATCAGATCGTTCACCTTACCACCCGGCAATTGCCCTCCTTCGCCAGGCTTCGCTCCCTGCGCAACCTTGATCTGCATAACATCGGCGCTACGCAGATATTCCGCCGTAACCCCAAACCGGCCAGATGCCACTTGTTTGATCTTGGAGCGCCTGTTGGTGCCGTGGCGCGCCGGGTCCTCGCCGCCCTCACCGGAGTTCGAGCGGCCACCCAGCGTGTTCATGGCGACAGCCAAGGCCTCGTGCGCCTCGGGCGACAGGGCACCCAGAGACATTGCAGCGGAATCGAACCTTGGGAAGATGTTCTCAACCGGCTCAACTTCGGACAAATCTATCGCCTCAATGCCGTCACGGAACACCAGCAGGTCACGCAAGGTGGCTACGGGACGCTCATTGACCAGCCCGGCATATTCCCGATAAACCCCGTAATCGCCAGTGATCACAGCGTCCTGCAGCTTACCCACCACATCCGGGTTAAAGGCATGATACTCCTGCCCATGGACGTACTTGAGCAAGCCCCCCTGAGAAAGCGGTTTGCGTGGTTTCCAGGCCACCGAAGCCAATTGCTCCTGGTCCTGCTGGAAGTCGTAGAAATCGGCACCCTGGATACGACTGGGGACGCCTTTGAAACACAAGTCCACCACATTGTCTGCAAGACCGATCGCCTCAAACAGCTGGGCACCCCGATAGGATGTAATGGTCGAGATCCCCATCTTTGAAAGGATCTTCAGCAACCCTTTGTTGATGCCTTTGCGATAGTTGTTCTTGGCCTCAATCGGATCCATCAGCATCTCACCTGTCCGGATCAGATCGTTCAGGACCTGATACGCCAGGTAAGGATAGACAGCCGTTGCGCCAAACCCGAAGAGGACCGCGAACTGATGCGGATCACGTGCCCAGCCCGTTTCCACGATGATATTGGAATCACAACGCAGGCCTTTCGCCACCAGATGGTGATGAACCGCCCCGGTTGCCATCATGGCATTGACCGGCAGGTCGCCTTCAGCCAGATCCCGGTCACTCAGAATCAGCAGCACTTTGCCATCACGAACGGCACTCTCGGCTTCTTCACAGACGCGGCGTACGGCCTGCTCCAGCCCCTCTTCAGGGCGGTAGCTCATGGCTATTCTGGCAACCTCAAATCCCGGCCGGTCATTATTGCTGATACGCAGAAACTTCGCTGGTGACAAAACCGGGGTGGTCAGAATAATCCGGTTTGCATGCTCCGGAGACTCATCAAATACGTTCTGCTCAGCTCCAAGGCACGTTTCCAGAGACATCACAATGGTCTCCCGGAGGGGATCAATCGGAGGGTTGGTCACCTGAGCAAACTTCTGCCGGAAGTAATCCCCGACATGACGAACCTTGCTGGACAACACCGCCATCGGCGTATCGTCTCCCATGGAGCCAACAGCTTCCTGAGCACTTTCCGCCAGCGGCCGAAGCACTTGATCACGCTCTTCAAAAGAAATATTGAACATCTTCTGATGAACCAGCAGCTCATCGGGCGCCATCAATTTGAACTCAGGCGTGGCCTGATTCAGCGTTGTTTCCACCCGAAGCGCATTTTCTTTCAGCCAGCGCTTATATGGCTGAGCTTTTTTCAGTCGCTGATCAATATCCCGGGTATGCAGCACCTCACCGGACTCGGTATCGATGGCCAGCATCTGACCTGGGCCAACCCGGCCTTTGGCAACCACTTCGTCCGGAGAGTAGCTATACGTGCCCACTTCTGACGCCAGAGTGATGAAACCATCTTTCGTAATTACCCAACGGGCGGGGCGCAGACCATTACGATCCAGCATACAGAGCGCGTAGCGTCCATCCGACATAACCAGTCCGGCTGGCCCATCCCAAGGCTCCATATGCATGGAGTTGTATTCATAGAAAGAGCGCAACTCCGAATCCATGGTATCGACATTCTGCCACGCGGGCGGAATCATCATTCGGGCAGCCCGGAACAGATTCACCCCCCCGGCCAGCAGGATCTCAAGCATATTATCCATACTGGAAGAGTCTGAACCGGTCAGATTCACCAGGGGTTGGAGGGTTTGCAGATCGGGCAGATCCGGCGAGCTGAACTTGGCAGCCCGGGCTATTGCCCAGTTCCGGTTACCATCAATGGTATTGATTTCACCGTTGTGGGCCAGGAAGCGAAACGGCTGCGCCAATGGCCAGCGAGGCATGGTGTTGGTGGAAAACCGCTGGTGGAAAATGCAAATAGCGGTTTGTAACTCAGGGTCACCAAGATCCTTGTAGAAGTTCGCCAGGTCTGCCGGCATCATCAGGCCCTTGTAGGCCAGCGTCTTATGAGAAAGGCTGCAGATGTAGAACTCCGGATCGTCCGCCATGGCCCGTTCAGCATGCCGGCGGCCAACAAACAGACTGATAGCGAACTCATTTTCGGTCTTGCCAGCTGGCTCTACAAACACCTGCTCGATGCGCGGCAGACAATCCAGCGCCATAGGGCCAAGACAACTGTCATCGACAGGAACCTCTCGCCACCCAATAACCTCAAGCCCTTGATCTAAAAGACCTTTCTCGACAGCTGCTCGTCCTTGCTCTGCTTTCTCTTCGTCCTTAGCCAAAAAAACCTGGCCAACTGCAAATAAGTCGCCAGGTTTTTTGCCGAACGCTGCCTGAGCAGCTTTATAGAGGAAGGCCTTAGGGCTCTGAATGAGCAGACCACAACCATCACCGGTCTTGCCATCGGCAGCGATACCTCCCCGGTGCGTCATACAAGTCAGAGACTCGATGGCAGTCTGCAGCAACTTATGGCTCGCCTCGCCCTCCATATGGGCAATCAGGCCAAAACCGCAGTTGTCCCTGAACTCATCAGGATGATACAAGCCTGTTGTCATAAGCGTTCTCTCACGTGTAAATGCTTCCCACCAGCGGCGCCGTGCACCAAGAAAGTGCAAAAAACGTACTGGCACTGAAAAAAAGGGGGAAGGGATTCTACACACGTAAGACTACGTATACAATTTTTTTCGCAGCTTTTGACTCAGACACCGCCTTGATCGCACCAATTTGGTGCAATTAATAGGCCGAATAGGGGCGAATCCACGGGTTTACGACCGTTAACGCAGGCGGTAGCCTGGATGCTGCCGCCAAGGCCTCATCACGGCTCTGGTATTGGCCGTGCACCAACATGAACCAATCCCGTCCTTGCCGCTCCCCCTTTGTATAATTCAGGCCCGTCTCTCCAGACGCCTTATCGAGCACATTAAGAATAGTCTGTTCCTGGTGCCCTGCAACAAGCTGAATCGTCCATCCCTGCCGCTCGCGCAGCCTGAGAAGCGGCACAAACCTCTCCGGACTCGCTGGGTTGAACACTGGCTCTGGCTCTGGCTCTGGCTCTGGCTCTGGCTCTGGCTCTGGCTCTGG
>NZ_ATWI01000013.1:65478-162708 GCF_000421165.1 Marinobacter daepoensis DSM 16072
CTGGCTCTGGCTCTGGCTCTGGCTCTGGCTCTGGCTCTGGCTCTGGCTCTGGAGCAGCATCTTTATGCCCAGACACCACTGTCAAATCCATCGATGGATTTTCCGGCGCCGATGGTTCGGGAAGTACTTGCCCAACCTCTGGGCCCACGGTAATACTCCTGCGCACAGGTTCAGCGTCTGCCTCAAGGCCGGCATGCCTCTGAACGACGCTTTCATACTGCTGCGACACGAACCACCATGAGGCCCCAAGAAGCAATACCGCAATCGCAGGCCACCGAAAGCGCTCCAGCCGAAGCCTTTTTCCAGTAGATGCCGTCGCGGAAGGAGGAACCATATCGAGCCAAACACCGGGAGCCACCCGCTTGAGCCGACCAAAACTACCCTGACTCAGGACATGCAGCTTCTTCAGTCTCGATAATGAAAGCAGTTCGGACAGCGCCCCCCCCGACAAATGAACCCTGGGCTCCAGATAGGCCTTTATATCATCCCGGGTCAATGGAGGAAGCGATACATGATGCACGTGGGCAGAATCGAGACGCGACTCCACCTCCCCCCATAACGAGTCAGCACCCGCCATGACCGGAATCGCAGCCACCGAACGATCTGAGGCCACGAAGCCTGACACAAGAAGATTCAGAACATCCGGCTCGACTCTATCGGCGTCATCAACCAGCAGAATCTGTCGATGCCCCCGCCTCAGAGCAGACTCAGACCATCGGAAAAAGCGGTATATGGCTTCCCTGGGTTCGGCGTCCTGAGGCACCCCGGATCTTGCCAACTGTTTCAGATAACGGGACAACGCCTGAGCGCTGGTAAGCGCTGCGGTTGGTATCCTATGAAAATCGAGCCTTGCTGACTCGCTACGAACAAGTTCTGCCAGGACCCGGGTTTTACCAGCCCCCGGCGCTCCGGTGAGCACCAGCGCCATATCGCCAAATCCGCAGAGGTGCCTCAACGTCTCCAACGCATGCTGTCGCATGGCATCCGGAAAGAAAGGCGCATCCATCTCAAGAGGATTTTCCCGCAGACCATACCTTTGCTGAAGCCGGGAGAATAGCCCCCCTCCGTCGGCACTGTTCAAAGTTTCCCGAGTCACACGTCGTCCCTGCTCTCAACCCCCGAAGACTATCATTCCGCCTTCGGCAGAAACGCCTTCAAGGTATCGCGAATGTTGTCTGAGGACGCCGCCTCTGTGACAAAAGCGTCGCCAATGGCTTTGAGCAAAACCAGACGAAGGCGACCATCTACATTTTTTTTATCAACGGACATCAGGTTCATAAAATCCTCATCCGTCATTGCTTCGGGCGCCGCTTCCGGCAACCTGGCACGCTGTATCAACGCAGTGACCCGGGCTTTGTCATCCGATGAGATCAATCCCTCTCGAACGGACAGATCTGCGGCCATCATCATTCCGGTACCGACGGCCTCTCCATGAAGCCAGTTTCCGTAACCGGCAAAGGTCTCTATGGCATGGCCAAAGGTATGGCCCAGATTCAGAATCGCCCGGATGCCTCCCTCCTTCTCATCCTGAGCAACCACCTCCGCCTTGCAGGCACAGGAACGATAGATCGCCTCTCCCAGAGTGTCAGCATCAAGCCCGAGGAGCTTCTCTATGGCTCCTTCCAGCCAGGCCAGAAACGGCTCATCCTGAATCAAGCCGTACTTGATGACTTCGGCCAGCCCCGCGGACACTTCCCTTGGCGGCAAGGTCTTCAACGTATCAGTATCGATGAGTACCGCTTGCGGCTGATGAAACGCGCCCACCATGTTTTTGCCAAGCGGATGATTAACGCCGGTCTTCCCCCCCACCGAGGAGTCAACCTGAGAGAGTAGCGTGGTCGGAACCTGAATGAAGGGAACCCCGCGCTGATAACTGGCTGCGGCAAAGCCCGCCATATCGCCAACGACCCCACCCCCCAATGCAACAATGGTGGTTTTCCGGGTATGACGCTTCTCCAAAAGCGCATCAAATATCAGGTTCAGCGTCTGCCAATCCTTGAACTGCTCGCCATCCGGCAGGATAACCACATCAACGACCTTGCCAGGGAAGCAGCGTTTCACCTTTTCCAGATACAAAGGACCGACCGTATCATTGGTGACAATCATCACCTGCTGCCCAGCCACCCAAGGCGTCAGGTCAATTGAGCCCAGCAACCCCTGACCAATGATGATGGGGTAGCTACGCTCTCCCAGATCAACCTTGAGCTCTCGTAATACCTTGTGCATTCTGCCTTCCCTCTTTTCGCCTCTGCCTTCTATGCCGGGGTGTCTTCGGGTTAATTCGATTAACCAATTGCCGAACGACCAGCCTCGGGCTTTTCCGGTCGGTATACATAACAATGTCGGCCAACTCGGTATACAGCGGGTCTCTCACCGCAAACAGTCGCCTCAACACAGCCTCAGGATCCTCGTTCTGCAGCAACGGCCGGTTTCGGTCCTTACGGGTACGCTCCACCTGCTGCTCAATGGACGTTTTGAGATAAACAACAACGGAGCTCTTTTTCAGCAAACCATGGTTCTCTGCCCGCATGACAGCGCCACCGCCCGTTGCCAACACCACACCAACCTCATTGGACAACTCATCCAGCATAGCGGTTTCCCGCTGCCGAAAGCCCAGCTCTCCTTCAACGTCAAAAATCCAGGGTATGTTGGCACCGCAACGCTCTTCGATAATCCGGTCAGAGTCCAGAAAACGATACCCCAATTCCTTGGCTAACATCCGGCCAATGGTCGTTTTCCCAGCCCCCATGGGCCCAACCAGAACAACTCGTTTGGGCAAAGACATAATTTCCGCTCAACAGGTTTCAGGCGGGTGAGAATAGCACAAGGGCATACAATCCATAAGCAGACAAAAGCCGTCAGAACCCACTGAACAAAAAAAACCGCCGGGGTTAGCGGCGGTTTTTTAAGACGATCCCAGACTTACTGCAGGATGTCGTTCTTGATGATCTTCGGCGTGATGAAGATCAGCAGCTCACTGCGCTCATCAATATGCTCAGTGCGCTTGAAAAGACGACCAAGGTACGGGATATCACCAAGGAACGGGGTCTTCGTGGTCTGAGTTGCAACTTCCGACTGGAAGATCCCACCCAGTACCACTGTCTCGCCATTTGCCACCAGAACCTGGGTAGTCACTTCATTGGTATTGATAGAAGGAATGCCCGCTGTGACTTCACCCCGGGAATCCTGATTCACCACAAGATCCATGATGATCTTATCGTCAGGCGTGATCTGAGGAGTCACTTCCAGGGACAACACCGCTTCTTTGAACGAAACGGAAGTTGCTCCACTGGAAGAGGCTTCCTGATAAGGAATTTCCTCACCCGACTTAATGGAAGCAGACTGCCTGTCAGCCGTGACAACCCGCGGTTGAGAAACCACTTCGGCACGTCCATCGCTCTCCAGAGCAGACAACTCCAAGTCAATCAGGAAGTCGTCACTACCCCAACCGATCGCGAAAGAAGATGCTCCTTCTCCGCTTACACCAAGATCGACACCCAGAGCACCCGGGAACGTAATAGTGTTACTACCACCACCCGCAGCATCCCGGGCTTCCTGAAGCGTGCCAAGCGAGCCGCCAACGGTGAACACGTCATCACCACTCACATCATAGGCTGCACCACCCCAACGGACACCCAAGTCTTCCGCCACGTTGGTTTGAGCCCGGACAATCCTTGCTTCAATGGATACCTGACGCACCGGAACGTCCCAAGTGGCCACGAGGCGTCGAATTTCTTCCAGCTTCTCTGCGGTTTCCCGAACGCTGATGGTATTGGTTCTTACATCTGATGAGACAAACCCGCGGGAAGAGATCAGCTCCTCATCCGCCTGAATGAGTGCAACAACGTCAGCCGCTTTAGCATAGTTCACCTGGATAATGTCCAGACGAACCGGAGCCAATTCAGCAATCTGCTTATTCGTCTCAAGCTCCAGCTTTTCGCGGGCAGCAATTTCTTCCGCTGGTGCGACCAGCAGCACGTTACCAATCTGACGCTTATCCAGCCCTTTGGTTTTGAGAATCAGATCCAGTGCCTGATCCCAGGGAACGTTCTGCAACCGCAGAGTAATACTTCCGCCGACGGTATCACTGGCAACAAGGTTAAGGCCGGTGAAATCCGCGATCAGCTGGAGCACAGAACGCACCTCAATGTCCTGGAAATTCAGCGACAGCTTCTCACCGGTATACGGGAACTTCTCTTCCCGACGCGCCTCGGCCTCTTCCTGAGTCAGTTCCTCAACACTAACCGTAAACTCTCTGCCGGACTGATAGGCGATATAGTCATAATCCCCTTCCGGACGGATTTCGACAATGGCGCTGCCATCTTCCACAAAGGTGTCAATTCGGGTAACCGGCGTCGCGAAGTCCGTTACATCCAGACGCCGACGCAGATCTGCAGGCACAACAAGATCCGGCATCGTCAGCCTGATCCGACCGCCCAACTCATTCAGGTTAACCGTGGCGGTACTGCTGCCAAGATCGACGATGACACGCCCTTCCCCGGCCTTACCACGGCGGAAATCAACCCCAGCCAGGGCATTCCCGCCCTCAGAGCCTCCGGATGCAGAAGTGGCGGCCCGCTGCTGAGCGGCCATCGCGCTGCCACCACCATCGGCCTCCCCTCCAATCGTCATGACCAGAGAATTACTCGTGCGCACGGTGTCGTGAGGTACCAATTCCACCAGGTTAAAAATCAGACGGGTCCGGTCTTTGGTCTCAACAACCGTTACGCTCTGGGCATTACCCGTACCAAGAGGAATACTGCGCTGATTCAGAGCACTGGCTGTATCCTTGAGGTCAACCGCAATTCTGGCCGGACGCTCAATGGTGTAACCGGATGGTTCTGGCGGCGTTCCATCAAACTGCATGGTCACTTCCAGGCGCTCACCCGGCAGCGACGAAAACGACAAGTCTTGCAGCGTGACCGCGCTGGCCAGGCCGCTCCATAACCCGATGGCAATAACGCCCACGCAGACATTGAGTTTTTTGAACATCGCTAGCCTCGACCCTGACCTTGTTTTTTCGTGCATTTTTCTTTCGTTCATACCGTTACCGCTCCTTAGCCCTCATCCAAAGACAGGGAGCGCGGGCGTTCGACCCAACCACCCCGGCCATTCGGAACGATTTCAATCAGCTCAATGCGGGTTTCACCGACCCCCACAATGCGACCATAGTTCTGCCCCATGTAATTGCCGGAACGGACTCGGTGAATCCCTCCGGCATCATCACGGACCAAGGCAAACAAATTGCCTTCAATGCCCTGAAGTGTGCCGACCATGGACAGCGACTTAAGGTCAAAATTCTCCAGCACCTCCCGTGGACGATCCAGATCCGGCTCTACATCACTGACCGGCTGCTCATCTACCATGGTCAACTGCACATCGACCGGAGGCTCAAACGGTGCCCGCCGATCCGCTGCAGAATAACTGAACGCTTCATAAGCCTTGAACTCGGGCAAGGGCTCTACGTGCCCTCGGGGTTTGGCCCGGGTATCCGCCATAAACTTGTCGAGATCTGAAAAGCTGTTTCCCTGGGAACAAGCCGTCAACAAAGACGCCAGACACACACCCAGCCAGGCTTTTCCCGCATGCTTTCCTGTCATGCTCATTCTCCAGCCCGGTAGCGATAAGTACGGGCAACCACCTGCATATCGAGCTGGTCACCGTCTCCGCCAATTGGTTTGATGGTTAAGTCATGCAACGTAACAATACGCGGCAGGCTTGCCACACTGCTCACAAACGATGCCAACTCATGATAGGAGCCAGACACCCGTATATTGATCGGAAGCTCGGAATAGAAATCTCGCTGCTGTTCCGGCTGAAGTTTGACTTCCTGCAATGCCAGGCCGCTTCCCAACGCCGTATTGGTGATATCTTCCAGCAAACCAGGCACCTCGGTTTCACTGGGCAACTGGCGCACGAGAGCCCCGAAGGTCTCTTCCATTTCAGCCATCTGCGCCTTGAAAACCTCCAGGTTGGCCACCTGATACGCCTTTTGCTCATAACGCTGCTTCAGGTCTCTTTCCTGCTGCTCAACCCGGTCGAGCTGCGCATACTGGTCCTTGATAAAAAACCAGTACCCGCCTCCGAGAATCAAACCAAAAACAAGCAAAGCAACAATGGCCTTGACCGGCGCAGGCCAGATACCTGCGTTGTTGAGGTCCAGATCATTAATGTCAAATTCGTTCAGGCTTTTCAGTGAGTCCGCGAGGCTCATTGTTCATCCTCCCCTTCGGGCTCTGGAGTCCGTTGCTGGACAGAGAGATTGAATTGGCTGTAACCGGCCCGCGCACTGTCAGCCGCAGCCACATTCGTCAGATTAGGGTTTGAGAACCAGTCCGACTCATCAAAGTGCCGCATCAGATTAGAAATACGACTGTTTGACTCCGCCATACCGACGATATCCAATCGGTTGCCCGCTTTTTTCAGGTCCAGATAAAACAGTCCATCAGGAAGCGTTCGCACCAACTCGTCGAATACGCGGACGATGACCGGACGCTTGCCCTGAAGATCCTGAATAACCTGCATACGAGCCAGCAGCTCATCACGCTGGCGTTTGAGGTTTTCAATTTCTTTGATCTGTTTATCCAACGCCTTTGTCGCCGTTTCGATATATGCGTTACGGGACTGCTGGTAGGCAATGCGATTGTCCATATCGGACTTCCAGAGAAAAGCCAGACCTGCAGCAATGATCACGGCTCCCAGAATCAGGACCACGAACTGTTTCTGCTTCTCCGCCCGAAGCTCTTCCCGCCAAGGCCTGAGGTTAATTTTTGCCATCAGTCAAAACTCCTCATTGCCAGACCACAAGCAATCATCAATGAGGGGGCATCATTACTCAGTGCAGAGGCATTCACTCGCGAACCAACGGACATGCTGGCAAACGGATTTGCCACCAGCGTTGGCGTTCCGGTTTTCTCCTCAACCATTTCTGTGAGCCCCTGGATGGACGCTGTTCCGCCGGCAAGGACAACATAGTCAACGGCATTGTACTGACTGGCCCCGAAGAAGAACTGGAGAGCCCTTGCCACCTGCTGGACAACCGCTTCACGGAACGGCGTCAAAACTTCCTCATCGTAATCGTCAGGCAAGCCGCCCTGCTTCTTCGCCAGGCCGGCCTCTTCGAGGGACAGGCCGTAGCGACGCTGAATTTCTTCTGTCAGTTGCTTGCCGCCGAAAATCTGCTCTCGGGTATAAACCGTTTTACCTTCGGCCAGAACACTCAGGGTGGTCATGGTCGCACCAACGTCGACAACAGCGACCACCATCTCTTCACCCTGGGAATCCAGCTGCGATTCAATCAGGCAATAGGCCCGCTCCAGCGCATACGCTTCCACATCGACGATCCTGGTGTTCAGGCCGGCAATTTCCAAAGCGTCTTCCCGAATATCAACATTCTCCTTACGACATGCCGCAAGAAGGACGTCAACCTGATCAGGATTGGATTCGGAAGGCCCCTGCACCTCAAAATCAATGGCCACTTCATCGAGGGGATAAGGAATGTACTGATCAGCCTCAAGCGCGATCTGATCCTCCATCTCAAACTCATTGAGACCACCATCCATCTGTATAACCTTGGTGATCACAGCAGAGCCAGAGACGGCAACAGCAACCTGCTTAAGACTGGTGCGAGACTTGGATGCTACACGCTTGAGAAC
Source organism: Marinobacter daepoensis DSM 16072 (assembly GCF_000421165.1). Lineage (GTDB taxonomy): Bacteria > Pseudomonadota > Gammaproteobacteria > Pseudomonadales > Oleiphilaceae > Marinobacter > Marinobacter daepoensis. Next base: position 73,134 of record NZ_ATWI01000013.1, read on the forward strand.
CTCCCCAACCGCTTCCACATCGGTGATGTTTTTTTCAACAACTGCATTGACCGGCAACGGTTCCACCGCATAGCTCTCGACTTTATACCGATCACCATGTTTTGACAGTTCTAGCAGCTTTACCGAACTGGAGCTGATATCCACTCCCAGCACGGCATTGGATTTTTTTCCTGATAATCCGAACACGCGCTCACCCTATACCTGGTTAAATGCACCCGGCGTTGGAACCCCTGAACCACTCCCTGTAAAGGCGATCATTTCAGAGGCGTTCTATGTATTTTTTATGTAAGAGAATTTCTTGTTTTTTCCGTCTACAATGCAAGCTCTCGATTTACGGGAGACATTGCAGACAGCGAGGCGACCGAACCTTCCTAAAGCAATTTCTCAAATAATAGACCTATATCCAACAGTTGTCAGAAAAAAATGTCTCATTTGTTGCGTACATCTCGCGTTTTCGCCTGGTTCTTTCTAACCGGCCTGAGTGTCGCCATCATCATTGCCTCAAGCCTGTATCTTTATCTTCGGCCCAACCTGCCACCAGTTGAACAGCTGCTGGACGTCAGATTGCAAACGCCCCTGAGGGTATATAGCAAAGACAACAGATTAATAGCAGAATTCGGTGAAAAGAGAAGGGCACCGATCACAATAGAACAGATCCCTACAATTCAGTTACAAGCCTTTCTGGCCGCGGAAGACGCTCGTTTTTACGATCACCCGGGAGTCGACATCAAAGGCCTGACGCGGGCTGCCGTGGAACTGATCACGACCGGATCCATCCAGTCTGGCGGCAGCACCATCACGATGCAGGTTGCAAAAAATTACTTTTTGTCACGAGATCGGACCTTCATTCGAAAGTTCAACGAGATACTACTGGCTCTTCAGATTGAACGTGAACTCGACAAAAACCACATCCTTGAGCTCTACCTGAACAAAATCTACCTTGGCAACCGCGCATACGGCATTGCAGCCGCAGCCCAGGTTTACTATGACAAACCGGTTAAGGAGCTCTCGCTCGCCCAGATGGCCATGCTGGCAGGGCTACCCAAAGCCCCCTCAGCCTTCAACCCACTGGCAAACCCTGAGCGGGCACTGATTCGCCGGAACTGGATTCTTGGCCGAATGAGAGACCTGGGCTACATAACTGAAGACGCCTGGTCACTGGCAGCAAACGCTCCGTTAACCGCGACCTACAACACACGCGAAGCGGAAGTGGATGCCGACTATGTTGCAGAGATGGCCAGAGCAGAAATGGTTCGTCGCTTTGGAGAGGACGCCTACACGGAGGGCTATAGCGTCACCCTAACCGTTGACAGCACCCGACAACAGGCTGCCACAGACACCCTGAGATCCGGGCTGGAGGCTTACGATCGCCGCCATGGATTCCGGGGCCCTATTGGCCAGATCGACATTGAGAACCTGACACCGGCAGAGCTGTCTGACCAACTACTCAGCTATTCTCGCATTGAAGCCCTGGTGCCAGCCGTTGTGACCAGCGTAGACGACGAAAAGAACGAAGCCCAGGTACACACCCGACGCTTTGGCCCCGGCATCATGCCATTCGAAACCATGACCTGGGCGCGACGCTACCGCACCGAACGCTATACCGGCCCAGAGCCCAAAGCCCCCTCCGACGTGGTCAGCGCAGGAGATGTCGTCTACGTGAAAATTGACCAACTCCCGCAGGTCACGAACACCGAGGCCGACCCAAGCGAGCAACCAAACGAGGAGACAGCCCCCTCAGAACTGCGCGTGTCACTCACTCAGGCACCGGATGTGGAAGGCGCCCTGATCTCCCTGACCGCGAAAACCGGCGCCATTGAAGCCCTTGCTGGCGGCTACAGCTTCAATCAAAGCAAATACAACCGAGCCACACAGGCTAACCGCCAACCAGGCTCGACGTTCAAGCCTTTCCTCTACCTGTCCGCTCTCGAGAATGGAAGAACGCCCGCCACCATATACAACGATGCCCCAATCGTCTTTGAAGACTCCAGCCTGGAGACCTCCTGGCGGCCACAGAATTCTTCCGGCCAGTTTTATGGCCCCACAACCTTGCGCAAAGGCCTGTACCGTTCCCGCAACCTGGTCTCCATCCGCCTGCTCAGGGACATTGGCATCAACACCACACTGGACTACCTGAAGCGTCTCAAACTGCCGACAGAGAACATGCCCGCCAACCTGTCACTGTCTCTGGGCAGCGGACTTCTGACCCCAATGGATCTCGCACGGGGCTTTGCCGTAGTGGCAAACGGCGGCTACGACGTCCAGCCTTACCTGATTGAGCGCATTGAAGAGGCTGACGGCTCTATCGTTTATGAGGCTCCGGAAACCATACTCTGCGATAGAAACTGCCCAACCTCGCCCCGCCAATCGGAGCCCGTCGACATTGCCGGTGACACAGAGGGAATGACACTTCCAGCAGCCCAGGCTGAAGAAACATCAGATGAACCCAGAGTCATGCCCCGCCTGGCTGACGAACGCTCGGTCTACATCATGCACTCAATGCTGCAGGATGTCGTGAAACGCGGCACAGGCCGGCGCGCCCTCGCCCTTAATCGCAGCGACCTGGCTGGCAAGACCGGCACAACCAACGAACAGAAAGACACCTGGTTTGCAGGCTTCAACCATGACGTTGCTACCACTGTCTGGGTCGGTTTTGACCAGCCAGCCCCCCTTGGCCGCGGCGAATACGGCGCAAGCACAGCCCTGCCCATCTGGGTTGAATATATGAAAGTTGCGCTGAAAGACAGACCAAGCGCCACCATGCCCAGACCCAACGGCATCGCAAACATTCGCATCAACCCGGAAACGGGCGAACGGGCGCGCCCCGGAGAAGACGGCATTTTTGAGCTGTTCAAGCAAGAGGAGGCGCCCGCCCCCCTGCCCGCGCAAGGTAACGGCACACATACAGACAACGGCAACGGCGATGACCTGTCCCGACAGATTTTCTGATCTGTCGGCAAATACCGCCTGACATAAAGGCACAAAAAAACCGACGGGATCTCCGTCGGTTTTTTTATCTACCAGACAACATCTCGATCAGATAATGTCATCCATGGACTTCAGCGGGTAGTGCGCAGGGTACGGATTGCGCGCAACACCGGAATCAACAGCCGCGCGAGCCACGGCCGCCGGAACAACCTCCAGCAGGCGAACATCCATCGGCTTCGGAATGATATAGTCCTTACCAAACGCCAACGCCTCAACGCCATAAGCTTCGCAGATTTCCTGAGGCACCGACTCTTTGGCCAGCTCACGGATAGCGTTGACCGCTGCCACCTTCATCTCTTCGTTGATCGCGGTTGCACGAACGTCCAACGCACCACGGAAGATGAACGGGAATCCAAGAACGTTGTTTACCTGGTTCGGATAATCGGAACGACCGGTCGCCATGATCAAATCATCACGAGTAGCCATGGCCAGCTCATAATTGATCTCAGGGTCCGGGTTTGAACAAGCAAACACGATCGGATTCGGAGCCATCTTCTTCAGCTGATCCGCTCCCAGCAGGTCCGGACCGGACAGCCCCAGGAATACGTCTGCACCGTCGATGGCATCATCCAGAGTGCGCTTATCCGTGTCGTTCGCGAACATCGCTTTGTATTGGTTCAGATCGTCACGACCAGAGTGGATCACACCCTTACGGTCGAGCATGAAAATGTTCTCAGAGCGCATCCCGCAACTGATCAGCAATTTCACGCAAGCACTGGCGGCCGCACCGGCACCCAGACAAACCACCGTTGCTTCTTCGATTTTCTTGCCCTGCAACTCAAGAGCATTGATCATGCCTGCTGCAGTAACAATCGCTGTACCATGCTGGTCATCATGGAAAATCGGCACATTACATTTTTCGATCAGCGCGCGCTCAATCTCGAAACACTCCGGAGCCTTGATGTCTTCGAGGTTGATACCACCAAAGGTATCAGCGATACGCTCAACCGTTTCAATAAACGCTTGCGGGCTTTCGGAATTCACTTCGATGTCAAAAACATCAATTCCGGCAAAGCGCTTGAACAGTACGCCCTTGCCTTCCATAACCGGCTTGCTCGCCAGAGGGCCGAGATTACCCAGACCCAGGATGGCAGTACCGTCAGAAATCACGGCAACCAGGTTACCCTTGGCTGTGTACTTGTATGCATTCTCGGGGTCCTTCGCGATCTCGCGGACCGGCTCGGCAACCCCGGGGCTGTACGCCAGGGAAAGGTCGCGGGACGTCTGGGTCGGCTTGGTGATTTCTACACTCAGCTTACCCGGCCGCGGTTTGGCGTGATATTCAAGGGCTGCTTCTTTCAGATCTTGAGACATTGCCACTGTTCCGTTTGTCACGTTTAAAAGTAAATCCCGCCGATGCAAGGAACCCCCTGACCAGCGGAGCGCGCCATTATGGCGCGCTCGTCCTGAAACGACAAGCCGAAATCGAATATTTTATGATCAGTCAATAGTGCATTTCGCGTATACAAGGTTTTATTTTGCCTCCGGACACAAAAAAAGCGCCCGAAGGCGCTTTTTTTGCAAACTTTCCGATCCGAATCAGGCTTTCTTGCCAGCGATGCGGCCGCCGAAACGCTTGTTGAAACGATCAATACGACCACCGGTGTCCATAACCTTCTGCTTACCAGTGTAAAACGGGTGGCACTGTGAGCAAACGTCCAGCTGCAGATCGCGACCAATGGTAGAGCGGGTCTTGATCACATTACCGCAGGAACAGGTTGCAGTAATGTCTTCGTACTTCGGGTGAATACCTTCTTTCATGGCGAACCTCTTTCGGTCATGCCGCTACCTGGTCATCTTGCCAAAACTCGACACGCTTGCCAGGCACCGCATATTTGAATCAATTAAAAAGACCGGGCACAATCAAGCCCGGCCAGAAACAGACCGCGAATCTTACTGACAAACCCGACCACAGGCAAGTATCTTGGTGCGTTGTAATCCCCGGATGACATGCCTCTGGCCCACATTCGCCCGCTTTCAGGATACGCAGTTACCGTGACAAGGCCCTCCACCGCCCGCATCGCCCTGAATCGCCCGCTCAGGCGACTCTTTGACTACCTGATCCCGGACAATCTGTCGGTCTCCCCCGGCCAACGCGTCAAGGTTCCGTTCGGTCGTCAGATCCTGACAGGCCTTGTTGTTGAAACGGGTGTAACGCCCCCCGGGCACGTTACACTGAAGCCCATTCTCGATATCCACGAACCCTGGCCAGCGCTGCCGGACACCACTTTTCACTTGCTAAGCTGGGCCAGCGACTACTATCAACACCCACTGGGAGAATGCCTGTTCACCGCTCTGCCTCCGGCACTGCGTAAAGGCCGTCCATCACAGAGGAAGCAGGAGGAACACTGGGTCGCAAGTGACGCCTCAGCAGCAGAGCTGCCTTCCAACGCCCATCGCCAGAAACAGCTATTGAACACCCTTCAGGCATCTCCCGGCTTGTCAACAAGCGAGCTGGTCCAGGCGGGCTTTACCCGCTCACAACTCAGAGCACTCCAAGACAAAGCCCTCATACACCAAGCCGACGCAACAACACCCGCACAAACCCACTCCCCGACTGCCGCTCCCCCGCCCAAACTTTCAGGTGCCCAGACAACGGCGGCAGAAGCACTGCCATCCTCCACCAACAGGTTTCAGGCTGCCCTGCTATATGGCATTACCGGGAGTGGCAAGACCGAGCTCTATCTTCATTTCCTGAAGCAAAAGTTACAGGAAGACCAGCAAGCTCTGATCCTGGTCCCCGAAATCAACCTGACCCCCCAAACACTCGCTCGCTTCAGGCAGTATTTCGGCAGCAGAATCGTCGCCTGGCACTCAGCGCTGAGCGACGGCGAACGCCTGGACACCTGGCTGAGAATCCGCAACGGCGAACCTGTCATCCTTATTGGCACCCGCTCGGCTGTTCTGCTGCCTTTTACCAACCTGCGCTCCATCATTGTGGACGAGGAACACGACAGCTCCTATAAACAGGGAGACGGATTTCGCTATTCGGCACGCGATGTTGCCGTTTACCGAGCACACGTAAACCACTGCCCCGTCATTCTGGGCTCCGCCACCCCATCACTGGAATCCTGGCACAACGCCCGGCAGGGTAAATACACCCTCGTAAGACTTGAGCAACGAGCAGGCAAAGCAAAGCCGCCAGAAGTGTCCCTGCTGGACATTCGTAGCAGACCACTGGAAGCCGGCCTCTCTCGCCCGACACTGTCGGCCATAAGAGACACACTAAACCGGGGCGAACAGGCACTGGTGTTCGTCAATCGGCGCGGATTTGCCCCCATCATGATGTGCTTCGACTGCGGGCATATGGAAGAGTGCCCCCGTTGCGACACCCGGCTAACCTACCACCGTCGTGATCGCGCCATGCGCTGTCATCATTGCGATTTCCAGAAGGCCGCCAGCAACCACTGCCCCAAATGCCAGAGCGACAACTTCAAACCCGTTGGGCAGGGCACGGAGCGCACCGAAGACGTGCTGGCCGAACACTTCCCGGAAACCCCGGTTGTCCGGGTAGACAGGGACAGCACCCAGCGCAAAGGCAGCATTCAGTCCATACTGGAGAAAGTGAACAGCGGGGCCCCATGCATTCTTGTCGGCACCCAAATGCTGGCGAAAGGTCATGACTTCCCGAACGTTACGCTGGTGGCGGTGGTAAACGCCGACGGCGGTCTGTTCAGCGTCGATTTTCGCGCGCCAGAACAGATGCTGCAAACCCTGCTGCAAGTCAGCGGTCGCGCAGGCCGGGGCGCCAAGCCCGGAAAAGTGCTAATCCAGACCTGCCACAGCGACCACCCGCTTCTCAAGGCCCTCTGCCATGGCAATTACGCACAACTCGCCGAACAACTCCTGGCAGACCGCAAAGCCGGCGACCTCCCCCCCTTCCGGGCCATGGCCGTGCTGCGCGCGGAATCTGATACCATGCAACGAAGCCTGCAATTGCTGGACAGCATCAAGCCAATGATGGCTGTCGAAGGCATTGAAATCTGGGGACCGCTCCCCGCCGTGATTGCCCGAAAAGCAGACCGCCACCGGGCACAGTTGATTGTCTGCAGCAACAACCGCAAACGGCTAAACCGGGTACTCTCTCGCCTGTGCCAATATCTGGACCAGAGCAAACTGCCCGCCAACACCAAGTGGATTATTGATGTAGACCCTCAGGAAACGGGCTGACAAATCGTGACCCCGTGCATAGTCTGCAAATCTTTACAATCTTTTTCATAATTACCCAATCATTAGCATTTCGTTAGGATTGGTTGTGCTATGCTTTTCAGCACTATAACCAACAAACCTAGAAAAGAACCTGAGGTTGCGGTTCTCGAGCAGGGAATGCGCAGCGAAAAGGCTTTTGCTGTACACAAAAACTGGAGATATATAATGTCAGGGAAATTCCTTGTGCGTGCGTCAGCGTTGTCGCTGGCTCTTATCTTGGCCGCGTGTGGGGGAGATGATAGCTCTACTCCCTTAGCAGGAGGGAGTAATAGCAACGGAGGCGGTGACGAAACTCCCCCGCCTACCCAAGACGTTACAGTTGGCTCAGTCCAACTAATTACGAGCACTCCAACCATAGACTCTGCCGGCCAAGATAAAGCAGTTATCACGGCCTTGGTTCGAGATTCAAACGGAGTACTCGCCCCGGACCTAAATGTCACCTTTCAAGCATCCAATAACGGATCACTCAACGTAATAGAACCTACCACCTCTGCATCAGGCCAAGCCAGCGCGGAGCTATCAACACAAGGTGACGCCCGAAACCGGACAATATCAGTAACTGCGTCCGCCGGATCCATTTCTAACTCCGTAGACGTTTCTGTTTCTGGAACCATTTTGAACCTAACCGGCCCCTCGGCCATAAGCAATGGTGCATCTGCAAGCTATGAAGCGCGCCTGCTTGACTCATCAGGCAAGGGCATCGGGAACACAACGGTCGAAATCACCAGCAAAAACAACACCGTATCAGCCGGATCATTGAGCACAGATTCATCGGGTAGAGTTCAATTTACCCTCAATTCAATTAGTGGCGGCACCGACACCTTATCTGTCTCAGCCTACGAGGGAGAGTCCCGCGTGTCAGCTCAACTTCAGTTAAACATTTCTGCCGACAGTTTCATTTTTGATGACCTCGCTGCAAGTGAAGTTGAAATTGCTCCGTTTGATCAGAGCATATCAATTAATTGGACTCAAAACGGCTCCGCTGTTGTTGGAAAAGAAGTGAAGTTTTCCACTACTCGCGGCTCCCTTTCTGCTCCTTCAGCGATAACCAACGGCCAAGGGATCGCGAAGGTGACAGTCAGCTCCGCAGACATAGGAATTGCTGAAGTTACTGCTACAGCAGAGAGCTCTGAAGGTAGCCAGATTCGAGCAAGTCAGACTTTTGAGTTCGTTTCTTCAAAGCCTTACGACTTGAATGTCAGAGCCTCGAAAACACAGATTTCCACAAATGACGAGGCCAGCATCATCACCACAGTCAGAGACGCAAATGGAAATCGGGTAAAAAATGCTACCGTTGAGTTTAATCTGACGGATCCGACAGGAGGTGAGCTTTCACCGGGAACAGCCAATACTGACAGTCAGGGCAGAGCCATTACAACATACCGCTCAACTGACAGCATCAGCGATAAAGATGGCATATTAATAACTGCAACCATTACTCGTGAAGACACCACAACGGAATCGAAATCGATTACATTAACGGTCGCCGGGCGAGCTCTAACGCTAATTTTGGGCACCGGCAATACCATTTCAGCTCCAAAAGAGACCCTCTATGACATGCCTTGGAGCATCCTTGTGAGCGACGCCAATGGTAACCCGAGCACCAGCCAGTCAGTTCAACTGAGCGTTCTTCCACTTGAGTTCAGCAAAGGAGCCTACATCTGGGATGAGGGCAAGTGGACCGCCGCAACGACGGAAATATGCCAGACAAATTACACTGATGAAAACAACGGGACAGAAATAGCCAACCCAGTGATAGCACCTGCATCCGTTGTCACGGATGAGAATGGCTCATTTGAGTTCAACATCAGATATCAAAAAGAGCAATGCCGGTGGGTCAAAGTTCGCTTGACAGCAACCTCAAACGTAGAGGGATTTTCAAGCTCCAACTCTCGTGAATTCACTCTTCCATGCCTTGCAGAAGATCTGAACAGTGAGAAAGTAGATCCTCCGGGGAATCCAAGCCCGTATAACGAACAAGTTTGCAACTAAGCATACTTTTACAAAAACATTCCGGCCACAAACGGGGCCGGAATGTTCCTCCTAACCCACGTCTTTGCTTGCAGCCGAACTTTCCGCGATAATACGCCCCTTCTATTTCCAACGGGCTCCCAGCCCTGACACCCATTCTTCTGCAACCCGAGTCATCTGACAGCATGAAAGAGACCGTATCCGAGCTTCTCCAGTCTGCACTGGCGGCCTTGCAGTCTGAAGGCACATTGCCGACAGACCAGACCTTCACTCCTCAGGTTGGCAACACCAAGGACAAAACCCATGGCGATTACGCCTGCAACATTGCCCTGGTTGCCTCAAAAGCCGCCGGTTGCCCGCCCCGAAAGCTGGCGGAAGCCCTGGTGGAGGCCTTGCCAGCCAGTGCTGCGGTGGAGAAGGTTGAGATTGCCGGGCCCGGCTTTATAAACTTTTTCATGAGTACCGCCAGCGCTTTCGGAATCGTGAGCACCATTCTGGAGGAAGCTGGCCAGTTCGGGCGTAACAACACTGGCAACGGCGAGAAGGTTCAGGTGGAGTTTGTATCTGCCAACCCCACCGGCCCGTTGCATGTGGGTCATGGCCGTGGGGCTGCCATCGGCGACTGCCTGTGCCGCTTGCTGGAAGCCAATGGCTACGACGTTACCCGGGAGTTTTACTACAATGACGCCGGCGCCCAGATCAACAACCTGGCCCTGTCGGTTCAGGCCCGCGTTAAAGGGCTGACGCCTGACCACGAGAGCTGGCCGGCAGACGGGTACCGGGGCGACTACATTATTGATGTAGCGAACGCTTACCTCGCGGGCGAAACCGTAGTCGCAGACGACCGGGAAGTCACCGCCAAGGCTGACCCGGACAATCAGGAGGCTATCCGAGAGTTTGCCGTGGCTTACCTGCGCCGCGAACAGGACCTGGACCTGAAGGCCTTCGGTGTTCAGTTCGACGTCTATTTCCTGGAATCTTCCCTATACGAAGACGGAAAAGTCGAAGCCACCGTTGAGCGCCTGAAGGCCAACAACTATACCTACGAGCAAGACGGCGCCATGTGGCTGAAAACCACCGAGTTCGGCGACGACAAAGACCGCGTCATGCGTAAAAAGGACGGTGGCTACACCTACTTCCTGCCAGACGTGGCCTACCACCTGGACAAATGGCAACGCGGTTTTACCACCGTGATCAATGAGCAAGGGGCCGATCACCACTCCACGGTAACCCGCGTACGCGCTGGCCTGCAGGCTTTGAACGCAGGAATTCCAAAGGGCTGGCCGGACTATGTCCTCCACCAGATGGTGATGGTAACCCGCTCCGGTCAGGAGGTAAAAATCTCCAAACGGGCGGGCAGCTATGTCACAGTGAGGGACCTCATTGATGAGGTCGGGCGCGATGCCACCCGGTTCTTCCTCGCAGCACGCAGAGTTGACTCCCAGTTGACCTTCGACATTGATCTGGCCCGCTCACAGACCAATGAAAACCCGGTGTATTACATTCAGTATGCCCATGCCCGGATCTGCAGTGTTCTGCGCAAACTGGCGGCCGAGGGTATTCAGAGAGGCATGCACGAGTGCGCAGGTAACCTGAGCCTGCTGACTCTGGACGAAGAGAAAGAGCTGGCGAACCAGCTGGCCAAGTATCCTGAACTGATCGCCAACTCCGCCGCCCAGCGCGAGCCACACCACCTGACTCACTATCTGCGTGAGCTGGCTGGCCAGTTCCACACGTACTACAACGCCCATAAGGTGTTGATTCAAGATACTGAACTGCGGGATGCCAGGGTCAGTCTTTACCTGGCGGTCCGCCAGGTGATTGCCAACGGCCTTGAGCTGCTTGGCGTGAGCGCACCAGAGGAGATGTAATCAGGCCATGGCCAGAGATTACGCCAGGAAAGACCGCCCGTCGGGCAAAGGGGCCGCCAGCAAGCCTGCAGGCAGGCCCCGAAAGTCGAGCAAACCCAGAAGGAGTGAACCCTCGCACTCACAGCACGGCGCGTTGTCTATGAAAAGCATCCTGTCTCTGGCTGCCGTGGGCGGCTTTATTGGCTTTATTATTTACCTGAACACTCTGCCGGGCAGTCCGGACCCGGCTCCTCAAAGCCCGGCTCAACAACAGCAACACACTGAACCCAAAGCGCCTCCGGCGAACACAGCCCGGCAGGATTCACGCCCCAAAGAACAGAACTTCCGGTTCTATGAAATGCTGCCGGAATCGGAAGTGGTCCCCCCGAAAGTGAATGAATACACCCCTGGCCCCGCCGCGCAGGAGTTTGATTACGTGGTGCAGTCGGGCTCTTTCAGGAGTAAGGACGACGCCGAAAGACAGCGAGCCCAGATTGCCTTCCAGGGCCTGCGCGCCCAGGTTCAGCGCATTGATCTGGAAAGCGGCAGCGTTTGGTACCGGGTAAATGTCGGGCCGTTCAGCTCCCGAAGCCAAATGAACTCGGCGGTCGACAAGCTCGTTACCATCAACATTCAGCCCCTGGTACGCAAAATTCCCAAAAAAGGGTAACCCGTCAGAGCAAGACCGGCTCTTGAAATCCAGCCCAATGCCTCCATTAAGCCAAAATACAAATTCAAACAGGCAACTGGAGCCACAATGACCACGATAGTTTCCGTACGCCGGGAAGACGAAGTCGCCATGGGTGGTGACGGCCAGGTATCTCTTGGCAACACCGTCATGAAAGGCAACGCCCGCAAAGTTCGCCGCCTCTACAACGGCCAGGTAATTGCAGGGTTTGCCGGTGGCACCGCAGACGCTTTCACCTTGTTCGAGCGCTTCGAAGCCCAACTGGAGAAACACCAGGGCAATCTGACACGGGCAGCGGTCGAACTGGCCAAGGACTGGCGTACCGACCGGGCTCTGCGAAAGCTGGAAGCCCTGCTCGCCGTCGCCGATAAAACCGCCTCCCTGATCATTACGGGGAATGGCGACGTGATCGAGCCGGAACAGGGGCTGATAGCCATTGGCTCTGGCGGGCCTTTCGCACAGGCAGCAGCCCGCGCCCTGCTTGAGAACACCGATCTCAGCGCCCATGAAGTTGCCGAAAAAGCCCTGGAAATTGCAGGTGACATCTGCATCTACACCAACCAGAACCGCACTCTGGAAGTGCTGCCCATCAAAGACTGACGACCGGAGCGACCATGTCTGCAATGACTCCCCGAGAGATTGTCCACGAGCTCAACAAACACATCGTGGGCCAGGAAGAAGCCAAACGCGCCGTCGCCATTGCCTTGCGGAACCGCTGGCGCCGCATGCAGCTCGACAGCAGCCTGCGAGATGAGATTACACCAAAGAACATCCTGATGATTGGCCCAACAGGGGTCGGGAAGACCGAAATAGCCCGCCGCCTGGCCAAACTGGCAGATGCCCCGTTCCTCAAAGTGGAAGCCACCAAGTTTACCGAAGTGGGGTATGTCGGCCGGGACGTTGAATCCATTATCCGTGACTTGGCCGACATGGCCGTCAAAATGCTGCGTGAGCATGAAATGACACGACACGAGAACCTCGCTCTGGATGCAGCAGAAGATCGCATTCTGGATGCCTTACTGCCCCCGGCCCGGGATTTCAGTGAAGACAGCCAGCGCACCAGCTCTGATTCGTCAACTCGTCAGCTGTTCCGCAAGAAGCTGAGGGAGGGGGAACTGGACGACAAAGAGATCGAGATCGACCTGCGTAACAGCAGCGCCGGTGTCGAGATCATGGCACCTCCCGGCATGGAAGAAATGACGTCTCAACTGCAGAGCATGTTTTCCAACCTATCGTCCGACAAGCGCAAAACCCGGAAGATGAAAGTGTCAGAAGCCATGAAGCGGGTCAAGGAAGAAGAAGCCGCAAAGCTGGTCAACGAGGAAGAGATCAAGCAGAAGGCGATTCAGGCCGTTGAACAGAACGGGATTGTCTTTATCGACGAGATCGACAAAGTCGCCAAGCGCTCCGAGAACACGTCCTCAGATGTCTCCCGGGAAGGTGTTCAGCGCGACCTTCTGCCCCTGATTGAAGGCAGCACCGTCAGCACCAAATATGGCTCTATCCGGACGGACCACATTCTGTTCATCGCTTCCGGAGCCTTCCACCTGTCCAAGCCTTCAGATCTGATTCCGGAACTTCAGGGCCGGCTGCCAATCCGAGTGGAACTTCAGGCATTGAGCCCGGATGATTTCAAGCGGATTCTGACCGAGCCCGACGCCTCTCTGGTGCAACAGTATGAAGCCCTGATGGGAACCGAAGGCGTTAAACTCGTCTTTGCCGAAGACGCCATCACCCGCATTGCAGAGGTGGCCTGGAAGGTAAACGAGACAACCGAAAACATCGGAGCCCGGCGCCTGCACACCGTTCTTGAACGCTTGCTGGAAAGCCTCTCCTACGACGCGGGCGACCAGGTAACCGACACGTTCGAGGTGACAGCGGATTACGTGAACGAGAAACTCGGCGAGCTATCTGAAGATGAAGATCTGAGCCGGTATATCCTCTGACCGCCTCTTAGCGCACAGATACCGCCTCTGTTTCTATGAAAAAGCCGGACGGGGCCCCGTCCGGCTTTTCTATTCCACGCCTCAGCCGCCCCGGCTACTCGGCTTTTGAAAACAAGTGGCCAACGCTGCTTAAACCGGTCGCAATCCGGCCCTTCTCACTCCGAGAGCGCCGCCCCTTGGCCACATACAGTGGCAGCATTTCACCATAAAGGCTCGTGCTGATCGTCCTCTGCTCATCTTCCAGTCGATCCCGGCGCAGAGTGATGCCGTATTTACGCAGCCTGGGCTCCAGTTCGTCCGCTCGTCGCAGCAGATCACGACGGGTCATCTGATAGGCATGCTCGCACACCATTCGCCGGCTTTGAAAACTGAAGACATTCGAGAAAAACAGCTTTGCATCGTCCCGGGTGGGCTCAAAAAGCAGAATGTCCTTGTCAGGATAGTCGCGGGCATACTGTGCAATGCCAGACTGCATTCGTGAATAGACCATGGTGCGGTATGTCTGCGACAGCAGATTTGGCATGCCCGAGCGGGTCAGCTCCCCCGGCTTCATAGTGCCCGCGCGCACGGCTGCGCTGGCATCTATCGGAACCTGAGGATTCACAGCCAGCACCAGATCGGCCCCATCCTCAAACGCAACCGAGGCGTGTAACCCTTTCCTGAGCGTGCCGTCCACGTAGTAACGCCCGTCTATCTCAACCGGAACGTAGAGCCCGGGTGAGGAGGTGCTGGCCTGAACCGCTCGGGAAATCGGCACATGATCATAGCCAGGAGCCCCGAAACAGATGGCCTCGGTGCTTTCGACATCGGCCGCCACCACATAGAGGCTCCGCCGGAGCTGGCGAAAGTCATTCGTGCGCCCAAGCATGGTGAATGCCCGACGTAAATACTCGTGCAGGCCCTCATTATCGAAAAGCCCCGAGGGAGCAGCCTGCGCAAGGATCGTCATGGCTTCCAACAGGCTCTGATCATAAGGGTTGTTCACAAACCGGCTGACCGCAGTGGAGATCAGCCCCGGAACCGCCAGCAGGCGATGACCTATTTCCCGGAAAGCCGGCCGATAGAACACTTCCGGATGAAACGGGTGAACCTCCGCTTCGTTTCGCACAAAAATACGACAAAGCTGGGCGGTGGTCATCTGGTTTGCCAGGTTGGCAGCCACAAAGGAGCCGGCATTCACGCCGACATAGACATCGATACTGTTGAAATCCAGGCCGTCCAGCGCCTCATCCAGAGCCCTCAGGGCTCCGATCTCGTAGATGCCGCCCAGCGGACCGCCTCCCCCCAGGGCAAGACCGATTCGCGGTGCTGGCTTGAGCCCGGTCGCTGTTGTCATCGCCTGTCCTTATCGGATACTGCAGCAGGATTTCAGTGAACCACTAAATTACCAGCTGAATTTAGAGTAAACACACTATAACGCCAGCGATCATCAGGAAACAGCCTGTTCAGCCAGAGCGGCTGTCGACGTACGGGCAGGCCGTAAATAGCGCCCGAACCCTGCATTTCGCAACGCCAGATCGACACAGCTTTTGATCACGTGAGGGGAGTCCAGCAACAACACATCTTCGAGCAGCTGAATGGCCCACTCCCGATCGACGCTGCGGATCACAGACTTCACCTTTGGCAGGCTGGCCGCGTTCATTGACAAAGAATCGTAGCCCATGGCCATCAATAACAGTGCGCCACCCGGATCACCCGCCAACTCACCACATATACCTACGGGCTTACCCACCGAATGCGCATCCTGAGCCACACGCACCAATGCCTGTAACACCGCCGGATGATAAGAGTGGTAGAGCTGGGCCACTCGAGGATTATTGCGGTCTACCGCCAGCAGGTACTGAGTCAGATCATTGGAGCCCACTGACAGGAAGTCGACCCGCTCGGCAAGTTCACGAATCTGGTAAACCGCTGCAGGAACTTCCACCATCACCCCAACCTTGGGCATATGGATGTCGTATCCTTCTTCTCTGACCTCATGATAGACCCGATACACGAGATGCAGCGACTCTTCGACCTCCGAGATGTTACTGATCATGGGCAGCATGATCTGAAGGTTGTTCAGGCCCTCACTGGCCTTCAGCATCGCCCTGACCTGAACCAGAAAGATTTCGGGATGATCGAGAGTAACTCGGATACCCCGCCACCCAAGGAATGGGTTTTCTTCCTGAATGGGGAAATAAGTAAGCGCCTTGTCACCACCAATATCCAGCGTCCGCATGGTTACCGGGTTGGGAGCAAACGCCTCCAGCTGCTCGCGATAATACTCCCGCTGCTCCTGCTCCGAGGGAAAACGGTCCTTGATCATGAACGGCACTTCGGTACGATACAAACCAATACCTTCCGCACCGTGAGAAAGCGAACGCACAACGTCGGTCATCAAGCCGGTATTCACAAGCAACGAAACCCGGTGACCATCGGTCGTCTCGCAGGGCTTATCACGCAACGCCTCAAGGCCACGTACGAGTTCGTCTTCTTCGTCGCAAATCGCTTGATAGAAAGCCCTGAGATCAGACGACGGCGAAGCGAAGATCTGCCCCTCAAACCCGTCCACCACCAATTCGCGGCCATCCAGCTGGTTAACAGGGATATCGACCAGCCCCATGACGGTAGGCACCCCCATGGCCCGAGCCAGGATAGCAACGTGTGAGTTACTGGAGCCCTTCACCGAAACCAGCCCGACCAACTGCCCCTTTGGCACCTCACCTAACATGGCTGGGGTAAGCTCTTCACTGACCAGTACCGTTCTCTCGGGGTACTCCAGATGCTTCTGCTCGCCCTCCTGCAGATGAGAGAGCAATCGGCGCCCCAGATCACGAATATCGACCGCCCGCTCCTGCAGGTACAGGTCATCCATCATTTCAAAATGACGGACGTACTGTTGAACCACCTGCTTCAGAGCCCCCTGAGCCCAGACGCCCTCCTGAATCCGGTTCACGACCTCCCCCGGCAGGGCCTCGTCGCTCAGCATACGCAGGTAGACATCAAACAACGCCTGCTCTTCCGGCCTGAGCTGAGACGCCAGACGATTCGCCACTCGCTCGATGTCTTCCCGGACCGCATCCACCGCTGAACGAAACAGCTCCAGCTCCTGGTCAATTTCTTCGGTTGGCTTTTCAGGGACGGCATCCAGATCAGCAACCGGATAGACCACCACTCCGGTACCAATCGCCACGCCGGGCGCACCGGGAACGCCACCGAAACTGACGTCACGAGCCTCTTCGCCGGTCAGCGACAGTCCGCTGATCACACCGGTTGCCTCACTGTGGGCGATGACTCCGGCCAACTGGGCCGACACCGTTACCAGGAAAGCCTCTTCGCCTTCATCAAAACAACGGGAGCTTTCCCGCTGCTGGACCACGAGAACACCCAGAACACGGCGATGATGGATGATCGGAACGCCAAGAAAAGACCGAAAACGTTCTTCGCCCGTTTCAGGAAAATAGCGGTAGCGAGGGTGGGACGGCGCATCCTCAAGATTGATCGGTTCCTCCCGCGAGCCAACCAGGCCCACCAATCCCTCAGAATACGCCAGACTGACCTGGCCGACGGAATCCTTGTACAGACCCTCCGTTGCCATCAGGATGTAGCGATTGGACGCCGGGTCCAGCAGGTAAACGGAACAGACTTCCGTACCCATGGCCTTTTGCACCCGCGATACAATGATATCCAGTGCCTCCTGCAGGTCGCGGGCACTGTTTACCTCTTGTACTAGACTTCGCAGGATGCTCAGCATGGAGTCAGTCCGTCATTTCTGATGTTCCTTAAAGCGCCGTGGGGTGTCGCTTCGCTGCCACTGTTCCATGTTGTGAAACAGCCGCGGAGCCAGCTCCCTCAGCGCACGTCTGTATACTTCTCTTTTGAATGAAACCACCTGACCCAATGGATACCAGTAGCTCACCCACTGCCACCCATCAAATTCTGGTGAATCAGTGCCATCAACACGCACATGCGCGTCTGGCGACAACATCCTCAGCAGGAACCATTTCTGTTTTTGCCCCACACATACGGGATGTGAGTTATGGCGCACCATCCTCCTGGGGAGCCGGTAACGCAGCCAGCCCCGAGTGCAGCTGATGATTTCCACATCATTCGCACTCAGGCCGACCTCCTCTCCAAGCTCCCGGTACAGCGCATCCTCCGGTGATTCGTTATGCTTGATACCACCTTGAGGAAACTGCCAGGAGTCCTGCCCTATTCGCCTTGCCCAGAGAACTTCTCCCCTGTGGTTGGCCAGAATGATTCCGACGTTGGGTCTGAAACCGTCTGAGTCGATCACGGCACAGTCCTCGCTGTAGTCGGCTGCCAGTTGTTTTCAACCGGCGAAAATTGTCCAAGTTGCTCTCATTCTTACAGAAACCCAAGGTTTCGGCAAACTGGGCTGCCAGGGGCACGTTCGCAGTACGGCGTGGTAGACTGTCGCCTTTGCTTCGGCGCCTGCAATCATGGGAGGGAATGGCTTGACGCTCGCGATTTTTGATCTGGACAACACCTTACTGGCTGGTGACAGCGACCACGCCTGGGGCGAGTTTCTTGTGGAAGAGGGCATGGTGGATGCCGATGACTACAAACGGGCCAATGACCGTTTCTACGAGGAGTACCTGAATGGCGAGCTGGACGTATTCCATTACCAGCGCTTCGTGCTTGAGCCCCTGACACGGCACAACATGGATGAACTTGAGCGGTGGCGCAAAACGTTCATGACCAAAAAAGTGCTGCCAATGATGCAGAGAAAGGCTGAAAAACTGCTTGCTGACCACCGCGAACAGGGCCATACCCTGATGATCATTACAGCCACCAACCGCTTTATCACAGAGCCAATCGCCGAGTTGCTGGGAGTGGATCACCTGATCGCGACGGAACCCGAACTGGTTAATGGCAAATTCACCGGTGAAGTGGCCGGAACACCAAGCTTTCAGGAAGGCAAGGTCGAGCGGCTGAACGACTGGCTGTCCGCTCACGGCCAAAGTCTGGAGGGGGCCTGGTTCTACAGCGATTCCCACAACGACCTGCCACTGCTGCAGAAGGTAGATAACCCGGTGGCAGTCGATCCGGACCCCACTCTGGAGCAGCGTGCGCGGGAGAACGGCTGGACCGTAATGTCTTTGCGGGACTAAGACTCTGGCTCTATCTGCCAGGCCACATCAGAGGCGCCCCTGCGGGATCATTGTCAGACCCTCGCAGGGCAACGCCAGTCATCACAGAAAACCCGTCAGAGAACGGACAAAACAGGATTTGATGTAGTCGGTTTCCGGAATCCCAGGCACAATCGGATGGTCCGGCGCCTGATGCCCCTGCTCCAGTAACTGAACAAACCGGTCAATCTTGCGACCGCTGCCACGAATGATATCGACCAGCTTCTCCTGAGAGAGATGCATGGAGCAAGACGCCGAGACAAGTAACCCGTCACGCTCCAGCAAACGCAACCCCAACTGATTCAGGCGGGCGTATGCCTGCTCACCGGCTTTCTGATCCCGGCGACGGGGAATCAAAGCGGGAGGGTCCAGCACCACGATGTCGAACTTCTCTTTTTCATCCGCCAGCGCTTTCAAGGCCTCAAAGGCATCACCTTCGATCGTATCCACATTTTCCAGGCCATTCAGCCTGGCATTGTGGTGCACCGCATCCAGCGCGGATGAAGACGCGTCCACACAGGTTACCTGAGAGGCTCCAGCGCAAGCAGCCTGAATGCCCCATCCGCCCACATAACTGAACACGTCCAGCACCTTTTTACCCGGCGCATAAGCCTGCAGGCGCTGGCGATTCATGCGATGGTCGTAAAACCAACCGGTTTTCTGCCCACCAGCGAGAGGGACCTCAAAACGGGCGCCATTCTCTTCCAACAATACCGTGCTGGCCTCAGGGCCGTGGGCAAATTCCACGTAGGAATCGAGGCCCTCCACCTTCCGCATCTTGCCATCGTTTTTCAGCACGATGGTCCGCGCCTGGCTCAGACGCTGAACAGCGCGCACAATGGCATCTTTCAGTTGCTCCATACCGGCCGTCGATATCTGGACAACCACCACATCATCAAACCGATCCACTACCAGGCCCGACAAACCATCACTGTCGCCAAACACCCATCGGTAGAATGGCTTTTCAAACAACCGTTCCCGAAGATTCAGGGCAGTTTCCATACGGTCGGTCAGTCGCTTCGGGGTCATCCCGTGACTTGCATCCCGACCGATCAGCCGGCCACAAATCAAGACATGAGGGTTCACAAACGCCACACCCAGCGGTTTGTCGTTTGAGGCCCGGACCTGCACCTGCGCGCCAGACACAAAGTTGGTCAGCGGGCTCCGTCGGGTATCCACCTCGTTGCTGTAGATCCACAAATGGCCAGCACGAAGACGGCGCTCTGCGCCTTTACGCAGATAAAGAACAGGAAATTCCATCAACGATTATTCCTCGGCAGCCACGTGCTCGGCGTAAGCTGCCGCATCCATCAAGCCTTCGAGTTCGCCTTCATCTGCCAGTGTCACCTTGAACATCCAGCCATCACCGTAGGGGTCTTCGTTGACGACTTCCGGCTCATCCTCGAGTTTCTCGTTGATTTCGATAACCTCTCCGGTCACCGGGCTGAATACATCCGACGCAGACTTCACGGATTCCGCCACACCAGCCTCTTCACCACCATTCACCGTAGCGCCAACCTCAGGCACGCCGATATAAACAACATCACCCAGTTGCTCCTGGGCGAAATCGGTAATACCCACGGTCGCCGTGCCGTCTGCATCCACACGCACCCACTGATGAGTTTCGAGGTATTTCAGGTCTGCAGGAATTTCGCTCATGATTCGTCTGTCCTATTAAAGATTTTTCGCGCAGTTTAACCGAAGACCTTCATTCCAGCGAATGCTGAACAGGCGCCCTCTTCTGACCCTGAAGATCCTCGGGCACGAGAATCAGGCTGGAATAGCGTTCCTGCCTCTCAGAATACTGTACCCCGACCACGATCAGTATCCTGAGCTTGTTTCATCCAGCTCAAACTCGAAACGGTCTGCTCGGCGTACTTCCGTTGTGAAATGCCCGGAGGGATCCAGTTCCAGCCAACGGTAGCCCGGCGCCAGCGGCTCCACGGCGAAGTCCTGGGAACCCGTTGCGAACTGGATACAGGTGGACGGTGTGGCGAGCAAGCGGACACCCGCGCGCTGCTGGTCCAGCTCCTGGTGGATATGCCCCCAAAGCACAATCCGAACCTGGGGGTGTTTCTCAATCACCTGCCAGAGGGCGTCTCGGTTTTTCAGCCCGATTTTCTCCAT
This sequence comes from Marinobacter daepoensis DSM 16072, assembly GCF_000421165.1. Taxonomy (GTDB): domain Bacteria; phylum Pseudomonadota; class Gammaproteobacteria; order Pseudomonadales; family Oleiphilaceae; genus Marinobacter; species Marinobacter daepoensis. Next base: position 94,048 of record NZ_ATWI01000013.1, read on the forward strand.
CCAGTCAGAACCGATATCAACCGGGTGGTGGTGAAGGCACACCATGGCCGGCAAGCTGGCATGCTCTGAGAGAGCATCGTCGAGAAAGCGTAATTCCTCACCTGAAAGCTCACCATGTACCTGGCCGTAAACGGAGGAATCCAGCATTACAAACTGCCAGCCACCCTGGATTCTCTGTTTCTGGTCAGAGCCGGTCTCCGACGCAATCGATGAGAGCAATGCAGAATCATCGTGGTTGCCCGCTATCCAGAGCGCGGGACAATCGAACGCTTGCAACTGATCCCGGAAATACCGGTATGCTTCCGGCGACGCATCCTGAGTAATATCGCCCGTGGCGAGGATAAGGTCAGGCTGGCCATGGCTGCGGCGCACTTCTTCAATCACCGCCGACAGGCCTTCCCGGGTATTGACCCCCAACAGAGACCCGTCTGCAGCAGCCATCAGATGGGGATCCGTCAGTTGCAACACGTTGAGTGGGCGGGTCACTGCGGGTTTAGTCATGCCAGGCCTGTTCTGTTCGTTGCAAGCAGTTGATTATTCGGACAAGTGTACGATGGCTAAGTTCAGATTAATCGCTTACAAATGGAGAATGGATCACATTCTGGCCAGCAGCCACTCATGTTTTGCAGTTTTTGACAACCTGACCACAGCGACAACAGCAAATACCTAATACTTTCGACAAATTGAGAAGCAGAACAAAGATTTCCGAAGCCAGTTACTCAATCCCCTCACCGGCGGACCAGGCAGCATGCTCCATCGGCAAATGTCCAAAGCGGAGACAATAATCCAGCCAATCGGCCAGGAAGCCGTTTATCTGAACCTTTTCATCAGGGTGGTGCATAAAACGATTCGGATAATCGTTAACCGGCGCAATCTGGCGTTGCCGGTAACAGCTGATAACTTCCGCCATGAGGGCGTCGTGGTAGACCCTGACAGTCATCCGGGGATTGTTCAGCCAACGACCACTGTTGTGGACCTGCTCCAGCAAAAGTGTCTCGGTAAACCGGGCGGTCTGAAGCACCTCGATCCGGACCCGGCCAAGATACTGGTGCTCCCGATACAGCTCGATTTCACAAACCGGTTGACCATCAGCCTCCAGCTGACGCAGTTTTCGCAATCGCTGATAATTGCCATCACAAAGCGCGCCAAGCTGGCGCAAGTCGGGCACGTAGGCTTTCGGCCGCTTCACCCACTCCGTCATACACGCCACTCCTGACGCAGCCGGTCCCGGTTCAACTGCAACCACTGGACCGCAATAATGGCTGCGGCGTTATTGATTCGTCCATCGGCGATCATGGCAAAGCATTCGTCGGCACTGACCACGTGGCTGAGGATGTCCTCATGCTCATGTTCCACCCCAAAGACGCCGCCAGCCTCTTCAGTACTGACCAGCCCACAGTAAAGATGGATCATTTCCGTGGTTCCACCGGGGGAAACGAGGTAATCACAGATCTTGTCGAGACGGCCAAAGCTCAGCCCTGCCTCCTCTTGCGCCTCCCGCTGAGCAACCTCTTCCGGGCTTTCGCCCGCTTCGTTCATTCCGGCAACAAGCTCGAGCAGCCAGGGTGACTGCGCACGGCCAAGGGCCCCCAGACGAAACTGCTCCAGCAGAACGACCTCATCACGCACCGGATCATAAGGCAGAACGCAGGTGGCATCGCCACGGATAAAAAGCTCACGGGTGAACGTCGGCATGACGCCGCCATCAAAACGCGGATGGGTCAGCCAGAGCTTATCCATTCGGAAAAAACCCTGGAAGACGGTTTCACGTTTTTCGATATTGACGTCGCTGGCGCTGAACTGAAACGGTTTCGGCATCGGTAAATCCGGAATCGAGGTCGGCCTTGAACGATAGCCGGAGCCAGGACCGGGTGCAAGTTAACACCCGGCCACCGCACAATCCCTCGCGCGGCGCTGGCTACCAATCAGACTTTGTCGTAGATCTTACTGCCTGATTCAACAAACTCCCGTGACTTCTCCTGCATGCCGGCATCAATCGCCGAGACCTCATCAATCCCATGCTCCGCGGCATAATCCCGAACTTCCTGGGAGATTTTCATAGAGCAGAACTTCGGCCCGCACATGGAACAGAAATGGGCAACTTTTGCCGATTCCTTAGGCAGGGTTTCATCGTGGTAGGCTCGGGCCGTATCCGGATCCAGCCCCAGGTTGAACTGGTCTTCCCAGCGGAACTCGAAACGCGCCTTGGACAGCGCGTTGTCCCGAATCTGGGCTCCAGGGTGGCCCTTGGCCAGGTCAGCGGCATGGGCCGCAATTTTGTAGGTGATGATCCCGGTTTTAACATCATCCTTGTTTGGCAGCCCAAGATGTTCCTTGGGAGTGACATAGCAGAGCATGGCACAGCCATACCAGCCGATCATCGCCGCACCGATGCCCGAGGTGATGTGGTCATAACCTGGCGCGATATCCGTGATCAACGGGCCAAGGGTGTAGAACGGAGCCTCATCACAGCACTCCAGCTGCTTATCCATGTTTTCCTTGATCAGCTGCATCGGAACGTGACCCGGGCCCTCAATCATGCACTGGACATCATGCTTCCAGGCAATCTTTGTGAGCTCGCCCAGAGTTTCCAGTTCGCCAAACTGAGCCGCATCGTTAGCATCTGCAACCGAGCCGGGGCGGAGCCCATCACCAAGACTAAACGACACATCGTAAGCCTTCATGATCTCGCAGATGTCTTCGAAGTGTTCGTACAGGAAGCTTTCTTTGTGGTGCGCGAGGCACCATTTCGCCATGATGGAACCACCCCGGGAAACGATACCGGTGGTTCGCTTGGCGGTCAGAGGCACATGGTGCAGCCGAACGCCCGCATGGATCGTGAAGTAGTCCACTCCCTGCTCAGCCTGTTCGATCAAAGTGTCCCGGAAAATTTCCCAGGTGAGGTCCTCGGCAACACCCCCTACTTTCTCCAGCGCCTGGTAAATAGGCACTGTACCGATAGGCACCGGGGAGTTACGGATAATCCAGTCCCGGGTCTCATGAATATTCTTGCCGGTGGACAGATCCATGATGGTATCTGCCCCCCACCGAATTCCCCAGGTGAGTTTTTCGACCTCTTCCTCAATAGAAGAAGTAACCGCTGAGTTGCCAATATTGCCGTTGATCTTCACCAGAAAGTTTCGGCCAATAATCATTGGCTCAATTTCCGGATGGTTGATATTGGCAGGGATAATCGCCCGGCCACGAGCGACTTCATCACGCACAAATTCGGGGGTAATCTGGTCTGGCAGGCTTGCCCCAAACGACTGCCCTGGATGCTGATCCTCCAGCAACCCGCGCTCCCGGGCCTCCTGCAGTTTCATGTTCTCGCGTATCGCGATGAACTCCATTTCCGGAGTAACAATGCCTTTGCGGGCATAGTGCATCTGCGACACATTTTGCCCTGCTTTGGCGCGAAGCGGCTTGCGCTCATCCATGAACCTCAGCGGGTCCAGCAGCGGATCGTTCATGCGACGGCGCGTAAATTCGGACGTGTAGCCATCAAGCTGCTCGACGTCCCCACGCTCAGCGATCCACTCAGCCCTGAGGGGGGGCAGCCCTTTTCTAAGGTCAATACTGGCATCAGGGTCGGTGTATGGACCCGAGGTGTCATACACCACCACCGGCGCATTTTTCTCACCACCCATTTCTGTGGGGGTATCGCTCACCGTGATTTCACGCATTGGCACGCGTATATCGGGCCGGCTACCTTCCACGTAAATTTTTCGTGAGCTTGGTAATGGCTTAATGGCAGCGGAGTCTACTTTTGCGGAATCGCTGAGGTAGGATGGTAAATCCGTCATAGTCTGCTCCCGGAGGCTCTGATGGTCGGGTCGCGTATGACGGGGCATGCCAGAACTGTAACTTCTACAGACTTATGGCATGGTTCGTGCGGTCTCAATCCCTACGCCGGTATTATCCGGATCAGGTCGCGGGTTCTGCGCTGCAATCTCAGCCGCTCACCGGTTCATAGTGAGTCAGCACCCCGTCAAGACGCGATGTGTAATTCGCTTTGTCCACACAATATGTGAACTCCACAAGTGTAGAGACGGGAACCATTATTGTCCATAATGGTCCACCAATACCTTTGGGTCAGTGTCGGGCAAACCCGGGCTCTTCACATAGACCTGCCGATTCCTGTGTCCAGTTCACGGATGCCCGGAGATAGCTTTTCAGGAGAAACAATGAAGAAACGTTTACTTCCAGGACTGATCACCCTGCTTGCAGCACAGCCTGCGTTTTCTCTGGACCTGATGGAAGCGTACGAGCAGGCCCTGTCGTACGACTCCGGCATTGCCTCGGCCCAGGCTCAGTTCCAGGCCCAACAGGCGGCCAGCGATGTCAGCAAAAGTACCCTTCTGCCTCAGATCGGCGCCTATGCCGAAGCCAATCACACCGATTTCGACGCCAAAAATGGCCCGGGCGACAGCTACAAGGCGCTCAACTACGGCGTTCAGCTGACACAGCCTCTTTTCCGCGCCGACAACTGGTTTCGCTATGACTCCAGCCAGTTCCAGACCGAAGCAGCGCAGGCCCAATACAACCTGGCCCAGCAGCAGCTGATTCTGGACGTTGCAACTGCGTACTTTAACGTGCTGCGGGCTCAGGATACCGTGGCCACGGCCCTGGCAACAGAAGCCGCCATCCAACGCCAGTATGAACAGGCTCAGGAGCGCTTCGATGTCGGCCTGATCGCCATCACCGAGGTCTACGAGGCCCGCGCAAGCTACGATGACAGCAAAAGCCAGCGAATTGCGGCCGAGAACCAAAGAAACGTTGCCCGCGAGCAACTGGCCCGCCTGACCGGTGAGTACGCGGAAGACCTCGAGAACCTGAGAGAGGCTTTCCCGCTAGGTCGCCCCGACCCCATGAACCCGAGCGCCTGGGAAACAACCGCGCTGGAACAGAACTGGTCGATCCAGGCCGCGTTATCGCAGCTGAATGCCAACGAAGCCAATCTGAAGGTTGCCAAATCCGGCCACATGCCAACTCTGGACCTCGTGGCCTCTTACGGCGAAGCGGAACTGGATGGCGCGAGATCAACACAGCAGGAAGGTACTCAGGGGGTGATTGGCCTTGAACTGAATGTGCCAATTTACATGGGCGGGGGCACACAAGCCGGGGTTCGCCAACAGCGTTCGCTGGTCACAGTTGCCGAACAGGACCTCAACACCGTTCGACGCGACGTCCGGGTAAACACGCGCAGCCTGTTCCTGACCGTAAACAACAACGTTGAAACCGCCTCGGCTCTTGAGCAGACCATCATTTCACGCCGAAGCGCCCTGGATGCAACCCGGGCGGGTTATGATGTGGGCACCCGGAACATCGTGGAAGTCCTGGATGCAGAACGAGCGTACTACGTGGCCCTGAGGGATTACGCCAATGCCCGCTACGACTATGTGATCAATACGCTGCAACTCAAACAGGTCGCAGGCACTCTGAGCCCGCAGGACCTGGTTGATCTGAACAACTGGCTGAGTGAGGGTGCCCGCGGCATCGAAGCCATGGCCGATGAAAACAAGACTCTGGACGACCCTACCCAGTAGGCGCCAAGACTAAGCCCTGGGGCACACGATCCCCGGGGCTACAGTCGCTCAATAATCCCTTCCACGACTTTATCAAGCGCACCGCGGTTCTTTCGGACCACGCTCAACGCCTGTTCACCGTACTCGCGGCGCTTTTCGTCATCAGACATCAAATGGTCCAGGGACTTCGCGAGCGAGGCGGCTTCCGCCACGACCTGCACGCCATGATCCGCCAGCAGACGCTCAAAAATCGTTTCAAAGTTAAATACGTGCGGCCCGGAAAACACGGGAATCCCCCAAGCCGCGGGCTCCAGCGGATTATGCCCGCCCCGCTCAATTAACGAGCCGCCAACAAAGGCCATGTCACTGGCACCATAGAGCATCATCAGCTCCCCCATGGTGTCACCCAGATACACCTGAGCCTGCCCCGGCTCCTGCCCTGAAGAACGTCGTGCGACCACAAAACCCTCTTTTTCAGCGAGCTCAGCCACAGAATCAAAACGGTCAGGGTGCCGCGGTACGATAATGAGCAAAGCTTTCGGATGATGCTCCATGATCAAACGGTGCGCCTCCAGCAGTTGCTGGTCTTCACCGGAATGAGTGCTCCCGGCTATCCAGACAGGCCTTCGGCCCAGTTGCTCGCGAAGCCTGCGTGAAGCCTCACGCACATCATCCGGAATATCCACATCAAACTTGACGCTACCCGTGACCTCAACGTGGGACGCGGCAACCCCAATGCGCCGGAAGCGCTCGGCATCCCGTTCCGCCTGGGCGGCGACCCAGGTAATGCTTTTCATGATCGGAACCGCGAGCCCTTTGACCCGCTCATAGCCCTTGGCAGAACGCTCAGACAGCCGGGCGTTGATCAGAAACACCGGCACCCTGCGGCGTCTGCACTGGCGGATCATATTAGGCCAGATTTCCGTTTCCAGGATGACCAGAATCCGGGGGTTAATGCGATCCAGGTAGCGCCGGATTGCGCCCGGAGTATCGTAGGGTGCATACGCATAAGTTACCCTGTCACCGAACATCTTACGTGCCTGAGCCAGGCCAGTGTCGGTCATCGCCGTCATCAGGATGGTGGCCCCCAGATTGCGGGCCAGCAGGCGGCGAACCAGGGGCCCGGCCGCGATGGTTTCACCGACTGAAACCGCATGCACCCAGATTACCGGGCCGGAGATTTCGGGCACCCACCCCAACCGGGGCTGCCAATCCAGCCTTAGCGCCGGGGCTTTTCGCCCCTGCCACCAGAGCCGAATCAGAATGAACGGCAGCGCAAGGCGGATAAGCTGGGAATAGATAAACTGGAACACGCAGGACTCCCGGCAAAACAGTGCGTTATCATAGGACCAAATTTGTCGAGGGCTTGCATCTTGCCCCCCGGCAAACCGTTTGTCGATCCAGGATTTATAATTTTGAAAAAGAAGTACCGCAAACTACCACGAAACACAGACTATGCAGCATATCGTCATCCCCGGTGGTGGCCAACCTGGCTGGGGATAGCGCTGATGTGGCTGGTGGCTCAGCTACCAATACGCCTGCAGTGGTGGCTGGGAAAAATTGCAGGGCTGCTGGCCTGGAAGCTGGCCAGAAGCAGGCGTCATATTGCCGAGGTAAACATCCGGCTATGCTTCCCGGAGCTGAACCAGCAACAGCAGGCAGCCTTGGTACGAAACACCTTTATTGCCAATGGCATCGGTTTGCTCGAATTGGGAATTGCCTGGTTTCGGAATCCGAAGGCGTTCAGGAAGATGACAACCGTCCACGGCCTTGAGCACCTGGAGAGCGCTCTGAATACAGGGCACGGCGTGCTTCTGCTGGGCGGCCATTACAGCACGCTGGATCTGGGAGGCACCCTGGTCACCGAGTATATCGAAGCGGATGTCATGCAGCGGGATCACAACAACCCGCTGATGAACGCCGTAATGACCAGAGCCCGCGAACGACGCTACGGCAAAGTCCTTGCGGCTCGCGATCTCAGGGGGCTGTTCCGGAGCCTGAAGGATAACCGGGCCGTCTGGTACGCCACCGATCAGGATTACGGCCGCAAAGACATCGTGTTTGCTCCATTCTTCGGAATTCCTACGGGCACAATTACTGCTACATCCCGCATCGCGGAGCGAAGCAAATGCCAGGTCGTCCCCTTCAGCCATTTCCGCCGCGACGACGGTCCCGGCTATGACATCTACTTTCACCCGGCACTGGAGAACTTTCCCAGTGGTAACGACCTTGAAGATGCCACTCGCATCAACGCCACCATTGAGCAGGAAATTCGCAAAGCCCCAGACCAGTACCTTTGGATGCATCGCCGATTCAAGACCCGTCCGGACCGTGACGATCCCGGCTTCTATGGCCGCAAACGAAAGAAGAAGAGGTAACCCTTGAGCAGCAATTCGGGTGCGCCCGCCATCTGGCTGATCACAGACAACAAGCCTGGGCACCAGAACCAGCTGCGAGGACTAGGCAACCGCTTGCGAGTCCTGGCGGGAGCCGAACTCCACTGGATCGCGGCGGCCGACTATCCGGTGCCCACCTGGCGAGCCTTGCTGGGCATTGCCCCGGCGACGGGCCCGGCCCTTCCACCACCAGCGCTGATCGTAGCGGCGGGCACAGGCACTCATCGTTTGCTTCTGGCTTTGCGCAGGCAAAGAAAGGCCCGCACTCTGGTTCTGATGAAACCTGGCTTTCCAATTCGCTGGATTGACGGTGCGATCATTCCCGCTCACGACGGCTTACGCCCGGCACGCAACATTCTTCAGACCGAAGGGGTCATAAATGCGGTGACGCCCCTGGCAGCTCTCACCAGCAAACACGAAGCCCTCGTTCTTGTGGGAGGCCCCTCCCGGCATGTTGAATGGCATGACGACGGGGTATTGGCACAGATCAGTGACCTTATTGCACGCTACCCGCAATGGCGCTGGACCATCAGCAATTCCCGGCGAACGCCAGAGGCGTTGTCTGAACGACTGCAGGAGCTTCAGGGCCCCAAAATCAGCGTGGTTCGCCACGATCAGACTCATCAGGGTTGGCTGAACCACCAACTGGCGGCCTCAAGAGCCGTCTGGGTAACCCCGGACAGCCTTTCCATGGTATGCGAAGCCGTAACCTCCGGGGTGCCAACGGGCCTGCTGGACCTGCCCCTCCGACCAGGCAGCCGGGTGGCTGCAGGCATTAATCAGTTTGTTCGCAAAGGCTTGTCGGCACAATGGGTAAACCACCCTTCGGTCATGGCGGAACACTTAGAAAGACACAAGCGGCTCTGGGAGGCTGACAGAGCCGCCCGATGGGTCATCAAACACTTCCTGAATGTGCAAAAGGAGAAACCGCAGTGAGGATTCTTCAAGCGTTACCCGCGTTGCACAGTGGCGGCGTGGAAAGAGGTACCGTTGAGTTTGCTGCCGAGCTGGTCAAACGCGGGCATGAATCCTTCGTGGTATCCAACGGCGGCCCGATGGCTGAACAGGTCCGGGGTCAGGGCTCTACCCACGTGCACATGCCCATTCATCGCAAATCGCTGGCCTCCTTTGGCCAGATTTTGCCGATGTGCCGTTTGCTGCTAACGCTCAGGCCCGACATTGTCCACGTTCGGTCACGCATGCCGGCATGGATTGTCCACCTGGCCCTGAAAACCCTGGAACCGGACCAGCGCCCAGCGGTGATCTCTACTTTTCACGGCATGTATTCCGTCAACCCGTACAGTGCCATCATGGCAAAAGCGGATCAGGTCATCGCGGTCTCCGATTGCGTCAGGGACTACGTGCTGGAACACTTTCCCGTGCCCGCGGATCGACTGACCGTGATCCAGCGCGGAGTCAATACTGCGGCTTTCCGGGATCGCGCCATCAACGAACAGTGGCAACAACATATCCTCGGCCGCTTCCCGCAACTGGCGGAAAAAAAAATCATCATGATGCCTGGCCGCATCTCGCGCTGGAAAGGACAACTTCATTTTCTGGAAGCCATGGCACGAATTGTGCGCCAGCGCCCGGACTGCCACGGCATTATTGTCGGTGGCGCCGAACCGGGGAAAGAACGGTTCCTGCAGGAACTGGAAAAGGAACGCACCCGCCTGAAACTGACCGACGACGTGACGTTTCTCGGCCAACGAACGGACATGACCAACCTCTATTTGCTCGCAGATGTCGTCTGCCATATGTCCACCAAGCCAGAACCCTTTGGCCGAACCGTGACCGAAGCCCTCGCCTCGGGTACGCCAGTGGTGGCGTACAATCGGGGCGGCGCCGCCGAGACTCTGCAAGCCTGCTTCCGGGAAGGGCTGGTCACTCCCGACGACACCGGAGCCTTCGCCAGCACGGTACTGGGCCTGCTGGACCGGCCGAGGACGGAAATCACCTTGCCGGAGCGGTTTCTCTTGCAGTCACAAACCGAAGCCACACTGGCGGTCTATGACAAGGCTCTCGCATCCAGACCGGAGCATTCCAGATGAATGTCCTGATGCTGATGCTGTCTCCCGGCTCGGCAAACGGAGGCATGGAAAAACACTTTACGGAGCTGGCCAACGGCCTGGCGACCTCCGGCGTTTCCATCACCTGCCTGTCTGCCCCGGAACATCTCCAGCCACTGGGGGAAAGCGTTCACCGATGCCCCATTAAAACCGGCGTATCAAGGTATTCGATTACCCTGCACGCAACGCTGATCAAAGCCCTGCGAACCGGGAAATTTGATCTTGTCCATGCCCAGGGCAGCAAAGCGGCAGCAGCCTTGCAGCGTTTGTCCCCGTTTTTTCCCAGAATCAGGTTCGTTGCCACCATTCACAACTTCAAATCCCGGTACCCGGACGCCCGGCGCTTTTCCAGAATTCTCGCCGTCAGCCACGCACTCGCCGCCGACATCAATCACCCCAAGGCGACGGTCGTGTATAACGGCATCCACCCAATAACGGCTCAGGGCCCGGCGCTCCAGGAAAGCATGGGTAATCATCCGCGGTGGTTGGCGGTCGGGCGCCTGGTGCATGCCAAAGGATTCGATCTGCTCATTGAAGCTTTTGACAAAGCACCGGGCACTCTGGCCATCGCCGGCGATGGGCCAGATCGCGACGCATTGCAGACCCGGATAGAGCAGTTGAAGCTGAATGACCGGGTGACACTTCTTGGCCACCGGACAGACATCCCCCAGTTGATGGCCGCAGCCGATGCCATCGTAATTTCCTCACGGAGAGAAGGGTTTTCTTATGTCTGTGCAGAAGCTCTGCTGGCTGGAAAACCTCTCATTTCCACCGATGTTCCGGTCGCCAACGAATTGCTCCCGCCAGATCACATTTGCCCGACCAACGACGTCTCCGGGCTATCAAGGCTCCTGGCAACACCCATTGGCGAGCTGGAACAAGCCCAGGCTATAACCCGGGACTTTGCAGCCAGGGAACTGACCATCCAGTCCATGATCGAAAAGACCCTGAGGATCTACCACGAGGTGACGTTGAATGCCCCTGGCACCTGATAACCAGCAGACAACCTGCGTAAACCTGGATGGGCTGCACCCGTTTGCTCAGGGAGCCAACCGCTTCTGTTTCTACCACCCGGATGATCCCGACAGGTGCCTCAAGGTAATCCGCCCCGAGAATATTGAAGCCAGGTATCGTCGGCAGTCGCCCCTCAAACGGGTACTGGGAAAAGCTCGTCTGAATGATAACTCACAGGAATGGGCCGCTCACCAGCAACCCGCGATCCGCCAGCTGCTCCGCGCGGGACAGCAAGCGGTGGTGTGGTCTCACCTGCCCCACTTCTATGGCAGTCAACCCACCAGCCTTGGTCCTGCCAACGCGAGCGAGTTAATACGCTGTGCCGATGGCTCAGTGGCCCCTACCCTGGAATCACTGTTACGAAAAGGCCAGGTGCCCGCAGAGTTGCAGGCGGCCATCCATCGTTTTGAAAGCTGGCTTACGGAAACCCGGATTCTCACACGGAACCTGCTTCCTCATAACCTCGTTGTCACCAACCGTTCCGGTCAGCCAGAGCTGTTTCTGGTTGACGGCCTGGGGGCGCCGACCATTCCTCAGGCACTGGCAGCACTTCCAGGCTGGAGTAACCACTACATTGCCAGAAAAATCGCCCGTTTCAGGCTAAGAATGGCATGGGAACGGGACCAACAAGGCCTGTCCTGGGAAGATTTCCAAGGCTTAAGATAAAACCCGGGCGTACCGCATGGTAAGATATTGACCACTTTTATCCGTCAAACTGACAACTTTCACTAACCGGAGTGCACCCATGATTCACCCCGTCATTATGGCCGGAGGCACCGGCTCACGCCTTTGGCCGCTGTCCAGGCAACTGAACCCGAAACAGTTCCTGAAACTGACGGATGATCAGCTGTCAATGCTGCAGCTGACGGTGGCCAGGTTAGACGGGATGGAGTCATCGGATCCGCTCCTGATCTGTAACGAAGATCACCGTTTTCTGGCCGCGGAACAAATGCGCCAGTCCGGTTACCGGGACGCCCGCATTATTCTTGAACCCTGTGGCCGCAATACGGCACCGGCGATTGCCCTGGCGGCTCTGCAACTGCTGAAAAACCGTGGCGACAGCGAAGACCCGTTAATGCTGGTTCTGGCCGCCGACCATCTGATCAAAGACAACGCCGCCTTCCAGGCCGGCATCCGAAAGGCAATGCCTCTGGCACAACAGGGCAAGCTGGTCACGTTCGGCATTGTTCCAGGTCATGCAGAAACCGGGTACGGCTATATACAGCAAGGCCCGGCGCTGGCAGACAGCGGCTTTCAGGTGAACCGGTTTGTGGAGAAACCGGACCAGCAAACCGCCGAAGGCTACCTTGCCTCCGGCGACTACCTCTGGAACAGCGGCATGTTCCTGTTTGGCGCACGCACCTACCTTCAGGAACTGCAAAAACATCGCCCGGACATTCTTACCGTTTGCCAGGCTGCTCTGGACGATGCCAGCGAAGACCTGCACTTCACCCGCGTTAACGAGCGCGTGTTTGCAGAGTGCCCGGAGGATTCCATTGATTATGCGGTCATGGAAAAAACCGACAACGCTGCCGTCGTCTCTCTGGATGCGGGCTGGAGCGATATCGGCTCCTGGTCTGCCCTGTGGGAAGTGAGTGATAAAGATTCAAACGGCAACTGCTTCTCTGGCGATGTGATCGCCCACAACACCCAAAGCACGCTAGTGCGGGCCGACAATCGACTCGTCGCCACGGTGGGCGTAAAAGATCTGGTGATTATCGAAACCAAAGACGCGCTTCTGGTCGCCCACAAAGATCAGGTTCAGGACGTCAAGAAAGTCGTAGAGGCCATTAAAAGCGATGGCCGGCACGAACACATGAATCACCGGGAAGTGTACCGCCCCTGGGGGGTGTACGACTCGATTGACAACGGCAGTCGGTACCAGGTCAAGCGAATTACCGTCAAACCCGGCGCCAAACTCTCCGTGCAGATGCATCACCATCGGGCCGAACACTGGATCGTGGTCAGTGGCACCGCGAAGGTGACCAACGGTGAAAAAACCTATCTGGTCACCGAAAATCAGTCCACATACATTCCAGTCGGCCAGGTCCATTCTCTGGAAAACCCCGGTGTGATTGATCTGGAACTGATTGAAGTCCAGTCAGGGTCCTATCTCGGCGAAGACGATATCGTGCGTTATGAGGATCGTTACGGCAGGTCATGAGCAAGCTCAAGTATTTTCTCATTGCCGGTTTGTTACGTATCGCAGGCTTGCTGCCTCTCGGCCTGGCCCAGTTCATTGGCCGCTGGGGCGGATTGCTGGTTTGGCGTCTGAACGGGCGCTCCCGCAAAACCACGGACGTCAACATTCGCCTCTGCCTGCCTGAACTCTCACCGGCAGAGCAAAAGCGGCTTTCTCGGGAATCTATGGCCCACACCGGCATGACCGCCCTTGAAATCCCACTGATGTGGGAGTGGCCCGTCGACAAATGCTTCGGATTGATTCGCGAAACCCGAGGGCTTGAGCGCGTCGATCAGGCCCTCGCCTCCGGCAAGGGCCTGATCCTGCTGGCGCCGCATCTGGGCAACTGGGAACTTGCCGGACTGTTTTTCTCATCCCGCTATAAAATGGCCGCCTTATACAGCCCGCCCCACCTCAAGGAATTCGAGGACTACATGATCCGCGTGCGTGGCCGACTGGGTTCCGAACTGGTCCGCGGCGACCGGAAAGGGCTGCTCCGGCTGATGGGTATCCTCAAGGAAGGAGGGGTCGCCGGCATTCTTCCTGATCAGTCTCCACGAGGCAAAACCAATGCCTATGCGCCGTTCTTTGGAACCGAAGTTCGCACCATGACGCTGGTTAACCGGCTGATGCAGAAAACCGGCGCCAATGTGTTGGTGACCTTTGCTGAGCGCCTGCCTGACGGCAAGGGGTTCCGGTTGATTGTTGAAGATGCAGTGCCAGGAAATAACGATCCAGACCCGGTGATGGCTGCCACCGCGCTGAACCAATCGGTAGAGAAGGTCATCCGGATGGCCCCGGCACAATACCAATGGGAATACAAAAGGCTCCGGCACCGTCCTCCCGGCAATCCGAACCCCTACTACCCCAACAAAATCTGCCGCTAGCCGACGCGTCACCGGATTGCCATGGATTGGTCATGCCGGTGTCACAGGATCGGTTTACATCTGTTTGCCATACCTTTTGTGTCCGTTTTTCAGGAACGCTGTATGGCAAAACAGAACATTCGCCTTAACCGGTTTCACAAAGCCGGATTCTACGCGGCCAATACCCTCTCTGGCGTGCTTCCCTGGATCTGGTGGTCGCAGCAAAGAGACCGGCTGCTGTCCGAACTGGAAAGCCTGTCACCAGACACTCGTTCAGACATCATGGCACGTGTCCGGTACTACAACCGGCTGCATCAGGCCTTCACGCCAGCGCCGGATGCTGAACCGATCCGCTCTTTCTCACCCCGAAATAAAAGCAGTGCCTATTACTTTGATTTGCGCAATGTCATCCGCTACTTCCCCCGCCAGGCCCGGGTTGCTTACCAGTTAGGCGATGTCACCACAGTTCCGGAACATCCCCGGTTCGTGAAGAGCCGCCCCATCAATGCCACAGGTGACAACGCCCACTCCGTGCTTCTCAAGCTCAATACCGTGCGCCACTACCTCAAGGTCGAAGACAACCTTGCGTTTGAGCAGAAACGCCCGGTGGCCGTCTGGCGAGGCAAATCCAACCACCCGGAGCGAGTAGCGTTTGCCAGACAATGGGGCAACAGCTCACTCTGCGACATTGGCTGTGTCCGGCACAAAGAAACCGAGGACCAGCCTTACCACAAGCCCTTCATGTCGATCCCGGAACAATTGGAACATCAGTTTATCGTCAGTGTTGAAGGCATTGATGTCGCCACCAACCTGAAATGGATCATGGCTTCCAATTCACTTTGCATGATGCGCCGTCCCAGATTCGAAACCTGGTTCATGGAAGGCACGTTGCAGCCCGGCGTCCACTATGTCGAACTGAAAGACGACTTCTCAGACCTGGAACAGAAAATAGCGTACTACCGGGACAATCCCGCTGAAGCGAAAAGCATCATACGCAATGCGCAGCACTATGCCGCACGATTCAGCAACGTTGCCCATGAACGGCTGACATCCTTGCTGGTCATCGATCGCTACCTGAGACTCTCAGGGCAGATCTGAACATCCCCTGACAGGCATCCACGTCAGAGCAAGTGTATACTGGTGCCCGTTTTCAAGACGGACCCTCCGGGCACTGGTATCTTATGTCTCCAAAATCGATCGGCGTGGTGATTACCACCTACAACTCCCCGCTCTGGCTGGCCAAGGTTCTCACAGGCTATGAATGTCAGTCCTTCTCATCGTTTCGGGTGATTATTGCCGATGATGGCTCTACGAAAGACACCCGGGCGCTGATTGATGACTTCAAGGCACGGGGCAAGCTCCAGATCGATCACGTATGGCACGAGGACAACGGATTCCGGAAGTGCCAGATTCTTAACAAAGCCATCCGCGAAACACCGTGCGACTATCTGATCTTTACGGATGGGGATTGCATCCCGGAACCTGACTTTGTCCAGACCCATCACGATCTGGCCCGGCCTGGCCAGTTTCTCTCAGGTGGATACATCAAACTGACCATGCCGGTCTCGGAGAAGATCACCGACGAAGACATCCGTTCGGGCAACATATTCAAGCCGGCATGGCTGATCGCCCACGGCCAACCCCGGAACCACAAACTCTGGAAGTTGTCCCCATCGAGGGCGTTCCGTCAGTTCATGAACCGGATCACCCCGGCTGCGGCCAGTTGGAATGGCATGAACAGCTCCACCTGGACCCGCGATCTCATTGCCGTCAATGGTTTCAACGAGGACATGCAATACGGTGGACTGGACCGGGAACTCGGGGAACGCTTGTGGAATTTTGGCCACCGCTCCCGGCAGATCCGCTATAGCACCGTGTGCCTGCACCTGGACCATGCCAGGGGCTATTCAAAGCCGGAAATCTGGGAAAAGAACAGAGCCATCCGGAAAGCCGTGAAGGATAACAAAACCTTCTGGGCTGAGAATGGCATCGAGAAGAAGCGACCGGCATGAGAACTCTGGTAGTTATACACAGTCTGAAAATGGGTGGCATGGAACGCGTCGCGGTCAACCTCGCCGATGCCTTTGCCGAAGAGGGTCACGAAAGCCACCTGCTGTCCTGCCGGAATCAACCCAACGACCTCAGCCCTTCGCACCCCGGGGTACAGCTCCACTATTTTGATCAGTTCCGGGCACTGATGAAGTCGGTGATCGGTATTCCGGTATTTCTGCTTTCCCGGGTGCTTCTGGGCGTGGTGTTACCCAGATCCCATTTCATGTGGACAGGCTGGCTGAGTGGCTGGCTGCTCAAACGCCGGATCCGGGCTCTGGAAAAGCAATTCGGTCGCTTTGATCGCATCATTTTCCGGGGATTAGGCACCTTCAAGTATTTCTGGTCATTCCGTGATGACCGGTGTCTCTATGTGCTGGAAAACGTCATCCACTATGACCGGCCCTTATGGCAGAAGACATGGGAGTGGCGCCTGGTCTTCCACAAACGCCATCTGGCCTGCGTGTCTTCCGGTGTCATGGATTCTGCGCTTGAGGCTTTCAAAAAAGGCGGAATCGAGCCTGCCAGCCTCAGGGTGATCACCAACCCCTGCCCGGTTAGCCAGATTGCAACGCTGGCAGCAGAGTCTGACCCGGACATTCCCACCACGCCTTACATTCTCAATGTCGCCCGGCTGGTCCCCCAGAAAGGTCACGAACTGCTTCTGGAAGCCTATGCACGCTCGGGGGTCAGCCATAAACTGGTCATCGTTGGCGAGGGGCATCTTCGCAACCAACTGGAAGACAAAGCCCGGAAGCTAGGTATTGAAGAGCAGGTCTACTTTGCCGGCCAACGCAAGAACCCGTATCCGTGGATGAAACAGGCCGACCTCTTTGTTCTGGCGTCTGAATACGAAGGGTTAGGCATTGTCCTGACCGAAGCGCTGGCGTGCGGCACTCCCATTATGTCTGTTGAAAGCCGAGGTGGGGTCACCGACGTCTTTACCGGCGAGTTGGAAGCGTACCTGACACCGAGGACCACGGAGGGATTGGCAGCAGGACTGTCTTCAGTGACACAGCAACTGCCGGTTACGGTAAACCCCGAGTGGCTGGCTCCCTTCCGTAGCCATGTGGTGGTCAAGGCCTTCCTGGAACCCATGAAAAAGAACACGAAAGCCTCCAATGACTGACGCCCCTGCTCCTCTCAACATTCTTGTCGCCGGCATTTACTGGTCTGGGTCCGGCGCTGTCGTGGACTATCTGAAAGGGCACCCGGACTGCGCCGTTCCTCGCGGTGAGTTCACGGACTTCAAGCGCAACGGCCGTATCGGATCAATGCTGGAAGCGCCAACGGCCCAACGTGCAAAATGGCTGGCCCGCAGCCTGTGGGCCGAAACCCGTCTCGGAAAACTGCCGGGGGCACAACTGAAAGCTCTGCGAGGCGCCTCTCCGGCGTCTCTGCCGTTAAAGGAGCAAGTGGCCCACCACCGGCTAAAGCTGGCCTACCTCTCCCAATACCGTCGCCACCTGGCCCGGGGTGGCTCCCAGACAGACAGCTCTCACTGGAATCAATGGTTACAGGCCGTCGGAAAAGCGCAGGTGGGCGGGAAAAGCGCCATTGTCTGGAATCAACCGATCTGGGTCGGCAAGCATGAACACACCTGGCCTGCAGTGTTCAGCCCTTATAAACTCGTTGTCGTCCACCGGGACCCGGTGGATCAGTTTGCAGAAGTGGTTCGCCAGGGGAAAATCGGCAAACGGAAGTCCGACCCGGCTTTCGACGACAGCGAAAAAGACGACATACTTTATGTGCTGAAAGGCCTCAAAGCCAAACTACTCAGCCTTGAGACTCTGGCCAGACACCTGGGGCCAGAGCAGATGCTTCTGATCAACTTCGAACATTTTGTCGAGGACACCCCGGCACAGGCGGAACGGCTCTGCGGGTTTCTGGGGTTACCTCAGGCGCAGAAGGCCGGAGCGCCATTCGACCCCAGCAAATCCATCCTGAACGTCGGCATCGGCCGGGATGAGGCAGTCCAGCGTATGCTGGCGCCGCATCAGTCGCTGGTCAATGAACTCTTCGCACTCCGGGCTCAGCTGGGCAACGAGCAGTAGCTTTCAAGCCGCCCATCACTCACCATGGCAGAGTAGGCTTCAAGCTCCTCTGCCGTGTCTACCTCGAGCCATCCGTTGGACACCAGGCAAGCCTTAACCGGCCATCCGGCATCAATCAAAAACTGGATAAAGCTCGTCATATACATGTTATCGAAGTCTTTACCATCGTACACAGCCGAACGATCCATGGACTCAAAAACGTCCTTGAATGCCTGAACCCGATCACCACGCACCTTGATCAGCCCCATGTACTGGGCCTGCACCTGATCGTAGCTACTCGGCTTCTTACCGAGTTCCGTGACGTTGCCCTGCTCATCCATCCGGAACGTTTCCGCATCATCCAGAGGCTCGTCCATTCTCAACTGCCAGAGGCGTTGCCAATCACGATCAGCCGCCAGACAGAGCGGCGCATCACAATCAAGCAGCGCCTGAAGCACGTTCGGCTGGTACACAATATCGCCATAGCTGATCAGAAGGTCTTCTCCGGGCCGCATACGATCAGCGGCACAGAACAGCGTGCGAACCATGTTGGTAGTGGCGTACTCAGGGTTGATCACCAGGCCTGCTCCCTGGGTGTCCAGATCACCGGCCCGATAGCCACCAATAACGGTGATGTTGTCGGTGATCCCGCACTGCGCCATAGCAACCAGTTGATGATGCAGCAACGGCCTGCCCGCCAGTGCCACCATGCATTTGGGCCGGTCTTCAGTGTAGGGGCGCAACCGGGTACCCTGGCCCGCCGCCAAGATCAGTGTCTGCATGGTTTACCTCTGAATATTCCAGTAAATAGATGTTTGTCGGCATCGCGGAAAGGAACCTCCCGCTCCGGGTGCCACATGATACCGGCCCAGGCCAGCCGATGGTGCAGGAGAGCCTCCACCTCACCCTCGGCACTCAGGCATTGGGGAATCAGCGACTCTGCGACACCCTCTGCCGAAACTCCCCAATTATGGAAGCTGTTGACCTCCTCAAATGCACGAAAAAGCGCATCCGTCGTCGCTGTGCAAACCACCGGATGACGCACCGCCGTGTGGCCGGAAACCGGGACGAGCTGCCCTCCAAGCCAGACATTCATCATTTGCAGCCCCCGGCAGACACCGATCACGGGAATGTCATGGGCGTGAGCCCAGGATAACAGCTCAGCCTCCGTGTGATCGCGTTCAGGCGCCACGTTACTGGCACCGGGCAAAGAACCAAGGTCATTCCCCCCCGAGAGAATCACCCCCTCCAGACCAACCTCACTGGCCCACCGCCGGATATTGGAAAGCCGATTGGGAACGGGAACCGGTATAAAACCGAGGCTTTCCAGAAACCGGAACCACTGCTGATCCAGGCAGTCCCGCAGCTCCCCATACGCAGGAACAGTGTCGACACGCTGGCTGATGCCAATTCGCATTCTAACGTATCACCTCAATTCGCTTGTTCACCGGGTCCAGCTCAAGAGCGCCCGCGCTGGCCAGTGTTGCGTATGTGCCCTCTCCCACACCTATGGCAGCGGGGAGGCCAAATTCCGCCGCCCGGATGGCCATATGGGAGTTCGCGCCACCGTACATGGTAATCAGTCCGGCAATGCCATGGCCAAAAAGCCAGTCATAACCGGGATCGGCCTGGGGGATAAGGGCTATTTTTCCTTCCAGGCCAGGGTTACTGTCCCGGGAGATGCCCTGAAGGTCCACACAGTCTGCCGCCACTCGTTGTTGACCAACGAAATTAGCCTGGGCCTCTGAATACACAAATGAGTAGAAATCCGCTTCCGAGAACAGTAGTGGGGGCAGCTCCACCATCGCGGCACCACGAAGTACCGCCTCACCTTCCCGGGCATGCCCTGCTAACCACGAGCCCACTTCTTCCGGAGCAATATGACCACCTCTCAGGATACCCAATGCCTCCAGAGGAATCCCGGCCAATTGATCACGATCCAGCCCATGGCTCTCTCCAAAACGTGCCAGGCACTCCAACGCCAGGGACAGATGGCGAGTAAAGACAAACTTAGCCCGCTCCCTTCCCTCAATAGCCCCCCTCAGGAATCGCTCAAGGGAAGCCATGTCCACCGGCAGCCCCATGGCGATCAAGGCCTCTGAAAACGCAGACTTCTCTTCCTCCCAGGCCGACAACGCCCCAACGTTGTGCCCGGGCTCATCGGCCCTGGCACGCGCGACCGCTGGCGCAAGATACTGATCCGGATTCTGCGCATAAGATGGCGAGGTGATGTCGTAGGTGCCAGGCCGGAGGTGGCCGTACCGCCCCACCAACTCGCCCATGGACATGTCATCACGGGCAACGGCTGTTACATCCTCGGTGAAGCGGTGGGATACTGTCCGGATGGAATTCATGAACTCATCAACCGCAACCTGCGACAACACCCCCGTGTGCACCGCCGATTTCAGCAGTGTCACCGCAATAAAACCGCTACGGGCCAGGTGTGAGAACACCAGCGTTCCATCTCGCCGGCATTCGTCCAGAAGCGTAAAAACCTGTTCCAGGCTGGCGCCCGGCGCCTGAGCGAAGCGCTCAAAGCGGTGTTCAACGTCCTGAACGAGACTTAGGTCAGCCTCGGTTCTGGCGATGGCACCAGCGGTGATGGTTCTGAGCCCATCCTCCAGTTGCTGAATGTCCGTTGCCGGGAAATCGCCCTCTTGTGCCAGTCGCTCTCGCCAACGTTCGAAGTCCAGAGCGATGCAGGTGGGCACGACATCAAACTCCACCTTATCGTGCAAGTGGGGGTGGCGCCGGAGCCAGTCCAGATAGAAATCGACAAGGCGCCCCGCCAGATCGTCATCCAGTGTTTTCGGTATAAACGAGTTGAAGCTGGCCCGGATATCAATGTAGGGGTGCCCGGCAAACATTCTCAGCAAAGGCTGGGGACGAACGTCCCGGTAACCGTATTCCGCACGCTGCGTTGCCCAGACTTCGTCCAGTATCAGGTACCGGTACAGGCTCGATGCCAGACGCCCTGGCCGGGTCCCGATAATCTCGGCTGGGTTCCAGTCCGGCATTACCCCGAAGTAAGCCGGTTTACCCACCACGAATGGGCCTGGGGTCTGCAACTGGCGGAAACGATCGACCGCACTGGCCAGCAGGAGGTCGGAGCTGTCGCTCTCACTCAACTCATGCTGAACCGCAATCGGGCGCACCTGAAGTACATGAATATGCCCACCTTCAGTAATCGCGAATTCGATATCCAGGGAGTCAAAGTCCAGGAGGTCTTCCACTTCTCTCAGAGCCGGCATCAGGCCCGCCAGATTCTCCGGAATCACAACCTGATCGGCCGGCCTTCCTCTGCGCACAACCAGGGTTTTGTGTTCACGACTGGCACCACTCGTGATCGACTCAGTACTGCGAGTGGTATCGTCATAGTTCACCACATAATACGGCGCACCCGACGAGAGAGTTTTGGTAAACGCAACACCACTGGCGACGACCTTCTCAAGCATCGGCTGTACCAGAACCTGGTTATCGGGATGGCCGTCCGGATAGGACGCGATCACCTCCTCAATGGCGGACAACAAGGCTTCGGAATCCTGTCGTTCCACGTTCAGAATGCTGGTATAGGCCCCCGCATTGGAAACGCCAAAACCATCCTCAGACAGCGCACTACTTCGGACCACAAGCCTGGGGTACTGCGTGAGTTCAGCCGAGATTCTGGCCATCACCGCTCCGGAACTCTCCTGCCAGTCTGCAACCGTAAAGCTGACCTGATCTTCAATCCGGCTGCGGGTCACAACGCCCTGTAAACGATGCAGCGTCTGGGCTTTGGTGCCCAGTATGAACCGGCTTAAGTCGTTGGCGTCGTTCATTTCGGCCCATTCGCCACCCACATCCACCGCCGTGATCTGAAAGCCACGGATACGCAGGTATTCAAGCAGCTGGCTCAAACTGCCAGTTTTCAGTGATTCCGGTATCGACGAACTGGAGACAAGATAATCGGCAACACGGCCCGACAAGCGCACCAGCCCCACAAATTCCGCATCTGCCAGATCCTCCGGAATATCCCGCCCCAGGCGGGTCACCATGCCGTCGTGGAGATTGACCTTCTCACACCGGGCCAGGTCTTCATCTGAACGCCCCTCATACCGGCAGCGCCAGTTAGTATCCACCAGCATCGCAATATCGGTTGGTGCGGAGGACAGCGACTCAACGGCCGAATCCCTGAAAAGAATATCGGCATAAGACACATAATGTGTGTAGCGGGAATCCAGCGGCGCCTCCAGCAGTGATGCCGCAGCGCCCGTGCTCTCCCAGTGGGGGTTCACCGAGTAGTGCAGGTCGGGATAGCGCTCAAGCACCGCATCCAGCTGATACCCACCCACAAAATGCGTTTCCGGTGTCACAACGCGCATCGCCTGCAGCAACCAGTCCAGAACTCGACGGCGCCCGGCGGCACCGCGGAGAACACTGTGTTGCTCGCCTTTGAACGGCTTGCCCGCCCCCAGGATAATCAAGCGTGTGGCGGAATGAACGTCTGTAGTTTTCACGGGCAATGACCAAAGCAAAAGAATGGTAAGTGGGGCGACAACGTTAAAACTGGCTGACAAGCTCGGCGAGCGAGCCCCGTTTCAGGTCGGCGTCTTTGAAATCAAAGGCGGATTCACTCCAGTCGCTGACAAACACAAAATCGAGGCCTGCTCGTCTGGCAGACTCAAAGTCATACTGACTGTCTCCGATGAAAACCGCCGGGGAATCCACCACGCCTTCGCGCTCAAGAGCGGCCAGAATGTCGTCTTTGGTTGACGGGCTGCCGTAGATACCGCCATCAAACAGGGCATCAAGACCACGTTGCCGGAAAACCGACCGCAGTTCCTCCTGGTCACCTCCGGAAACGATAAACCAGCGGGCCGGTTGTGTCAGGGCCCTCAGACGATCAAGGCCCGGGGCAACCTCGCAAGACAACAGCCCCTGCTCCACAAAGCCTGCATAATCCGCCAGCAAGCGATCAAGCTCTTCCTTTTCGTAATCCTTACGCCCCACGATATCGGTCAGAAAACGCTGAAACTTAACGTACCTGGACACGCCCCCATTCTGAACATGGTAGTCCACCAGTTGCTGAGCATACCCGGCACCGTATGGCTCCGCGGCACGAAAAAAAGCATCCGTCTTGATGCGATTTGAGTTCAGAACAACGCCATCGCAATCAAACAACCAGGTTCTGTAACCCATCAAATCAATCATGATGTCACTCTTCTCACCAAAAGGCCCCGGTGTGGAGATTATCCCTCACGCCTCAGGCTCTGTAACACAGGCAATGCCGAAACATGAACGCAACCAAGCTGAGCTGGAAACGGCACTCCAAGCAACATTGCGATGGCAAACCGATGACACCCTGCACCGGAGAAAACCGGTTCCCCGCCGGGGGCCAGGTGCATCAGGATACCTCCGACCTCTCTGAAATTCTCCGGATGCAACTCCCCCTGTGACGCAAGCACGCCACGGCTCCGGGCATCCTTCCAGATCGCTTCCAACGCGTCAAAGCGCCGGACAACATCCTCCAGAGTCCGGCATTTGTCGGTGATCCCTGTGGGTGAAACCCGAATACGGCTCATCATGAACTCAATAGCACCGGCTTCCTCCCAGGACTGACCGTCACGCCAGTGTGCCCAGCAGTATGAGAGTTTGGGATGGCGATCAAAAGACTGCTCGAGATCCCTCGGCCACTCTTTCACCACCCGGCCAGACAGTTGGCGGGACCCGGTTCCCATTCTCGCCGCCAGATCGGCCGCCTCAATGTAACGAGAGCAGGCCGCAGGGTCGATCCATACCCGCTCAGCATAACGCGGTGCATCCGGACCATACCGGAGGCGGTTCAGGGTGTCCGTTTTGAAAGCCCGGACTCGATACTTAAGCGCCAAAGAACAACTCCCGGGTTTCCCGAATCATGCGATCCATACCAAACGACTGTGCAATCCACGCCCGCAGTTCTTCAGGCTGGAAACAAGTGTCACCATGAATAATACTCGTGATCGCTGTCGCCATGGCATCGACATCATCAATATCCACCAACATGCCATACCGGCCGTTGTCGAGCAGCTCCTCACTCCCTGGCACCCGGGTCGATACAACCGGAACACCGAGGCTCAAGGCTTCGTTCAGTACGTTCGCCATCCCTTCATTTCTGGAACAAAGAAGAAACAGATCAAGGCTCCGGAAGAACGAAGGCATATCAGACTGATAACCAAGAAAATGGATACGCCCGGACTCCGGGCGAGCCTGGATGCCCGCCTTGATCTCAGCTTCAAACTCGCCCTGCCCGACATGAACAACATGAACATTGGACGGCAGGCGGGCAACAATGTCCGGCAACAGGTCAAACCCTTTCTGAGGGCTGAACCGGCCGGCACACCCTATCACCACACTGTCTTCCGGCAGGCCCAGATGCTCCCTGATCGACAGATGCGGACCATCTTTCGGGGGCAGTTCAAAACCGTTATAGATTCGCCGGACTCGCTCTGGCCGAAACAACCGGTTGTGCCGAAGCATCGAGTCACGCAGCGAATCGCTGTTGACCATAAGAATGGCGTTCATCAGTCGAAAAATCAGGAAAAACTTGATGGGGCTTTTGACCCGGCGGGCAATCCCCAAGTATAGAATGACGTTCCCGACACCTGCCAATTTTGAAGAAAGTGTCACCAGCCACCAGTCTTTCTTCAGGGCCGCAAACACGGCATCTGGTCGAACCCGCTTTAAAAGCCTGACATAGTTTGCAACGACAAAAATATTGAAGTCACCTCCGCGAGAGGGAACCTCCACAACCGTGACATTCTCCAGCCCCTGAAACCGGTCCGCAAAAAAGCCTTTCAGCAAAACAACGTAGACAGCCACGCCTTGCTGGCCGAGGAGACGCGCACGTAACAGAACGTTTTTCTCAATCCCCCCCCAGACTTTGGAAGGACAAAACATCACCGCTTTTTTCATCAACCCTTACCTTTCCTTCGAGCCCGCAGATGACGTTTTAAGTCTCGCCGCGCAAAGCTGAGGTTCTCAAGCCTGTGAGCCACCCGCAGCCACAGGGATGCCCTCTCCTCCTTCGTCAGATAGTTCCGGGCTTCAGGGCAACTTCGCAAAAAACGGTCCAGCTCCCGAGCTTTCTGAAGTCTGGGCAAAAACCGGGGCCGCTTCAGGCGAAAATCGATAAACACGACCTCCCCATCATCATCGATCAGGAAATTAGCCAATTGTGCGTCGGAACGAAGGTACCCCTGGTTGTGCAACATTTTCAGGGCCCTGAGAACGGCTGGGGCATCCGTACCGCCTGGGCGCCGTCCCTCCACAAAGCGGTAACAGACAAACGAATCCGTCACCATGCCATAGTGACGCAACTCGCCAGCAATCACTGGCTCGGGGGCTCTAAGGCCCATCGCGGCCATTTGCTCCAGGTGCCGGAAGGTTCGCAGGGCATCGCTACCCCGAAACAGGCTGAGAAGCCGCTCCCAACGTCGCTGATGCCGAGCCCGCGGGACCTTCAGAAGCAGCCTCTGCTCAGCAATCTGAACCTGAGCACTCAAAGTCCGCCAGTTGTCCCGGAAAACCTGCTCTCGCTCCAGTTCCCCATCACGGATAGCTTTACCAAGTAACAAAGCCGTGTTTTTGTCTTCTGTCGACAGCAGCCGCCAGGGGCCAAGCTGATAAAACCGGAAAGTCATCAGAACAGGACCCTGTTTACGGCACCGTAGGCCTTTTGAAGCTCCAACAGGTACCCCTCCAGACCAAGCGTCATAACATATTCAAAGCGCGCGTCACCCTTGATAAAACCGTTCGACCAGAGCCGGTGCATGATTCGGTACTGTAAGATCGGATCATGAGTCTTGATGAAGGAGCGGGTGTAATCGGTCTCTTCATTCCCCTTCTCCCGATAACCGGCAAACCTTCCCGAAGACAACATCAGGTCTGTATTGAATACATGGATCGCTGAAGGCCTGAATCGCAGCAAATCCAGCAAGGCGTTTGGCCCTGCATTCAGATGAGTATCAGGCAGAAACCACTGCAGGGATGTCAGCTGTCTCAGGTTGTCAGGGGCAGGACGGAAAAAGGAACAACCTTTCCGGTTATGACATACACCCCAACGAAGCTCCGAAAATACCGGCGCAAAATCAGCCCCGGCCAGAGTCTCGGCCTGAGTGTTATTATAATAGCTGACGTCGATCCGCTTTCCCTGAAAGCGAGGATCTCGTCCCCGCTCGCCGCCCCGGTACCCAAACTTGACCACCACATCATATCCGTCAATATCAGGGCCGGACTCCACCTCTGAAGCCACGGGACCTACCACCGCAATTCGGCGACCCCGGATCAGATGAGCAAACTCAGGGTCAGCAAGAGAACTTCCCCAGGCAAGCCCGTCTGCACCACCGTCATGGGCGCCCGACATCAACGCTGAAAACCAGCGTGCCTGTGAACAGCGTTGGGCCGGGCAACCTGACGTCTCCATCATCCCCAGCCACTCAGCTGCCCGGTGGGGCTCTCCCAGTTCCAGACTGGCGTAACAGGCCATGGTCCGTTCAGACAGACTTGCACCAGGCGACGAAGCGTCTTGTATCATCCGGAGCAGCGCCTTGTCGCGGAGCGTCGCTGCCGGCTGAAACAATCCCAGGCCTATGCAGAACCTGAACAAATCGAGCCAGCCAGACGCTGGCAGCAGAGAGAGGTCCAGCGAGTCGGCAAAGGCCTCGACGCGCTCACTATCACCCGCTGCAAGTTCCGGACGATGTGCAGCGCTAACGTCCAGCAGTTCCCGCCAGAAGCCCCGAAGCGACTCCGTCATGGGGTATCCAAGTCGACGAAAGGCCTTGCTCAGGCGCGCCAATGTTTCCTGCTCTGGACGGAACGTTGCGCTATCCTGAATATAAGCGTCCTTCAGAACCTGGTAACGCCACCACCGGTCTCTACGTTTTCGACGATCAGTCAGATAGCCAAGCATGCTCAATCACATCGCATATATAGACTGAGTCGGCAGCTCATGTCGGGTTGGTGTTACAGCCAGCAATTCTCGCGCCCCCGTTGTTGCCTGGTACTGTGCCAGCAAGTCTTTCATTTCACGGGTGCGCGGATCATCCGCACTGTACCCGTCAAAACCGGCCAGAAGGACTCTGGCGGCATCTCCGCTGGCCGCAATAGCCAGGGCATAAGCGACCACCAGTGAGGTCGGCAAAGTACAGGAGCGTTCACCGAAAACAAAAGTTCCGGCCTCTACCTGCAGACCAAAATCCAGTACTTTCTTGCCGGCAAGAGACGCCTTCAGATCAGTGCTCAGAGCTGACCACGGCGTGATAAGAGGTTGAGGCAGTCGCGCATGTGCCTGCTGATCTGCCAGCAACCTGACCGGGTGACAGGCCACTCGAAAATCGATCAGCGAAGAATCAACTTCTGCCTGGGTATTCAAGGCAATAACGACCGGTTTTGTCCTGCGAATAAAACACTCAATGGCTCTGCGATGGCGATGAACGCCAGGCCCGGTGCCAAGCAGCAATACTTCCCGGCCTTGCAATACCTCACATGGTTTCCAGGTGCCGCGTTCCGACTCTCTGAAGAAATGCCTTGCCGTATCAAGGGCATCAAAACTGAATTTCTTGCCACCGTTAATCCTGAGATGCTCAATCACTGCCAGCACGTCCTCTTCGCTGTACCGGGAGTCGCTCAGCATTTCCTGAATATAGGTGGGGTGAATGCCGTAACGGCCGGCCAGGTAATAGTAGGGGTTCGTCCCCCAGCCATAGAGCTCCTGCATCGGCCGAAAATCTGTCTTGATCACCTGCATGAGCGGGACGATTGATATCGTCGCCTTTCTGGCGCTGGCGACCTCAATTGCGAGTTCCTCAGTCCGGGCATTCCCCGGCCCACGCCCCATGCCGGTCACGGTAGCATCAACCCAGGTGACTCCCGCATCCATAGCCGACAGTGTATTCTGCAGCGCCATCCGCAGGTTATCGTGGGTATGGATGCCAATCTCACCCTGCCAGTAGCGCCGGAGCCAGGACACAATTTCACAGGTTTTCTGAGGCCCCATACTGCCCAGACTGTCGGCAAAGTAAAGCACATCAACCGGATACCCTGTACAGGCCTTGGCCAGGGCCTCGATTTCAGACTGCTCACGATCGGCAACCTGCATCAGATTATAGCCAACCCGATATCCTCTATCCCGAAGCCACACGCTTGCTTCAAGCGCTTCTTCAAACTCGTGGACATGGCAGGCAATGCGGACAAGATCAACTGGGGAACTATCTGATGAGGCAGGAAACAATGACGCCAGAGGCCCTGATGCCGGGCCAGCACCAACCAACTCGGAGGCGTTTACCATGACGCCAACACTCAGGCCCTCAGGCAGCTGTAAACTGGCAAGAAACTCATCGGTTGTGTATGCGCAGGCGCCTTTGAAGCCATCTCTGTGCAGAGACCGGAGCCCCATTTCAACGACATCCACCCCAACGGCAGACATTGCTGCCAGGTAGCGGCCGATCAGTGCTGCGTCAAAATCCCAGTTATTGTAATAACCACCATCCCTCAAGGTGCAATCAATCAGGGTTATCTTTGCTGGCTTCATAGGATTCTCCTAGGTTAGTCCGGTACCAGCAGAAAGCATCGCCTCGGCAATCAGGAAGTCATCCTCCCAATCAATGTCAAAGCCCTGGATCTTATCCAGCACGTACTTGAAAGGGCGCTCACCAATTCTGTCTGCATTGGTTCGATATACTTCTGCAGGGGCAAGGAATACGGCACTGTTAACCTCGTAGAGCGGCTCGAGGGTCTGAGTACGGGGCCACTTTTCAATCGCCCGGTCATAATTGACAGGCCCCGCCTTATCCCATAGAAAGCCCCGAATCTCCGTAACCGACATCAGCGAGTCGTAGCCCTCCTCCCGCCGCCGCCGGTACTCACCAATCATCTGGTCATAAGCCTCAGCATTGAGGAACGGGGAAGTCACATGGGTCCACAGAATATCGCCGTCAGGAATCTGCTCACCTGCATATTCAATCAACTCATCCGTACTCGTGTCGCTCGACGCCAGCGCATCATCCCGCTCCCGGATCACAAGCCTTTGATCACCCACGGTTTGTGCATAACTGATGATGTCAGGATCATTCGTTGACAGGAGTACCTGATCGATCTGGCGGCAGGCGAGCAGTTGCCGGAGCTTGATTTCGAGCAATCCGAATTGCCGGCCTGCGATAGGCCGGATATTTTTTTTGGGTACC
The DNA here is from genome assembly GCF_000421165.1 of Marinobacter daepoensis DSM 16072. Taxonomy (GTDB): domain Bacteria; phylum Pseudomonadota; class Gammaproteobacteria; order Pseudomonadales; family Oleiphilaceae; genus Marinobacter; species Marinobacter daepoensis. The sequence goes on from NZ_ATWI01000013.1 coordinate 123,383, forward strand.
CGCTCACTACCTTTCCGGCAGGGCAAAAAACAGGTTATCGTCAAAATTCGACTCTCCAATTCCCGATCGCTACGATTCTGAAACTACCGCGCACATAACCATCAAACAACATGTGCGTCGGAAGCTGCCTGATTTTCCCGCTCCTCAGCCTTGAGCACAGCCCAGACGAATACCAGCACGAAGAGATACATCATGACCCCAATGTTCCGCTCAAGCATGCTTTGCGTCAGGTTTACCACCCCGTGAAGCACCACGAAAAGCGCCCCGGCGAGCCCTATTGCCCGAACCGAGGATAATCCGTGACGAGCCTTGCTCAGAAAGAGAAAAAATGGAACCAGTAACAATGCCAGGTAGGATAACAGACCGACCAGACCGTAGCGGGCCATGTTGTCAATGTACTGATTGTGCAGGTGGCGATAATGGGCAACGTTCTGGTGAATCTCGCCCGCTCTGGCCATCGCGTCGACCTTGCGCTCCATGCCACTGGGACCGATGCCGATCAGAGGGTTTTCGCTGAATGCCGCCAGCCCCGCCTTGTACATGTCGAGCCTTAAGCCAACTGAGGTATAGTTTGCGCCATCCTCGAAATACTGCTCGACTTGCTGGGCGGCAATAATTGAACGCTCCCGAACCACATCCACAGTTACCATTGCGATAACCAGCAGCCCCACCGCCAAGAGAATAACCGGAATCAACCACTTTTTGTCCAGAATCCGATCACGATAAGCAAACAAAATAACCGGTATAACGAGAGGAATCGCGACCCACCCACTGCGAGTCCCCGATAAAAACGACGCAACCAAACCTCCGGTCAGGCCACAAAGAAACAAGGCGCTCCAAAGCGTGCGGTATCGCTGACCGGATGCCCAAGAAAGACCGGCGAGAGAGAGGCAGCTCAGAGCCAGCGCGCCGTTACCGTAATGGATCGGGTTATCGAAGCTCTGCAGGCGCCCGGAGCCTTCGAGCCCCCACCAGTACAGAGCCAGGCCGCCCGTCAACGCTCCGCCCAAACCCACGGCGAAAAAAAAAGGCTTAGCTCCCATCGGCCGCACCATGAGCAGGAATGCCAGCACCACAGACGCACCCAGATAGCGGGTGGACAAGTCGAAATCAGAGAGCCCTTCTCCATGCATCATCAACACTGAGACCTGGAGCAGGAAATACCCCAGGAGCGTAGAGATCATCAGCTGGCTTTCACCATCCATGCTCTCCCGGAAGCTCCGCCAGCCCAGCACAGGGGCAACCAACGCCATCAGCAACAAGACGGCAGGCCCCGTATCGTATGCCCACGGCGTTAATGCATAGAAAACAAAGTACGATCCCATCGCCGCGATCGCCACCCAGGAAACCAGTACCCGTAATCGACTTTCAAACACCGGCCACACCTTTAATTCCGGGTACATCTGCATGCAGACTATTCCTGATAAACACAAAACGACCTTCGAGTGCCCCCAAAACGACCAAAGCAGGGAGCAAACTCTGCTTTAGTTGCGGCTACCACAACCGCAAGCGTCATGATAACCCGAGAGCAAGCGTTGCCATAAGGACTCTGTCCGGATGTCGCCTTTCGGTCCAATCCGCTTATCGACCGAGCGCTTGAGGCGCTGGAGGTTATGTTCTCGCCAGCGATTCGATGATGACAGGCTGCGTCGCCGACATCGATCAAAGTCGATGAGGTAAATGTCATCCCCCGCCACCAGGATGTTGTCGCAGTTCAGGTCTACATGGTCCAGCCCCCAGTCGTGGAAGCGACGTACCATCTGCCCGACCCGAAACCAGAGGCTCTCGTCACCCACGCTCGGGCTGTCGGGAAAGTTCACTGCTGCAGGGATGCGTTCAACAATGATGGCGGCGTGATACCAAAGCCAACCCCTGGGCCAGATGATGGCAGCGACAACTCTGGGAACCGGCAATCCGGCCTGATGGAGTTCACGCGTCAGATGAAATTCAGCAAAGGAGCGCGTACGACGTGCGCCTGAGTAAAAGTAGGTACGCTCAACAAACTTGCCCGCGAACCCGCCCCTTCGGTAATGCCGAAGCACAAGCTCACTGGCGCCGGATCGCAAAAACCAGGCTCCTCCTCGGCCACCCGCGTCCACAGGAACCGCACTTGCCCCCCAGGCCTCTGGATCGAACCACTCCTCAGTCACACCATCAAACTCAGGCGAGACCAATAAACGCGCCCCATCCGTTGCCATCAGTTTTCCGGTAGAGAATCGCAAATGCGTACTTCCTCATTCAACAGATGTCAGCGCCCAACGGGAGACGTTGCAACACCAGTACGTTAGAATGCCGCACAGTTTACCAATCAGTCCCGATCAGCTCTATAAGCACCGGTTAAAGAATCGCAACGGATAGTAACGTGGATCAAAAAGCCCCTTCCTACCCTGCCTCCATCTGCATCCTCCGCCTGTCAGCCATCGGCGACGTAACCCATGTTATCCCCGTGGTTCTGAGCCTTCAGGAACAGATACCCAACGTAAAGATCACGTGGATTATCGGCAAGATCGAAGCAAAACTGGTGGGAGACCTGCCCGGCGTAGAGTTCATTGTGTTCGACAAAAAAGCCGGGCGACGAGGTTATTCAGAATTACGGAAGCAGATGAAGGGGCGGAAATTCGATGCGTTACTGCATATGCAGGTCGCTTTCCGGGCCAACCTGGCTGCCGCGTGCATTCCCGCAAAGCTCAGAATCGGGTACGACAAAGCGCGCAGCAAGGACCTTCACAGCCTGTTCATCAATCGCCGGATTAAATCTGCACCTCAGCAACACGTACGGGATTGTCTGGCCAGCTTCCTGGAACCTCTGGGTCTCAATGCCGCACCGCCACGCTGGCAAATTCCCCTGTCAGAATCAGACCACCAGTTTGCCCAAGTCCACCTGGCCCAAGACCGAAAGAATCTCGTGATCAGCCCCTGCGCCAGCCATACCCTGCGCAACTGGACAGCAGAGCGCTACGCCCAACTGGCCGATCACGCCATAGAAACCCACGGCATGAACGTAATCCTCGTAGGCAGCCCGGCCCCGTTTGAGACAAAGTACTGCGCGTCAATTGAAAACAGCATGAAACACAAGGCTCACAACATCTGCGGCCAGGACACCCTGAAACAGCTGACAGCACTGATGACACACGCCGACCTCGTTGTCGCGCCCGACACCGGCCCAGCACATATTGCCAGCGCTGTCGGCACCGACGTGCTCGGCCTCTTCGCGGCCAGCAACCCTCACCGTTCAGGCCCATACAATTCCCTGAAATGGTGCGTTAATCGCTATCCCGACGCGCTGCGAAAGTTCACCGGGAAGACCGTAGAGGAAGCTCGCTGGGGAGCAAAGGCAGAGTATGAAGGGGCGATGGAGCTGGTAACGGTAGAAGAGGCTACAAACACTCTGGACCGGTGGGTGGCGAGCCACCAGGGCTGAAGTCGCCACATTTCAAATCGGAGCGCTCAACCCTGGCACCAGCCGGGTATCAGTGACCGGAGCTGTAATCCTGATAGGACTTCTCTTCCACGAACTTCGAGCCCAGCGCAAGATTGATGTCTTTTTTGATGGCCGCGCGCACATCATTGCTGAAATACACGGACCGGGCCAGCTCGATGAATCTGGGCCCGAAATCCTGCGCCCGCTCCTGATCCCGGATATCGTCTTCAATCACCCAGAGCTTCTCGTTAATTGCCTTCAGCTTCTTGCGCAGCTCCGCAATATCATCCGCTTTACCAGCAATAGCTTCGTCCCAGGTCTTGCTGAGCTCATCCAGTTCCAGACGCACGTTCTTTACTTTCTCTTCGTCTTTGATGCGCTCAGATTTGATTTCCAGAATGGTGATCTTGTCCAGCACTTCGCCGAAGGATACGGGAACTTTGATTACATCTGCCATTATCTTGCCCTGCTCATTCGTGAATTCTGAATAACAAAACCGCCGGGGCCTGCGAAGCACCGGCGGTTGCATTGACACTATCCGCTAAAATCAGCTCTTGACGTGTGTCAGCCAAGCCTGATGATCGGCCAGCTTACCCTTAACCGCATCAAAATACATACTTTGGAGCTTCTCGGTAACCGGGCCCCGCTTACCTTCACCAATCTGGCGACCATCCAGCTCACGGATGGGAAGAACTTCCGCGGCGGTGCCAGTGAAGAACGCTTCCTCAGCGATATACACCTCATCGCGCGTGATGCGACGCTCTTTTACCTCAAGGCCAAGCTCTCTCGCAAAGTCGATGATGGTAGCGCGCGTAATGCCTTCCAGACAGGAGGTTAACTCCGGCGTATGCAGCACACCGTCACGAACGATAAAGATGTTCTCGCCCGAGCCCTCGGCAACGTAACCTTCGTTGTCCAGCAACAGAGCCTCTTCAGCGCCTCCCGAGATGGCTTCGTTCAGAGCCAGCATGGAGTTGATGTAGTTGCCATTTGCTTTCGCCTTGCACATCGTAATGTTGACGTGGTGACGAGTGTAGGACGATGTACGAACCTTGATGCCCTGCTCTTTTGCCTCAGGAGACATGTAGGACGGCCAGCTCCAGGCTGCCACCATCACGTGCACTTTAAGATTATCTGCACGCAACCCCATACCCTCAGAGCCAAGGAATGCCATGGGGCGCAGGTAGGCTTCGTCGAGATTATTCTCACGGACCGCGGCACGCTGGGCCTCGTTGATCTCGTCCTTGTTGAACGGCATTTTCATGTTCAGGATGTGGGCGGAACGGAACAGCCGGTCAGTGTGCTCCTTCAAACGGAAAATAGCTGGCCCGTTCGCGGTGTTATAGGCTCGCACGCCTTCGAAACAACCCAGCCCGTAGTGCAAGGTGTGAGTAAGGACGTGGGTTTTGGCTTCGCGCCAGGGAACCATTTCACCATCCAGCCAGATAAGGCCATCGCGATCAGCCATCGACATTCTGTTCAGCTCCTGAATAAGCGGTTTTCTGAGAATCAGCATTCTAGCAGCAAATGCGCCCCGAAATAAATTTAGCTTGCTACCTAGTCATGACTTTTTGCCACATACTTTCGATGTAGGCACGCTCTTCACCAAACGCACCACCGTCCACCTGACTGTTAAGGTTTTGTAAGGCGCGCCGGTGAATAGTGGATCGCAACGTAATAAACACATCACGCAGCCTCTCGGTGTCTGCCACCGGCAGGACCCCGGCTCGCCCCAGCTCTTCCATCTGCCGGATGTTGTCGCTCCACTGAGTCAATTCCGGATGCCCGGCACACCACGTCAGCATGAGGTATTGCACCATAAACTCAATATCCACAATACCGCCGTGGTCGTGCTTGATATGAAAGGTTGAGCCCCGGCTTGCTTCAGGCGTCCCGAGGGTGCTGCGCATTTTCTCCCTCATTTCCGACACCTCTCGTCGCAACGCATTCTTTTCCCGTGGCCGACACAGGATCTGGTGACGGATACGTTCAAAGGCCTGCAGCGTTTCAGCACAGCCCGCCACCCCCCGGGCTCTGGCAAGCGCCTGATGCTCCCAGGTCCAGGCGTCTTCCTGCTGATATTTTTCAAACGCCTGCAATGTACTGACAAGCAGCCCGGAGTTCCCTGAGGGCCGAAGCCTCATATCCACTTCATACAACTGCCCGGACGGCGTCTGGGTACTCAGAATATGTACAATTCTCTGCCCCAGACGGGTATAGAACACCGCATTATCAATGGGCTTTTCTCCATCGGTGGTCAGCTGCGGGTCTGCCTGGTGCACAAAGACAAGGTCCAGATCCGAGGTGTAACCAAGCTCGATCCCCCCCAGCTTCCCATACCCGATAATGGCGAAATCCGTATTGCAGGCAGAACCGTCAGCTCGACGAGGATACCCGTGTCGGGCTACCAGATTCGAAAATGCAACATCCACCACATGATCCAGCACCACCTCGGCAATCCAGGTGAGATAATCGCTCACCTTCATCAGCGGCAAAGTCCCTTTCAGCTCCGAGGCCGCAACCCGCAGCACATGCGCCTTTTTAAAATAGCGCAACGCTTCCATCTGATCCTCAAGATCCTCGTAGGGAATTCGGAGCATCTGCTGCCGAAGGTCATCCTGCAACTCCCCTTTCGCCGGCGGGCTGTAGAGACTGTCGGCGTTCAGCAGCTCGTCCAGCAATAACGGCGTCTCCGCCAGCAACCGGGCAATCCACGGGCTGTCGCTGCACAAGCGCACCAACTGCGTCATCGCCCCCGGGTTCTCCATCAGCAGGACCATATACGCCGTCCTGCGCAGAATCGCCTCAACCAACTGCAGCACTCTCTCCAGCGTTTCCGAGGGTTTCTCGACATCTTTCAACGCGTTGAGCAACAGCGGCACGAACTGATTCAACCGCTTACGCCCCTGAGTCTGAAGCATTTGCACCGTTCGGCCATCACGAAGGTTTGCCAGTCGCCTGTAGCTTCCTTCCGGGTCTTCAAAGCCACTGCTTTTCAGCCAGTCCAGAGCCGCTGATTCGTCCATTTCCGAGAGCCAGAGCTCATAGCAGCCGTCGTCAACGCCACTGTCATCCGAGCCCGCCTGATCCTCAGTGGCGATGATATCCGCAAAATGACGGGCGACCCGGGCACGATGCCCATTCAGCTCTGCGAGACACTCTGCCCAACCGTCGTGCCCCATTATGCGCGCAATCCGTGCACAGGACAGATCATCCTCCGGGAGAATCTGTGTCTGCCTGTCCTCAACGCCCTGAAGGGCGTGTTCCAGATTCCGCAAGAACACATAGGCACTTCGCAACTCATCGACTACACGCGAAGGCAGGAGTTCCAGAGCTTCCAGCTCACTCAGAATCTGCAACAACTCTCTTTGCTGAAGCTCCCGGTCACGCCCCCCTCGGATCAGCTGAAAGGCCTGCACCACAAATTCGATCTCGCGAATCCCGCCACTGCCCAGTTTGATGTTATTTTCGAGCCCTTTCCGACGCACCTCACGACTGATCATTTCCTTCATGCTACGGAGAGATTCAAAGGCACTGAAATCAATGTACTTACGGTATACAAACGGCCGCAGGCTCTCCATCAGAGCCTCGCCTGCCCGCTGATCTCCAGCGACCACCCGAGCCTTCACCATGGCATAACGTTCCCAGTCTCGCCCCTGATCCTGATAATAAGTCTCAAGTGCAGCAAAACTTAACGCCAGCGCGCCACTCTGGCCGTATGGACGCAGTCGCATATCCACGCGAAAAACGAATCCATCAGCCGTCATCTGATCCAGCGCCTGTATCAACCGCTGCCCAAGCCGGACAAAAAACTGCTGATTATCCAGAGCCCGCCGCCCGCCCCGGGTCTCACCCTTGGACGGAAAGGCAAAAATAAGATCGATGTCAGAGGAAACGTTCAACTCCCGCCCTCCGAGCTTCCCCATGCCAAGCACCACCATGTTCTGCCGGGCATCCTGCCCGGTAATCGGGTCGCGCCCCCAGGGCGTACCAAACTCCTCACAGGCGCGGGGGTATAACCAGCTCAAAGCACCATCGATCGCGATATCCGCAAAAGCACTGGTGGCCGCCATCGTTTCCTCGAGCCCGGCCCATCTCATCAGGTCTCGCCAGATAATCCGGAACTGGACTTCCCGCCGATACTGGCGAAGCGCCACGTGCAGGCCTGGCTCGGAATCAACCGGCGCCAGATACTCGCCTAAACGCTCCCTGAGCCAGACCTCGGTGGTTGGCTCGGTCAGCGGCCTCTTCAGCAGCGCTGACTGAATCTGATTGAGGTGGCGGTCCAGCGTCTGCCTCAGAAACAGGCTGCGCCCCAGTGCCTCTGCAAGGTCCGCCTCAGAGACACCCCCAGCGGCGAACCACGCAGGTGCACCCGCCGGAAATACCGCCTTCCAGCATCCTGAAACCTCCTTTGCCAACGCTGTCGGCAGGGACGCCCAAGGCTCAGACATAACGCAACCCTCTGTCTCTCTGATATATTTCAGTTACTGTATAACGAACTCGCCAAGGACTGAACAGGCACCCGCTCTCCATGATGCGAAATAAACGCCCCCTGAACCCGGAGCACACGCAATCCCACCTCCCGATGGGAGGCTTGATCAGGAGCCGCATAAAACGGCTCTTCGTCATCCTGGGAGGGTTGGTGACAGCTCAGATTTTCATCTTATGGACAGTAGAACCGCTGTCGCTCTTAGAAGCCGTCTGGCTAACCATGACCACGCTTGTGACCGTTGGCTACGGCGACTACTCACCGGTAACCCCCATCGGCCGCCTCAGCACGATCGCGCTGATGTTCGTCTCCGCCATCACCCTGCTGACCCTGATTGTCAGTGACTACATTGAATATCGTTTTTACCGCAGAGAACGCATACTGACTGGACGCTGGATCTATAAAATGAAAGACCATATTGTCATCATCAACACACCGCGCAGTGGCGGTGAACAGTATTTCATGCGATTTGCCTCCCAGATTCGCTCGGTCCCGGAATACCACACCGTGCCCATCATGTTGCTCACCCGCCAGTTTCCCGGAGGCTTACCCGCCGAGCTCGCGGATTGCGGCGTAGTTCATTTTCATGGCTCCGGCAACGACCCCGAGGCTCTGAAATCCGTGCACGCCGGCAGCGCCAGACACATCATTGTGCTGGCAGCCGATGAGACCGACCCATTCTCCGACAGCCTGACATTTGATATTGCTCACCGGCTGGCGGAATCCAACCTGGGCGGGCGGGCAACCGTTGAGTGCGTCAGCGACCACAACCGGGGCCGCTTCAAAGCCCTGGGAGTACGCACCACCATTCGCCCGGTACGCACCTACCCGGAAATCATGGTGCGAGCCGTCGTCGCTCCCGGATCTGAAAAAGTCCTTGAAGACATGTTCAACTACGAGAAAGACCACCCGCACCGCTATGATCTTGAACTGGATGACCTGACCTGGGCTGACATTGTCAGCGCTCTGGTTCGCCACGGAATCGGAACCGCACTGGCCTACATTGACCACGAGAATGAAGTGATCTGCCACCCCGATACCAATGCCGAAGTGGAGGGGAAAGGGTTAATCGTTCTGGTGCGATCCAGCGAGACTCCCGACGTTTCCGTCGTTGAGGAAGCGCTGGATCGCTACCGGGACTTCCTGATTCAATGGCGAGCCCTGCATGAAGAGAAGGCTGCGGGACAAGACAAGCCCGACGCCCCGGAGAACTCAGTCAACTGACGCGAGGCGCAACTGCAGCTCTCCCAGGGACGGGAAACGCACCATCAGTTCAGGCACCGTCACGCCGGCTTCCAGCGCGTCTGAAACTTTCCGCCACAACGTCCGTTGTGAGCAATCGGATGCCTGACGCTCTACCTCCGTCAGCAAGCCGGGCGGCACCTGCACAGCTTGATCCATTAACCAGGCCCGGCTCAGGTGCTGGAGTAACGACACACCACTGAAGGGCGCAGACGGCAAAGCCAGTGAAGGCGTGTAGATGCCCGCTAGGAAATAACCCTGCTCGGCCTTGCTCACCAGATTAAGAAAAACCGGAACCACTTTCGCCAACGCCAGGGCATGATCAATCAGCGCCCCGGCATCGCCCGATTTCAACTCGAACTCCACTTCGTGCAACGGCCTTTCTGTCGAACCACTGATGATGCCCCCTGAATCCAGCGCCACCTCAATCACGGTATCGCCCTGCTCCAGCATCACGATCTGCCGCTGAAAGTTCGTTTCGAAAGCAAGCGTCAACTCATCAATATCCATCTGATCGTGGAGTGGAGTCTGTGCCAGAAGAGACAAATCCAGATCCGGCCCTGACAGCTCCCACTCCCATTCCTGCCGGCGATGAGCGCCGCCCACGAAATCCCCCTGGGTCTTGAGGGTCTGAATGTACCGCTTCCCGTCATGACGAACTCGCAAGGCGGCCTTCGCCCGATTCAGTGCCGCATCGTGCGTATCGTAGTAGCGGTTGATCAACGTTTTCACGGCCCCTTCCGTCGCCCCGGGCCGATGCATCAACCAGTCAAACGCTTCCGCCTGAGCCTTCTCAGAAAGGGTCAGTTTTATTTCCAGCTCTGTCGCCATCGGGGGACATCCTCTTGATCTCGTCCTACAAAAACAGAAAAGCCGGTGACAAAGTCACCGGCTTTCGTTACTACGGGATTAGCCGACTGGCTGATCAGAAGTAGTAAACAGCACCAACGGCTGCGAGAGTACGCTCATCAGTAACGGCGTTGTTACCGAGAGAATCTGTGTACTCGTATACGTCGTCACCGCCACCGAAGTAGCCTTCAACGTAAACGTACATGTGGTCAGACAGGTTATGCAGAGCCTGCAGAGTGATGACGTCTTGCTTGTCGTCGCCTGCATCGCCATCGGCTTCACCCAGCTCGTAAGACAGTGCGAACTGGTTTTTACCCATGGTGTAAACACCCATCAGGCCAATCACGTCACGAACGTCTTTACGAGTCTGGTACTCACCAGTCACACGCAGGTCACCAGCTGTGTAGCTGGCGCGCAGGCCGTAGGTGTTGTCGTTGTTGGCACTGCCAGTGTCGTTGGAGTCGATCGCAAACGCCAGTTCCAGAGCGTCTACGTTATACATAGCAGCCAGCTGCCAAGGGTAGGATTTCTTGCCATTGCCCTTGTTGTCGTCGTCGCCGTTAATCTGAACGGCCGCACCCAGGGTCAGGCCACCGAAGGACGGAGACAGGTACTGAACCAGATCACCTTCGCCAGTGTCGTAGTCGCCACCCAGGTTCATGGAGCCAACTTCGTAGTAGTTAGCGATTTCGTCGATGGCAGTTTCGTAAGTAGAGTCGTCAGAACCTACCCAGATTTTACCAAAGCTGTCGCCTTTCACACCGATGTAGGCTTCGTCCAGGCCGTCAATACCAGAGCTCTTGGACTTGTCGTCAGCGTCAATACCTTCCAGCTCCATCTTGAAGAAGCCGGTAACGCCCGGAGCGATTTCGTGCTCGTGGGTCACACCCAGAGTTGAGCCGTTGTCGAAATGCTCAACAGAAGAAGGGCCGCCGTCGAAGTTATCGTGGGAGATGGCGTACTGGATGTTACCGTACACCGTCGGCAGGTTGCTTTCCTGTGCCAGAGCAGCGCCAGAGAAAGTTGCAGCTGCAATCGCAGAAGCAAGGATCGTTTTTTTCATGTTGCGTCTTCCTTATTGAGTTAACTCAGGTTTTCGACGGGTCTAAATCCCGATTTTTATTGGCGGGTACAGCCATTAGCCATACTTGCCGGATTCCGGTCTGCCCTCTGATATCCTGCGGGAGCAGCTTTTCTTCTTTTTATAAGCAAGCACGCTTGCCTTAGATCTCAACCACTTACAAAGCTTTATTAAAGCTCTGCGTGATGAACCTGTTTTAATACAATGTACGTTTTTTTGCAAATTTTTAATGGCTATTTTTTAGCCCCATTTGCATTTGTAATCTTTATATTTAGATCAACCCGTACTATCAGCTACCCCCTTTCAGCACAACCAAATTCAGGGCCAAACCAAAAAAACAAACTAAAAAACAATTGGTTATAAAAAAACCAAACAACAATGCCCGCGATACAATCAAAACCGACGCTCTCTGATGCACTCCAGCGAAGCCCGCGCATCCAAAACGTCACATTTTTGTGCACGCCTCCTTCCTGCCCGTCTCAAGCATGAACGTCACCGGCCCGTCATTCACCAGCGCTACTTTCATGTCCGCGCCAAACTCCCCCGTCCCCACACGAGCATCCCCCAGCGCCTGCCGGGCCAGCACCACGAACTCACGATAAAGCTGGTTGGCAGGGCCAGGCGCTGCAGCCAGCGAAAAGCCCGGGCGCGTGCCTGAAGAGGTATCTGCGGCGAGAGTAAACTGGGGCACTACGAGCAACGAGCCGCCGGAGTCCAGAACGCTGACATTCATCCGGCCTTGCTCATCCGGGAAGACCCGATAAGAGAGGATTTTTCGGCACAGGTCCTTTGCCTCATTCAGTGCATCGCCCTTTTCGACACCAAGGAGCAACAGCAATCCGGGGCCAATACGGCCAACCGTCTCACCGCTAACGGCTACGCTGGCTTCCGAAACACGCTGGATAAGTCCTTTCATTCAGTCCCTTGAGCGTTAACACCGAGGGTTAAAATTCTGAAACGTCGAAAGTGTATAGAGCCCGCCTGAGCACCGCAACCCTGTCAGATCAATAAAAAGTCGCATTCTCAGCCAGCAACCGGCATCCCCCGGGCTACCACGTCTTCCACGCCACGAATCAAGGCATCCACAATGGCCGGTTCCGACGCTGAATGGCCGGCTTCCCGGATAATCTGAAACTCGGCTTCCGGCCATGCATGATGCAATGCCAGTGCGTTATCCAGCGGGCACACCATGTCGTACCGGCCGTGAACGATCACCCCGGGAATATCCTTCAGGCGCGACGCCCTCCGGACGATCTGATCAGGCTCTAGAAAAGCACGATTCATAAAGTAATGGCATTCAATCCGGGCGAGGGCAATGGCCACATGGGGATGGCCAAAATGTTCAACCACCTTCGGGTTGGGTTGCAACGTTGCACAACGCCCCTCCCAGACCGACCAGGCCTTCGCTGCCTGAATCTGCTCAAGCTCATTCGGGCTGGTCAGACGCCGGTAATAGGCCGATACCATATCGCCCCGTTCTGGCCCCGGAATCGGCGCAAGATAGTCTTGCCAGTAATCAGGAAATATCCGGCTGGCGCCGTCCTGGTAGAACCATTGAATATCCTGTGGACGGCAAAGAAAGATGCCCCTCAAGACCAATCCGAGCACGCGTTCCGGATGCGTTTCGGCATACACCAGGCTCAGGGTTGATCCCCAGCTGCCACCAAATAGCAACCACCGGTCAATCCCAAGGAACCGCCTTACCGCTTCCAGATCTTCAACCAGCCTGGTGGTCGAGTTCTCTCTCAGCTCCGCCAGCGGCGTCGACCGGCCAGCGCCACGCTGATCCAGCAGAACGATCCGAAAACGCTCGGCATCGAAAAAACGGCGGTGGTAATCCTCGCACCCTCCCCCAGGACCTCCGTGGATCACAATAACGGGAATGCCATCCGGATTGCCGGATTCCTCAAGGTACAATTCGTGGGGATGATCGACCGCCAACCGGTGGCGGGCGTATGGTTCAATGTCGGGGTAGAGAGTCAGCATGGGAAGCTCCGTTTCGGGAATAACGGAAGTCTAGCTGAGGCTGGCGAAAAAAATACAGGGGCTGCAATCTCTCATGGCACCGCCGGACGGCATTCCATGAGCGATGACAGCCCCGCAACGATTACTTCTTGTTCGCGCGCTTACGCTCGTTTTCTGTCAGCAGCTTCTTGCGCAGACGAATGGACTTGGGCGTTACCTCTACCAGCTCGTCGTCGTCAATGAATTCCAACGCCTGCTCAAGGGTAAACTTGATCGGCGGCACCAGCCCAATCACCTCATCCTTGCCAGAGGCACGCATGTTGTCCAGCTTCTTGCCTTTGGTCGGGTTAACCACCAGGTCGCTATCACGACTGTGGATGCCACACAGCTGGCCTTCGTAGATTTCCTGACCCGGATCCAGGAACAGCTTGCCACGACTCTGCAGGGTTTCCAGCGAGTAGGTCAATGCAGTCCCTGTCGCCATGGAGACGATCACGCCATTCTGGCGACTGGTCACATCACCCATTTTGACCGGGCCGTAGTGGCTGAAGGTTGATGTGAGAATACCGGTACCAGACGTCATGGTGAGGAAGGTGTTCCGGAAACCAATCAGCCCCCGGGCCGGAATGGTGTAGTCAAGGCGGATACGCCCTTTACCATCCGGAATCATGTTGGTCATATCACCCTTCCGCAGCCCCATTTGCTCCATAATCGGGCCCTGGTGCTGCTCTTCGATATCAATGATGACGTTCTCGTAGGGTTCCTGCTTCTCGCCATCGACTTCCTTCACCACCACGACCGGACGCCCTACCGCCAGCTCGAAATTCTCGCGGCGCATATTCTCGATCAGCACCGAGAGGTGCAGCTCACCACGGCCCGACACTTTGAACTTGTCTGCAGAGTCACCTTCTTCAACCCGCAAGGCCACGTTGTGGAGAAGCTCCTTCTCCAGACGCTCCTTGATGTTGCGGCTGGTGACGTACTTGCCTTCTTTACCGGCAAACGGCGAATCGTTTACCTGGAAGGTCATGGATACCGTTGGTTCATCAACGGTCAGAGCCGGAAGGGCCTCAACATTGGAGGGATCACACAGAGTATCGGAAATAAACAGCTGCTCCAGGCCGCTGACACACACGATATCGCCCGCCTGCGCCTCTTCAACCTCCACTCGCTGGAGACCGGAGTGCCCCATGATCTTCAGTATACGGCCGTTCCGCTTCTTGCCATCCGCGCCGATCGCGACCACTGGCGTGTTGGTTTTCACCTTGCCGCGCATGATACGACCAATCCCGATTACCCCCAGGAAGCTGTTGTAGTCCAGCTGGGAAACCTGCATCTGGAACGGGCCGTCAAGATCCACCGACGGTGCCGGCACATGGTCCACAATAGCCTGGAAGACCGCATCCATATTATCGTGCAGATCTTCGTAGTCGAGGCCGGCAATCCCGTTCAGGGCACTGGCATAGACAATCGGGAAGTCCAGCTGTTCATCCGTGGCGCCCAGGTTGTCAAACAGATCAAACACCTGATCGATCACCCAGTCCGGGCGCGCACCCGGCCGATCAATCTTGTTGACAACGACAATCGGACGAAGGCCCGCTGCGAAAGCTTTCTGGGTTACGAAACGGGTTTGCGGCATGGGGCCATCAATGGAGTCCACCACCAACAGAACACTGTCAACCATGCTCATGACACGCTCGACCTCTCCGCCGAAATCGGCGTGGCCCGGGGTGTCTACGATATTGATATCGTAGTCTTTCCATTTAAGAGCCGTGTTTTTCGCCAGAATGGTGATGCCACGCTCTTTTTCCTGGTCGTTGGAGTCCATCACTCGCTCGTTTTCGAGCTCCTTTCGGTCCAGAGTGCCAGACTGGCGCAGCAGCTGGTCAACCAGGGTCGTCTTGCCATGGTCGACGTGGGCAATAATGGCAACGTTTCTAAGCTTATCAATCACAACGGGTATCCTGAAGAAATTAGCGGCGCGCAGTATATCGAAAAGTCCATGGCGATTATATGAAGTTTAGTGCCTATTATGTAACCAATCGAGGTCGCGCACCATTATCAGGCGAATCCCGGCCCATCGCACCAACTTAGTGCATAAAGACGAAACAAAACGGCGCACCCCAAACCATCAAAGTGCGCTATACCAGCCCGAAAGCCTTGCCACTGCTCTGATCTGGCGCAACACCTGAAAACTGGCAAGCTGCTTGCTTTCACTCAGGCAGCCGCATAGTGAAGGTAAGGACCCAAAGCTTCTGGTAAGCTTCCCTGACCTGAAAAAGATCGAGCCTCAGAATACTGAACGATCCGGCACAACGAACGTGTAAAACCTTATGGAGCATGCACAATGTCCAAGACGATTGATTTGATCAAAGAACACGAAGTCAAGTGGATTGACCTGCGTTTCACTGACAGCCGCGGTAAAGAGCAGCACGTGACCATGCCTGCGACTGAGGCAGACGAAGACTTTTTCATTGACGGCAAGATGTTTGATGGCTCGTCCATCGCTGGCTGGAAAGGCATCAACGAATCCGACATGATCCTGATGCCAGACGACGAAACATCCGTACTGGACCCTTTCACCGAAGAAACCACCGTCAACATCACCTGCAACATTGTAGAACCCTCTACCATGCAGGGTTACGAGCGTGACCCCCGTTCTGTTGCCCGCCGCGCTGAAGAGTATCTGAAATCCACAGGGATTGCGGACGGCGCCCTGTTTGGCCCGGAGCCGGAGTTCTTTGTCTTTGATTCCGTAAAATGGAACGTAGACATGCAGGGTGCGATGTACCACATCCACTCTGAGGAAGCCGCTTGGGTTTCTGGCGAAGACTTTGATCGTAACAACATCGGCCATCGCCCTGGAGTCAAAGGCGGTTACTTCCCGGTTCCTCCGGTTGACAGCCTGCATGACCTGCGTGGTGCCATGTGTGCCGCCATGGAGTCCATGGGCCTGGAAATCGAAGTCCACCACCATGAAGTGGGCACAGCCGGCCAGTGCGAAATCGGTGTGGGTGCCAACACCCTGACCCACAAAGCGGACGAAGTACAAATCCTGAAGTACTGTGTTCACAACGTCGCCCACGCGTACGGCAAGACCGCTACCTTTATGCCCAAGCCTGTGGTCGGTGACAACGGGTCAGGCATGCACGTTCACATGTCCCTGAGCAAAGATGGCAAAAACCTGTTTGCCGGCGACAGCTACGCAGGCCTGAGTGAAGAAGCCCTGTATTACATTGGCGGCGTGATCAAGCATGCCAAGGCCATTAACGCCTTCACCAACAGCTCCACCAACTCTTACAAGCGTCTGGTTCCCGGCTACGAAGCACCGGTTATGCTGGCCTACTCCGCCCGCAACCGCTCTGCCTCTATCCGCATCCCTTACGTTAACAGCCCGAAAGCCCGTCGGATTGAAGTACGCTTCCCGGACGCATCCGCCAACCCGTACCTGGCATTTGCAGCCCTGATGATGGCCGGTCTGGACGGTATTCAGAACAAGATTCACCCGGGCGATGCCATGGACAAGGATCTGTATGACCTGCCCAAAGAAGAAGCGCTGAACATTCCTAAGGTGGCCGAGACCCTGTCCGAGGCCCTTGATTGCCTGGAAGCAGATCACGAGTTCCTGACCCGTGGCGGCGTTTTCACTGAAGACATGATCGCAGGCTACATTGACCTCAAACGAGGCGAGGTTGAGCGCCTGAACATGACCACCCACCCGGTCGAGTTCGACCTGTACTACTCCTGCTAAATCGGCGCACCATTTTGGTGCAGAGCTGAACCAGGCAGATCAGAAAGCCCCGCTACAAGCGGGGTTTTTTGTGCCCGCCGTCCCAATTCTGAGCCCGGACCCACGCTCTTAACGATATGTAACCAAGGAAGTGGGCCACTCCGTTGAAATGATCATGCCCGCAATCGATAATCAAACCAGTTAACTACCGCAGGTTATTGCCATGAAAGCACCCATTCTACTCGCCGCGGGTCTGCTGATACTCGCCCCCCTCCCTGCCTTCAGTGAGGTATATCGTCACGTCGATGCCCACGGGAACGTCACGTTCTCAGACGAGCCGATGGAAGGGGGTGAAGAGGTCCAGGTGAAGCCAGTCACCACCATCACGCTTCCCAAGCCAGAGGCGGTCAGGGAACCAGAGCAACTGCGTGAACGAATGGAGCGTGAAAGCGCAGCTTACCAAAGTGTGGAATTCGTCAATCCCGCGAACGAACAGGCTTTTCACAGCGGCAATGGCGCCGTGACGTTTGAGATGCAGAGCACCCCACCCCTCAGGCGCGGCCACAAGTTCGAAGTAACGCTCGACGGACAACCCGTGGGACAAAGCTCATCGGGCTCCGTTGCCGTTGACAACATAGACCGGGGAACACACGAAGCCGGCGTACACATTGTCGATCAGAATGGCGTCCGAGTGAAAAGCGGCCCCCCGATCACCTTTACCATCCATCGTCCGTCTGTCCTCAACTAACCCGATCGCACTCATTTGGTGCATTTGCACCAAGTTATGACCATACTCTGGGCAGCCAAAGGGCAAATCCCCGGCTGCCTGGCGACTGACACTGAACTCCTGCACCAAGCTACAGCAATAGGGGCCCGCCGCTGCGCCCAAACTGCCCGTTACCTGCCCTCAGGCTGCCCGACACTCTAAAACTGGTTCGCTTTTTGCAGCCACAGGGGTACAACCTATGAGCCGACAACGGAAACAGCAAATGTCATTCCATCCAGCCCCCTCATCCGGAAATAGCTACCGAAGCATTCTGGACAGCCTGACCACCGCGGTGCTGGTTGTCGGTCATGACCTTGCCATTCGATACCTCAATCCGGCCGCGGAAAGCCTGTTCGAAACCAGCATGACCCGCAGTCAGGGCACCGCTCTTAAGGAAATACTGCTGGACTCCGAAGATGCCCTCACCACACTTCATGCTGCCGCCATGAACGGCCAGTCCTACACGCGCAGGGAAGCCGAATTTGCGCTGCTTAGCGGCGCCCGGCTAACGGTGGACTATTCGGTCACCCCCATCAGCCTGGAGCCAACCGAGCTGCTGATTGAAATCCAGCCAAGGGATCGCCTGTTACGCATAAGCCGCGAAGAAGACATCATTTCCCAACAGGAAACCACGCGCATCCTGGTGCGGGGCATGGCACACGAAATCAAGAACCCCCTCGGAGGTATCCGGGGAGCCGCCCAGCTTCTGGATCGAGAACTTTCCGACGACGACCAGCGCGAGTACACCCGGGTGATCATCGACGAAGCGGATCGCCTTCGAAGCCTGGTAGACAGAATGCTGGGCCCCAATAAGGCCCTGAAAATTGCGCCCACCAATATTCACGAGGTGCTGGAACGTGTCCGCACTCTGGTGGAAGCGGAAAGCAAAGGGCGGGTTAATCTCCGGCGGGACTACGACCCAAGCCTTCCCGAGTTTCCCGGCGACAAGGAGCAGTTGATTCAGGCCTTCCTGAACATCGCCAGAAATGCCATGGAGGCCGCGTTCGAAAACGAAAACACACCCGGTACTTCTGCCTCTCCAACCATTACCTTCCGGACCCGCGCTCTGCGACAGTTCACCATTGGTCATCGACGCCACCGACTGGTCTGCCGGGTGGATATCATCGACAACGGGCCGGGCATTCTTCCTGAACTGCTACAGAACATTTTCTACCCCATGATCAGTGGCCGCGCGTCCGGAACCGGGCTAGGCCTCTCCATTACCCAAAGCATCATCGGCCAGCACCGAGGGCTGGTGGAGTGTGAAAGCGAGCCCGGGAGAACCGATTTCATCATCTTCCTGCCCTTGGAGGACAACAAATGAGCCAACCGGCAAACGTCTGGATTATCGACGATGACAGAAGCATTCGATGGGTACTTGAGCGCGCGCTGAGCCAGGCAGGCATGCAGCCAAGAGTGTTTGACAGTGGCGACAGCATCCTGATGCGCCTGGAACATGAGCAGCCGGATGCCATCATCAGCGATATACGAATGCCCGGGGTTGACGGTATTACCCTGCTCTCCCGAATCGTTGAGCAGCATCAGGACGTCCCGGTCATCATCATGACCGCACATTCGGATCTCGAGAGCGCGGTAACCAGCTACCAGACGGGGGCATTTGAATACCTCCCCAAACCCTTCGATGTCGACGATGCCGTCGCACTGGCTAAACGGGCCGTCGCCCACAGCCATGAAAAACGGGCGGCCAGCGAGCCCCAGGCCGACAACGCTCCCCGTAACACCGAAATCATCGGCGAAGCGCCAGCCATGCAGGAAGTTTTCCGGGCTATCGGGCGCCTGTCGCACTCTAACATCACAGTGCTGATCAATGGCGAGAGCGGCACCGGCAAAGAACTCGTGGCCCAGGCCCTGCACAATCACAGCCCAAGGGCCCGCAACCCCTTCATTGCCCTCAATATGGCGGCCATCCCCAAAGACCTGATTGAGTCTGAGCTGTTTGGCCATGAAAAAGGCGCTTTTACCGGGGCGGGTGCCGCGCGCCAGGGCCGCTTTGAGCAGGCCAACGGGGGGACACTGTTTCTGGATGAGATTGGAGACATGCCAGCCGATACCCAGACCCGGCTGCTAAGGGTGCTGGCCGATGGGGAGTTTTATCGCGTTGGCGGCACAACCCCCATCAAAGTGGACGTGCGCATCATTGCCGCTACCCACCAGGACCTGGAGCAACTGGTTCAGGCCGGGGGCTTCCGGGAAGACCTGTTTCACCGTCTGAACGTTATCCGCGTACACCTGCCCAAACTGGCCGAGCGCCGGGAAGACATACCGCGCCTGATGCAGCATTTTCTCAAACGTGCAGCCAAAGAGCTGGCCGTTGAGCCCAAGATCCTCCGGCCAGAGGCTGAAGAGTATCTGATAACTCTGCCCTGGCCGGGCAATGTCCGCCAACTGGAAAACACATGTCGATGGCTGACTGTGATGGCCAGCGGCCGTGAGATTCACATTGACGACCTGCCCCCGGAACTCCTGCATCAGGCGGACGCAGAGAATGCAGCCGCTGGCGTGACGTGGCAGGAAGGGCTGAAAAACTGGGCAGAACAGGAACTCAAAAGAGGTAAAAAAGGCATTCTGGAAACATCGGTTCCCGAGTTCGAGCGGATCATGATTGAAACGGCCCTGAAACATACCGGTGGCCGGCGCCGGGACGCTTCAATCTTGCTGGGCTGGGGCAGAAATACGCTGACCCGGAAAATCAATGAACTGGGTATGGACCAGCCAGACGCGGAAGAAGATTAAGCCTCTCCACAAAAGCACACCCCCGCCTCAGCGGGGGTGTGCCTTCCGCCCAAACCTCAGTGCTGGTCGGGCACGTAACAGACTCCGCCTTAGAACGGAATGTCGTCGTCAAAATCATCAATCGGCTCAGGCATGCTACCGCCCTGCTGCTGAGCCGGAGGATTGTTGTAACCCCCGGCCTGATGGCCACCCTGCTGAGGAGGTGCATTGTACTGGGACTGCTGCTGTTGGGGTGGTTGTTGCGGACGCCCCTGAGGAGCCCCCTGATTCATACCACCTTCGCCGCCGCCACGACTGTCCAGCATCTGCATCTGACCATTGATGTCGACAACAATCTCAGTGGTGTAACGATCCTGGCCATCCTGCCCCTGCCACTTTCGGGTTTGCAGACGCCCTTCAATGTATACCTTAGACCCCTTGCGCAGGTACTGGCCCGCGACTTCCGCCACTTTCCCGAAAATGACCACGCTGTGCCATTCGGTTCTCGGCACCAGCTGTCCGGTTTGACGATCCTTGTAGCTTTCATCCGTCGCAATTCTCAGGTTAACAACCGCATTACCATTCGGTGTATAACGGGTGTCCGGGTCCTGCCCGAGATTACCAATGAGAATTACCTTGTTTACGCCTCGTGCCATCGTATGCTCCTGATCGTATATTCGGAAAGCCAGCGCTCCATGCCAGCGCCCTGTGTTTAAGACCCTTTACCCTGCCGGACAAATTCGAAGTGCGCAAGCTGATCTTCCTGAAAATGCAGGCGATCCACTTTCAGGTACGCCGTTGACGAATCTTCGACGATCACCACGTCCTGAACCCCTGGCAATTTTCGCAGCTGATGGACCACATCATCAAACGTTTCGTCCACGATTTCTTCGAGCTGCACAACCAGACTGGTCGTGTAACTCGGCGCCGGCATAGTCAACGCCGTCAGCAGCCAGACCGAGAGCCCTCCGGCCATCAACCAGAGCACACCGTCTACTCCAATACTCTGTAGCAGATACCCGCCTAACGCCCCGCCCAGAAAGGCCCCGAGGAATTGAGACGTTGAGTACACCCCCATCGCCGTCCCTTTACTCGCGGCCGGTGCCTCTTTACTGATCAGCGACGGCAAGCTGGCTTCAAGGAGATTAAAAGCCATAAAAAAGAAAAACAGGATACCCCAGGCCTGCCAGACATCCGTACCAAGCCCCGTCATGGCGGCTGTTGCAATCATCATAACGGCAATGGCCAGGCACAGAACCGGCTTCATCTTCCGTTTCTTTTCGCCCACGATAATAAACGGCACCATCGCGAAGAACGACAGCACCATCACGCTCAAGTAAAACCACCAATGGGAACGGCTGGCGAGCCCCAGCTGATCCTGAAGCATCGTCGGGAACACCAGAAAAAGCGCTGTCAGCACAAAATGCAGGACGAAGATCCCGAAATCGAGACGCAACAAGCGCCCATCGGTCACAACCTTTCTAACCATCTCACGAGCAGGCTGGGTGTCTGCGCTGGCCTTCTGGGTGTGGGGAGAAGGCACCAAACGGGCCACGACAATGATGGCCAGAACGGCCATCACCGCTGTCAGATAGAAAATACCCGATAAGCCCCAGGCCGCCCCCAACAGTGGCCCCAGCACCAGAGAAACGGAAAATGACAAGCCAATGGAGATGCCCACGGTGGCCATAGCCTTGGTGCGCTCTTCCTCACGGGTGAGGTCTGAGAGCAGCGCCATCAGTACACTGGCTATGGCGCCGGCACCCTGAAGAATCCGACCGGCTATGACAACGTATATAGAGTCTGTTGACGCAGCCAGCAGACTGCCACAGGCAAACAGTATCAGGCCGAGGTAAATCATTTTCTTGCGCCCGACCCGGTCGGACAGCAAGCCGAACGGGATCTGAAGCATTGCCTGGCTCAGCCCGTATGCCCCAATCGCCAACCCCAGCAAAGCAGGTGTTGCGCCCTGCAAGTCGGCACCCAGCAGCACAAACACGGGCATGACCATGAACAACCCGAGCATACGCATGGCGTACACCGAGGCCAGAGCCATCACTGAGCGTTTTTCAAGCGCGTTCATGCTTACCCGTGCGGATTGAATGAGTGGTCAGCGGCGGTTAACCGCAAGCGGCGCATTGTACCAGAACCACTCCCACGACGGGACACCTGAACAGCGGACAACGCCCCTCTTCGCCCGGGGGATATGAAACCGATATAATGGATCTTTTTACCCAAGCGAGGTGTTATGGACCATATCCAGATCAAGGGCGCACGCACCCACAACCTGAAGAACATCGACCTGGATATGCCAAGGGACAAACTGATTGTCATTACCGGCTTATCCGGCTCCGGAAAATCTTCCCTGGCGTTTGATACGCTCTACGCCGAGGGCCAGCGCCGCTATGTCGAATCGCTCTCTACTTATGCCCGACAGTTTCTCTCCATGATGGAAAAGCCGGATGTTGACCACATTGAAGGCCTGTCTCCGGCAATTTCTATTGAGCAAAAATCAACCTCCCACAACCCCCGTTCCACGGTAGGCACCATTACCGAGATCTACGATTACCTCCGCCTGCTGTTCGCCCGGGCCGGAGAACCCCGTTGCCCCGAGCATGACCAGCCACTGGAAGCCCAGACGGTCAGCCAGATGGTTGACCAGGTCCTGGCCATGCCAGAAGGCAGCAGACTGATGATTCTGGCTCCGGTGATCAGAGAGCGGAAAGGCGAACACCTGCAGGTTATCGACACCATGCGCAGCCAGGGCTTTATTCGCCTGAGAGTCGACGGCACCGTGTATGACATTGACGACGTACCGGCACTGGACAAAAAACGCAAACACCGGATAGACGTCGTGGTGGATCGCTTCAAAGTCAAGGAAGGCCTGGAGCAGCGACTGGCTGAAAGCTTCGAGACCGCACTGGAACTGGCCGATGGCATCGCCCTCGTAGCACCGATGACCGGTGAAGGCGAAGAGCAGACGTTTTCAGCCCGCTATGCCTGCACTCAGTGCGGTTACTCCCTGAGCGAACTTGAACCAAGACTCTTCTCATTCAACAACCCAGCTGGGGCATGCCCAACCTGCGACGGCTTGGGCGTTCGCCAGTTTTTTGATGCAGAGAAGGTTATCCAGAGCCCGGAGGCAACTCTGGCGTCCGGCGCCATCAAAGGATGGGATCGAAGGGCCGTTTACTACTTCCAGATGCTCACCAGTGTCGCGGAGCATTACGGGATTGACCTGGAAACGCCTTGGGTAGATCTTCCCGAGACCTTCCAGCAAGTATTACTCTATGGCTCTGGCAGCGAAGACATTCCGTTTCGCTACGTCAATTCCCGCGGCCATATTATGGAAAAAGAACACCCTTTCGAGGGCATTATTCCAAATCTGGAACGCCGCTACCGGGAAACCGAATCCCAGAGCATGCGCGAAGAACTCGCCCGCAACCTCAGCACCCAGCCCTGCAAGGACTGCGGAGGCTCAAGGCTTCGCCGGAGCGCCCGGCACGTGTTTATCGAGGAACGCAACCTCCCGGACATCACCCACCTTCCCGTAGGCGATGCCCACCACTATTTCACCCAGCTCTCCCTCCCCGGCCGGAGAGGTGAAATTGCCGAGAAGATTCTGAAAGAAGTCCGAGAGCGCCTTCAGTTTCTCGTCAACGTCGGGCTGGAATACCTCACTCTGGAACGCAGTGCCGATACCCTGTCCGGGGGTGAAGCACAACGCATACGGCTCGCCAGTCAGATTGGAGCAGGCCTGGTGGGCGTCATGTACATTCTTGATGAACCCTCCATCGGCTTGCATCAACGCGACAACGATCGATTGCTGGCAACCCTCACCCATCTACGCGATCTGGGCAATACCGTGATCGTCGTCGAACACGACGAAGATGCCATTCGCGCGGCAGACTACGTGATCGACATCGGGCCAGGGGCTGGAGTCCACGGCGGACAGGTCGTTGCCCGGGGAACACCCGGGGAGATCATCGCAAACCCCGACTCCCTAACCGGACAGTACCTGAGTGGCCAGAAAGAAATTGCAGTCCCGGAAACCCGCAATAAGGGCACGGGCAAACAGCTTGTCCTTAGCGGCGCGACCGGGAACAACCTGCAAAACGTAACCCTGTCGGTTCCGCTCGGGGTCATGACCTGCGTCACCGGCGTATCTGGTTCAGGTAAATCCACCCTGATCAACAGCACCCTCTATCCCGTCGCCGCCGCCAAACTGAACAAGGCCACCAGCCTGAACCATGCGCCCTATAAAAGCCTGAAGGGCCTTGATCACCTGGACAAGGTCATCGACATAGATCAGAGCCCAATCGGGCGCACCCCCAGATCCAATCCCGCCACCTACACAGGCCTGTTCACCCCCATTCGGGAATTGTTTGCCGGCACTCAGGAAGCACGCTCGAGGGGGTACAAGCCCGGACGTTTCTCGTTCAATGTAAAAGGAGGTCGTTGTGAAGCCTGCCAAGGCGATGGCGTCATCAAGGTTGAAATGCACTTCCTTCCGGACGTCTATGTGCCTTGCGACATTTGCAAAGGGAAAAGGTACAACCGGGAAACCCTGGAGGTTCGATATAAAGGCAGGAACATCCACGAAGTTCTGGAAATGACCGTCGAGGAAGGCCGGGAATTTTTCGACGCCGTACCGTTTATCGCAAGAAAGCTGCAGACCCTGATCGATGTGGGCTTGTCGTATATTCGGCTCGGACAGAGCGCCGTCACCTTGTCAGGCGGAGAAGCACAACGAGTCAAGCTCGCAAAAGAACTGTCCAAAAGGGATACGGGCAAAACCCTTTACATCCTCGACGAACCGACCACAGGGCTTCACTTTTACGACATCCAACAGTTGTTGAACGTGCTCCAGCGCCTGAGAGACCACGGCAATACCATCGTTGTGATCGAGCACAATCTGGACGTCATCAAAACAGCCGACTGGATCGTGGACCTGGGCCCGGAGGGCGGCTCTGGCGGTGGCCAGATCATTGCCGAAGGTACCCCGGAGACAGTCGCTGCCAGTCACGATTCCCATACTGGCCGATACCTGAAACCGATGCTCTCAAAATAATCTCGTCGAACGACAGGCATAAAAAAACCGGGAACCTTACGGGACCCGGTTTTTTCTGGATTCAGAAGAACTTATTCTTCGTCGTCATCCATCTCTTCAGCTTCGATATCCAGAGGACGGCCGACCAGCTCAACGAATGCCATTGGGGCATTGTCGCCAGCACGGAAACCGCACTTCAGAATACGAAGGTAACCACCCGGACGCTCGCTGTAACGGGGGCCCAGCTCATCAAACAGCTTGGCTACCGCAGCGTCGTTGCGCAGACGTGAAAACGCCAGACGACGATTTGCTACCGAATCATTCTTTGCGAGCGTGATCAACGGCTCAGCTACCCGACGCAGTTCTTTAGCTTTCGGGAGCGTCGTTTTGATCAGCTCGTGCTCAACCAGTGACGCAGTCATGTTACGGAACATGGCCTTGCGATGCGCACTGGTCCTGTTGAACTTACGACCGCTCTTACGATGACGCATTGCTCTGATTCCTTACCTTAAACTAATCGGCGATCAACCGCCCAGAACCCGGTCATCACCACGAAGGCTTGCCGGCGGCCAGTTATCAAGACGCATACCCAGAGACAAACCACGAGACGCCAAAACGTCCTTGATCTCTGTGAGCGACTTCTTGCCAAGGTTAGGCGTCTTCAGCAGCTCCACTTCGGTGCGCTGGATCAGATCGCCGATATAGTAAATGTTTTCAGCCTTCAAGCAGTTAGCTGAACGCACAGTCAATTCCAGATCATCAACAGGACGCAACAGAATCGGATCAATCTCTTCCTCTTCTTCTACGCGTTCCGGCTCTTTTTCATGATCAAAATCAACGAACACAGCCAGTTGCTGCTGAAGAATGGTCGCGGCCCGGCGAATCGCCTCTTCCGGGTCGATCGTTCCATTGGTCTCCAAGTCAATAACCAGCTTGTCCAGGTCTGTACGCTGTTCAACCCGAGCGCTCTCAACGGCATAAGCCACGCGGCGAACCGGGCTGAACGTTGCATCCAGCTGCAAGCGTCCGATGGCACGAGTTTCATCCTCGTCCAGACCGCGCTGATCCGCCGGCTCGTAGCCACGACCACGCCCAACACGCAAACGCATGTTGACATCGCCGTTTTCGCTCAAGTGACAAATCACGTGCTCCGGGTTAGCAATTTCCACATCGTGGTCCAGCTTGATATCGCCGGCAGTCACTACACCCGGGCCCTTCTTGCTGAGCGTAAGCTCGGCATCGTCACGGCCGTTCATCTTTACGGCAACGCCCTTGAGATTCAGAAGAATCTCAATGACGTCCTCCTGGACACCTTCAATGGCACTGTACTCGTGCAGGACACCGTCGATCTGTGCTTCAGTCACGGCGCAGCCCGGCATCGAAGACAGAAGAATACGGCGCAAAGCGCTGCCCAGGGTGTGACCGAAACCGCGCTCAAGCGGCTCCAATGTAACCTTGGCGCGCGTAGCGCTGGATTCTTTCACGTCAATGGTACGAGGTGTCAATAACTCATGTACTGAACGCTGCATAGACGCCCCTATCTGCTATCGTTGCTAACTGGGCTTTACTTGGAGTAAAGCTCGACGATGAGGTTCTCGTTGATGTCGGCCGGCAGTTCAGTACGCTCTGGTACTGACTTGTAAACGCCGGACATCTTGTTGGCGTCAACCTCTACCCAGCTTACCGGTGCGCGGCTGCCAGCCAGCTCCAGTGCGCCTTTAACACGCAGCTGGTTCTTGGCCTTTTCGCGCACACTCACAACGTCGCCCGGCTTGACCTGATAAGAAGGAATGTTTACCGGCTTATCATTCACCAGGATCGCCTTGTGAGAGACGAGCTGACGGGACTCAGCACGGGTAGAACCAAAGCCCATGCGATATACAACGTTGTCAAGACGGCCTTCCAGAAGTTGCAGCAGGTTTTCACCGGTCGCACCCTTCAGACGGGCAGCCTCTTTGTAATAACTACGGAATTGCTTCTCAAGCACGCCGTAAATACGACGAACTTTCTGTTTCTCACGAAGCTGAACGCCGTACTCGGACAGACGACCGCGACGCGCGCCGTGCATACCCGGCGGAGTCTCGATGTTGCACTTGGAATCGAGCGCGCGAACACCGCTCTTCAGAAAAAGATCTGTCCCTTCACGACGAGACAGCTTGCACTTCGGGCCTATATAACGAGCCATTTTTCACTGTCTCCTGTGTTAGACGCGGCGCTTCTTGGGCGGACGACAGCCGTTGTGTGGAATCGGCGTCACATCAGTGATGTTGGTAATCTTGTAGCCACACGCGTTCAGCGCGCGAACTGCAGATTCACGTCCGGGCCCAGGACCCTTAACCTCAACGTCCAGGTTTTTAAGGCCGTATTCAGCAGCCGCATTACCGGCTCTTTCAGCTGCTACCTGCGCAGCAAAAGGTGTACTCTTACGTGAGCCGCGGAAACCGGAACCACCAGAAGTGGCCCAGGACAGGACGTTGCCCTGACGGTCCGAAATGGTCACGATGGTGTTGTTGAAGGACGCGTGAATGTGCGCGACGCCATCAACAACCGTCTTTTTCACCTTTTTACGGGTACGTGTACCTGGCTTTGCCATGTTTGCCTACCTGTTACTTACGAATAGGTTTGCGAGGACCTTTACGGGTGCGGGCGTTGGTCTTGGTGCGCTGGCCACGGACCGGAAGTCCATGACGATGACGCAGACCACGGAAGCAACCGAGATCCTTCAAACGCTTGATGTTCATCTGTACTTCACGACGCAGATCGCCTTCGACGGTGAACTTGCCCACTTCGGTACGAAGTGCTTCAAGCTGTTCGTCGCTCAGGTCTTTGACCTTGACGTCCGGCTTAACGCCGGTTGCATCGCAAAGCTTCTGGGCTGTTGTCTTGCCAACACCAAAAATATAGGTCAGCGAGATAACAGCATGTTTGTGATCGGGTATATTGACACCGGCTATACGTGCCATCCAAATTACTCCGCGTTCAAAGCTTTGCTGTGTGAATTTTCCGCCACAAAAAGGGCGCGAAATAATAGCGCCTGACCCGGGCTCGAGTCAAGCGCCACTATTCCGAACCCCTATTGCAATGTCAGTGCTTATCCTGATGGATCAGCCCTGGCGCTGCTTGTGACGAGGCTCCGAGCAGATGACTCGAACCGAGCCATTGCGTCGAATTACTTTGCAGTTACGGCAAATTTTCTTTACCGAAGCGCGTACTTTCATTGTCGACTCCAGTTTTCAAGGGGAACGGCTTACTCAGCCGTTCCGTCCATAGCCCTTGAGATTGGACTTCTTCATCAGGGATTCATACTGATGCGACATCAGGTGCGACTGAACCTGAGCCATGAAATCCATCACCACGACTACAACAATCAGCAGTGAAGTACCCCCAAGATAGAAAGGCACATTCCCGGCTACCATCAGGAACTGAGGGAACAGGGATACCGCTGCAATATACATAGCACCGAACAGAGTCAGACGAGTCAGCACACCGTCAATGTACTTTGCCGTCTGTTCGCCGGGGCGAATACCGGGAATAAAGGCGCCGGAACGCTTGAGGTTATCCGCAACTTCCTTGGGGTTGTACATCAGAGCTGTATAGAAGTAGCAGAAGAAGATGACTGCTGCTGCAAACAGAATAATATACAACGGCTGGCTCGGTGCCAACGCCTGGGAAATATCGCTTAGCCATTCCATCCCTTCACCTTGTCCGAACCACTGCCCCAGAGATGCCGGGAACAGAAGAATAGACGAAGCAAAGATTGGAGGAATAACACCTGCCATATTTACTTTTAGCGGCAAATGGCTGGACTGCTGGGCAAACACCCTGCGCCCCTGCTGCCGCTTGGCGTAATTAATGGTGAGACGACGCTGACCTCGCTCCATAAAGACCACGAAACCAACCACGGCAATCGCCAGAACACCAATACCGAGCACCACCAGCAAGCTCATTTCACCATTACGAGCCTGCTCCAGGGTCTGACCGATCGCGCCAGGAAGACCGGCGACAATACCCGCAAAAATAAGCAGCGAGATACCGTTACCGATTCCCCTCTCGGTGATCTGCTCACCAAGCCACATCATGAAGACTGCCCCGCAGACAAACGATACAACCGCCACAAAGTGGAAGCTGAAGCTGTCATTAAAGGTTACGCCCTGTGATGCCAGACCCACAGAAATACCAAAGCCCTGAACCAGGGCCAGGATAACCGTACCATACCGCGTGTACTGACTGATCTTACGACGACCAGCTTCGCCTTCCTTTTTTAGCTGCTCAAGCTGCGGACTAACCGCAGTCATGAGCTGCATGATAATGGAGGCCGAAATGTACGGCATGATACCGAGAGCGAAGATACTCATGCGCTCAAGCGCACCACCGGAAAACATGTTGAACAGGCTCAGAATGGTGCCCTGATTCTGATCAAACAGCGCAGCCAGCCGATCCGGATTAATCCCCGGAACCGGAATATGCGCGCCAATCCGGTAAACCAACAGCGCCAGGAAGACGAACCAGAGCCGCGAACGCAGCTCTGCAAATCCTTTTCCGGCGCCCGCAGGCAATGATGCTGTCTTGGCCATTTAGTCCTCGACTCGTCTTAGTCTTCGACTTTCCCACCCGCGGCAGCAATCGCCTCGCGTGCGCCCTTGGTGACACGAAGCCCTTTAACAGTTACCGCACGGTCCAGCTCGCCGGACAGGATAACCTTGGCCTCACGAATTTCTTCGCGGATGATATCCGCTTTTTTCAACGCCGCCAGGTCGACAACATCGCCTTCGACCTTCGCCAGTTCGTTCAGGCGGATTTCCGCCACATAACGCTGCTGACGAGAAGTAAAGCCGAACTTCGGCAGACGACGGGCCAACGGCTGCTGACCACCCTCGAAACCAGGAGCCACAGAGCCACCGGAACGGGATTTCAGACCTTTATGACCGCGACCACCGGTTTTGCCGAGACCACTACCGATACCACGGCCGACACGCTTGGCGGACGGACGTGAACCGGGTTCCGGAGCAAGTTCGTTCAGACGCATCTTAGTTCTCCTCAACCCGAACCAGGTAATTTACCCGGTTGATCATACCGCGGACGGAAGGAGTGTCTTCCACTTCCACAGTGTGACCGATTTTACGAAGACCCAGGCCCTTGACGCACAGTTTGTGCTTGGGCTGACAGCCGATCGGGCTGCGGGTCAGAGTTACTTTGATCGTATTTGCGTTCGCCATGACTTCAACCCAGAATCTCTTCGACGGATTTACCGCGCTTGGCTGCAATATCTTCAGGCGCATTCATTGCCTGCAGACCCTTAATGGTAGAACGCACCACGTTCACCGGGTTGGTAGACCCGTAACACTTGGACAGTACGTTCTGTACACCGGCAACTTCCAGCACCGCACGCATCGCACCACCGGCAATTACGCCAGTACCTTCAGACGCAGGCTGCATGTAGACCTTGGAACCACCGTGCTGAGCACGGACCGGGTACTGAAGCGTGTTGCCGTCAAGAGCAACATCAACCATGTTCTTACGCGCTGCTTCCATGGCCTTCTGGATCGCGACCGGAACTTCCCGGGCCTTACCACGACCGAAACCAACGCGTCCTTTACCGTCACCCACTACAGTCAGTGCGGTGAAGGCGAAAATGCGGCCACCCTTAACAACCTTGGCGACCCGGTTCACCTGCACCAGCCTTTCCTGGAGCTCAGGCGCCTTCTGTTCGTTAACGCTCATCTTCTCCACCTCTTAGAATTGCAAGCCAGCTTCACGGGCAGCGTCGGCCAGAGCCTGAACACGACCATGATAACGGTAACCTGAGCGGTCAAAAGCGACCTTCTCAATGCCTGCTGCCTTGGCGCGCTCAGCAATCAGCTGACCGACCTTCTTGGCAGCGTCCACGTTACCGGTTGCACCCTGGCGCAGTTCCTTATCCAACGTGGAGGCAGTGGCCAGCACTTTGCTGCCATCTGCAGTCGTAACCTGGGCATACATATGACGCGGCGTGCGGTGAACGCACAGACGGTCAGTACCCAACTCACGGATCTTCATGCGCACTTTGCGCGCGCGACGCAGTCTTTCGTTATTTGCGCTCATAGTCCCGCCTTATTTCTTCTTGGCTTCTTTGCGTCTGACCTGCTCATCCACATAACGCACACCCTTGCCCTTGTAAGGCTCGGGCGGACGGAACGCACGGATTTCTGCAGCGACATGGCCAACCTGTTGCTTGTCGATACCGCGAATCACGATCTCCGTGTTAGACGGAGTCTCAGCGGTAACACCCTCGGGCAGCTCATATTCGACCGGGTGAGAAAAACCCAGTGTCAGGTTGAGCTTCTTACCTTGCGCCTGTGCACGATAACCGACGCCGATCAGCTGAAGCTTGCGCTCCCAGCCTGCGGACACACCGGCAACCATATTGTTAACCAGCGCACGAGTAGTACCAGCAAGAGCGCGGGACTGTTTAGCACCATCGCGGGCCGCAAAACGCAGAAGGTTTTCTTCCTGCTTAACTTCTACAGCCTGGTGAATAGTGAACTGAAGCGCTCCTTTGGAACCCTTCACATTGATTTCCTGTCCGTTCAGCTTAACCTCAACACCGGAAGGCAGCACGACAGGATTATTGGCAACCCTGGACATGTGTATCTCCTAGAATACGGTGCAGATGACTTCGCCACCCACGCCTGCAGCACGTGCGGCGCGGTCTGTCATAACGCCCTTGGACGTTGAGACAATCGCGACTCCCAAACCACCGGCTACTTTCGGCAGTTCCCCGGCGCCTTTGTACTGGCGCAGACTCGGTCGGCTGACCCGCTGAATTTCTTCGATAACGGGCTTGCCGCCGAAGTACTTCAGGGTAATCGTCAGCTCAGGCTTCGCATCAGCTGAAACAGAAAAATCTGCTACATAGCCTTCATCCTTCAGGACTTGGGCTACAGAGACCTTCATTTTAGAAGACGGCATCGTTACGTCAGCTTTTGACGCCATCTGGGCATTACGAATACGGGTAACCATATCCGCAAGCGTGTCTTGCATACTCATTGGTATGAGGCTCCTGATCTTTTTAGTTGTGCAGCGGCTTGCCGCACCGCTTACCAACAGGCACCTGACCGAAGTCAGGTTGCCTATCTTACCAGCTTGCTTTGGTCAGGCCTGGAACGTCACCGCGCATGCCGTATTCACGGAGTTTGATCCGTGACAGCTCGAACTTGCGCAGAACGCCGTGTGGGCGACCAGTCACCTGGCAACGATTCCGAAGACGCGAAGGAGAAGCATCGCGAGGAAGCTGCTGAAGCTTCATCTGTGCGTCCCAACGGTCATCATCGCTGGTATTCGGGTTTTTAATAATCGCCTTGAGCTCGGCGCGCTTGGCTGCGTACTTAGCCACAGTCTTTTCGCGCTTCAGCTCACGGTTCTTCATTGAAACCTTCGCCATGTCACTCGTTCCTTATTTCTTGAACGGAAAGCCAAAGGCTTTCAACAGTTCGCGACCTTCGTCGTCGGTACCGGCAGTGGTGGTGATGGTGATATCCAGCCCGCGGACCTTGTCGACTTTGTCGTACTCGATCTCAGGGAAGATGATCTGCTCACGAACACCCATGCTGTAGTTACCGCGACCATCGAAGGATTTCGGGTTCAGACCACGGAAGTCACGAATGCGGGGTACCGCAATGTGAACCAGGCGATCAAAGAAATCCCACATGCGCTCACCGCGCAGGGTCACTTTACAACCAATCGGCCAACCTTCACGGATTTTGAAACCCGCAACGGATTTACGAGCCTTGGTGACAACCACTTTCTGACCTGCCAGACGCTCAAGATCCGCCACAGCATTTTCAATCAGCTTTTTGTCACCAACCGCTTCGCCAACACCCATATTCAGGGTGATTTTCTCGATACGCGGCACCTGCATCACGTTCTTATAACCGAACTCTTTCTGCAGGGCGGGTACCACTTCCTTAGTGTACTGCTCTTTCATGTTAAGCATCGTAACCACCACCGCTTACTGGTTATCGACAGCTTCGTTCGTGGACTTGAAGATCCGCACCTTGGTGCCGTCTTCCTTAATCTGGAAGCCAACACGATCGGCTTTGCCGGTCTGCGGATTAAAAATAGCCACGTTGGAAGCCTGGATAGGCGCTTCTTTTTCGACGATACCGCCCGGGGTGCCAAGCATCGGGTTCGGCTTTGTGTGCTTCTTCATCATGTTGATGCCAGAAACAAGCACGCGACCGTCGTCCAGAACCTTCAGGACTTTACCACGTTTTTCTTTGTCTTTCCCCGTGGTGACGATTACTTCGTCATCTCGTTTGATCTTTTTCATAACCGGCCTCTGGTCCTTTAAAGTACTTCGGGTGCCAGTGAGATAATCTTCATGAACTTTTCATTTCGCAGTTCACGGGTAACCGGTCCGAAGATACGGGTACCAATGGGAGCGTCCTGATTGTTCAGAAGTACCGCCGCGTTACCGTCAAAACGGATCAGAGAACCGTCTGGACGACGCACACCCTTACGGGTACGTACTACAACAGCCTTCAGGACCTGGCCTTTCTTCACCTTGCCGCGGGGAATGGCTTCCTTAACGGTTACCTTGATGATATCCCCAACGGTCGCGTAGCGCCGGTGAGATCCGCCCAGGACCTTGATGCACATAACCTGACGTGCACCACTGTTATCCGCGACTTCAAGCATTGTTTGAGTCTGAATCATGGTTGTTCTCCGGGCGAATTACACCTTGGCAGCGCGTTCGGTAACTTCCACCAGGGCCCAGCTCTTGGTCTTGGAGACCGGACGGGTTTCCTGGATGGTCACAGTGTCACCAATGTTGCACTGATTGCTTTCATCGTGCGCATGGATCTTGGTTGAACGCTTCATGTACTTACCGTACAGAGGGTGTTTCACCTGACGCTCTACCAAGACCACGATGGACTTGTCCATCTTGTTGCTCACGACCTTGCCGCTCAGAGTTCTGGCAGTTTGGGTAGCTTCGGTCATGTCACTGTCCTGCCTTTTCATTCAATACTGTTTTCACGCGAGCGATATCACGCTTCACCTTGCCGAGAAGGTGAGACTGATTCAGCTGACCTGTCGCTTTGCGCATGCGCAGGTTGAACTGCTCCTTCAGGAGGTCGATCAGCTCTTTGTTCAGCTCCTCGACTGACTTTTCACGCAGCTCTGTTGCTTTCATCACATCACCGTCCTCTTAACAAAGGTGGTCTGTACCGGCAGTTTGGCGGCAGCCAGAGTGAAAGCTTCACGGGCAACGTCTTCCCCGACACCTTCCATCTCATACAACATGCGGCCTGGCTGAATTTCAGCCACCCAATACTCGACAGAACCTTTACCTTTACCCATACGTACTTCCAGCGGCTTGCCGGTGATCGGCTTGTCCGGGAACACCCGGATCCAGATCTTCCCGCCCCGCTTGATGCGACGAGTCATGGTACGACGCGCTGCCTCAATCTGGCGCGCAGTTATACGTCCACGGCTTGTCGCCTTCAATCCGTATTCACCGAAGCTCACCTTGTTTGCGCGCTGAGCAAGACCGGTGTTACGGCCTTTCATTACCTTGCGGAATTTGGTGCGTTTTGGTTGCAGCATAAGAGTGCCCCTTTACTTAGAACCTTTCTTCCCAGAGGCTTTCTTGTCAGCACGGACCTGTTCCATACCACCAAGAATCTCACCTTTGAAGATCCATACCTTTACGCCGATAACGCCGTAAGTGGTGTGCGCTTCATAGGTTGCATAATCAATATCTGCACGCAGTGTGTGCAGAGGTACACGACCTTCGCGATACCACTCGGAACGTGCGATTTCAGCACCCCCAAGACGACCGCCAACCTGAATCTTGATACCCTTGGCACCCTGGCGCATGGCATTCTGAACCGCACGCTTCATAGCGCGACGGAACATCACACGACGCTCCAGCTGGCCGGCAACGTTTTGCGCTACCAGGCGGGCATCCAGGTCCGGCTTGCGGACTTCTTCGATGTTGATGTGCACAGGCACACCCATCATGTCGCTGACTTCACGACGCAGACGATCAACATCTTCACCCTTCTTACCGATAACAATACCGGGGCGGGCGGTATGGATCGTGATCCGGGCGTTCTGAGCAGGGCGCTCGATCACGATCTTGCTGACAGACGCCTTAACCAGGCGCTTGTCCAGGAATTCGCGAACCTGAATATCATTCAGCAGGTTCTTTGCGTATTCCTTTTTGTCGGCGTACCACACTGAGTTGTGCTCTTTGATCACACCCAGGCGAATGCCGGTTGGATTTACTTTATGACCCATCTGAGCATCTCCTACTTGTCGGCGACCTTGACGGTGATATGACAGGTGCGCTTGAAAATACGGTCAGCGCGCCCCTTGGCTCGAGCTTTGATTCGCTTGAGCGTCGGGCCCTCATCCACCATCACGGTGGAAACCCGCAGATCATCTACGTCCAGACCTTCGTTGTGCTCAGCGTTAGCGATGGCGGATTCAAGAGCTTTCTTGATCACAACCGCCGCCTTCTTCGGGCTGAAAGTCAGAATGTTCAGGGCGTCCTCAACAGCCTTGCCGCGTACTTGGTCAGCGACAAGACGTGCTTTCTGAGCTGAGAGGCGAGCGCCCTTGTACTTGGCTGCTACTTCCATTTCTATTACCTCAGAATCAGCGTTTAGCTTTCTTGTCGGCCGCATGACCACGATAAGTACGCGTTGCCGCGAACTCACCCAGCTTATGTCCAACCATATCTTCGGTGACATAAACCGGCACGTGCTGCTTGCCGTTGTGGACTGCAATGGTCAGGCCTACCATCTCCGGAAAAACTGTTGACCGGCGGGACCAGGTTTTAATGGGCCGCTTATCATTTGCTTCCAGAGCTGCCTCGACCTTCTTCAACAGATGCAGGTCTATAAAAGGACCTTTCTTTAAAGAACGTGGCACAGCAATTACCTCTATGTAGTCGTTTACTTGGCCGAACGACGACGTACTATCATCTTATCAGTACGCTTGTTCTTACGAGTCTTATGCCCTTTGGTCGGAACACCCCACGGAGTAACCGGGTGACGCCCGCCAGAGGTACGCCCTTCACCACCACCATGCGGGTGGTCAACTGGGTTCATAGCAACACCACGTACTGTTGGCCGTTTGCCGCGCCAACGTGATGCACCCGCTTTACCAAGCTGCTTGAGGCTGTGCTCGCTGTTAGAAACTTCTCCCAGCGTTGCACGGCAATCTACAAGCACCTTACGCATTTCACCTGAGCGCAGGCGGATGGTGGCATATGCACCTTCACGCGCTACCAGCTGTACGGATGCGCCCGCAGAGCGAGCCAGCTGAGCACCTTTGCCAGGCTTGAGTTCGACGCAGTGGATCACAGAACCAACCGGGATATTCCGCAGCGGCAATGTAGAACCAACCTTAATCGGTGCGTCGACACCGGAGCGCACAGGATCACCTGCCTGCATACCTTTGGGAGCGATAATATAGCGACGCTCACCATCAGCATACTTAAGCAGTGCAATGTGCGCAGAGCGGTTAGGATCGTATTCCAGGCGCTCAACGACCGCCGGAACACCATCTTTTGTCCGCTTGAAATCGATA
Source organism: Marinobacter daepoensis DSM 16072 (assembly GCF_000421165.1). Lineage (GTDB taxonomy): Bacteria > Pseudomonadota > Gammaproteobacteria > Pseudomonadales > Oleiphilaceae > Marinobacter > Marinobacter daepoensis. The sequence continues at coordinate 160,289 of NZ_ATWI01000013.1, forward strand.
ACACGGTAGTGCTGCTTATGGCCACCACCAATGTGACGAGTAGTAATGCGGCCCGCATTGTTACGGCCACCAGACTTACTCTTAACTTCTACCAACGGCTCGTAAGGACGTCCTTTGTGCAGATCCGGGTTGTAAAGCTTTACAACGTGGCGGCGTCCGGCAGATGTTGGTTTGGTTTTGACGATCGGCATATTACGACCCCTTTACCTTATTCCACATCCAGAAAATCGATGTCCTGACCTTCTGCCAGCTTGACGTAAGCCTTACGAATGTCATTACGCTTGCCGAACCCGCGGATAGTACGCTTAAGCTTACCCTTACGGTTCAGAACCTGAACACCTTCGACGGTGACGTTGAACAGCTGCTCAACGGCTTTTTTAATCTCCGGCTTGGTAGCATCAGGGGCTACACGAAACACCACCTGACCACGCTCTGCTGCCAGAGAGGCTTTCTCTGATACGTGCGGCCCAAGCAGGACCTTGTAAATACGTTCCTGATTCATCCCAGCATCTCCTCGATCTTCTTCAGAGCGGGAACCGTCACCACGACATTCTCGTAGGCAACCAGGCTGACCGGATCCAGACCCGCCACATCACGAACATCCACATGAGGGATATTGCGCGAAGCCAGGTGCAGGTTCTGCTCAACGTTCTCGGACAGAATCAGAGCGTTAGAAACACCCAGATCCTTGAGCTTGGCAGTAAAAGCCTTGGTCTTCGGAGAATCGACATTAATGTCATCCACCACAACCAGACGCTCCTGACGAACCAACTCGGAAAGAATGGAACACATGGCCGCACGATACATCTTGCGGTTAACTTTCTGCTCAAAGTCGCGAGGCTTGGCAGCAAACGTCACACCACCAGAACGCCAGATCGGGCTACGGATGGTACCCGCGCGCGCACGACCAGTCCCCTTCTGACGCCAGGGCTTTTTACCGCCACCGCTGACTTCCGAACGAGTCTTCTGAGCTTTGGTACCCTGACGACCAGCCGCCATGTAGGCAGTGACGACCTGATGAACCAGAGCTTCGTTAAAATCTTTGGCAAATGCAGCGTCGGAAACAGAGATCCCTTTGCCGCTACCAGTAATTGTCAATTCCATCGCACCGCTCCTCAGGCTTTAACTGCAGGCTTGATGACAACATCGCCGCCAGTTGCGCCAGGTACGGCACCACTTACCAGCAGCAGGTTGCGCTCGGCATCGACACGGACAATCTTCAGGTTCTGCACAGTGACCTGCGCATTACCCATTTGACCGGCCATCTTCTTGCCCTTGAACACCTTACCCGGGGTCTGGTTCTGACCAATAGAACCAGGAGCACGATGAGACAAGGAGTTACCGTGGGTAGCGTCCTGCATGGAGAAGTTCCAGCGCTTAACACCGCCCTGGAAGCCTTTACCTTTGGAAGTACCGATTGCATCGACAACCTGACCATCTTCAAACACAGACACTGTCAGTTCGCCGCCAGAGGCCAGATCTTCACCTTCACCGTCTGCCAGTCGGAATTCCCAGAGACCACGACCAGCTTCAACACCCGCCTTGGCGAAATGTCCGGCAGCCGCCTTGGAGACACGGGAGGAACGACGCGAGCCAACCGTAACCTGAACAGCACGGTAGCCATCGCTTTCGAGAGTCTTCAGTTGGGTAATGCGGTTGGGCTCAACCTCAATTACCGTGACAGGCAATGCTTGCCCATCTTCCGTAAAAATACGGGTCATACCGGCCTTACGACCGACAACACCAATTGCCATGTTTCACCTCTTAAGTGTACGGGGCTTGCACCCTCTATGGCCTATGACAGTTACACAGACTAACACCGGGCGGTATTAGCCGAGGCTGATCTGAACGTCTACACCTGCTGCCAGGTCCAACTTCATCAGAGCATCCACTGTCTTCTCCGTCGGCTCGACAATGTCAAGCAAACGCTTGTGGGTACGAATTTCGTACTGATCACGCGCGTCTTTATTGACGTGCGGGGAGATCAATACGGTGTACTTTTCCTTGCGCGTTGGCAGAGGAATAGGACCACGCACCTGAGCGCCGGTCCGCTTTGCGGTATCGACAATCTCCTGCGTGGACTGGTCGATCAGGCGGTAATCAAACGCCTTCAACCGGATCCGAATTTTTTGGCTTTGCATGATGCACCAAACTCCACTCGTAGCAGCTACTAGTTAGCCGACCTTCAAAAAAAGGAGCCGCATTGTATGCATAATACTCAACTCTGTCAACAGCATCGCCATTGACAGAGTTGAGCAGCACTTACGACCCAAACAGAAAAAGGGGCTGAGTGATCAGCCCCTTTTTCCAGATCCTTCGAGCAGATTACTCGATGATCTTGGCAACCACGCCGGCACCTACGGTACGGCCACCTTCACGAATCGCGAAGCGCAGACCATCTTCCATGGCGATCGGAGCGA
>NZ_ATWI01000014.1 GCF_000421165.1 Marinobacter daepoensis DSM 16072
GTCTGGATTGTGCATGCACAGGTGCTTCTTCGGGCAGTGACGGCATTGCAGCAAACGACCCTGGAAGTAAGCTCGGCCCTGGCCGTTTTGGTCTGCCCGGGTGCCTTCGAATTTCAGGCTTTGGCCCGCTGGGCAGATACAGGTCAGTTTCACCGGATCGAACTGGAATTCACTGGCCGGAATGATCTCTTTCCAGCCCGTGCTGGTCTGGCTCTGATGGCGTTTGCCATACTTGTCTTTCTGGTTCTGGAACTTCGGGTCACGGCTGCGGAATTTGTTGTCCGGCACATAGCCATTAATCTGCCGTTCGTGCAGGTATTTCATGTTGGCTTCGTTGGCGAAGCCGGTGTCGGCCGTAACGATGGTACCTTGCTGGTAGATGTTGTCGGAGATACCCAGCTTCTTAAAGCGGGCTTCCACGTTCTCCAGCACCGGTTGCAGGGTGTGGTGTTCCTGGCCTTCGCCGAAGGCCTGGGCATCGATGATGATCTGATGTTTTTTGTCCACCGTGGCCACGCCGTTATAGCCTTGGATCGTGCCCTTGCTGGTGGTCATCTTGGCGCTTTCGTTATCGGTGATGTTGCTCTTCACTTCCTTGTTCCGTTTCCCCCGGCCCATCCTTGGGCGGTTCGTCTTTAGGAAGCGGTCGACTTTTTTTGCGGCCTCATCCAGGGACAAGATGGTTTTGGCTCGTCGGATATCCCGGTCCAGTTCGGCTTCGGTCTCCGCCTCGTCCCGTTCGTAATGAGCCTTGAGGTGATAGCGAACCAGGCGTCGCAGCTTGGCGCGCTTCTCTTCCAGTTCCTTGAAGGTACCGGACCATTCTTTGGCGGCGTTCGAGGACATCTTGCAGCCGTCGATGGCGAAGAGTTCGTTGCCCAAGAGGCCCTGCTCATGACACACCAGCAACACTTGCTCGAACAACTCTTCGATCTCATCCGAGTGACTACTGACGAACTTGGCCAAGGTGGTGAAGTGCGGAACCGTATCGCAGGACAGAGCCTTGAAGATGATGTTGGTCTCGCAGCACCACTGCATCTCTCGGCTGGAGGTGATGCCCTTGGAGTAAGCAAACAGGATGATCTTGAGCAGAATGGCCGGATCGTAGGCCTGCCGACCGGTGTCTTCGTTGCGGTACTTGGGGTGAAAGACCGACAGGTCCAGCTTATGCTCGATCAGATAGTGGACCGCGTGTTCAAAGGTGCCAGGCTGGAGCTGTTCCTGGTAGTTAATCACGACCATGGCATCCTGGTCGTAGTTATAATGCTTGAAGCGGGGCATCTGACCACTCCTTGTCCGTTTGCCTGATCCTATCAAAACTCCGAAAGATTTCGGGGTTTTTCTACAGCCTCAACGCCAAAATTCAGCGGCGGCCTTTACGTAGCGAAGCGAAGAAAAGGCCGTCCGGTGGAGGGCCTTCAGGCCCGGAACGAACTGGAATGACTTGTTAAATGCGTACAACGTGCACTCCCGAACTACCTGAGATGGCGAACATTTTTGCAAACTCAATTACTTCGTTCTCAGTTTCGCCCGGATGACTCGTTGTCGTGATATATCGTGGGTCACTGCCATCGCCGACGGCGACCTCATCCATGGCTTCTTCCCAGAGCTCGCAATCCACACCTACCACGCAAAACAGCTCGTACCCCTCATCCAGAACGGAGCGCAAAAGGTCATCATGTTCCTGGTGATAACCAGTGTCGGATACGAGTACGAGCTTTCTATTCTTCATGGCATTTAACGCTTGCAGCATGCGCGCCCAAGGAATGGAGCCGAAGGCGCAATGTAATGGGCGTCGCTGTGCCTGCATTGGTTATGCATCTTTCACATTCCCCCGAGGGTCAACGACGAAATTTACTTTGTCACGTTTCAGATGGCCGCTCTTGGTAGGGCGTTCAAGCAACTGCCAACTTTCATCTTTTAGGTAATCTTCACTTTCGGGTACTTCGGCTAAAAATGCATGCTGCGCCTCTCGCAAACTTGTGCCATTTGCACCGCCCACGTAGTCTGGATCTGAGCTCTGTACACCGTCATCTTCCCATCCGCATAACTCACAAATTTCGTAAGTGCCTCCAGACGGCTCCTCCAGAGTTTTGTAACCACAGCACCTGCACGTGTATTTCAATTGACCATCCATAGCGCATAACGCGAAGGTAACCGGCGCCGGAGCGCAGCGGAGGGAACCAAAAGCGATACGCTTTTGGCGTCCGGTTGACCGCCTGGTTAGTGGCCGGTCACCACCAAGGTCTCCCTCGGCACCCAACGCTGAATGCCCTCTCCCGAACAGCTTGCACCACCTCAACGGATGGCGAAAGGAACCAGAGCGCAAACCGCACCAACCCGCTTACCATTTGAACTGGACAGCCCCGAGACTGGGGCTCGCCGTGAATAACTATGCTGCGGGTGATGTTGGCAACCAACCCCGACAGCCACTTTTCCGGCCTTGGCCATCACCAACACAGGCGGCGTTGCAGCCAAGCCCGATGCCAAGGCCTTTGCACTGAGCCCGCCAAAAATGGAGACGGCCTGGGCCATTAACGCCCGCCATAAACGGCGCGAGTAACGAGCGTCCGGCGACCGCTGGGAGCGAATTTAATGGCTTTGTTACGTGGTGCTAGACCCTATGCTCCAAGCAGCGGTAGATGCTTCACGCTATGGTACTTCAAAGCCAACTGAATGCAGTGACTTAAAGGCCCACTCCCAACAGGAGTATTTAAAGGTATAACTATTGCCCTTTTCCCCTCAAACGCGAATTCTTCGGCGTATATCTCCCGAAAGGTTTCAACCAAGGTAGTCTGGCAATGAAAAAACACCTTTATAACGCCCGGATCTTTAGGCTTCCAGTCCATACGAATTGTGCTGCCACCACTAACAAGATAGCTGGCTTCGCCCCATTTAAGAGTTTCTTCTACCGCACCCAGTTCATTTTCCTTGGCCACCGAAAAGATGAGGCTACGAACGGCTTCCAGCTGCCTCTGGGCCTCTAACGGGTAGCTTGAAAATTTAGATTGAATTTCAGTCTGCACACAGCCTCCCTGACTTTGACACGTAACGCTGCGCTCACCGGTAAATTTGGAGCGAAGCGAGAAATTTATCCGTGTGAAGCGCTTTGTTAACCATTATCAATGCCTAAGACATCAAATAAAAAGGATTCTAGATTTTTGTTATAGCCATGGTATGGATCTCTAGATTTTTCTGGATCTAGACTTAGAAGCTGAACGCTAAGTATCGCTATATCTGCAAAATCTTGCATGATTTTCTCTGGATCTGGGTCACCATGCAGCGCGCTATTCATAGCTTCTATCAAGCGATCAGTCTCTTTGCCCAGTCTCAACAAATCATCACTATTTGTGACTGAGGCATCAATAAAGGCTATCAGTCTATTTTTGTACTCGGATTTACCAACCTTTCTTCCTTTAAATAGGTCTTTTTGTGGTGGAAAAAGAACGTTAGCCATTTTCTCAAAAAACCTACGTCCGGATAATCCCACATGAGCATAATCTTCTTCATTTACAGCTCTGTTAGCTGCACGAACAGCTGCGCCCAGTGTATCGAATAATTTGGGATTCAAATCTTCAAGGAGCATTGCCAGCTCTGAAGCTTCGTTCTCTTCCTCCTGAAGGTACGGGGATATGGCTTTCTTAAATTCAAATACTTGCTTGAAATGCTCTGGAGTATCGAAATCGTCGAATATAGTTTGTCTAGCCCCGTTATCTTCCCATTCGACCTCTTTAAACCCAAGGCTTTTTAAAGCATCGATTTCTGAGTGATCTTTTCCATCTTCTTCGTTCATCGTATAGAAGATTTTTGTAGAGTCGCCGAGCAGTCTATATTGAGAACCTATAAGATTTCGGTAGAACACCAAATGGAGAGGGAATGCTAACTCGACACCATGCATTCCTAGATAGGCACTATTAGTTTTCAAGGCTTCATGAAGTCGATTTGCAATAGAAGTGGTGATATTCTCAATTACCCACACAAATATTGTTTTCTGAAAATAGGTGTCACGAATTCTTTTCACATCTAATTTTTGAAATTTATGTGAAAAGTAAATTTTCTCTGAAAGCTCAACATAATGAGGCTTGTCATTAGCTTTTGAGAATGTCAGCACGTCACCTATGTACACTTTCATGTGGCGACCGCTTTCTTGCAGAACATTGGTTCCTAGTATTTCGTTCCGAATGGGTACTCCATAAAACCCATTGTATTTGGGATCATCTGAATCGAACAAGAATGCTACGTGCACAAAACTTTCCTTGTATGGTGGTCCTACCCACGAAAAATAGACACCCGGTTACGCGCATTTGCGCTCGTATTCCACCGGGCTGAGATAGCCCAAAGCGGAGTGTCTTCTCTTCCGGTTATAAAACACTTCGATGTACTCGAAGATAGCGGATTTGGCCGCAGTGATCGAATCGAAACACTCGGCGTAGATCAGCTCCACCTTCAGCCGACTGAAAAACGATTCCATCGGCGCGTTATCCCAACAGTTCCCCTTGCGGCTCATGCTCGGCACACAGTCCTTTGAGCGCAGGTAATCCTGGTAGCCGGTGGCGCGGTACTGCACTCCCCGATCCGAATGCACAATCAGCCCTGGAGTCACCTCTCGGCGGCCATAGGCCATGCTCAGGGCATCGGTGATCAACGTTTCGGTCATACTCATGTCCAGTGACCACCCGACGATGTAGCGAGAGTGCAGGTCCATCACGGTGGCCAGATACAGCCAGCGGTCTTTCACCCAGATATAGGTGATGTCGGTGGTCCACTTCTGGTTCGGCCGCTCAGCGGCGAACTGACGCCACAACAGGTTGTCTGCGACGTTGGTCATTGCCTCTGATGCGCCGCTGTATTTGAACGCCTTGCCATTACGCGCACGAATAGCCTTTTCGCGCATGATCCCAGCCACATAGTTCACCGAACAGGGTGTGCCACTTGCGGTTAACTCCTTGGCGATGCGTAGGGCACCGTATCGCGCCTTGAAGCTCTCGTAGGTCTCCATAATGGCCGCCTCCGTTTCAGCCCGGCGTTGCTCCCGGAGACTGACCGGCCGCTGTTTCCAGCGATAATAGCCACTGGCTGACACGCCCATCACCCGACACATCAGGCGCACTGCGTAGCACTGACAGAATTGCTCAATCAGCGCGTACTTCACTCTTGGGACTTCGCGAAGTACGCAGACACCTTTTTTAAAAATTCGTTTTCCTTCTTCAGGGTGTCGTTCTCACGCCGGAGTTTGCGCATGGCTTCGCTCTCGGCTTTGGAATAATCGACCCCGTCAACACTGTTGAACTGCTTGTCAGACAGGCGAGTGAACTGGCGCCGCCAGTTGTAGATCTGACCCGGATGGATGCCCAACTCACGGGCAACCGACGCAGCGGTATTACCAGGTTGATCGGATCTGCGAACGGCTTCCCGACGGAACTCTTCGGTATAGGCCTGGGTCTTCTTGCGGCTCATGGAGCACCTCCGTGCTAGGGGCTACCCTAACTATAGAAGGTGTCTACTGTTCGTGGGTAACTCGGCAACTTAACGCTTGCAGCATGCGCGCCTACGGAATGGAGCCGAAGGCGCAATGTAGGAGGCGTCGCCGTGCCTGCACTGGTTAGTTTTATTTCCCATGCCTCGGCATAACCTCAATGCTGCCCCACTGAAACTGCTTGTAGATTGTATAGGGTAGAACCAATGTATCTGCGACTGCACACGCCATCGAGTCAAGCACGTACCCACCAATTTCGAATGAATTATAGATGGATCCGTTCGACCGTGATGCAAACAGAGCAAAGCATGCGTTGTGTGCCAATCCGCTGTAGACACGAGGCAACGAGCTGCAATTTGTTTTGCTGTTCCAGTAGCCATCCGATATCGCGCCATTTTCTGTGACACTGACGGTCTTAGTGGTAGCGCACCCACTGCATGCTAAGACCAGCAGGATGATTACCGCTTTAACTTCCTTGATCAAAGGGGCCCCCTCCCTAGGTTGAGCCTGCGGCGTTGTAAAACCTAACGCTTTTGTTTAGCGGCGCCCCGATAGGGGCGTCCGGCGGAGGCCAGCGGCCGGAGCGTACTACAACAACTGGTTATGGTTCGTCCGCCCCCACCAAGCCTTCTACCATGTTGTCATGCTGAATATCTTTTACCTGCATACCGAAAAAAGCCGCCAGAGGCGCGACAACGATCAGAAGAGCCAAAGCTTGGGTGCCTTCCAAAAACCCCATTAAGATGATCGAAGTAAGAGCAATCACGGCCATGGCGTAGGCAAGCACCTTCATAAGAATCTTATTAACCTTACGCACCCATGCTTTCTCAAACATACCGTTGTATCTGAATCGCCCGTCTACGTGAGTTACTACTCCTGGCGTTTTTCTGAGTGCGTACACAATCTTGGAGCTCCTACTATCACCACAGATTGCCTCAATATCTTCAAAATTCATTCTCAATCCGTGTAGCAGATAAAATAGCTCCCCAGCTGAGTGCCTCTTGTTCTGCGCAATAGAGTCATCCAACTGAAGCAACAGATCAGCCCTAGCTTTCTTGCTCTGTGATATTTTGAATTGATAGACAGCTACAGCTCCCATAATTGAAGCAATACCTGCCAACACATTGAAGATGTTGAAACTTTCCAAATCTACTCCTTTATACCATAACGCTTTTGTTTAGCGGCGCCCCGACAGGGGCGTCCGGTGTAGGCCGTCGGCCGAAACGAACTACAACAACTTGTTAAGTGAGTCCAAGCTCGCAGGCCCACCATCAAGGCGAACACACTCGGTAGATGCTTGCTCCCAAGTGGCAGCGGATTTCGTATGGAGATGGACGGAAACCTTCGATGCGACCGGTTCATCAAGCAAACCGGCAGGAATCCAAACCATTCCGCTGTCTCTCAGGCTGTTGGGAACCGGACTCCCGCACTCTGAACAAAAATCGCTTCGGAAACCGCTGGGCTTTTTGTAAGACTTGATACCACTTTCACCTGACACCCAACGAAAGGCGGTGCCCTGCACAAAAGTCGCGGCATTAGCTGCCGCTCCAGTGGCTTTGCGGCACAACGTACAGTGACATTGATAGAGGTTGCGAATCTCCTCTTCAATTTCGAACCTCACGTTTCCGCAGAGACATTCACCTTTCATCGATCATTCCTTTGACACTTAACGCCGCCAGCATGCGCGGCTTTGTAGTGGAGGCGAAGCCGTAACGAAAAAGGCGTCGCCGTGCCTGGCCTTGTTATCACTGCCTCAGGCGTTCTCGGCAAACTGAGGCAAATCATCCGTAATCTCGAACCATGGCGCTTTGCTGCCTACGAATACATGGCGGTCCGCGCGTACGCCTGGATCAGTATCGAGCGTGCCCAATGGCATAGCATAGATTTCCGGTTTCAAATCAAACTTTGTGTAAATGCTTGAACCGCAGTTTGCGCAAAAGACCTTGAACTCTCCCGGCGAAGACTCGTAAGTTTTGAGCAAATCTTCACCTCTGACCGTCCGCCAGTCATCCACTCGGACCTTTGCACAGGTTCGGAATGCAGCTGCATGAAGCTTTCGGCACATAGAGCAGTGGCAGTTGTAAACGTCGCTAAGATTGCCAGCGACCTCGTATTGGACGCCGCCGCAAAGGCAGCTACCGGATTGAATCATTGACTCACCTCCCTGTGTGATAACGCCAATATTCAGCGGCGGCCTTTACGTAGCGAAGCGGAGAAAAGGCCGTCCGGTGGAGGCCCATTAGGGCCGTAACGAACTGGAATGGCTGGTTAGTTTTATTTCCCATGCCTCGGCATAACCTCAATGCTGCCCCACTGAAACTGCTTGTAAATTGTATAGGGTAGAACCAATGTATCTGCGACTGCACACGCCATCGAGTCAAGCACGTACCCGCCAATTTCGAATGAATTATAGATGGATCCGTTCGACCGTGATGCAAACAGAGCAAAGCATGCGTTGTGTGCCAATCCGCTGTAGACACGAGGCAACGAGCTGCAATTTGTTTTGCTGTTCCAGTAGCCATCCGATATCGCGCCATTTTCTGTGACACTGACTGTCTTAGTGGTAGCGCACCCACTGCATGCTAAGACCAGCAGGATGATTACCGCTTTAACTTCCTTGATCAAAGGGGCCCCTCCCTAGGTTGAGCCTGCGGCGTTGTAAAACCTAACGCAATGCGCAGCGGCCGGTTTGTGGAGCAGCAGCGGAACAAACCGGTCCAACTGACGCTACTGGTTATAAATCACCGAAACTCGCGGTCACGCACTTTTAGTGAAACCGTATTGCCAAAAAAATAGGCAAGTTTTAAAGATACCGTGTCATCACCTGGAGAGCGGGAGTAACTGAAACCCAAACTTGCGCTGTTATCAAGCCACGGGGGCTGGTACTCAATACTAGCGCCATATAGGTCGGCTGCGTCCATTCCTGATCCAGAGAGACCCATTCTTGTATTCTCAGAAAGGTAGCCCGCAATGCTGACAGTCCAGAGGTCGAAATTTTCTGTGTCGCCGGATCTATATGCTTGCCGAGAAACGCCTATATTAAATTCATTGATGTAGTATTGAGCGAAAGCTGAGTAAGCGTTTTGATTCAAGGAGTCGTTTTTAATAGGTACATCAAATCGACTGTGGGTTCGGGAATATCCTGCTCCCAATTTTCCTATATCAAAGCTGCGAACGAAAAGATCAATGCCTGCCGTCACTCGTTCTGAATCGACACGTGCTCCTTCACCATCGCTATACCCAAGTACAGCGGAAACGTCGGATGCTAAATAGTCGCCTAACTCAAACCTATAGCTCCCGTTCGCATCAAAAGCCTTGGAGCTATCGCTGTCACTGTAGCCAATTCCGGCTTCGAAATTAGAATCGCGAACACCTCCGACGTCACTGCCGTTTGCCAGGGCCGGCACAAGACAGAACAAAAATAACGACTTCCTCAATTTAAACTCCTTTTTGATTTATAACGCCGCAATAACCGAGCGGAGCATTGCGTGGTAAAGTGAGCGAAGCGAACCACGCAATGCGGAGTCCGGTTGATTGCTTTGTTAAATTTCATACGCCTGCAACTTTAGTTCGGTTTCTGATAGCACTAACGGAAAATTAGCCTTTGACTGTAAATAATCGTTTAACTCCGATATAGGCTGCTCAACTTTTGGTAATGGACGCTTTGGATCTTGGTGCAGACTGTCGCAATATTTTGATATGGAAACATACTCAATTATTTTATATTCGAGTGGCAGCCACCGGCCATCGGAAAAACGCTCCTCTAGCAGGTCATTCTCTTCAGGCAGACCAATCTTTTCAAAAATACGGTCATCGTCAATAAACTTCCAGTTTGACCTAATTATGTTGTAGTCGCTATTGCCCACGAAAGTAAAGAACTTACGCCACTTCGCATTACTCATGTTGCATGCGCTGATTCGGTCAATCCTTCTTTGAAGCCTATCTCGCATCTCGATTACTCAAAAATTTAACGCTATCCATCAGCCGCACCGCTTTGCAGTGTCGGCTGAATGGACTTGTTAAATTTTTATAGCACCATATGCAGCAACGGATAAGGCTTACCCTGCCCATCTATTGGTGATCGACCTGTCACTTTAAAGCCAATATGCTGGTAAAAACCTAGCGCCTGTTCATTCTGCTCGTTTACATCAACCTTTGATGCTCCCTGCTCTTTGATAGCATGGGCCGCTAACATGGCACCAATGCCTTTGCCACGTGCATCAGGTGAGATGAACAACATCTCAATATTACCGTCATGTACTCCGCAGAATCCCTGAATTTCACCGTTATCGTTTTTAACGCACCTTAAATCAACTGAGTCAAAATACTGTTCCAGAATTAACGGCTTTAACTCCTGTAGATCATCTTCAGACAGAAAATCATGCGTTGCTCTGACCGACGCTTCCCAGACTTCTATCAGCTGAAGGTGATCTGCTTTTTCTACGATCTCAATATTCATCACTAAACCCGATTGAAAATTTAACGCCAGCTAGCATGCGCGCCTGCGGAATGGAGGCGAAGCCGCAATGTAGTAGGCGTCGCGTGACTGGCCTTGTTATAACTCATGGTAATCAAGCCGAACTCTCAACAACTCGCTCACTCTTTGTAAATCGGTGAGTATCTGAATGGACCCTTGGAGTTTCCCTTGATGCTGTGATGTCTCTTTGACCATCTCATATGAGATGCCGTTTAGGATTCGACAACTTTCGATTATCGACGTTTGACTTGGCAAGCCGAGCACTTTGGCGAAAGCCGAGTAAAAAGGGATAGACTGGCTTTTCGATAAAATTGTCGAGATCAAAACCTTGAGTTCATTCTGGAGCTCAAGTGACGCGTTGGCTTTTGTGATTTTGGCTCTGTACCTCAGGCAAAATGCGGATAAATTACCTAGGCTTTCCTTAAAGGAGACTATCGGCTCAAGCACCAGCTTCAGAATAAACTGACCCAAGACGAAAACTGAAACACCGATCAGTATTGTGAAGAAAACTGAGTCTTGCAACGAACTCTCCTTGAGTTATAACGCTGAGCCCAGCGGCGGCCCGACAGGGGCGTCCGGCGGCCATCGGCCGCGTACTGCGGCGACTGGTTAGTGCGAGGTTTTGATAAGGCCTAATCCCTGGCACTGACCGTGACGGCCTACTGAGCGAAAATACACCGACACAAGCCGATGCACCTTGATATAAAACACCGCAAAACAAAGCGGCGAATGAACCAGAACTCAGCGGACAAAAATCCCGGATGAGTTCTCGGCGGACGGCCCCACAACGGAAATACCACCCGATACTACCAACGCCCGCATTCGCTGGGGCTGCCAAATACGAGACGACCTTTAACGGCCTTGGTGCTTAGCCAACCGCGCGGGCCTGGCACCCACTTACGCCACCAAGGCCTCGGCACAACGCAACCCCAAAATGACCGAGGCCCCGGCAATAACGCCAGCCAGCATGCGCGGTTTTGTAGTGGAGGCGAAGCCGCAACGAAAAAGACGTCGCCGTGCCTGGCCTTGTTAAAAAATCAGCGGCTACCGTTGTAGGCTACCGGTTCTTTATTGAGACCAATATCGGCCCTCATGGCATTGGTCAAACGCAGCGCAGAATTCCTGACTGTTTCCCAATTAGTTTGTTTACCGTCATAAATTAGGGCTAGCAAGAGGTCAACGAACGCATCGTTTGCATCCATCACAGACTGTGGCGCCAACATCGCAAGGTATCCGTAGATGCGCAGCCTGTCGTTTTCGAATACCTCTTTTTCTTCAGTAGACAGCTCGCCCCTCTCTCCGATAACTAAAAGCTCGATTTTTGCCAGAATGGGAACGATCGTATCGAGTGCAGCGCGATATATCGCGAGCTTATCGTTGTGTTCACGCAAATGGGTCTGCTTGAATATTTCAAATTCACTCGACATTTCAGTCAACTGCTTATCGTTCTGAGCTTTTAAAGAAGCTCGTAAAGCTTCTAAATCCCGCTCGTGCTTGTGGCGCTCGTTGTCCATCAGTCTGGTGGCCCAAACCTTTCCGAGCCAACTGGAAAGCCCAACAACGATCACACCTGCGCCACCAAGTGAGCCCAGAATTGCAGCTGATATTCCGAGGTACTGCTCCATTATTTCCTCTGATTTTTAACGCCCGGCACACCGGCCCAGATGCGGCGTGCCCATATGTGGTAAAAGCGCAGCGACCACATATTGGTGCGCCGTAGCTGGGTCCGCGTGCTGCCGATTGTTAAGAGGCATTTGTACGCTCCGCTTCCGCCAATTTTTTCAATGCAAAATTGCCCCTTTCAGACACAGGTTGACACTTATCCGAAGCGAACTTGACAGCAAATTCCATCGCTAGAGGGCCGAGATTGTCGAGTTCTCGTATCACGATCTCTGCCGAAACTCGTCTAACGATAGATGAGCGATCATCAGAGGATTTTCTAAGCAAGTTTAGCAGGTCGATATTGGTGACCAATTTTCTCTCAGCAACGATAGGCTTCAGCCTGCCTTCACAATATCGCTTATCGGTCCACTCCCACTTTCGACCTTCCATCCAAACAATACGGCCTTCAAACAAGCTACGATATGCTTTCGCTCGAACCGATGGCTGTACCGCAAGACTCGCGATCTTTTCAATGTTTCCGTCAAGAATCGGTGTACGACCAAGCTGTGAAAAAAGTGATGGCATAGGCCCAGAAGCCGAAGAAACTAGCTTATGAAGAAGCGAATCTGCTATTTTCTTTTCACATATTATTTGAAATAGAACTTCTTTATCCTTTTGCTCAATTCGCCCCCACGAGTTCCAACTGGAAAGCGCAATACATAGCGCTTCAACTACGAATTTAGGATCTGTCGTTTTTGCCACCTCAAGAAGCTTTTCTCTTGCTGCTTCCCGGACCTGCGGAACCCAATCATTAAGTCTTCTAACTGCAAGCGAAAAGAAGAATGTATTCGGCGCAGCCTCTGATAGAGCTCGAAGAGATTTCTCCCTCCTGTAACCATCCCAGCTAATAAGGTCGAGCCAAGTCATCATGTCCTTGGGTTTTGACCATACTTTCCAACTTGGAGGCGCGGACTCTCTCAGTGCTGAAGCGAACTCAGATCGTATAAAACGCTCCCAATAATCAAAACTACAAAGAGGCAGCTTATTCGTCACTTCGATTAAAGCAGACATATCAGCTACGACCTTACTCCCCGAATTTATCGAGTTAGCGAAGTCTCTTACTGCTGATGCTACTTTTTCGTCAATATTCTTCAACTGTGGCACCTGCTATTCGAGCCTCTTAACGCCAATGATAAGCGGCGCCCGACTAGGGCGTCCGGTGGACGGCCGCCAGGCCGGGAACGTACTTAATTGAATGGTTAAATGCCGTACTCACGCTCCACCTTCCCAATGCGAACCCGAAAGCTGGAGTACCATTTTTGGTGACCAAGTCTCTGAGCGTCTCGGTGCTCTGCGTTCTCTTTCCAATTGGTGATGGACTCCAGGCTCTCCCAGTAGGAAACAGTGATACCTAAATCCTCGCGCACCGACTCCATACCCAAGAAGCCCGGTTGGCTTGCAGCCAACTCGACCATGCGGTCTGCCATTGCCCCGTAGCCATTGTCGCCCTCGGTGCGATGGCTACTAAAAATGACCGCGTAATACGGCGGCTCAGGAGTTTTGGCTATCTCTGACATAGATCCCTCTAGCATTTAACGCCAATGTTCAGCGGCGGCCTTTGCGTAGCGAAGCGGAGAAAAGGCCGTCCGGTGGAGGCCCATTGGGGCCGTAACGAACTGCAACTAATTGTTATACATTCACTTTATTTGAACGTACAGCGATTTGGTAATTCATTTTTAATAGAGCCAGGGATGTCACTGTCAAAAACCAAGTAACCATTTCCTTTGGAAAAAACTTCAATTTTAATGTTTTTTCTACCGCCACCGATGTAGTACTCCCCCCAACTTGGCCATTTCTTGAAAACACGCCCTGTAAAGTATAATTTTTCTTCTTCTCCAAGAATTTCCATTGGGCTAGTAATTTTTTCTGACAATAAGAAACCATTGATACCATTTTCAACCAAGAAAGGAGTATCAGCGCTGTCATCATTGACACCGCCTATAGACCAAACATATGCTCGACTGTTATGCAATTCTTTAAAAAAATTCTTCACTTCTTGGTTGAAAGCTGGAAAGCAGTCTGCTTCTATTTCTTGGTCACTCAACATCGCAGAACAGCCTGCTAAAAATAATAGAGGTAGAACACTATATAGTTTCACCTTAAAGCCATCCCTGGATATCGCCCGGCTCACGCGCCGGTTTGGAGCCGCAAAGCGGCGGAAAATCGGTCGCCGTGCAGCCGATTGATACTGATTGAGCCTTCTCCCCAGCCCAGCGGTTGCCCGCTAAGCTGGAAGGCGACCAAGCACTACAAGGGAGAAGACTCATGAATTTTTACCATAGCACCCACCGCCATTATTGTGGAATCGATCTGCACGCCCGTAGCCTTTATGTCTGCATCCTCGACCAACAGGGCGAAGTGCTGCTACACAAGGAAATCAAGGCCCATCCGGAGCCCTTACTGGCCCTGCTCGAACCCTTTCGCGATGACCTCGTGGTGGGTGTTGAATGCATGCACTGCTGGTACTGGATCTCCGATCTGTGTGAAGAACACGGCATCAACTTTATCCTCGGGCATGCGCTGTACATGAAGGCCATCCACGGAGGCAAAACCAAGAACGACCGCATCGATTCATTCAAGATCGCCATGCTCATGCGCGGTGGCAATTTCCCATTGGCCTACGTCTATCCCAAGGAAATGCGGGCCACCCGCGACTTGCTGCGCCGACGCACCCGCATCGTCCAGCACGGGGCCATGCTCAAGGCCCACGCGGTGAACACTCTGGGCCAGTACAATCTTCCGCCCAGCAAAGCCAACCTCAATAACCCTAGCGGCCGGTCACAACTCACTGCTGCTTTTAGCGATCCAGACGTTCAACGCAACATTGATCTGGACCTGACCATCGTCGACTGTTATCAGCACGAACTCAAAAAGCTCGAATGGCATCTGGAACAACAAGCCAAACAGCATGACGCAGCGTCACTCCACGTACTCAAAACTATTCCCGGAGTGGGGCGCATTCTGGCGCTGACCATTCTGTACGAAATCGGTGACATTCAGCGGTTTGAGTCGGTTCAGAAGTTCGCTTCCTACGCTCGATTGGTGAAGTGCAAAGCCGAATCCGCTGGCAAGGTCTACGGCACCCAGGGCAACAAAATCGGCAACGCCCATCTGAAGTGGGCGTTCTCAGAAGCCGCCGTGCTGTTTATCCGCAACAACGACAGAGCCAAGCGCTACGTTGAAAAACTCCAGAAGCGGATGAACAAACCCAAGGCCCTCTCCGCCCTGGCGCACAAGCTGGGCCGGGCGGTGTACTTCATGCTCAAAGACAAAAGGGTGTTCGATGAACAACGGTTCCTGAAAGGTTAGTCACGCCATGGGCTGAGCAAGACGTCTAACTGGATCAGAAAGGATGACACCGAAGACTGCAAGTCCGCTGACTGGTACCCGATACCGAAGCGGTTTTCTGTCACCGTTGTTGAAGCCAGAGCGACTTGATTAGCCAGCCCGTGGGCGTGCCTTAATACCATGAGCCAGTGCGCTTACACCGGTCCTGAGCCTGAAACTAACTGGAGCCATGCAGCCCGTCGTTTGAATAGCGCCAGTGACCGGTTAACCGATGAATGTCTGGTGCCCCTGACCCACCGAAGGAACGACCGGTCAGGCTGTGGTCCAAAGCCGCGTAAGAGAGCCCCTATATGTGTTTGCTGTAAGTGCCTGACAGCTCGACGAGACTAGCGAAGAAGGCGTTCTCGCTCATGGGTTTAGGTTGGCCGCTGGCGCGGCCCAAAAAATGACTATTGCCTATTGATTCCGAGAAGGCTCATATGTGTTAGGAGATTTTATACTCCATGAATACGGCTTCCGGGTGTGGGTTGAATCGGTAAGGCTCAATTTCCTTAAAGCCGTAATCGCTGTAAAGCCGCAATGCCTTATCAAGCTCACGAATACTGTCTAGCCGCACCGACCCATAACCCAATTCCTTTGCTCGGCCAAGGAACGCTTCGGTCAGTGCCTTGCCCACACCCATGCCATGGTAGTCCGGAAGAACATACATCCGCTTCATCTCAGCAACGCCCGGCTCAAACTCTCTAAGACCGACGGCACCAACATGAATATCCCTCAGCTTGGCGAGCAAGAGTGCACCGTTGGGTGGACCGTACATCGTTGGCAGCGAAGCCAACTCGCTGGAAAAACCTTGGAACTCTAAATCCAGCCCCAGAAACTCAGCATACGCACAAATCAACCGGCCACCTGCATCAAACTGCTCAGTGGTCTCGGCCACCTCAATGTTTATAGACATCCCTATCTCCTAACGCCTGGGCTAAGCCGCCGGTTGGAGCGCCAGCGCAAACCGGTCGGCTTGAGCCCTTGGTTATCTGAAAATTTTTGCACCGAACCTCTGATAATCGTGCATTAAAGCTTTGAACTGCTTTGAATTTGCAGCTTTTTCCGGATGCTCTGCAATAAAATCTTCGAATTTTTTGAGATCTTTTTCAGGTATTTGCCGGTGCGCCAAAATCATTTCTTCGGCCTTTTCAAAAACATAACTATGAAAGCCGTCAGGCCAACGGTATGACCTAGGGATGAGCTTTCCTTCTTTGAGTGCGATTCTGCTGGCCCTCAACTTATTCAATTGTTTGGCCTTCACGACACCGAGAATGATAAAGGATGGGATTTTTGTATAAATGTACAAGTCGGTTGAATTACCAACGATATCCATCGCCATTCCCCTAAGGAAGTAACGATTGATTCCTGTAGGCAATTCATTGCTGTCCGTCGACTCTATTTCTTGGAGATGGAAAACATGCTGTTCGTATTGTTCTAGATTTTCGGTTTTCCCGAGAATAAATCTTCTCAGGTGGTCTTGGGCCGCGTCTAGTTGCTCGTAATACTCAACCGGTTTGTCTCGATCAGGGTTCTTATGGCGAATTAAGGTCAATGTCCGCCACGAGAGTGACGCGCAAAACTTCGCAAACCATGGGCCGTAAGAGGCGGTTGAATGTCCCTGATCCGCAAAGGGATAGAATATTTTATTGGCGAACTCCCTTTCCCAATTTGATAGAAGTCCTTCGCACTGCCCACATAGCCAATATTCCTTGGCTGTATCCTGTGCTCTTTTTTCTAGTTCATTGTGTTCTCTGAAATAACCGGTAATCGAAGTCTTTTTGAGCCATTTCCCAACAAACTTAGGAATGAAATGGCTCTCCTTCAATTTTTCCTGTTGCCCACATAGTCTGCACGTACCGATCATTCAGAACACTCACAGATAACGCCATTGTTTAGCGGCGCCCTGACAGGGGCGTCCGGTGGAGGCCGCAGGCCGGAACGAACTACAACAACTTGTTAGGGATCAATCGTATGACTCCGAGCCTTCTTGCAGCATCTCAATTGATGATTCCATAAACCATTCTGAATCTCCCCAGCCTCCGAGATTGCACCTGAAGGCCTTTGCCTTATAACCGTTATCCAACAACCACTGAACAAAGCTCTGCCCACGAGGTGTCAGAACGACTTGAAAGCTGAGATTCTGAGAAACGATGTCAGCTTCGAGTAATTTTTCGCACAGATCATTGACAGAAAACCGACCGTTGCCGATATGGCGGTTCGGAAACTCTATTGCGTACCAGTGCCTACCCATACGCAAGGAATGCCCTTTTTCTCGAATTAGAAACTTTCCAGACAGAGCTAACTGAATCAGGAAGTTGTCCGCGATAATGCCTAAAAGATCAGCGATGATCCGAAACTGAGTATGTTCATCGATCAGTCCGACTTGGCCTACCTTTGTTCTTATCCCAAGCTCTATGGCTTTTTTCTCGATCTGCGTTGATGCAGCACCGAGGGCGGCAGACAAGTTTCCGTCGGAATGTGGTTGATAAGTAGCGGGGGTAATTCCAGCCAGATCAGATGGCAGCTTCAGGCCAGCGGTTCGGTCGTAAACCAAGAAGCTTCGCTCGCGACCCAAAGTACCAATGCACATTCCAAGTTCAAGCAACACGTTATCTCTTGGGGCGGCTTGCTCACGATCACGCGAGACAATGAGATCATCGGGAGTTACAACTAGAATTGCGAAGTCGACTTGATCGAGTTTCTTGGACAAATCTTCGAGCGTACCCCCTCCCAGCCCGAACACTCCTTGATGCCAAATTGTCACTTCACAAGCGTGGTCCAAGTTGACCTGAAGGGCTTTCGCACAGGGCAACCCCTCGACCGACGAGCCAATAAAAATTGAAAGACGGTCAGATCTACTCATATTGATACCTAACGCTGAGCGAAGCGGCGGCCCGTCAGGGACGTCCGACTTACGCGGCTTGTTAAGCATTGCTCTCCAAAACATGGTTCTGAAGATCAAATGCATAGAATTTAGTGTCGGGCGTTGGGTTGAAAAAATATGGCTCAATTTCCCGGAAGCCCATTAGCTCGTACAGTTCTTGAGCTTTTTTCGTGGGAGGCACAGCATCTAGGACAACTCGGGTATAACCCAAACCTTTCAACTTAACCAATAAGTTGTCCATTAGCCGGCGCCCAAGCCCGTTACCCTGATATTGGCGCCGAACGTACAGGCGCTTCACCTCTGCGGTGTGCTCATCCAACTGCCGAAACCCAACCCCACCGGCCACCCGAGATTGCACAATGGCAAATGTATATTGGCCGTTTGGAAGCGAGAATAATGACTCGAGTGAAGCCATCTCTCCCTCAAAATCCTGATAAGAAAGATCGATACTCAGCCAATTCGCATACTCGAGAATGAGCGCTCTCAACTCTTCACTATCCGAGGGAAAGATCACATCCCTGATCATGACCATCTATTCCTTGTTTTCGATTACTGCTTAACGCCAGCGCACAACGGCACCCTTGGAATGGAGGCGCAAGCCGCAATGGAAAGGGTGTCCGGCGGCCATCGGCCGCGAATTGCTGCGCCTTGTTAAAAGCTTGTTACTTGCAAGGAAAAGCTTCACTGAATGCATTAATTGTGAGAATCACCCTGACTAAATGTAAATCGGCAGGATGACTATTTAGATAATGTACTAATACCCGAACTTTTTGCACAAGTGGAACGTTATCAGGGATACAAAAGAACCCCTCATTTTTTCCACCAGAAACAACTGCGTGGACAGTATTTAGATCGGATACTCCTGTGACATACCCGACACACGCTGCTCCAGCAAAACCGTCTGAAGCATCACCTTTTCCTTCCAACAGTTGAAGGTACTTTGAGCAACTACTCAAAAGAGCATTTCCATCTTCAAGAGCGCTACTGGCTTTAGCCGGTGCACAGAATGCGACAGTCAATATCAAAAACACCAGAAATCGATGCATTATTTTCCCTTTTAACGCCAGTGGTAATGGGCGCCAACGGAGCGGAGCGTAGTTGGCGTCCCGTTGACCACCTTGTTATGCCTCAGTCCGAATAAATTTTTCATAGCACTCGCAGCAGAGCCAAGTGCGACCTTCTATGGTATAGCCTTCACCAGACTCAGGATCATCTGCCTCGTGCAATGACCACCAACATATTTCGCAATGGTCGTGATTCCAACCATCCTCAACAAGCTTTGTATATTCAGGACGATAGCTTTGGCCGACGTACTCTGACGTTTTACCTTTGGATACGAGAGCGGCTCTTGGCAGCCACTTCCGCTTTACCCATACCTGCGCCCGAGCCCATTCTATTTGCTCGCCAATATCAGAGATTTTCCACTCATCACCATGGATGGATACATACTCTTCCATGTTTTCACCGGGCATAACGCCGAAGCACAGCGGCGACCTTGGAGTGACGACGAAGGAGCCACGTAAAGGGCGTCCGGCGGCCACCCGGCCGCGTACTGCTGCGCCTGGTTATGTGTTTAGTACTCTGTGTTAATAGTGACCACCACATTGGATGGTATGCTGAGTGAAGCCTTATAGCGTGACCGCTCCCACTCCGTTGGGATACAAGCCTCAGGATCGGATAGCTCTATCACGATGGGAAGCGCCTGATTTCTCAGAGAAACTATATTTCTGTTCGCGCCACCAAACTCTCCCCAAAAGACGACCATTCCCCCAGAAGAGGTCCGGCACTTCAACCAACAGGTTTCCTTCTCAGCAGACGAGCTATCTTCCACAATTTCAGTCAGCACTAATTCCATTTGGGCTCACCTATACATAACGCCAACAGCAGGGGCGCGACGAAAGGAGCGTCCCTTGCCTGTACTTGTTATGTATTTTGAAATTGCCGCCGCGATTCGCGACGGAATCGGTGAATACGAATTCGCCTTTTTAGACTTTGGTGATCGTAGTACATATTAGTTAACGGCACTCCATAACCAATTACCACTGTTGCTATTTTGACGTATGGCCAGGTGGTATTGGCAAAGAATAGGTCTATACCCCAAATTAACAACCAAACTACGCTGACTAATATTGCCAAGACAGTGAACAGGTTTTTCAACAACGTGGCTTTCCAGATTGCACCTGATCGGATCGAATCCTGAAATAGTCTACGCAGCAACTTGGTCATGGCTTCCTATGCATAACGCTGAGCCCAGCGGCGGCCCGATAGGGGCGTCCGGCGGCCACCGGCCGCGTACTGCGGCGACTGGTTAGTGCGAGGCTTTGAGAACGCCAAATCCCTGGCACTGACCATGACGGCCTACTGAGCAAAACACACCGACATACGCCGATGCACCTTGATAAAAAACACCGCAAAACAAAGCGGCCAATGAACCAGAACTCAGCGCCCAAAATCCCGGATGAGTTCCCGGCGGACGGCCCCACAACGGAAATACCATCCAATACTACCAACGCCCGCATTCGCTGGGGCTGCCAAATACGAGGCCACCTTTAACGGCCTTGGTGCTTAGCCAACCGCGCGGGCCTGGCACCCACTTACGCCACCAAGGCCTGGGCACAACGCAACCCCAAAATGACCGAGGCCCCGGCAATAACGCCGGTGGTAATGGGCGCCAACGGAGCGCAGCGTAGTTGGCGTCCCGTTGACCACTTGGTTATGCATGTTCCGGCCACATCCCATCCATCATCACTGGGTAGGTGATTGGCTTGTAGTGGGTAAATTCAATGTCTCGAACGTGGGTGAAGTCACTCCAGAGCAACCTCGCCCCTTTCATCCACTGTGATGGCTTAACCCGTTTTTCTATCTTCTCAATTTCTTCGGGCGTGGCTTCACGCATTCGTCCGACCTTGCCGTAAAGTCTCACGCCCGGCGGAGCAACGAAACGGCCTTTGAGCAGAGACCTTAGCCAAAAGAATCGACCGGCGTTGACTGCCATAATGCAAACATTCGGGTTCTGATCGATGTTTTTACCCAAAGCCTCGGCGTAGTGATCAAAAAAGTACCCGCTTTGATCATTACGAAGGAAAACAGTGCCAACTGGCGTGATGTGGGGTGTGCCGTCGGGGTTAACCGTTGCGATCGAGCAGTAAACCGTCGAAGCCTGACCTTGCTCTAAAACTGACTTTACCTTCTTCCAATCATCCTTGATGTTCATAGTTTCTCCATTTGTGCATAACGCTGAGCCCAGCGGCGGCCCGATAGGGGCGTCCGGCGGCCATCGGCCGCGTACTGCGGCGACTGGTTAGTGCGAGGTTTTGAGAACGCCAAATCCCTGGCACTGACCGTGACGGCCTACTGAGCAAAATACACCGACATACGCCGATGCACCTTGATAAAAACCACCGCAAAACGCAGCGGCGAATGAACCAGAACTCAGCGGCAAAATATCCCGAATGAGTTCCCGGCGGACGGTCCCATAACGGGGAAACCCACCAATACTACCAGCGCCAGCATTCGCTAGGGCTTCCAAATGCGAGGCAACCTTTAACGGCCTTGGTGCTTAGCCAACCGCGCGGGCCTGGCACCCACTTACGCCACCAAGGCCTGGGCACAACGCAACCCCAAAATGACCGAGGCCCCGGCAATAACGCAAAGCTTAGCGGCGCCCTTGTAATGGAGGCGAAGCCGCAATGAAAAGGGCGTCCGGCGGCCGCAGGCCGCGTACTACAGCGACTTGTTACATGTTGGGCTACAAAATACCAACAGCGCCGGCAATGCACCCGAAAATAAAACTGAAAAATGACAGATAGCCAAATACATACGGAACTTTCGAGTTACCGACCTTTTCTTCGTCGGCTTTAAGCAATTGCTGCCAATCAATACCGTCCTCGTAGTATGAATTGACAAGCCTTTTGTAATTTTCAAATAGCCCTTCGTGGTGGTGGACTATGTAGACGCGATAAAAACCTACGAATAAGAGTCCTGTGAAAAAGCAAATCAAGGCAACCTTCGCGGACCAAGGCGCGACTCCGTTCTGTGCGACAGAGCCAAGATACGCCAGTACCGCGACTGCACCGCCCGCATTAGTAGTGAAAAGGTAGCGTATCGCGGAGTCACCAGATTCTTTCGATAGGTGGTATAACTGAGACCAGCGACCTTCTATATGCTGACCTCTAATCCTCCGTAGCTGTCTCTCTGCTTCTTCCGGTGTCATGTCAACTCTTCACATGTAACAGCTAATTATACGAACGCGTTCGTATAACACCCATTCGTATAATTCCAAAAAATCCAACCCGGAAACTCATTAATTTAAACCAAAAATCAATAAGTTAACAAAACCACCACGGCTACCGCCGGAGTTATACGCCCTTGTTTGAGCTACTCCTGCCCGAAAACCCGGGCGTATAACTCCGCCCGGCTCTTTATCCCTTTTCAAACTTATCAGAACGTTAGCAATATTTCCGCCTGGTTTCCCGGAGTTTTGCGAACGCGTTCGTATAACTCCGCTTCCGCATGAAGAATTGACAACCACAAAAATCAGAATACTGTATACTTATACAGCCGCCAAAAAGGAGTCAGGATATGGATATCCGCAGCCCTATTTCCCCGCAATCCACACGTTTTCTTGACCAGCTCAAGAACTTCATCCGGTTACGAGGTCTCGCTTACAAAACTGAGAAAACCTATGTTTTCTGGATCAAGCGGTTTATCCGTTTTCACGGTCGAAAACATCCAAAATCCATGGGTACACCGGAAGTAGAAGCGTTTTTATCGCACCTGGTTTTGCAGGCCAATGTCAGTGTGGGTACGCAACGAGTGGCGCTAAACTCGCTGATTTTTCTGTATCGGGAGTTTCTTGGCACACCACTGGAGAACCTCGAATACGAAGCTGCCAGAAAGCCCAAGCGGCTTCCGGTGGTGTTCAGTCCAGACGAAGCCAAGCGAGTGCTTGAGAACATGAATGGCGAGTACCAACTGGTGGCCATGCTGCTTTACGGCGCGGGCCTCAGAATCAGCGAGGCGCTGCGATTGCGGGTCAAGGATATTGATTTCGCGATGCAGCAGCTGATTGTCCGCGAAGGCAAAGGCGGTAAAGACAGAATCACTCTGCTGCCGGATCGTCTGATAGAGCGTTTGCAAAGCCAGATTCAAACCACCCTTCTGCAACATCAGGTGGATTTGGCCAAAGGCCTCGGGTCGGTGTATATGCCAGCTGCCCTGGACAAGAAATACCCCAGTGCCAGCCAGGAGCCGGATTGGCAGTATATATTCCCAGCCCCGGACCTTTCGATTGATCCCCGCTCGGGTATACGAAGGCGACATCACCTGATGGATAGAACGGTTCAAAAGCACATTAAGGTCGCTGTTCGCGCGGCAGGTATTCAGAAACCTGCAGGTAGCCACACCTTCCGGCACAGTTTTGCCACCAGGCTTCTGGAAGCGGGCTACGATTTGCGCACCATTCAGAAATTACTCGGGCACTCAGATGTTCGTACCACCGAGATCTACACACATGTGGTTCGCAAAGGCGGCTTTGGGGTTCGCAGCCCGGTTGACGAAGCGTTTTAGTAAAGCTCGTCGGTTCTGGCCGCCATGATGAAATCGTTTTTGTGCAAACCACCAATCTTATGGGTCCACCAACGCACCGTGGCTTTGCCCCATTCCAGCAAAATGGCCGGATGATGCCCTTCAGCCTCAGCCAGGTCAGCGACTTTGTTCGTGAACGCCTGGGCCTGTACAAAATTTTTGAAAGTAAAGACCCGCTGCAGTTGCTCTTCACCATCCCGGACAACCAATTGCCAGTCAGGCACCTCCGGCATTAACTGTTGCTTTTCAGGCTCCGTGAGTTTCGGAGCCTCTGCACTGCAGGCGCGGCAGCGCTGCTGGCCAAGTTCCGACATAGCATCCTCCACATTTTGCGGGCCTCCTCCCATCCTGGGCGCCTGACGGCGGTTTATCAACCTGAAGTTGAAATCGTCACCTTTTCAGAATACTGTATACATAAACAGTATTCGGAGATTTCATGACCAAATCACTGAACCACCTGCTTCAGGATGCCCGCATCTGGCAGGGCCACAAACCCCGAAAACACACCTCTCCGGCGGAACACACAGGGTATCAGGTACTGGATAACCAGCTTGGTGGTCTCGGGTGGCCCAAGGGCGCGTTAAGTGAGTGCCTGCTGGATCACCACGGTATAGGCGAGCTGCATCTGGCTTTACCTCTCATGCGAAACCTTGCCCGGCAAGGAAAAACCATTTTCTGGCTGAATCCGCCCCATATGCCCTATGCTCCGGCCCTTGCAAGCGCTGGGGTCCCTACTGATCAACTGGTTCTCATACAGGCGAAGGATTCGGCCGATTTTCTGTGGACGTTGGAAAACTGCCTTCGCTCACCGGTTACCGGGCTCGTCATGGCCTGGCCAGGGCAACTCGCCAGCCGTGATATTCGGCGCCTGCAGCTGGCTTCGGAGGCGGGTAACAACGTCTGCATCCTGTTCCGGAAGCGCCAGCAGGCGGATCAGTCTTCTCCGGCGGCGCTGCGGATGGAGCTGGCTCCTGGTACGTGCCTGGATCTGAACGTCCACATTCTCAAGCGCCGTGGTAGCTGGCCAGGGCAACGTTGCACAATTGCACTGGCGCACAGAGCTGGCACCCAGGCGGCGGAGTCCACCCAGGTGGTTCAGGGGCCTTGGCCAAAAGGCGGGAGCACCTGACTCATGTTGTGGTTATATGTTCACTTTCCACACCTGCTGCTGGACCACATCCGCCGCAGTCAACAGACTGACGGTCCTCTGGCTGTCATTGATCTCACCGGGCAAACGGTTCTTCAGGTTTGCCCGGAGGCCAACAGCCTCGGGGTTCAACCGGGAATGCGCCTGAAAACAGCCCTTGGGCTTGCGCCAGAGCTGGGGATCCTGAATGCCGCACCGCAACAGGAAACGGCCCTGCTGGAAAATCAGGCCCGCTGGCTTTACCGCTTCGTCGCTCATATTACCCCTGCTCCCCCTGATGGCTTATGGGCAGAAGTCAGCAGTCTACAGCGGCTTTATGGCGGGCTCTCTGCTGTCTGGCAAACGGTAGAACAAGCTCTGTCAGAGCGGCAGCTCAATGCCTGGCTGGCGCTTGGTCACACGCCTCTGGCGGCTCAGATTCTTGCCCAATCCGGCCAGGGGGAATGCTCGGCAGACAAAGGTCATATTCTTGCTTCACTACAGAAACTCCCTCTCGTTGCGGCCCACTTTGATGATAAGGCCTGTGTACGCCTGCACCGGCTAGGCCTGAACACTCTGGGGGAAATCTTCACCCTGCCCGCTCAGGAACTGGCCCGCCGGCTATCACCGGAACTGCTCGCACAAGTACAAAGAATCCAGGGCACACGGCCAGACCCAAAATCTCCCTGGCAGCCGCCGCGCAGATTTCGCCAAAGGGCTGATTTTATTCATGAGGTGGAACATACCCAAGGCCTCGTGTTCGCTCTGCAACGAATGCTCGCTGAACTGGAAGAAGACCTCTGCTGGCATCAGCAAGACACCGACACCCTGAACCTGGAACTCCGGCACCGGCATGAAGAAACCACCCGGCTCGCCCTTCGCACAACGGGCCCCGAGCATCGAGCCGACCACTTTCTGAATCTGCTGCGTTTACAACTGGATCAGCACGCTCTGCGAGCCCCGGTGATCAGCCTGATCTTGTC
This sequence comes from Marinobacter daepoensis DSM 16072, assembly GCF_000421165.1. Taxonomy (GTDB): domain Bacteria; phylum Pseudomonadota; class Gammaproteobacteria; order Pseudomonadales; family Oleiphilaceae; genus Marinobacter; species Marinobacter daepoensis. The sequence goes on from NZ_ATWI01000014.1 coordinate 25,525, forward strand.
CGTGAAACGATTTCTGGGCCGCGGAGTGCCTACAGGGCAGGATCTTCTGGGCGATGGTCAGGATCTGAACGAAGCCTGGCACACGCTGGTCAGCCGCTTGCAGGCCCGCCTGGGAGAGAATGCTCTTCGCCAGCTTTCCCCCCGGGCAGATCACCGCCCGGAGTTTGCCTGGACAACCTCAGCCCTCAAGCCGGCCAACGCACGCAGTACACCTTCCGGTCTGGGCACGTTGCCCGCACGCCCCCTCTGGCTGCTGCCAACCCCATCTCCTCTGCCAGAGACCCCTGCCACATGGTTTGCCGGGCCAGAGCGCATCAGCTCGGGCTGGTGGGACGGTCAGCGGGTTCATCGCGATTACTACATAGCCCGGTTGCACAGCGGTCAATTGGCCTGGGTCTTCCGCGATGTTCAGGACGGCTGGTATATCCATGGATGGTTCGGCTGATGGCCCCGGATTACGCCGAACTGTTCTGTTTCAGCAACTTCACGTTTCTGACTGGCGCCTCCCACCCCCATGAGCTGGCGGAACAGGCAGCAGAACTGGGCTATCAGGCCATCGCTATCACAGATGCCTGTTCTGTGGCCGGTATTCCAAGGGCCTGGGCCGCACTCCGGGAAAGCACCGTAAAACTGATTACCGGAAGCTGGTTTGAACTGGATGACGCCCCAGCAGGCGCACAGGCTCCCCCCGGCTTTGTGTTGCTGGCACAAACCCGAAAAGGCTATGGTCAGCTTTGTCAGTTGATTACCACCGGGCGCCGCCGGACAAACAAAGGTCAGTATCAACTGTTCACCCAAGACATCGAAAACCATTCACTGGACCACTGCCTCTGCCTGTGGCTACCGCCGGCGGAGGCACAGGCCGATAACGCACAAACTCTGGCGGCGGGTGAGTGGTTGCAGCGGGTGTTCGAACACCGCTTATGGCTTGCCGCCACACGCACACTGGAAGCCGGCAACGAACAGCATATCGCTCGCGTGCAATGGCTGGAAGATCAGTTACGGTGCCCTGTGGTAGCCACCGGTCAGGTGCATATGCATCGGAGGGAACGGCAACCCTTGCAGGATGTACTGACGGCCCTGCGCCATCACACCACACTGGACCACGCTGGCCACTGTCTGTTTCAGAATGCCGAGCGCTACTTGCGCCCGAGGCCCGTTATCCAACGCCTGTTTCCTGCCTCCTGGGTACGGGAAACCCTGGCGATTGCCGAATCCTGCACGTTTGACCCCGGCAGCCTTCGCTATGAATACCCTCCCGACCTGGTCCCTCAGCAGGAAACACCCAGCGCATTTCTGGCACGGCTCACCCGTGAAGGCGCACAACGCCGTTACCCTTCCGGCACCCCCTTGAAAGTGCAGGCGCTGATCCGAAAAGAGCTGGATCTGATTGCCGGGCTACAGTACGAGCACTATTTCCTCACCATTCACGACATTGTCTCCTTTGCCCGCCAACAAGGCATTCTCTGCCAGGGGCGGGGATCGGCGGCCAATTCAGCGGTCTGCTATTGCCTGGGCATTACCGAAGTGAACCCGGCAAAAGTGGAATTGCTGTTTGAGCGGTTTATCTCCAAAGACCGGGATGAACCACCCGACATTGATGTCGATTTCGAACACGAACGGCGTGAAGAAGTGATTCAGTACATTTACCGCCGCTATGGCCGTGAACGGGCTGCCCTGGCCGCCACGGTCATTCGTTATCGCCCCCGGAGCGCCATCCGGGATGTTGGCAAGGCCTTGGGCTTTGAGCTTCCCCTGGTGGAAAAGCTGCTGGACGGCATCGACTGGCGTGACAAGGCAACCGACTGGCGCCAGCAGATTCTGGACAAAGGCCTGACCCGAAACCCAAAAGTGGCTGATCAGTTCTTCACGCTGGTAAACATCTTGCTGGGTTTTCCACGCCACCTGTCTCAGCATGTGGGCGGGTTTGTGATCAGTGCAGGCCCCTTGTCGGAACTGGTGCCGGTTGAGAATGCCGCCATGGAGGGGCGAACCGTTATCCAGTGGGACAAAGACGACCTGGAGAGCCTTGGCCTGATGAAAGTCGACGTACTGGCTCTGGGTATGCTCACCGCCATTCGCAAGGCACTGGCCCTGATCAGCGATGAAAAAGGCCATCCCTTCACCCTTCAGGATATTCCACAGGAGGACCAGGATACCTACACCATGCTCCAGAAGGGTGACAGTATTGGCGTGTTTCAGGTGGAGTCTCGTGCCCAGATCAACATGCTCCCCCGCCTGCGCCCGGAAACCTGGTACGACCTGGTCATCGAAGTCGCCATCGTACGCCCCGGCCCTATTCAGGGGGATATGGTGCACCCCTATTTACGCCGGAAGCATGGCCTGGAGCCCGTTGACTTCCCGAACGATGCCATCCGTCAGGTCCTGGGGCGCACCCTGGGCGTGCCGATTTTTCAGGAACAAGTCATCAAGCTGGCCATGGTTGCTGCGGGCTTCAGCGCCGGAGAAGCCGACCGACTGCGCCGGGCCATGGCAGCCTGGAAATCCCATGGCGACCTCACTCCGTTCCGGGATAAGCTGATCCAGGGCATGCTGGCGCGGGGCCACGAGGCCGGGTTTGCTGAGCGCCTGTACAAGCAGATCTGTGGTTTCGGCGGCTACGGCTTTCCGGAATCCCACGCAGCCAGCTTTGCCTTGCTGGTGTACGTATCCGCCTGGATCAAACGCCACCACCCCGCGGCTTTCTACTGTGCCCTGCTAAACAGCCAGCCCATGGGCTTCTATTCACCCAGCCAACTGGTGCAGGATGCCCGGCGCCATCAGGTTATTGTTTTACCCCCCGATGTGAATGCCAGTGCCCGGCAACATTCACTGGAAGGTCCTGGGAAGCAGCTTCGCCTCGGCCTTTGCATCATCCAGGGACTTTCCGCCAGCGGCGCCGAACGGATTGAGCAGCGCCGTCCGGAAAACGGTTACCAGTCCGCATCAGACCTGAGGGCCCGTGCCGACCTGAACCAGCGCGACATGGAACTGCTGGCCGGTGCCAACGCCATGCCGGGCTTTACCCGCAACCGGCACCAGGCCTATTGGCAGTTGCTGGAGCATGAAGAGCCCGCGGCCCTGTTTGTTCAGGACAGCCACGAGGAGTACCAACCCGAGCCATGCCCCCACCTGCCGGAGCCCACAGAAGGGCAGAATATTCTTGCTGATTACAGCAGTCAGGGCCTGACACTGCAGCGCCACCCCCTCGCCTTATTACGGGAGCAAGGGCACCTCCGGCATTGCCTGACGGCGGAACAGCTCAGGCTCACCCGGCCTGGCATACCGGTTCAGGTCGCAGGGCTGGTTACCGGCCGTCAACGACCCGGCACCGCCAGTGGCGTGACTTTCGTAACTCTGGAAGATGAAACCGGTAACGTGAACGTGGTGGTCTGGCTGGACACAGCCCGCCGACAGCGCAAGCCTCTGATTACAGCCCGGCTGCTGCATGTAAAGGGTGTGATTGAAAAAGAAGGAGACATCGTGCATGTCATGGCCGGCAAACTGGCAGACTTAAGCCACTTGATCCACTCCCTGCCGGTCAGCTCCAGAGATTTCCACTGATCAGAATAAGAAAACCCCGCCAACAGCGGGGTTTTCTCAGTGCCGTTATCGGAGAAGATCAGCCAAGCAGCTTGATCATCACCCCGGCCGCAACCGCAGAGCCGATAACACCTGCCACGTTCGGGCCCATAGCGTGCATCAGCAGGAAGTTCTGCGGGTTGGCTTCCAGGCCCACCTTGTTAGACACCCGGGCCGCCATCGGTACGGCGGAGACACCCGCAGAGCCAATCAGCGGGTTGATGGGTTCCTTGGTGAACCGGTTCATCGCCTTCGCCATCAGAACACCCGACGCAGTACCCACACCAAAGGCCACAATGCCCAGGCCCAGAATACCCAGTGTCTGGCCATCCAGGAACTTGTCAGCCATCAGCTTGGAGCCAACCGACAGCCCCAGGAAAATGGTGACAATGTTGATCAGTGCATTCTGCGCAGTATCGCTCAAGCGCTCAACCACACCACACTCACGCATCAGGTTACCGAAGCAGAACATACCAAGCAGCGGAGCCGCATCTGGCAGGAACAGAACCACCGCAATCAGAACCACCAGCGGGAAGATAATCTTCTCTCTCTTGCTCACAGGGCGCAGCTGGGACATCTTGATGGCCCGCTCTTTTTCACTGGTGAGCGCTTTCATGATCGGCGGCTGAATCATCGGTACCAAAGCCATGTAGGCATAGGCCGACACCGCAATCGCACCAAGAAGATGCGGCGCCAGTACGCTGGACACGTAGATAGACGTCGGACCGTCGGCACCACCAATGATACCGATGGCTGCGGCTTCAAGAATGTTGAACTCCAACACGCCCGTCCAGTCCAGCAAGGCAGCACCCAGAACCGTACCAAAAATACCGAACTGAGCGGCCGCACCAAGCAGCAATGTCTTCGGGTTTGCCAGCAGCGGACCGAAATCGGTCATTGCACCAACCCCCATGAAGATCAGAAGAGGCCCGACGGTACTGCCGATAACCACAGAATAGAAGTTATACAGCATGCCGTTGCCATAGCCGAAATCCTGGGCAACCGAATTGGCCATCGCCATTTCGGAGTAACTGGCTTCTTTAATGCCTTCCTTGAACGCTTCTTTCAGCTCCGGCGTTACCGCCTGCCCGGCCTGATAGGCAACGTCCAGCGGTGCAGCAAGCGCCGCCAGCACTTCACCCGAGCCGTTCTTCAGAGCAAAGTGAATGGCATTTTCTGCCGCAGTCAGGGCAAGCCCTGCCTCCGGAATGTTCGCCAGAATGCCCCCGAACCCAATGGGCACCAGCAGCAGCGGCTCAAATTTCTTGTTGATCGCAAGATAGAGAAGCAACAGGCCAATGGCGATCATGATCACCTGACCGAGCTCAATGTTGAACAGGCCACTGCCTGTCCAAAGTGTCATTAACTTTTCCATGGAATGCTGGCCCTTATGCGATTGTCAGCATTTCATCATCAGGGGAGACGGCATCACCGACCTTGATGAAGACTTCGCCGATGGTACCGGCTTTCGGTGCGCGAACCTCTGTTTCCATCTTCATGGCTTCGAGGATAATCAGCACGTCACCTTCCTCAACGGCATCGCCCGGAGAGACCAGAACCTTAAAGATGTTACCGCCCAGCGGTGCCACCAGAGGCTCACCCTCGCCTGCGGCCGGAGCCGGCGCAGCAGCGGTTGCCGGTGCAGAAGCCGCAGCGCCATCGCCCTGAATCTGGGTAATCTCGCCACCTTCTGACACGGCCACGACAAACTTCTTACCGTTTACCTCAACGGTGTACGTTTCCGGGCCAGCCGCTTTCTTGGCCGGTGCCGCATCTTCCGCCGTTGGAACCGGCTCAAAGGCATCCGGATTGCCGCGGTTTTCCAGGAATTTCAGGCCAATCTGCGGGAACAGCGCGTAAGTAAGAACATCGTCGACGTCCTGCTCGGCCAGTTTGATACCTTTTTCTTTCGCAAGCTCTTTCAGTTCAGCCGTCAACTTATCCATTTCCGGCTCAATATTGTCAGCCGGACGACAGGTAATGGCTTCTTTGCCATCCAGAACCCGCTCTTGCAGCTCCTTATTAAAAGGTGCTGGCGCAGAGCCATACTCGCCTTTCAGGATGGCTGAGGTTTCCTTGGAGATGGACTTGTAACGCTCTCCGGTCAGGATGTTCAGCACCGCCTGGGTACCCACAATCTGTGAGGTTGGCGTAACCAGCGGGATAAAACCCAGGTCTTCACGCACCTTGGGAATCTCGGCCAGAACCTGGTCGAACTTATCACTGGCGTTCTGCTCACGGAGCTGGCTTTCCATGTTGGTCAGCATGCCACCCGGTACCTGAGCGGTCAGGATGCGGGAATCCACACCACGCAGGCTGCCTTCAAACTTCGCGTATTTCTTACGGACTTCCCGGAAATAGCTGGCAATTTCTTCCAGCAGGTTCAGGTCCAGGCCGGTATCCCGGTCGGTGCCTTCCAGAATCGCGACCACAGCCTCGGTGGGTGAGTGACCGTAGGTCATACTCATGGAAGAAATCGCGGTATCAACGTTATCGATTCCCGCTTCCGCTGCCTTGATGGCTGTCGCGGTAGACATGCCAGTCGTGGCGTGGCACTGCATGTGGATCGGAATATCCAGCTCTTTTTTCAGACGGGTGACCAGATCAAACGCCACATAAGGCTTGAGCAAACCAGCCATATCCTTGATGGCGATGGAATCTGCCCCCATGCTGGCCACTTCTTTCGCCAGTTCTACCCAGTTTTCAATCGTATGGACCGGGCTGGTGGTATAGGAAATGGTGCCCTGCGCATGCTTGCCGGTTTTGCGGACAGCCTTGATGGCGGTGTCCAGGTTACGCGGATCGTTCATTGCATCGAAAATACGGAAAACATCCACGCCGTTTTCAGCGGCACGGTCAACAAACCGCTCTACCACATCATCCGCATAGTGACGATAGCCCAGAAGGTTCTGGCCTCGCAGCAACATCTGCTGGGGCGTATTGGGCATGGCTTTTTTCAGTTCGCGGATGCGCTCCCAGGGATCTTCGCCCAGATAGCGGATACAGGAGTCAAAGGTAGCACCACCCCAGGATTCCAGAGACCAGAAACCCACTTTATCGAGTTTCTCGGCAATGGGCAGCATGTCATCAAGACGCATGCGGGTGGCAAGCAGGGATTGGTGGGCGTCACGTAGAATTACGTCCGTAATCCCCAGCGGTTTTTTCGTGTCAGTCATCGTGTCAGCCTTCTGTTAAAAGGTTCTAATCGTTTACCTGAAGTCACTTCTTGTGGCGTGACCGGTATTGTGCAATCGCCTTCTTAATGGCCTCGGCGGTGTCAGGGTCAACCGACGCGGGCGCCTTCGGCTTGGCACGTGGCGTTCTTGCCGGGGTTGCCGGCTCTGGCGGCGCAAACCGCAGGATGATTTTGGACATCAGGCCGGTCGCGAACACCAGAATAATCAGGAACACGAACACGAAGCCCATGCCGGCAATCATCAAGTCTACGGCTTGTGACATCAGCTCATTCATATTGAACAGCTACCTGTATTGGTTGTGTGATTTCCCCGTACTGCCCGGCAGGCCTGACTAAAACCAAAGTCTAATGACCGACCAAAACAATTCGGGAGGCAAAATCCTGCGTAATTTACCGTTTTCATTGGTCAGGAGCAACCTGAAGCACACATTTCTATAGGGACTTTCCGAGCGTCCCGGCCTGAAATGACAGCCAATAACCTCGCCCTCCGGGTCGGCAATCAGGCATACCGGACACGCACTTTTCGCCCCTTCACTTTACCCTTCTCCAGCCTGGCCAGAGCCTGATGCGCCCACTGGGTCTGAACCGCCACAAAACACTGAAAATCAAACAAATCAATTTTGCCAACCGCAGTGCCAGGAATGCCGGCATCCCCGGTCAGAGCCCCCATCACATCACCCGGCCGGATCTTGTCTTTACGGCCGCCGGCCAGACAAAGCGTCTTCATACCAGGTTCCACCGGTCGCAACGGCTCCGCCAGCAAAGCACCCGTCTCGCCCCAGGAAACCGGCTCACCACGTTCGGTCTCCAGCCGGGAAATCTTGTGCCCCTGGCGAGGCGTGCACAGCGTCACCGCATGCCCCTGCTCCCCGGCACGGCCCGTGCGCCCTACCCTGTGGGTATGCACTTCCGGGTCCCGGGCGGGCTCGGCATTAATCACCAGAGGCAAACCTTTAATATCCAGGCCCCGGGCGGCGACATCCGTCGCCACCAGCACCGTGCAGCTCTGGTTGGCGAATCTCACCAGAGCGCTGTCCCGCTCCCGCTGATCCAGATCGCCGTGCAGAGACAAGGCAGAGAAACCAAGGCGAGCCAGCGCCCCGGCAAGATCATCACAGTCCCGCTTTGTCGTGCAGAAAACCAGCGATGACACCGGCTGATACTTCGACAGCAACGCCGCCACGGCGGGTACTTGCTGTTCCGGCTGAATTTCATAGAAAGTTTCTTCGATCGTGGCCGCCGCGATCTCTGCGTCTACTCGCACATCCTCCGGCTCATTCTGAAAACGCTCGCTGAGCTTGCGGATTGCCGGCGGCCAGGTTGCGGAAAACAAAAGGGTTTGTCGCCGCTCGGGCGTTTGCGACAAGATGTTGCTGACCACTTCCTCAAAACCCATATCCAGCATTCGGTCGGCCTCGTCCAGCACCAGCATCCGGAGCTGGTCGAGCGATAGGGTTCCTTTGCGCAGATGGTCCTCCACCCGGCCAGGCGTTCCAACCACAAGATGCGCACCATGACTGAGCGAGCCGATTTGCGGCCCAATGGGCACTCCGCCGCACAGTGTCAGCACCTTCACATTGTCCCTTGCCCGCGCCAGCTCTCGGAGCGCCTTGGCAACCTGATCAGCCAGCTCCCTGGTTGGGCATAACACCAGTCCCTGCACGGAAAATCGCCGGGGCTGCAGGGCTTCAACGAGCGGAATGCCAAACGCCGCGGTTTTACCACTGCCGGTTTGCGCCATGGCGATCACGTCCTTGCCCGCAAGCGCCCGTGGTATCGCCTGTTCCTGAACCGGTGTTGGCTCCGCATAACCTAAACGGGCAAGGTTGGCCTGCATGGCCGGAGAAAGGCCAAGCTCTTTAAAAGATGACATAGAAAAATCCGTGAAGGTGGCTTGTCGCGGGTGAATGAGAGCGCACTGACGGCGTATACTTGCACACTGATCCCGAAGCTTACCACGAAATCACGGAGTTACTGATGGCTTCACTGCAGGAACAACTGTTGAAAGCCGGGCTGGCCGATGAAAAAAAGGCCCGGGCGGTTAAAAACGAGAAACGAAAACAACGGAAGCAACAACCTAAAGGCGCGGTAGTTGTCAACGAAACCGAAGAGCGCGCCCGGCAGGCCAGGCAGAAAAAGGCAGAACGGGACCGCCAGCTGAATCTTGAGCGGAAACAGGAAGCCGAAAAGAAAGCCATTCAGGCCCAGATTCGGCAACTGATTGAAACCAACCGCCTGGACCGAAGCCGGGGCGAGACATCGTATCAGTTTGTTGATGGCAAAAAGATCAAGAAGATACCGGTGGATGACACCATGGTGGACCAGCTTTCCCGGGGCCGACTCGCGGTTGTTCGGCAAGGAGAGAACTACGATATCGTTCCCGAGAAAGTGGCCCGTAAAATCATGGAGCGGGATGCTGCGGCCGTGATCGTGCTGCACGACCGCAAACAGGACGACGCCGGGGAAGACGACCCTTACGCCGGGTACGAAATCCCCGACGACCTCATGTGGTAAGCCCTTCAACCACCTGGATGCGCACCGGCAGCCCCTGGCGAACAGAGGCGCCGGACACATTTTCCAGCCAGGTGGCGGTACCATCTTTGCGGGTTGGGTCCGAGAACCCCAGATCGTTGATGTTGACCCCGGCCCCCAGGTAAGGATTGCCGGGGCGCTCTTCACCATCAATGACATGGCTGGCGGCACCCAACTCACGATGCCCGTACCCATGCTCGATGCCAATGGCTCCTTCGTGCACGTTATCGCCTACCAGAGCAAGCGCCAGCACGCTGCCCCCCGGGCTTTCGATGCGGATGGTATCGCCGTGATCAACCCCATATCGTTCGGCGTCCCTGTAGTGAAGCAGTACCGGATTATAAGGCTTGATCATGCGCAACCGCTCAAGACCAATGGCGTAAGAGTTCATAAGGTTCGATTTGAACGAAAACGCCAGCAATGGCCAGTCACTGGCCGGATAATGCTCCCGAAGCGTTGAACCATCCCAAAACCTCGGTTCATGATGCATTGGTGTGCCGGTCAGCCGTTTACCACTGTAGCTGTCGATGGTGGTTCCCACCTGCTCGTTGTATACGCAAAGCGGGCGCGTCCAGGCGTTGCCCAGCTTGTCCCCGGCATAAGCCTTTTCCATACTTTCAAAGCGACCACCCCGGGAATAGAGGTGAGCCACGGGCCCTACTTCATCGGGGGCCAGAGTGCCCTTGATCCGCCCCATCAGCGGTTCAACACCTGCAGCGACAATATCCTCCTCTGTCGCGTCAGGCAGCGGCTGCCCCGTCATGGCAATATTGGCCGCCGCCCGAAGATAGAAATCCTCGGCTCGCATGAGCGGGTGCATCCGGCCATCCTTACCTTCAATGGCACCTTCTCCAAATCCGGGCAGGTCCAGCTTGCGGGCCAGCTCAATGAAAAAGTTATCCATACACACCGGTTCACCCGCGGCCGTTTTCGCCTGCCGCGGCTCCACCACTGGCCAGCACGCCGTTGTCATCTTGGTCAGGGTGCCGCTCCAGGCGCCCGTGAAGCCCCAGACTTCATACATCACAGAATCCGGCACGATGTAATCAGCAAACCGGTTGGTTTCGTTGATGAATCCGTCCACCGCAACGAACAGGCCAATATTGGCAGGGTCTTTCAGCTTCTCTTCAAGCAGGCTGGTCAGCCCCGCCTGGCCATACATGGGGTTTGCCATCACACCGATCATGGCTTTGATCCGGTATGGATAGCCATCCAGTCCCGACAGCAGATGCTCGGTCAGGATGGGCGGAGCAATCGCCCGCCAGGGCGCTTTGGCAGGGTAAGGAGATTCCCCGGCCTCTACCCGTCGACGATACTCACTGGTCTTTTCGTAAGGGAAACGGCTCCGGGACAGAAACACCCCCTTCGGGCCAACCTTACCGGGGAAATCCGCAAGATCGTATCGCGGCCCCTTTCCTACGCCATTGAAGCTACCACCACCCTTTGCGGAGCCACCTTTCATATTAAAGTTGCCGGCCAGCAGGTTCAGCATGTTAATGCTGTACGACGCGTAGAATCCGGCCCCAGACATCATTCCGCCATGCGTATCGGCGACCGCTGCCCGGCCGAAGCTGGCAAAGCGTTTGGCCAGACGCCGCATGGTTCCCGCGTCAACTCCACATATTTCGGCATACTCCTCAATGGTGAGGCGCATGGATTCCTGCCTCAGCTTAAACAGAGAACTGCGGACCATAACCTCACCAGCAGTTGTCTCTACCTTCCGCTCCACGAACAACCGGGCGCCATCAACCGCCTCCGAGCTCACCAACTCCCCGTCAGCGGACACCACGACCGGATGATCCTCCGCCCCCTCGGCCACCAGACCAAGATCACTCATTCTCAGGAAGTGCCCCGCCCGGGGGTGATGATCCTCATCAATCACCAGATGCGTCGCGTTGCTGTAACCCAGCTCGCCGGCTTTTTGGGCAGCCTGATGCCCCGGAAGGGACAGGTAGTCTTTGGCATAGCCCTCATTGGTCAGCAACCAGCGGATCAGGGCCATGGCAAACGCGGTGTCCGTGCCGGGCAGAATCGGCACCCATCGGTTCCGCTCTCCGGCAGAATGGGAGGTTGCCGCAGTTAACGCCGGGTCGACCACGACATACTCCAGCTCACCCGTTGTGCGCGCCCGGGCCAACAAACGACCCTGACGCTTGAAGGGGTTACCAGCCTGGCTGGGTGCAGTGCCGATAAACAAGGCGAACCGGGCATGGGTATAATCCGGCTTTACATGGGCATTTTTAGCCAGATCATTCATCAACGCTCCCGAGCCCATCCGGAAGGCCAACCCGCAATAGGCGCCGTGGTGACCGTAGTTTCGGGTTCCAAAAGCGTTGAACGCAAATCGCTTGAGCAGGGCGGAGCGGCCGTAATCCGTGGCCTCCATCATCAACAACTGATTAGCTTTAGGGCCGTATTCGGGGTTTTCCGGGTCCAGAGGCGTTTTCAGATCCCGAATCGCCCGCAGGCCTTCCACCTCGCCTTCACCAAACAGGTCACCACCTTCGACTATCTCGTCCAGAAGCTGTTCGAAGGAAATACTCTGCCACTGGTTACTGCCTCGCGGGCCGGTTCGCTTCAGGCACGTCATGACCCGCTGGTCGCTGGTCAGCTGAGCCATGGCCGCGTTGCCCCGCGCACAGGCCGTTGACCGGTTCAACTGGCCCTGATCTTTGAAGCTACTCATGCGACGGAAGGCATCCAGTACCGGCGTCTGCTCATCCAGATGCTCATCGGAAGACAGCGGATGGTAAGGGTTGCCTGCAACCCTTAAGACCTTATCTTCGTTTTTGTCAATCCGAACTCTCACGCCACACTTGGTGGTGCACCCGTAACACACGGTAAAGGCCATTCGCTGGTCCGGATTCAGCGTCACCTCCCCGGTAGCCGGGTCAATAGTGTACTCGGGAGCAAGACTATTACCGTGCAAACGATCCGACGTTGGTTTTCCGGAGGTCCCGTTCACCAGGCCTTTGCCCATTTTCTCCAGCGGGCCGTAATAACCTGCCACGAAAGTCGCCGCGCCACCGGCTGCGGCAGCCCCTTTCAGAAAGTTACGACGATTCTTATCCATAATTGCCGCTCCAACGCGTAAATCAGTGGGTGCCCGCCTGGAAGTCGCGCTTCCAGGGCACCAGAATATCGATGATCAACAAGGCCGCCAGCCACAGGCCGAAGGTTCCCAGAATCCCGAGCAAACCACTGGAGCCCATCTCCAGAACATACTGATAATACCCAGCGGTGTTCTTGGCCACAGTTTGCACTTCCATCAGGACCATCCAGCGGAATGTCCAGCCAATATGAACCGCCAGCAAGCCCGCTATCCAGGCGTGCCGGAGATACCGATGCTGGCGCAGCATAAGTACCACCGTGAGCGTCAACACCACGCCGACCAGCAAACCGTAGATCGCCACGGCCCGCCATTCCGGATTGCCCTGCAATGAGGCGAATGCCTGCTCTACCGACGCACTGAACCCGGTAAGCCCCTCAGCCACCCAGAGCGCAGCCACAAGAGCAGCGAGAACCATCGTGCTGAACACCACTTTCAGGCTCTGGGCGTTCACCTCTTCGTCATTGCCGGTCATCAAACGGTTAATAACCATCACCAGGCCAGCCGCCGCCACGATTCCCGTCAGAACAAACATTACCGGCAACCAATAGGTGTTCCAGAGGGGGCGGGCCTTCACGATGGCGACTTCCGCACCGGTGTACAACATGATGCCGAACGACATCAGCAGCGCGCCCAATCCGCACATCACCAGCATCCACCGGGGCGCCTGCCATGCCCCCAGAGAGATCCAGCCAGAGAGCCGGGCAATCCAGCCATCTCCTTGCGCCTGCAACTGCATGGCCGGGCGCCATGCCAGCCACGCGTAGGCAACGACAAGAATCAGGTAAAGCGGCAATAGCAAACTGCCCAGCCACATCCAGGACCAGGGGGTCAGATTGGCGTAAAAGTGCCAGAATCTGAGCGGTTGATGCAGGTCTGCCAGCAAAGCCACCGGCCCCACCAGGGTACAACTGACGGTAACCAGCAAGGCAACCCGGGCCAACGCCTGGTATTGTCGCTTGCCCATCAATAAGCCCGGAACGGTCAGCAAAAGAGCCGAATAGGAAATGGCTATCATGAAGAAATACTGTACCGCCCACGGATACCAGGCGATGCCGTAACGTGGCGTGAGAATCTCAATGACTTCCGAACTCATAACCCACCTCCTCACCCTTCTGGTCGCGTACATCCCAGATTGCCGGCCGGGCATCCGGACGCGACACAAAACGTTCATCCATACCCAGATAGAACACATGGGGGGCCGTCCCCATCTCGGGCTTGAGCACCATTAACTCCTGACGATGCTCATCTATCATGCGGCTGATCTGGCTGTTCGGGTCGCGCAGGTCACCAATGATTCTCGCCCCACCCACACAGGACTCAACGCAGGCTGGCAACAACCCGACATCCAGACGATGGGCGCAAAAAGTGCACTTGTCGGCGGTCTGGGTCTGCTCGTTGATAAACCGTGCATCGTATGGGCACGCCTGCACACAGTACGCGCACCCGACACAGGCTTCGTTGTTAACCACCACAATCCCGTCTTCACGCTGGAACGTCGCCTGAACCGGGCAAACCGGCACACAAGGAGGGTTGTCGCAGTGGTTACACAATCGGGGCAGCATGAATGTGGCAACATCACCGGTGTCTTCGTGCGCCACTTCGTACTGGGAAACAATGGTACGAAAACTTCCAAGGGGCGCTTCGTTTTCAATATGGCAGGAGACCGTACAGGCCTGGCAGCCGATGCAGGCCCTGAGATCAATGAGCATGCCGTACCGCTTTTCCGGATCGCCTTCCCGTCGGGGTGGCTGATCATTCATGCCTGCCGACGCAACGCTGCTCAAAGGCACAAGCGCCGCTCCGGCCGTGAGTTTGGCTATCTGCCCCAATAAGGCCCGGCGGATGGTATCCATAGTGTCTCCAGCCAATATCGCTGACGTTAATTAGTTAGGTGGCGACATTGATTCTAGAGAGGCCAGCACGCCGGGACTTGACGATGATCAATAAACTCGAGGAGCAATGGTGAGGGTATGTACGGACAGCCAGGGCGATTTCGGGAACTTCCGTACCGGCTTCGTAAACATCGGAGCTAAAAACAAAAAACCCCGCACGGGGCGAGGTTTTTTGTTTGATATGGCGCGGCTGGGAGGATTCGAACCTCCGACCGCCTGGTTCGTAGCCAGGTACTCTATCCAGCTGAGCTACAGCCGCTTAAAACTTGGTTTGCGATAATGGCGCGGCTGGGAGGATTCGAACCTCCGACCGCCTGGTTCGTAGCCAGGTACTCTATCCAGCTGAGCTACAGCCGCGCATCGCAATGTTGAGTGCTACCTCAACGGTTCCCGCTTTTCTCCTTGAAGAAAATGGCGGAGAGGGAGGGATTCGAACCCTCGGTACGATTGCTCGTACGGTTCCTTAGCAGGGAACTGGTTTCAGCCACTCACCCACCTCTCCTTGAGAACGGGGCGTATACTACCATAATTTTTCTGTTTTCATAGGGTTGACACAAATTTTTTCTAATCGATTTTCCCTTATATGAAAAAAGCCGCCCGGGTCACCCTCGAACGGCTTTTTATTGATCAACGATTGCCCGGTTCCGGCTCATCCGAGTCTTTTTCAGACTGGATTCGTTGATAGATTTCTTCCCGGTGAACCGCCACATCTTTTGGCGCGTTTACACCGATGCGTACCTGATTCCCCTTTACCCCCAGAACGGTGACGGTGATCTCGTCTCCGATCATCAGGGTTTCGCCAACACGGCGAGTCAAAATTAACATATCCCTTACTCCCTATAGCAGAGCTACCTGTTCCGACGGACACTAAAGTGTACTTATTGCTTTTATAATGAGATCACTTCAGACACTAAAGACGCAGAAACACTTACACAGACCAGCATCCTGATAGTTATCTTTAATGATCTTAATCAGGGAGCACGCTGAGACTTCCAGCCTCAGGCGCCCTCCTCCACCCCGGCGTTGTCCAGCTCAAACACACTGTGCAGTGCACGAACGGCCAACTCGAGATACTTCTCATCGATCACCACGGAAATCTTGATTTCAGACGTGGAGATCATCTGAATATTGATACCCTCATTAGACAGCGCTTCAAACATTTTGGTTGCAACGCCCGCGTGAGAACGCATCCCAACACCAACGATACTGACTTTGGCAATTTTGGAGTCGCCTCCGACTTTGCCCGCCCCCAAATCAGCCGCGATGCCCAGAAGAACATCCTGCGCCCGCTTGAAATCGTTGCGATGCACGGTAAACGTGAAGGCGGTTTTGTTGTCCTCACCCACGTTCTGCACAATCATATCTACTTCAATATTAGCATCGCTCACCGGTTTGAGGATCCGCAGGGCGTTACCCGGCGTGTCAGGCACGCCAGAGATCGTCAGTTTGGCTTCGTCGCGATTAAAAGCAATGCCGGAAACAACCGGTTGTTCCATGGCGTTCTCATCCTCAAAAGTAATCAGAGTGCCCTCACCTTCCTGAAAGCTGGACAGCACCCTTAAGGGAACGTTGTATTTACCTGCAAATTCAACGGCGCGAATCTGAAGCACTTTAGAACCCAGACTGGCCATTTCGAGCATTTCTTCAAACGTAATACGCTGCAACCTGCGGGCACTGTCTACCACCCGAGGATCCGTTGTATAAACACCATCAACATCGGTGTAGATCTGGCATTCATCTGCTTTCAAAGCCGCCGCCAGCGCTACTGCCGTTGTGTCGGAACCACCACGACCCAGCGTCGTGATATTGCCCTTGTCATCCATTCCCTGAAAGCCAGCGACAACCACAACGCGCCCTGCATCCAGGTCTTCCCGCATGCGCTGCTCGTCAATCTGCCTGATCCGGGCTTTGGTGTGGCTGCTGTCTGTCAGAATTCTGACCTGGGAGCCTGTATAGGAACGGGCATCACAACCCCGTTTCTGAAGTGCCATGGACAACAGAGCGATTGTGACCTGCTCACCCGTGGACACCAGCACATCCATTTCCCGGGGTACAGGCTCATCCATAATGTCGTTGGCCAGGGCGATCAGACGGTTCGTCTCTCCGCTCATCGCAGAGACCACAACCACCACTTCGTGCCCATCCTCCCGGAACCGACAAACCTTGTCGGCCACCGCCTCTATCCGCTCGGTTGTACCGACGGACGTACCACCAAATTTCTGAACCAGCAGAGCCATGTTTTCCCAAACTCCGAAACGGGGTGTCGCGACGGGGAAACCCCGCCATCAAAAACAAAACGGGCGGGATTATAAACCTCCGCCCGCAACAGAAAACAGCTGTTTACCCGAGATTTTGCCCCACCCAGGCAGGTACCCCTGCAAGAGCATCAGCCAACCTCGACGGATCATTACCACCGCCCTGCGCCATATCAGGGCGACCACCGCCCTTACCATCAACCTGAGCGGCGAGGTGCTTCATCAAGTCGCCGGCCTTGATCCGGCTGGTCGCGGATTTGGTCACACCAGCCACAAGAACCACTTTTCCATCTTCCACAGTCGCCAGCACTACCACACCTTCACCCAACTTGTTCTTGAGTTGGTCGGCGGTTTCCATCAGCGCTTTTTTGTCCGCACCTTCCAGTTCGGCAGCAACCACTTTCAAACCGGCAACGTCAACAGCTGAGCCGGCAAGATCAGTGCCAGCAGAACTGGCAAGCTTTGCCTTTAATACATCGACGTCTTTTTCGAGCTGACGGTTCCGTTCCAGAGCCTGTTTTACTTTCTCGACCACAGAATCCCGTGAGCCTTTGACCAGCTTCGCCGTCTCACGCAATGTGCGCTCAGTGTCATCCACCCACTCCAGGGCCCCAAAACCGGTCACAGCCTCAATCCGGCGAACCCCGGAAGAAATGCCACTTTCAGAGGTGATTCGGAACAGCCCTATATCACCGGTGCGAGCCACATGCGTACCACCGCAAAGTTCAACGGAGTAGCGGTCTGTTCCCATACTGAGTACGCGAACAACATCGCCGTACTTTTCACCGAACAGCGCCATGGCCCCTTTTTCTTTGGCCGTCTCCATATCCGTGACATCAACCGATACCGGAGTATTTTCCAGAATCTGCCCATTTACCTGACGCTCAATTTCCTTCAACTGTTCCGCCGTGACAGCCTCAAAATGCGAGAAATCGAAACGCAGTTTGTCCGGATCAACGAGCGACCCTTTCTGGGTAACATGCTCACCCAGGATGTTGCGCAGGGCAGCGTGCAGCAAATGGGTAGCCGAATGGTTGCGTTTGGTGCGCTCGCGGCGGGCATGATCGATGCGGGCATCCACTTCCAGCCCCGGGAACAGTTCCCCCTCAATCAGCGTACCAACATGCAGATGGTTATCGCCTTCCTTACGGGTGTCCGTCACCTGAAAGCGGCCACCACTCCAGGTCAGCAGACCCGTATCACCAACCTGGCCACCGGATTCGGCATAAAAGGGAGTACGCTCAAGAACCACCACACATTCATCGCCGGCTTCCGCCTGACGCTCTTCGCCATCAACCAGAACCGTGCGAATCCGCTCATGGCCATCGATGTGGTCGTAACCGGTAAACTCGGTTTTGCCCTCAATCGTGATGCCTGCCGCGTTGTAGTCGATACCAAACTTGCTGGCCGCTCGGGCCCGGTCACGCTGGGCTTCCATGGCTTTTTCATAGCCAGCGTAATCGAGCGTCAGGCCACGCTCGCGAGCAATGTCATTGGTCAGGTCAACCGGGAATCCGTAGGTATCATAGAGCGTAAAGACCGTTTTGCCCGGAATCTCAGTGCCCTCCAGCCCGTCAATATCCTGCTCAAGCAGGCGCAGCCCCTTATCCAGAGTTTTGGCGAACTGTTCTTCTTCCTGAAGAAGCACTTTCTCAATTTGCTTGCGGCTACTCACCAACTGAGGGTAAGCATCCCCCATCAGAGCCACAAGAGCCCCGGTCAGCTTGTAGAAAAACGGTTCTGAGGCACCCAGCTTGTTACCGTGGCGCGCCGCCCGACGAACGATGCGGCGAAGCACAAAACCGCGTCCCTCATTCGAAGGCATAACACCATCAGCAATCAGGAATGCACAGGACCGGATATGATCCGCTACTACACGCAGAGACGCCTCAGTGGTTTCTACACCACCCAGAATGTCCGACGCGGCTTTCAGCAAATCCTGAAACAGGTCGATCTCGTAGTTACTGTGAACACCCTGCAAAACCGCTGCAATACGCTCCAGCCCCATCCCGGTGTCTACCGACGGTTTGGGCAGTTTGAGCATTTCGCCATCGGCGGTGCGGTTATACTGCATGAACACCACGTTCCAGATCTCGATGTAGCGGTCGCCGTCTTCATCCGGGCTGCCCGGAGGCCCGCCCGCGACGTCCGGGCCATGGTCATAGAAAATTTCGGTGCAGGGACCACAGGGCCCCGTGTCCCCCATCTGCCAGAAGTTATCAGAGGCGTAGCGGCCGCCTTTGTTATCGCCGATACGAACAATCCGATCCGCCGGGACGCCGATTTCCTGGTTCCAGATAGCGAACGCCTCGTCGTCTTCCGCATAAATGGTTACCCAGAGTTTGTCCTTGGGCAGATTCAGCCAGTCATCGCCGGTCAGGAACGTCCAGGCAAAATTGATGGCCTCACGCTTGAAGTAATCACCAAAACTGAAGTTCCCCAGCATTTCGAAGAACGTATGGTGGCGGGCGGTGTAACCCACGTTTTCGAGGTCGTTATGCTTACCGCCAGCCCGCACGCATTTCTGGGAAGAGGTGGCTCGTGTATAGTCCCGTTCCTCACGCCCCAGAAAGACATCCTTGAACTGGTTCATCCCTGCGTTGGTAAACAGCAGAGTGGGGTCATCGTGGGGTACCAGTGAACTGCTGGGCACAATGGCGTGGCCCTGCTTCTGGAAATATTCGAGGAACGCTTGTCGCAACTCTGCGGTTTTCATAGACCTTTGATACCTTATCGACCTTGTACACCTTGCCAGAAACCCGCCAACAGAAGCGCCGGGCCTGCGGTTTAATGCGGTTACTTACTTGTGTGTGCAAATCCGCTACTCTAGCACACGCCGAGAACATGAAAAACGTGAAAACTCACAGGAGATGCCATGCCCCGTCGCTTTCATGACGCCGAGGAACTGCTTCCACCCGCCACGGCCCTGAAACGTGCCCTGGCCATCATTTACGATGGACTGATCAGTATTGCCGTCCTGCTCGTCGCCAGCTGGATCTACACCATGATTGCCGGCTGGATGACTGGCTGGGACCAATACGAACAGATGGCCGAAGCGGGCGAGCTCTCAGGAGACCCGGGATTAACCTTCGTCCTGTTCCTCGTGCTTTACCTGTTCTTTGCTTACTTCTGGACCCGCATTGGACAAACGCTGGGGATGCAGGTGTGGCGTGTACGCATTGAAAACCTGGACGGCACCTCCGTCAGCTGGACCCAGGCCCTGATCCGGTACGCAACGGCCGCCACCGTAGTCTTCCTGAGCATCCTCGGAGGCTATTACCTCGGCGCTCTGACAATGCTGCTCAGCATTCCGGCCATCCTGGCTCTGTTTTACCCGATCAACGGCCTGTCCCTGACCGACAGAGCTTCAAACAGCGTGGTGGTACAGGTCGCAAAGCCTGAAAAGAAATAACCCCGGCGCTATCCTGCCCGGCGCATCAGCATGGCTCCGACCAGCCCGTTAACAACAATCGGAGCCAACACTGCAATCAGCGGGTTGAAACCGTACACCATACTCATGGGGCCCAGCAGGTCCTGCATGTACTTAAACAACAGGCCAACCAGCAGCCCGGTAAATACCCGAAACCCCATGGTAACGGATCTGAGCGGGCCGAACACAAACGATATAGCCACCAGAACCATCACTGCCGTTCCCAATGGCATCAGCGCCTTCTTCCAGAACGCCAGCCAGTACTGAGCCGCACTCAGCCCCTGCTCACCCAGATAGGCTGCATAGGTATAGAGCCCGGTCATGGACAGATTCTCGGGCTTAACGATCAGCACACTCAGCACACTGGGTGACAACCCGGTCTCCCATCGTAACGACGCACTTATATCCCGGCTCGTTCGATCGGCACCGATACGGGTAGAGGTCACATTCTCAAGCAGCCAGTAATCACCCTGATAGATTGCGCGCTCCGCAAAACTGGCGACCTGCAGTTGCCTTGCATCGTCGAACCGGAACAGGGAAACGCCATGGAGCACACCATTGGGCTGAACCGCGTTGAGGTGCATAAAGGTGTTGCCCTCCCGGTGCCAGACCCCTTCAGCCGAGGCGACGCTGCTCCCGGCTCCCAAGGCTACCGCCTTGTCACTCTGAGCAATGCGCTCAGTCGTCGGCGCCACATATTCACCAATGGCCACCCCCAGCAACACCACAACCAGTGCTGGCTTCATGGCAGACCAGACAATACGCCGGAGAGAAACCCCCGCGGCCCGGATAACCGTCAGCTCCGAGGAACTGGCCATCGACCCAAGCCCCACCAGACACCCCATAAAAGCCCCCAGGGGCAGGTAATCATAGATGCGCCGGGGTAGCGTCAGGGCCACATACCAGAGCGCCTGCAGGGTCTGGTAATTGTTCCGGGTATCCTCCAGCTCAGCGATGAACGCAAAGATCACGTCCAGGGACAACACCACCACCATCACAAGGAACATGGCGCCGCCAACGGTTCTCATGACATAGCCGTCGATCTTATGCATGCTGCTGCCCCTCTCTCTCCAGGCGACGCCGGTTCAGCCAGGCCGGACCAAACTGCAACCAGAGTCCCAGCGCCAGAAACAGAGCATGAACCCAAAGCATGCCAACCCACTCGGGGACTT
Source organism: Marinobacter daepoensis DSM 16072 (assembly GCF_000421165.1). Lineage (GTDB taxonomy): Bacteria > Pseudomonadota > Gammaproteobacteria > Pseudomonadales > Oleiphilaceae > Marinobacter > Marinobacter daepoensis. Next base: position 46,696 of record NZ_ATWI01000014.1, read on the forward strand.
TCTCATCCGCCAACGCATCCCGGGCAACAATCAGCAGCCCCAGATACGTGATGTAAACCAGCATGGCAGGGAGAAGGTGAAAAAACCGGCCTTGCCGCGGATTTACCCGGCTGAGCCGCACCGCCAGCAGCGTCACAATCGGCACGATCAGGGGCAGAGAAATCCGCCAGTGCAACAGCGCACGATCTTCCGGATCCTCCGAATGCCAGAGCGCCAGCGTGCTTACCCCTTCCTCGAGTTCCTTACTGCCCTCCTGGCCACCCACAATTTTCAGACCATAGGCTTCAAAGCGGGTCACGTTGTAATCCAGCCGGCCTGGCGCCCCCTGAAATCGACCGCCCTCCTCAAGAACCAGAAACCGGCTACCGGTTTCTTCATCAATCAGTTGTGACCCGGATTCAGCGGTAATCAGAGTCACCCCCTGCCCGTCTTTGTCGTATTCTGCGATAAACACACCCTGTAACTCGCGTTTATCGTCACTCAGGGCCTCGGTGTAGGTCACCCGGTCACCGGAGGTAAAATCCTGAAACCGGCCCGGAGCAAGCATTTCAAACTCCGTGGCCTTTCGTTGCTCGTTAAAAATGTGTTCAACCTGTTTCATGCCCCAGGGCGACACATAGAGACTCATGGCGCCAACCACCAACATAACCGGCAAGGCCCCCAGCAACGTTTTCCCCAGCAACTGACGCTCGCTCACACCACAGGCATAAAGCACCGTCATTTCGCTTTCAAGGTACATGCGGCCGTAGGCCAGCAGAATGCCGATGAACAACCCAAGCGGTAGAATGAGTTCAAGAAACCCCGGGAACCGGTAGCCCATGATGGAAAACAGAACACCCGCCGCGATCTCTCCTTCCGCAGCGTCTGCCAGGTACTTGATAAAGCGCCCGCTCATGAACACCAGCAGCAGAATGCCGGATACCGCAAGCATGCTGACCATGATCTGGCGAATGAGGTAACGGAAGATAATGCTCAAATCAGCCTCTCCGGCGGCGCCGTCGTTGGAGATGGAGGTTAACGGGAACAGCGCGTATTCTATGTAACCTCGCCGACGAATGACAGTACGGAGCCCTCACGATAAAACCATCGTAACGAAGGGAGCCCCCGGCTTGATAAATAGACGCTTTGCCCCAATCCTAAAGGGCACAGCCAAAATGCTTCGATTTGATCGAGTAAAGCACAATCTGACAACGGAGTTGCCATGAATTTCAGCCTGAGCAGCAAAGCCATCAACGCCACTAAAGCCGACTGCCTGATCATCGGCCTGCCCGACAAAGGCGAGTGGCCTGAATCCACCAAAGCGGCGGACGACGCTCTGGGAGGGCTGATCAAGCAGCTCGAAAAAGCCGGGGACCTTACCGGCAAGAACGGCTCGGTGAATACCCTGCCGCTGGCCGACCAGCCCTGGCAGCGGGTAATCGTTGTCGGCACGGGCAAAGACAAAGAGCGGACCGCCGCCTCCTACCGGAAAGCACTCACTGCCATGGTCGGCGCCCTCAGGGACAGCCCGTCCAAAAGCGCGGTGATTGCAATTGCAGACACCAGCTACGACGGCGAGCCTGCCACCGGGTCAGAAGCCGCCCGCCTGAACCTGATCGGCCGGATACTTGAAGACCAGCTCTACAGCTTTACCCAGTTCAAGAGTGAGAAGCCGGCCGCCCGAAAGCTGAAAAAAGTAGTAGTTCAGGCCTCTGGAGCCGGAAAAGCGCTCAAAGATGCCTTTAACCTTGGCCTCGCCACCGGTCGCGGCATGAACTACACCAAAGATCTGGGCAACACCCCGCCGAACATCTGCCATCCGGTCTGGCTGGCCGAGCAAGCCAAAGCCATGGCCAAAGAGTACGACACCATCCAGACCGAAGTGCTGGATGAAAAGCAGATGGAAAAACTGGGCATGAACACCATCCTGGCCGTGGGCAAAGGCTCCAAACAGCCTCCGCGCCTGATTGTCATGGAATACCGGGGCGGCAAAGCCAAAGACAAGCCCTACGTACTGGTGGGTAAAGGCATTACCTTCGATACCGGCGGCATCAGCCTCAAGCCCGGCGAAGGCATGGATGAAATGAAATACGACATGGGCGGCTCCGCCAGCGTTTTTGGCACCATGAAAGTGTTAGCCGAAACCAAGCCCGGAATCAATGTCGTTGCCGTGATTGCGGCGGCCGAGAATATGCCGGACGGCGGCGCCTCGCGCCCTGGTGACATTGTAAAAACCCTGAGCGGCATGACCGTTGAGATCCTCAACACCGACGCGGAAGGTCGCCTGGTCCTGTGCGACGCTCTCACCTACGTAAAGAAGTTCGATCCGGCCGCCGTGGTCGATATGGCTACCCTCACCGGCGCCTGCATCATTGCCCTGGGCAACCACGCTACCGGCCTGCTGTCCAACAACGACGAACTGGCCAATGAACTGCTGGCCGCTGGTGAACGCACCGGCGACCGCGCCTGGCGCCTGCCGCTTTGGGATGAATACCAGAGCCAGCTCGACAGCAACTTTGCCGACATGGCCAACATCGGCGGCCGCCCGGCCGGCACCATAACCGCGGCCTGCTTCCTGAGCCGTTTTGCCAAAGACTACCGCTGGGCTCACCTGGATATCGCCGGTACCGCCTGGAATTCCGGCAAGGCCAAAGGTGCCACCGGCCGCCCCGTTCCGCTGCTGGTCGACTACCTGATGACCCATGCAGGGTAATCCCCCTACCTCCCCGGAGCCCGGCAGCGCTGCTGCCGGTGCCTCTGGCCAGAGCCAGCGTTACTGGTTCCACATCCTTTCCCTGAACACGCCCACTGCCCGCAATCTTCACACGGCAAAACTTGTGGACAAGGCCTGGCAGCAGGGTGACCGGGTGTGCATTGTCTGCGACACGGAAGAGCACGCTAACGAACTTGATGACCTTCTATGGAACGTAACTCCAGAAGCATTCATCCCCCACAGCATCGATCGGGATCCGGCCACCCCCTGCTCCGACCCGGTTGGCATTCTGCTTTACCCGCCCGTCGCCGAAGACTGGGATACCGTGATCATCCTGTCCGCGACGCTTCCCGCGGATGCCAGCCAATACCGCCGGCTGGCACTGGTGGCCCACAATGACCCAGATATACTCAATCAGGCCCGGGGGCACTACCGCCAACTGCGAAAACTGGGAATCACGGCAAAAGTGCACGACATGAGAAAGCGCTAGCGCCCAGCGAGGTTCGCCGCAACCAGAGCGACCATGTATAATCGGTCAATTCAAAATCCCCTATGTGAATCAACCAAAACGGTCACTGCAAAATTCCATGGAAAAAACCTACCAGCCAGAAAACATTGAGCGCCAGTGGTACGAAAACTGGGAAAACAAAGGCTATTTCCGCCCTCGTTCTGAAACGGCAGAAGGAAGCGATTCTTACAGCATCGCCATCCCGCCACCCAACGTGACCGGCAGCCTGCACATGGGCCACGCGTTCCAGCACACCATCATGGACACCCTGACCCGGTTCAAACGGATGCAAGGTCGCAATGCACTCTGGACCGTTGGCACCGACCATGCCGGCATCGCCACTCAGATGGTGGTTGAGCGCAAACTGGCGGCTGAAGAAGACAAAACCCGCCACGACCTGGGCCGGGATGAATTTATCAAGCGTATCTGGGACTGGAAAGAGCACTCCGGTGGCACGATTACCCGCCAGATGCGCCGCCTTGGGAACTCTGTGGACTGGAGCAACGAACGCTTCACCATGGATGACGGATTTTATAAGGCCGTTCAGGAAGTTTTTATCCGACTGTACGAAGATGGCCTGGTGTATCGCGGCAAGCGGCTGGTGAACTGGGACCCGAAACTGCACACCGCCATTTCCGATCTGGAAGTGGAAAACAAAGAAGAGAAGGGTTTTTTCTGGCACCTGCGCTACCCGCTGGCCGACGGCCAGAAAACCCAGGACAGCAAAGACTATCTGGTGGTCGCCACCACCCGCCCGGAAACGCTGCTGGGGGATACCGCCGTGGCCGTACACCCGGACGACGAGCGCTACCAGCACCTTATCGGCCAGCATGTTCTGCTGCCGCTGGTAAACCGCCGCATTCCCATCGTGGCCGACCACCACGCCGATCCGGAGAAAGGCTCCGGCTGCGTGAAGATCACCCCCGCCCACGATTTCAATGACTACGCCGTGGGCAAACGCAATCACCTGCCCATGATCAACGTCATGACCGAGGATGCCAACATCCGGACCGTAGCCGAAGTCTTTAACGCCGACGGCACCGAGAACGGCGAGATTGATGGCACCCTGCCTGCGGCCTATGCCGGCCTGACCCGGGAAGCCGCCCGCAAACAGGTGGTCGCGGACATGGAGGCCGGAGGCCTGGTCGAGAAAATCGAGGATCATGTCCTGAACGTTCCCCGGGGTGACCGCTCCGGACTGATCATCGAGCCGATGCTCACCGATCAGTGGTTCGCTGATGCCAAAACCCTTGCCAAACCCGCAATTGAAGCGGTTGAGGATGGGCGTATCCAGTTCGTACCCAAACAGTACGAAAATATGTATTTCGCCTGGATGCGCGACATTCAGGATTGGTGTATCTCCCGCCAACTCTGGTGGGGGCACCGGATTCCGGCCTGGTACGACTCGGAAGGCAACATCTACGTTGGCCGCACTGAAGAAGAAGTACGCCAGAAGCACAACCTGGCAGACGATCTGTCACTGAAACAGGACGACGACGTACTGGACACCTGGTTCAGCTCAGCCCTGTGGACCTTCGGCACTCTGGGCTGGCCGGAAATCACCGAACGCCTGAAAACGTTCCACCCCACCGACGTGCTGGTGACCGGTTTCGACATCATCTTCTTCTGGGTAGCCCGGATGATCATGATGACCATGCACTTCGTGAAAAACGAAGACGGCACCCCACAGGTCCCCTTCCATACTGTGTATGTAACCGGCCTGATCCGGGACGAACACGGCGACAAGATGTCCAAATCCAAGGGCAACGTCATCGACCCGCTGGACATGATCGACGGCATCAGCCTGCCGGACCTGCTGGAAAAACGTACCGGCAACCTGATGCAGCCGAAGCTGGCCGAAAAGATCGGCAAACGCACCGAGAAAGAATTCCCGGAAGGCATTGCAGCCCACGGCACCGACGCTCTGCGCTTCACCCTGGCGGCCATGGCGACCACTGGTCGCGATATCAACTGGGACATGAGGCGCCTGGAAGGCTACCGCAATTTCTGCAACAAACTGTGGAATGCGGCTCGCTATGTCCTGATGAATACCGAAGGCGAAGATTGCGGCGTGAACGACGAGCCCGTAGCGCTGTCTCTGGCCGATCGCTGGATCGTCAGCGAACTTCAGCACTGTGAACAGGAAGTGATCCGCCATCTGGACCAGTATCGCTTTGATCTGGCCGCACACGCCCTCTATGAGTTCATCTGGAACGAATACTGCGACTGGTACCTGGAACTGTCCAAGCCCGCGCTGAATGACGATCATGCCAGCGCAGAGGCCAAGCGAGGCACCCGCCGCACGCTCGTTCGCGTTCTGGAAGCAGTCCTGCGCCTGGCGCACCCGATCATGCCGTTTATCACGGAAGAGATCTGGCAGCGTATCGCGCCGCTGGCTGGCAAGCAGGGCGAGAGCATCATGCTTCAGCCCTACCCGCAGCCGGATGTAAGCAAGCAGGATGCTGCCGTAGCCGCAGATATCGAATGGCTGAAGGGCGTTATCATTGCCGTGCGTAATATCCGGGGTGAAATGAATATTTCCCCGGCCAAACAGGTACCTGTTCTGCTGAAAGGTGGTCATGCCGAGGATCAGCGACGTCTGAACGACAATCGCCAGTTCCTGATTTCCCTGGCCAAGCTTGAGAAACTGGAATGGTTTGACGGCGATAAAGCCCCCATGAGCGCCACCCAGCTGGTTGGCGAAATGGAAGTGCTGGTACCGATGGCCGGCCTGATCGACAAGGAGGCCGAACTCAAGCGCCTGGATAAAGAGCTGGAGCGCCTGAACAAGGAAATCGGTCGCCTCGAAGGCAAACTGAATAACGAGAAGTTTACCGCCAAGGCCCCGGCCGACGTGGTTGAGAAAGAGAAAGAGAAACTGAAGGACGCCCAGGGCAGCCTGCAGCGACTCAGCTCACAACGGGCAGAAATCGAGGCCATGTAAGGCCATGATTGCCATCCTTGGCGCCGGCTCCCTTGGCCGGCTCTGGGCAGCAACGCTACCTGCCGGGCAGGTAGCGTTTGTGCCCCGCCCCCAAACATCTGCCGAATCGCCCTGTTATCGCTTTCATCCGGTGAACGGCGAGCCTGTTCCCACAAGCGTTCCCTGGCTCACGCCCTGCCAGTCCCCTGATCTGCTTCTGGTCACGACAAAAGCCGGCGATACGCTCTCAGCCCTGCAGGCCACCTTGCCATCCATTCCGGAATCCACTCCCATTGTCCTGTTTCAGAACGGCATGGGAAGCCAGCAGGCAGTTTCAGAACACTGGCCAGAGCGCTCCGTACTCGCAGCATCGACCACAGAAGGCGCAAATCGCCCGTCTCCGGACAGGCTGATCCACGCAGGCCGTGGCCAGACCTGGGTTGGCGCACTCTCCGGAAATGCAGAATGTCACCTGGAGACCGTGGTCGAACGGCTGGCCCGGAGTGGTCTGGCGATCGCTCCGGAGGCCGATATTCTCGCCCGGTTGTGGCATAAGCTGGTGATCAACGCCGGAATAAATCCATTCACGGCCATTCTGGACTGCGCCAACGGCGACCTTCTCAGTCAGCCGTTCTATCAGCGATGGATTGCCCCTCTGTGTCGGGAGATCAGCAATATTTCTCAAATCAGCGGGCAGCCCGCGGAAGCTCCTGAGGCCATCCGCCACCGGATTGAGGCTGTCGCTCGCAGCACCTCGGCAAACACCTCATCCATGCGGGCCGACGTGATTGCCGGCCGTCCAACTGAAATCGACTACATGAATGGCTACCTGTCGGACCTGGGCCAACGCCTTGGCGTAAAGACACCAGTGAACCAAATGCTCACCGAACAGGTAAAACAACTGACCAGACCTTACCAACAGCAGGAGTCATGTGATGGGCAACCGCCTCTCAAAGATCTACACCCGAACCGGCGATGACGGCTCTACCGGCCTGGCGGATGGCAACCGGATTGCCAAGAATGCTCAGCGCGTCGAGGCCATGGGAATGGCTGACGAACTGAACTGCCACATCGGATTACTGCTCGAAACCCTGCCAGACCAGGACACCCTGACGGACACCTTTCGCCGCGTTCAGCATCACCTCTTTGATCTGGGCGGCGAATTCGCCATCCCCGGGAGCCAGGTGATCGGCGAGGACCATATTCAATGGCTGGAAGAGACACTGGATCAGCACAACAACGATCTCCCGCCTCTCAAGAACTTTATCCTTCCGGGCGGCTCCATGGCTGCTGCCCAGTGTCATCTGGCCCGAGCAGTGTGCCGGAGAGCGGAACGGGTCGTTGTTGCCCTGGGCCATGAGGACTCCATTAACACTGCATCCCGGCACTACCTTAACCGCCTGTCCGACCTGCTGTTCGTTGTCGCACGCGTACTGGCCCGCCGGGAAGGTGCCCGGGAAATTCTGTGGGAACAAAAAAAATCCGGCCTCTAAGGCCGGATGTTCACAAACGGGAGCCTGGTCAGACTTTAAAGGCCTCCACCAATCGCTGCAGGGATGCGGTCAAGTCAGACATCTGACGTGACGACGCCAGGGTTTCTTCAGCGTTACTTGCCGTACTGTGGCCAAGCTCGCCAATCCGCTCGGCGTTCACGTTCACGTTCTTCGCTACCGCAGACTGCTCTTCTGCCGCCTGGGCAATCTGATGGCTCATGTCCACGATTTCTGAAATCCCCCTTGCGATCCGATCCAGCGCTTCCGTGACCTCCCCGGACTTACGGACCGTCTGCTCGGTGGCATCGTGACTGCTGGTCATGGCCGATACCGCTTCTTTTACTCCGCCCTGCAGGCGTGAAATCATCCCTTCAATTTCTTCCGTGGACTTGTGGGTACGCTGAGCGAGCGAACGCACCTCATCCGCCACCACAGCAAAGCCCCGCCCCTGCTCACCCGCCCGGGCAGCTTCAATGGCGGCGTTAAGTGCCAGCAGATTAGTCTGTTCAGCAATGGCCTTAATCTCAACCAAAACCTGACTGATGTTGTCACTGTCGGCACTGACCCGGTTAATCACCTCCACGGCACCGGCGATTTCCGTCGCAAGACGATTAATCGTAGCCACGGTATCGGCAACAACACCCCGCCCTTTCTCGGTATCACTCTCCGCATTACCTGCACTGTCGGCCACCCGATGTGCGCTTTCGGTCACTTCATTGACGGCATCCACCATCTGCCCCATGGCTTCATTGATCTGCCCCGTTTCTTCCATCTGCCGAGCAACAGCCTGGCTGTTGGCAGACGCGGTTTCATTAACGCGCACCGCCTGCTGATCAACATCTGCCGTGGTGGAGCTGACCGAGCGTATAAGCTCGGCAATACGGTCCGTCATGTTATTGAATTCTGAGGTTAACTCACCCAGTTCATCCCGATTGTTCAACTGAATGTGGGTGGTCATGTCACCCGCCGCCACGTTGCGAGCCGCCTGACTGAACCGGTTAATGGCGATCCGCACCGACATAAAGAAGCCAACGTACAGATAGACCACGACCAGCATGACCACTATGAGCGCCGCAAGAATCAGCGTTCTCTGCGCGGTCTGGCGATCCAGCCGTTCTTCAAGATTACCTGCCACAACCTCAAAGATTCGGTCACTGAGCGTGTCGTAGTACCCCATCTGCGCTGACGCGGAGGAATCAAAGTCCTGCCAGGGCAACTCCAGGCGCATGGGGGTTATCACACTGACATCCAGTTCGTCCCGAACCGCCAGGAGACTTTCCTCGACGCGCTTCAGCTCGCCCCCCGCAGCTTCGGAGAACCAGGGAGATGCCTCTGCCGCAACCATCAGTGCCGGGGAGAGCAAAGAGCTTCGATTGGTCAGTTGATCGTAAATTTCATTCAGCGTCTCACTCAATGCATACCCGACCTGCCCCTCAACCAGGGCAAAAACACCATAAGATCGGGCGCGACCGATAGCGGTGCGGGCTTCAGGAAGCGCGGAACGAACCAGACCAAGCAACAACAGATTCTCTCGCGACGCATCCTGCCCCAGCCCCGAGATTTCAATGGTAGCTGGCAGCAAGGCCATCACCTTCTGGACAAACTCCTGATAGTACTTGAACTGGGGATCGATATTACCCTGATAGGTATCGTTGGCCCTCATCGTATTCCAGTCTTCCCGAACCTGCTGAACCTGCTCCTGCCACGAACCCGAAGAGTCAAAAGAGCGGCGAGGCTCAGCCAGTCCGGCCAGTAATACTTCGACGCGGTTTGCGGCATCACCACTTTTATGAAGGAGAGGCTGTTCATCTTTGAGGAGTCCCGGCGCCTGATAATCCCGGTAATCCATGGCTGCAACCAACAAGCGTTCCACTTTCCGGAGCTCTGCCAGGCCTTCAATTCCCCGGGTCATGGTCTGGACAGACTGATTAAGGCTGGAGATCACCAACCAGGAAAGGACAATGATCGGGGCCAGAAAAAGAATACTGATGAGGCTGAACTTGTAGACCATTGGCAGCCGGTTCATCAGCGCCACGGCCGGATTGATTAGGTAGTTCACGGAGCCCTCTCTGCTAACAACTGAATCTTTGTTCTTTTGTTTGATTATCGCCCGTTGTCAGAGAAACTTAATCACTATTTAGTGTTATTCTGTAATCTTCTACCCTCGGCTCGTCACAGGATGCCTGCAATGACAAGCAGTGCAAACGCGCAGATCCAGACCAGCATACTCCTGTTCAGCAAATCCCTGATCGCACTCAGGCTACGGCCACCGAACGCAGGCCATTCCTCCGGATGCAGCTCAGCGAAACGCGCCGGATCAAGGGCGTAGCCGGTCAACGAGCCATTAGCAGAAATCATAAGAACATCCGGGGTAGCTTTACCAACCCCAGGAAAAACGCTACGGATTTCCCGCCCCCAGCCTGCCAGGTCTCCGGCAATCCCGAAGGTACAAGACAGCAAACGAGCAGGCACCCATTCCACCACCTGAGCCAGCTTGCGAAAGCGCGCCCTCGCCGCCATCTGTGGCCATTGGCCAGCCAGAGCAACCAGCCCTCGCGCCAGAAAGGCCAGTGCAATACCACCAACGGCATACCAGAACACTACCAGGAAAAAGCGCTCAAACACGGAGATCATCAGAGCCCTGGAAACGGACAAGTGCATGGATTCCGGAGAGAGCGCGGCGCCCCGCTCGGCTGCCGGCAGTCGCTCCTGAATGTGATGCCAGGCAGCCTGCATATCACCACGCTGCCAGGCATCGGAATAGGTACGCAAAACCGCTCGCCATCCCGGAGCACCCAATAACATCAACAACAGCAAAAGTTCCAAAGGGTAAAGCGCCCAACGCATTCCCTCACCTACCGTGAAAACCTCCACTCCCGCCAACACCAGCGCGGGTAAACCGATCACCAGAAGCCCTGGCCAGAGGCTCGCTTCCCGGCCAGCGGCAACACGACCCCAGCGATGGAACCAGCTACGCCAGAAGGCATCCCCACACCAGTGATCATTCCGATCCAGTCGGCGACGGAGTACATAGGCAATCAGAAACACCACCAATGACATTCAGACCACCTTAATCAGGCAACAACGACTTGAAGTAACCCCAGTTAAAGGCAGGACCAGGATCGGTTTTCCGGCCCGGAGCAATATCACTGTGACCGGCCACCCTATCGCCGGTCACATCGGGCCACGCAGCCATCACCAGCGTCGCGAGCCTGGAAAGCGCCCGGTACTGAGCGTCGGTATATGGCTGGTCATCAGTACCCTCCAACTCGATACCGATGGAGTAATCATTGCACTCGTCCCGCCCCTGAAAACTCGAACGCCCGGCATGCCAGGCCCGATCCAGACAACTGACAAACTGAAGGACAGTGCCGTCTCTTTGCACCAAAGCATGGGCCGACACCTGAAGTTCGGCGATCGTCTCGAAGTACGGGTGCACCCCGGTATCCAGGCGATTACAGAAAAAATTCTCGATATGAGGCCCGCCAAACTGGCCTGGCGGCAGGCTGATGTTATGAACCACCAGAAGTGAGATGGGCGCTCCGTCCGGGCGGGCACCAAAATTCGGAGACGGACACCAGCGGGCCCCCGGGAACCGGCCACTGGTTTTCAAAACCGACACCTCATCGGGGTCTGCCGGAAATCTTGGGCAAGGGCTGTCAGAAAGAGTGGGCAACTTGGCTCCGCAGGCTCAAGGGATTCATACCGGGGATTGAATCACAAAGTGCTCCCGGATGCCACGCAGCTCAATGATGGGTAAAGGAAACCTCAACCCGGTCAATCAGTCCTTTCGGTTGTGCCGGAGGTTATCAATAATGGACTCCAGTGCACGGTCGAAGATCAGCCCGTCGTCCAGCATGGTGATGTCCCGCTTCTGCAATGCCAGGGCGAGATCATCCCGGTGATACTCAGCCACTTTTGCTCCGCTCCGGTTCACAAAAATGTATTTCCCGGTTGCCCGGATAAAAGCCGCCAGCTTGCACCTCACCCGAGTGTCATCGCGGGCCATTTCAACCCAGGAACCCACACGAAGACTGTCAGCCTTATCCATCCATTCGGCAGAGGCTGAATCGACCAGATCAGGACTCGACGCCTGCGTCGCAGACTCCTCCACAGACGCCGGTTCGACGACCTTCTGATCTGGCTGAGCGACGTCGTGATCAATTACCTCCGGCTCAGCCGGCTCACTAATTTCAGCGGTCTCCGCAGGCTCAGGCGATGCCTGCCGTTCCGGAGCGGGATCAACCACTTCAAAGTGCTCGATGACAGACGCTTTCTCGTCAACAACAGGCGCTGTTACCAGTTTCTGGAAAACGTCGACATGAGCGAGCTCCAGGTCACGAATCGCCGCATCGGTTGCAAAGGGGTCCCAGGAAATTTCCTGAAGCGCCTTTCGGAACTCTTCCACAATGCCAGGAATCGTTCTAAGCAGTTCAGCACGTGTATCAGCAGAGACCGGCCGGGGATCAACACTCCATACCAGGCGCGCACATAAGCCCCGGGCATGCTGCCACCGTTCGCTGTCTTCCCCTTCCCGCAACACAACCCACTGCAGATAACGCGTCCAGGGCTCGTTGAGGACCTGAAGGACCGGCTCAGGAACCTCCCTGCCCGCCGTATGCTCACGCATAAGCTCTGTCGCTGCCAGACTGGCACGCTCCTGGCGGGCCCGCCCCTCTTCGGCATCCCTCAGACGCTGTTCCACCAGCTCCCGACGCCGGCGATCCAGGTCCATGAAATGCCCGAAATCACGCAACAGCTCATCAAACAGATCGACCCGGTCTGTGTATTCAGAGAGCACTCTGCCAACCACTTCCTCGATCTTATCCCTGAGCGGGTCTCTCATGCCGGCACGTTTCTCGCTCCAGCCAATTGCAGCCAGCGCCAGCTCGTTCAGCAATTTTCGAACAGGATGACCACCACGGTTAAAAAAGTTCTTGTCACTGAGCGCTACTTTCAGGACCGGAATCTGCAACCGGCCAATCAGCGCCTTCATCACAGGGTGCAGTTGCCGGTCTTCCAGAATGAAATCGAACAGCATCGATACCAGATTGATGACGTCGCTATCCACCTGGGCCACAGACAGGGACTGGCCTTCAGAACCGTTCAGGAGGGGTTTAAGCTGCTGGCGCAACGGAACCACGTCCTGACTGCCAGAGCTTGCCTGCGCAGTCCCCTGAAGCTCATTAAGCCGTGCCATCAGACGATTTGTATCCAGAACCAGACCTTCAGACCGGGCGACCGTCTCTCCTTGCTCTTCCCTCTGGTGCAACAGCGCGCTTAACTCACTGAATGTTGCTGACGGGGGCTGATCCCGCCCTTCCACGCCGGAAGGACCACCCTCGTGCTCAGTCGGTTCCACGCCCCCACCCGTTACCAGCGGCCTCTTCGCTGTGCCAGCGTCGCCAGTCGGAGGACGCTTCATGTCGACCAGCACCCCCGCTGAAATCAGCGTCTTGTTGCTGGCCTGATAGAAATCACTGAGCTTATCCACCAGCAAGCGCTCAAACAGCTTCAACACCACCAATTTTGCCCGGATGTCGATATCCAGATCCGTGCAGGCGTCTGCGATAGCGCCACAGATCACCTCGGGGCTTAACGGCATCTGATCGTCGGTTAATCGGAGCTGGGGCACCAGGTGACGAATCCGTGCCGCCAGCATCCGGACCGGCTCCTGGTAGCGATTGCGTAACCGGTTGGTGAGATTGTCGATGGCCACCTGCTGCTCAAGATCTGCATGGTCCACCAAACTGAGCGAATCCTGATCCACTTCCTCAAGAGATCCACCAGACCGGGCCGGCCTGAACTTGCCCAGTTCATTGAATGCCTGGCTGACATACTGCAACATCGACACGGTCATGGCCTTTCGGCGCAGACGCAGCTCACGCATGGCATCGAAGTAAGCCGTCTGATCCTGATTCGAGCCCGCACGATCGGCAAGCGCGAACAGACTGTCGTCAGCCTGCTCAAAGAAGCTTGCCAGAACCATTTTCAGGGACTGACCGGAGGTGTCACGCAGCCGAACCAGCTCTACCGGCAACGAGAACCGGCTTACCGGCTTCTGGCTGGCCAGGCGGATAACCTTGTTGTCGTTTGCCATGGGAACGCTCCGGAATCAATCAGCAGATGGTACGGAAACTTTTTTACGCTTACATCATACGCGCAGGCTGCGTCACCTTGTGTCAGAATTTGTCACCTTTTGTGTCATCCGGAACTGCATCACAATTCTCTCGTGAATCAGGGCATTTGGCGAAACCATCACCCTGGCAGTAGAATTGCTCACCACATCACTTCACAGCCTCTGGATGACTCAATGACCTCAGTAGAACTGCTTCGCCAGGCCCGTATCGAATCTGTTGCCCAGAGTCTGAGGGAGGACATAGGCGATGGCGACATCACGGCCCAGCTGATTCCAGCCGAAAAACATGCCAGCGGCCGCGTTATCACCCGCGAAAACGCTCGACTGGCGGGCAAGGCCTGGGTTGACGAAGTGTTCCGCCAGGTAGACCCTTCTGTCAGGCTGACCTGGAACGCCAATGACGGCGAAGACATTCCCGCCAATGAAGTTATCTTCCGCATGGAAGGCCCTGCGCGTTCTCTTCTGACGGCAGAGCGAGCAGCCCTGAACTGGCTACAGACACTATCAGGGGTCGCAACGGCCTGCGCCGGCTATGCCAGCCGGGTCGCCCACACCAAAGTCCGATTGCTTGACACCCGCAAGACCCTGCCAGGCCTGAGGCTGGCACAAAAATACGCGGTAACCTGCGGTGGGTGCGACAACCACCGGCTTGGGCTCTGGGATGCGTTCCTGATAAAGGAAAATCACATTGCCGCCTGCGGCTCTATCGCCAATGCCGTTGCAGAGGCGCACCGGGTTGCTCCGGGCAAACCGGTTGAGGTGGAAACCGAATCCCTGGAAGAACTGGATCAGGCCCTCAAAGCGGGGGCAGACATTATTATGCTGGATGAATTCTCGCTTTCAGACATGGCGGAAGCCGTCCGCCTGAATGCTGGCAGAGCCCGGCTTGAAGCATCGGGCGGAATCAACCAGCAGACGCTGGTTCCCATTGCTGAAACCGGCGTAGATTACATTTCGATCGGGAGTCTGACAAAAGACCTCCGCGCCATTGACCTCTCCATGCGCCTGGAATAACCAGGCGCAGGCCAACTACCGGCCTTTGGCCGACAGCAGACGGTCCATCTCCTCCAACGCCCTGACCAGGGACTGCCCGCTTTTTTCCCGCCCCCGGAAATGCTCCTCCGCCATCGGCGCAATACCCGACACCGCGGGCAGGGGATGCCCTCGCTCAACCAGGACTTTCATCCGGTTCAGAAAGACAAACTGCAGCCACTGCGTGAACTCCATGGTATCGAGACAGAATGGCTGAGTACTCCGAAAAGCTTCCGAAGGGGGCGGCTCAAGCTCCCAGACCCCCAACTGCCGGAGTTCTATTTCAATCCTCAGCAAACCATCCGTTACCTGATCAAGCTGCTTCGCCTTCTCGCTCACCCAACACGCCCCTTCAATCGGCCAAAGGCTCCAGCTCAACCGACTCACCATGAAGCACCCTGTACAGATCCTCATACTGGCGTGTGAGGGCGTGTTTCGGGGCCATATGAATCAACGGCTGGCGACTCTGGTGTGACTCTTTCATCTTGACGGAGCTGGACAGGCGCACAGGCAAGACAGGCAACCCCTCCTCCGTCAACTCTCTGACCAGTTGTCGCGGTAAACTTGCCCGCGGCTGGAACTGGTTCGCGATGATCCCTTCAACCACAAGCTCTTCATTATGATCCTCCTGCAACTCGCGGATTTCATGGAGGATGTTATAAAGCGCCTGACGGGAAAAATCATCGCAGTCAAATGGAATCAGGCAACGCTGAGCGGCAATCAAGGCTGAACGCGTGTAAAAATTCAGAGCTGGCGCTGTGTCGATGTAAATTTCGTCGAAGCTGTCACTCAGTTTCTTCAGAAACTCTCTGAGCTTGTAGATCTTGTGCTTTGCCTCAAGCTTGCGCTCCAGAAAATCCAGTTCCGGGCTTGAAGGCAGCACAAACAGGTTATCAAACGACGAAGCGTGTACGAATTCGTCTGGCCGGCGATTGAACACACTGAATGCAACCGTCTGCTCAAGCAGGTCGGCAACCGTATCTTTCAACCCTGCCGCCGGCTTCCCCAGCAGGTAATGGGTCGAGTTGCCCTGAGGGTCCAGGTCCACCACCAGCGTCCGTTTACCCCTGGAGGCGCTGATGGCCGCCAGATTACAAGTGATACTGGACTTGCCAACACCACCTTTCTGATTGAATACCACCCGTCTCATGTCGTCTCTCCATTGGCTTTTATCGTTATTTATTCTTGACGGTTACCACCCCATCACCGCTTTCACAAACGGAATGGTCAAGCGCCGCTGAGCCTGAAGGGAGTTTTCATCCAGTGTATCCAGCAATCCCAGGAGATCGCCCAGCTTTCTTGGCGCACGGCGCATGATAAAACTGGCGACATCCTCGCTCATCACCAGCCCTCGCTGCTCCGCCCGCGCCATCAGAATCCGTTGCCGGTCCTCGTCCCGATAGACACCCAGCTGCAGCAATAACCCGTGTGCAATTCTGGACCCCAGATCCGCCAGCTCAAAGGATAACGAAGCCGGCACTTCCGAGAGACTGATCACCAACAAGCCTCGGCGGTCCAACACACGATTATAAAGGTGAAAAACGGCCTCTTCCCAGCCGGGGTGACTCGCCACACGCTCCAGATCATCCAGACAGACCACATCATACGCATCCAGGCCCGACAAGGTCTCCGGCCCAAACGGCAGCAGCTCTTCAATGCTGATGCAGACCGCGGTCTTACCCATCTGTTCCGACTCGTGACACATCGCCTGCAACAGGTGGCTTTTACCCGTATCAGAATCACCACAGATTACAACGGCAGGGAGCCCTGCTGGCTCCCGGCACACAGACTTGAGGCGATCAGCGACAGAGCGATTGCGATCCCCGTGGAAGTTATCGAACCGGGCATCGTCCCGGAGCTTAACGCCCAACACCATCTGCGAGGCTTTCATGACCGCTTTGCCCTCCAGGCCCGCATACTCCATACCGCAACGTAATGACCACCACTAAGAACGGCAAAAACGGCAACCAACCAGGTGCCGACCTCAATCACCCATGGCTGCATGGGCAGCCCGGCCAGCAGAATGATGATGGCAAGAGCCACGAGGATCTGGACAAACGTATTGAGCTTTCCGGGAATGCTCGGTTCCATATCAAAACGGCCGATCCCGTAATGAAATGCCAACGCCCCACAGACGATCACAAGATCTCTGCCCAACACCAGAACAAACAGCCAGACGGGCAGCACGCCGGTCACCGTGAGCATCAGGTAGGCGGAAATCAACAGAGCCTTGTCCGCCAACGGATCGGCCACCGCACCCAGCCGGGAGCGCCAGTTAAAGTAACGCGCCAGAAACCCGTCAAACGCGTCCGTCAGTGCGGCAACGAAGAAGATCACCAGCGACAAGCGGTAATTCCCTTCCAGCAACGCACCGGCGAATGGCGCAATCAACACCATCCGAAGGAATGTCAACGCATTGGGAATCCAGCGCCACCGCTTAGAACTCACCAGGCCGCCTCCACCAACCGATCAGCTGCGATCACCGCCATCCACTCCGGGAGCAGGCTGCCAGCGATAATAAAGAACCTCATACAACGACTCGAAAGCTTGCTCCGAATCCTCCTCATCACCCGGCGCCAGTGGCTGATAGCTGAATCCGGCCGCCGCGCCCTCTGCCGACAGAGAGCCTTCACCAGCCGTTTCAGAAGATACCTGAGATTCGCTGGAAGGCGTCGCCGCCGCACTCTCGTCGGATGCCGACCGCGTCACCGGCTCAGAGGGCCGCTCTGCCACAACATATCTCGGGTCGAGTGCGATATGCTCCTGCAACTGATCCAGCTCTCCGGAGAAAGTCACTTCGACGGTCAGGCGCTCTCCACGCACACGGGACGCACCCACCGACATTACCGGCGTCATACCTTGCAAGGCCTGGGTGACCTGGCCATAGTCGGAGAGCGTTGAAACCCCCTCAAGAACCATAGCAACCGTGGGCGCTTCCCCCACCTCACCAGCTGTGACGGCGTAGCGGCTTGAATACTGTTCTGTCCAGCGATCAATCACCGCTTCAACCAGTTGTTCGGGGGTTCCGGCACTCACCGACTGTTCACGGGCATCCATCCCCATACCATCAATTACCCAGCCGGCACGCCACTGGCCGCCAGACCGACTGATGCGCACGAGCGCGAGCGCATCGTGAGACATTTCTTCAGAGGCTTGCTGAATACGGCCAACAAACTGACCCCAAAGATCCGAGAGCAATGCCCGATCTCCGGCAAAGGCTTCTGAGGGAAACACGATCGGGAGCCCCCGGTCTGCAGCCGCCCGGGATAACAACTGCACCCAACGATTGTCGGAGTCCGGCCCGGCCGCCCGGGTCAGTAGCTGCCGGTTACCCCGGTCCTCCACCGCTACCCAGAGCGCCGTCAGCGGTCGATTGGCACCCCAGACCGGTGCCTGAATAGACGCCAGCGCACGGTTCACACCAACGGCACCAAAACTCATCTGCAAACGGGCCGCACCGCCAACGCGGTTCACCTGATAAGACAGCAACATGGATTCCGCTCCGGACAGCACCTCGTCCAGGCCATCCAGCTTAAGCACATCACGAGTACCGGAGACCCGAACCATTACCTGTCGAAGCCCTTCCTGGTATCCGTCTTCAAGCGCCCGGCCGGACGTTCCCGAAACCGGCACATCCACCGTGTACAGTCCCGACACGGTCACCGCCGACGCCTGGCCGGCCAACAAGCACCAGAAGGCGACCGCAAACAGAACGGATACCGCTCCTCTGCGCCTGGCTGTATATACTGATTCGGTCATGAAACACCTTGCCATTCCCATGGTTGGCGCACAGGATACACCATCACCAGAGTGGAGAGTAGCAAGGGCTGATTGCAGCTTGGCAATCTGAATCGTCCAATATTGCACTATCCCGGAATTCGAGTTGGAGCGCCCGGGCGCACCTGTTAAAATCCGCGCCTTGACCCATAGGCCTAACGGTTATTTTCCATGAGCGAACAGAAGCCTTCCCTGACCTACCGCGATGCTGGCGTGGATATCGACGCCGGTAACGACCTTGTTCACCGAATCAAGAACACGGCGGCACGCACCCGCCGCCCGGAAGTTCTTGGAGGCCTGGGCGGCTTTGGCGCCATGGTCTCGATTCCCTCAGGGTATAAGGAGCCAGTACTGGTTTCCGGCACGGACGGCGTAGGCACCAAGCTTCGCCTGGCCATGCAACTTCAGAAGCACGACAGCATCGGTATCGATCTGGTTGCCATGTGCGTCAACGATCTGGTCGTTGGCGGAGCAGAGCCGCTGTTCTTCCTCGACTATTACGCCACGGGCAAACTGAATGTCGAGGTGGCTGCACAGGTTGTCGAAGGTATTGGCCAGGGCTGCGAACTGGCCGGCTGTGCTCTGGTGGGCGGTGAAACCGCAGAGATGCCGGGCATGTATGAAGGTGAAGACTACGACCTGGCCGGATTCTGCGTTGGCGTGGTCGAGCGTGAGAGCATCATCGATGGCAAACGCGCCCAGGCAGGTGATGCCCTGCTGGCACTGGCATCCTCTGGCCCCCATTCCAATGGTTACTCACTAATTCGCAAGATCATTGAAGTCAGCGGCGCTGATCTCAACCAGGCTCTGGGCGAGACCACGCTCGGTGACGCCCTGATGGCCCCCACAAGAATCTACGTCAAGAATCTTCTCCAACTGATTCGCGAAGTCGATGTCCGGGCCCTGTCACACATTACCGGTGGCGGCCTGCCTGAAAACATTCCCAGAGTCCTTCCGAAAGGCACGATTGCAGCAATCGACACCGAAAGCTGGGAAATGCCCCCGGTATTCCAGTGGCTAAAAGATGCCGGCGGCGTTGCGCAGGAGGAGATGTACCGCACCTTCAACTGCGGTGTGGGCATGCTCGTCTGCGTACCTGAGGAACAGAAAGCTCTGGCCATCGACACGTTGACTGCCATGGGCGAAAACGTCTGGCAAATCGGCGTAATGGAGTCCGCCGAGACCAGTGACGCAGAGCCGGTCGTTCGCTATGCACCGGGGCTCCTGACGGCATGAAGGCAGATCCCGCCCCCGTCCCTAAGATTCTGGTACTTGCCTCTGGCAGCGGCACCAACCTACAGGCACTGATCGAAGCCACCCGGGAACGGAATTTCCCGGGTGAACTCATCGCTGTGGGTTGCAACAAGCCTGGCGCATTTGCCCTGGAACGCGCCGCGCAGGCCAACATCAAAACCTTTGTTGTTGACCACACCAGATATGGCTCCCGCGAGGAATTTGATGCCGCGCTGCTGGCTGAAATCATGCAGCACAGCCCCGACGTAGTGGTGCTGGCCGGCTTCATGCGCATCCTCACCCGCGATTTTGTCCGGGCATTCCGGGGCAGAATGCTGAACATTCACCCCTCGCTGTTGCCCGCCTATACCGGGCTGAACACACACCAGCGGGTTCTGGACGCTGGCGACCGGACTCACGGCGTGTCGATTCACTTCGTGACCGAAGAGCTCGACGGCGGCCCTGTCATTGCGCAGGCGGAAGTGACCGTGGAAGAGGCTGACACTTCGGAGTCACTCGCCGAAAAAGTTCAGCGACAGGAACACATCTTGTATCCAATCGTCGTTCGCTGGTTCTGCGAAGGCCGGGTTCAGCTTGGCTCAGAAGGTGTTTTGTTTGACGGCGAGCCCATCAAAAACCCAATGAGACTTCCGGCGAACTGAACAGATTGTCATCCCATTGCCTCCCCGAACCAACTAAACTGTCGCTATAACCGACCGTAAACGAGGCCCTCAGGATGCAGATCAACGTGCGCCGAAAAATCCGTTGCCGGTTGCTGGCCGGCTTGATTGCCGGCCTCTCGGCTCTGCCGGCGACCGCAACGGAAAGCCCACAGCTCACACCTTACAAAGCCCACTACACCGCCGCGATGTCCAAAGGGGTCAGCCTCAATGGCGAAGGTGAGCGCGTCTTGTCCAGCCAGGGGAACAATGTCTGGCTATACCGAACGGATGTTGACTCTTTCATTGCGGATATTGACGAGTCCCTGATCTTTCGGTGGGAGGACGGCCAGGTCGTTCCGCTGCGCTACCGGTACCGCCTGTCTGGCTTTCTGATCAAGGATCGCGAGCAGTCGATCGATTTCGACTGGCAAGCTGGCCTGGCTTCCGGTAGTTATCGGGGAAAAGCGTTCGAGGTAGAACTCAGGGAAAACACTCTGGACCCGCTCGGCTACCAGTTGCAACTTCACCAGGACCTCAAAGCCGGAAAACGCGATGTCACCTATCAGGTCCTGGACAAAGGCGACTACGATGACGACCGGTTTGCCGTTATCGACGAGGACAGCCTCAACAAAGACGGCCAGAACAGAAATACCCTCAAAGCCGAGAAAGTCCGGGAAAAAGACTCCAGGCGGCAGACCCTGATGTGGTTTGACCCGGCCAGAGACTACCTCCTGGTACGACTGCTACAGGTGGAACCCGATGGCAGCGAATACGAACTAAAGCTCAAGGACGCAACGCTGGCGGACTAGGCACCCTGCCGGTGTTCGGCCCAGACGGCTTTCACTTCGTCCGCAATGATGCGCAACCCTTCCGCAACACGGTCGTCATCCTGCGAATAGGTCACCCGCAGGCACTCATGCCGGTGGCGCCAGTCGTCCTCCGGCAAACCAGGAAAGAAATAATGTCCGGACACCACCAGAACGCCCCGAGCCTTCAGGCGCTGGTAAAGCGTGAGACTCGAGACTGGCAAATCAGGGAACCAGAACCAGAGGAACATAGCCCCCTCGGGTTTATGGATGTACCAGCGACATTCATCCTCCCCCATCGCCTCATGGAAGACCGCCACAGCCCGCTCCATTTTCGCTTTATAGAACGGGCACACCACATCACGACTGAGTGACAGGATCTCGCCGGAACGAACCAAGGGCTCAGCCAGCATAGCACCAAAGCTGCCCGTTGCCAGATTCATGATGGCATTGATTCCGGACAGCGCCTTGATGACCGATTCCTCTGCAATCACAATCCCGGTTCTCGCGGCTGGCAATCCAAGTTTCGAGAGACTCAGGCAAAGAATCACCTGATCATTCCAGGTAGGCTGCGCATCCACGAATAGCAAGCTCGGGAACGGTGTTCCATACGCGCCATCGACAATCAGCGGGATGTCGTTTTGCCGGGCCAACCCCTCCAGCCGGGCCAACTCCTCATCGGTAATCACGTTGCCCGTAGGGTTGGTTGGGCGGGACACACAGATGGCCCCGGTCTCCCCCGTCACCTCTACGGCATCAAAATCTACCCGGTACTTGAATTCGTGAGCATCAGTGAACGAAATATCCGGTTGCACCGCCCGAAACAGCGCCTGCTCAATGCCCGCATCCGCATACCCGATATACTCCGGGGCCAGCGGCAACAGAATGTGCTTCCGATGCCCATCGCCGTAATCCCCGCCAAACATGTTGAAGAGCATGAAAAAAGCTGCCTGACTGCCATTGGTCAGGGCAATGTTCCCGGGCTTCAACCCCCACCCATACTCCTGATTCAACAGATCAGCCAGCGAGGCGATAAACTGTTTCTCACCCTGTGGAGGATCATAAATCCCTACCAGCCTGCGCACCTGGGCTTCATCAGCCGCCATGCCCGACAGAATCTCCTGCACCCTCTGCTGAATTTCGGGTATGTGCCCGGGATTACCGCCCCCCATCATGATCATGTCTTCTCCGGAGGCCATCGCGTTCCCCAAATCATCCATCAGGGACGTGATGCCGGCATCCGCAGTAAACTTACGACCAAAAGCAGAGAGTTTCATGATTCATTCCATTCCAGTAAAACAATTAGGCAGGTTTCAGGCACAACAGCCAAGGCACGTCGGATCAGCCTTCCAGGGAAATACCCAGATTACTGACACCACCGTTGGCAGCACCGGCTTGCAGCTCAGCAAGGAAGATTTCTGTCGGGGACCGCTGTTTTTTCAACGCCAATACAGTATCCCGCTGAAACTGCTTGTCGTCCTTAAGCAGCGGATGGTGCTCAAACACACTCACAAGCTCATTCTCGTCCAACCCTTCCCCATCAGACATCTCGACGAAGTCCATGACCGTCCGAGTCGCGAGCTGAGATGCCTCGGACGCCCGATGCTTGTTCGGGTTCAGGCGGTTCAGTAACGCCTGCTCCAGCAACTCACAGAAATCAACGGCCGGATATACGCCATAGGCATCGTATTCATCGACCGTCGGGCACAAGGATTCCAGCTTACTCAGCAACTGTGGGATGGCGGCGTCGGCAACGTCCTTCTGGAGCAGATCCCAGGCCAGATCCAGTAACTGACGCATCTTGCCACCAGTCTTCAGACCAACGGCATCAGCAAACAGCGCATAATTCGGAAATGAGCGCTCCGCCAGGGACAACAGAAAAGCGCATTCGCGCCAACCCTGTAACTGAGAGACGGCTTTAAGAAACTGGTTGGCGTTCATGTCCGGGGCAGAGTCACACCGGTTTGGCCAAGGTACTTGCCGCCGCGGTCTTTATAGCTGGTTTCACAAATTTCGTCAGACTCGAAGAACAACATCTGGGCAACGCCTTCGTTGGCGTAGATCTTGGCCGGCAGGTTCGTCGTGTTGGAAAATTCCAGAGTCACCTGGCCTTCCCACTCCGGCTCCAGCGGCGTGACGTTAACGATGATCCCACAACGCGCATAGGTGCTTTTGCCCAGACAGATGGTGAGCACGCTTCTGGGAATCCGGAAATACTCAACCGTGCGCGCCAGCGCAAAACTGTTTGGAGGGATGATGCACACGTCACCGGTGTAGTTAACGAAACTGTTTTCGTCGAAGTTTTTCGGATCAACCGTAGCACTGTGAACGTTGGTAAAGATCTTGAACTCGTTGCTGCAGCGCACGTCGTAGCCGTAGCTTGAAGTGCCGTAGGAAATGACTCGGCCTTTCTCGCTTTCCCGAACTTGCCCGGCTTCGAAGGGTTCGATCATGCCGTGCTGCTCGGACATCCGGCGGATCCACTTGTCGGATTTGATGCTCATGGGTGACTTCTCGTTATCCAGCTGGTGGGAAAATTGGGGCGTAGTTTACCCTGTCGCCCGGAGTCTGTCGAAGGCTGGGAATAGCCTTCGACAGCCTTCGCTTTAATAATCCGAAGGTATGCTGGCACCTTGGGAAAAATGCCCGGTGACACGCCGTCACCCCGCTGGCCTCCTTAGTGTTCCGCCACCGCAATACTGGAGATCGTTCCCCCAAGATTCCGCTCCCGGGTCGACAGGCCTGCGCCTACCCTTCTCGCGATATCCCGATAGCGTCTTGCCACTTCTGAATCCGGCTCAGCGACCACACTTGGGGCACCACTATCGGTTTGCTCCCGGATGGTCATGTGCAACGGCAACTGGCCCAGCAGCGTCGTGTCGTATTCTTCGGCTATCCGTTCGCCGCCGCCGTGGCCGAAGAGAGGCTCTTCATGGCCGCAACTGGAGCAGATGTGGACACTCATATTCTCGACCACACCCAGGACCGGGATGTCGACTTTCCGGAACATCTCGATGCCTTTTTTGCCATCCAGCAAGGCAATATCCTGAGGCGTAGTGACGATGACAGCGCCGGTGACCGGGACTTTCTGAGCCAGGGTAAGCTGAATATCGCCTGTACCGGGGGGCATATCGATAATGAGGTAGTCGAGTTCGTCCCACAGGGTTTGCTGAAGCAGTTGCATCACAGCACCGCTGACCATGGGGCCACGCCAGACCATCGGCGTTTTATCCGTCGTGACAAAGGCCATGGAGTTGGCTTGCAGGCCATGGGCTGCCATGGGCACAAAATACTTGTTTTCGCGCACATCCGGGCGCTTGCCTTCCGGAACCCCCAACATCATACCGATGCTGGGGCCGTAGATATCCGCGTCAAGGATTCCGACCCGGGCACCCTCGGCATGAAGAGCCAGGGCGAGATTCACAGCGGTGGTCGACTTGCCCACACCGCCCTTACCAGACGACACGGCAATAATATTTTTCACCCCAGGAACCGCTGGAAGGTCTTTGCTGACCTTATAGCTGTGGATTCGCTGACCAACGTGAACCTCGGCGCTGTCTACGCCGTCAACAAATTCCAGAGCGTTGGTCACGATCTGCTTCAGCCCTCCGGCGATGCCCTTGGAGGGGTATGGCAACTCCACCACCAAGGTGACCTTACCCTGGTCATCGGCCGTAAGGTTCTTTACCGCCCCCAGCTCATACAAGTCTTTGTTAAGGTATGGGTCCCGGTATTCTTTAATGGCCGTTTCAAGGGCCTGCTGCGAGATCTGGGTCATCAGGGTCTCCGGAATAAGTTCATAAACTTGAATGCAGGTGAAAAATGATGACTCGGAAGGTATCATCTGTGCCCGTTTCTGACCATATGGGGTCTTCACCTGGAACAAACAATTGCGATTGTCCAGACCGGCCCCATTTTGTCTTTCCAACCCGTGTCAACATTTAAGGTTCGGACATCATCATGACGCAAGCGAGCACGCAACAGCGCGATATTCTGGTTACCAGCGCCCTGCCCTACGCCAATGGGCCCATCCATCTGGGGCACCTGCTGGAATACATTCAGACCGACATTTGGGTGCGCTTCCAGAACATGCGTGGCCACAACTGCTATTACGTTTGCGCCGATGATGCTCATGGCACCGCCATCATGTTACGGGCCGAGCGCGAGGGCATTACCCCCGAGCAACTGATTGATCGTATTCGTCAGGAGCATCAGGAAGACTTTGCCGACTTCCATATCCGCTTCGACAACTATTACTCCACACATTCTGAAGAAAACCAGTACTTTTCGGAGTATATTTACCGTCAGCTCAAGGACAACGATCATATTGCTACGCGCAAGATCACCCAGTTCTTTGACCCGGAAAAAGAGATGTTTCTGGCAGACCGCTTTATTAAAGGCACCTGTCCGAAGTGCAAAACAGAAGACCAGTACGGCGATAATTGTGAAGCCTGTGGCGCTACCTACACGCCAGCCGAGCTGATTAACCCACGCTCCGCGGTCTCTGGCGCCACGCCGATAGAAAAACAATCCGAACACTACTTTTTCAAACTGCCCGAGTTCCACGACTTTCTGAGCACCTGGACCCGCAGCGGTGCGCTTCAGCCCCAGGTCGCGAATAAGCTTGCCGAATGGCTGGATGCCGGGCTTCAGGAATGGGACATCAGCCGGGATGCCCCCTACTTCGGGTTCGAGATTCCGGATGCGCCGGGCAAGTACTTCTATGTCTGGCTGGATGCGCCAATCGGCTACCTTGCCAGCTTCAAGAATCTGTGTAATCGCGAAAATATCGATTTCGAGCATTTCTGGAAGAAAGATTCCTCCGCCGAGGTCTACCATTTCATCGGTAAGGACATCATCAATTTCCACGCTTTGTTCTGGCCATCCATGCTCTACGACGCAGGATTCCGAACGCCCACCGCAGTCTGGGCTCACGGTTTTGTCACAGTGAACGGCAAGAAAATGTCCAAATCCCGGGGCACCTTCATCATGGCCCGCACCTATCTGGACCACCTCAACCCGGAATACCTCCGCTACTACTTCGCGGCCAAACTGACCGCGGGTGTAGACGATATGGACCTGAATCTGGAGGATTTTGCCGCCCGGGTGAATTCAGATCTTGTTGGCAAGGTGGTAAACATCGCCAGCCGCAGCGCCGGTTTCATCACCAAGCGGTTTGACGGTAAGCTGGGCAAAGTCACCGAACAGGACAAACTGAAAGAGTTTATCGATGCCGGCGAGCAAATTGCCGGGTTCTACGAAGCCAGAGAGTTCGGCAAAGCCATGCGTCGGATCATGGAACTGGCGGACATTGCCAATCAGTACGTGAATGATGAACAGCCCTGGGTTATTGCCAAGCAGGACGGTCAGGACGATAAACTGCAAGCCATTTGCACCAATGCGATCAACATGTTCCGCCTGCTGATGACCTATCTGGCCCCGGTCCTGCCCAAAACCGCCGAGGCAGCACAGTCGTTCCTGAACTCCCGTCTGAACTGGAACAACCGCGCCGCTTTGCTGGAAAATCATGGCATCGACAAGTTCAAACCGTTGATGAATCGTGTCGATCTGGCTCAGATTGAGAAATTGCTGGAGGCATCCAAAGAACAACTGCCCGCAGCGCAGGGTGATAATAAGCCTGCATCCACCGACAATCTGGAGCCCATTGCAGAAGAAATCGAGTTCCCGGATTTCGCCAAAGTCGACCTGCGCGTGGTCAGAATCGTCAAAGCCGAGCACGTGGACGGCGCGGATAAGCTTCTTCGCCTGACCCTTGACGTAGGACATGGCGAGCGCAACGTCTTTGCTGGTATTAAGTCCGCCTATAAACCGGAAGATCTCGAAGGCCGTCTGACGGTGATGGTGGCCAACCTGAAACCCCGGAAAATGAAGTTTGGCATGTCAGAAGGCATGGTTCTGGCCGCTGGTCCTGGCGGGAAGGACATTTTCATACTCTCTCCGGATTCCGGCGCTACGCCGGGCATGCGGGTGATGTAAACAGCAGAGGCTGAACGCTCCGATGACCGAGTATTTGCTCATTCTGGTCAGCACCATTCTGGTGAACAACTTTGTCCTGGTACAGTTTCTGGGGCTGTGCCCGTTCATGGGGGTTTCCGGAAAACTGGAAACCGCCATGGGCATGTCTCTGGCCACCACCTTTGTGCTGACGTTGTCATCGGTGTGCAGTTATCTGGCATACACCTACCTGCTGGAGCCCCTCGGTCTCGCCTTTCTGAAAACCATCACATTCATTCTGGTGATTGCCGTGGTGGTGCAGTTCACGGAGATGGTCGTCCGTAAGACCAGCCCTCTGCTGTACCGGGTTCTGGGAATTTTCCTGCCGTTGATTACCACGAACTGCGCCGTCCTCGGTGTGGCCCTGCTCAACCTGAACAAAAACAACAACTTTGTCGAGTCAGTGCTTTACGGTTTCGGTGCCGCACTCGGGTTTTCTCTGGTGCTTGTACTGTTTGCCGCCATGCGGGAACGGATTGCGGTCGCGGATGTGCCCGTGGCCTTCCGGGGCGCCGCGATTGGCATGGTGACCGCAGGGCTGATGTCACTGGCCTTCCTGGGGTTTACCGGCCTGGTCGCCGTCTGACGGAGCGGGTGTTATGTGGATGAGTTTCCTGATCGCCGTGGTGGTTCTTCTGGCCCTGGCCCTCGTATTTGGAGGTCTCCTGGGGTTTGCTTCTGAGAGATTCCGGGTGGAGGGCAACCCTCTGGTCGAGCAGATCGACTCACTCCTGCCCCAAACCCAGTGCGGCCAATGTGGCTTCCCAGGCTGCCGTCCCTACGCCGAGGCTATTGCCGATGGTGAAGCCATCAACAAATGCCCTCCCGGAGGCGAAAGCACCATCAAGGCACTTGCAGACCTTCTGGATGTAGAGCCCCAGCCCCTTGATGCCGAACATGGCGTGGAACAGGCAAAACGTGTCGCGGTGATCCGCGAAGACGAATGCATCGGCTGCACCAAGTGCATTCAGGCCTGCCCGGTAGATGCCATTCTGGGGGCCGCCAAGCATATGCATACCGTCATTGAAAGCGAATGCACAGGTTGCGATTTGTGTGTAGAACCCTGCCCCGTGGACTGTATCGACATGGTGACGATTGAGCCGGATATCCGGTCATGGACCTGGACCCCACCCGCATCTCAGATCATAGTCACCGACCGCCAGGGGGCGAGCGCCTGATGACTCAGTTGTGGGATTTCGCCGGCGGTATTCATCCACCCGAGAACAAACATCAATCCACCCTGCGCCCGATCGCCAAAACAACTCTGCCAGAGTACCTCGTACTGCCTTTGCAGCAGCATATCGGAGAGCCTGCAGAGCCCGTGGTTTCGGTGGGGGACCGGGTACTGAAGGGCCAACCGGTTGCCGAGGTAAGGAACGGCATGGGGGTTCCGGTGCATGCCCCCACGTCGGGGATTGTTGAAGCCATCGAGCAGCGGCCGGTCCCTCACCCATCCGGCATGTCAGACTGGTGTATTGTGATCCGGCCCGACCACGAAGATCAGTGGGTTGCCCTTGAGCCGGTTGAAGACTACAAACGGCTGGATCGTGAGCAGTTGCTGGAGCTTATCCGCCATGCAGGTATCGCCGGAATGGGCGGAGCAGGTTTCCCGACGGACATCAAACTCCGCCCCCCGAGAGACCGCAAAGTCGATACCCTGATTCTCAACGGTGCGGAATGCGAGCCGTATATCACCGCGGATGACATGACCATGCGCGAGCATGCCGGTGAGGTTGTCTCAGGCCTGGAAATCATGGCCTGGATTCTGAGGCCTTCCCGTTGTGTTATCGGTATTGAAGACAACAAACCTGAAGCCGTTGCAGCCATGCGACAGGCGGTGGAAGGCACCCAGATTGAAGTTCTGGTCATTCCAACCAAGTACCCATCGGGTGGCGAGAAACAACTGATCAGGATTCTGACCGGCCAGGAAGTCCCCAGTGGCGGCATACCAGCCGACATCGGCGTCATGTGCCAGAACATAGGAACAGCGGTGGCCGTCGGGCGGGCCGTGTTTGAGGGAAAGCCCCTGATTTCCCGCATCGTGACCATCACGGGCGACGCCGTCCAGGACCCCGGCAACTTTGAGGTTCTTATCGGCACCCCGGTACAAGACCTGCTGGCCGCCGCGGGCCTGCAACAAGAGCGCTTGAACCGGCTGATACTCGGTGGCCCCATGATGGGCTATACCCTCACCACCGATAACGTGCCACTGGTGAAAACTTCCAACTGCGTCATTGCTGCCACGGAAAAAGAGTTACCAGCGCCACCACCGGAACAACCCTGCATCCGCTGTGGCCAGTGCGCCGAAGCCTGCCCTATGGATCTGCTGCCACAGCAGTTGTTCTGGTATTCCAAGGCTGCCGAGTTTGAGAAAGCCGAGCACCTGAACCTGTTCGACTGCATTGAGTGTGGTGCCTGTTCTTACGTCTGCCCGAGCGCCATTCCGCTGGTTCAATACTATCGGTTTGCCAAAGGTGAGATCCGGACACAACGGGCCGAGCAGTTAAAAGCAGACCGGGCCCGTGAGCGTTTTGAAGCCCGACAGGCGCGACTTGACCGAGAGCAGCAGGAAAAAGACCAACGGCGCAAAGAACGTGCAAAGGCCGCAGCAGCAGCCCAGGCAAAGAAACAGGCCGAGGCTGACAACGCTGCAGCCGATGGGCAAGCCCCTGACGACCGCGCCGCCAAGGCCGCGCTGGTTCAACAGGCACTGGAGCGCAAGAAAGCCAAAACGGCCGCCCAGACCAGCGAGCAACCTGCACCAGCTGCTCCCGACATTGCCGAAGAGAAACCGGATGTTGACGCATTGGAGAAACAGCTTACGCAAGCTGAAGCGAAGCTGAATACCATGCAGGGTATGCTTGATGATGCCCGGGCGCAGCAAGCCGAAAATGTGGAGAAACTGGAGCGCGCCGTCGCCAAGAATCATGACCGGGTGCAGAGAGCCCGGCAAGCCCTTGAGCTGGCCCGCAAGCAGATCGCGGAACAACCCGCGTCGTCCCAATAATCTATTAGGCTGGAACTCCATGGCACTTGTTCAACAGTCCTCCCCCCACGCCCACAACGCCCGCCCGACCTCGCGGGTCATGCTCTGGGTGATTCTGGCGGCACTGCCCGGCCTGATGGCCCAGACCTTTTTCTTTGGCTGGGGCAATCTGATCAATGTCACCTGGTGTATTGCCTTGGCGCTGGTGTCAGAAGGTGCGATTCTGAAACTTCGCGGCAAGCCTGTAGCCTTTTTCCTGCGCGATAACACCGCCGCCGTGACAGGCCTTTTGCTCGGACTGTCTCTGCCCCAGTTCACCCCCTGGTGGGTATCGGCGATGGCCGTTTTCTCCGCCATTGTCGTTGCCAAGCAGCTCTATGGGGGCCTTGGGGCCAACCCCTTTAACCCCGCCATGGTGGGGTACGCTTTGGCGCTGATCTCATTTCCTGTCGCCATGACCACCAACTGGGCCGAAGCAGCCACACTCTGGGGAGACATTCCGGGCTTCGGCGACACGCTGGCCAAGATATTTACCGGCAGCCAGACCGCAGTAGATGGCTGGACCATGGCAACCCCACTGGATGAGTACAAGCACAAGATTGCCAGCCACACCTCAACGGAAGTCCTTACCCACCCGACGTTTGGCAACCTGATTGCGCTCGGGTGGGAGTGGGTAAACCTGGCGTTCCTGACTGGTGGTATTCTGCTGATCGCGCTCCGAATCATCACCTGGCACATTCCGGTCGCGTTCCTGGGCGGAATCACCGTCATGAGCCTTGCCTTCGGAAGCAACCCGGACCAGTATGCTCCGCTCCAGCTGCACCTGCTCGCCGGGGGAACCATGCTCGGCGCTTTTTTCATCGCGACGGACCCGGTATCAGCCGCCTCCAGTCATCAGGGCAAGCTTATCTACGGCGCTGGCATAGGCATCCTGGTTTATCTGATCCGCAGCTGGGGAAACTACCCGGATGCCGTCGCCTTCAGCGTTCTGCTGATGAACTTTGCGGTACCGTTCATCGACCACTACACCCCTCCCAGAACCTACGGCCATCACAAGGCCCGTAGAGGTCTGCCGGGCAGGAACGGAGGCTGAATATGAGCGCTGTGACCAAGGCGGTTCGCCGCAGTGCCATCGGGCTAGGGCTGTTTGCCATCATCACCGGTGGCACCATTGCCCTGACCCAGGGGCTGACAGAGACACGGATTCAGGAGCAAGCGGCCCGGGCCGAAGCCAGAGCGCTGTTCGAGATCATCCCGGAAAGCCGGCATGACAACAACTTGCTGAAAGACGTTGTTACCCTGCCTTCCAGCGACCGCTTGCCCATCGACGGCCCGGTCAAAGCCTGGGTCGCCCGCAAGGGCGGTAATCCGGTCGGTCTGATTATCCCGGCGCTGGCTCCCGACGGTTATTCCGGAGACATCCATCTGCTCGTTGGCCTGGATCTTGAGGGGCGGGTTCTGGGTGTTCGTGTCACTGGTCACAAAGAGACACCCGGGCTCGGCGACCGAATCGAAACCCGTAAATCTGAATGGATTCACGCTTTCAAAGGCAAATCTCTGGGTAACCCGCCCCCCAAAGCCTGGAATGTCCGAAAGAATGGTGGCACGTTCGACCAATTTACCGGAGCAACCATTACCCCAAGAGCAGTGGTGAAAGCCGTTCAGAGAACACTCGTCTATTTCCGCCAACATCACGCCACGATCCGGGAACGTGTCAACGCACCTGCAAAGCCCGGCAAACGACGTCCGACACCGGAAGCCATTGCCAGCGACACCCAACCAGCGGAGCATTCCTGACCATGAGCACGAAAACGTCCCGCGAAATCATCATGGATGGCCTCTGGCACAATAACCCGGCTCTGGTCCAGGTGCTCGGGCTCTGTCCTCTGCTGGCCGTTACCAGCACCGTCGTCAATGCAATCGGCCTTGGGGTGGCCACGCTCCTGGTATTGGTCGGCTCCAACCTGTCTGTGTCCATCATTCGAAATTTCGTCAGTGAATCGGTTCGGCTACCGGCCTTCGTGATGATCATTGCCTCTTTCGTGACTTGTGCGGAATTGCTGATGCAGGCTTTTACCTATGAGCTCTATCAGATTTTGGGCATCTTCATCCCGTTGATCGTCACCAACTGCGCTATTCTTGGGCGTGCCGATGCCTTTGCCTCCAAGAATCCCCCTTTACCAGCAGTCCTGGACGGCGCCATGATGGGGCTCGGTTTCCTGGCGGTACTGGTAACGCTGGGAGCCATGCGGGAGCTGATAGGGCAAGGCACACTGTTCACCGACATGCACCTGCTGTTCGGCCCCGGTGCGGCTGACTGGGTTTTCCGCCCTTTTGATCAGTATCCCGACATGTTGTTTATGGTGCTTCCTCCCGGTGCGTTTGTCGGCCTGGGGCTTTTGATCGCCCTGAAAAACAGCATCGATAATCACCTGAAAGAAAGGCAAAAGGCCCGGGACACGGCCCCTGTAAGCGCTGGTAACAAGCGCGTGCGAGTGACCGGAAATATTTCCTGAACCACACCTGGCAGATATGAACAAAGAAAAGCGTACCGAGATTTTTACCCGGCTGAGGGATGCCAATCCCAATCCGACGACCGAACTCAACTACACATCGCCATTTGAGTTACTGATTGCCGTAATCCTTTCTGCCCAGGCAACCGATGTCGGCGTCAACAAAGCGACAGACAAGCTGTATCCAGTCGCCAACACCCCTGAAGCCATCCTGGCGCTCGGTGTGGAGGGACTGAAGGAATACATAAAGACCATCGGCCTGTTTAACAGCAAAGCCGAAAATGTTATCAAAACCTGCCGCTTGCTGATCGAGAAACACGGCAGCAAAGTGCCGGACAATCGGGAAGACCTGGAAGCCTTACCAGGGGTGGGCAGAAAAACGGCGAATGTGGTGCTGAATACGGCGTTTCGGCAACCCGCCATGGCGGTCGATACTCATATTTTCCGGGTGTCCAACCGAACCGGTATCGCCCCCGGTAAAAACGTACTGGAAGTCGAGAAGCGATTGCTTCGACTGGTGCCCAGAGAGTTCCTGATGGATGCTCACCACTGGCTGATTCTTCACGGTCGTTATACCTGCACCGCCAGAAAACCCAAGTGCGGGGCCTGCATGATTGAAGATCTCTGCGAGTTCAGGGAAAAACGAGACTACCAGTAACCCGGAGACAAGAAAAAGCCGGCAAACGCCGGCTTTTTAGCTAAACAGACGACTTAACGCTGTCCCAGCATCTTTTCTTTCAGGTCTTCCTGAGCGGGTTTATCTGACAACCAGATACCAAACAACGCTTTTTTAAACTCAAGATCACCCACGGTATCTTTCTGCTCGCCATTTTTCAGAACGCGGACTCCCTCACCCGGCAAGTACACCAGATCGAAGACATCGCCTTCTTTGATCTCTTCCTTGAAAACCGACATAAACTGGTCAACATCTGACTGAATGGCGGAGAGATCTCCTGCAGTCGCGGCTTTGAAGCCATCCATCGTCGCGTCGGTCATCCGCTCGCTGGTAATCATGCCGGAGGTAATGTGCAGAGTAATCGCCTGTGGCTCATCCGCATTGATAACGGCCTCGCCATCGCTGACCTCTTCAGGAACATACAATCCCCCCACATAGAGGTCCATAAACCACTTGGAGCGGGTACCAGCGCCATTGAGCTGGAGTTCCTGCCCCATGGCCGAATACGTTTCCGGCACTTCAACATCGCCCACAGTAAGAGCCGACGCTGGCGCAGCCAGAAAACCGGTCAATACCAGGGATGCAAATCCTGCGGTCAGAGTCTTCTTCATAGTCCTTTCCTTCCGATCGTTATTATTGAGTGTTTCATTCGACACCGGAGCGATCCCCTGTCGCCGCCCGGTGGCCCATTTTAACAACGAACTTTACAGGCGGATCGCCACTTGGTTCTCATTTGCCAGTTCATTAAACAAAAAAGCCGACCACGTCACCATGGCCGGCTTTCCCTTCGGGGTTGTCAGCCCGGTCTATTTGAACAACAGACTTCCGGACAACCCCTCTTTCTCAAGAATTTCTCTCAGGCGCCGCAGTGCTTCCACCTGAATCTGTCGCACCCGTTCGCGAGTCAGACCGATCTCCTGACCAACCTCCTCAAGAGTACTGATAGGATACCCCCGCAAACCAAAGCGCCTCGACAACACTTCCTGCTGCTTGTCACTGAGCTGGTCGATCCACTTCTCCAGGCAGGAACACATATTGTTATCCTGCAGCAAGTCCGCAGGATCCGAGGCCCCCTCGTCCGCGACGGTGTCCATTAATGATTTGTCGCCACCCACACCGATTGGCGTGTCCATTGAAGCCACTCGTTCGTTGAGCCCGAGCATGCGCTTAACATCATCAACGGGCTTGTCGACCATACGGGCAATTTCTTCCGCCGTCGGTTCGTGGTCCAGTTTCTGTGTCAGTTCACGGGCTGCCCGCAGGTAAAGGTTCAGCTCTTTCACCACATGAATGGGTAACCGGATGGTACGGGTCTGGTTCATGATGGCCCGTTCGATGGTTTGGCGAATCCACCAGGTGGCGTAGGTTGAAAAGCGGAACCCTCGCTCCGGATCAAACTTCTCGACTGCGCGGATCAGGCCCAGGTTTCCCTCCTCAATCAGATCCAGCAGTGTCAGCCCCCGGTTTACATAGCGCCGGGCAATTTTGACAACCAACCGCAGGTTGCTTTCGATCATCCGCTTGCGGCCGCTCTCTTCTCCTTTACGGGCAAGACGCGCGAAATAGACCTCTTCTTCCGGGGTCAGCAAAGGGGAAAAACCGATTTCGTTGAGGTAGAGCTGGGTCGCATCCAGCTGTTTTTGACTAGAGTAATACTTTCCCTGTGCGGGAAATTCATCTTCTGCGCCTGAGGTATCACCGGCAGAAGCTTTTTCAGGCTTGTCTTCGGCTAACAGATGGTCTTCGGCCTCTTCCATATCGGCCACACGATCAATGATGATTTCTTCCTGTTCTACTGACATTGTTCACCCCGCCTCTCAATTATCCTGTTGTCCCCGTTACTTCTTGTTATTCCGGGTGTGTTTCAATTGTGATTTTCTTCAGGACATTTAGTTGTTGGCTGGCAATTACCGTTGCCGTTCTTGTTTTTCTGTTTCGCGGTTTCAGTCAGGCTGTTGTGGTAAACATCCGAGGGGTTGGAAGCGTCTGTTTTAACGCCTCGGCAAATACCGTGATGGATCCACCGGGTTGCCGTTCTTGCGTATTTCAAAGTGCAGTTTCGGCTTATCGGTGCCGGTATTCCCCAGTTCGGCGATTACCTGCCCAGCTTTTACACCCTCCCCTTCCTTTACGAGAATTTTCCGGTTGTGTGCGTAGGCGCTCAAATAATGTTCGTTGTGGTTCACAATAATCAGATTGCCGTAACCTAGCAAGCCGTTTCCTGCATACACCACGCTGCCATCAGCCGCCGCCTTGACCGAATCACCAGGCTTACCGGCGATATCGATCCCTTTGTTCACCTTTCCGGATGATGAAAAACCAGCAATTACAGTGCCAGAGTGCGGCCAGTGCCATCGAACATTAGCCACAACCTGGCTACCCGATGCTCTGCCAGTTGACACCTTCGCCGTTGGTTTCGCGCTCGGTCTCGAGATTGATGACCCTGCGTTTGTACGAGGAGGGGGGGACGTTTTGGGTCTGGTAGGCCTGGAGGCCTGTGCAGTCTGGCGGATGGTCCCCTTGCGGTCCAGGCGTAGAACCTGGCCAGGACGTATATTCCAGGGGGGGGAAATTCCATTGGCATCACCCAGTTCCCGGTAGTCTCGCCCGTAACGCCAGGCTATGCGGTAAAGGGTTTCACCTTCCTTGACGACATGGGTTCCCCAGTAGACCGGGGGGTTGTAGAGGTTATCCTGATACAGTGCGCTGGTGTTACAACCGGCCAAAGCCATCATGCTTGCCACCAGAGTAAGGATCGCCAGCGCCCTGAACGTAGCAGGGCTAAAGAAGCCGGAAGCAGGAACTCCAGACCGCCGAACGGGGTGATGCTCAGATTTAGTGCGCCCGTTAGATTGAGTCACGTATTAAAAGCTGCCCGGTTATGAAATATCTATCTTAAGAGTGATCCTGATCTTACCCTGCTTCCTATCATTCAGGACTAACTTACTAATATATTGCACGATTACGGGGCAATTCCAAGTTACTCTGAGCACAGGAATGTTACCGCCCGAAACAGTTTTTTTGTGCGCCAGGTAACATTTCCCGTCACACGGAGCGATTCGCCAGGCGCTGAGTTTTCTTCCCGGCGACTTCAAGCCCCAGCACCAGAGCCAGACCGATCACGGCCATCACCAGCGCCAGCAGCACCTGGGGATCCTGCCCGTATAGCGAAGCCCAGGCATCCGGCATGACGGGGGTCTGGCTCAGCGGTACCTGATGGCCTGCACTACTGGTCCGCCAGCTCAGGGTTTCCTGCCAGGGCCAGACCTTGCTGAGAGCCCCCACCATGAATCCCGTCAATAACGCGAGCACGAGGTCGTGAAAATAGCGGAACGCCAGAGTAATCAGGCGGGCCACCGATAGCAGGCCCACCAAACAGCCCACCATGAACAAACCAAGCGGAACCAGCTCCACTCCTTTAATGGCAGCCAGAACAGGCGCGTACATCCCTATAATCAGGAGCAGAAAACTGCCGGAAATACCCGGCAGGATCATCGCAGAGATTGCCAGGGCACCAGCCCCCAGGAAGGCCAGTGCAGAGGGCGCGAGTTCGCTGGCCGGCAAGGTCGTCACCCACCAGGCAAAAATGGCCCCGGCGACGAACGGAAGAAACAAAACCGGCGCCCACCGCCGGATCTGCTGGCCCACATGCCATACGGAGGCCACGATCAAACCAAAAAAGAAACTCCAGATCAGAATCGGATGTGCATCCAGTAACCAGGTAATCACAGAGGCCAGACTGACCACACTGGTGATAATGCCCGCCAGAAGCGTGACGAGGAAGGTGCCATCAATATCGCGCCAGAAACCGGCCACCTGGCCACGGAGCAACTGGCGTACAAAAGCCACAGGGGCTGCACTGATAGCCGCTAGCAAACGGAAATAGATTCCGGTAATAAACGCAATGGTGCCACCGGAAACACCCGGCACAATGTCAGCCGCCCCCATCGCCATGCCACGCAGAAAAACACCGGCCATCCTATGAGAACGATCATTTCCGTTCTGGCTCTGCTCAGACATCAACGGACCACTCCACCAAGCAGCGGAACAAAGTGCACCGGCTCAAGATCACGACGTTCAAACTGGTCTCCTTTACGCGTAATCTCGACCAGCACCTGTTTTTCTTCCCCTACCGGCGCAATAAGAACACCGCCTTCTGCCAGTTGCTCCAGCAATTCTTGTGGCACTTCCACAGGCGCTGCCGTCACGATGATGCCATTAAAGGGCCCCCGGTCCGGCCATCCCATTCCGCCATCCGCATGTTTTAACAGCACGTTCCGGACATTCAGCTGTCGCAGCCGGTCACGGGCACGATCCTGAAGCGGTCGAATACGCTCTACGCTGTAGACTTCCGAAAACAACTGCGACAGCACCGCAGTCTGGTATCCGGAACCGGTTCCCAGTTCAAGGACACGCTCCGGGGCGTGGGCCAGCAGCAATTCCGTCATTCGAGCCACGATATACGGCTGAGACAATGTCTGGCCATGACCTATCGGCAAAGACGTATCTTCATAGGCCCGATGTGAAAGCGCCTCATCCAGAAAAATGTGCCTCGGAACCTGCCCCATCACATCCAGCACCCGGTCCGATTCGATCCCGCTCTCCCGAAGACGCTGAACAAGCCGCATGCGAGTTCGACGGGAGGTCATACCAATGCCTTCAAGCTGGGCACTCATGTCAGACCTCCTGCCATGGCATCCAGGCCGTCGACCCACTTACGGAGTTCCGACAGAGACTCATGCCGGGTCATATCAATATGCACCGGCGTGATGGAGACGTAACCTTCCCGGATCGCGTGAAAATCTGTGCCCGGGCCGGCATCCCCCCCCTTACCAGCGGCACCGATCCAGTAACGCTGTTTACCGCGGGGGCACGTCACGGGGACCGCCCCCTCAGCGCGCTCCCGATGACCTAGCCTGGTTACCCGAAACCCATTCAGGCGCTCCCAGGGCAAGTCCGGCACATTCACGTTGAGAATAGACCGCGGGCCCAACTGGAGCGCCAGCTTGTTTTCTAGCAGTAGCCGGACAACCCGGGCTGCCGTCTCATAATGAAAATGTCCATCGTTGACCAGCGACACTGCGATGGCGGGTAGCCCCAGATGCCGCCCTTCGGTCGCCGCAGCGACCGTACCCGAGTAGATGATGTCATCGCCAAGGTTGGCATGAGTATTGATGCCTGAAACCACACGATCAAAGCCCCGATCAAACAAACCGTTCACCGCAAGGTGAACACAATCCGTCGGGGTCCCATCCACCGATCGGAAGCCATTAGGGTGCTCCTCTACGGTCAGTGGACGGTTTAACGTCAGCGCATTGCTGGCGCCGCTGTGGTCCCGGTCCGGAGCCACCACTTCCAGCTCCCCGAGTCCCTGCAGGCCCTCATACAGCGCCACCAGACCTGGCGAGTGCACGCCATCGTCGTTGGACAACAGAATTCGCACAGTATTCTCCGCTAGCCATACTACTTGTTATCACGGCCGAGGCTCATGTCCTCAAGCTCGAAAAGATCACCCAATACCGTCGTGGCGTATTGCCCGGGGGATAACTCAAACTGCAATCGCAGAGTTGTCTCATCCAACCACTGCCAGGACAACGCTTTCGGGCTAGCCACCAGCATACGGCGCTCTGGTTTCATCCGGGTGGCACTGAACAGCTTTGCCAACTCAGGGCAGGACTCAACCACGCTCCGTTCCAACACTTCCTGATCTCCGGTGGCCAACGTTCCGCCATCGCCCCAGAGGGGGCCAGACGGCACATTCCCGGATTCCACGGGCTCACCCGGCAACCCGGTCGTCCAGGAACCCTCAGCAACTCGTCTGGCCAGAACCTGGTTGAACAGCCAGGAGCGCGCAGCCGAAAAGTACAATACGTTTTTCGACGCGCTTCTGCCAGCACGCCCGCGCTTACGATTCATTCGCGATGGATCTAACCGGGCGGCACGATCAAGATTTGAACCATTAAAACCGAATCGCTGCGGGCCAAAGTAATTCGGAGCCCCCTGAAGCGCCAGCCGCTCCAAAGCCGCATTCACAGACCCACGCTGACCGTCCACGTTGCGTAAAACAATATCGAACCGGTTGCTCTGATGATCTCCCCGGCGCAGCTTACGGGAATAGCGGACCGCCGCCAGCACAGGCCAACGGGCACAGACCTCCGCCATCAGTGCCTCGTCCTCATACTCCCGGCCAGGCCGGTAAAGGCTGAACCACTGTATTGTCACCGCATGCCGATCTTTCAGGCCACAAAACCCGATGTCGAAGGAGCGGCACTCTGCCAGCGACGAGAGCTCGCGGGCCACATACTCCGTGTTATCCCCGGTTTTCTCCAGCCGCAGGCATAAGTGTTCACCTTCACCGGCAACGCTTATATGCTCATCCGTCGCC
The DNA here is from genome assembly GCF_000421165.1 of Marinobacter daepoensis DSM 16072. Taxonomy (GTDB): domain Bacteria; phylum Pseudomonadota; class Gammaproteobacteria; order Pseudomonadales; family Oleiphilaceae; genus Marinobacter; species Marinobacter daepoensis. The sequence goes on from NZ_ATWI01000014.1 coordinate 86,536, forward strand.
GGGGGCAACTCCCTTGAAGGCCAGAGCACCTCGGTAACCCGGAAATCTGCCGGAGAGGTTTTCAGCTGTGCCCGCGCGACACGAACACCTCCGGATACGGGCCAGTCTAATCGCCAACGTGAATCCTCTGTCACTGCGTCAAAACCTCAAGCAGACAGACCGCCTGACAGGCAATGCCTTCGCCACGACCGGTGAACCCCAGATTTTCCGTTGTGGTTGCCTTTACGCTTACACGATTCACCGACACCCCCAGGTCCTCAGCAATGTTCATCCGCATAGCCTCAATGTGGGGAGCCATTTTCGGTGCCTGAGCAATAAGGGTGGTATCTACATTCGTAACCGAATACCCCTCTTCTGACACCCGCTGCATAACACGCCGCAACAGCTCGCGACTGTCCGCCCCGGCCCACTCCGCACTTGTGTCGGGAAAGAGGTGACCGATGTCCCCCAAAGCAGCAGCTCCCAGGAGCGCATCCGCCAGAGCATGAAGCAACACATCCCCGTCAGAATGGGCTTTGAGCCCCTGATCGTAGGGAATCGTCACACCACCAAGAATGACAGAATCGCCCTCACAGAAGGCATGGACATCAAAGCCCTGACCAATACGCATGATCATCTCCGGTAACTGAACAGAACAAAGGGCTGAGTCACTGGCGGCTGAGGATAAACTCTGCCAGTGCAAGATCCGAGGGAACCGTGATCTTCAGGTTGTCGGGCCGCCCTTCTACCAATACCGGCATGTTACCGGAAAACTCCATGGCAGAGGACTCATCCGTCACGGTCTGAGCTTTTTCAAGGCAGTCCGACAGGGCTTTTTTCAAAGCACCAAACCTAAACATCTGCGGCGTCAGTGCACGCCATAACTGGCTCCGGTCAACAGTTTCGCTCACGACCGGCAACGGCCCGGCCTCTGCAAGTTTCAACGTATCCGCCACCGGTGCCGCCAGCAAACCACCCACCGGGTGCTCCGACAGCATCGAAATTAACCGGGCCAGATCCTCACGATGCACACACGGCCGCGCAGCATCATGAACCAGTACCCAGTCATCTTCGGTCGCCAGCCCTTCCAAAGCCACCAGCGCCGACAGCACCGAGTCCGCCCGCTCACTGCCTCCGGTACAGGTCTGCACCCGGGCATCCCTCGCCGACTCACTATCCGGCCACCAATGATCCTGAGCATTCAGCGGCACCATACAACCTTTAAACGGGGCGCTGTCCAACAGGCGGGACAGGGTGATATCCAGAATAAAACGGTTATTGATTTTGAGGTACTGCTTGGGGCATTCGGCTTTCATACGCTGACCGATGCCAGCAGCAGGAACGATAAGCCAAAGATCTACTTTTTTCATGGAAGGTACGTCAAAGGTCAGATGAGCGCCGGGGAGAGCCTCTCCGGAAATTTCGAAGGCAAGGGATGGCTGGCAAGAAGTGCACGCCTGAACTCAGTTTTCAACAACGAGAAAAAAAGTCTCATCTTCACGAATCAGGCCAAGATTCATTCGGGCCCGCTCTTCCACGGCCCCCTGCTCGTTCCGAAGATTGCGCACTTCCGCATACAACCGGTCATTCCGGGTAGCCAGTTCGGCATTCTCCGAACGCTGCTCGGCAATCGACTGCTCCAAGGCCCAGACCTGTGCAAAGCTGCCCTCTCCTATCCACAGGCGAACCTGCAACAGGAGTATCAGCACTACCAGTATGGCCCAGAGAGATTTCATTCAAAACCCGTGCGAAAACAGAAAATATAATAATGTCGAAGGTCAATTATAGACCTTATAGTAGATTAGCAACAATTTTACGTAACTGATTGTATAAAAAGGCCATCGTGTCTGAACTTTCATCCAGAACGCGATGGCCTTAACATTTTGTTACCTGCCAGGCCTGCCTGGCAAGTTAAAAAATGCGCTCAGGGATTAACCCTGACCTTTGATTTCACTCAAACCACGGTACGGCGCTTTGCCTTCCAGAGCATCTTCAATGCGCAGCAACTGGTTGTACTTGGCAACGCGGTCGGAGCGGCACAAAGAACCGGTTTTGATCTGGCCGGCGCAGGTTGCAACGGCCAGATCGGCAATGGTGGTATCCTCAGTTTCACCGGACCGGTGAGAAATTACTGCCGTGTAACCTGCATCCTGCGCCATTTTGATAGCGTCCAGCGTTTCGGACAAACTACCGATCTGATTGAACTTGATCAGAATGGAGTTACCAACGCCCTTCTCAATCCCTTGCTTCAGGATCCTGGTGTTGGTTACGAACAAATCATCACCCACCAGCTGCACTTTGCTACCCAGCTTGTCGGTCAGGATTTTCCAGCCGTCCCAGTCGCTCTCGTCCATGCCGTCTTCGATCGACACAATCGGGTAACGCTCACACAAACCGGCAAGGTAGTCCGCGAAGCCTTCAGAATCGAAGCTCTTGCCTTCGCCAGTGAGCTGATACTGGCCGTCCTTGTAGAACTCGGAGGAGGCGCAGTCCAGAGCCAGGGTCACATCTTTACCCAGCTCGTAGCCGGCATTCTCAACTGCCTGCTTAATCGCGGCCAGGGCTGCCTCGTTCGACGGCAGGTTCGGCGCAAAACCACCTTCGTCGCCAACGGCTGTGTTCAGGCCCTGAGCCTTGAGAACCTTTTTCAGGCTATGGAAAATCTCGGCACCGACACGCAGAGCCTCAGCGAAACTTTTTACAGAGACCGGCTGAACCATGAATTCCTGAATGTCGACGTTGTTATCGGCGTGCTCACCACCGTTGAGAATATTCATCATCGGCACCGGCATGGAGAAGTTGCCAGAAGTGCCGTTTACATCGGCAATGTGCTCATACAACGGCTTGCCCAGTGAAGTAGCAGCGGCTTTAGCGGCAGCCAGAGATACAGCCAGAATGGCATTAGCACCAAGGTTGGCTTTGTTCTCAGTGCCGTCAAGATCAATCATGATTTGATCAAGGCCACGCTGGTCGGCGGCATCTTTACCCATCAGGGCATCACGGATTTCGCCGTTGATGGCTGCAACAGCTTTGCGAACACCTTTACCGAGGTATCGGGAGGCATCACCATCACGCAGCTCCAGAGCTTCACGGGAACCGGTTGAGGCTCCGGACGGCGCGCAGGCGCGGCCCAGGGTACCGTCTTCCAGGATGACGTCTGCTTCTACGGTGGGGTTGCCACGTGAATCCAGAACCTCACGGGCTTTGATGTTGGCAATCTTGGTCATTCGGTTGATTCTCCAGGTTTTATCTTCTTACCACTATACAAGCTTTGAATGATGGTGCCGGGCGATCAACTGGAAGAGCCTGCCGAAAACCGCTACAAGCACTTCCCTGTGTACTTCTTTCCGGCCATCCCTGACCTCCGAAATGTTCGGCAGGCTCTTCCAGTCGCTCGCTCTCAAAGTTCGCACTATGCCTTCATTCTGAAAAGTGATGGGGCATGCGACCTTTCAAAACACCAACACCGCCAATCAGGCGGTGTCGATAGGTTTAAAACTTTTTACCAGATCGTCGACAGCTTTCACTCGCTGCAGGAACGGCTCCAGCTGGCTCAGGCGCAAGGCACAGGGGCCATCACATTTAGCGGCATCCGGGTCCGGGTGGGCCTCCAGAAACAGGCCGGCCAGCCCCTGAGACATTCCCGCCAGGGCCAGGTCAGTGACCTGAGCCCGGCGCCCTCCGGCGGAATCGGCGCGGCCACCGGGCATCTGTAGCGCGTGGGTCACATCAAAGAATACCGGCACGTTCATCCGCTTCATGATGCCGAAGCCGAGCATGTCAACCACCAGGTTGTTGTAACCGAAGCTGGTACCACGCTCACAGAGAATAATCTGGTCGTTACCGGCTTCCTCACACTTGGCAATGATGTGCTTCATTTCCTGAGGCGCCAGGAACTGGGCTTTCTTGATGTTGATGACCGACCCGGTTTTGGCCATAGCCACCACCAGGTCGGTCTGACGACTCAGGAACGCAGGCAACTGGATGATATCGCAGACTTCTGCCGCCGGTGCCGCCTGCTCCGGTTCGTGAACATCAGAGATGATCGGCACACCGAACTTGCTTTTGATGTCTGCAAGGATCTGCAACCCCTTCTCGAGGCCCGGGCCGCGGAAGGAAGTGACCGACGAACGATTGGCCTTGTCAAAGGAAGCTTTGAATACGTATGGGATGCCGAGACGATTGCAGACATCCACGTATTTCTCTGCCACCTCAAACGCCAGTTCCCTGGACTCGAGTACGTTCATACCACCGAACAGCACAAACGGCTTATCGTTGGCAATGTCGATGCCCGACACGTTCAGGTTGCTGCGCGCCATAATCAGGACCCTTTCTTGTTAGCCAGCGCGGCCTCAACAAAACCTTTGAACAGCGGATGGCCGTCGCGGGGTGTGGAGGTGAATTCCGGGTGGAACTGGCACGCCACGAACCAAGGGTGATTCGGTGCCTCGACCACCTCAACCAGTTTGCCATCGGCAGAACGGCCAGAAATCTGAAGGCCAGCGTCTTCCAGCTTCGGCAGGAAGTGGTTATTGACTTCGTAGCGATGACGGTGGCGCTCACGAATGGTTTTCTTACCGTAGCAACCTACGATGGTAGAACCTTCCGCCAGCACACAATCCTGTGCGCCCAGGCGCATGGTGCCACCCAGGTCGGATTCTTCCGTACGCTCTTCTTTCTCACCGGTGGCATCAAGCCATTCGGTAATCAAACCAACCACCGGCTCCGGCGTATGCTCACGGAACTCGGTACTGTGGGCGTCACTCAGACCGGCAACGTTGCGCGCGTACTCAATCACCGCCACCTGCATGCCCAGGCAAATCCCCAGATAAGGAATCTTATTTTCACGGGCGTACTGAACCGTGCGGATCTTACCTTCGACACCGCGCTCACCAAAGCCACCCGGTACCAGAATAGCGTCGGCGGACTCCAGCACCGAAGTGCCGTCGCGTTCGATATCTTCAGAATCGATGTAGTTGATGTTGACCTTGGTGCGGGTTTTGATACCCGCATGCAACAAGGACTCAATCAGGGATTTATAGGCATCCAGAAGCTCCATGTACTTGCCAACCATGGCAATGGTCACTTCATGCTGCGGGTTGAGCAGTGCATCGACAACGGCGTCCCACTCACCCAGATCGGCTTCCCGGGCGTCAAGATTAAAGCGCTCGATAACCAGTTGGTCCAGGCCATGCTCATGCAGCATACGCGGAATGGCATAGATAGACCGGGCATCCTGCAACGGAATTACCGCACGTTCTTCCACGTTGGTAAACAGCGCGATTTTGCGACGGGAGCTGGCATCCACTTCGTGCTCGGAACGACACAACAGAATATCCGGCTGAAGACCGATAGAACGCATTTCTTTTACAGAATGCTGGGTCGGTTTGGTTTTGATCTCTCCAGCGGTCGCGATATACGGCACCAGTGTCAGGTGCATGAACAGCGCGCGCTGGGAGCCAACTTCGACTTTCAGCTGGCGACAGGCTTCAAGGAACGGGAGTGACTCGATATCACCTACCGTGCCTCCGATCTCAATCATAGCAACATCTGCACCGGCCGCACCTTCCACAACCCGGCGTTTGATCTCGTCGGTAATGTGAGGAATCACCTGGACGGTACCGCCAAGGTAATCGCCGCGACGTTCCTTGCGGATGACTTCTTCGTACACACGGCCGGTTGTAAAGTTATTACGCTTGCTCATCGGCGTGCGAATGAAGCGCTCATAATGGCCGAGGTCAAGATCGGTTTCCGCGCCATCTTCGGTGACAAAAACCTCACCGTGCTGGAACGGGCTCATGGTGCCGGGGTCCACGTTGATGTACGGGTCCAGCTTGAGAATAGTGACCTTCAGGCCGCGTGCCTCGAGGATGGCTGCCAGTGAGGCAGACGCAATACCTTTTCCCAAGGAGGACACGACACCGCCGGTGACGAAAATATAACGCGTCATGCAGATTCCGTGATTATCTGGTTCGGTGAAGGAGGGAGATTGTTCATCTCAAGATGGGACGCCAGACTACCAGAAAGCCCCTCTCTACTCAATCACAATCCCGCTCGACAATCAGCCGCCAACCGGCGGCATGGGCGCTTCCGGAGTATCGGCCAGAAGTCCACAAATCGCCAATGGCAACCCACTCGTCATGACCGTCACGAATCTCTGAAACCAGCGGCAGAACGGGCCTTTCCCATGGAGGAACCCCTCGCTCCTGCAACCAGGTTTTCAGCGATCTGGAAGGGCCATTTTCGGTGAACCGGACTCTTTCACCCCCTTGCCTCGTAGATACCCTTATTTCCGGATGCGAGGTTTCCGTTGTATTTCCATCATTCGCGGGTACCAGCCGTAACGACCAATACCCCCAACGCAACGTGCGCCCGACAGTCAACACCTCTGAGCCCGATGGCACCTCGACCTCCGGGACCAGATACAGGTGATGGCGATATCTCCGGATGTAAAAACCGTCCCCCACCAACTCTGGATTCCGGTCTGGCGCAGCATGGACCAGAGCGCCGAGCACAGCGTCCCAGTCAGATACACCCGGCAAAGCAAACCCGTTGCTCCGAATCCACCAACACACCAGATTTTTCCGTTCAAGGCCAGTCAATGAAGAAAAACGTACGAGCCGGACCCGCCCCTCATCATCACCGCAATCCGCCCACTGCATTTCTGCGAGCCGCCGGTTCAGTGCCTCACTCTCAGCGCATGCGCGTGCGCTGTAGGCGATGCGCTTTAACAGCCCTGGCCACCGCTCTGAGAGGCGGGGCATCACCGAATGCCGGAGAAAGTTGCGGTCGTGCACCTCACTGACATTGCTGGGGTCTTCCACCCAAGGTATCCCCCGCTCGCTGGCCACCTGAAGCAGCCGCGCCCGGGAAATACCCAGCCACGGACGAAACAGATGCCCTCTCCAGAGAGCCCGGGTACGCGGCATTCCCGCCAACCCACGAACGCCGGAACCGCGCAGCATCCTGAACAACACCGTTTCAGCCTGATCGTCTGCATGATGAGCCATCAACAACAGGTCCCCGGGGCCGATCACGCTATGGAACACTTCGTAACGCGCCTCTCTCGCCGCGGCTTCAATACCCCCGTCCTCAGCGTCTACAGAAACCCGATGTACATTCAGCGATACACCCAGCCGTTCACAGACCTCTCGGCAGGTCCGCTCTGTGTCTTCATGATTGGGTTGCAACTGATGATTGATGTGCAGCGCTCTGACAGCCGGATGGGCCGCAGCAACGACTTGCAAAAGCAGCGATGAGTCCAGGCCTCCGCTAAAGGCAACCCAGAGCTGGTGATAATCGGGGAGGTTCAGTATCGGCCCGAGCAAGTCCTCGGGCCACTCTGTCCCGGCGGTGGTGTTACCGCCCGCCTTCATAACGAGTCAAACGTTCATACCGACGGGAAACCAGCTCTTCCAATGGAAGCCGGTTCAATTCAGCCACGCCTTTCGAGAGCTGCTGCTTGAGGCTCTCCGCCATTTTCTCAGGGTTGCGGTGAGCACCACCAAGCGGCTCATCGATCACATGATCGGCAACGCCCAGTTCTTTCAGGCGACCGGCGGTTACGCCCATGGCCTCCGCGGCCTGCGCCGCGTATTCCGCGCTTTTCCAGAGAATGGACGCACAACCTTCGGGTGAAATGACCGCATAGGTTGAATACTGCAACATGTTAAGCTGGTCACAAACCCCAATGGCCAGAGCACCGCCAGAACCCCCTTCGCCAATCACCGTGGAGATGATCGGGGTTTTCAGACGGGACATCACCGCCAGATTGAAGGCAATCGCCTCACTCTGGCCTCGCTCCTCCGCGCCAATTCCCGGATAGGCACCCGGCGTATCAATAAAGGTAAGGATCGGCATTTTGAAGCGCTCAGCCATCTCCATCAGGCGCAGGGCTTTGCGATACCCTTCAGGACGCGGCATACCAAAGTTACGCTTAACCTTGTCTCTGACTTCTCGCCCTTTCTGGTGACCAATCACCATGACCGGCTGATTATCCAGCCGCGCGGTTCCGCCAATGATAGAGAGATCATCCGCGTAGCGGCGGTCGCCATGCAACTCGTCAAAATCTTCGAAAATCAAGTCGATATAGTCCTGCGTGTAAGGACGACGCGGATGCCTTGCCAGGCGGGCGATATCCCAGGACTTGAGATCTGAAAAGATCGACTCAGTCAGACTGATACTTTTCTTTTTCAGACGACTGATTTCATCGGTAATGTTGATATCGGTGTCGTTACCCACCATACGAAGCTCTTCAATTTTGGCTTCCAGGTCGGCGATCGGCTGTTCGAAATCCAGGTAGTTAGGGTTCATGATGTTCCATCATTTTTTTGCCAGGCGAGCCGAAGCCCGCCAAAACCAGAATTTGGGGTAAAGATAGCAGCGCTGATGGTAAGGCTAAAGCGGACATTGGTCTTAATCATAGACCAGTTCCACCGACTGGTCGCCCACCAGATGCTTCAGCTCAAACAACAACGTATCGTCTGGCTGAACTCGCCAGGACTCGCCCAGCTCAATGCGGGTACTCGCATCCGCACTTTGATATTCAATCCAGACCGGACTTCCCTCACTCCGAAAAGGCCGAAGCGTGTCATCCAGCCTGTCCAGAAGATCATTCTGCAACTGCTCCGAGCGCAACGCCAGCCTGATACCACGACTGAACTGCTGCCGGGCCGTGGCCACATCCATTACACTGCTGACTCGCATTTTCATCTGGCCCGAGTAATCATCATGGCTGACCTGCCCCTCCACCACGATAACCTGATCGGACTGCAACAGTTCGCGGTTCTCAAAAAAGGCTTCAGAGAACAGTGTCGCTTCAATACGGGCGCTACGATCGTCCAGCGTAATGAAACACATGGTAGAACCGGTTCGGGTCTTCATCGTGCGCTGCGCCACCACCAGCCCAGCCACCCGCTGAGGTGATTTGTTCGGTTTGAGATCTGCAATCGAGCAGCGGACGAAGCGACGCACCTCCCGCTCATACTCATCAAAGGGGTGGCCCGTCAGGTAGAGGCCCAGAGTGTCCTTTTCACCTTTCAGGCGTTCTTTTTCGGGCCACTCCCGAACATTCGCCACGTCCGCATACGTATCGCCGTCGTCACCACCGCCCTCAAGCATCTCGCCGAACATGTCGACCATACCCGCGGCGTCATTACGAGACTGTTGATCCGCCTGCTGGATCGCTTTGTCGATACTGGCCATCAGTTTTGCCCGGTCTGCCCCAAGCTTGTCCAAAGCACCTGAGCGGATCAAGGCTTCCATCGCCCGCTTATTGACCTTTTTCAGGTCCACACGGCGACAGAAATCGAAAATATCCTGGAAGGGACCATCTTTCGCGGCCTCGACAATACTCTCAATCGGCCCTTCCCCAAGGCCTTTGATCGCCCCAAGCCCATACACGATCTGCCCCTGATCGTTGACGGTGAAGGTATAGGCCGACCGGCTAACGTCCGGGACAAGCAGATCCAGCTTCATATTCCGGCACTCTTCCACCAGCGTGACCACCTTATCGGTGTTCTGCATATCGGCAGTGAGTACCGCAGCCATGAATTCAGCCGGGTAATGGGCTTTAAGCCACAGTGTCTGATATGAGACCAGTGCGTATGCAGCCGAATGGGACTTGTTAAAACCGTAGCCGGCGAACTTTTCTACCAGGTCGAAAATGTTCTCAGCCAGGGTTTTATCAATACCGTTATTTTCGCAACCTTCCAGGAAGAAGGCCTTCTGCTTTGCCATTTCCTCGGGCTTTTTCTTACCCATGGCCCGGCGTAGCATGTCCGCGCCCCCAAGAGTATAGCCCGCCATCACCTGGGCGATCTGCATGACCTGTTCCTGGTACAGGATGACCCCGTAGGTAGGCTCCAGAACCGGCTTCAGCCCGGCATACTGATAATCCGGGTGCGGATAGGACAACGGCTGCCGGCCATGCTTCCGGTCGATAAAGTCATCTACCATGCCGGATTGCAAGGGGCCCGGTCGAAACAGAGCCACCAAGGCGATCATATCTTCCAGAGAGTCTGGCTGCAGGCGCCGGATCAGATCCTTCATACCACGGGATTCCAGCTGGAACACCGCGGTGGTCTCGGCCTTTTTGAGCATATCGAAAGAGGGCTTGTCATCCAGAGGAATGGCACTGATGTCCAACTCCCCTTCCCCACGCTGCTGCCTACGCGGGTTGATCATGCCCAGGGCCCACTTGATGATGGTGAGGGTCCGCAACCCCAGGAAGTCAAACTTCACCAGACCAGCGTCTTCGACATCGCCCTTGTCGAACTGGGTAACCAGGCTTCCGCCCTCATCGTCGCAGTACAGCGGCGAGAAGTCGGTAATCTTTGTGGGCGCAATCACCACACCCCCGGCGTGCTTACCAGCGTTACGGCACACACCTTCCAGCTTGAGGGCCATCTCCCAGATTTCCTGGGCCTCTTCGTCCTGCTCCAGGAATTCCTTGAGCTGAGGCTCCTGCTCAATCGCTTTGTTAAGCGTCATCCCCACTTCAAACGGGATCAGCTTCGAGAGCTTATCGGCCAGCCCATAGGACTTACCCTGCACCCGAGCCACATCCCGCACCACCGCTTTGGCGGCCATGGTACCGAAGGTGATGATTTGGGAAACGGCTTCCCGCCCGTATTTTTGTGCGGTGTAGTCGATCACCCGATCCCGGCCTTCCATACAGAAGTCAACGTCGAAGTCGGGCATGGATACCCGTTCCGGGTTCAGGAACCGCTCGAACAGCAGGTCGTACTCCAGGGGGTCAAGATCGGTAATCAACTGGGCGTAGGCCACCAGCGAGCCAGCACCAGACCCCCGGCCAGGCCCTACCGGCACACCGTTGTTCTTGGCCCACTTGATGAAGTCCATCACGATCAGGAAGTAGCCGGGGAACCCCATCTGGATGATGATATCCAGCTCGAAGTTCAGGCGCTTGTAGTAGGCCTCGCGTTTGGCATCGTATTCCGGATCGTCCTTGCTCAGGGTCTTGGCCAACCGCTCTTCCAGCCCCTCCTCGGAGACCTTCCGGAAATAGTCGTCCATGGTCATGCCATCGGGAATCGGGTAATTGGGCAGGAAGTACTCGCCCATCCGGACCTTCACCGAGCAGCGCCGGGCAATCTCAACGGTATTCGTGACGGCCTCAGGAATGTCCGAAAACAGCTCAATCATTTCCTCGGCACTGCGGAGGTACTGCTGATCGCTGAATCGACGATCCCGCCTGGGATCATCCAGCGTTCGGCTTTCACCGATACAGACTCGGGCCTCGTGGGCCTCGAAATCGTCCGCCGTCAGGAAGTGCACATCATTGGTGGCCACCACAGGCACGCTCAGTTCGGAGGCCAGCGCTACACTCATGTGCAGACAATCTTCATCACCGGCTCGCCCCGTCCGTTGTAACTCCAGGTAATAGCTACCCGGATACAGATTCATCCAGTAACCGGCCCGCTCACGCGCCAGGTCAGGCTTACCGGCCAGCAACGCCTTGCCGACATCCCCCATTTTCGCGCCGGACAGAACAATCAGTCCGTTTGCTCGGGCTTCCAGCCAGGACTTCTGAATGATCGGTTTACCGTAGCGCTGCCCTTCGGTATATCCCAACGAAATGATTTCCGTCAGGTTCAGATAACCACCGTTGTCCCGGGCCAGCAGGGTCAGACGGAACGGATTTTCAGGCTCATCCGGGTTTTCAAGCCAGATATCCGCACCGATGATGGGCTTTACCCCCGCCCCCAGCGCCGCTTTATAAAAACGCACCAGCGAGCACATGTTGGATTGCTCGGTCAGCCCAACGGCGGGCATTCCGAGTTCAGCAACGCGACCAATCAGGGGTTTGACCCGGACCAGACCATCCACCATGGAATATTCGGAGTGAACTCTCAGATGTACAAAAGTGTTTGCCATGGTCATTCGCCAATCATTGCCCGGATGTCTTCTTCAGTCTGCGGCCCGAACCGCGCCTCGATCAGCGCCCCGTCAGGATCCACAACGAACGTAGCGGGCAGAGCCATAGGCACCTGCCAGCCCAGATCTGGCCCTGGGTCCGCTGCCAGCAGCGTAAACTCAATACCCATACGCTCACCCAGCTCAAGCAGTGGGGCACCGGAGACCCCATCAAAGTTCACTCCCAGCACCGCAATGTCCGGCGCTTTGTCGAGCTCATTCAATTCCGGAATTTCCTCCAGACAAGGCTTGCACCACTCTGCCCAGTAGTTAACGAGCACCCATTGGCCCCGGTACTTGTCCCAGTTTGAAGGGGTACCGTCGGCTCTCTCCAGCTCAACTTTCTCACAACCTGAAATAAACACGATCAGCAGTATGAGTAACAACAGCGATCGCTTACGACTGCAAAAGAGCCCGGCCTGAGGGTACTGCAAGGGTTATCCTCCTGTTAGACTAACGTTTTCATTAAAGACGGCAAACACTACGTAAAACGGTCAGGACCATGACAGAAGCTCCCCGCATATTCCACAACCCTAGGTGCTCAAAATCCCGCCAGACCCTCGAGCTGTTGCAGCAGAAGGGTATCGAACCGGAGATTATACGCTACCTGGAGACCCCACCAACAGAGCAGGAACTTCTACACATTCTTGATCTGCTTGGATGTGAGCCTCGCGAGATCATGCGCACCAAGGAAGCCGAGTATCGAGAACAGGGGCTGGACAGCCCGGAACTGAACCGGACAGACCTGATCCAGGCCATGATAAAAACCCCCAAACTGATTGAACGGCCGATCGTGCTCGCCAATGGCAAAGCCGCCGTTGGCCGCCCACCTGAAAACGTTCTCAATATCCTTTGATCAGTCAGAGCAAGCCATGACCGATACCACCAAACCCTATGTTCTGGTTCTGTATTACAGCCGGAGTGGCCAGACCGCTGAGATGGCGACGCAGATAGGTCGCGGCGTCGCCCGCGTCTCTGGCATCGAAGCCAGAATAAGGTCGGTGCCCCCTGTCTCTCCGGATACCATCGCTTCACTCCCGGCAGTGCCGGACACCGGAGCACCTTATGCCAGCAAGCCAGACCTGGCCAATTGTGCCGGCCTGGTGCTCGGCAGCCCGACCCGATTCGGCAATATGGCAGCACCGTTGAAGCATTTTCTTGATGGCACCGGAGACCTTTGGCTCAACGGCAAACTAGTGGGCAAACCAGCCGGCGCGTTCACGTCTACAGGCAGCCTTCACGGTGGCCAGGAAACCACCCTTCTCACCATGATGCTGCCGCTCCTCCACCATGGCATGGTGCTTTGCGGCCTGCCCTATTCCGAGAGCGCCTTGAGCGAAACCTCGACCGGCGGCACGCCTTACGGCCCGTCACACTGGGCTGGCACCGGAGAACAACAAGCCCTCAGCGAACAAGAGAAAACCCTGTGCCAGGCTTTCGGCGAGCGTATTGCCAAACTGAGCCTGAAACTGGCTGATGGATAAGCCTCAACATCATCAACCTCACCAATTGCCCGGAATCTTCCATGCTCCATAACGATAAAGCCAGACACACAGCCCGGCTGACCATCGCACTCTATGCTGCCGTGCTCCTAACCCTGCTGATCACAACCTTCTGGCCGGCTCCGGTGGAGGGCGTTTCCATCCCACTGATGCTTTCCGTAAAGCTCCTGCCGCTGCTTGCTTTTGCGGTGCCCGTATTCCGCGGCCACAACCGGGGTTATATCTGGATGGCATTTGTCGTGATCTTTTACTTTACCCAGGCAGTTGTTTCCGCCTGGCTGTCCGAAGGTGCCGCGGGCCCGGTTATTCTGACCATTCTGACCTTTCTGCTCTTCAGCGTTGCGATGGTCCACCTAAAGGTCAACCGGCCAATTGCAGGCTGATTCACCGACCCGGAAGGCCCCCTGATGACTGAAGACAGCGTTTCCATGCCAGCACCGCCAGCCCGCCAGACTCTGACGCTGAGGGATCTTTGTTCAGCCCTGGTGCAAAGCGGCGAGATTCTCCAGGAGGATGCAGAGAAAGTTCTGACAGCCAATCTGGGCGCAGCGTCCGGCATCGGCCAGACTCCCCAACGGCATCCGCTGGAACTCGTTGCCATCGCCGCCCTCACCAGCCAGCGTGACAGCAGGACACTGGATCTCGAACGCCTGACCCACTGGCTTGCCCGCTGGAGTGGTCAGGCGTATTACCATATCGATCCCCTGAAAATCGATACGCCGGCCATTGCCCGCGTTATGTCCTATGCCTTCGCTCAACGGCACGACATCCTTGCCGTTGAGATCAGCACCGATGAAGTGGTCATCGCCAGCTCGGAGCCCTTCAGGCGGGAATGGGAGAGCAACCTGCGACAAGCCGTCCGCAAAGACATCCGAAGGGTGGTGGCCAACCCGGAAGACATCCGCCGGTACACTGTCGAGTTCTATCAACTCGCCAGTTCAGTCAGTAAAGCCGGTGGCGACCAGGCTCCCTCTGGTAAAGGAAACCACAACTTTGAACAACTGCTGGACCTGGGGGCAAGCGACAACCCCGACGCCAACGACCAGCACGTTGTCAAAATCGTCGACTGGCTGCTGCAATACGCATTTGACCAGCGGGCCTCAGACATCCATATCGAACCCAGGCGCACGGTCACCCAGGTCCGGTTTCGAATCGACGGCGTGCTGCATAATGTCTATGAGTTCCCGGAACAGGTCGGCATGGCAGTCACCAGCCGCCTGAAAATTCTCGGGCGCCTGAACGTGGCGGAAAAACGCCGGCCCCAGGATGGTCGTATCAAAACCCGCAAGCCGGATAACCGGGAAGTAGAGCTCCGCCTGGCCACCATGCCAACCGCCTTCGGCGAAAAAATGGTCATGCGGATTTTTGACCCGGAAGTGCTGCTCAAATCATTTGAGCAGCTGGGCTTCAGTAAGGAGGACCGGGAACGTTGGCAGACCATAACATCCCGCCCACACGGTATTGTTCTGGTTACCGGCCCCACCGGTTCCGGTAAAACCACCACACTATACTCCACCCTGAAACAGCTAGCCTCGCCGGAACTCAACATCTGCACGATCGAAGATCCGATTGAGATGGTGGAACCGGCGTTCAACCAGATGCAGGTACAGACCAACATTGATCTGACATTTGCCCATGGCGTCCGGGCACTGCTGCGACAAGACCCGGACACCATCATGATCGGTGAAATCCGGGACCTTGAAACCGCTGAAATGGCGGTACAGGCCGCCCTCACCGGGCACCTGGTGCTATCAACCCTGCACACTAACGACGCTCCAAGCGCAATCACGCGCCTGATGGAACTGGGCATTCCGCCCTACCTGATCCGCGCTACCGTGCTCGGGGTAATGGCTCAGCGGCTGACCAGGACTCTTTGTCCCCACTGCAAGCAGGCCGGCGAACCTGATGCTCAGGCGTGGCAAACCCTGACCCGCCCCTGGAAGGCCCCGCTCCCTCGTCAGTTCTATCACCCTGCCGGCTGCCTGGAATGCCGGAACACCGGATACCAAGGCCGGGCCGGCGTCTACGAAATCATGACGTTGTCTGACAAACTCACCCGTCAGATCACGGACCGATGTGAGCTCGAATCACTCCGACTGGACGCGTACAAGGAAGGCATGAAATCGCTGAGACTCAGTGGCGCCCAGAAAGTAGCGGCCGGCCTCACAACCGTAGAGGAAATCCTGCGGGTGACGCCGGAGAGTCAGCGCTGAGAGCTGAGCCCTCAGGCCCCTGGTCGCAGCCCACACTGCTCGAGCAAATCCTGCCAATGGCGGGTATGCAGCATCATGGCCTGGTCGAGTTCATGCCAGAGGCTGCTGCTCTCAGCGCCATCCGACAAATGCCTCTGGTACCAGGAAGTGAACGATTCAGGCATCACCGCCTCTTGCTGCCGGGCCAACTCTGAGAATCCGGAAATCAGGGAGTCCCGGGCACGGCTGACACTGCTCATGTATGGCTGAATTTTCCCGATATAAACGCTGAAAAAGAAACTCTGAACAATGTCGGACTGATTGTTTGGCTTGCCATTCAGGCACAACGGGCGACCCTCTACCCGCCTGCGAAGCATCATCGAGCCTGCATTCAGCGTGCTGACCAGCAGACGGGCACTATTGATGGTCTGTCCCGCCAGCACATCCGCCTGCCAACGCTGGTGCACTTCGCCAAGATCCTTCAGGGAAACCTCAAGATCCCCGGCACGCAGGGCTTCTACCTGTCGGTTTACGCGTTGCAGATCGCGCACCAGATCAGAAGCGGGGTTCCCCACTTCAGCCACCGGAAAATAGCCTTTCGACAGCGTAAACTGGCGTTCTATCTCCTCAGAACCCCAGGTCGCATTCCACACGGCCAGAGGCAGACTTTCCATTTTGCTGGCAATGGCCGCCTCCAGAACGCCGGTAAGATCCTCATCACTGATCTCTGAAAGACAGCCCCGGGCAGCTCGAATGAACCGTATCTCATAACGCAGCTGATTGATCGGCTGCATCACCTTGCCCATCACGGAGTTACGCTCGCCCACCACATACTGAAGCTCACAACCGTACAGGGACAGGAAGTCCAGCATTCCCAGATCCAGTTCCGGCAAGGGTAAAGTGCGCTCCCGGCGGCGAGGAGGAATAGCGGCTTCGGGCAAGTCCGGCAGGGAAACCAACTCGGTATCGAGTACCCGGGCCAATCTCACCAGGTACTCCTCCGCCATGGATTCTGCATCGGAAAAAGGGTTGCACCCCCCTAAGGCCAGCGCACAAAGACCCGGTAATAGCCACGAAATCCAGCGATACCCGGGCACGCCTCACCCCCTACCGTTTCCGTAACAGAGCATCCACCTCCGCGAAATCCCTGGCAACGAAACGCCCGGTCTCCGGCAACTCGCCGTCACGCACCAACCAAGCCGTTTTAAGCCCGGCCGCCTCGGCCGCTTCCAGCTCAGCTTCAACGTCTGAAAGGAACAACACAGTACCAGCATCAACCCCAAGCTCCGCCAGTATATTGTGATAAGACTGAGCGTCTTTCTTGCCTCCAACCTCGGTATCAAAATAGCCGGAGAAAAAGCCAGTGAAGTCGCCTTCATTGCTGTGCCCAAAGATCAGTTTCTGCGCTTTGACGGACCCGGAAGAATATACGAACAATCTCAGCCCCCGATCATGCCAGCGCTGCAGATAATCTGCTGCATCCCGGTAAAGGTGCCCTTTCAACTCTCCGGAGCGATAACCCTGCTCCCACACCATACCCTGCAAGGCCTTGAGTGCACCGTCTTTCCGATCTTCGGACATCCACCCCTGCAACACCTCAATCAGCCCGTCAATGTCCTTTGGGTCGGTTCCACTTGCCTCCGCCACCCGGGCCAACTGTTCGGCAACGGCTGGCATGATCCGGTAGTTATCCCGGATATACATTGGCAAATGTTCACTGGCGTAGGGAAAAAGAACATCATGCACAAAGGAGATCGAACTGGTCGTCCCTTCAATGTCCGTCAGAATTACCCGAATCATCAGACCTCTCCTGCCAGCGCTTCGTAACGCGGTAAACGGCTCGCAATATCTGCACCGGTAAAATCCGCCACCCAGCCTTCAGGGTTGGTAAACAGGCGAATGCAGGTAAACTCCGGCTCCGGCCCCATATCAAACCAGTGACGTGTGCCGTCAGGCACGCTGATCAGGTCATTCATCTTGCACAACAGGGCATAAACCTGATCGTCGAAGTGGAGGTAGAAAACCCCCTGACCACGAACAAAAAAGCGCACTTCGTCTTCACTGTGGGTATGCTCGTCCAGAAACTTCTGGCGAAACACCTCTTTCTGAGGATGGTCTGCCGTCAGGCTCACCACATCTGCCGCCTGAAATCCCCAGTCCTGCCTGAGCCGGGCCACTTCATCGGCATAGGCCTCCAGAATCTCATCCTGAGACGCTTCCACCGAAAGTTCCCGGGTTGCCCAACGATCGAAATGCACGCCGTGTTCAGCCAGTACGTTCTGAATGACCTCAGGATCAGTGACAACCGTGTGCGCTTGCTCAGGTTTGCTCTGATGAAAAATACTCAACGTGGTCATGGGCGGACCCTCATGGTTTCAAGTTCACATTCAAGAAGGAATTCAAAGGCTTCAATATGACGCAGGCAATCATCCATGGTCTGGCCCCAGGTATACAAACCGTGACCCCGGATCAGGTAACCTGGCTGAGCCCGGTGCTCGTCAAACCAGAGACGGGTCTGCTCAGCCAGGGCAGGAATGTCCTGCGTGTTGTCGAACACGGGAATCGTAAGCCTGCCTTCATGGGTCTGAACCCCATTGAAGGCTTTCTGCAGCTCATAACCCTCAAGCTCGAGCGCCTCGCCTGGCGGCACAAGGCGGCTGAGAACCGTGGCCTTTACAGAGTGTGTATGCAGAACCGCACCAACGTCGGGAAATAACCGGTAAATCACGGTATGCAAAAGGGTTTCAGCCGAAGACTTGCACTGACTCTGAACCGCCCGCCCGTGCAAATCAACCACCATGACATCATCTGTGGCCAGTTTCCCTTTGTGACGGCCAGACACCGTGATTGCAACATGCTCCGCATCGATACGGGCGGAGTAGTTACTGCTGGTGGCCGGTGACCAGCCACGATCGTAAAGAAAGCGGCCAGCCTCAATGACAGACTGTGCCGCCGTGGCGTATCGGGTTACATCAAACACAGGCATCCTCCGGGTTGGTACGAGCCCTGCCCGGGCGCGAATCTGGCGCCATTATAGAACCACCTGTGTCCGGGTAAAACCGATTCCGGTCAGGCTTTCAGGGGCAGCTTGCGCTGGCGCCTGCCCGTCAACGCGAACAACGCATTGCCCAGTGCCGGTATCACTGGTGGAACGCCGGGCTCCCCTACCCCCGTGGGCGACTCCTCACTGTTGATGATATCGACGACCATCTCCGGCGTCTGGTGCATCTGCAGTATTCGGTAGTCATGGAAATTGCTCTGCCGGACTTCACCGTTGTCGAAAGTAATGTCGCCGTAAAGAGCTGCCGACAACCCAAACAGAATGCCTCCGGTCATCTGATCTTCCACGATCGCCGGGTTCACCACCTGCCCGCAATCGACACTGCAAACGACTTTATAAACCCGGATTTCTCCGTGCTCAATGCCAGCCTCAACCACCTGAGCGACGTAGGTTCCAAAACTCTTGAACAGAGCAACGCCCCGGGCTCTCCCCTCAGGCGGTGGCTGCCGCCAGTCCGCCAGCTCGGCCGCCCTCTCGAGCACCCGACGATGCCGGGGCTCTTCCGCCAGCATCCTTAGCCGGAAATCCAATGGGTCCTCACCTGCCTTGTCGGCCAGCTCATCCATAAAGGTTTCCACGGCAAACCCGTTGTGGGAATACCCTACGGATCGCCACCAGGTAATGGGCACCCCCGGGTCGGTATGAGTATGACGAACCCGGATATTAGGCACGTTATAGGGGTAGCCGACCGCTCCTTCAATGGCGGAGATGTCTTTCGGCGTGGCAATGCCCTCAACCAGAAGCCCGACCCGACCCAACGTGCTGTATAGGAATTTGGGCGCCCAGGGGTACTGGGCAGGGGCGGCGTTTCGAACGTACCAGTCCAGAACCTGAGGCCCTGCAATCTGATGATCCCACCCGGTCAGTTGCCCGCCACTCAGACTGCCAGTCATACGGTGCAACATGGCCGGCCGGAAAAATCCATGGCGCGTATCCTCTTCCCTTGACCAGATCAGCTTGACCGGCACCTTGACCTGATAGGCCACCAGTGCCGCTTCCTCAACAAAGTCCTGAGTCAGACGCCGGCCAAACCCTCCGCCAAGAAAAGTGGTGTGAACGGTGACCTGGTCCGGTGACAGATCCGTATGCCGGGCAGCCGCGATGCGCCCCAGATCCGGCGCCTGTGTCGGTGCCCAGACCTCCATCATGTCCTTTCGATACCAGGCCGTTGCGTTCATAGGCTCCATGGTTGCATGGGCCAGGTAGGGTTGCTCGTACTCGGCTTCAACCAGCACCTCGGCGTTTGCCGTAACCCCCTCTACATCCCCTTCTACCCGCTCATTCTCGCCAGGGTCATCGTTGGTTGCCCTGCGATAGTGCTCGAATACGTCCTCATTCGACAGCGCGATGGCGTCAGTAAAATCCCACTCCACGTCCAGAGCCGCCTGCGCCTTCCTTGCCCGCCAGTATCGGTCCGCCACCACAGCCACGCCGCGCTCAGTCACGAAGGCGTCTACAACACCCGGCATCGCCCGGATCCGGTCACGATTAAAGCGAAGAGCTTTTCCGCCGTATCGGGGACTACGGGTCATCGCGGCGTACACCATACCCGGCAGCTCAACATCTATACCGTAAACCGCCGTCCCTGTTGATTTGGCCTCTGCGTCAAGACGCGAACCAACCTGCTGACCAATGTACTTCCACTGGGCGCGAGGCTTCAGAGGCACATCCCCCCGGATAACCTCCCTATTCGCCAGCTCAACCAGCTTGCGATATGGCATGGAGTCCAGCCCATTCGGGTGCTTCACGTAACCATCCTGGGTACTGCATTCCGCGGGCTCGACCCGCCAGACCCGGGCAGCCGCCATCACCAGCATCCAACGGGCAGAAGCCCCCGCTTCACGCAGCGGCTGCCAGCCAGCCGCCATACTGGTACTTCCACCTGTAAGCTGAAGCCCAATCAATGGGTTACGATATTCTGGCGCCACCGGGGCAAACCGGACCTGAATGGTTTCTGGCCGGACATCAAGCTCTTCCGCAATCAGTGTTGTGAGCCCGGTGTAGGTCCCCTGCCCCATCTCAACACGATCAAGAGTAAAAGTGACGTCTCCCTCAGTTGTCAGCTCAAGCCACGCATTAGCCTTCCATTCACCCGTTTCCTCCTCATAGCCCGTCTGCACAGACGCGCAGCCCGGAAGATTCAGGGCCAGCATAAGCCCACCGGATGCGGAGGTACTTACTTTAAGGAAATCCCGTCGATTCATGGACACGTTACGCCCCCTCCCCAGCTGGCTGGTACTGCCCGACACCGCCCGCGACAGACTCAACCGCCGCCACAATGCGCGGGTAGGTACCACACCGGCACAGGTTGCCAGTCATGGCCGTAACAATCTGCTCACGGTCTGGCGAAGGGTGAGTCGCCAGGAGATGCGCCGCCGTCATAATCTGGCCGGACTGACAATAGCCGCACTGCGGCACCCCCTGCTCAATCCACGCCTGCTGCAGCGGGTGAAGTTGTCCATCACTCGACAGCCCTTCAATGGTGGTAATCTCGCCTCCGTCAGCCATTTCCACCGGCGTGGAACAGGATCGGGCCGGCTGGCCGTTCAGATGCACGGTACAGGCACCGCACAGCCCGGCACCACAACCAAACTTGGTTCCTTTCAGACCCAGTTCATCCCGCAGCACCCAGAGCAGCGGGGTGTCAGGCTCGACATCCAGCGTATGCTCGCGGCCATTGACGATCAGCTTGAAGGGCATGCAGTACTCCTCATCATCATTTTATTATCGAGTTATTGGGCAATCCCTCGCACCGCTTTACTTACTTGACCACATCCTGGCCGTCTTTGTTAACCCAGATCTTGCGCTCACCGCTTTCGAGTTTGCCATTGCTATCCCAGACCTCACGATTCTGGGTGGCGCTTTCAACCTTGCCGTTATCGTTCCAGATCACACGATCCTTACAACCGGCCAATACAAACACCGACAACACAGCCAAGAATAATACTCGCATAGACATTCTCCCGGTTTTCACATCCCTGATTTGGTACGCGCCAGTGCTCCGTCATCTGGCTCCATGAATCTCACGATTATGCTGCTTTTCCCGATCATTTTTCCTGACCATTACGTAAACCGCGCCGGTGCCGCCGTGATGTTTCCGGGCCGAATGGAAGGCCAGTACGGGCTCCAGCTCTGGCAACCATTTCGCCAGATAGCTCTTCAACTGGGCAATACCATCAGGGTTTCGCTCCCCTTTACCATGCAGGATAACAACGGAACGCAAACCGTAATGCACACAGTCATTGATGAAGCCAAACACTTCTCTCCGGGCTTCTTCCACCGTCATCCGATGCAGATCAAGCCTGGCCTCAATCGGATACTGGCCGAGGCGCAGTTTACGAAATACCCCGTGCTGAACACCCGGCCGTTGCCAGCTCAGAATATCGTGTGACGTCAGCGGCTCTACCATATCCGAGGTTAATGGGTTCAGGTCACGGACAGGTTTTTCCACCGCCGCCCGCTGACGCTCCAGATGTCCTGGCGTCAACTCTTTCGGTACCGACACCTCTGCCCGGTTCGGCTTTCGAATTCGCTTTACGTCCTTCATTTCTTCAAGGAAGGCCAGGCGCTCATCTTTACTGGTCATGACACGTACAGATTCCGGATTGACGAATATCAGAACTCTATCACCGGACCGGTCTACCATAAAGAAAGCCCTGCGACGAAAATCGTAGAGCGCCTCTGGCTTCTGCTGAACTACACTACCAGCGGAAGAATAATAACGAACGAGCAGCCCCTTGCTTGGGGCCCAGGCATACGGATTGCGATATGGCCGCAGCAAACGAGGACGCAACGCGCCCCCAGAACACCCGTGCAATTATGTCATTCCTGAGGGAACATGCACCGTTCTCCAGCATGGACGACACACATCTGGCCCATTTTGCCGAACACGCAACGCTACGTTTCTACGCAGACGGGGACGAAGTGCTCTCACCCAATGACGGCGTGGTGAAACGGTTTTTTGTCGTCAAACAGGGGCGAATACGGGGCGAACGCCACAATGAGAAAGAAGACCGGGCAGAGACCACCTTCGAGATCAGTCAGGGTGAATGCTTCCCCCTTGCGGCGTTGATTGGTGAACGCCCCACACGAACCATACACCGGGCTGCCGGCGACACGTTCTGCCTGAGCATCGAACAGAAGGCTTTCATTACCCTGTTTTCGGAGAGCGAGCCCTATCGCGATTTTTGCCTGCGGGGGGTGAGCAGCCTGCTGGATCAGGTTAACCAGCGCATCCAGTCCAGGGCCATGGCCTCCATCGGCTCCAGCAACAGTCTGGACACGCCGCTTGAGCGCTATGCGTTGCGAAACCCGATTGTCTGCACGCCGGATCTTCCTGTACGCAAAGCCATTGCCCGAATGCACGAAAACAACGTAGGCAGTATTGTCATCACAGACGACCAGCGCCATCCGACCGGCATTTTCACACTCCGGGATTTACGCACTCTGGTGGCACAAGACAAAAGCTCCCTGGAAACACCTATCCGCCTGGTCATGACAACCAACCCCTGTCGGCTGCCATCTTCTGCCCACGCCTTTGAGGCAGCCATGCTGATGGCGGAGCACCATTTTGCCCATTTGTGTGTAGTTGATGATGAGGGGCGCCTAATCGGCATGGTCTCCGAACGGGATCTGTTCTCACTGCAACGGGTCGATCTGGTCAATCTGGCCAGAACCATTGGTACTGCAACTCATTTGCGAACTCTGGTTAGCCTGCGCAGCGATGTGTCACGCCTGGTGGATGCGATGCTCGCCCACGGCGCAGATTCCGGCCAGGTGGTCAAGATTATTACCACGCTCAACGACGTTACCGTTCGCCGGGTACTGGAGCTCAACCTGCAAAAACATGACCCGGGCATTCCCTTCACCTGGCTCACATTTGGCAGTGAAGGTCGCCAGGAGCAGACCCTCCTGACGGACCAGGACAACGGCATACTCTTTGAAACACCGGAGGGCATGACCGAAGACCAGGTTCGGGAAAAACTGCTACCGTTTGCCCGCAAGGTCAACGACGAGCTTGCCGAGTGCGGCTTCACCCTTTGCAAAGGCAACATCATGGCCAGTAACCCAAAACTGTGCCTGAGCCACCAGGAATGGGACGACTGGTTTGTGCGTTTTATCGATGCGTCCACCCCTCAAAACCTGGTTTATTCCTCCATATTCCTCGATATGCGCGCAGTTTTTGGGTCAATGGAGCCCCTGCACCACTTGCAGGAAAGCGTCCTTCAACGAATCCAGAAGAACGCCCTGTTCCAGAAAATGCTGGCTGGCAATGCCCTCCAGCGCAAGCCGCCGCTCACCATGTTCAGGAACTTCCGTTACCTGAATGACGAGAAAAAACATTCTCTGGACCTGAAGCGCCAAGGGCTGGCACCGTTCGTCGAATCAATCCGTGTGTTAGCCCTGGCCCACGGCATAGAAGCAGCCAACACTCTGGAACGTATCGATGCCCTGGCCAGGAAAGACGTGTTCGACGCAAAAGACGCCAACGCCTGGAAAGAAGCCTACAGCCTGATACAGGCTATCCGGATGCGGGCACACCAGGAAATGCTCGATAAAGGGGAAGAGCTCACCAACTACATTGATCCGGACGACCTGAACCCGCTGGACCGCCGCATACTCCGCGAGTCTTTCCGCCAGGCCCAACGACTTCAGCAGAAGCTCGAAGTTACATACCAACTATAGGCCCGCCAAATCATTATGCTGGAATACATCCGACAATGGCTGACCCAGAGGCGCGGCAACCGCATTGGTGAACATGACACCGACAACCTGCCCACCCCAAAATCTGCCAGCGACCAGCTACTGTCGCGTGCCAGAGTAATTGTACTCGACCTTGAAACAACCGGCCTGAATCCGGCGAAGGACGAGGTGATCGCCATCGGAGCCGTAGCGATTGAAGGCGGCGCCATCCACCTGAAGGACCAGTTTGATCTCATCCTCCGCCGCCCCGAACTGGATATCCGGGAAACGGTTCTCATCCACGGCATCGGCCCCGAAGCTCTCACTCAGGGCCACGAAACCGAAGACGCCCTTCTGCACTTGCTGGAATGGATGAATGGCGACCCGATTCTCGCCTATCACTCCGCGTTTGATCAGAAGTTTCTGGAAAAAACCCTGAAAAAACAGCTCGGCTACACACTGCCTCACCTCTGGATGGACGTTGCAGAGTTAATGCCAGCCTTCTTTCCAAAAGCACCATTGAAGGGAAAAGGCCTGGATGACTGGGCCGATTTCTTCGGCCTTGAAGTCAGTGAACGACATCACGCGGCCGCCGATGCCCTCGTGACAGCAGAACTGACGTTGATTGCCATGAATAAAGCCAGAAAACAGAACGTAAAAACCGTGAAAGACCTGACGGAAAAGCTGCATTACCAACGCCGCTTACAGAGCATGCACCGCTACTAGCCCTCCCCCTTCCGCACCGGATCTCTTTGACCAAATGCGAGGCAAGTCACTGAGAGTTAGACCATTTGCCAATATCCATAAATCTGTTGACAGGTAAAGTCAGAGGGGACAACTAGTCGGAGAAGTACCTATATGAATAATAAATTCTCTATCCGCGACACCTCGTCAAAAAAATACTCAATCTCCACAAAAACAATACAGGAGTGATTGTATGTCAGGTCATAGCTACGATGCTGAAAACTACTGGAAAGCAAACCTACGCCTGATTCTCGGCAGCCTGGTTATCTGGGCGCTGGTATCTTACGGCTTTGCGATTCTGTTGCGCCCGATGCTTGCAGGTATTGCCGTTGGCGGCACCGACCTCGGCTTCTGGTTCGCCCAGCAGGGTTCGATCCTCACGTTTATTGCGCTTATTTTTCATTACTCATGGCGCATGAACAAAATCGACGAAAAATTCGGCGTACACGAGGAGTAAGACCACATGGACCAGTTTTACATTAACCTGATTTTCGTCGGTGCATCTTTCCTTATCTATATTGGTATCGCAGTCTGGGCGAAAGCCGGAAGCACCAGTGATTTCTACGTTGCCGGTGGCGGCGTTCACCCAATCACCAACGGCGCCGCCATTGGTGCAGACTGGATGTCTGCGGCATCCTTTATCTCCATGGCGGGCCTGATCGCCGCCGGCGGCTACTCCAACTCTACCTTCCTGATGGGTTGGACAGGCGGCTACGTGCTGCTGGCGATGCTACTCGCACCTTACCTGCGTAAGTTCGGCAAGTTTACCGTTCCCCAGTTTATCGGTGACCGCTACTACAGCGAGAACGCCCGACTGGTTGCGGTTATCTGTCTGATCGTCGCTTCAGTAACCTATGTTATCGGCCAGATGGCCGGTGCCGGCGTGGCCTTCTCCCGCTTCCTGGAAGTAGACTCCACCATGGGCCTGATCATCGCTGCGGTCGTAGTCTTTGTGTACGCGGTTCTCGGCGGCATGAAAGGCATCACCTACACCCAGGTTGCTCAATACTGCGTCCTGATCGTGGCCTACACGATCCCAGCGGTATTCATATCCCTGCACCTGACCGGCAACCCGATTCCCGGCCTTGGCATGTTCTCTACTCACACTGAATCCGGTGTCCCCCTGCTGGCTAAGCTGAACCAGGTGATCACCGATCTCGGCTTCAATGAATACACCGCCGATGTGGACAACAAACTGAACATGGTGCTGTTCACCCTATCTCTGATGATCGGTACTGCGGGCCTGCCCCACGTTATCATCCGCTTCTTCACCGTTCCGAAGGTGGCTGACGCTCGCTGGTCCGGCGGCTGGGCACTGGTGTTCATCGCCCTGCTGTACCTCACAGCTCCAGCCGTTGCCTCTATGGCACGCCTCAACATCATGACCACCCTGTACCCGGAAGGAACTGCCGCACAGCCCATCGAATGGGCCGAAATCGAAAACGAGCTTGATGAAGACGGCAACCGCCACTGGATCAAGGAATGGGAAATCACCGGTCTGATTTCATTTGAAGACAAGAACGGTGATGGTCGTGTTCAGTACTACAATGACAAGAACCCCGAGTTTGCAGCTGAAGCAGAAGCCCGTGGCTGGAAAGGCAGCGAGTTCTCCTACAACCGGGATATTCTGGTACTGGCTAACCCTGAAATCGCCAACCTGCCCGGCTGGGTTATCGGCCTGATTGCCGCCGGCGGTCTGGCAGCTGCGCTGTCAACGGCAGCGGGGCTGTTGCTGGCGATCTCCTCCGCAATCAGTCATGACCTTATCAAGAGCAGGATCAATCCGGAGATCTCCGACAAAGGTGAGCTGTTAGCGGCCAGGATATCCATGGCCGTCGCCATCGTGGTGGCAACCTACCTGGGGGCCAACCCGCCAGGCTTTGCGGCGCAAGTGGTGGCACTGGCCTTCGGTATTGCCGCGGCTTCCCTGTTCCCGGCTCTGATGATGGGCATCTTCTCCAAGCGGGTGAACAATGTGGGTGCCACACTGGGCATGCTGTCTGGCCTTATCTTCACCTTGGTCTATATCTTTATATACAAGGGCTGGTTCTTCATTCCGGGAACCAACAACCTGCCAGACACCCCGGAAAACTGGATATTGGGAATCTCTCCCCTGTCTATCGGTGCGGTTGGTGCTCTGGTTAACTTTGCGGTAGCCTTCATGGTCTCTAAAGCGACTGCAGAGCCGCCCGTTGAAATTCAGGAACTGGTCGAGAGCGTCCGCTACCCTCGTGGTGCCGGTTCTGCCCACGATCATTAACCTGAAACACAACTCTGGCCATTGCCTGCCGATGGCCGGTTGATTCCTGAACGGGCTTCCTCAACAGAGGGAGCCCGTTCTTGTTTTAAGGATTCGGAAATATGTTCTGGACATTTATTGCAACTGTGTTTTGTGGTCTGGGTGCGGCCGGTATCGCTTTGGCAATTCGTACCGCCACCGCCAAAAGGGCCCCACGCTGGATCATTCCGGTGTTTGCCGGGCTCGGCATGCTGGCCTACCTGATCCATGGTGAATATACCTGGTACGACCATAAACGTTCACTGTTGCCAGAAGAAGCGGTCGTGGTGAACGAGGAACAGCAAGGGTTATTTTTCCGCCCCTGGACCTTTGTATTTCCGTATGTCACCGCGTTTTCTACGGTGGATCTGAAGAGTGTAGAAACAGACACAGCCGACCCGGATATTGTCCGCTTTACTCTTTACCGATTTGATCAGACCGTGACCGATGCGGTCTCACACCGGATTCACCTGATTCATTGCGGAAAGCGTGAACTGGTTCCCCTGACGTCTGATGGCTCCCCCGCCATCGATAATATGAAGGTATTGTCAGCCAGTGATCCGCTGTACGAAATCGTTTGTGATGCCTGAACAGCCAAGAAGGGATAGCTAGACCACCATGATCAGCCCCTGGTTGCTTGTACCCATTTCCATCGCTTATATCTCGCTTCTGTTCCTTATTGCATGGGCAGGGGACCGGCATCCGGGGTTATATCGCAAGCGGTTCGCCCGAACGCACATCTACGGTTTATCGCTGGCAGTTTACTTTACCTCCTGGACGTTCTACGGCGCCGTTGGCCGGGCAACGCAGGAAGGCCTGGCATTTCTTCCAATTTACCTTGGCCCACTTCTGGGGTTCCTGTTCTTCGCTCCCCTTCTTCGGCGCATCATCTACATCAGTAAACGCAATAACAGTACGTCGATTGCCGACTTTATCGCGTCGCGCTATGGAAAATCCCAGGTACTTGCCGCCATGGTGGCCGTTTTTGCCCTCATAGGCAGCGTGCCCTATATCGCGCTTCAGCTTAAAGCCATCGCTCTGGGCTTCAACGTACTCACTGGCAGCGGCGAGAGCTACCAGGAGCTGAGCACCGCCGCCTGGAGTGATTCAGCCTGGTATATCACGCTTGCGCTGGCAGTGTTCACGGTACTTTTTGGCACTCGTCACCTGGAATCCACAGAGCACCATCGAGGCATGATCCAGGCAGTAGCCTTCGAGTCGCTCATCAAGCTCATTGCCTTCGTTGCAGTGGGTCTGTTTGTTGGTTATGGCCTCTATGAAGGCTTTGGCGATCTGTTCTCCCGTGTTCAGGAGGCCAACCTCATGGGCGTACTCACCACCGACGGCCTGGAAACACCTGCTTTCCTCACCCAGACTCTGGTGGCTATGCTTGCCATTATCTGCCTGCCCAGACAGTTTCACGTTATGGTGGTGGAAAACACCGATCACCGTGATTTCGAGACTGCCCGCTGGGCCATGCCAATCTATCTGGTCATTGCCAGCGCCTTTGTGATCCCCATTGCAGCCGCTGGATTACTCAGCACCAATCTTGGCGCTAGTGATCCAGACATCGTGATTCTGCAGTTGCCTATCATGGCGGGAGAACACTGGCTTTCTGTACTGGCCTTCCTCGGAGGCGGCTCGGCCGCCGCAGCCATGGTCATCGTCTGCTCAGTCGCCATTGCCACAATGGTCAGCAACGAAATCATTATGCCGGGCCTGCTTCGCTTTTTCCGCCCCGGAATGAACCGACAGGCTGACCTCAGTTTTCTGTTGCTGACCATTCGGCGAGTCGCCATTTTTGTTGTCCTGCTGACCGCCTATGGTTTTTACCGTATGGCTGGTGAAGACTACAGCCTGACCGCATTTGGCCTTCTTTCCTTTGCTGCTGCGGCCCAGTTTGGCCCGGCCCTGGTAGGCGGTATCCTCTGGCGACAGGGCAACTTTACCGGAGCAGCCTGGGGCCTTGGCCTTGGTTTTCTGGTGTGGTGCTACACCTTGCTGCTCCCCGCACTTGTTTCCACCGGGTGGGTCAGCGACACCCTGATTGAACACGGCCTGTTCGGATGGAACTGGACCCGCCCTACCGCTTTGTTCGGGTCTGAACTGGACCAGATCAGCCATGGCATTCTCTGGAGCCTCGGCGTCAACACATCCGTTTACATCCTGCTGTCTCTGTTCACCCGACAGAGAATTCGCGAGAAGATCCAGATCGCAGCTTTCTTCCATGATGCACAGCCCAAAGCAGAAAATGCCCAACACCAGAGCTGGCAGGGAGAGATCCTGACATCCGACCTTCAGGCCCTCACTGATCGATTCATGGGCGAGGAACGCTCCGAGAGCATTCTCAGAAATTACGAACGGCGCAACGCCATCCGGCTTTACCCGCAGCGCCCGGCATCTACCCATCTGATGAAGTACATTGAACGCCAGCTCGCATCAGTGATTGGGGCGTCCACGGCACGGGTGGTTCTGGAATCCACCCTCACCGGCCGGGACATGCAGATCGAAGATGTGGTCAGTATCGTTGATGAAGCATCCCAGGCCATGACCTTCAGCCGGGAGTTGCTTCAGTCCGCGATCGAGAACATCAGCCTTGGCGTTTCGGTAGTCAACCACCAACAGCAATTGGTGGTCTGGAACCACCGATACCTTGAACTGTTCAATTACCCAAAAGGGTTTGTTCGGGTAGGCAGACCGGTTGAAGATCTGATGCGTTATAACCTGACGAACGCCAACCTGTCCGCCCGCCGTATTGATGAGATAGTGGAAAACCGGTGCAACAGCATGCGCGAAGGCAAGCCCATGTCCTACGAGCGCCAGCGACCTGATGGCACCGTGGTTCGCATTGACGGCAGTCCAATCCCCGGCGGCGGATACGTTACCACCTTTCAGGACATCACCGCGATGCGCCGGACCGAGCAAGCGCTGAAGGAAACCAACATCTATCTGGAGCAACGGGTCAGGGAGCGCACCCAGGAACTGCAGGTCATCAACGAGCAGATGCTGAAGGCCAAATCTGTGGCGGAGCAGGCCAACCAGAGTAAGACCCGGTTTCTGGCCTCGGCAAGCCACGATCTCCTGCAGCCCCTTAACGCCGCAAGACTCTTTACGTCAGCGCTCTCCGGGAAGGTCAACGAAGGAGAAACCCGGGATCTGGTCGAACATATCGACAGCTCTCTGGGCGCCGCGGAAGAAATCATCAGCACATTACTGGATATTTCCAAGCTGGATGCCGGTGCTCTGGAACCGGATATCGGAGCCTTTCCCGTCAACGACCTGCTTCGACATCTGGCCACAGAGTTCTCCGCCATTGCCAAGGACCAGGAGCTCGAACTTCATGTCGTTCCCAGCACAGCCTGGGTAAGATCCGACGCAAAACTGCTACGCCGGGTGGTTCAGAATTTTCTGTCCAATGCCATCCGCTATACCGTGAGTGGCAAGATCCTGATGGGATGCCGCAGGTTAAAAGGCTACCTCCGCATTGAAGTCTGGGATACCGGCCCGGGCATGTCCGATGACCAGCTCTCCCACATTTTTGAAGAGTTCCGGCGTTTTCAGCATGGTCGTGACAAAAAGGGACTTGGGCTGGGGCTTGCTATTGTTGACCGCATCAGCGGCATGCTGAACCATCCGGTTACCGTGCATTCCATTCAGGGTAAAGGCAGCGTCTTTGGTATTACCGTTCCTCTGGCTCCGGCCGATCAGAGTCGTCAGGATACCCAGAAGGCCAACAGCAACTCTCGACGGGTCTCAAGTCTCGGCGGTCTCCACGTGCTCTGTATTGATAACGATGCGGCCATTCTGCAAGGCATGGTGGCTCTTCTCGGCAACTGGCAGTGCGACGTCACCGCAGCGGAAAGCCTGAATGATGCCCTGAGCAAACTGGACGGGCACAGGCCGGATATTATACTTGCAGACTACCAGCTGGATGATAACCGAAACGGTCTGGATGCCATGGACAGCATCCGTGAACACCTTGGCAACGACATTCCGGGCATCCTGATTACCGGCTATATGGCACCGGAAGTTCGTGATGACGCGGGCAACCGGGGTTATCAGATTCTCTACAAGCCGGTAAAACCTGCGGCCCTGAGAGCGCTCGTCAATAAACTACTTAAACAGAAACGGCCATGAATTCCCCCGAACCCAGAGACCCGGTAAATCCCTTTGGCAAGCTGACGTTTCTTGTTGTCGATGATTTTGAGAATTTTCGTCTGTCCATGAGGCAAATGCTTCGCAGCTGCGGCGCAGACCGGATTGAGCTCGTCGCTCACGCTACACCGGCTATTCAATACTGTACCTATAACCACGTGGATGTCGTTCTGTGCGACTACAACCTTGGCGAGGGTAAAAACGGCCAGCACATTCTCGAGGAGCTACGGCACCGGAAACTCCTTAAACGCTCATCGCTGTTCCTGATGGTCACAGCGGAAACCTCAAAGGAAATGGTTATGGGAGCGAGAGAGTATCAACCTGACGCATACCTGACCAAGCCAATAAACCGTGCGATGCTTGAACAGCGACTCGGTAGCCTGATCAAACAGCGGAATGCGCTGCATCCCATTACTCGTCAGATTGACCGGGAAAATTACCCGGAGGCCATCAGCCTGTGCCTGCACGCCCTGACCAGGCAACCACGATACAAAACCTGGCTAATGAAAACCCTCGGGGAACTCTATTTCATGGTCGGTGACCTCGCACACGCCCAAAAAATCTACGATGACGTACTGCATCAGAGAGAACTCTCCTGGGCCAGACTCGGCAGCTGCAAGATCCTTCTGGCCAACCGCCACTTTGATCAGGCCGTCCAAGGGCTAGAGGCTTTAATTGTAAGACACCCAGATTACATGGAGGCCTATGACCTGCTGGCTGAAGGTCTGGAAAACCAGGGTCGGTCAGTTCAGGCTCAGCAGATTCTTCAAAAAGCCGCTGTACACTCTCCAAACGCCCTGCTCCGCCAGAAACACCTTGCAGAACTCGCCGGCACAAACCAGGACATTGAAACCGCCTCAGACGCCTGGCGACAGACCATTGCGCTGGGCACTCATTCCATTCATGACAGTGCAGAGCATTATCTGTCTCTCGCTCAAAGCCTGTCAGACCTGAGCGAAGGCGCCGGTGAGGAAACTGCGACGGAGTACTCAACCGAAGCATTTTCGGTTCTGAACAGGATGGAGAAACGATTTTCCGAAGACCCGGTCATTGGGCTCAAGAGCGGTATTGTTCAATGCCGTTTATTTGTGGCCCAGGGTCATCACCGGGAAGCCGAAGGTGTTCTGAGCACGGTCAGTTCCGAGTTGGAAGACCTTGAAAACATCCCAGCCGATCTGAGCCTGGACTTTGCCAAGACACTGTTCCGGATGGAAAAATCCGACAAGGCAAAACATCTTCTCGCAGAGTTGGCCGCTCGTCATGAGAATGATCCAGACGTTCTGCAGAAAATTGAAAACCTGCTGGATGAACCCGTTGGTTTCCGACAGAAAATTGAGGCTCGCGGGTTGAACCGGGACGGCATCAAGGCCTTCGAGGCCGGAGATCTGGATGCCGCCGTGGAGGCTTTCAACAGCGCCCTTGAGATTGTTCCCGACCACGCAGCCCTGAATCTGAACCTGGTTCAGGTGCTGATGAAGCAATACGACCTGACCAGAGCCTCCGTGTTGCTGGAAACCTGCCGACAGCGACTCCATCGCCTCTCAAGTCTGCCCGTGCAACACCGCCAGCATCGGCGATACCTAGCGCTCACCCGGAAATTGAAAGGACTGGCCGCATGACCGATCAGAACATCGATTTTTCCATGGTGCTGGCCTCAGCCGTGCACGATATGAAGAACTCTCTTGGCATGTTGCTCAACAGTCTTGAAGAACTGCGAGGAGAGTACAACCAAACACTCGCGGGCTCCGAAAAGTTCAACATGCTGCAGTACGAAGCTGAACGCATGCACAACGACCTGGTTCAATTACTGGGAATCTACCGTCTTGGTGAGAACAATCTGTCTGCCCACATCGACGAACATTTTGTGCCTGACTTTCTGGAAGAGCACCTCGCCAGACATATTCCACTCTTGCAGAGCCTGGGTATTGAGTACTCCATAGCTGCCGAAGACATCAGCGGTTTCTTTGATGAAGATTTGCTGACCGGCGTTCTGAATAACACCATAAACAATGCCATTCGTTACACCAGATCAAAGATTTGCCTGACCGCCCGCCAGGAAGAAGGATACCTAGTACTCGGCGTTGAAGATGATGGACAAGGATATCCTGACAATATGCAGCACACGGGACAGCTCAGTTTCAAATCATTGGACTTCAAGAGCGGGAGCACCAGCCTGGGCCTGTTTTTTGCCTCGTCTGTGGCGAAACTCCATACAGAGAGCGATCGAAGTGGCGTAATTCGTCTTCACAACGGTGGTAGTCTGGGTGGGGGCGTGTTCGAAATCTGGCTGCCTTAAAACGAAATTGACGCAGAGGTCTCAAAAATAACACCCGGCCCGTCAATCCGCTGTATATTCTCTGAACGGGGCTTATAGTGCCCCTCAGGTTATTCCATTGACCGTCCATTAAGACGAGATGCAGGAAATTTTTGCAAGGAGGAGCTTTCATGCCGCGTGGGCACGCTTTGATTATCGAAGATTCATCAACCGCCCGAATACTCCTGTCCAGGCTACTTGAGCGCGCTGACATTTCCACGACAGGCGTGGCAACAGCTGAGCAGGCTTTTCCGTTACTCCAGCAAGAGCACTTCGATCTCATCTTTCTGGACCATCTTCTCCCAGGCATGGATGGTTTCGCCGCTCTGGAGAGGCTCAAACAGGACCCTGGCACCCGGGACATTCCCGTTTTTATGTACACGTCCCAGAATGCAGAGCGCTACGTTCAGGAAGCCAGAAACCTCGGGGCCGCTGGCGTCATCCGGAAACAGGTTGACCGGGATCAGCTGATGCGAACGCTGGATATCATTCTTTCAAACGTCCCAGACCAGGAGCAAAGCGACGCTATCCGTGTCGCCGTCGAGGAAGGAGGTATTCAAGCAGCGAATAGCCCAGAACAGAGTTCACGAGGCATCACCGGTCGCCTTTCGACACTGGAGATTGCTTATGAAGAGCTTGAGGAAGAAGCCCGGGAATTACGCAGCACCTTGGCCGAGATACAGCTGAAGCAAAGCCAGCAGGCCGACCGATACAGAAACCGGTTACGCTGGGTCGCCGGCCTGACCTTCACAACCTTTGTGGTTGTGATCTGGGGTCTTTCCTCACAAGGCAGCCTCCTGAACGAACACATTGCCCGCGCCGATGAGCAGATCGGGCTGTTGCACAGCATCGTAGGCGGTGTCATTGAATTGATTGGCCGCCAATGAGGCGAAGCATTTCGCCTCGGCATTTTCAGGCACCAATAAAAAAGCCCCGGCATCTATGATGCTGGGGCTTTCAGTATAAGGCGCCTGACGATGACCTACTCTCACATGGGCAACGCCACACTACCATCGGCGCAGATCTGTTTCACTTCTGAGTTCGGGATGGGATCAGGTGGTTCCAGACCGCTATGGTCGTCAGGCAAAACGGTTGATCACTGGGGGACGAGAAAGAACGTGATGTTGATTTCATTGCATTATCCGCAATTGTCTTGGGTGTTATATAGTCAAGCCGCACGAGCAATTAGTACCGGTTAGCTCAACGCCTCACAGCGCTTACACACCCGGCCTATCAACGTCCTGGTCTTGAACGGCTCTTCAGGAGGCTCGAGGCCTCGGGGA
>NZ_ATWI01000015.1 GCF_000421165.1 Marinobacter daepoensis DSM 16072
GAGCTGGGCGCAGAGATAATGGTGGCGTCCACAATGCTGCCTTCACGCAGCATCAGGCCATTTTTCTCCAGGTGCTTGTTCACTTCTTTGAACAGCACGTTGCCAAGGCCATGTTGCTCCAGGAAATGACGAAACTTCAGAATCGTGGTTTCATCCGGCAGACGGTCCAGCTTCAGCCCGGCGAACTGACGCATGGATTCGATCTCGTACAGCGCGTCTTCCATGGCAGGACCACTGAGGTTGTAGAACAACTGCATGCAGTGAACACGCAGCATGGCAGACAACGGATAGGGAGGGCGTCCGTTCTGACCCTTGGGGTAATATCGGGCCACCTTCTTCTCCAGCTGTTTCCAGGGAATCAGCTTGTCCATCCGTTCCAGAAAGATCTCGCGGCGGGTTTTGCGCTTCTTGGTCTGGTACTCGGCTTCGGAGAAAGTGATCTGATCCATGGTGGCAACGATCCTATGCGGTTGACGATGGCCGTATTATCGCTGATTTCGGAGACTTATTCAGAGTCTCCAATACACTTCAGGCAGACAGCGCCATGGCTGATCTGATCGGCGTGCTTCCCGGGCGGAAAATACGCTTTCTTGGGGGGCTTGCACCTCATATTTTGCAGAGGGTGGACGACTACATTGAGGCTTATCTCGCAACGCCAATCCACCTCAATGACCTTGCATCACTGGCTAACATGTCCGAGTACCACTTCCACCGCATGTTCCGGCTGGTACGCGGCTGCCCGCCCCACAGCTGGGTTACCCGGCGGCGGGTCTGCCGCACAAGGAAATATCTACGCTTAGAGGCACCGATTGCTGACATTGCGGTCCACTGCGGCTTTTCGAGCCAGAGTCATCTTACCCGCGTGTTTCGCGCGCAAACCGGTCGAACTCCTGCACAATTTCGCAAGCTTGCTCATGACAATTCCTCCGGCGAATAACCGTTTATAAATAATCGAATTTCCCGAAATAAAAGTACGGTGTGATACTAATCCACACCATTCTTGAAAAGCCGAGATGCTCCATGAAATCCTCGTTCCCACTATTCGCCTCTTCTTTAATTTTTCTGGCCATATTGGCGGGGGCGGTTGTTCCGTTCCAAGCTGCCAGCAACGCGTTGCTGGGCCGTACTTTTGGACACCCGCTCTGGGGGAGCATGACATCTTTATTGGTTAGTGTGATCGCTCTCATACCCGTGATGGCTTTGGCAAAAGTACCTTTTCCTTTGGTTAAAAGTGCTTTTCAGCTTCCCTTTTGGGCTTGGTTGGGCGGTGCAGCCGGAGTGTTTTTTATCACTTCGGCCTTGATAGTTGCGCCTCGAATCGGTGCAACAGCATTTATTGTCGCGGTGATTGCAGGGCAGTTATTGGTTTCGCTGACTATCGACCATCACGGATTGTTTGGGATGCCCGAGAAGCCAACAACTGTGGCCAAGGGTGTTGGTGTCGTTTTGATTTTTGCGGGTATGCTGCTCGTGCAGTGGTCACCATCTGCAACCGAAGGCAAGGATAAAACAATGCCCCCTCCAATGGAGCTGAGAAAAAACACATAACAGTTGAAGACCTATTATTTTTTTGCCAATTATGCGCAAAGGTAGACAAATGAAAAACCGATTTTTAGACATGATGGAACAACGACGCTCCATTTACCGTTTGAATCGCAATGTGACAACGCCACCGGAAACACTTACGCGATT
Organism: Marinobacter daepoensis DSM 16072; assembly: GCF_000421165.1. Classification (GTDB taxonomy): domain Bacteria; phylum Pseudomonadota; class Gammaproteobacteria; order Pseudomonadales; family Oleiphilaceae; genus Marinobacter; species Marinobacter daepoensis. Next base: position 1,693 of record NZ_ATWI01000015.1, read on the forward strand.
GATTAAAGCAGTAGTAAAACAAACACCCAGTGCTTTTAATTCACAAAGTACCCGAGTTGTGGTGTTATTCGGGGAGCACCACCAAACGTTCTGGGAGCTGGTAAAATCTGCACTGGCACAACGAGTGCCCGAAAAGGATTACCCAAAAACTGAGGCGAAAATTGACGACAGTTTTGCCAGCGGCATGGGCACTGTACTGTTCTATGAGGATCGCCAGGTAGTTGACGAGCTGCAAAAGGCGCTTCCGCTATATGCAGAGCATTTTCCGTTCTGGTCTGAACAGGCCTCCGCAATGGCACAGTTTGCCGTCTGGGTTGCACTGACTGAGGAAGGCCTGGGCGCCTCCTTGCAGCATTACAACCCACTCATCGACAACGCAATCGCCCAACGCTGGAAACTGCCAGATCAGTGGGTTTTGCGTGCGCAAATGCCATTTGGCGGCATCGATCATACGCCCCACGAGAAAACTTTTATTGACGATGCCCAACGATTCAAAGTCTTCCTCTGAAGGCGAGTTGTTGTCACGCGACTAAGGTATTTGCGTTATGGGATTGCTAAGGCGTATAGATCTTAATCTGTTGCTAACCCTCCAGGCTTTGCTGGAGGAGAAGCATATTTCCCGGGCTGCGCTTCGACTACATAAAAGCCAACCAACCGTCAGCCACGCTTTGGCGCGGTTGCGCGAGCTGTTCGATGATCCACTTTTAGTGCGCAATGGCAATCGGTTTGAACTAACATCGCGTGCCAACGAGATACAACCACTACTGGAGGAAGCTCTCAGACGATTAGACAGTCTGCTTGACCCCCCTGGTTTTATTCCCGGGCAAAGCCGGCGCATGTTTCGGCTTGCAATGTCAGACTACGGAGCCCAGGTAGTATTGCCCCAGCTGATCCGAGCCATACGTGAGGTTGCGCCCGGTATTGAGCTAGTCGTAAAGTACGCAAGTCGAGAGGCTATGGTTGCTGGTCTAGTTGATGGGGAGATCGACCTGGCTCTAGGCGTTTTTCCGCCACTCGGCGATCAATTGCACCGCCAAACCCTTTTTACTGAGACTTTTGTCTGCGTTGCTGATGCCGAAACCCTGGTCGATGGAATACCAGATCTGAATGCATGGCTACGAAGACCCCATGTTCTGCTGACAGTGAACCCTGAGGCGGAAAATGAAATTGACCTGGCCTTGGAACAGCAAGGCTTGCAGCGGCATATTGCCTTGCGCCTACCCTACTGGGGGGTAGGCAGTGACATAGTCTCGGGTACGGATTTAATACTGACCGTAGCCCGTCGAAACACAGCAAGTGTTGCGTTGAATACCCGCTTCTCAGTGTTTGAGCCGCCGTTAGCAATTGCTCCCTTTAGGTTCGAGCAAGTCTGGCATTCACGGAAAGAAAGTGACACTGCCCATCGATGGCTAAGGGAATTAGTAGCTGATTTGGCGGCCGATGAATTGTTTTACGCTTATTAGTAATTTCACGCTGACACATAGGGCTTGGCGCAAACCACCTGGCCTTGCACTGATCCATCAGGCAACATCACGGGCAACCTCTTCTGACGGTAGAGTGGCTGGTTGTGCCATTTCACGAGCCATTCGCGGAGAGTGGACGACTACATTGAGGCATATCTCGCAACGCCAATTCACCTCACTGACCTTGCCTCACTGGCGAATATGTCCGGATTCCACTTCCACCGCATGTTCCGGCTGGTGCGCGGGTGCCCGCCGCACAGTTGGGTTACCACGCGGCGGGTCTGCCGCGCCAGGGAACTTCTATGCTCTGTTAGCACTTAGGAAAGAAGTGGATGTTTATCGTAGTGTATGAGTTTGAAATAAAGGACGGTACCGAAACTTCGTTTCGTGAAGCTTGGCTTGAAGTCACCAAAGCCATTTATGAGCATTGCGGTAGTTTTGGTTCAAGGCTTCATACCTCGGACAGGCCAAATATCTTAGTTGGCTATGCTCAGTGGCCCAATCGAGAGCAATGGGAAAAAGATCATCAAATAGCCGATGAAAGTTACCAAAAAGCACGCAGTGAAATGCGGAGTTGCTTAGTCCGGTCAACAACAGTTTATAAACTGGAAGTCAGCGGTGATTATCTGCAGGGAGATTTTGCATTGAATAACTCGCGGTCTCAATAACTAAGTGCAACACCCTCTAATCGAGTATCGTGTGGCCTTGGAAAACACTATCATCACCTCAGCACCACTGATCGCCAGACACTCATATTTTTGAAGCATTAGGATCATAGCCTTCGCGCTATTGCCCGATAGCTGGCGCGGGACCAGCATGGCAACGAGGTAAAAATAATGGGCCGGTTCCGGCCATTTTTCAGGGGCCGAATGCTTGCGTGTCACCAGCATTCACTGGAGGCTTCCGCGCACTGTTTTACATTCATAAGCTTTGGAAGCTGGCGATTCGTCATCGGTTGAGTAATTAAAGTTTCTCGGGAATACTCCGATAACTAAATAGAGTCTTTTGAAGGAGGTTAACAGAATGGACTTGAACCACTTGTCGCGTTCGATTAATCAACAGGATGTGTACTCCAATGGTAACGCAAAGATCACGCGGGCGACCCCAATTGATGCGGAGTTCCGGCCCACGGAGGTGACGTCGGTTATTTATCATGGCTCAAAAGATAATCTTCCAGATACCAACGGCCATGTCATTGACAGAATATACAAAATGCCGAAGGAAAGTCCTGAAGCATCCCGTACCAGAATGATTGAGATGATGCAGACGTTGTCCAAAGGGATTGCCACGGCATCAGCTGACCTAAAGCGCGCCTATGATATGGCAATCGAATCCCTACAACCGGATCTGCAGAAAAAGGATTGGGGATTTTCCGTTGCCAACGGTGCATTGGTATTTTCGGAAGGTAGCAACGCCCTATCATCTGAGGATCGCAACGCCCTTGAGGACGCGTTTTCAGCAGTGGATGTCAAGTATCATGCCAACCAGGTGGCTTCTACGATGAGTCGGGCGCTCGAACTGGATCGTGGACCGGCTGGCGTGAGTAATGGTATCGGTCGGTTCGACGTCTCCCAGGAAAACTTTGGGGAAATTGTTGATCTTCGCACCTACCTGCAGGCGCATGAACCGGGAGGAAGCTACGACTTGAACCCGATAGACCCTACTGATTACGAAAGCCTCTTCGCTTACGGTGGACGTGCCTTGATGGATCAGATCAGCGCTAACGCCTCCGTTGGCTATTCCAAGCCTGACGATTTTGGGCTGATCACGCTGTAGGCAGAGTCAAGTCGAGGCCCAAACATTGCTTGGGCCTCGGACATTTACTGAATGGTCTGGTCGCAGACGTGTCCCAAGGTCACGGCCGGATAGTTATCGCCTCCTACTCCTACGTCATTATGATCTGTATCCTTCACCCGAATCCACCATTCCCCGACATTAAACTCCGATAGCCACGTATAGCCGCCTGAATAATCAGTGGTGGAATAGGAGCCAATGCAATCAGGTAATGAGATCGTATTACTGGCGATGCCACTCGACTTGCTAATCACGGTATCGCCTGTCAATGGAATGTCATTAGTATAATAATAAAAAGTTACCTCTGCCCCTTCGACGGGATTTCCTCTGGAATCAAGAACTCGCATGGACCAATTCAACTCGTTATGTACCTGGTCAGTTAGGAAAACAGGTGTATTACTCATGCGAACTAGATTCTCATCGCTTCCGACATCCACGCTGTCGGAAGCAGTGACCCGGGCCCCCACTACTAGCTCATATTCATGTGCTGGATTAACGGGCGCTGCCGGATTCGGGGAAACCCGAACGTGAAGTGTATAGGGCGTTGGTAAGTCATTAAGGTTGTAGAGTGTGTTGGTGTTTAGAGAGCTCCAGGCGGTGCCTGTAAAGTACTCGACCACCCACTCGTTTTGACTGTAGGTATCGGTGAATCGTAGCTGCAAATCTTGTCCATTTTCTGCAACGAAACTGAAATAATCGATATCCTGGGCGCTGTCCATACTACCGATCATTGGAGTTCGGTTATTGGGGATAGTTGTTGACAGGCTTACTGCGTCATTCAGCTCATGGGCGTCTATAGCTGTATTCGCTATTGCCCCAAACTGAAAGGCTGATCCATCCGAGGCATTAGCATCCATCAACCAGTAGTAGTTTCCAGGTTGCGTAAGTGCCAGAAGCCCTTCATCGGCGTTACCGGGCTGGTCCGATGTCCCAAGTGACGTCAGAGTATCGTCTTCCTCGTGCCTCACCAACGTCAGCGCGAAATCCGTATTGGCATTTTGTCCAGTCAAGAACACTTGTGTTTTGGCACGCTGCGTTATTTCAAAGTGATAGCAGTATGAGCCTCCCGTAGTGGTGCCGTCCAGCGTGTACGAAGTGTCTGTGCTGAGCGTGGTGCAGAGTGGAGTTATGGCGCTGGTTGCTATTTTCGATTGTATTTGAGTATCCGTCTCTGATGTGGCATCAACCTTAGGTTGGCGCTCCAACGGTTTATATGACCGGACCGGCACCGCTTCGAAGTTGTAGTAGGTCTTTTCTGGTTGGGTAGACGCTGCCTGGCCCTTGCCGCTAGAGATTGTTTCGATCTTAGAAAAATCTGCTGGGGCAGATGAAAGTGGGACAGACGGGGCTGCAAGAAGTGATGGTGAGCCAAGGACGCAAACCACGATACAGGATGAGGAAAAGACTCTAATCTTGTGCACAATGTTCTCCTTTTACTGAAATATTGCACTGATCCTCAGTGCAAGCATTCAAAGAATAGTAGAGCCCTACTGGAACCGTGCAACAAAATGTTACTTTATATCGTGTTGTTGTTATCAGTGCACCTTGACGACTCACGACTAATCGTGTTGCCCGAGCAATTCAACGTACCATTTCAGATGGCCGGAGTGTCTAGGATATCGGGGGCTTGCCACCGGCAGCAAAAAAGACAGATAGACGAGGAACGAGGAGCGTCATTTTTTGCTGCCCGCGTTCATGGTTTTTTTAGCTCATCGCGTGATTTCATGTACCTTCAGATAGATATTGCCAGTGTGAGCAGCATGCCGCTTCTTGCGGAGCAACAAAGTGACAAAATCAATCCGCTCCTCCAGAACTGCCATCAAATCGGCTCCATCCATCAAGATGATGCTTGGCCTTGCGCTGGAGTGTGCTGCGACTCCATCTGGCGAAAATCCGTTCATAGACAAGAATACGCCAAGGGTGTTTTCTAGTTTGCGTTCGACCTTTCGCGAGAAGGCATCGAGATCTTCAACGCCAATGAGTCCCTGTTGCCATTTCGCCTCAAACAGGTAATCAGTGCCCTCCAGAAAAAAGCCACCATCTATTTGTTCGCCAACATTTCGGAAGGATGCTTTCGGATCGAGATCAAAAAGCTCGAACACGTCATACATTAAACGTTCGAGATCAAATCCGCGATTTTGCGGATTCGTTCCCGCCGCGATTGCCATAAAGCGCGTGTTCAATTCGGCCAGTTTCGCTCGGACTGCCTGATTTGACCTGAGCTTTTCTTCTCGCTCTTTTTGCCTACGTTCAAATTCTTCCTCATCTTTCTTCTTGTCTTGATGAGGTTCTACCAGTTGTCGTAGTTGTTCGACAGCCTCTTTGGCTCTGCGCGCTTTTTGCTGACCGCCATCAAGCTGCTCTAGGTGTGAGAAATTGCAAATGCTAGTCACTTCGTAGCAAAGCTTGGTCAGGTCACCTAGATACCTGTCCTGATTACCGGTCAAAGTATCCACCAAATCAGCAACTATTTGCCGTTTGTAGTTTTCCCAGTTCAAGGAACTTACCAGCGCTTTGTTGCTCACTGAATTCGAAAGAAAGCTCCGTAGGTCGGCCTTGTACCAGTAGACGCTACACAGAGATTCCTTAAGAGCGACGATTGCCGCAGGTGATAATCGTTTTGCTGCCATCTTTCTCCCTTCCCCCTGAAAAGCTAACAGCAATTAGACAGCGCGCTTTATCATTACAGAAATTTGACTACGTGATTATTACTAACTTCGAACCATTGCCAACTCTACACATGAATCAATAAAACAATAGCTTAGCCGAGCATGGCCATCTCTGCCATGTAACCATTCAACGTCTGCAATTTGCTCCGCAAACCATAATGGATGTATGGACTGTGATGAGTTTGGAAGTTCCGGAAGAAAGCCCTAACTCGAATGTCCGCTTTTGTTTAAAAAAAGACATTCCGGGCGGCCTCAAGCGGTTGCCTGTGTGACCGCAAAGTGGCCAAACTGACCAACTTATGGTTCCCATAAAAATAGATATTAAGAGTCTGCTCAAGATGGCCATTGCCATATGAGGGGTTTGGCAGGTTAGCTGGGCTTAGTTTTTCCTCAACTGACCATCTCAGATAATTCCCGCCTCCAGGCTGGCTGCCATCGACAACCCCAGCCTCTCACATTGATCAGCAAACTCCTCCTGAAATTCCCCACGACAGATGAGAGGCTCTTGAACCAGACGCCATCTTAAGCCGGTAGTAATGCTCTCTATTGCTCTGTGAGTACCCGTGCCGTCGTGACCTGCCCGAACATAGAACGCAAAAGGAAGTCCCTCAGTCTTTTCGAGGCACTCATAGTAACATCGATCAAACACATCCTTGATCAAACCTGCCATGTAACCGAGGTTTTCGGTGGTACCGATGACGATGGCATCACAGCTCAGAATGTCATCAGGCCCTGTCTCCAGTGGCGCTTTAACAATCACGTCCACCCCGACAATGTCCGGATGGCAGGCCCCCTTCTCAAGGGCATCCCGCATACGGATGGTGTTCAATGAGGGCGCATGGGCACACACCAGAAGTCGTTTCACTCTTTTCCTCCAGACCGGTTAGCCTGAGCAGTAGTGTGCCGTTTGTGGAGGCTGCGGTCACGCCCCCGGAGCGGTTTTCCACTCGGTTTCCGGTCTCAACCGCCGGAGCGCACCGTATTCAGGGAGCTCTTTCGGGCACCGTTGCAACAATGGCCTCGGCCAACTGGTCGAGCAGCCGGGCATGGGCTTCAACCAAAGCCGGATATCCGTCGGAGGACTGGGCCACGGTGCGGTCAAAATGCCCTCTAACCACCTGCCCGGCCTCATCTTCAAGAGCATAATCAGCACGCAGGCGTACGCTGCCTTTCTCCGTCCCGAGCAGTTCCTCTACCACAACATCAACCCGGTAATCCGTCGCTACCGGTTCGTTTGCCAAGCGGTTTGAGAGATATCGGGTTAGCCCCTCGCGTGGCGGCTCAGCCCAGCGGTGAAAGCGGGCCGGGCGAACCTCAGTGGCCGATACCATCAACATCACCTCCTGAGCCTCCAGATACCCAGGTACAGCCACATGAGCCAGCGACAGGCGCCCCGGGCTGACCGGGCTCGCCTCCCCCTGAGGGACTCTCAAAAGATAAGTATGTCTCTCCGGCGCAGGCTGCGTCGCACAGCCGGATACCAGGAAGGCCAGCAGGGTCAGCAGGGATGTCCGGAACCACCGGGAATAGCATGTTTTCATGGTTAATGTCTCACTTTCGGTTCTGGATCTGGTGCCCATTCAGGCGGGAAAAGGAGCGCGCTGGGCTGATCTCCGATGGTCTCTGTCAGCGACTTCACCTCACGCAGGGTGGCATTCAGTTGCTGAAGAGAGCGATTAACGTTCTGCTCAGTCTCTGAGCCTGCCCCATAGTTCTCCACGGTTTCCCTAACGGCGGCCATTGTCCCAGCCAACGCTCCAGGCAATTGCATGGTGTCCTCCTGGCTCACCAGTGCACTAACAGAATCCAGAGTGTCGCGCAGCGACGACAGGGCTACCCGGGTCTCATCCAGTGCCGCCTCCATAGGCAGGCCATTAAGCTTGGTCAGTAACGTTGAAAGCTGCTCCTCCAGTCGGACCAGGCCAGTCTCAACGGTAGGAATGGTTGGATACCCGCGATAGCGCCCAACCTGGCCTCCATCCTCTGCCGCCCGGTAATCCAGCGCGACAAACAACTCACCGGTCAGGACATTGCCGGTTTCAAGGCTGGCACTGAATCCCGATTCAGAGACGATCCGGTCGATCCTGTGCCGGACTTCCTCAACGGAGGACCAAACATCCGGCAACCCGATCCGGCCCGGCTCAACGCGAATAATGACCGATACGGCATTGGCCTGGTCAGATTCAGCCAGTTCAACGCTCATGATTTCCTTCACCGTTCCAACCCGGATCCCACGATAATCAACCGGAGCGCCCTCACTCAGGCCCCGCAAGGATCTATGGAACAGGAGAGCGTAATCCACCCCCACGGAATACGGTGCATCTTCTGCCTCCCACTGGGACTGATAAAGGCGGAATCGGGCGCCGGCCTCAACCACCTCGCCCTTCCCCGACTCCTCCGGTACGGAAAAGGCAATCCCTCCCGACATCAGCGCCGTCAGGGACTGTGTATTGACTTCGATACCGTCTGCGCTGGTCGAGACATTAATGCCGCTGGCGTTCCAGAAGCGGGTATTGCTGGTAATCACTTTATCGTAGGGCTCCTCTATGAGTACCGTGATGCGTGACTCCCGGTAATCGTCAGACAACCCCACTGACTCAACGCGCCCCACCCTTAACCCCCGGAACAGGACAGGCGCCCCGGTGGTCACTGAAGAAGCAGATTCACCATAGAGCTCAACACGCAGCCCCGCAGCGCCAGGCAGGGAATCTGGTTCCTGATCCAACCCCTGAAAGCTGCGCTGGGCCTCCCCCTCTTTCCCCGGGTACAGCTCGATGTAGGCGCCAGAAAGCAGGGTTCCAAGGCCAGAGACTCGCTCGGCAGTGATTCGCGGCCTGACCACCCAGAATTTCGTTTCCTGATTCAGCAAGTGGCGGGTACCCGGGTCGAGACGAGCGGTCACCATTACGCCATCAAGGTTATCGGACAACCGGATGTCCTCAACCACACCGATGTCGACACTCAGGGCTCGCACCCGGGTGCGCCCGGCTTCAAGGCCTTCGGCGGTACTCAATGAAATCTGCACTAAAGGCCCCTGAGCCAGATAGTACTGAACGGTCACCCAACCACCGATGGCCAGAACCAGTATCGGCAGCAGCCAGACCAGGCTGATTTTTCGCGCCGGTGTTACAGACGCGGTTGGCTCATTCATAGTTTGATTTCTCACTAACGTCCCACAGCAGGCGCGGGTCAAACTGCGCGGCTGCAACCATGGTGACAATAACGACACCGGCGAAGCTGAGTGCTGCCGGACCGGGATAAAAGGAAATGATGTTGCCGAGCCTGACCAGTGCGACGAGGATCGCCACCACAAAGACGTCAATCATAGACCAGCGCCCGATGAATTCGGTCAACCGGTACAGGAAGGCAACTTTGTGGGGGTTTCCAATGCGCTGACGACGCACCACTTCACACAGGTAAAGCAGGATCGCCAGCTTGGCCACAGGGACAAACACACTGGCCACGAAAATTACCAGTGCGATCCCTACAGACCCCATTTGCCACAGAGTGACAACGCCGCCAAAAATGGTGCTGGGGCCGGAAGCCCCGAGATAAACCGTGTACGTGATCGGCAACAGGTTTGCGGGTATGTACAGCACAATCGCAACCAGAGTCAGCGCATAGGTTCTCTGCAGGGAATGAGGGATACGTGAATACAGATGACTGCCACACTGGCTGCATTGAGCCACGGAACCCGGGTTGACCTTGTGGCACACCGAGCAACCCACCTTCCCGGCCGACCTGGCGGTTCGAGGCATCATCTGGCGCCCCCCCGGCTCTGAGCAAGAAGGCGCCAGATGCTGACCTTGTCCAGTGAAGCAATCGCCCCCACCAGCGCAAAAGACAGGCCGAGGTAGGCCCAGAGCGAAACCCCCAGTTCAACCGTGGCCATGGCAGCGATTTTCACCAGACTCACAAACACTCCGATGATAAAGACCTCCACCATGCTCCAGCTTGTCAGCCCAAAGAGCAGCTTGGTTGCGGTTGCCACCCCAGCCGATGGCTTTTGCCGGTAGATAAACGAAGACACCACGAGAACACAGGCCACCAGAACCGCTGGCGCAATCACAATAAACACCATAACCAGAGCCGACAGCACATAACTGCCATCCAGCAACAACGCCCAACTGGCCTGGATCAGGGTCATCCGGTTTTCCACGCCGGCGCTTTCGAAAGACATGAACGGAAACGACAGCGACAACAGCAACAACAACGCTGCACATACACCAAGAGGGAGGGCCCGCCTGAGACGAGCCTCCCCGCTATAACTCAATGTGTGATGACATCTGGGGCAACCGAGCCGGGCATCTTCCTGGATGCCCGGCAGTCTCACCATGAGATCGCACTCAGGGCAGGCAACCACCTCGGCCGCACCAGACGATTCAGTCATCGGTCGGCGCCTGGGCTTCAGCGACCGACACCAGGTCGGTATCCGACCACCCTCCGCCGAGCGCGCGGTATATGTCGAGGTAAGCCACCAACTGGCTCAGTTGCGCCCGGGCAAGGTTCAGCTCAGCCGACAACAGCTGCCGCTCCGAATCTAGGACCGACAGGTAATCCGCCACCCCACTGGAGAAAAGAGAACGCTGGACCTCAAGGCTCGACTGAACCGCCGTCAGGTAGTCCTGATTCGCCTCGATCGCCGCTGCAGAGTAGTCGTACGCGTAGACACCATCAGACACTTCTTTGAGGGCCTGGAGAACCGCACCGCGATAGGCGTACAAAGCGCTCCGTGTTGCCGCCCGGGCAGCCTCTTCATTACCCTTGGCACGCCCCCAGTCGATGATTGGAAGGTCAATGTATGGCCCCCAGCCACTGAAGTTCAGGGAATTTCCACTGCTGCCCAGATCACCAAAGTCCGTCGCGTATCGGCCAGCAAATCCACTCAGACCAATGGTCGGAAAGGGAAAGCGGTTGGCGACAGCAACACCCACCTTTGCGGTGGCGGCGTGCAGCTGCTGCTCAGCACTGCGAACATCCGGCCGGCGATCCAGCAACTCTGCCGGCACCCCGAGCGCCAGGGCGCGGTTGCCCAGATTCCGGACGGGCAACCCCTCTGGCCGATCGTCAAAGTGCCGGGGGCTCTGCCCCAGCAGGATGGAGAGTGTATTTTCCGCGTGAGCGATCGCCTTTCGGATCTCTGGCAGACGGGTGCGCGTCGCCGCCACCTCAGCCGCCACCTGGCGCTCTTCAGCTCTGGAAGCAACACCGGCCTCGACCTGCGACTGCACCAGGGCAAGGGACTGCTCCCGGGTCACCAGCGTCCGCTCGATAATCCGGAGCTCCTCATCCAGCTCCAGCAGGGCGAACCAGGTCTGCGCCACACTGACCACCAGCGTCGACATGACCGCCCGGGAACCTTCCTCTGTGGCCAACAGGCTGGCTTGGGCCGCTTCATTAGCCCGGCGGATCTTGCCAAGAACGTCCAGCTCCCAGGTAAACCCGACCCCGGCATTGTAGGTGGCATCGTCGCCACCACCACCCGGAGCAACATCGGTGTTCAACGATCCGCGGATTTCAGGCCCATAGCCACTCTTTTCAACCCCCATACGCGCCCGGGCCTCCTCAACCCGGGTCAACGCGATGGAAAGATCAGTATTCTGCGCCAACGCCGTCCTGATCAGCTGCTCCAGATACGGATCGTCAAAAAGATCGAACCACTCAACATTGGCCAGCGACTCTGCATCCGTAGCGGGTTCCCCAACTTCATAACCAGGCGCCAGCACGTCCATGTCAGGGCGTTGGTAATCCGGCCCTACGGCGCATCCTCCGAGGCCAGCGATTGCCACGGCAACCATCAATAGTTTTTTCATTGTTCGGCGATCTCCCGGTTCTTTTTGCCGCCCGTGAACTTTTCAGACAATTTCTGAACCATCACGTAGAACGCCGGCACAAAGAACACCCCCATCATGGTGGCCACAAACATGCCGCAGAACACCACCAGGCCAACCGAGTTCTTGGAGGCACTACCTGCCCCCGAGGCGATCATCAACGGCACCACCCCAAGGATGAAGGCAAAAGACGTCATCAGAATGGGGCGCAGACGCAACCTGGCCGCGGCAATCGCCGCATCAATCAGGGAGTACCCTTTCTTCTCGTAGTGCAGCTTGGCGTATTCAACAATCAATATGGCGTTCTTGGCCGATAGCCCAACCAGAGTTACCAGACCAATCTGGCCATAAACGTTGAACTCCATACCCGTTGCCAGCAAACCGGCAAAGACCCCGAGCAAACCAAAAGGAACAGCCAGCAGAACCGCAAACGGCACGCTCCAGCTTTCATAGAGCGCCGCCAGGAACAGGAACACCGCGACAATCGACAACAACAGAACGTAGGTGCCGGTGTTTCCGGTTTCGACTTCCTCCAGCGTCTGGCCAGACCAGGTATAGCCAAAGCCGTCAGGAAGTTCGGTCGCAGCAACTTCTTTCAGCGCGTCCAGAACCTGTCCGGTGCTGTACCCCGGTGCGGGAATGCCGGTCAGCTCCGCAGACGGGAACAGGTTGTAACGCATGATGTAACGGGGTGACGTGCTCGGCTCATAGCTGACCAGAGTGTCCAGCGGCACCATCTCGCCTGACGCATTACGTACATGCAGCTCCGACAGCGTTTTGATATCTCTCCGGAACTCCGGCTCAGCCTGCAGGCTTACCCGGTAGTTTTCCCCGAACACGGTGAAATCATTAACCTGATAGCTACCAAGGAAGATTTGCAGCGTGCCAAACACTTCGCTGACCGGAATGCCCAGCTTCTTGATCTTTTCCCGATCCACCTCAAGCCGATAGTTCGGCGTCGCAGACGCATATGTGGTGCTGAGATGCGCGATTTCCGGGCGCGCCGTGGCGGCCGCAATAAACTGCTGGGTCATGGCCGACAATTCATCCGGTGACTGACCCCGTTGAGCCTGCAACATCATGGATACGCCAGACACCGCCCCATAGCCAGGAAGGGCCGGAGGGTTGAAGGCAAACACCATGGCCTCCTCGGTCTGGCTTCCGATTTCCTGGGCTTTCCCCAGCAAGGCACTGAGCTGCTCTTCCGCATTCTGGCGGTCGCCCCAGTCCTCAAGCTGGACAACCAACAGGCCTCCGTTGGACGCAGACACGCCGGTAATCAGGTCAAAGCCGGTAATCCCCAGAACACCTTCCACTCCGGGCAGGGCCTGCAGCTTCTCGGAGACATCGTTCACCACGGCTTCTGTCCGGGTGGTGGTGGAGGCTTCGGGCAACAGGGCCTGAACAAAGAATGCCCCCTGGTCTTCCTCTGGCACAAACCCGGTCGGGGTGACCGAAGACAACGCATAGATACCGATGATCAGGATCACAAAGAACAGCGCCAGGCGTTTCAGCGCACGAACCATAGACCCCGTCAGTTTCAGATACCCCTGGGTGAACTGATCAAATCGCCGATTGAAGCCCCGGAAAAAGCGCGTCATCAACCCGGGATTTTCCTCAACTTCAGCTTTACGCTTGAGAATCGAGGCACACATAACCGGCGACAACGTCAGCGCAACCAGAGCGGAGAACATGGTGGAAACGGCGATGGTCAAAGCAAACTGCTTATACAGCTGCCCTGTCACACCGGGCACAAACGCCATGGGAATGAAAACAACCGCAAGCACCAACGCCATAGCCACCAGGGCGCCTGAGACTTCATCCATCGCCTTTTTAGTCGCTTCGAAAGCCGACAAACCCTCGCTTTCCATCTTTTCTTCAACGGCTTCCACAACCACGATCGCGTCGTCCACCACAATCCCGATGGCCAGCACCATCCCAAACAGTGACAACGTATTGATGGAGAACCCGAGCACCTGATAGCTGATGAACGTGGCAATCAGGGAAATGGGCACCGCCAGCATCGGAATAAGGGTCGCTCGCCAGTTCTGAAGGAAGATAAAGACCACAATCGTGACCAGCACCAGCGCCTCAATGAAGGTTTTGACCACCTCATCGATGGATGCCTCAACAAACTTCGACGTGTCATAGACAACCGAGTAGTCCACTCCGGAAGGCAGGTCTCCGCTCAGTTCCTGCATTTTGGCGCGGAGCAACTCCGAGGTTTCCATCGCATTGGCGCCGGGAGAAAGGTACACAGCAAAGGCCGAACTGACGTTGTCATTGAACTGACCATAAATGTTGTAATCCTTGGCCCCCAGTTCCACCCGGGCAACGTCTTTAAGGCGCAGGATAGAACCGTCACTGTTGGCTCTCAGGATCACGTTCTCAAAATCACTGACTTCCACCAAACGTCCCTGCAGTGTCAGGGAATACTGAAAACCACTCTCGGTATCGGCAGGCGGCTGGCCAACCTGCCCGGCGGCAGCCTGCTTGTTCTGCTCCTGAATCGCCGCCACAATATCAGACGGGGTCAGGCCCAGCGCTGCCATACGATCGGGTTTCAACCAGACCCGCATACCGAACTCGGAGCCAAAGACCTTCAGGTCCCCCACCCCCGGAGTTCGCTTGAGTTCATCCACCCAAAAGTTGTTCAGATAGTTGTCGAGGAATGACCGGTCTTTGCTGTTGTCCGGGGAATAGACGGCCGCGAACATCAGCACATCGGGGGATGATTTAGCGACCGAAACCCCAATGTCGTTAACCTCCTGCGGAAGACGCGACGACACCTGACTCACACGGTTCTGGGTTTCCACCGCGGCGATATCAACATCCCGCTCCAACGCAAACGTCACCTGAATCCTCGCCGAACCGTCGTTTCCGGCCACGGCGCGGATATAACGCATGTCAGTGACGCCGTTGATCTGAGAATCCATGGGAGAAATAACCGAATCAATCACGGTCTCCGCATCGGCACCCGGGTACACGGTATTAATGTCTACCGTTGGGGGCGCGACTTCGGGAAACTGGGAAACTGGCAAACCGACAAGGACCAACAGACCCGACAGCACCAGTACAATGGAGAGAACGACCGCAAAGACCGGCCTCTGGAGGAAAAACTTAGCCATAATTAAAAGCTCCCGGGCCCGTTATTGCTGTTTGCCACTGTCCGCAGCGGACTGATCCAGAACATCAACAAGAACACCATCCCTTGCTTTCTGGATACCTTCGACGACAATCCGGTCACCGGCATTCAATCCGTCCTCGATGATCCACAGGCCTTGCTGTCTCGGCCCGACGGCAACCTCCACCTTCCGCGCAATATCTTCCTCATCAACCGTTGTCACCCGATAACTGTTCAGCAATTGCTCGACCGCTTTATCAGGCACCGCGAGAACGTTCTCTCTCGTCTCTGTAACCAGCTCTATTCGCGCGAACATCCCCGGACGCAGCGTGCCCTCAGGATTCGGGAAATCCGCACGCATTCTGATGGTACCGGTAGACGGGTTCAGGGCCCGGTCGGAGAAGTTAATGACACCGGGATGGCCATACAGCGTACCGTCACTCAGATACAGGCTGACGGGCACCTGCTTGTCCCTGGCGCCGTTATCAATGTTTCCGTGGCGGCGCTCGTACTCAATCAGCTTTGGCTCACTGACGCTGAATTCCACCCTCGACATATCCGTCGTCGACACCTCTGCCAACAGCGATGAGCCCGCCGTGATCAGATCACCGATATCAACTTCTGCCGCACCGATCCGGCCAGACACCGGCGACACGATAGAGGCATATTCAACGGCCAACCGGGCCTGCTCCACCAGAGCCTTGCTATTCTCAATTCTCGAACGTGCCGCCGACATGGTTGCGTAAGCGTTGTCATAAACCTGGCGGGCTATGGCCTGGGTTTCCAGAAGCGGTTCATAACGCTCCACGTCCAGCCGCGCCCTTTCGTAATCACTTCGGGCCGCATCGAGGGAGGCCTCTGCCTCCAGAACACGGGCTTTCAGATCCCGGTCATCGATGGTGAACAGAAGATCGCCCTGGTTCACGTAAGCGCCGTCTTCAAAGTGTTTTTCAAGCAGGACCCCGGAGACCCGTGCCCGAAGCTGGACTTCCTGCTGGCTGCTGACCTGGCCGGTAAAGCGTTCAAACAGCTCGATATCCTGGGGGGCAAGCGTCATGACATGAACCGGCACAGCTGGCGGAGCAACACTTTTCTCCTCGGCGCAACCTGACAGCAGTGATGCACACAGAAGCGCGATGGGCAGGCCGAGCCTGCGTGGAGAAAACGTCATTCCAGAGCGGTTTGACGCGTTGTTACGTCGGTTTGTTTTCATAACCCCCCCAAGGGTATCCAGTGGTTTCAGGCCATCAGAGAGCCTAAAAACATAAATTTCCGTTAATGTTCTAAAGGTAGTCGCACCAGGCGGCGACTCCACCTCATGGCATGATCTACATCAAAGCAAAATATACTACACCGTGCAGTGTAATCGGAAGTAGAAATAACAGAAAAAAAGGTAGGGAATAACCCGCATCGGCTACCGCCAGATCAGGATGACCAGGCGGCGCTGCCGGTAATCAGACAGGAGATATCAGGCGGGGGAAGTCGGGGTCTCCAGGTGTGCGTAATGCCCCAGAAACATCGAGACAATGGATTTCAGGTACTGGTCCCGGCCTTGTTCATCAAAAGCCGTTTCATTCTGAATCAGTCTCGGCCAATACTCTGTGGAGGTGATCATCCCGGCAAACTGGGTGGTTGCCTGCGCCGCATCAAACGGGGGTAACCGGCCTTGCTTCTGGGCGGTTTCGATCCAATTCTGAATGGGTTTCTGAGGCTCCCGCCCGGTAACCGCGGTGCCCGCCATGCGCGGTGATTGGATGAAACGGGAAAGCACAACCCGTGAAAGCTTGATGAAATCATCGCTGGTGACCAGCTCGGCGTACATCCGGCCAATGACCAGCAGCTGGTCTTCCAGCGGCTCTTCATTCAGAGGCGGGAATTCAAGATGCCCGCAACGCACAATCAACTCATCAAGGATGGCTTCGAACAGGGCTTCCTTGGATGCAAAGTGGTTGTAGACCGTTCGCTTGGAAACATGAGCCACCTCGGCAATCCGGTCCATACTGGTTTCCAGGAAACCGTGTTCCTGAAATTCGTTCAATGCGGCTGTCATAACGTCCTGCCGCTTACCTGTGCGCACACGGCGTGGTGCTTGCGTACTCATGGCTCTTACCTCCCTGCCCTTGCGCCAGACTTTACTGCACCGTTCAGGGTAGTTTCAAGGCACGGGCACGCAGGCATGCACTAACGGCGATGTCTGTCGAAAAGAAAAGGGGGTTAAAAGAAAGAAAACAGAGGTGTCCGTCACCGGACACCTCTGTAACGTCTCGCGGAGGGAGTGTCAGAGCAACTCGCCGTTTACCTCTGCAGGCGCTTCTGCGGCATCTTTTTTGTCAGGCTTGGGCATCAGCTTGTCACGGACCTTGGCTTCGATTTCGTGAGCAAGATCCAGATTTTCTTCCAGAAACTTGCAGGCATTCGCCTTGCCCTGGCCAATTTTGTCGCCGTTGTAGGCGTACCAGGCACCTGCTTTATCAACAAAGCCTTCTTTCACACCCATGTCCAGCACTTCGGCCATGTGGTAAATGCCCTTGCCGTACATGATCTGGAACTCAGCCTGCCGGAACGGGGGTGAGACCTTGTTCTTGACCACCTTAACCCGGGTTTCGTTACCCACCACTTCATCACCGTCCTTGACCGAACCAATACGGCGAATATCCAGTCGCACGGACGAGTAGAATTTCAAAGCATTACCACCGGTTGTGGTCTCGGGGCTGCCAAACATGACACCGATCTTCATCCGGATCTGGTTAATAAACACCATCAGACAGTTGGCATGCTTGACGTTACCTGTCAGCTTCCGCAGCGCCTGGGACATCAGGCGAGCCTGAAGACCCACGTGGCTGTCGCCCATTTCGCCTTCAATCTCGGCTTTCGGTGTCAGGGCCGCCACCGAGTCAACGATGATCACATCAACCGCGTTAGAGCGCACCAGCATATCGGCAATTTCCAGAGCCTGCTCTCCGGTATCCGGCTGGGAAACCAGCAGTTCGTCCACGTTGACACCCAGCTTTTCAGCATAGATCGGGTCCAGCGCATGCTCAGCATCAACGAAGGCGCAGGTTTTACCCTGTTTCTGGGCTTCTGCGATGACCTGCAGTGTCAGTGTGGTTTTACCCGAACTCTCCGGACCATAGATTTCTACGATACGGCCATAAGGCAGACCACCAATACCCAGCGCAACATCCAGCCCCAATGACCCGGTGGAGACCGCAGGAATGGCTTCCCGGGGCTGATCCCCCATTTTCATCACCGCGCCTTTGCCGAACTGGCGCTCAATCTGGCCCAACGCTGCACTGAGTGCCTTCTTGCGGTTATCTTCCATTATTCCAAACCCTCATCACCTGAGCCGCTCGACCAACAGGCGCAAAAGCGGCGAAATCCGGAGAAAACCTGAACGACCATCCAGTGTTTTCCTGTATATTTGAACAGTATTAAAACATATGGTCAGAGAGAGACCAACCCCTGAAGCCGTGAAAATCCTCACAGACCTTCAAGAAAGCCGGTAACTCCCTCTAACACATACAAAACTGCCTGCCTGCGCACCTGATCCCGGTCCCCCTCAAAACACTGCACACGGGCTTCAGCCCCGCCCGCCGCGGCGCCCCAGGCAAACCAGACGGTGCCGACCGGCTTCTGCTCTGTACCACCCCCGGGGCCGGCAATCCCGCTGATGGCCACGGCAACATCAACGTTCGCCACCTGAATCGCGCCTCTGACCATGTGCCGTACCACCGGCTCACTGACCGCTCCATGTTGCTCCAGCGTCTCATCGGGCACGCCGAGCACCGATCGTTTGGCGTCATTGCTGTAGGTTACCAGGCCCGCCATCAGGTAGGCAGACGAGCCCGCACGATCGGTCAGGACTTTCGCCACCCAGCCTCCGGTGCAACTCTCTGCTGTAGCCACGGTCAGGCCTTTACGCTCCAGAACCTCCGCCAGGGCTTCTCCCGCCATCGCCAGTTGTGTGTCTGTCACGGTCATGATGCATTCTCCTGATTGTTATCATCCTTCACTGGTTTCATTGTTTGGGAAAGCCCTCAACAAAACCACGGTCAATCCGGTCTTTCCATTTCCACACCCAGGAACCAGAGAACGTGACGGGGCCGTAACTACCGATGGCTGCCCGATCCCCGGTTGCCAGCAGGTATAACGAAAACCGGCGGGGGTAAAACGGTTTCAACGGCTGACCAGCCAGGGCCGACGCCAGATTTCTGGCCAGCACGGGCCCCGCCCGGACTGCGTGCACGCCCGAGCGGTCCAGCCTGCGATCCACCCGGCTACAGGCATCGCCCACCGCAAACACATTAGGCGTCGATTGGCTTTGGTGGCAGGCATCCACCAGTACAAAGCCGTCGTCATCGACCGCCAGACCGCTGTCCCGGAGAAACGGCAGGGCCACTCCGCCGGTCGCAATCAGGACCACATCTGAAGGGTACTGTCTGCCACTCGCCACCCGGATGCCATCCCTGACCAGCTCGGCGTACTCGTCAACAACCCCGACGTCGCGCTTCATCAAGGCACACCCCACCCGACGCCGGAAACGACGGCCAAACCCCGGCACAATCCCTTTGGCGCCTGCCACCAAAACAACACGCCTTCCTTCCCCGGCAATGGCCAACGCCAATTCAACTCCGCCAGCCCCGCCTCCCAGGACCGTCACCGTCGGCTTATCAGCTGCTGCCAGCCGTGGCCCGGCCGCCAACCACTGGCGGGCCAACTCATCCATGGGCTTTACCCCGAACACACCCGTGGAGAGCCCAGCCCCCCCAAAGGTCAGGCCCTCACTCATAGAGCCCACATCAATAGAAAGCAGGTCATAGGTCAGCCGTGTACCGCTGGCCAGAACGACTTCACGATTCGCGGCAACCAGCTCAACAGCCCGGTCCAGAACCAGAGAACCACCGGCCGCCCTTACCGTTGGTGCCACCGACACCCGACACTGATCCAGCGTGTAGTAACCGGCAACCCAGCCAGGAATCATCCCCGAGTAATACTGCCACGGGGATGGCGTTACCACGATCAGCTCGGTGTCGGGCAACCTCTGACGGGCAAACTCCCGCAGCGCCACCAGATGAGCATGGCCTGCCCCCAGCAACACCAATCGTTTCATTTAACCATCCCGGGCCTCGCCCTGTTTCCTGTCATGCCTGCCAGCCCGTGGTCTGATATGCTCCGATACAGGAGGCCAACCGCATGTTGCGACAATCCACACCGCCATCCCCCCCCCGGCTTGCAATCATTGTTCCCGTGCTGAACGAAATCGATGGTGCCAGAGCCCTCACGGAGCATCTTGCCATCTGGCAACAACGGGGGGCTGAAATCATTGTCGTGGATGGCGGCAGCGACGACAAATCCGATATCGTCATTCGGGAGCGCGGCTTTCATGTCATCCGTTCAGAACAGGGACGCGCCGTGCAGATGAATACGGGAGCCCGGGCAACCACCTCAACCCACCTGCTTTTTCTGCATGCTGACACACGGCTTCCACCACAAGCCGATACCCTGGTCCGAGAGCACCTCTCGTCGAGCCAGGCTGCCTGGGGCCGTTTTGACGTTCAGATCGAAGGCCACTCCAATCTGCTGCCCGTTGTCAGCAGACTGATGAGCCTTCGCTCAAGGCTGACTGGCATCGCGACCGGGGACCAGGCCATTTTTGTCACCCGGGAACTGTTCGAGCAGGTCGGCGGGTTTCCGGTACAGCCGTTGATGGAAGACGTGGAAATCAGCAAACGGCTGAAACTCATGGCCACTCCACGGTGCCTTAGGGATAAAGTGGTCACGTCCGGTCGCCGCTGGGACGAGCGGGGCAGCTGGCAAACCATTCTGTTAATGTGGCGGTTGCGCTGGGCATACTGGCGCGGCGTTCCTGCAGAACAACTGGCATTCCGATACCGATGACCCAGACAAGAATCATCATTATCGCCAAAGAACCCAGGCCCGGACACGTAAAAACCCGCCTCATTCCTGCCCTTGGAGAGGCCGGCGCGGCGCAACTCGCAGACCAGATGCTGCAATATACACTCCGTCAGGCGCTGGAAGCCGGTCTCGGCCCAGTGGAACTCTGCGTCAGCCCGGAACCCCGCGCCGCTTACTGGCAACAACTTGCAGGCGCCGACCAGGCCAAAGTCTCATCTCAGACAGAG
The DNA here is from genome assembly GCF_000421165.1 of Marinobacter daepoensis DSM 16072. GTDB lineage: Bacteria > Pseudomonadota > Gammaproteobacteria > Pseudomonadales > Oleiphilaceae > Marinobacter > Marinobacter daepoensis. Next base: position 22,717 of record NZ_ATWI01000015.1, read on the forward strand.
GGAGATCTGGGACAACGCATGGCAACGGCGGCCAGAGCAGCTCTGCACCAAGGTTTACCGGTAATGCTCATAGGCACCGATTGCCCGGATCTGTCTGCAGGCCGATTAAGACAGATGGCTGACCAGCTTCAACACCACGACGCCTGCCTCTGTCCGGTCCTCGACGGGGGCTATGCCTTGCTCGGACTACGGCGCTTTCATCCCAGCCTTTTTAACGACATTCCGTGGAGCACCGCAGAGGTCGCCAGGATAACCCGGCAACGATTGACCGCCCTGGGATGGCGCTTCGCGGAAAGCGAGACGCTGAACGACATTGACGAACCTGAAGACCTTTTGAAGCTGATGTCAACACGCCCCAACTTCATCCAGTCTCCGACTGAAAACTGAATCTTTTGGTCCCCGGCAACCACCAGGCCCAGCGCAGCAAAACTATTGTCCGCTTCACAAAAATCAGCCAACAATCCTCCGTGCGATAATGGCTCATCATACCAACCCGTCTTGCCGGAGCTGCCCGTGCGATACGCCCAGAACCTGTCGATCACACTTCAATGCGTCCTTCTGGTCTCACTGATGGGAGTGCTGGCTCTCAGCCTCACTGCACTGTCTCAATACACGCTCAACTCCGTTGACCGAAACTACCGGAACCTCCTCAATCAGGATGCCCGAAACGCTATTCTTATCAGTCAGGCCTCCATGCAGATCAGTGAGTCTGGACTGCTCGCCTATTCAGTACTCACCGAACAGACGGAAGCGGCAATGGAAAACACCCGGAGCCGGCTCAAACAGGCTCAAATGCAGCTTGCCGAAACGATCTCCAGGCTGACCCCTATCGAAGGTCAACAAGCCCAGATATCCGAGATCTCAAGACAACAACACAGTCTCTTCGTATTGGCCAATCAGATTGTCGACGCGGCCATTCGGTGGCGGGGGGATAAAGCGCTTGACGTTCTTCATAAGGAGTTCACCCCTCAGTTAACGGCACTTCAGGTTAATATGTCGACACTGCGCGACAGTACCGTCAACCGCTACCAGAATTCAGCCCGTTCGCTAAGCAACACCACTGAGGAGTCTCTCAGCACCACCACGTTGTTTTCCACATTGTTGCTGCTGTCAGGCATAGCACTTGCTGCCTACTTTTCCACAACCCGAATTGCACGCCCGATCAGCCAGCTCACCCAGGTGATGAGCCGACTGACTCAGCACAGGTACAACGATCCGATCAACTACCTGAACCGACAAGATGAGGTTGGCCTGATGGCCAGGGCTCTTCAGGTCTTCAAAGACACCATGCAGCGCTCAGAAGAACTGGAAGCTTCAGCCCAGGCCGTTAAAGCTAAATCGGAATTTTTGGCGACAGTCAGCCACGAGGTGCGCACCCCGCTCAATGCCATCATGGGGCTGACCCGCCTGACATTAAAACACCCTCTCAGCCAGACTCAGCGCAGCCGCATAGAGAAAGTCGAGCGTGCTGGCCAGCACTTGCTTGAGATCATCAATGACTTGCTGGACTTTTCAAAAATCGACGCAGGAAAACTTAAGATCGAACACACATCCTTCTGTCCTGACCAGTTGCTCAACGAAGTCAAACTGCTGGTAGAACAGAGGGCCCGGGAGAAAGACCTGAGCCTTCTGGTGGCCCCCGATCCTGGACTGCCCCAACTGATTGGCGATCCTTTCAGGATCAGCCAGATTCTGGTCAACCTCCTCAATAACGCCATCAAATTCAGCAACTCAGGCGATATCTCTCTGTTACTGCGCCTGGACACCTCCAGCGCAGGACATTACCTCTATGGCGAAGTCAAAGACGAAGGTATTGGCATTGAAAAAGAACAGCTTGAACGACTGTTCCTTCCTTTCGAACAAGCTGATGCATCCACAACCCGCCAGTATGGAGGGACAGGGCTTGGGCTCAGTATTTCCCGGCAACTGACAGAACTCATGGGTGGAGAAATCGGCGCATCCAGCGAACCCGGCAAAGGCAGCACGTTCTGGTTCCGGGTGAAAGTTGACATAGGAACATCCGAATCAGGAACGGCCACGGAGATCATCCTTCCACCACGATTTACCAGCCTGCGGGTACTGCTGGTAGACGATAATGAAATGAACCGTATGGTTGCGTCAGAGATGCTGGAACAGGCAAACCTCGAGATCGACACAGCGTGCAGCGGACAGGAAGCCATAGACAAACTCATGCAGAGCGATGACGGCACTTACGACGCAGTTCTGATGGACCTTATGATGCCCGGAACGGACGGCCTTCAGGCCACACAGGCGCTTCGTAGCCATGAGCGCTTCCGGCAGATTCCCATCATCGCAATGACCGCTCGCACCCAACCCGAAGACATCCAACTTTGCTTCAGCGCTGGCATGAACGGGCACCTCGCAAAACCGATTGATGAACAACAGCTTTGGAGAACACTGCTCGACACACTGGCTGGCACCACAAACCAAACCAATCAGCGTATTGAAGCTACAACCAGCTTGCACCCGAACAATACGCTTGTGCTGGACCCCGACCCACTGGCCCGAATGCAAAAACTCATGACTCCAGAACGGTTCAAACATATCTTCAGTCTGTTGCTGAGGGAGCTCAACAACCGCAGCAGTCAATTGGAAGAGGCGCTCGCCAACAACAACAACACGGAAAGTCTGCATCAAAATGCCCACGACCTGATCAGCATAGCCGGTCAATCAGGCCTCAACTGTTTATCGGCCCTGTGCGGGGAAATCACCGAGGCATTGAGAACTCACAATAACGAACAAGCTTTCACCCTTGCCGAGGAGCTGCGCCCAACCATTCGCAGTAGCATTCAGATACTGGAACATCATTTCTATGATCCAGACGACCCACTGACCAACGCACTGGAACTCCCCCATGGCTCGCCACAATCATAAAAGCAGGCAGTCGGATACTCCGACTGCCATGCATCAGCAGAAAGTTCTTATCGTTGACGATCAGGTGCTGAACCACGCCTTTATCGCCTCAGAGATCGAAGACTTCTGCACTCCGATTTCTGCCGATTCCGGCGCCAAAGCATTGAAACTCGCAAGCCGTCTGAAGCCTGACCTGATTCTGATGGACATCAACATGCCAGGCCTGGACGGTTTCGAAGTCTGTCAGCAGTTAAAATCCAATCCTCAGACTGAAGACATTCCGGTTATCTTTCTGTCTGGCATGACAGACATTGCGTCAGAAAAAACCGGGCTGGAGCTTGGCGCCCTTGACTACATTCGCAAACCTTTCAACCCGGAGATCCTCAAAGCCAGAATCTGGAACCAGCTCCAACTTCAAAGGAAACGGAGAACTCTCGAAAAAATGTCCAACCGGGACAGCCTGACCAATATCGCCAACCGCCGCTATTTCGACCAGTCACTCGGGCATGAGTGGGAGCGAATGAGAGAACTGAAACACCCCCTTGGATTGCTCATGATCGATATCGATGCCTTCAAACCCTTCAACGATGAGTATGGCCACGTTACCGGCGACAAAGCCCTGAAAAGGGTTGCTCAGTGTCTGAACCAGTCACTCAAACGTTCCGGAGATTTGGTGGCCCGCTATGGCGGGGAGGAATTTGCCTGCATCCTTCCTCACACCGATAAAGACAGCGCAAGGCTCATCGGCAACCAACTCTGCGCCGCCGTGCTGGACCTTATGATTCCTCATGGTGCGTCAACCGTAAGCGCTTACGTGACTATTAGCATTGGCAGTGCAAGCGTTTACCCCGGCGAGACGGGCTCCATCAAGAGGCTAATCGCCCTTGCCGACCAACGACTTTACACTGCAAAAAATACAGGACGGAACCGTGTTGTCCATGAATGATTCCGTAAGCTCAACACCTCATATACGAGTGCTTTTCACCTGTCTCCTGCTTTGTTTTCTTCCAACAGAAGCCCGTCCCGCAGGCAAGGTTGATTTGGCTCACTGGTGGGTATCCCCAGGTGAACAAGCTGGCATCACCGTAATCCGGAACTACGCTGAGCGGGCTGGAATGCAGTTCACCGACACAGCCATCCCCGGCAGCGGAACCGCACGCTATTATGAGAGCCTGAACGATCAGCTCGCTGCTGGTCAGATACCAACTGCCTCACAAGTTATCGGTTACGACATCCACCTTTGGGCTAAACAGGGGCGGCTAGCTACAATGGATGCGGTTGCCCGAGACGAAGAATGGGACGAAGTGATTCCCTTTGCCCTCCAGCAACTGTCTAAATACGAAGGGCACTGGTATGCCGTGCCCTTCAATGTACATTCGACCAACTGGCTGTGGGTAAACCAACGCCAGTTTGAGGCTATTGGCGGCCAGGAACCCGACACTTGGACGGATTTCATTGCCTTACTCACCAGAGCAAAGCAAGCTGGCCTGACTGCGCTGGCCATTGGCAACGAGTCCTGGGAGCAAACACTCCTGTTCGAGTCCGTAGCCGCTGGTCTGGGGGGGGTCACATTCTATCGTCGAAATTTTCTCGAACTCTCTCCACAGCCTGGTGATCAGGACATTTTCCAACATGTTTTTGCAAGAATGCGGCAACTCCAGGCATTCGTAGACAACAACTACCACCGCATGGTCTGGAGCGATGCGACCCGGCAACTTCAGAATGGCAAAGCGCTACTCCAAGTACAGGGTTCCTGGGTGGATGGAGAATTCACGGCAAGAAACCTGAAGCCCGGCTCCGATTACCAGTGTTTCCGGTTTCCGGATACTCAGGGTATGGTGCTGTTCAACGCAGACCAATACATGCTGCTCAACGACAGCAAGACCCCCGAAACCACCCGCAGAAAACTGACGAGTCTTTTAATGAACAGGGATCTGCAACGTGATGTCAACCTGGTGTCTGGCGCTATTCCCGCACGAGTGGATGCACCCAGAAAAGCCTTTGGAGCCTGCGGTCGTAAAGCCATCAGCGATATGCGCAACGCCAACATGCGCCGCACCCTGATGGGATCAGTCGCCATGGGGAACGCGCACCCCGCATCTGTCAAAGAGGCCGTTTATCGTATTGTCGCTGACCACTTCCGGGGCAACCTCAATGACCGACAAGCCAGCGACCAACTGATTCAGGCGCTGCTCGGGACAGGACCAGGCTGATCCGCGCCCCCCAGCGGGCGCTTTTCGCGGCACAGCCGCTCTACCACAGCCAGAAACTCATCGCTCGCTGCCGGTTTCAGCAGTGTTGCATCGAACGCCACTCCATAAAGCCTGGCCACCGGACTCGGCGGCATAGAGGAATACAGGAGAACGGGCAGTTGCGGGTAGTATTTGCGCACCTCGTCCAACAGTGCCCAGCCATCCATATCCGGCATTAGTTGGTCGGTCACTAACAGATCGGCAACGTCTTCGCTCAAAACGTCAAGTGCCTCCTGGCCACTGGAGACCGCTTCCACGTCAAAGCCATATCCGCCAAGAATTTCACCCACAAAAGCCCGGGTTAGCTCGACATCATCAGCGACCACCACTCGAAACCCTTCGCCATCAACTTCGCGGACATTCTTTTCTTCCATCACGACGACAACATCAGACTCATCTGCCACTGGCATCGCAAGTTCAAACACAAAAATACTGCCAACCGGATGATTATCATAAACTTCCAGGTGGCTGCACATTTGCTCAAGCAGCTCTTCCACAACCGATAATCCAATCCCAAACCCGTCGGTCGCCTTCACCCCTTCACCACGCCGGAACGGCTGAGTGAGATTTTCCCGCAGTTCTTGCGGGATACCCATGCCTGTATCCGCCACCTCAAACCGGACGAATACACGATCCTGATCCCGCCCCAGGCGCTCAACCTTAAGGGTCACGGTCCCTTCCCGCGTATATTTGGCGGCATTCCCCACCAGGTTCAGCAGCACCCGGCGCAACGGTTGAAAATCGACAAGAACAAGCGGTGGCAAATGAGAAGATAACTCTGCCAGAAACCGATTCCCGTTTCTTTCCGCGAGCATACGCCCGTCGACCTCAATGTCATCCAGAAACGCATAAAGAAATCCAGCCTGAAGATTTTTTTCAGTCATAGCAAGCTCTTTGCCAGACAACAGAATAAGATCATCCAGCAGCCCCAATTGCTGTCGCGCCTGGCGCTCAATGTAACGACCTTGCTCATTTGCCCCCATCGATTGTGCCTGCTGGATGATCCCGACAAGCGGAGCCCGCAAGTCATGACTGACACGGGCGACCATTAGCTCCCGAGCAGCCAGAGATTTCTGCAATTGGGCAGTGCGTAATTCGACAATTTGCTGCAGACGCTTACGACTGTTCTCCTGAACCTCGACTAACTGGCTCTGAGCTTTCATTTCATTCCGGCGGCTGTCACGACCCAAAGAAACCACGGTCAGCACTACCAGCACCAGAATCATGAAGCTGGAACTGACTTCAAAGAGATCTTCCCCATCATGCAAAGACGGAGAGATCACGCTTCGGGTCATCACTGACACGCCTTGGAACAACATAAACGCAGCCAAGCCCCAGGCCAAAGGGGATAGTCGAATCCCATGGACCAGAGCCAAAACCAACAGAAAAGGAACTAGCAGGTAGATTCCATAACGAAAAAGATTGAACAGGTATATCGATTCAAAGACGTTTCCGAGCCCCCCCCAGACCAAGAGGGCTGCCCCAATTAACAGATATCCGAGAGTAAGCAGTTTGCCCCCCCCAGATAACTGATTCACCCTGAATAACAGGTAGACATAAGTGGAAAAAAAAACGAAAACTATCGTTGCCAGAACCGCTACCACAAAGCTGAACCAGGGAAGCAGCTCTGGCAGATAGAACAGATAACCATTGACAACCAGCGTAATCATCAGGTAGCCGAGCAGTCCCAACGAACTGGCCACGAGCAGATAAGACCTGAAGATAAAAGCAGCCAGCAATCCGGATATAACCACCACCACTGCGGCGCCAGCAACCACCCCATCTTTCAAATGCAGTCGGGCAGAGTGTTGGCCATATGCTGCATCTGACCACAACGCCACCCCAAGCCCGGCCAGGCTTTCGTTTTCCACCCGGACCCAGACAGGATAGAGCGCATTTTCAGGCACATTCAGAAAAAAATAAGGCTGCCGAGCCCTGACCGACCGCTTATCAAGAGGCACCCTGCTTCCTGCCACCCGCCGCTCCAGCGTCTCTCCCCGCAGTGTGTAAACGTAAACCTCTTCAAGCTGCGGGCTACCAACGGTCAGTAGTCGTTGACAGGCCCGGCCACCCACATTATTCAAAGTGAATCGTAACCAGTATGCGGAAGTGCTGATATTAGGCCGCCAACCTTCACGGCCCAAAGGGATAAAAGCACCAGCAGGCATCCTGCTAACCTCTGATGCCGAAAGTGAACGTCCCGGATCTTCCAGGACACTGGCTTCAAGCTTCAAGTCATAATCCAGCTGTTCACAGACCGGAGGTCCGTCAAGAACAGACAACAGTTCGCCCGCCTGCAGCAGAGCAGCTCCCATAATGAGCCACAAGATGACCAACAGCTTCATGTGCATATTCATCAATTCCGTTTGAGAGGCTAGACCTCAGATGCCCGAGCTTGCTGCCGGTATGCTCTGGGAGTAACACCTTCCTGCGCCTTGAAGGCCGTTGCAAAGTTGGCAGATCCACTGAACCCCACCAGGGCGGCGATGTCCTCAATGGAAACCAGACCTTCAGCAAGAAGCTCTTTTGCGCGCTGAAGCCGGGCATGGCGAATATAGGCGAATACCGTCATCCCGAAGTGCTCACGAAACACTTTCAGGAGTCGTTTTTCATGGGTGCCTGAGGCCTTGGCGATATCACTCAGCGAGGGAGGGTTCGCCAGATCATCAAAAATCAGCCGGGACGCTGCCCGCAACACCAGTTCGTCAGCGCTGGCCACAGGCTGCAATGACGTTTCTTCAGCGCTTTCCTGCCCCATCGCGCGCCACGCGAGACTCAAGTGGATGCGAAGCCGGGCCAGCACTTCCTCTGCGGTGTAAGGCTTCACCACAAAATCGACCGCGCCCCACTTCAAACCTGCAAGACGGTCATCAACCGACGTCGAGGAAGACAAAAAAATGACGGGTATCTCTTGCGTGACAGGCGATTCGCGCAACAAGCGACAAACCGCAAGCCCATCCATATCGGGCATATGCAGGTCGAGCACGATGATATCAGGCCGGACCAATTGCGCCTGGTAGACCGCCTTTCGGGCCGCTGCCACCACCGACAAGCGAAAGCCTTCCCGGGTCAGCACCCGGATGAGCGGCCTCAGTTCCTCCGGCCGGTCATCAACTAACAGTACATGCCCCGTTAACGACGAAGCCTCTTTCATCACTGCCCCCATTGCCTGCGCCCGACTTGTAACGACTCCACGCCCCAAACAAAGGGGGATGCGTCCGAAGGTCAATCAGTTTTACGATAGTTAACAATTCAGCACAAGGTGAAAGTGCCGGACATCCAGTCGTCCAAAAGATTCATCTCCTCGCGCACAAGTTTGCTCCCCGGAAGCCGGATATCGTTCAGGAACCAGTCATCAGGCGAACCACAACCCTGACTTTACCTGAGGGATCAGACTTGAAAGGCATGTTCAGACGTTGCCACCCACGCAACTGCTTCAATGAATCGTTCAAAAGCCTGGTCGGGGCCACCATTTTCCTCTGCAGCCTCGCTCAGGCCCAGGAAAGCGAACCGTCACACCAATACAATGAACTGATCACCCAGGCACGAAACGGCCTCTACCAGCCGGCTCTGGACTACCTGAACCAACGTCAGACGCTGACCGAACACCAGCGTCTTGATCAGCTCATCATCACCAGTTGGAGCGGTCAGGACCAGGCAGCGGCTGAGCTTTACGATGCCCATGCCGACGAGTTGTCCGCCTTCCCGGACGCCGCTTTCATAGCGGCACGCGCCCGGCGCAACCTCCGGCACTGGCCCCAGGCCCTTGTCTTACTCGAGAAACTGCACAAAACGCATCCAGAGCAAGCCGACTACCGGATCAGCCTGATCATGACACTCGCCGATGCCGGCCTCGCCCAACGGGCACAGGAAGAAGGCAGGCGCTGGACGACCGATGCCCCGGATACTCCGGAAGCAAGACTAGCCTACGGTTATGCGCTCATGCGCGCCGACGCGCCTTTTGCCGCACTGTTTGAACTGGATCAGGCTCTGCAACTGGCGCCGGAAAGCCGGGACATTCGTCGTGAATACCTTTTTGCCTTACAAAGGGCCGGATTAAGCTCCCCCGCCCTCTCACTCGCGCAACAGAGTTCACTGGTGAGCGACGCTGAGCTGAGACGCCTGGAGGCCGACCAACTCTCCGAACTGGTTCGGTTGTCTGCCGTCCCCATCGGTGCACACCATCACCGCTACAGCCTGGCAGACCGGGCTCTCTCGCGTTCAGCGTCACTCATGGCCGACGGGCGGGAATGGACACAGCAGGAAACCACCCGTCTCCGGCTCGACCGGCTTGGAGCGTTGCACAGCCGGCTCGCCATGCCCCAGCTAAAAACCGAAGCGGAACAGCTAATCGAAGACGATATCGAGCTCCCCGGTTACGCGCAACGCTGGTATGCCAACGCCTTGCTCTATCTGCGGCACCCGGAAGCCGCCGCCCGAATCTACCGAAACCTGATTGCAGACAGTAACGCCAGGGACACTCACTGGATGTCTGACCATCAACAGCTTTTCTACGCCCTGGTAGAAGCCGAAAGACTGGACGAGGCAAACGCCCTGATCAGAGAACTGAGCACCCCGCAGCCGGCCTACCATACCATTCCAGGCACACAACAACAGGTGCTTAACCAACAATGGCTAGACGCCCGGGTGCTGTCCGCAAACAACTTCATCTACCGGGACAACCTGCCTGCAGCCGAAAGTGCCTATGGCCAACTGGTCTCGGACGCCCCCGGTAACACTGGCCTGCGAACCAGCCTCGCGTCGGTCTATCAACTTCGAGGGTGGCCACGCCAGGCAGAGCGCCAGCTCAAGATTGCCGAAACCACAGACCCGGTAAACTCAGGCGTGCTCACGGCTCAGGCAGAGACCGCGCTCAATTTGCAGGACTGGGGGGCCTTTGAGGTACTCGCAGACGACCTGGCGCAGCGGTACCCGGAAACTCTGGCCAACCAGAGGGTGCAACGACAACGCCAGATACACCACATGCACGAACTGCAGACCAGCGCCTACACCGACACCAACAACGGCGACGGCGCAAACGGCAGCGGCGGGTTCGGCATCGACACCCTGATCTATACCCAACCTCTCAAGCAAAACTGGCGGATATTCGGTGGTCTGGGTTACGCCACCGCCAAGTTCGACGAAGGTCGTGCGAACTATCACTGGGAACGGGCTGGCCTGGAGTGGCGCATCAGGGATCACACCATCAGCGCAGAACTGTCGGCCAACCACTACGGCGAGGGTGGCAAGGCAGGATGGAAGCTGAAGGGGGACCATGAGTTCAACGACTACTGGCAATACGGATGGGAACTGGAGGGCCTCTCCAGGCACACGCCTTTACGCGCCCTGAATGCCAATACGGATGCCGACCGCCAGGCTGGTTATCTGCGCTGGCGTGCCAACGAACGACGCGAGTGGCAACTCGACCTCTCAACCATGGCCTTCAGCGATGGCAATGACCGACAGCAAGCCGGCATCAGCGGCAAGGAGCGCCTTCTCACCCGCCCTTACTTCACGGTGGACGCCAACCTGTCACTCTCCTCCAGCCGGAACAGCCAGGGCAATGACGGGCTCTACTTCAACCCGGAATCTGACCTGAGCGTTCTGCCGGGACTGACCCTGAATCACATTCTTAACCGCGAGTATCAGAAAGTCTGGAGCCAACAGGCCTACGTGGGGCTTGGCACTTACACCCAGAACGGTTTTGGCACTGGCGCCACGATTAACGCGAGCTACGGCCAACGCTGGTTATGGAATGAGCAGCTCAACACCGGGGCGACACTCACTGCCTCCACCCGACCTTACGACGGAGAACGGGAACTGGGCCTCGCCCTCCTGTTTGACCTGACCTATCGCTTTTAAGGAATCCGACCGTGACCACATGCCGTTCGTTACTCGGGCCACTGGTGGCCTTTGCCCTGCTCATGGGCTGCAGCGCCCCGGCCAAACCGCCGTTTGTTGCCCCCGGCGATCGCCCTCAGTCAGCGAGCGAAATGCCCTGGCCGGAAGGCGGAGTCATGGGTCTGGCCTACCATGACGTTCAGGATCAGAACCCTGACAATACCTTTATGACCGTGCGCACGGCCAATCTGATTGATCAGCTCGCCCTGCTTCGGGAGAACGGTTACCAACCGGTGTCCGTCGACCAGATCCTGGCCGCCCGCAATGGTGGTCCGGCGCTGCCCGACAAAGCCGTGCTGCTCAGCTTTGATGATGGCTTCAGTAGCTTTCACACCCGGGTTCTGCCCATACTTCGCGCCTATCAGTGGCCAGCCGTATTGGCCCCCGTCGGCGCCTGGCTGGACACACCGGCTGACCAACCCGTCGATTTCGGCGGGCTCGCCGTTAACAGACTCCACTTTGCTGACGAAGCACAGCTCCGCGAGATCGCCGAGTCAGGGCTGGTGGAACTTGGTGCGCACACCTACAACCTTCACTTTGGCGCCCTCGCCAACCCGCAAGGCAATCTACAGCCGGCCGCCTCATCCCGACTGTTTTCAGACGAGCAGGGTTATGAAAGTGAGGAAGAATACCGGGCACGACTCACTCAGGACATCGTCGGCATCACAGATCGCCTGACCCGAATCACGGGACAAGCACCACGCGTGTGGGTATGGCCTTATGGTTCCGCCAGCGGGACAGCGCTTGAGCTCGTTGGCCAGCACGGTTACGAGCTGGCGCTGACTCTGGAATCCGGACTCAGCACCATGACGGACCTGTCCACGGGCGCCAGAATCCTGCTGGATGCCGATCCAGAACTTCCAGGTTTTGCCAGCCAGATCAATCAGGTGCAAAGCACGCCGACTCACCGGGTCATTCATGTGGATCTCGACTACGTCTACGACCCGGACCCAATCGCGCAGCAGGCCAATCTGGATCTGCTGGTCCAGCGAATCGCGGATATGCGCATTAGCACGGTTTTCCTTCAGGCCTATGCCGATCCCAGCGGCGACGGAACCGTGCGTGAGCTGTACTTCCCAAATCGCCATTTGCCCGTAAGAGCAGACTTGTTCAATCGAGTGGCGTGGCAGCTGAAAACCCGGGCAAACATCAACCACCTCTACGCCTGGATGCCAGTATTGAGCTATGAACTGTCACCTGACCGACCCCGGGTCCGCCGAATCAGCCCACACACCGGCGACATCGAAACCGACCCTGATCAGTATCAGCGTCTGTCTCCGTTTGACCCTGAAAATCGGCGGATCATTGGAGAAATATATGAAGACCTGGCCGCCAGCAGCCACTTTACCGGCCTGCTCTTTCATGACGACGCTCTGCTCTCCGACTACGAAGATGCCAGCCCCTTGGCGCTTGAAGCGTATCGGAACGCCGGATTTGGCAACGACATCCTCGCCATTCGCGAGAATGAAGATCAGTTCTGGGACTGGAGCCGATTCAAGAGCCGCTACCTGATCGACTTTACCCAGGAACTTGCAGGACGAGTTCGTGCCATCCGGGGCCCTCAGATCAAGACGGCCCGGAATCTGTTCGCCGAACCCATCCTGAACCCCTATAGCGAAACCTGGTTCGCCCAGAATCTGGATGACTTCCTCGAAACCTACGACTGGACCGCTCCCATGGCCATGCCTCTGATGGAATCGGTGCCCGACACCAAAGCCAGAGCGTGGCTCACCCAACTGGTTCAGGAAGTACGCAAGCGCCCTGATGGGCTCAATCGCACCATTTTTGAACTCCAGGCAATGGACTGGCGGAGCCTGCCCGCCAGACCGGTATCCGACCACGTTCTTCTGGAATGGATTGAAACCCTGCAGTGGCAAGGTGTCCGCCATTTCGGCTACTACCCGGACGACTTCCACAACGACCAGCCTGCGCTTTCAGTCATTCGCCCTTCCCTGTCCAACGCCTGGGAGCCAAAACCATGAAAGATCGCCTTGTTGCCGCGCTCATCCTTTTGGTTGTTCTCGCAGGCCCTCTGGGGTTTGCCCTCAACCTCACTGGCCAACTGCTGCTGAACTTCGTGTTCCTGTACCCGCTGTTGATGTCTGCACTCTGGATATCGGGCGCAACCTACTTCTGGTTCCACTGGGAGCGCCACTGGAGCTGGCGAGGTAAAGATACCCCCTTCCAGGTCCCTGAGCTCAAAGGTGAGCCCCTGGTATCGATCCTGATTCCATGCTTCAACGAGGGTGATCATGTGCGCGAGACACTGGCGGCCGCGTTGAACCAGAACTACCAGAACATTGAAGTGATCGCCATCAACGACGGGTCCAGCGACAACACGGCAGACATCCTAGACCAGGTGGCCGAATCCGAACCCCGCCTGCGGGTGGTGCACCTTGCCAAAAATCAGGGTAAGGCGGTTGCCATGCGCAGTGGCGCCCTGGCGGCCCGCAGCGAGTTCCTGGTCTGCATCGATGGGGACGCCCTGCTCGACCCGGATGCCGTTCCGTTCATGGTGGCCCCGATGATAGACAACCCCCGCGTGGGCGCCGTCACAGGCAACCCTCGCATCCGCACCCGCTCAACGCTGGTGGGCCGCATTCAGGTAGGCGAGTTCTCATCCATCATTGGCATGATCAAGCGAACCCAGCGGGTTTACGGGCGGGTTTTTACCGTGTCCGGTGTCATCGCAGCGTTCCGTCGCACGGCACTTGATCGGGTGGACTACTGGAGTGTCGATATGATTACCGACGACATCGACATCAGCTGGAAGCTCCAACTCGACCACTGGTCCATTTTCTACGAACCCCGGGCGCTGTGCTGGATTCTGATGCCCGAAACCCTGCGCGGCTTGTGGAAGCAACGGCTGCGCTGGGCCCAAGGCGGCGCGGAAGTGCTGCTGAAGAACGTGCGGACCATTTGGAAATGGCGCTGGCGTTACATGTGGCCACTGTTGTTCGAGTTCTGCCTGTCAGCCATCTGGGCATTCACCTTTGCCCTGACCATCGTACTTTGGGTGCTCGGCCAGTTCATCACGCTGCCTGAAAGCCTTCGCATCATCCAACTGGTGCCACCGGGCTTTACCGGCTTGCTGCTGGCCTGTGTGTGCCTGACCCAGTTCACCATCAGCCTGCTGATAGAACGTCACTACGAACGCGACCTGCACCACTGGGTCTTCTGGATCATCTGGTATCCCGCTGCCTACTGGATGATCACACTGTTCACCACCCTGGTCAGCTTTCCCAAGGTCATGCTCAAACGACGCAAACGACTTGCGACATGGACCAGCCCCGATCGCGGAATCAAGAGGTCTTCCACATGATGTTAATCCAGACGAAACAACACTGGTTTCCACGCCTGCTGGGCAATATTTTCACCCTGATAGCCTGGGCCGTTTTCGCCTTTCTGATGATTGATGGCGTCAACACCTTGCTCCACGAAGGCCACCGCCCAAAAGAGTTTGCACTACCGGGAGAGTTTTTCTCTACGTTGCACAGTCTCCTCTGGTACCTGCTAATGGCGGCGATGCTCTCAGCAGTGCTCCTGGGATGGGCCAAATACAGTGAGCGCCGGGCCGCCCGCTACCAGCGCCGCAAGCCGATCCCCGACATGACCGACACGCAGCTGGCCTCCAGCTTTGGAGTGAGCCTGCCGATTCTGAAAATGATGCAGCAGGAACAGATTCTTATTCTGTTCAACAACAGCAACGGAACGCTTGCTCGTGCCTCCTTTGTCAGACAGGGAGTCGCTGAAATGGATCTGAAGAGTGGCTGGCCTCAGCTCCCACCCGAGCGTCAAGTCGCCTGACACTTCCGGGCAAAAAGTAAACTCAGCCTCATTGGATCGCAGCGTCTGGGTGCAAGACCAGCTGAGGCAACGGGCAAGGGATAGCCCGACTCTGATTTCTCTGGCCGTTACGCACGGTTCACCTTCGCCATTTCCGGCTGCTGACACCACCCTCGGCGTGATAACATCGCCTGCTTTAAAGCCCGAGCGGCCATGCCGATAATTGCCCGGAACCATTGAGGAATTATGACGGACCTGTCCAAGCACACCCCGATGATGCAGCAATACCTGAAAATCAAGGGAGAGCACCCCAACGAACTGGTGTTCTACCGTATGGGGGATTTTTACGAGCTGTTCTACGACGATGCCAAGAAAGCCGCCGAGCTTCTGGATATCACACTGACGGCCCGGGGCCAGTCCGGCGGCAACCCCATTCCCATGGCAGGTGTCCCTTTTCATGCCGCGGAGGGATACATTGCCCGGATGGTTCGCGCCGGCCAGTCCATTGCCATTTGCGAACAGGTCGGTGACCCTGCGACCAGCAAAGGACCGGTAGAACGCAAAGTTGTGCGGATTGTGACGCCGGGCACCCTGAGCGATGAGGCCTTCCTGGAGGATCGTCGCGACAACCTGCTCGCCGCCATCTACCACCACAAGGAACAATTCGGCTTCGCGTCGCTCGACATTTCCAGCGGCCGTTTTGCCGTGTCAGAGCTGGAGAATCTTGAAGCGCTGCAGGGAGAACTGCAGCGCCTGCGCCCGGCCGAAATCCTGATCAGCGAAGACTTTCCCTACGCCGACCTGCTGGAGGGGTTTACCGGCGTTCGCCGCCAGGGCCCCTGGCTGTTTGAATCGGATACGGCACACCGGGTGATCACCCAGCAACTGCAAGTGCGTGATCTCACCGGCTTTGGTTGCGAAGACCTGACCCTGGCCATTTGTGCCGCAGGTTGTCTGCTGCAATACGCCAAGGAAACCCAGCGCACGGCCCTGCCCCATATCCGCAAGCTCACCCGTGAGCGCCGGGAAGAGGCCGTGATTCTGGACGCCGCCAGCCGTCGCAACCTGGAGATCGACACGAACCTGATGGGTGGCCATCAGCACACCCTGGCCTGGGTTATGGACCGCACGGCCACGTCCATGGGTGCCCGGGAACTGCGCCGGTGGCTGAACCGCCCGTTGCGGGATGTCGAACGGGTGCGCCAGCGCCAGCAGTCCGTGTCGGCCCTGCTGGACGGCTTCCATTACGAACCGGTGCACGATCTGCTGAAACGGGTGGGGGATATCGAACGTATTCTGGCCCGGGTCGCCCTTCGTTCCGCCCGCCCCAGAGATCTTGCCCGTCTGCGCGACGCCTTTCAGGCGCTTCCGGAGCTGCAGAAAACCCTGACCCCAGTCCGCTCTCAGCATGTGGTTAAACTGGCAGCCACCATCGGCGAATACCCTGAACTGGCCGACTTGCTAGAACGCGCAATCATCGACAACCCGCCGGTGGTGATTCGCGACGGCGGCGTAATTCGCGAGGGCTTCGACGACGAACTGGATGAACTGCGCAACATCAGCGAAAACGCGGGCCAGTACCTGCTGGATGTGGAAACCCGGGAACGTGAACGCACCGGCATTTCCACCCTGAAAGTGGGCTACAACCGGGTACATGGCTACTTCATCGAAATCAGCCGGGCCCAGTCTGACCAGGCACCGGTGGATTATATCCGTCGCCAGACCCTGAAAAATGCCGAACGTTTTATCACCCCCGAACTGAAAGAGTTTGAAGACAAAGCCCTCAGTGCCAAGAGCCGTGCTCTGGCTCGGGAAAAAGGCCTGTACGACGAGGTTCTGGAAACCGTGGCCGAGCACCTGGCGCCCCTGCAGGACGCTGCCCAGGCCCTGGCTGAACTTGACGTACTGAGCAACTTTGCCGAACGGGCAACCTCCCTGCGCTTCACTGCACCGGAATTTTCCGACAAGCCCGGCTTTGATGTCGACGAAGGCCGGCACCCGGTCGTGGAGCAGTTGCTGGACGAGCCGTTTGTCCCCAACAACCTGCTGATGGACACCCGGCGCCGTATGCTGGTGATTACCGGCCCGAACATGGGCGGTAAGTCCACCTACATGCGGCAGGCCGCACTGATTGCTCTGCTGGCCTATACCGGCAGCTTTGTTCCCGCCAACCGGGCCGTACTGGGGCCGGTCGACCGGATTTTCACACGCATGGGGTCGTCCGATGACATCGCCGGTGGCCGCTCAACCTTCATGGTGGAAATGACCGAAACCGCCAATATCCTGCACAACGCCACCGAGCACAGCCTGGTCCTGATGGATGAGGTGGGACGGGGCACGAGCACCTTCGACGGCCTGTCCCTGGCCTGGGCCACCGCAGAGCATCTGGCAAAGAACATCCGATGCTACACCCTGTTCGCCACCCACTATTTCGAACTGACTCAGCTCGCGGACGATCTGGAACACGCCGTGAATGTTCACCTGACAGCCACCGAGCACGACGACTCCATTGTCTTCCTGCACAATGTCCACGACGGTCCGGCCAGTCAGAGCTACGGGCTTCAGGTAGCGAAGCTCGCCGGAGTCCCTCAGGACGTCATCCGCAATGCCAAGGCTCAGCTGGCCCACCTGGAAGGATTGGAGGCAAGTGCCAGCCCATCCCCCGCTCCAACACAGGTTGAAGAACCCTCGCAGCACATCCCCCGACAGAGCACAGACGATAATACGGCTTTTCAGGGCGACATGTTCGCCATGGCCGAGCCAAGTGCGGTAGAGCAGGCTCTGGAGACACTGGATCTGGACAGTCTCACCCCACGGGATGCGCTGAACCAGCTTTACGAGTTGAAAGGATTGATGGAAAAATAACGGCAAATTGCGCCAAACTTGATCTGGGTAATAACGATATAGCAGGCCAACGCTTGCGGCAGTGTGGGGGGCTCCCTACAATATCGCACCAAATTATAACCGGGGCCGACCGTATAACCGGCTCCTGATGAGACTGAATCTTCTACGAACCAGGGATCCGACTATGGCGTTTATCGTTACTGATAACTGCATCAAGTGTAAATACACCGACTGTGTGGAAGTCTGCCCGGTGGACTGCTTCTACGAAGGCCCCAACTTTCTGGTCATTGATCCGGACGAGTGTATTGACTGCGCCCTCTGTGAACCGGAATGTCCGGCTGAGGCCATTTTCTCAGAAGACGAGCTGCCGGCTGGCCAGGAAGCCTTTGTGGAGATCAATGCCGACCTGGCTGGCAAGTGGCCAAACATCACCGAAAAGAAAGATCCGCTGCCGGACGCAGAGGAATGGGACGGCAAGCCCGACAAGCTTCAGTATCTGGAACGCTAAGGCGGCACGTTGCAAATCAAAAGGCCGGAGGCTTTCACCTCCGGCCTTTTTCGTTGTCGACTCTCCTGATGAGTCAGGTTCGCCCGGCCAGCAACTTCTTTGCCGCCGCAGAACGATAGAAAGGAGCCAACCGGCGCCGTAACAAGGCCTCCAGATACCCCTCCTCCCTGAGCAAATCCACCAGTGGCAACCCTACGGTCTCCAGCTCTGTCACGATAACCTCCCGCGTTACACCGATGTCCGTCAACAGAGTCATCACCGGCTGATGCCCGTAGCGGGCGTAAAGCCCTTCCACCACGACCTGAACACACCCTTCAAAGTATGGCGTTTTCCGGAAATGGAGCCAGAACTCGTAGCCAAGCACCACAAATTCCTGCAACTGAACATCCCCAAGCCCATCCTGAAGTTCTGCCATGGTGCGGTCTTCCAGAGACACCCAGGCAGCCATCACCGAATCCCGCAACTCGTCATCACTCAAGGCCTTGTGCAGAAACTGTTCACTGCGGGCAATCAGGCCCGGCAGGCTGTCGGACAACCAGGCCTTGATCCGCCGCTCAAAAGTCTCATCCAGCCCCGGTACGGCCTTGTTGGCCATCTTCTTGCCGAACTTCATCATTGAGCCCACGCCCGGCACCGAACGGGTAATCAGATTATCTTCGTAGAGATAATTCACCAGGCCGTGATACACCACATTCGAAACCAGCTCCTGATACACCGGGTGAACCATGATCTCACTGATCACCCGTTCGCGCTGGTGTCGCAGTTCCAGGGCTTGTTCAACAAACCCGCTGGCCTGTTCGCGGGAGAGAATATCCCCCAGACGAACCTCGTTCTGAACCGGGGCATTCAGCACCTCGGTCGCCAGTTCCGCCGCCAGCTCAGGCAAACCGGCATCCAGCTCCATATCTACCACAACCCGCTGAATCAGCCCTTTTACCTGCCCGGCGCTGATGACGCGTTCAAGGGTAACCGTACCGGCAAGCTCAAGCAGCTCATCCACTTCCTGATGCAGAAACTTCTTCAGCTTGGCGCCTTTCAGAGCATTCAGTTCGTACTTGACGTGAGCTTCGAGCAACTCGTCCGCCAGGGTCGGAGCAGTCTGAGTCATAAACCGGTTATCCTTTGGCAGGTTTCAGATCGGGCTAAGAGGCTAACATGTCAATGAACATCGCGGGTTTGCCTGAAATACAGCAAACGACAGGAGACTGGGCCAGTCAGAAAGACCGGCCCGGAAACATTACTGAAAATCGCTGAATTCGTGAGGCTCAGCCGCCAGCGCCAGACAAATACTGCCCGGCCCGACATAGATGGCACTGGTGATTCCCATCTGAGAGAGCAATAGCTCAACGCCGTTCTGCTCACAGGCATCCCGGAGCCGGTTCAGCCCCGGCAAGTCTTCAATTTCCGTCCAGCTCAAGCCACAGGACAGGCTTACGTAGGGCGTCAGCAAGCCGGCCTCCACCCTCGCCACGGCATAATTCATCACCTTCTCCACCGCCATGTCGAAATTGCGGGTCTTGGCAACGGGCTTACCCTCCACACCCTGCCCGAAAATCACCGGTATGATATTCAACGCCTTGCCCAGAAACGCAGCTACCGCCGACACGCTTTTGTCACCACGGCGGCGGGCCCGCTCCCGGATGTAATGAAGATCCCGGGGAATCACGCACGTGAAGATTTTGTCGGTAAACGCTTCAACCTCGTGACGAAGGGCATTCTTGGAGAGTTTCTGGCCAATCAGTTTCAGCGTGTGGGCCGCCAGCAGCCCCTGACCGGCGAAGATCTGCTTGCTATCAATCACCCGCATGGAAAACTTGCCATCACGACCGGCGGCCTTACGGGCTTGCTCGTAGTTTGCCATCACCGAGTTCATGGCTTCAGTGGCATTCTGGTGAATCAGACTTCGACTGCGGGTGACGGTTTCACAAATCGCTACGTCAAACTCGGTCACAATTTTTTCCATGAACAGCTTGTGTATCTGCTCCGCACTGAATGCCTCGGTCTCTGCCTCGTGCCCCTTATCAAGCAAACCACTCTGGTAAAACTCCTGGGTACGGACCGGATCGTGGTGATCAACGTAGGTCTGGCCATCAATAATGGCCGTCACAGGCAATACAAACAGGTCGTGTTTGCGGGCAAAGTCAAAGGGCAGATCACAGGCGCTGTCAACGATCAGACCAACTCGCATGCTGAATGTCTCCGGGTTCGGGCGCACGTGTCAGCGGAGGGCGCCCTTTATTATGATTATTCTTCCGTCGCCTAGTGTTACACAGCCTGATGATAATTTCAGTACCCCCGGAGACCGGCTCAGGCCTCCAACTCTCTCAGGTTAGCTTCCAGCAAGCTGCGATTATCCTGCTGCCACGGATGAAAATCCCGCCGGAAATAGGCAAGAAACTCCGGCAAGCACTTACGCAACACCCCGGGCTTTCCCCACAGAAAGTTCAGCCCACCCAACCAGGTACGAACACTCCAGAGTTTACCGTCGGTCCTGAGCAGGCTACAGGTATTCAGGAACGTGTATTTGAAGAAATTCCAGGTCACAAACAGAAACACAATCCGTCGCAGGCTTTCGCTCCCGACACAGGCGCGGTAAACATCAAATGCCACCGATTTGTGCTCGGTTTCCTCAATGGCGTGCCAACGCCAGAGTTGTTTCATGGTTGGGGTGGCCCCCTCCATCCATTCCGGATGGCGAAGAATGGCATTGGCCAGCACCGCGGTGTAATGCTCCGCACCGCATGTCCCCGCCAGTTGGCGACTTGGCGTCAGGCGCCCGACCCACGCCATGTGCTTCTGGAAACGCTGGTCCAGGGCATCAATGTCGTACCCCCGGCTTTTCAGGGCTTCGTTATAGTCCTTGTGCTCACGGCTGTGCAGGGCTTCCTGCCCGATAAAACCTTTTATCTCACTTTTCAGCTTGGGATCTGTTATCTCGTCCCGGTATAGGCGAACAGCGTTGATGAACTGCTGTTCTCCGTCGGGAAACTGTAATGACAGGGCATTGAAAAATGCCGTCCGGAAGGCATCGTTGCCGTGCCAGAGGGTTCTCAGTTCGGCTTTCACATCAAAACGAAGGTGCCGGGGTTTGACCGTGACACCATCGGGAGTGGAGCTGATCGTCATGACCGCCTCCTGTGCTCTGTTTGTTGTTATCGAGGGCTAGGATTCCGGGTATTTTTTAATCAACAGAATCAGTTTACCCCCGCCCAGATGCAAAGAGAAAGGTCATAGAGAGGAAACCCGGACAGATTGTCACAATATGACAACCTGTCAGAGCAAGGGCATCACCAAAAAAAAGGGAGGCTCTCAGGCCTCCCAAGGACACACAGGGGGTCGATGTCGCCGCCGAACAACGGCGACATCAGGTTCAGTGCTCTTTGACCGGCTCCGCACCCGGCGCTTCCGGGTCTGGGGTGAAGCCAAGAAGATGAGTACGCTCAATCAGGAAGTACAACACCGCACCCGTCGCCAGGCCCCAGCCGGCACCGTATACCGCAAGCACGACGCCCATGGTGCCGGCAATGCCGCGCTCAGTGTTGTTCTCCAGCTGCTCCAGCCCGACCATCAGACAGATGTAACCCGTCAGCAACAGAGTCAGCGACAAGGCAATCGGCAGAACCGGCTGGAAGAAACTCACCAGCGGGAGGACGAACAGAGCGATAAAGCCTGTAATCCAGAAGGTGCCGCCACCGCTGTAGATCGAGTCCATGGCATTACGGCCATACTTGTAACGCTCTGCCATGGTCGCCGTGACCGCTGTCCAGATCGGGCCGGCCAGGCCTGGGTATGGTGCAAAGAAGGCATGGCCACCGTTACGAATAGCCGTCACCAGGTGCACCCGGTCGATGCTGTTGTCGATATCCTCATCCTTACGAAGGTGGTCAACCCGGTTCATCAGGGACTGCCCCACCACAATATCGCCAAACGCAATCACGTAAGCGATCACCGCCGTTGGGATGGCGTACAGGAAAATATTCAGATCCGGAAAGCCAACGGTAAATGGCAGGTAGTTCCACAACTCGCCAAACGCGGGCTTGGTAATGCCCCACTCCACGTTCGGTACGTCATATTCGCCGGTGGCAAATCCAACCAGAATGGCCACCACCATGCCAGGCACCATGCCGTAGTTCGCAATCTTCCGGGCAATACTGCTTTTATCGACAAACCCTTTGAAAGACACAGAGAACATCAGATACAGACACACCAGGCCACCCACGATCAGGGAGATCGGCGTATTCGCCAGACGACCACCGGCTTCAATCTCGCCCATCAATGCGGCAATACCAGCCCCGATGATGATCCCGCCTTTCATGGAACGGGGAATCCAGTTCACGAGTTTACTGCCAAGCCGGGTGACACCCAGAATCAGGAAGATAAGAAACACCAGAAACTGAAGTGCGAACAGCGCCTGAATGGCCTCAGGGCCGGGCTCGTAGTCTGAAAGAAACAGCAAGACCACGGGGATACCGGGCGTGATCCAGCCAGGTACCAGAGGCACCCCCAGAAGGGCAGGCAACATGAAACCGATGCCACAAACCACCACGTAGGCCAGCGCCACATCGTAGGGCACACCCAGGTATTTTTCGAGGAGCGGAATCATAGCCAGACTGACCACAAACATGATCAGCGCCTGAACCATCTCCGCAAATTCCCAGCGGTAATGTACGAAAGGAAGTCGAATCTTGAAGGGACCAGCCGGCCAATACGGCTGCTCTTCACCGTTTTTTCTGTGGAACATTTGCATAAAGAAACCTCCGGGCACCCTGTTTCAGGTACCAGCCAATGTTGTTTTTGTGGAGAGGTGTGGCTGCGCTGACAGGCGCAGCCGTTTTAGGTAATCAGTTCAAATCTTTAGCCTGGTCCCTCAGTACAAACTTCTGAATCTTGCCTGTGGAGGTTTTCGGCAGCTCCGTAAAGACGACAGTCTTGGGAACTTTGAAGCGGGCCAGATGCTCCCGACAGAAACCGATAATGTCCTCCTCAGACACATCCCCGGCTTCCGGCTTCAGCGTGATGAACGCGCAGGGAGTTTCTCCCCACTTTTCATCAGGCCTTGCCACAACGGCAGCTTCCAGCACGGCTGGGTGTCGATACAGGGTGTCTTCCACCTCAATGGTGGAAATGTTCTCACCGCCGGAAATGATGATGTCTTTCAGGCGATCTTTGATCTCCATGTAACCGTCTTCATGCCAGACTGCCAGGTCTCCGGTGTGGAACCAGCCACCACGGAAGGCTTCTTCTGTCGCCGTCGGGTTCTTGAGATAACCTTTCATCACGGTATTACCGCGCAGGAAGATCTCTCCGATGGTCTTACCGTCTTTGGGAACCGGCTGCATGGTGTTGGGGTCACCGACCATGGTTCCGCCCATCGTGTGATAGCGCACACCCTGGCGGGCCTTGATTCTGGCGCGATCCTGCAGGGGCAGCTCGTCCCATTCCGACTTCCAGGCACACACGGTAACCGGACCATAGACTTCGGTCAGGCCATACACATGAGTCACCTTGATGCCCATCTCCTCGATGGCACCAATCACCTGGGCAGGGGGCGCCGCACCAGCAGTCATGGATTTCACTTCGTGATCAATACCCGCCTTGGCTTCCGGCGAGGCATTCAGCAGCGCATTCAGGACAATCGGTGCGCCACACATGTGAGTCACCTGATGATCCCGGATCAGCTTCAGGATCTTCTCCGGGTCTACGCGGCGCAGGCAAACATGGGTACCGGCCATCGCGGTGATGGTCCAGGGGAAACACCAGCCGTTGCAATGGAACATCGGCAACGTCCACAGATACACCGGATGCATATCCATTGACCATACCGCCTGGTTCCCCAGAGCATTGATGTAGGCACCGCGATGATGGTAAACCACGCCTTTGGGGTTACCCGTGGTACCCGAGGTGTAGTTCAGGGAAATGGCATCCCACTCGTTATCCGGGAAGCTCCACTGATACTGAGGGTCGCCTTCCTGCAGGAACGCTTCGTAATCCAGGTCGCTGACCTGCACACCTTCGCCGTATTCCGGGTCATCAACATCGATCACCAGCGGTTTATGCTCCAGATGGCGAACCGCATCCTTGACCACCTGCCCGAATTCACGGTCGGCAATCACTACCTTGGCTTCGCCATGCTCCAGCATGAACGCAATGGCCTCAGCGTCCAGACGAACGTTCAGCGTATTCAGCACAGCGCCGATCATGGGAACACCAAAATGGCACTCCACCATGGCCGGAATGTTTGGCAGCATGACCGCCACAGTGTCACCACGCCCAATACCACGACCTTTCAGGGCTGACGCAAGGCGCAGACAACGCTCGTAGGTTTCGGCCCAGGTCCGGCGGATGGCACCATGAATGATCGCCGGATAATCCGGGTACACATTGGCGGTTCTTTCAATAAAATCTATGGGAGACTGGACGGCATAGTTCGCGTCCCGGGGCTCGAGCCCCTGGTCAAAGATCGACGTCATCGGCGTGGTCCTCTAACTTGAGTGTTGTTTTTATCGCGTATTCAGGAGAATCGCTAAAGCAGCTATACTCAGTCGTAGCGAAAATGGTAGATCACACAAAATACACTAGAAACTCTACCATGGTATTATGGGAAAAATACTATAAATCATGACAGATCCCAGTAATCATCGAAGAATCAACCTGTTACTGGACAGCGATCCGCAACCCACGCTCCTTCTGGAAGTTGGCGCCACGGTGTCAGACTGGAATCAGGCCACCCAGGCTCTGCTTTCATCCCATGACGGCCCCTTTCCGGAGGATCTGCTGCCTACCAATGCAGTGGCTCTGGTTAAGGCGGCACTGGAACAGGGCCGGGCCATCGAGAACGTGGAATCCCGGTTCGGCTCCAGGATCTATCTGTGGGGGTTCATCCCGCTGCCCGGCCAACATCAGGTGCTGGCCCGTGGCCGCGATGCCACTGACGACATACAGAATCAGGAGCGCGCCGTGCGCTCCAACCGCCTATACCGTCTGATTACCGAAAACACCACCGACCTGATTTCCCGACACGCGCCAGACGGGCACTTTATCGATGCCACACCCGCCTCGTGGCGCCTGCTCGGGTACTGGCCAGAGGAACTCAGAGGGAAGGCCCTTGAAGAGGTTTTTCAGGGGGACAATCTGGCCGAAGCACTGGCCCATACCCGCCACCGCCTGAGGGAAGACGGCTACGCCACGCTCACCGCCGAGCTCAGGCACCGGGATGGCAGCCGGCGCTGGTTTGAGATCGCCAGCCGAGCCATCCGTGAGACCTATACCGGCGCCGTGGTGGAGGTGATCAGCGTCTCCCGTGACATCACCGCCCGGGTCGAGTCCGAAGAACAGAACCGCCTGCTGGCCGACGAACTGGCCCACACCGCCCGGCTGGCCACTTTGGGCGAGCTGGCCTCCAGCATTGCCCATGAAATGAACCAGCCTCTGGCGTCCATCGTCAATTTTGCGAGTGCCAGTCAGCGTTTTCTCAAAGAGGCTGACAAACACCCCGGCCGGCTGGCGAAAGTGGAGGATGGGCTACAGAAAATCGTCCATCACGCTAACCGTGCATCAGAGGTCATCAAACGCCTGAGGGCCTTCCTTCGGAAAGGCCAGAAGCGCATGGCTCCGGTCTCTCTGAACGCGGTCATCAGCGACGTGGTCCGCCTGTGCCATTGGGAAGCGGAGAAAAACGGCGTGCGTCTTCAGGAACACCTGGCGGCGCCCTCTCCCGTGATTGCCGCCGACCCGGTGCTACTGGAACAGGTACTGATCAACCTGATCCGGAACGGCATTGATGCCAACCTTGAAGCCCACGCAGGCAGTATGTCCCATATCGTCGTCACCACCTGCGTAAATGATCAGCAGGAAACCCTCATTCAGGTTACGGATGAAGGCACAGGGCTGAACGAAGAAGGCATTCGCCAGATGTTTCAGCCTTTCTACACCAGCAAACCCAAAGGCCTGGGGCTCGGGCTTTCCATGAGCCGGTCCATTATTGAGGGCTTTGGCGGGTTTCTGGACGCCATACCAGCCAGTACCGGCGGCCTGTCCCTGATCTGCCGGTTTCCAACCAGCCAGAACCGGCTGTCTCCCAACCGAACCCAAGACACCCAGCCAGGAGAAACACCCTGATGGCAGACACACAGAACACCGTCTACGTTGTTGATGACGATGCCGGCATGCTCGAATCCACCCAGTGGCTGCTCGAATCGGTCGGCCTGAACGTCAAAGGGTACAGTGACGGGCGACAGTTTCTGGACGCAGTGGAGCTTCAGCGACCGGGCTGCGTGGTGCTGGATATCCGGATGCCCGGGCTGGGTGGTCTGAACGTTCAGGAAGAGCTCCAGAAACGAAGCATTGAAGTGCCCATCATCTTTGTGTCGGGCCATGCCGATGTCCCCATCGTGGTGCGGGCATTCAAGTCCGGCGCGTTTGATTTCATTGAGAAGCCCTTCAACGAACAGCTGCTTCTGGACAGCGTTCAGCAAGCACTTCAGGGCAGTGACGCACCGGACCCCGACCCTGCGGTTTCAGCCAGTACCGAAACCCTGCTTGCCAGTCTGACACGCCGGGAAAAAGACGTGTTTCTGCCTTTGGCACAGGGCTACACCAGCAAGGAAATTGCCGAACAGCTGGATGTCAGCGTAAAAACCATCGATCTTTACCGGGCCAGGGTCATGAAACGCCTGGGAGCGGAACGGCTGCCCGATGTGACCGGGCTGGCGGTTGCCGCCAGACTTCTCGACCCGCTTCAGCTCAGGGCACCCCACCGCACAGACTAACGCCGGTTCAGCCACTCTCCCGCTGGACCTCGTGGGCCAGAGAGCCAAGGCGAATGACAGCGGTTTCCAGGCGCTCGGTCCAGGGATTACCACCATTGAGCCTCAGGCAGTTTTCGAACTTACGGGTGGTCGAGAACATCAACCCGGGGGCGACGTTGATGTTCTCCGCTCGCGCACGACGCCCCACTTCAGTCCCTGATACGCCATCCGGCAACTGAACCCAGAGCACAAAACCACCCTGGGGACGGCTGACGGCCGTTCCCTCCGGAAATGAGCGCGCCACCGCACTGCGAAGGCGTTCCGTCGCGTCCCGGTAGTGTTGTCGGGCACCCCGCAAATACCGGTCGTAACCGCCCTGCTCCAGAAAATGGGCAACCGCCAACTGTGGGATGGTCGACGTCGCCAGATTCACAAAGTACTTATGCTGCCGGGCACTGGCCATGTGCCGGCCAGGAATCATCCACCCCAGCCGCAGTCCTGGTGAGATGGTTTTTGAAAATGAACTGCAGTAGATCACGTTGTCCGCCCGGTCAAAGGCCTTGGCAGGCCGCGGCCGATCCCCGGAATGATGCAAATCACCGTATATGTCATCTTCGATCAGCGGCACATTTGCCGCTGCCAGCATCGATACCAGCTGTTTTTTGCGCTCGTCCGTCATCCGGGCACCCATGGGGTTACTGTGGTTCGGCACCACCACACAGGCTTTCAGCGGCCACTGTTCCAGCGCCAGTTGCAGCCCTTCCAGACTGATACCGTCGGACGGGTGCGTTGGGATCTCGATCACCCGCAGCCCCACTACCTCCAGCGCCTGAAGGATGCCCGGAAAGGACGGCGACTCCACGGCAACGATATCACCCGGCTGAGTGACCGCCCGCAACGCCAGAATGATCGCCTCCTGAGCCCCGTTAGTCGCCAGCACGTCGTCCGGTGAAACAGGCACCCCCAGAGCGGCCATTTTCTGGGCAATCTGTCGGCGAAACGACTCCTTACCGGGAAAGGCGTAATCCAGAGTTTCCAGCCCCCGCCGGGCGGCCCAAATCGTACTCTGCTGGATCTGCCGCAACGGCAGATAATCCGCGTGCGGAATGGCCGTTGCCAGTGGCACCATGCGTTTCTGCTCATCGGCGCACAGATCCAGCGCCATTTCCCGGGCCGTTACTGGCAGCGGCTGGCTTCGCTGGTCGGCCATTCTGGGCTCCGGAATTTCTCTGGCTGGCAGGCGCACAAAGTACCCGCTGCGTTCCCGTGCCTGCAGATACCCCCGGGCCTCCAGCGTCTGGTGAGCCTGGAGCACCGTTGAAATACTCACTCCCAGCTGCCGGCTGAGCACACGCACGCCCGGCAGGCGTTCGCCCTCCCGGTAGACACCGTCCCGAATCAGCCCCTGAAGCTGCTCCGCCACCTGATTGTAGAGCACACCCATGACGATCTCCGTTTGATTGGCTGTTGACCGCACTATTGCAGCAGATCCTGCACCGGCTCGGGCAGCACAGATTGGCGACTTTCTGACCAGCACAGACGCTATTATAGGCAGCCTGTGCCGATCCAAAGACAACCCTTCTGAATCTGTTATGCCTCTCTCGCTCAGTGAACAATAAAGACATCCCGTGAAGAAGGAGTCTGACCATGGCACACGCACACCCGGCTGAGGAGCATTCCGATGAATCGGCCCCAGTGACACAAAGCCGAAAAAAAGATCTCTTCCGGCTGTCCGGCCCGGATACCGGACACAAGCCGCAGCCTCATCTGGCCGCCATGAAAGCGCTCAGCCGGGAGGGCATCCGGGTGATTCCCATCGGCCCCGGCCACTGGGTTCTCAGGGGCTCTCAGCCGCTGCCGGAAATTCACTGTTACAGTGAACAGGAACTGCAACGATTCGCCAACTCGACTGCCCGACACTATCTGACCAAAACCCACCGGAGACCCCGATGAACACAACCCCGATCTATCAGGTTGATGCATTCACCAACCACCTCTTCGGAGGCAACCCAGCCGCGGTCATGCCGCTGGAATCCTGGTTGCCGGATGCTCAAATGCAAGCGATCGCGCTGGAAAACAACCTGTCGGAAACCGCCTTTCTGGTTCCACTGACCGGCGCCAGCCAGGCCGACTTTCACATCCGCTGGTTCACCCCTGCGGTGGAAGTCCCACTGTGCGGCCATGCCACACTCGCTTCGGCCTGGGTCATCTTCAATCGGCTGAACTGGCAAAGCGAGACTGTGCGATTCCATTCCGGAAGCGGCCCTCTGGCAGTCACCCGCTGCCCGGACGGCTGGCTGGAACTCGACTTCCCGAACCTGTCCACGGAAACGGTGCCAACCCCGGCCCTGATCTCCGAGGCGTTGCCCGAGGCCCCTCCTGAGGCCCTCTACGTGCCCAACGACACAAACTACATGGTGGTTCTGGAGAATGACGACGCGGTCCGCATGGCCACCCCGGATCTGCGCAAGCTGGCAGCCCTCGGGAATCAGGGCCTGATTGTGACGGCCAGGGGAATCAACTGTGACTTTGTCAGCCGGTATTTTGCCCCGGGCGCAGGCATTGATGAAGACCCGGTTACCGGGTCCATTCACAGCGTGCTGGCGCCCTACTGGGCAGAACAGCTTGGAAAAACGCAGCTCAGAGCTCGCCAGCTATCCGCACGGGGAGGCGAACTGCGCTGCGAACTTCGGGGCAACCGGGTCGCCATCTCCGGACAGGCTGCCTTCTATATGGAAGGTTCCGTACAGCTGCCATGAGGCTGGTATACTGCCCGCCGTTTTCCACCAACAGCGGGCGGTACCATGGCAGTTTCAGCTTCAGCGTATGACGTAATCATCATCGGTGCCGGCGCAGCCGGGCTGATGTGTGCCGCCACCGCTGGTTACCGTGGCCGGCGTGTTCTGGTGGTCGATCACGCCAACAAACCGGGCAAAAAAATTCTGATGTCTGGCGGGGGACGCTGCAATTTCACCAACCTGAACAGCACCCCTGCAAACTTTCTCTCCAACAATCCCCACTACTGCATCTCAGCGCTTAAACGATACACCCCCCAGGATTTCCTGGAACTGGCGGATCGCCACGGCGTGGAGTATGAGGAGAAGGCCCCGGGCCAGCTGTTCTGCCGGGATAGCGCCAGGGATATTCTGAACGTGCTGCTGACCGAGTGCGAATGGGCCGGTGCTGAGATCCGGCTGAAAACCGCGGTGCAGGCGGTACGGGAGGCCGACAGAGGGTACCAGGTGACAACCAGCGACGGAGCTCTGACCTGCGAATCTCTGGTGATCGCCACAGGCGGCTTGTCCATTCCCACCATGGGCGCAACCGGCCTCGGTTACGAACTGGCAAAACAGTTCGGGCTAACGGTGCTACCAACCCGTGCCGGGCTGGTACCGTTTACCCTGCAACCGGAGCTGAAACAACAACTGGCGCCCCTCTCGGGGATCAGTTGCCCGGTTGATGCCCACTGCCACAACCAGCACTTTCGCGAGCCCCTGCTGGTTACCCATCGGGGCCTCAGTGGCCCGGCTATGCTGCAGGTCTCAAGCTACTGGCAGCCAGGGGAAACGATACACATCAACCTGCTCCCCGGCCAACGCGTTCACGACGACCTTCTGACGCTGAGAAACGAAAAACCACAGGCCACGGTTGCCCAGTATCTTGGCCTGCACCTGCCCAAACGTTTCGCTCAGGCCTTCAACGACCTGAACGGCTGGCACGGACCACTACAGGCCTGCCGTAATCAGGACATTGAGCATATTGCCCGGACTCTGGACAACTGGAGCGTGAAACCCGCTGGCACCGAAGGTTACCGAACCGCTGAAGTCACCCTGGGGGGCGTCGATACCCGACAACTATCTTCCCGAACCATGGCCTGCCTGAACAGACCCGATCTCTACTTTATCGGAGAAGTTGTGGATGTCACCGGCCACCTGGGCGGCCACAATTTCCAGTGGGCCTGGGCGTCCGGCGTGGCAGCAGGAAATGAAGCCTGAGGGCTTACAGATACTTCTCAATCGGCAGCCAGGACAGAACTCGCGACATTGCACGCCGCCAGAAGCCGACCTCGGGCTCATGCGGTATGGTCTGAGCCCCTTGATGCCAAACCAGCTCATCCCGGTCGTTCAGTACGACCTGCCAGCTGTTCTCGGGCGCCATGGCATAACGAATGTCGTCGGCAACCGCAGCCGCCAGTTCCGGGCTTCTGATCACCAGGATGGTCTCACCGTTGAGATAGATGGAACGAAGGTTGACGTTAAACGACCCGATAAACAGGGTTTCACGATCAAAGACCACCGCCTTGGAATGCAGGCTGACCTCCCCTCCTTTACACGCTTCCTGAGCCGCAACCCAGCGCTGGCATGCCGGGGCATCGGGGCGCAGTTCATGTAACTCAATGCCTTGTTCCAGCATGGCCCGACGCCAGCGGGCATATCCGGAATGATTGGTCACAAGATCATTGGTTGCCAGGGAGTTCGTCAGCGCAGCAACGTCGAGTTCCCCGCTGCGCCGCTGGGAGAGAGCTTGTAACTGTTCATCGGTCAGGATCAGATAAGCAGATTCAATCAGGATCTCTGACCCGGCATTTTCGACCAGTTGGTACAACGCCTCGGCAGTCCGCTGGGGTTCATTGGCAGGTGCTTCCGGGTTCTCTGGTGGTGCGTCAAACACCAACTCTGCCGGTGCCAAAATCAGGCCGGAGAACAGGGTTTCCAGATACGTTCTGGCGACATCACGGCTGTATGGCAGCGGTGCATTGTAGGTTTCCGATTCAACGCGTTTCCTGAAGGCAGCAAAATCTGCCTCGCCAGACTCCGGCTTGGTATAAAGCCGTTCCAGAGGCAATGTCCAGGCGCTGCCCCAGTATGCTTCAAAATTCCGGGTCATGTCCCCGGCCAGAGCCCCCAGCACCAGAACATCCCGATCCCGGAAATTCAGGTTCGGGTGCTGGTCGAAATACTCATCACCGATATTTCTCCCACCGGCGATTCCCGCCAGGCCATCCACCACGAAGGTCTTGTTATGCATGCGCCGGTTTATGCGGTCAAAGTCCGTGATGAATGACAGCCAGCGACCAAGACCATCCCGCGACCGGGACGGATTGAAAATCCGGACCTCGATGCCCGGATGAGCATCCAGCAACGCGAACAGAGATTCCTTCCCGGCAACGTTGATGTCGTCCAGCAACAACCGGACCGACACCCCACGCTGTGCCGCCGCAACCAACCGACTGGCCAGGTACCGGCCAGACGCATCGTCATTCCAGATATAGTACTGGGCGTCGATGCGCTGATGGGCGGTTTCGATCAGCGCCGCCCGCGCCAGAAACGCATCCTGCCCGGTGTTCAGCAACCTCAGGCTCGGCAATCCCGAGTCTTCCCGAGCCTGGGTCTGCGCCTGCAAAAAGGCATCGGGCTCAGACATGACCGGCTCCCCTGGCCCGTGAATCATGGGCACAATCCCTCCTGCGCAGCCCGTCATGGTGCCCGCAAACAACAGGGCGAAGACCCCCTTTACAATCAATCGCGCCAGCCTTTGGTTGGGCAATGTCGACTCCCTATCTCAGTATAACGAGAGGCTTGCGCGCCGTTTTCAACATCATCGTCGTGGTACTGCCAACCAGGAACTGGCGAATTCTGGAATGACCGTACGCCCCCATCACCAGCATGTCGATATCGTGTTGTTCCTGGTAGGCGTGCAGTGCCGGTTCCACATCCCCGGCCCGGACGGCAAGTGTGATCTCCACACCAAGCCCATGCAGCATCTGCTCGGCTTTCTTCAACTGCTCCCAACGATCCGGCGTTTCCTCGCCCACCATCACCAGGTGCAGCGGCAAGTTTTTCAAAACAGGGCTTTGGGCGATCATTTCGACGCCTTTGAAAGCGGTTACACTGCCGTCAAAGGCCACCATCGCCGTTCTGGGCTCCGTGAATTCATCCGGCACCAGCAGAATCGGGCGGTTCACGCTTCGGATCACCGTTTCCAGCTGGCTGCCAATGTGGGTCTCACGGTCGGAGCTGCTTTCTCCGTGCAGCCCCATCACAAACAGTCGGGTGTTCTTTTCCAGCGTCGTCAGCGCTTCCGTCAGGTTGTCATGGCGCTGGCGTTTCTGAATGTCAGCAACACCGGCCGCTTTCACCCGGGCTTCGGCTTCATCCAGCAGATGATGACCATGCTCCAGAGCCAGCTTGGCACGTTTGCGATCCAGCTCTGCCAGTTCATCCAGAAGGTGTTCCCGGCTTCCCAGGCCAATACTGCCTGCCAGATCGGGCTCTGCGGGGTAACGCCCCTCGTCCAGAACGTGCAGCAGCATCAGGGGCGTCCCCGTATGCCTGCTCGCCCAGGCCCCGTAATCGCACACGGCCGGTGCCGCCCGGGAGCCATCAATACACGCCACAACGTTCAGATTCTCTGCCGACATAACTGCCTCGCCTTGCTGGTGATTCTGTTTGTCATTATCGCTGCGAATTTCAGCATTTGCCTTGGTTTGGGTCATATCAATGCCCCATCAACGGGTCAACCACCTCGGGCTTATCGTGCACGCCAAACCGGTCAACGATGGTCGCGCTGGCCTCATTCAGGCCGATAACCTCAACATCGGCCCCTTCACGACGGAACTTGATCACCGCCTTGTCCAGGGCACCTACGGCGGTGATATCCCAGAAATGCGCCCGGCTGAGATCAATCACCACATTATCCACCGCTTCCTTGAAATCAAAGGATTCCAGAAACTTTTCCGAGGAGCTGAAGAACACCTGGCCCACCACGGTATAGCGGCGAGTACCCGTGGCCTCATCCAGTTCCGGGGTCACCAGCATGTAATGCCCTATCTTATTCGCGAAGAACAGCGCCGCCAGCAACACACCCGCCAGAACACCAAAAGCCAGGTTATGGGTGGCGACCACCACCATCACCGTCACCAGCATCACGATGTTGGTAGACAAGGGGTGCTTCCGGAGATTACGAACAGAATCCCAGCTGAAGGTACCAATGGATACCATAATCATGACCGCCACCAGGGCCGCCATGGGGATCTGCACCAGCCACTGGTCGAGCACCAGCACCAGAATCAGCAAACAGACCCCTGCCGTCAGGGTGGATAACCGGGTGCGGCCACCGGATTTTACGTTGATGATCGACTGGCCAATCATCGCACATCCGGCCATCCCGCCCAGGAGGCCCGCACCAATGTTGGCAACGCCCTGCCCTTTACACTCACGGTTACGGTCACTGGTGGTGTCGGTCAGATCGTCTACGATGGTGGCGGTCATCAGCGATTCCAGCAGCCCCACCACCGCCAGACCAATTGAGTACGGCAGAATGATCATCAGGGTTTCCAGTGTCAGGGGCACTTCCGGCCACAGGAATACTGGCAGGGTATCCGGCAACTCTCCCATATCCCCCACCGTCCGGATATCCAGGCCCAGAATCATGGACACAATGGTCAGCCCGACAATGCACACCAGCGGCGATGGGACCAGTTTCCCCACCGTTGGAATCAGGGGAAACAGATAAATGATCGCGAGGCCCGCCGCTGTCATGGCGTAAACGTGCCAGGTAACGTTGGTCAGTTCCGGCAACTGAGCCATGAAAATCAGAATCGCCAGCGCGTTCACAAAACCGGTCACAACGGAACGGGACACAAACCGCATCAGCCCACCCAGCTTCAGATAGCCGGCGGCAATCTGGATCACCCCTGTCAACAGCGTAGCGGCCAGCAGGTACTGCAGCCCATGTTCTTTCACCAGTGTGACCATCAACAGGGCCATGGCACCTGTGGCGGCGGAAATCATCCCGGGCCGGCCGCCCACGAAGGCGATGATCACCGCGATACAGAAAGACGCATAAAGGCCAACCTTGGGGTCCACTCCGGCAATAATCGAGAAAGCGATGGCTTCGGGAATCAGGGCGAGCGCCACCACAATGCCGGCGAGCAGATCGCCACGAATGTTAGAAAACCATTGTTGCTTGAGTGCATTTACCATAGTCGGGGATGTCCAGTGATTTCAGAGCTAATAATTCCGTGGCCTGCCCCGCCAGACGGCGACCGGGCAAACGACCGGGTGTGCGCAGAAGATCCTGACCTCAGCCAGTGAAGAATCGATGAAACGCTAGGGTGGAGGGATCGTCACGGGTCTGGCGGGCTGCGCGTTGGTGAAAGTCAGATAACGGTAAAAAAGGGCGCGAAGCATACCAAAAAACACCCTGAAGCGTAAGCTGGCACAGGACAGTTGACGGGGAATTGCCTAGAATGGCTTACCCTTTTATTTGCCGTGACGTGAGTATGGACGACGTAGCAAACCAGTTTATCAGCGCCAACCAGACCACCATCCATCTCGCCGTTGCCCTCCTTCTGGGGGCCATCATCGGCCTGGAACGAGGCTGGGATGCCCGTGAACAGAAAGCCGGAGAACGCATTGCCGGTATCCGCACGTTCTCACTGATCGGCCTGCTTGGCGGTATCGCCGCGCTGCTGTCTGAACAAATTACACCCTGGGCTTTCCCGGTCTTGCTGTTGAGTGTTGTGGCCATGGGGCTGGTGGCCTACAGCGAACGCCTTGAACATATCCGGAATTTCAGCATCACCGGTATGGTAGGCATGCTCCTGACCTTCTGTTTCGGGGCCGTCGCAGTGGCGGTGGACCCGGTAATAGCAACCGCAGCCGCGGTGGTGACCGCCATCATTCTGGACAACAAAGAAGAAATCCACGGCTGGGTGCACAAACTTCAGGCCAGCGAACTGGATGCCGCCCTCAAGTTACTTCTGATTTCCGTGGTGATGCTGCCGCTGCTCCCCAATGAACCCATGGGCCCGGGCGGCGTGCTGAATCCCCGGGAGATCTGGTGGATGGTGGTCATGATTGCCTCCATCTCGTTTGTTGGCTACTTTGCCATACGCGTGGCCGGTGCCCGCAAGGGCATTCTGTTTACCAGCCTGTTTGCCGGCCTGAGTTCCTCCACCGCTCTGAGCCTGCACTTCGCCCGCCAATCGGCCAAAAACCCGGGCTTCAGCCCCCAGTTCGCGGCGGGGATTCTGATAGCCTGCGGCACCATGTTTCCGAGAATTCTGGTCTACTGTCTGGTCATCAACAAAGACCTGCTACCCAGCCTCGTCTGGCCGGTGGCCATGATGACAATGTTGCTCTACGTGCCAGCACTGGTCATCTGGCGTCGCAATGCGCGTCAGCTGGAGATCAGCCAGCCAACCATGAACCAGAACCCCCTTGATCTCTCATCGGCCCTGGTCTTCGGGATTCTGCTGACCGCTATCCTGCTGCTGGGGGAATTTCTGAAGAACGCATTCGGCGACGTCGGTATCTACGCCCTCGCCGCCACCTCCGGCGTGGCCGATGTGGATGCCATCACCCTGTCCCTGACCCGCATGTCGAACGACAGCCTGGGCATGGATACCGCTGTGCTGGGAATCGTCATCGCCGCCGCGGTGAACAATCTGGTCAAATCCGGAATCGCCTGGAGCATTGGCAATCGCCAGACCGGCTTACTGGTGGCTGGGCCCATGGTGCTGTCACTGGCCGCCGGACTGGCGGTAGCCTGGTTCCAATAGGCCCTACCCGGCCCGGCGAAACGTCAGGTTGAACCGCACCGGGCCGGTCACCGGATGTTCACCGGGTTTCAGCGTCAGGACCCCATGGTATCGCAAACGCGAAGGACCTCCCCAGACCACCACATCACCGTGTTCAAGCAGAATGCGTTCCGTGCGGTCCGTGCGCCGCAACCCGCCAAGCTGAAACACAATTGGCAACCCCAGAGACACCGACACAATCGGAGATGAAAAGGTTTTTTCGTTTCTGTCCTGGTGCAATCCCATCCTGGCTCCGGGCTGATAGCGGTTGATCAGGCAGGTGTCCGGAGCGAATCCGGGAAATCCGGCGGCCTCAGCCGCGGATCTGGCCAGCGCCACGAAGCTTTCCGGCATGGCTGGCCAGGGCCGGCCGGTCTCCGGGTCCTGAGACTGGTACCGGTAACCACCCTCATCCGTCACCCAGCCCACCTGTCCACAGCAAGCCATGGCAACCGACATCGAATGACCACCCGGTGTTTTCATATGGCGAAATGGCGCACTCCGGGCGACGGCCAGAATAGCCCTGACCAACACCTCGTCCTGCGCGACCGCATACTGCCGCAGTAACGTTACGCCCTCGTCAAAAGCCTCCCTCGTTTGCTCACCGGCCAGCCCTGCAAACAGATCGGCCGTCATAAGCCACCCCCTGATCTTGCGTAATCGGAATAATACCCGTGAAGCGTCTACACTTAGGATGCCTATCATCCGTTGCTGGAATTGGACGCCATGGAACAAAAACGACAGGCTGCCCGGGTCTCCCTTGCTTTCCTGATTGCTTCCACCATCACTCTGGGCATGCTCACCCTCGCGATTGTGCTGGTTGCGCAGAGTTACCGGGGCATGGAACAAGCCAAAGTCACCGCCGCAGCCGCCACCGCCAGGCAGTTTGCGATCAGCGTCGATGACCGGATCAACGCCATCACCCAGCCTCCATCGACCGCTCTCGCGGTACTACGGCACGACACACTGAATCGACTTCCCAGCCTGGAGCAGCGGCTGCAACGCCTGCCCGTGATTGCCGATGTTCTCGCCAGTAGCCGCATTGTCAGCGCCGTTTACGCAGGCTACGACAACGGGGACTTCCTCCTGTTCCGGAAAGTCCACAGCTCCGGGTCCCTCCAGTTTCCGGATGCGCCAGGCAATGCGCGATACCTCCTGCAAAGCCTTGAGCGCAACGGTCAGAAACGTCGTGGCGTCTGGCGGTTCTACAACGAAGCACTGGACTTGCTTGAACACCGGGTGTTGGAACACTACGACTATGATCCACGCACACGCCCCTGGTACCAGAATGCGCTGGCAGGCGACGTCCTGCAACTGTCAACACCCTATGTTTTCTTTACCACCCAGGAAACCGGCCTGACGCTGTCGCAAGGAGCGGCAAACACTCCGGGCACCGTTCTTGGTATCGACGTAACGGTCACAGACCTTGGTGATCAGCTTGCAGAGCTGAAGCAGACGCCAGGCAGTCGGCTGGCCATCATGAGCGAAACCGGCGAACTGCTGGCCGATGCCAACCGGCACACCGAATCAGACGACCTGCTGACCCTGGCCATGCACATCGGAAACACCCCCGGCATCCATCGTTTCGAGCACCAGGGCAGAGCATGGTATGGCATGACCGAGCCCCTCGAAACCCTGCCCGGAGAAGCTCTCTCAATTGTCGTCGCCATTCCCTCAGACGAGTTACTGGCCGATGTCTGGGCGGCGCTGGCGCGCCAGACCACCATTGCCAGCGCCATCGCACTGTTGCTGTTGATACTTGGATGGTTTCTGGGCCGCCAGGTGGGCAAACCCCTGGAACGGCTGACCAATCGGGTAAGCAACCTCTCGCAGTTCCGCTTCGATACTCAGGTTCGTTCGGAATCCCACATCCGGGAAGCCTCCGAACTGGGGATCGCCCTCGACGACATGGCACGCACCATCCGAAGCTTTCAGAGCATCGCCACCGTGCTGAACCGCGGCCAGGACCTCAACCAGCTCCTTCGGGATATTCTCGACCAGATCATTGCCATCGTCAGCCAGCAACGAGGTGCCATCTACCTGTTTAACAGCCATCAGCAACAACTGGACCTTGCCGTCGACCGTGGTCTGGAACTTCCCACCCGCCTGTCTCACATCCCCTCCAACGCCGATGACAACGACATCATCCGCCAGTTGCGCTCACACATTACCGGCCATCCGGTCTTTGCGATTCTGCGCAACCGCCGTAAAAAACTCATCGGCGCCCTGATCATCGAGATGGAACATGGCAGCCATACGCATCTGAGCGACGACCTGATCGTCTTTGTCGATGAAATTGCCGGTTCTGCTGCAGTGGCCATTGAGACCCGGGAGCTGATCGAGAGCCAGCAGGCCCTGCTCGATGGCATTATTCGACTGGTGGCAGGCGCCATTGATGCAAAGTCCCCATACACGGGGGCCCATTGCGAACGGGTTCCCAGGCTCGCGCAGATGCTGACGGAGGTTGCCGAGCACGCCACGGAAGGCCCTTTTGCGGACTTCAGGATGACTGAAGACGAGCGCTATGAATTCCATCTCGCCGCCTGGCTCCATGATTGCGGCAAGATCACCAGCCCCGAGTATGTCGTTGACAAATCGGTCAAGCTGGAAACGATCTACAACCGTATTCATGAGATACGAACCCGGTTCGAGGTGCTTCACCGGGATGCGGATATCCACTATCTCAACACCTGTCTGGCCGGCGGCGACCCTGAACAGGCCGCCCGGGAAAAAGAAGCCCGCCAGGCCCGGCTGCAGTCCGATTTTGCCTTCCTTGCCAACGCCAACCTGGGCAGCGAAGCCATGTCGGACAACGACGTCACACGCATTCGCGAGATTGCAGCGCAAACCTGGCAACGCCATTTCAGTGATCGTGTCGGGCTGTCCCGTGACGAACAACAGGCTCTGACCGGGATCCCCGAACAGAGCCTGCCCGCCACCGAGCCACTGCTGGCAGACCACCCCTGGCACCTGAGACCCTGGGGCGACCGGGTGCCCCCGGTTCAGCGGGACGATCCCCGCAACCGCTGGGGCTTCGACATGACACTGCCCAAGCATGCCTGCAACCGGGGCGAACTTCACAACCTGACCATCCAGTACGGCACTTTGTCGGAAGAAGAACGCTTCCGCATTAATGAACATATTGTCCAGACCATCTGCATGCTTGATGCCCTGCCCCTACCCGACCGACTGGCGAACGTCCCCCGTCTGGCGGGCACTCACCACGAACGAATGGATGGCCAGGGTTACCCGTACGGCCTCAGGGGTGAAGACATGAGTATTCCGGAACGCATCATGGCCATAGCCGACATTTTCGAAGCACTCACCGCCGTCGACAGGCCCTACAAGAAGGGCAAAACTCTGTCTGAAGCCCTCAGCATCATGGACAAGATGGCACAACAGGGGCACATCGACCCAGAGGTCTTCCGACTTTTTGTCAGCTCCGGCACCTACCGAAGATACGGCGAACAGCATTTAGATGCGGGCCAGATGGATACCGTGGATGAAAGCCTGTTCATGAAGCGATGACCAAAAACACGTATATTCTCAGGACTGTTTACTCAACCAAGGATAAAGCATGCTGTTCGCAATCATTTTTGGCGGTCTGATCGGTTATGCCTTCGGTCGTTTTCCCGGCTTTCTGATTGGCGCAGCCATTGGTGCTTTCGTGTTACAGCGCCTGAAAAGCAGGCTGGTCAGCAAACTTCATGGCCTGCAGAACGGGTTTATTGAGTCCGTTTTTGCCGTCATGGGTGCGCTTTGTAAAGCGGACGGCGTTGTCTCCCGGGACGAAATTCAAATGGCTGAAGCCATGTTCACCCGCTTCCGGCTGAACGAAGCTCAGCGCGCCATGGCCAAAGAGGCGTTTAACCGCGGCAAAGCTCCCGGGTTCGATCTGGACGCCGAACTTCATCGTTTCATGCAAGCCTCGGGGCGCCAACCGGTCCTGTTGCAGATGTTTCTGCAGGTCCAGGTCTCCGCCGTCGCCGCAGACGGCCAGGTTCATCCGGCCGAGCATGAAATGCTGGTCCGCATCGCCCGAGGCCTCGGTCTTCCGGAGAGTCAGGTCGACCAGCTAGAAGCCATGCTCCGGGGCGCACATGCCGGCCAGACCGGTGGAGCGGGGAACTATTCAAGCACTCAGCAGATTGACGACGCGTACAAAGTTCTGGGTGTCTCAGCCTCGGCCTCCGATGCTGAGATCAAACGGGCCTACCGCAAGCTGATGAGCGAAAACCATCCTGACAAACTCGCCGGGCGAGGTCTGCCAGAAAGTATGCGGGAAATGGCGGAAGAACGAACCCGGGAGATCAGCCACGCCTACGACGTCATCAAAGAGGCCCGGAAACGCGCTTCCTGACGGCCGCGTTCAGAACCAGCGAGGCACTCGAGAGCGGTAGTCCTCATAACGATCCCCAAAGCGCCGGGCCAGGGCCTTTTCCTCTTCTCTGGCCTGGCGCACAATCACCAGCACACCCGCCATCAGGCAGACCAGCGAAAACGCGCTGGGCAACGCCAGAAAAAAGCCCAGCTGCCCCAGCATCACGGAAACGAACATCGGGTGCCTGCATCGCCCGAAAGGCCCTCCGGTCAAGAGGTTGCCGCTCCCATGGCGTTCATCAATGCCGGAACGCCAGTCTTCATGCATGTAGGCTTGCAGGTAGTTCACCGCCGTAAATGACGCGAGCAAAAGAATGACACCGGTAACCAGCACCGGCCAGTGATACAGCGCCGGGAAGACCCCGAGCCACGGGTCCAGATCCAGCCCCAGACGGGCAAGACACACCACCAGAATCGCCGAGCGGAACAGGTTGAACGTCTGACGATGCCACCATGTCGCCGCCCCGGGCCGGCCATAGTTAATGTGGGAAAATCCCAGCCGGGCGTATAGCCCCAGGGTACGCGCGGCAAACTGCAGGCCGATCATCAGGAAAAAAATGCCAAGGAATACCCGGACAGCAGGCTCGATAAAATCCATTATTCATTCTGTTTCAGTGAGTTAGTAGCAAGCTTACTTTGCATGCTGCGGGTTTTGAAGTGATGTTGATCAATCTCTGCGAATCCCCGCTACCTCTCATTTCATGACGCGATACCTAAAATGACATGCCGTCACGTTTTAAGCTGGGTTATCGTAGGATGCCTGTGCGACATATTCAGGAGTCACCATGAACCAGCCTGCCAACACTCATTTTCATTGTTTTCGCGATGATGCCATGGCCGACGACGATGCGACCGCCCTTGCGGAGCGGATTCGTAGCGGGGACGTTTCCGCCGGGGAAGTGGCGATGGCGGCGATTGAACGGGCGCAGGCCGCCACGCCAGTTATTCACGGGGTAGAGTCTGAGTGCTACCATAAGGCCCGGCAACACAGCCAGCACCCTGGCTCGTTGTCCGGTCCTTTCGCAGGTGTGCCAACCTACATCAAAGACAACACCGACGTGCAGGGGCTGCCAACTGGCCATGGTTCGCGGGCAATCTCCCCGAAGATTGCACAGAAGACCAGTCCGTTTGCCGAGCAGATGCTGGCGCAGGGCTACCTCTGCCTTGGCAAATCCACACTGCCCGAGTTTGGCTTCAATGCCACCACCGAGCCAGTCACTGGCCCCCCCACCCGCAACCCCTGGAATCTGGCCTTTTCCTCCGGCGCCTCATCCGGTGGCGCGGCTGCCCTCGTCGCAGCCGGAGTGGTCCCCATTGCACACGCCAACGACGGCGGGGGTTCCATTCGTATCCCCGCCGCTTGCTGCGGTCTGGTCGGACTGAAACCCACCCGGGGCCGGGTAGTCGACAACGACGCCGCCCGGGATCTGCCGGTGAACATTGTCAGCGATGGCGTGGTTACCCGTTCCGTTCGGGATACCGCAGGTTTCCTGGCGCATGCCGAGAGCTACTTTCTCAACCGTAAATTACCAGCTGTCGGGCATATTCAGGGCCCTTCCAGCCGACAACTTCGGATTGGCATGGTGCTGGACTCCATCAACGGCTACCCCACCGATTCCGAAACCCGGATCACCGTTGAGCAGACCGCCCGTCACCTCGAAAAGCTCGGGCATGTGATTGAACCGATGGACATTCCCGTCGCCAACTCGTTTCCGGACGATTTCGCGCTTTACTGGGGGATGCTTGCCTACGGCGTCAAAGCCCGGGGCAAGAAACTGTTCCACCCCGACTTCGATAAACACCAGGTGGATGGTCTAACCGATGGCCTGGCCGCCATGTTCAGGCGTCAATTCTGGCGCCTGCCAGCGGTCATCTGGCGATTGAAGCGTTCCTGGCATGACTACCAGCACAGGATGCAGAACTACGACGCCGTACTGACCCCGGTGCTAGGTCAAACCACACAGCCACTAGGCCACCTGCGCCCCGATGTGCCCTTCGACACGTTGTTTGAACGCCTGTCCGGCTACGT
Source organism: Marinobacter daepoensis DSM 16072 (assembly GCF_000421165.1). Lineage (GTDB taxonomy): Bacteria > Pseudomonadota > Gammaproteobacteria > Pseudomonadales > Oleiphilaceae > Marinobacter > Marinobacter daepoensis. The sequence goes on from NZ_ATWI01000015.1 coordinate 65,621, forward strand.
GAACTTTACCCCGCTGGCCAATGCCACCGGTGCCCCCGCCATCGCTCTGCCAATGGGCAAAAGCACACACGGCCTTCCTGTTTCGGTGCAGTTCATGGCCCGCCACGGCGATGAGCGCACGCTGCTGGAGCTTGCCTATGCGCTGGAGGCAGACCATCCCTGGCCAACCCTGAACCAGGCGTTCCGGAACCTTCAAACCTGACAGAGCGCCTCGCTCTGTCCTGCCTGGGAATTAACCACAACCCGATTACGACCCTCGGCTTTGGCCCGGTACAAAGCCTCATCCGCACAGGCAAACAGGATCTTGGTGGCATCTGCCTGATCCGGGGCACGGCTGCAAACCCCGATACTCACGGTCAGGTGCAGCACCTGATCGGAGACGCGGAAAGCGGTTTTCTGAATATCACCGCGGATTCTCTCTGCAACCCGGAGCGCCCCTGCCTCCGGGGTATCCGGCAACAGCACCACAAACTCTTCTCCACCGTAACGAGCCGCCAGGTCCTGCGGGCGGGTTACATGGCGCTTGATGAAATCGGCCACCATTTTCAGGCAATCATCACCGACAAGATGACCGTAGCGGTCGTTAAAACTCTTGAAATGATCAATGTCTACCACCAGGAGCGAAAGTGTCTCGCCGAAGCGATAGGCGTGTACCGTCTCGGACTGGAACGCCTGATCAAAGTGACCCCGGTTTTTCAGGCCTGTCATTGGATCGGTGGCACTCAGCTCCAGCAACTGCTGATTGAGTGCTTCCAGGTCCCGGGTGCGCTCCTGCACCCGCTGCTCCAGCAGTGCGTTGGCTTCCTGCTGAACACGAAGGGATTTCTCCTGAGCCAGACGGGCCTTGCGCTCTTCCCGAAGGAGCTTTTGCTGGGCCGAAAAGGTCCGTTTCTTTTCTCGGTTCAACCGGTCTGCCAAGGCAATGGACAGCAGGATAACACCCAGAGCAGACCCTACCTGGGTGGCGTTCTCGGTTAACAAGTTGCGTGGCAGCATGGTGAATTTGCTCATGGCCAGCACAATTCCGCCAAACAACATGAACACCCAGGCCACGGTATAGTATCGGGCCGCCGGGTCTTGCCTGATCCAGCGCACCACGCTGAGCATAAGCATGGTGGAACAACCAACAAATGCCACCAGGATGGTTGGCAGGATCATCAACCGATAGGGCACCACCAGCCCTGCCAGCGCCAGCCCCCCTGCTGCCATGATCATCGCCCAGGTCCAGCGGTTCAGCAACGGGTGGTTCTGTCGGGTAACCCGGATAAACCGGATGCTGAACGCACCACCAAACAGAACCACAAGATTCAGAAACACGATAATGGCCTGGTCGTTCCACCAGGTTGCCTCGGGCCACAGATACTGGAATGCAACCCCATGCAGAGACGCAAGAAACAGCGGCATGGCCGCAATATAGCCCACATAGAAGAGGAAGCTCCGCTCTCCCACCGCCATAAAAACGAAAAGGTTGTATAGAATCATCACCAACACAATGCCGTAATAGATACCCTCAAACAGGCTTCTTGCCTGCTCAGCGGCGTAAAAAGCATCCTGATCCCACAGGATCATGGGCAACTGCATGGAGCTGGTGGTGTCTACGCGGAGATAAACGATCGTGTCAGACACCGGCGGCAAGGGCAGCGGAACAACAAAATTGCGGTGATGGATGGGACGGTCATAAAACGGGCGCTTATCCCCGAGCGATAACGATTCAACCAGCTCGCCATCGAGCTCACGATACACCTCGATATGGTCCAGCACCGGATAACCGATTTCCAGAAAATTACTGGCTTCTGATGGCAAGACATTCACCAGGGTGACCCGGAACCAGTAAACCGAAGCGCCGTATCCCAGACTGACGCTGTCACTACCGTTTCTTGTCCAGGCTTCGTCTGGCAATTGTCGGACATCCCGAATCGAAGGCGACCCTGCCTCCTGCCAGTAGTCCACAAACCGTGATAGCTCCAGCCGCTTGGAATAGCTCCCCCACTCCGCAGGCCCGGCCAACACCAGGGAGGGGGCCAACAGACAAAGCAAAAGAACAAAAAAGACGTCAGGCCTTGGCATATCAGACTCGGGCGGGTGCACGTTTGTTATTGGTTACAGACTGTCCGAAGTATGCCCCAAGCCCCCGAATGGCGCCCCCGAAAGCAACCAATCGTCTCAAAATGACATAAAAAGCTACACAAAATGCCTTAAAAGCAATTCAACCCGATCAGAGACCAATCTCCTCCCCCGTCTCACAAAAAATTTCCAGAACCCGGATAAAGCCTGGCTCCGGCTCAGCGCTCAGACTCAGCGGCTCACCGGTTACCGGATGAGTCAGATTCAGGGCCGTTGCCGCCAGCATCAGCCGCCCCTGCCCGAACCGCTCGGCAAAGTATCGGTTGTGCCGCCCCCGGCCATGATTGGCATCGCCGATGATCGGGTGGTTGATGTGTTTCATGTGCCGACGCAACTGGTGCTTCCGGCCAGTCTCTGGTGTCAGCTCCACAAGGCTGTACCGGCTTGTCGGATACCGTTCTATCGCCACCGGTAATTCTGTGGTCGCGAGCCGGCGATATCGTGTCAGCGCTTCTCTGACCGGCTGTTCCCGGCCTTTCAACCGACGGTCCTCGGGCTCATCCCGAAGCGGGTAATCGATCACCCCATCTTCCGGTGTCCAGCCCCGGACCACCGCCAGATAGGTTTTGGCGACCTCGCCTGCCATCAGCGCCATACCCAACCGACGTGCGGTCTCCTGATCCCTGGCGAACAACAACACACCGGAGGTGGGCCGATCCAGCCGATGCACCGGGTAGACATACTCCCCGCCATTGAGTTCACGAGCGTACTGCAAGGCAAATTCCGTTTCGTGTTTATCAATGGGGCTTCGATGAACCAGCAGACCAGCGGGCTTATGGACGGCAAGCAACCATGAATCTCGATAAATTACGGTAAGGGGGTTCAACATGCAGAGTAACGGTCAATAATGAAACCCGGCAGCCCAGCAGAGACTACCTCCTTGCACGATTTTACCCTCAGCTTTCCGATCATTACAGAACTCCCGTTGAATGCGTTGGCACACCAAAAGTCTTCTTCACCGGATTCTGATCATCTCTTGAAAGAAACCGGCAAGGCCCGTGATTTAGCCGGGCGTATCCGTTACTGGTTGCCCCGGAACACGCGCCTGGCCAACGCCCTCACCCGCAGGCCCGTACGCTCTCCAAGAACCAGAAGCGCCGGCGTCAGTAACAGAGTCAGCAAGGTGGCAAACGCGAGCCCACCGGCAATGGCACTGGACAGCTGAGTCCACCACTGAGTGGAGGGTGCGCCAAGCCCCAGCGAGGGCTCCAGCAGATTGACGTTGACGCCCAGTACCATGGGCATCAGACCCAGGATGGTGGTAATCGCAGTCAGCAGCACCGGACGAAAACGCAGGCACCCGGTTTCCAGCGCTGCGCTGTAGGCACCCTTGCCCTCCCGCTTCATCTGATTAAAGGTATCAATCAGAATGATGTTGTTGTTCACCACAATTCCCGCCAGCGCAATGATCCCCATACCGACCATTACAACGCCAAACGACTGGCCCGAAAACAGCAATCCCAGCAACACCCCTGCGGTCGACAGCACAATGGCAGAGAGAATCAGAAGGGTCTGATACAGGGAGTTGAACTGCGTGACCAGAATCAGCAGCATCAGCCCCACCGCCACCAGAAAGGCGGCAGCCAGAAAGTTCGCAGCCTGTTGCTGATCCTCGTTTTCCCCGGCAAAGCGGATACTGACACCCTCTGGTGGTTCGGGCATTTCGGCCTGCAGCGTACGCAGCAATTCGTCCATGCGCCGGCCCGGCGCCACATCCGATTTGACGGTAATGGTGCGCTGGCCATCCACCCGGACAATGGAGCCGGTCTTATCGCCCGGCTCCAGATCAACAAACTCTGACAGCGGAATCTGCCCACGGGATGTATTCAGGGTCTGTCGTTCAAGATGATCCAGCTCACGCCAGTTGTTGGGCACACGCACCGCAATGTCCACTTCGTCCCTGACATCTTCCGGGCGATACGTGGCCAGAACCAGCCCGTTCGTCACCAGCCGTACCGCACTGCCGATACTCAGAACATCGGTGCCAAAACGGGCCGCAGCCTCACGGTCTACCTTCAGGCGCCACTCGATACCGGGCAGGCTCCGATCATCCTCAATATCGACAAAGCCGCCCAACTCCCGCATTCGGTTCTCCAGAGTATCCACATAGGTATCCAGCTGGGCACTGTTCATACTGCTGACCAGAAGCTCAATCGGCTTGCCCTCAGCTGGCCCACCTTCCTGTTTTCGAAACTCCAGCTCAATACCGGCAATGTCCGCGGTGCGCTCCCGGAAGTCATCCAGAATCGCGGTGGCGGTGCGGCGGGTGTACCAGTCGGTAAACTGAAACTGAAGAACCCCGATCACATCCGGAGCAACCTGACTGCCGGCGCTGACCATAGAGCGGGCATAAAGGGCCTTCACCTCTGGCATGTTCTGCAACCGTGACTCCACCTCCCGGACAATGGCATCCCGCTCCCAGACGGACAGATCACCCCGTGCGCGCACCTGAACCTGAGCGGATTCAGGCTCGACGCTTGGAAAGAATTCCATTCCGTAATTGAACCGGCCATAGGCGGCGTAGATCACCACAATGACCGTCAATGCCCCCAGCAGGGTCAGTCCCGGCCGCAGCAATAACCGGGAGAGTAGCTTTCGGTAGAGCTTCATGAAACGCCCTTCACGGGCATTCTGGTGATGACGGCGCCCGCCACTTACACCGCCCAGCACTGGCAGAAACACCAGCGCCATCGCCAGAGACGCGATCAGGCAGATCAGCACTGTCATGGGCAGAAACTTCATGAACTCACCAACAACACCCGGCCAGAACAGCAGGGGAACGAACACCGCCAGCGTAGTCGCGGTTGAGGCAATCACCGGCCAGGCCATGCGGGAAGCGGCTTGCACCCAGGCGGTTTTAACCGGCTGGCCATCCGAGAGATTCCTGTCTGCCAGCTCGGAGACCACGATGGCCCCATCGACCAGCATTCCGGCAACCAGAATCAGACTGAACAACACAACAATGTTGAGGGTCAGCCCCATACTCCAGATCACCAGAATACCGGTCAGAAAGGCCCCGGGAATGGTCAGTCCCACCAGCAACGCAGACCGGGGCCCCATGGCTGCGATCACCACGATGATCACCAGGACAATCGCCGTCATGACGTTGTTAAGCAGGTCCGACAGGATGTCCCTGACCTCCTCGGACTGATCCATAATGAAACGGATATCCAGCGCCTCAGGCAGCCTGGGGCGGGCTTCATCAATCAGAGCCCGTATCTGTTCGATGGTCTCAATGATGTTAGCCCCTGATCGTTTGGACACTTCCAGCACCAGTGCCGGCTCACCATTGATTCGGGCGAAGCCACTCGGGTCTTTGAAGGTTCTCTGCAACATCGCCACATCGCCGAAGGTCACCACGGTATCGCCGTTAACCTTCACCGGCATGGACATGACATCCTCAACGGTTTCGATCACGCCTGGCACTTTCAACGACATCCGGCCATTACCGGTATCCAGAGAACCGGCAGCCACCAGCTGATTGTTGCGGGTAACCAACGAGGCAAGCTGGTCAAAATCGATGCCGTAACTCTCCAGCACCTGAGGATCTACCACAATTTCCAGAAGGTCTTCCCGGTCTCCACCGATTTCCACTTCGAGCACTTCGGGAATGGCTTCGATTGCATCCTGAAGGCGGCGCGCAATGCTGATCAGTTCCCGCTCAGACAAAGGGCCAGACAATCCGACCGACAAGACCGGAAACAACGACACATTGATTTCGTTCACCCGGGGCTCATCCGCTTCCTGCGGCAGCTTGCTTCGGGCGGTATCTACTTTTTCCCGCACGTCCTGCAACGCTTTATCCGGATCGAACCCGGCATCGAACTCCAGCATCACCGAAGCATGCCCCTCAGATGCAGTACCCCGCATTTCCTTGATGCCCTCAAGAGACCGAAGTTCCTGCTCCATGGGACGAACCAGCAAACGCTCCGCGTCCTCCGGGCTGATTCCTTCCAGACTCATGGACACGTAAATCATCGGGATCGTGACATCCGGATTGGATTCCTTGGGGATCACCTGATACGCGGCCATACCCCCAAGCAGCAGGAAAAGAAACAGCAACAGCGTGGTGCGACTTCGGTCCATAGCCGCCGCAATCAGTGCATTCATGCCGGTCAGCTCCGCGGATCTGATGCGTCGACGGGCCGAACCAGCTCGCCTTCGGAGACAAAACCGCCGCCCCGGGTAATCAGCCGGATATCCTGAGGCAGGCCGGACACCCAGGCGCCTTCGGTAGAAACACTCAGCAACCGCACGGTTTCAAAGACAACCCGGTTGTCTTCATCAACAAACTTCACACCAGGACGACCATCGCCATCCAGGCCCAGGTAGGCTGGGGATACAAACGTGGCTTTCTGCTCTGGCAAGCGAATACTCAGGCTCGCAGAGCCCCCTGCCGCGCGCTTCAGATCCGGATTTTCAACCTCAACTTCCACGGCAAAACTGCGGGTCTCCGGATTGGCGGCACTCGCGACAAAACTGACTACGCCGACCAGGCGAGTGCCGTCCAGCAACTGAATATCCACCGTCTGGCCCGGGTGTACCAAAGCAGCAGACTGCTGGGGTATCTGCCCTGAGGCCTTAAGACGATCAATCTGGACCAGCTCAAACAGCGGTGAACCCACCTGCACCAGGCTGCCCTCATCAACGTCGCGACGGTTAACAATGGCATCGAAAGGGGCGGCCGGCCTCAGGTGGGCAAGATCCAGGTCAGCGACCGCCAACTCTGCCCGCGCCGCGGCCAGCTCACTCTGCAGTCGCAGAATCTCGGTTTCGGCCGCCAGATTGCTTGAGCGCAGCCTCCGCGCCGCGGCGAGGTCCGCTTCGAGTTTGCGAATGCTGGCCTGCCAGCGTGCGGCCACCTTGTCCCGGCCATCCGTTGATAAAGTAGCCAGCACAGTTCGAGCCGCTACCGACTGCCCTAACTGCACATTCAGCCGCTCGACGGTGCCGGCCACCCGGGCACTGACCTGAACCGATTGCCAGGGCTCCAACTGGCCCTGAAGTTTCAGTGATGGCTGGTAAGACTCAGCCCTGACCGGGGCCACTTCAACCCGGGTCAGCGATCTTTCTTCCGAGGCAGGCTCGCCCGGCGCCTCTTCACTGGCCACTTTCAGCTCACCGGTCAGCATCCAGATAACCAGTAAAACAACAATCAGGAGGGATATCCCCAGGGAGCTCCATTTTGCTCTAGTCATGCACCACTCGCCGTGAAAAGTTTCTTGTTAAGAGGCCGGAAATCACAGGCGCAGGTCAAGATTCCTGAAATAAGGCCTTGCATCCGGTTGAAAACGTGGGTTAGATTCTACACACATTGTTTAACTCTATTCAGAGCAGATTGTCGATTTCATGAACCTCAACGCTGTAATTGTCCTAGTCATGCTAGTCCTGGTGGTCGTGGTACCGTCCGGGGGCTTTTGCGTGGACAAACAGGTGAGATAGCGACAACCTGACGAAGACACCAGAAACCCCCGGCACCGCAAGGTCCCGGGGGTTTCTTTTTTGCGGCAAAGAAAAAGGGAAAAACGACCATGAACGGCTCACAGCACATTCTTGAAGCGTTCCACCGCCACAACATCAGCACAGTTTTCGGGTACCCTGGCGGCTGCATCATGCCGCTATACGACGCGCTGGTAGACGATGTGGATGTGGAACACGTGCTGTGCCGGCATGAGCAAGCCTGTGCACTTGCCGCAGATGGCTATGCCCGGGCCAGTGGTCGCCTGGGCGTTTGCATCGCCACGTCGGGCCCCGGTGCCACCAACCTGATCACCGGGGTTGCCAACGCCTACCTGGACTCCATTCCTCTACTTGTAATCACAGGCCAGGTGCCGTCGGCACTCATTGGCACAGACGCCTTCCAGGAAACCGACATCCTTGGCATGACCCTGGGGATCGTGAAACACAGTTATCTGGTGGAAGACGCCGGGGATCTGCCACGGGTTCTGGAGGAAGCGATCGGCCTGGCCCAGAGCGGCCGACCGGGCCCCGTGTGGATCGACATTCCCAAAGATATCCTGTTGTCGCCGATCACGACCGCAGCCCCCGAACGCCCACAGGCTGAGAACCGCCAACAGCAATGCCCCGACATCCGCGAGGCCTGGGCCATGCTGAAAGCCGCCAAACGTCCCCTGCTCTACAGTGGAGGCGGTGTTTCCCTGGCCCAGGCCGAAGCAAACTTCCGTGCTTTCGCAGAAGCGTCAGGTCTGCCGGGTGTGGTCACCCTGAAAGGCATTGGCAACGCCGGCAGACACAACCCGAACGACATGGGCATGCTCGGTATGCACGGCTCGCGGGCCGCCAACAAAGCCGTTGACGAATGCGATCTGCTGTTTGTGGTTGGTGCCCGCCTGGATGATCGCGCAACCGGAAAACTGGACGGATTCGCCCCCAATGCCCGCCTGATACACATCGACACCGATGCAGCCGAAATCAACAAGCTGCGAGCGGCGGATATTGCAGTACGGGGTGATCTGAACGCCATTCTCAGCGCCTTCACCACAGCAGCTGAGCAGACCCCCCTGTCCATTGGTGACTGGCAGAAACAATGCCAGACCTGGCATACCACTGGAGGCTTCCGGGCTGCAGGGAACGAAGCGCCCCTGACGCCGATTACCGGCCCCGCGTTTATTCGCCAGCTCTCAGGCATTACCCCGGACAACACCATCATTGCCTGTGATGTGGGCCAGCACCAGATGTGGGTAGCTCAGTATTATCAGTTTGCCCATCCAAGACACCACCTGAGCAGCGGCGGACTCGGTACCATGGGGTTCGGGATGCCTGCCGCCATCGGTGCCCAGTTCGCAAACAGGAACAGCACCGTCATCAACGTCACTGGCGACGGCTCGTTCATGATGAACGCACAGGAACTGGCCACCATTCGGCGGTACAACCTGCCGCTGAAACTGATCATTCTGGACAATCAGTGCCTGGGGATGGTGCGCCAGCAGCAGGAGCTCTTCTACAACAACCGGGAGAGCCAGATCAATCTGGACGACAACCCGGATTTCGTCGCCATGGCCAGGGCCTTTGACATTCCGGCGCTGCACATTGAACGCACCGACCAGATCCGCCGGGGGATCGAAACCATTCTGGCCTATAACGGACCGATGCTGCTGCATGTAGCCATCAGCCGGGAAGAGAACGTCTGGCCCATCGTAAAAGCCGGTTCCAGCAACCGGGAAATGATCGACGAGCCCCGAAAAACCAGCAACCGCAAGGAACAGGTAGCATGAACCCGACGCACGAGATTGCCAGCCCGAGTTACACCCTCAATTGCCGCATGAATCAGGAAGCGGCTGCGCTTGAGCGACTGTGCCAGGTTGTGAGGGTCCGGGGTTTCCGGATTGCCCGGATGGCTATGGAGTCCTCCGAAGAGTGTCTTGAAATTGCTTTGACGCTGGAAGGTTCACGGCCGGTTTCCATGCTTCAGTCTCAACTGGAAAAACTGCACACGGTGATCGGTGTGGAGGTTGTATCCGGCGCTGCTTCACGGTCACGGACGGCCTGACCGAGCCCAGGCATTGCGGGCAGGTGAGCCAAACGCCCCTGCCCGCAGACCCTCAGATCAACTCGACAGCTACCGCGGTGCCCTCGCCACCGCCGATGCACAACGAAGCCACACCACGCTTGAGCCCGCGCTGTTTCAGGGCATTGATCAAAGTGACAATGATCCGCGAACCGGACGAGCCGATCGGATGCCCCAGTGCACAGGCACCACCGTGTACATTCACCTTGTCCGCCGGCAACTTCAACTCGTTGATGGCGGCCAGAGTCACCACAGCAAAGGCTTCGTTAATTTCGAACAGATCCACATCGTCCACGGTCCAGCCCGCTTTTTTCAATACCTTTTCAATAGAGCCGATGGGCGCCAAGGTAAATTCAGCGGGCAGACGGGCATGGGTCGCATGCGCCACAATCCGGGCCTGCGGGGTCAGGCCCCGGGCGTCCGCTTCGGCGGCCGAGGCCAGCACCAGTGCAGAGGCACCGTCACTGATGGAGCTTGCGTTGGCGGCGGTTACGGAGCCGTCTTTGGCGAACGCGGGTTTGAGGTGCGGGATTTTCTCCGGTTTGGCATTGCCTGGCTGTTCATCGGTATCGATTTCCGTCTCGCCGCCACGACCCGAAACCGACACCGGTACAATTTCGTCCCGGAACCAGCCATTCTCGATAGCCGCCAGGGATTTTTGCAGAGAGCCAATGGCAAATTCGTCCATGGCCTGCCGGGTGATGTCGAGTTTGTCGGCGGTGCGCTGGGCGAATACTCCCATCAGACCACCCTCGTATGCGTCTTCCAGTCCGTCCAGAAACATACTGTCCAACACCTGGCCATGGCCCATACGCATACCAGCGCGGGCCTTGGGCAGCAGGTACGGGGCCTGGCTCATGTTTTCCATTCCGCCGGCAATCATGATGTTGTTGGTACCGGCCTTGATCTGGTCGTGGGCCATGATGACGGCCTGCATGCCGGAACCGCACATTTTGTTGATGGTGGTGCAACCTGAACTGTCCGGAACTCCCGAGGCACGGGAGGCCTGGCGTGCAGGTGCCTGGCCAAGGCCGCCCGGGAGCACACAGCCCATGATGACTTCCTGAATGTCGGCCGGCTTGAGGCCGGAGCGCTCTATGGCCGCTTTGATAGCGATGGCGCCCAGCTCCGGGGAGCGTACCGAGCTCAGGGCGCCCATCATTCCGCCCATGGGGGTTCGGGCGGAGCCTGCTATTACTATATCGTTTGAGCTCATGGTGACTGTCCTCATTTTTGGGGTGAGCGACCTAAAACCGACCGGGCAATGATTTCCTTCATCACTTCCGAGGTTCCGCCATAAATCCGCTGCACCCGGGCATCAATAAAGTTCCTGGAAATCGGGTACTCCGTGGTGTAGCCATAGCCGCCAAACAGCTGCAAACAGCCATCAGCAACACGACACTGCATCTCGGTAGCGCTGTACTTGGCCATGGACGCCGTGGGGGCATCCAATTTGCCCTCTTCGTATTCCCGAATGCACTGATCCACAAACGCTTTGTTGATGCGGTAATCCGTTTCCATGCGGGCAATTTCGAAACGTGTGTTCTGCAACAGGCTGAGTTTCTGGCCAAACAGCTCACGCTCCTGGGCGTACTGAATGGTCATATCCAGTGAGCCCCGGGCCGCTGCCACGCCCAGCGCTCCGATCACCAGCCGCTCTCGGGGCAGTTCACGCATCAGGTAAACAAACCCCTGGCCTTCCTCTCCCAGCATGGCGGAGGCGGGTATGCGCATGTCGGAGAAAAACAGCTCGGAGGTGTCGCCAGAATGCTGGCCGATTTTGTCCAGGTTCCGGCCTTTGCTGAACCCGGGCAGCGAGGTATCCACCAGGAACAGGCTGATTCCTTTAGCACCGGCCTGAGGATCGGTTTTGGCAGCAACGATCACCATATCGGCGTGTTGGCCGTTGGTAATAAAGGTTTTTGAGCCATTGAGGATGTAGTTTTCACCGTCTTTCACGGCGCTGGTGCGCATGGCCTGCAAGTCGCTGCCAGCGCCAGGCTCGGTCATGGCGATGGCCCCCACGGCTTCACCTGAGACCATGCCCGGGAGCCACTGCCGTTTCTGCTCCTCATTACCGAGATGGCTGAGATAGGGCGCGACGATGTCGGAATGCACCATCACGTTGGTGGATAGCGCACCAAACCCGAGGCGAGCAAGCTCTTCACCCACAACCACCGAATACTGAAACGGCGCTCCACAACCGCCGCAGTCTTCGGGCACATCCACACACAGCATGCCTGCGTTGCCGAGCGTGTTCCAAAGCTCCCGGGGCACAATACCGTTTTTCTCCCAGGCCTCGTACTGAGGAGCCACTTCCGTCTCCAGTGCTTTGATCACGGAGTCCCGAAACAGGGCCAGCTCTTGCTGATCAACAGGATTAGTCATAATACTCACCTGTGGTTACCGGTTCGCTTGTGGCGAAACCTGTTACAAAATCCCGCTTTTGACGGGCGTTGTTCTGATGCTCACCTGGGCGCCATTCGCAGGGCGCAATCAAGCCGGATGACCTCGCCATTGAGCACCGGATTACGCACCATCTGATCCACCATCATGCCAAACTCCTCAGGCTTGCCCAGGCGCTTCGGGAATGGCAGCGTGGCCGCCAGACTGTCCTGCACCTCCTGCGGCATACCGGCCATCATGGGCGTCATGAACAGGCCCGGGGCGATGGTGTTCACCCGAATGCCCTCACGGGCCAGTTCCCGGGCAGCCTGTAATGTCAGGGAGACTACGCCTCCTTTAGAAGCGCTGTAGGCGGCCTGGCCGATCTGGCCTTCATAGGCCGCCACCGACGCGGTGTTGATGATCACACCCCGCTCACCGTCCTCGTTGGGCTCACGCTGAGCCATGTCGGCTGCCGCCAGGCGCAGAATGTTAAAGCTGCCGATCAGGTTTACTTCAATCACCCGGCTGAAATCCGCCAACGGCATCACCCCCTCCCGGCCCAGGATTTTCGAGGCCGGGGCAATGCCTGCGCAATTGACAGCAACCCCACAAGGCCCGTGTGCTTCCCGGGCAATGCTCACTGCTTTCTCCGCACTGTCAGCAGAAGCCACGTTGCATTCGATAAACAGGCCATCCAGCTCTGCAGCAACCTGCTCCCCCCGTTCTTTATTCAGATCCAGAATAGCAACCTTGCAGCCAGCGGCAGCCAGAGACCGGGCTGCACCTTCACCCAGCCCGGAGGCACCGCCGGTAACGATCGCGGGTGTGTCTTTAAAATCCATAACTCGTGTCCTTCAAAAGTTTCTATGCGGCCACGGCGGCACGCATGTAAATCACACAGTTGACGTTTACGTAAACTTAACTCAGATGTACTCCCCAAAACAACACCTGCCTTCACTCTGCAGTCCGACGACCAACTCCCACCCGGCACCATGCAACCAATACCTTGTCGCCATATTAGACTTCGCCTGCCCCCGGGCTAGAATGACCCTTCCTGCCAAATCAATTGACCCATTACGCAACGGCACTGATCGTTATGGCCAAAGCTCACATTGCCAATCACTACCTCCAGGCGACGATTCGCGGCGCCGAACGCCAGGGTCATAACGCCGGGGAGCTGCTGGCTCAGGCAGGCGTGCCACCCGGCTGGCTGAACCAACCGGAACGACTGATTACCGAGCAACAACTGGCCCGGCTGATTCAGTCCGTCTGGCGCTCCACCCGGGATGAATTTCTGGGGTTATCTTCAGAACGGTGCAATCAAGGCACCTTTGCGTTGATGTGCGAATTCAGCCTCAGCTCCGCCACCCTGGGCGCCGTGCTCCGGAAAAGCGCCCGCTTCTATCGGGTCGTCTGCCATAATCTGGACATTGCCCTGGAAGAGCAGGAACGGCGGGTCTTTTTCCGCCTGCACCTGAAAGACACCCGGAACGACACCGACCACATGCTCCAGGAGTTCCTGATTCTGATGTGGGAACGCCTGTCCTGCTGGCTGGTCGATCAGCAGATTCCGTTTGCTCGTACTCAGTTCAGCTACCCTCGCCCCCGGCATGAGGCCGAGTATCGGGCGATGTACCCGGGCGAGCTGGCGTTTGACCAAACGGTGTGCGGCTTCCTGCTGCATGAGAAATACCTCCAACTGCCGATCGTCCGGACCGAACAGGAAGTGCGGGAATTTCTGGCGGCCGCACCGGCTTATATCCTGCATCGTCCCAGCCAGGACGAAAGCCTCAGGACCCACATCCGGGCGATCCTGGCGCGCTACAACTACCCGGACATGCCCGGCCTTGAAGCCCTTGGGCTGGAACTGCATATGACGCCCCGCAATCTGGGCAGGAAACTTCAGGACGAAGGCACGTCCCTGCGCAAAATCAAGGAAACGTTACGCAGGGAACACGCCATCCGGCTGATCACCAGCGAGAATCTCAGCATCAGCGAAATAGCCGAACGGGTAGGATTCTCTGAAACTGCGTCGTTCTCACGGGCCTTCAAACGCTGGACCGGCCGCTCGCCGGCCCGGTGGCGAGGAGACCGACTCAACCAGGCCATGTCGGAACCGGTCAACTTTTTTGGCCAGTAGGGTCATTCCCTCCGCTCCGGAGCCTTTGCCTTAATTGTCTGTAGTCTCTACAACAACAAGCAATCGAGGTAAACCATGTCAGAACAGACCTACGCTCCTGCTCCTCCCATGTATGACCACGTTTGCCGAGCGCTGAGGAACACCATTGGCGATGCCATCGCCCGCTCAGCCGCCTGCCACAAAGCCAAAACAGCCCTGACCTTCAACAACCGGGAATGGACCTACGACGAGATCGAACGCGCGAGCAACCGAGTTGCCCATCACCTGATCCGCCTCGGCCTGCATAAAGGAGAGCGTGTCGCCGCCTATGGCAAAAACTCCGATGCCTATGTACTGCTATGGCTAGCCTGTGCCAAAGCTGGCCTGATTCACGTGCCGGTGAACTACGCTCTGGTCAAACAGGAACTGGCTTATATCCTCAGGCAGTCAGGCGCCAGAGCCCTGTTTTACGATACCGACCTCGAGGTTCAGGCCAAAGCCGTTCTGCCCGGCACCGCCATCGAAATAACCGGGGCTCTGCACGGCACCCAAGATACCACCGACATTCTCGACATGGCCCGGTCCTCCGCAAGCGACCAGCCACCGGAGCTCAACCTGGCCGACACCGACATCGTGCAGATTCTTTACACCTCTGGCACCACCTCAGACCCGAAAGGCGCGATGCACACCCATCGTTCCCTGCTGACCGAGTATGGTGCCGCCCAGTATCACCTGGATATCAGCCCCAATGACCGCTGCCTGGCAGCCTTACCGCTCTACCACTCGGCCCAGATGCATGTCTTCATGATGCCGATGTTACTGACCGGCGGGTACACACGACTGATCAGCACCCCCACCCCGGACGCTATCCTTGGATTGCTGGCCAGCGAACAACTGAATGCCTCCTTTGCCCCGCCAACGGTCTGGATTTCACTGCTGCAGTACCGGAGTTTCGACGCGAAAAAACTTCAGCACATGAACAAAATCTACTACGGCGCGTCGATCATGCCCGGGGAGATTGTTCGTAAACTCCGGGAACTTCTCCCACAGGCGGGCCTGTACAACTGCTATGGACAGAGCGAAATCGCCCCACTGGCCACGGTCCTGCGCCCCGAGGAACACCACGACCGACCCACCTCCGCTGGCCGGCCCCTGCAAACCGTTATGACCAGAATCATCAACCCAGCCACGGGTGAAGATTGCCCAGCGGGAGAACAGGGAGAACTGGTCCATCGCTCCCCGCAGCTCATGACCGGATACTGGCAAAAACCCGAAGCCACCGACGAAGCGTTTCACGGGGGCTGGTTTCATTCCGGCGACCTTGGTTACCGAGACGAACAAGGGTACATTTACATCGTCGACCGTATTAAAGACGTGGTAAACACCGGCGGAGTGCTGGTCGCAAGCCGTGATGTGGAAGAAGCCCTGTATCAACACGAGTCGGTGGCAGAGGTTGCGGTTATCGGGGTGCCAGATGAAAAATGGATTGAAGCCATCTGCGCCATTGTGGTGGCCCGGGAAGGTTACACGGAAGACGCATCCGCCTTACTTGAGCATGCCAAGGCAACACTGGCACGTTTCAAAATCCCAAAACACATTCAGTTTGTAGACGAGCTCCCAAAAAACAGTGCTGGCAAACTACTCAAACGCAAATTGCGAGAAACCTTCACCAGCGCCGACAGCCTCGCCTGACCCATTGCCCGCCAAAGCATCACCACGCCCAGGCGGGCGTCTTGCCCCTCGTCTTTACCACCCCGGGACCTTGCTGGCCCAGCCTCTGAATACCCCGAAAACCCCGTGATATTAATCCGCCCGCCAAAAGCTTTACGTTTACGTAAACTTCATCTAACCTACGTAAAAAAAGGAATGCGTAATGAACGACAAAAGAACTTTCAGCATCAGCGAACTCTCTCAGGAGTTCGACGTCACCACCCGAAGCATCCGGTTCTATGAAGACCAGGGCCTGCTCAAACCTGCCCGGCGCGGGCAAACCCGAATCTTCAGCACCAAGGATCGCGTTCGGCTGAAGCTGATTCTCCGAGGCAAACGCATGGGGTTTTCCCTGGCCGAAACCAAGGAACTGTTCGACCTCTGGGACGAAACACTCACCGGCAACGAAAAACAGCTACTGAAAATGCTGGAGATCCTCGGCGCCAGACGAGCCCACCTGGAACAACAGAAGGAAGACATCGCCATGGCCGAAATGGAAATGGACACCGCCGAAGCGCGTTGCCGAGAGGCCCTGGCGGAACTCCAGAAAAAGAAAGAAGCACAGGGCATGACCCCGAAAACACCCGAACCCGCTGTCAGCAAATGACCTGAGACAGCCAGCGGGTACCAGTCGTTAAAACAAAAAGGTAGCAAACGATGAAATCACAGTACTCAGAGCTCAATTTCGGCCTCGGTGAAACCCTGGACATGCTCCGGGAACAAGTGAACAACTTCGCCGCCACCGAAATTGCCCCCCGGGCGGAGGAAATCGACAAAAACAACGAATTCCCCATGGACCTGTGGCGCAAACTGGGGGACATGGGCCTGCTGGGCATCACCGTCAGCGAAGAGTACGGCGGTTCAGACATGGGCTACGTGGCCCACGTGATCGCCATGGAGGAAATCAGCCGTGCCTCGGCCTCCGTAGGCCTTTCCTACGGTGCCCACTCCAACCTGTGCGTGAACCAGATTCACCGCAACGGCACCGAAGAACAAAAACAGAAATACCTGCCCAAACTCGTCACGGGTGAACACATCGGCGCGCTGGCCATGTCTGAGCCCAACGCCGGCTCCGACGTGATCTCCATGAAACTCCACGCCCGCGACGAAGGCGACCACTACGTCCTCAACGGCAACAAAATGTGGATCACCAACGGCCCGGACGCACACACCTACGTCATCTACGCCAAAACCGACCCCAAGGGCGGCTCAAAAGGCGTCACAGCCTTCATCGTAGAGCGCGACTACCCGGGCTTCAGCCGCCACCAGAAACTCGACAAACTCGGCATGCGCGGCTCCAACACCTGTGAGCTGGTGTTCCAGGACTGCAAGGTTCCCAAAGAAAACATCCTGGGCGGTGTCGGTAACGGCGCCAAAGTCCTCATGAGCGGCCTCGACTACGAACGCCTCGTCCTCTCCGGCGGCCCTCTGGGCATCATGCAGGCCGCCATGGACGTGGTCGTCCCCTACATCCGTGAGCGCAAACAGTTCGGCCAGGCCATCGGTGAATTCGAACTGGTCCAGGGCAAAGTGGCCGACATGTACACCTGGATGAACACCGCCAAATCCTACGTCTACATGGTGGCGCAATCCGCCGACCGCGGTGAAACCACCCGCAAAGACGCCGCCGGCGCCATCCTCTACTCCGCCGAAATGGCCACCAAACTGGCCCTGGACGCCATCCAGCTACTCGGCGGCAACGGCTACATCAACGAATACCCGACCGGCCGCCTGCTGCGGGACGCGAAACTCTACGAAATCGGCGCTGGAACGTCTGAAATCCGACGGATGCTGATCGGCCGCGAGCTGTTCCTGAACAAGTAAGCCTCTGCAGCGAATCCACTGACAAGGTTGGACGAGGGGCTGGTGGGGTGTTCTTTCCGGGAGTGTCTGTGGCCATGGATGGCCACAGTCAAGCGCACAGGGATGTGCTCGTAGCGTCTCCCAGAAAGAACACCCCGCCAGACCCGGACGCCCCCAAACCGAGGGATACGAACCAATGACCGTGCTCCAAAGCAAAATCAACCCAAGGTCCGACGAATTCCAGGCCAACCATCAGGCCATGCAACAAGCCGTCGCCGACCTCCGGGAAAAAGTCGAAAAGATCCATCAGGGCGGCGGCCCTGACTACCAGAAGCGCCACACCGACCGAGGCAAACTGCTGCCGCGCGAGCGCATCAACACCCTCATCGACGAAGGCTCCCCCTTCCTCGAAATCGGCCAGTTCGCCGCCTACAACGTGTATAAAGAAGCAGTCCCCGCCGCAGGCGCCATCGCCGGCATCGGCCGCGTCTCCGGCACGGAATGCATGATCATCGCCAACGACGCCACCGTGAAAGGCGGCACCTACTTCCCCCTGACCGTGAAAAAGCACCTGCGGGCCCAGGAGATCGCCATGGCCAACCGCCTGCCATGCATCTACCTGGTGGATTCCGGGGGCGCCAACCTGCCCCAACAGGATGAAGTCTTCCCGGACCGAGATCATTTCGGACGCATCTTCTACAACCAGGCCCGCATGTCCGCCGACGACATCCCACAGATTGCCGTCGTCATGGGCCTGTGTACCGCCGGGGGCGCCTACGTTCCCGCCATGGCCGACGAATCCATCATCGTCCGCAACCAGGGCACCATCTTCCTGGCCGGCCCGCCGCTGGTAAAAGCCGCCACCGGTGAAGTGGTCAGCGCCGAAGACCTGGGGGGTGCCGACGTGCACTGCAAAACCTCCGGGGTAGCCGACCACTACGCCGAGAACGACGCTCACGCGCTCGAAATCGCCCGCCGCTGCGTAGCCAACCTCAACCGCCGAAAACCCGTACCGGTGGAGGTCCAGAAACCCCGGGCTCCGCTGTACGATCAGGAAGAAATCTACGGCATTGTCGGCACCGACCTACGCAAGCAATTTGACGCCCGCGACGTCATCGCCCGCATAGTCGACGGCTCCGAATTCGACGAATTCAAGCGTTACTACGGCGCCACCCTGGTGACCGGGTTCGCCCACATTCACGGCTACCCGGTTGGCATCATTGCCAACAACGGCATCCTGTTCAGCGAATCCGCCCAGAAAGGCGCGCACTTCATTGAACTGTGCTGCCAGCGCAACATCCCGCTGCTCTTCCTGCAGAACATCACCGGCTTCATGGTCGGCCAGAAGTACGAAGCCGAAGGCATCGCAAAACACGGCGCCAAAATGGTGATGGCCGTGGCCTGCGCCAACGTGCCCAAG
Organism: Marinobacter daepoensis DSM 16072; assembly: GCF_000421165.1. GTDB lineage: Bacteria > Pseudomonadota > Gammaproteobacteria > Pseudomonadales > Oleiphilaceae > Marinobacter > Marinobacter daepoensis. The sequence continues at coordinate 84,713 of NZ_ATWI01000015.1, forward strand.
ATTACCGTGCTGATTGGCGGTAGCTACGGCGCCGGCAACTACGGCATGTGTGGCCGCGCCTACAGCCCCGACTTCCTGTGGATGTGGCCCAACGCCCGCATCTCCGTGATGGGCGGCGAACAGGCCGCCGGCGTACTGGCTCAGGTACGCCGCGAAGGTCTGGAACGCAAAGGCCAGAGCTGGAGTGCCGAGGAAGAAGCCGAGTTCAAAAAGCCCATTACTGAGACCTACGAACATCAGGGCCACCCTTACTACGCCAGCGCCCGCCTGTGGGATGACGGCGTGATCGACCCGGCCCAGACCCGGGAAGTGGTTGCCCTGAGCCTGTCTGCCACCCTCAACCGACCCGCCAGGCCAACGCGCTTCGGCGTGTTCCGCATGTAAAGGAGCGCAGCCATGACACAGCAACACTCGGCCGTTCTGCTGCACCAACGAGACACTGGCGTCTCGGAAATCGTGCTGAACCGCCCCGATAAACGCAACGCCTTCGACGACGTCGTTATCCAGCAGCTCATACAGGCCCTGGAACACGTGGACCGGGACGAGCAAACGCAGATCGTCATCCTCCGCTCAGAGGGCAAGCACTTTTCCGCCGGTGCCGACCTGGGCTGGATGCGCCGTATGGCGGACAACACCCGCCAGGAAAACCTGGACGACTCCCGGGAGCTGGCCCGGCTGATGAACACCCTGAACCACCTGTCCAAACCCGTGATTGGCCTGGTGCAGGGAGCTGCCTTCGGCGGTGCGGTCGGCCTCGCCGCCTGCTGCGACATCGTGCTGGCCACCGAGAAAGCCAGTTTTTGCCTGAGTGAAGTGAAGCTCGGCCTGATTCCAGCCGTGATCAGCCCCTACGTGGTTCGCGCCATTGGTGAACGCCAGGCAAGACGCTACTTCCTGACGGCCGAACTCTTCAGCGCGCAGGAGGCTCAGCACTATGGGCTGGTTCATATCGTCTGCGAAGACGAACAAGCCATGCACCGGCGTTGCGACGAACTGCTGCTGCAACTCGCGCTAAACGGGCCCGAAGCCATGAAAGCAGCGAAAGATCTGGTCTTTGCCGTCAGCCAAAAAAACATCACCACCGAGGTGATTGACGATACCGCTCAGCGCATCGCCGATATTCGCGTAGGCGAGGAAGGCCAGGAAGGGCTCAGCGCTTTCCTGAACAAACGAAAGGCCAGTTGGATTCCGGAGACACAATAATGTTTAACAAGATCCTGATAGCCAACCGGGGCGAAATCGCCTGCCGGATCATCCAGACGGCCCATCGAATGGGCATCCGCTGCGTGGCGGTCTATTCCGAAGCCGACGCCAACGCCCGGCACGTGGCCATGGCCGATGAGGCCTTCTACATCGGCCCCGCCCCCAGCTCCGAGAGCTACCTGCGGGCCGACAAGATTATCGAGATTGCCAAAGAAAGCGGCGCCCAGGCCATCCATCCGGGCTACGGCTTCCTGTCTGAAAACACCGACTTTGCCGAAGCCTGCGAGGCCAACGGCATTGTCTTTATCGGCCCGCCCTCGTCGGCCATTGCCGCCATGGGCTCCAAGTCCGCCGCAAAGGCCATCATGGAAGACGCCGGTGTCCCCCTGGTGCCCGGCTACCACGGTAAAGACCAGTCACCGGACCTGCTGCGCGCGGAAGCCGAAAAATGCGGTTTCCCGCTGCTGCTGAAAGCCGTTGCCGGTGGTGGCGGTAAAGGTATGCGTGTGGTCGAGAACATGGCCGAATTTGACGACGCCCTGGCCGCCGCCCAGCGCGAGGCGAAAAACGCGTTCGGCAACCCCGACATGCTGATCGAGCGCTACCTGACCCAGCCACGCCATGTGGAAATTCAGGTGTTCTGCGATCAGTCCGGCAATGGCATCTATCTGGCCGAGCGCGACTGTTCCGTGCAACGCCGACACCAGAAAGTGCTGGAAGAAGCACCCGCCCCCGGACTCAGCGAAGACACCCGTAAAGCCATGGGCGAAGCCGCTGTGCGGGCGGCCCAGGCCATCAACTACGTGGGCGCCGGCACCGTCGAGTTTCTGTACGACGTGGACGGTTCGTTCTTCTTCATGGAAATGAACACCCGCCTGCAGGTAGAGCACCCGGTCACCGAAATGGTCACCGGCCAGGATCTGGTGGAATGGCAACTGAAAGTGGCCTGGGGCGAGCCCCTGCCGCTGACTCAGGATCAGGTAAAGACCCGAGGCCACGCTATCGAAGCACGTATCTACGCTGAAGATCCGGATCAGGACTTTCTGCCAGCCACCGGCACCCTGCGTTACCTGAGCACTCCGGATGAATCCGCCCACGTTCGGGTAGACACCGGCGTGACCGAAGGCGATGAGATCAGCATCCACTACGACCCGATGATCGCCAAACTGATTGTCTGGGACGACACCCGGGAACAGGCGGTCAACCGCATGGTTCAGGCCCTGGAGCACTACCGCATTGCCGGGCTGAAAACCAACATCCGGTTCCTGCACGCGGCGGTGGATGCGCAGCCATTTCGTGAAGCCGAACTGACCACCAACTTCATTGCCTCCCACCACAACCTGTTGTTCCCGAAATCCAGACTGGATCTGGACAAGGCGTTGGTGCTTGCGGCCGGTTTTATCCTCGAACAACGGAAATCGGCGGAACCGGTTACCGCCGATCCCTGGTCGCCGTTCGGCCGCAAGAACAGCTGGCGCATGAACTCCGAATACGCCCAGCCCCTCACGCTACAGGTGGGCGACGGCCAGCATGAACTCAAAATCCTGGAGCGGGATGACCGGTATCAGGTATTCGTGGGCGGCAGCGTGTACCACCTGAACGCCAAACTCAATGACGATTACCTGCAGGCCGTGATCAATGGCCACCGACTGAGCGTGCACGGCAACCTTCACAACGAGGAACTGGTGCTCTTCTACGAGGGCGACACTTTCAAGTGCACCGTGTACCGGGAAACCTACGGGTTTGAGGAAATGGCCAGCGAAGGCAGCCTGGCGGCGCCCATGAACGGCTCAGTGGTGGCGATTCAGGCCAAGGTGGGCGACACGGTAACGGCCGGGCAGACGCTGGTGATTATGGAAGCCATGAAAATGGAACACGCCATCAAGGCACCCGCCGATGGTGTGGTTTCAGAGATTTTCTACGCCGAAGGAGACCAGGTCGCCGAGGGTGCGGAACTCATCGCCATCGACACCGGGGAGGCAGAATAATGGCCTTTCCCAAGCAGGTTCGGTTGGTGGAAATGAGCCCGAGGGACGGGCTCCAGAACGAACCCGGCGATGTTATTGCCACTGAGATCAAAACCGGCCTGATCGACCGGTTGGCCGATTGCGGGCTCAGCCACATTGAGGCCGCCAGCTTCGTGTCACCAAAATGGGTGCCGCAAATGGGCGACGCAACCGATGTGATGGCCGGCATCACCCGCAAGCCCGGCGTTCGTTACTCCGCTCTAACCCCTAACCTGAAAGGGTTCGAGGGCGCCCTGGCCGCCGGGGCCGACGAAGTGGCGGTGTTCGGCGCAGCATCGGAGTCTTTCACCAGAAAGAACATCAACTGCACGATTGCCGAAAGCCTGGAACGCTTTGCACCGGTGGTCGAGGAAGCCCGCAAACACGGCATCCCCGTGCGAGGTTACGTCTCCACCGTGATGGGTTGCCCCTATGAGGGCGATATCGAACCGGCACAGGTCGCCTACGTGGCCAAGGCTTTGTACGACATGGGCTGCCATGAAATCTCCCTGGGCGACACCATCGGCGTGGGCACGCCCCTGAAAGCCAGGCGCATGCTGGAAGCCGTGGCCGCCCATGTGCCCATGGACAAGCTGGCGGCGCATTTTCACGACACCTATGGCCAGGCCCTGGCGAATCTGTACGCGGTGCTGGAAGAAGGCATCGGCGTGATTGACGCCTCGGTAGCCGGCCTTGGAGGTTGCCCTTACGCCAAAGGCGCCTCCGGCAACGTGGCCACCGAAGACGTGCTATACCTGCTAAACGGCCTGGGCATCGATACCGGCGTGGATCTGAACAAACTGGTGGCAACCGGCGAATGGATCTGCGCGCAACTGAAACGTCATAACGGCTCTAAAGTGGGCCAGGCACTCGGGGGCCTGTGCCAGTAACTTTCCAGCCCTCAACTACAAAAACAATGGAGGCAGAGACATGAGCAAGACTCTCCCAAGTTACACCAGTGGTATCGCAGAAAAGCCACTGCGGGGCATGACCATCGGCGATATGCTGGACCGCACCGCCCAACAGTTTCCCGACAACGAGGCTCTGGTGTGCCTGCACCAGGACATTCGCTGGACTTACCAAGAGTTCGTCGACAAAGTGAACGAGGCGGCCCGGGCCTTCATGGCTATTGGCGTCAAACGCGGTGACCGCGTGGGCATCTGGTCACCCAACCGCTACGAATGGACCGTCACTCAGTTCGCCACCGCAAAGGTGGGCGCCATTCTGGTGAATATCAACCCGGCCTATGGCGTGCATGAACTGAATTACGCCATGAACCTCGCCGGCATCAGTGTGCTGGTTACCGCCGACAGCTTCAAAACCTCCAACTACCGGGACATGATTTACGAGCTGGCTCCGGAATTGAAGCGCAGTGCCCCGGGTAAACTCAAAGTCGACAACGCGCCCGATCTTCGGGCGGTCATCAACCTCCACCCTGACAAACACGACGGCATGTGGACCTGGCAGGATTTCCTCGGCTTTGCCAGCGACGTATCAGAAGCCGAACTCGCCAGGCGCCAGGATGAGCTGCAGTTCGACGACCCCATCAATATCCAGTTTACCTCCGGTACCACCGGCAACCCGAAAGGCGCCACCCTCACCCACCACAACATCCTGAACAACGGGTATTTTGTTGGTGAAAGCCAGCGCCTGACCGAGAACGACCGGCTGGTGATTCCGGTGCCGCTGTACCACTGCTTTGGCATGGTAATGGGCAACCTCGGCTGCATCACCCATGGCACCGCCATGATTTACCCGAGTGAGGGCTTTGATCCAAAGACCGTACTTCAGGCGGTCCACCAGGAAAAAGCCACGGCCTTGTACGGTGTGCCTACCATGTTCATCGCCGAACTGGCCGACCCGGAGTTTGACAGCTACGACCTCTCCACCCTGCGCACCGGCATCATGGCGGGCTCCATCTGCCCGGCCGAAGTCATGAAGAAGGTCAACGGAAAAATGCACATGAAGGAAGTGCAGATTGCCTACGGCATGACCGAAACCAGCCCGGTTTCCACCCAAACCAGTTCCCTCGACCCATTCGAAAAGCAGGTCACCACGGTGGGTCGCACCCAGCCGCATCTGGAAACCAAGATTGTCGACCCGGGCACCGGAAACGTGATGCCACGAGGTGAGATTGGCGAACTGTGTACCCGTGGCTACAGCGTGATGCTGAAGTACTGGAACAACGAGGAAAAAACCCGCGAAGCCATCGACGATGCAGGCTGGATGCACACCGGCGACCTGGCGACCATGGACGAGGATGGTTACATCCAGATTGTCGGCCGAATCAAGGACATGGTAATCCGGGGTGGAGAGAACATTTACCCGAAAGAGATTGAAGAGTTCCTCTATACCCACCCCGCCATCGAAGAGGTGCAGGTAACCGGCATTCCGGACGAAAAATACGGTGAAGAGCTGATTGCCTGGGTGAAACTTCGCCCCGATGCAGACCCGGTAACCGCAGAGGACCTGCAGGTCTTCTGCAAGGGCAAGATTGCCCACTTCAAGATTCCCAGAAACTACAAATTCGTGGATGCCTTCCCCATGACCGTGACCGGGAAAATCCAGAAGTTCAAAATGCGGGAGATCTCGATAGAAGAAATGGGCCTGAAAAACTGACCCGGCCAGCCATAGCATGACCATAGAAACCCGGCTTACGCCGGGTTTTTTCATTCACCAACCAGCACCCAGCTCCGGCCAATACCTTTCGTCATACAACCGTAACACCCTTGCCCCACAATCTGGTCTATACCAAAGGAGTGTAACATGCTTGCAGTATTTGACCTGGATGAAACCCTGATTCATGGCGATAGTTCTCACCTGTTCACCGCGTTTCTGCGACAGGAAGCTATCGATACAGACCCCGAGGCAATGGAGCAGGATCGGGCTTTTCTGTCCGATTATCAGGCCGGAAAACTGGACCTTCAGGCCTATATGGAGTTCAGCCTGGCGCCATTGCGCGGCTGGCAAAGGGAGCGGCTTGATGCGCTCGTCGGTAAGTTCGTGAATGACATCATCGCCCCAAGGGTGCTTCCCACCGGCAAAGAGCGTGTTGCGTGGCATAGAGCCCAGGGCCACCGCTTGCTGATTATTTCCGCCACAGGCGAACACCTCGTCGCCCCCATTGCGCGCTATCTGGGCCTTGAAGACGGGATTGGCGTTCAGGTGGAATGGCAGAATAACAGCCTCACAGGCCGTATCGGCGCCCGCCGTCCGTTTCGGGAGGGTAAGATCAGCGCCCTTGATGAATGGCTGGAGGCCCAGGCTTTTCAACCGGAAAAAACCTGGTTCTACTCGGACTCACACAACGACCTGCCGCTGTTGAACACAGTGGACTACCCCGTTGCCATCAACCCGGATGCGCGCCTTCACGAGCACGCTCAACACCACGGCTGGCGTATTCTTAACGACGCGCTCCGGCCATCATGACCCTCAGATTCCTGAACGCGGCGCGCGCCTGCATGGGGTCTGCCCCCTACAGGCGCCAACGGCCACTCATCCCAGAACGACCAGCAGAAGCCCCACGAGGATCGTCAGAACACCCAGAATTTTCGGGGCATGGATTGTCTCACCCAGAAAGTACCATCCCAGCGCCACGCTGATGGGAATGCTGATCTGGCGAAAAGCCACCACGTAACTGACGTCATCGGCGTAGGCCATGGCCCATACCACCAGCGCGTAGGTCCCCAGGATCAGCACGCCGGCCGCCATGGTGCTGCGCCACTTCGACACCAGCTCCCGCAGCAGTCTTCGTTCCGTCTTTTGCAACAGAAGACCAACGCTGAGCCACGCCAGGGCAGACCATGCCTGAAGAATAACGAACACCAGTGCCACCTCGGCATCCAGAGACTGCCCGGCGAGCAGGCCCCGCATCTGCGCCGTGGCGTTATCGTCCACGATCGAATAACCGGCGGTACTGGCGGCGGCCAGAAGCGCAAACAAAGTGGCAAGATTACGGTAATTGGCCAGCCGGAAATCCCGGAATTTCTGCATTGGCAGGATTACGCAGCCGGCGACAATCAGAACAATGCCCGCAACCGCTGCGCCAGTGATGGCGTCTGCGGTTCCCAGAAACAGGGCACCCACCAGTAAAATCAGCAAGGGCGATGAACGTGCCAGGGGGTACACCACCGACAGCTCACCATGACGATAAGCAGCAGCCAGACAGCTGAGGTAAGTCGCCTGGAAAAAGCCCGTCAAAACCACAAGCCACCAGACCCCGGAATCCAATTGGGACAAAAGCCGGTGCTGGTATACCAGCACCGGCACGGTCAGCAGTACCCCCCACAAGGTACTGTGCCAAAAGAAAGCCCCGCTGGGGCTCACTTTCTTGCCAAACAGGTTCCAGCCAGCGTGAGCCAAGGCTGAAACCAGTACGATCACAATGGCAGCGGCGGTCATAATGCGTCCGGCCGGCGGCTCACTCTGTGCCCTGCCGCCAGGCCCGGGTTGAACGATCTACCCAGAACCGAAGCACACCCTGCAACAGCTTCGCCCCTGCGCAGGTGACCGTGATCAGGATCGCCATTGCGGCTGCGGGGGCAATATCACCCGCTTCGTCCATGTTCAGGACCGCCACCGATGCCAGCTGGGAATCATGCCCGTACAGGAACACAACCGCCGAGACCGTTGTCATGGCATTCACGAACAGGTACAGGGCAACATCCAGTATGGCCGGCAGACACAGCGGCAAGGTCACGGTAAACAGCACCCGCCACCGGGAAGCCTTCAAAGACTCGCCGACCGCTTCGAACTCTTTATCGAGCTGTTTCAGCGCCGTTACGGCGGTGAGATGAGACACCGCGTAGAAATGAGTCACACTCGACAAAATCAGAATGAACAGTGTGCCGTAGATGAAATTGATCGGGTTGTCGGGGTGGTTAAAGAAGAAAATATAGGACAGCCCCAATACCAGCCCGGGCACCGCCAGCGGCAACAGTGACAAAAGCTGGAACACCCCCGTCAGCAGCCGGGGTTGTGGCGTCCGTTCAACCAGCCAGGCATTGAAGAATACCAGTGCGGTTCCGATCAGCATGGTCCCGAGTGCCATCTGGAGGCTGTTGAGATAGGCACCCCAGCCACCCCCATCCATCCGGCCAAAGTCATAGTTATTCAGGCTCAGGCTTAGATTGTATGGCCAGAACGTGACAAACGAGGCATAGATTGCCATACCAATGATGGCAAAGATGAACACCAGGGTTGGCGTCAGCATCAAAGCACCAACCGCATCTCGCCGACGGTCGTGACTGGGCTTGTAGGGCACCGATCTGGCAGTGAAACTCGCAGATTGTTTACGCTGAACGTAGCGATCGGCCACGAAGGCAAGCATGGCCGGCAACAACAGCAACACGCTGATTACCGCGCCCATTTCAAACTTTTGCTGTCCGATTACCTGCTTGTAGATGTCTGTGGCCAGCACATCAAACTGCCCGCCGATTACTTTGGGCACCCCAAAATCCGTGATCACCAGGGTAAACACCACAAAGGCAGCACTCACCAACCCGTACCGGGCCCCCGGCACCGTGACCGTCCAGAACGTGCGCCAGGGGCTTGCCTTCAGCGCCGTAGCCGCCTCGTAGTGACGCCCGTCGGCGTTATCCATTGCGGTGAGAAGAATCATCAGGGCATGAGGAAAGGTCCAGAAGCACGATCCCAGGATGATGCCAATCGGGCCGTAGATTTCAGCACCGAACAACCAGCTTTTCAGCACACCCTGATTCCCGAACAGGTACACCAGACTGATGGCGGGCAACAGGGACGGCGCCAGAATTGGCAACACCAGGACACCACGAATCCATCCGGTAAAGGGCAGCCGGGTTCGGGTAATCGCCCAGGCCGCCATGAACGCCAGGAACACCACGATCACCGTGCTGAGCCCAGCCACCCAGAGGGAATTGAAGAAGGCCGACTCGATCCCGCCCGAGCTCAGGTAATGGGCGAAGTTATCCAGCCCGACAAATTCGCCGTCTTTGTTCTCTACGCTCTTGGAGAGCAGAGTGTACAACGGGGCAAGCACCAGTAAGCCAAGAACCGCACAGCCGGCAACCAGCAGCAGTGCGAACACCCAGCGCCCGGCAAACCGCTGGCCGAACGCCGACAAGGGTCGGCGGTTGTGTGATGACGGGGTGGAAAGCGCAGGAGAATCAATCATGGAACAGATACCAGGGTCAAACCGGGGAAGTCAGACTTCGCGACCTATCAGGCCGCGAAGCAATGCAGGGCATCGGAGGGCAGATTCAGGCACACACAGGCACCGACCTGAAGCTCAAGCTGGCGAGCGGAACGTGGATCTACGTCTACAACCAGCTCCAGCTCAACCTCGCTCAGGCGAACCCGGGTCCGGATGAAAGCCCCCAGATAATCCATGGACTCCACCTGCCCTTCCCACTCGCCGTCGCCATTGGGTAACAGGTGAACATCTTCCGGGCGAATCGCCAGCTGAACACAACTCTGGTCAGAGGGGAGTGGCCGAACCAGGTCCAGTTCCCGGTTACCAACCCGAACCCGTTGTCCATTCACCGGAGCACTGTCAAAGAAGTTCATGGCGCCAATGAAGGACGCGACAAACGCCGACGCAGGCTGCTGATAGATTTCCAGCGGCGTACCCACTTGTTCAATCACGCCGTTGTTCATAACCACCACGCGATCGGCCATGGCCAGGGCTTCTTCCTGATCGTGGGTGACCATGATGGTCGTCACTCCCAACTGCTTCTGAAGACTTCGGATCTCACTGCGCAGGTGATGGCGGACTTTGGCATCCAGCGCCGACAAGGGTTCATCAAGCAGCAACAAACCGGGGGACGGTGCCAGAGCCCGAGCCAGAGCAACCCGTTGCTGCTGGCCACCCGACAGTTGCGCCGGATATTTCCGGGCGTGATCTTCAAGACCAACCACGGCCAACAGCTCCGATACCCGGCTGGCCACCTGTGGCTTGGGCATGCCGATACTGCGCAGGCCATAAGCCACGTTGTCTGCCACGGTCATGTTCGGAAACAGCGCGTAGGACTGAAAGACAATTCCGAAATCGCGATCCTTGGGCGGTTTACGGGAAATGTCCGTAACACCTTGATGGAGCAGGCCTGCTGTTTGCTGTTCAAGTCCGGCAATGATGCGAAGCAGAGTGGTCTTGCCACATCCGGACGGCCCTAGGAAACACACCAGCTCGCCGGGCTCGATGGTGAGGTTGATTTCTTTCAGTGCACAGAAATCGCCGAAGAACTTGTTTACGCCCCGGATGTCGAGACGGCTTCCCTGAGTTTGCTGGATCATGGTGAATCCCTCTGCTTTACAAAAAATAGGTCTGAGTGCCCTGATGGGCACCCAGTGGAGTTGGTGGGCGAAGCGGCCTCACCAACCGGTTTACTTGGCCTCGGATTTTCCGTCGTAACGGCTGGCCCATTCCGTCAGAATCGCCTCGCGGTTGCTGGCAGCCCAACTGAAATCATTCTCGATGATCAGCGCTTCCGCGTTCTCCGGAAAATGGGCGACAGGCTGTGCCACACCGGGCATGCCTACAATGGCGTATCCTTCGTTGTACATTTCCATCGCCTTACGGGAGATGGACCAGTCAACCAGCGTTTGAGCCGCATCCAGTTTGTCGGTGCCGTTCACAATCGCCGTGGCCTCCACTTCCCAGCCCAGGCCCTCTTCGGGGAAGACCAGCTCCAAAGGTGCGCCTTTCTCTTTCAGGCGGGCACCCCGGAACGCGAAGGAGACGCCGATCGCCGCTTCACCAGAGGCAGCCATCTTGCAGGGCTTGGAGCCCGAATGGGTGTAACGGCTGATGTTCTGGTGCAACCCGTCCATGAACGTCCAGCCTTCGTCCTCACCCATCAGCTGCAACCAGGCCGAGACATCAAGAAAACCGGTTCCTGAGGAGTTCGGGTTAGGCATCACCACGTGGCCTTGGTACACCGGCTTGGTCAGATCCTGCCAACTTTTCGGCATCGGCAGATTATTCTTCTCCGCCTCAATGGTGTTCACACACAGGGCCGCCATCCACGCATCCATCCCAACCCACGATGGCGTTTCGTCGCGGTCACGAAATTTCGGAGACAGCTTGTCCAGCCCTTCAGGTGCGTAGGGTTGCAGCATGCCTTCGTTCTTCAAAAGCAGCAGGCTGGTGCCAGCCAGCCCCCAGACCACATCGGCCTGGGGATTCTCTTTCTCCGCCAGCAGACGCGCCGTGATTACTCCTGTCGAGTCCCTCACCCAATTAATCCGGATGTCCGGATGCTCTTCATTAAACCGCTTGGCATACGTTTTCAGGTCCTCAGCCTCAACCGCCGTGTACACGGTCAGTTCAGTCTGGGCGCTGGCATTCATGGCCATCGTCAATGCAGCCAGGGCAAAGGCTTGCTTCAGGTGTTTCACAGACGTCTCCTTATCTCGTTGTCGGTCGGTCGCAAACTTCTGGTATATACCAAAATTATTACGCCACTTTAGAGTCATTTGATTGCAAATACGTGACAGCAATATGACGCCGCCCCCGACAACACTCAGGGGCACTCGCCCTCAGCCAGACGGCGCTCAATGTCTTCAAGCACTTCTGGCAGATACTCGATGGAATCGATCACGTAATGCGCGCCCGACTTCGCCATTTCCGCGTAGCCACGGGCAAGGATGGCTTCTTTTTCCTCGCACTCCAGTGCGGTGAACTGTTCTTCGCTGAGGCCAACCGCGTTACCGGAGGCCACCACAGCCACAGTCCACATGCCGGCATTCAGGCCTTCTTCGATCCCGGTTGCTGTGTCATCCACTTTCACACACGCCTGAACCGCGCCAACGCCCAGCTCAAGCGCATTCTTCAGGCTCATATGAGGCGCGGGCCGCCCCTGGGGCACTTCCGTTGCCACCACCACGCTTTCCGGCTCGAATCCCTGTCCGGCCAGCCCTGGCAACATGACATTCACCATCTCCCGGCTGTATCCGGTGTTCACGCCCAGCCTGATATCGTGCTCCCGAAGCAGATCACGCAGAGCAATCGCGCCGGGAATCAGCTTCGTACGTTCAGCAATGGCCGCAGTTTGCAACGGAAGAAATGCCTGATAGAGACGGTCAATGTCGTCACTGCCCGGCATCTGGCCGTGGCGGCTTTGCCATTGATTACGGATGCGGGGCATCGTCAGCAGACGGCGGATGTGCTCTCGTTTTTCGGTGCCCATGGGCTCCCTTGCCTCCGCTTCCGAAAGCTCGATGCCCTCGGATTCAAACAGATTCAAAAACGCCTGAATGGGCGCCAGTGATCCGAAATCCACACAGGTACCAGCCAGGTCCATAATGACCGCCTGCAGCGGCCCGGTGTAACGACGGGTGTAGGTGTACATAACAAGTCTCCTTGGAAATATCAGGCGTGTTCGAGGTTATCGGGAGCCGCAGCCGGTGCAGGAACCGGGACAGACAGCCCAAGGTTCTGACAGGCGTCAGAGATGGCCGACACCACGGCATCTATCTGCTCATCGTGAAGCTGGCCAATGCAACCAACCCGGAAACTGTCTGCAACGGTCAGCTTTCCGGGATAGATCAGAAAACCACGTGCTTTGATCGCATCGTAGAAACGGGAAAATTCAAAGTTCGGGCTGTCTGGCGACAGGAAAGTGGTGATAATCGGTGACAACCACTCATCAGCCAGCAGAGTCTGAAAACCAATCTCACGCAGTCCGGCCACGAGGCGGTCCCGGTTACGACGGTAGCGCGCCAGGCGCCCTGCCACACCGCCTTCGGCCTCGTGTTCACGCAGGGCCTGAAGGAAAGCCGCCACCACATGCGTGGGTGGCGTAAAGCGCCACTGGCCGGTTTTTTCCATGTACTGCCATTGAGCGTGCAGATCCAGAGACAGGCTGTGACACTGCCCAGCCGAGGCCGCCAGCAACTCACGCTCGACAATGGCAAACCCGAACCCGGGTACCCCTTCAAAACATTTGTTAGCCGACGACACCAACGCCGCACACGGCAACTCCGCCACATTAACCGGCAGTGCACCAAAGGCACTCATGCTGTCGATGATCAGCCGTTTGCCGGCCTCACGGCACACGTCGGCAATTTCTTCGACCGGGTTGAGAATGCCGGAACTGGTTTCACAATGAACCACCACCACCTGCTCAATTTCCGGCTTGTCCGCCAGTACCCTGGCCACTTCCTCACCCCGTGGCGGATGGTAATCACCTTTGTTAATCGCGAGGTAGGGTCGCCCCAGCGTGTCCAGGATTTTGCCAATGCGCTGCCCATATGCCCCATTCATCAACACCAGCGTCGTACTGGCCGGCGGAATGAGCGTGCCCAGCGTTGCCTCCACCGCAAACGTGCCGCTGCCCTGCATGGGCACACACACGTGACTGCCTTGGCCGCCGGCTACGCGCAGCAAGCGTTCACATACCTCGCCCGTCAAACGATTGAACTCTCCATCCCAAGATCCCCAGTCGTGCAACATGGCCTCTTTAACGGACAGACTGGTGGTCAAAGGACCGGGGGTGAGCAGATACGGGTCTTTCTGAGTCATGAGATTCTCCCTGGGAATTAACCGGTGCGTTTCTGGGCACGAGCCTCAGAGCAAAGGCGAATGAAATTGGAATCGAAGGAATCGATGGCACCGAAACGATCCAGGCGGAACGGTTCCGGCGGCACAAAGGTGGGCTGGCCAGTAACCTGCTCGGCAATAAAGCGGGCGATCCCGCCAGACATGCCAATCCCCGCACCTGAGCAGCCGGTGGCTGCCACAAAGCCATCTACCCCAGGCATGGGCCCCATCAGATAGAAACCATCGGGGGTATAACTGGACACATTGCTGATGTAATGGGCCAGCGGAAGTTCGTCGAGTACCGAAAGCTGGGCGCGCAAGGCTTCATAGCCACTTTCCAGCGCAATTTCTCCGGTGGGATCGGTGTCAAAACGAAACCCTTGAAGGCTGTCCGGCAGGCTTGCGGGATCGGCGACCACTGCCTGGGCATCTCGCAGGCCGAACAACAGCCCGCCCACCTCTGGGCGGGCATAGGAGCCGCTGTCGGGCAAAATGGTCATCGGACCATTGCTGGTAATGCGAGGGTGCTCCGCCGAGATCCAGTAGTGACTGCGAACCGGCGCCATGCCGAGGTGAACACCCACCTGCCGGGCCAGCGCGGTACTCCAGGGGCCGGCAGCATCGATCACAAGGCCTGAGGAAATCGACTCGCCACTCGCCAGACGGACGCCGGAAACCCGAGCCCCCTGAGTCAGCAGCTCCGTGACCGTCTGTTTAAGCAGGAATCGGACACCCTGACGCCGGGCGTCATCGGCATAGGCCATACAGAGCGCGTAGGGGTCGATGTAGCCGTCATCCGGTATCCAGAGGGCGGAAGTGTCGGAGGACAACGACAACCAGGGGGCCAAAGCCATCCCGTCGTCTGCACCCACCGGTTCAGCCACAACGCCAGCCTCCGCAGCGCGTTGAGCCGTCACTTCAAGCTGCTGCTGCCCTTCGGGCCGGGCCGAGACATGCAGGCTACCAACCCTTCGCAGGGGCAATGGCTCGCCCCGGGCTTCGCTGAGTTCGTCAATGGCTCGGAAGGTTTCCATCACCATGTCGGTGAGTGCCCGGTGCGGGCGAACGCGGGTCAGCAACGACGCCGCGTAACTGGTGGTTTGTTCTCCCAGCCCGTGGCGTTCGACAACAACAATGCTGAGATCAGACCCCCGACTGAGGTATCGGGCAATGGCGCATCCGAGTATACCGCCGCCAATAATGACGACATCCGGATGATAAGTTGTGGGCATGATAGCTCCTCGCTCAACTGGTATAGACCAGCTTGACGAAGAACTATGACGTTTTTATGAAAGACGGATGACAGTCTGGCGCATCCGTCTCGAAAAATCAGTCGACGTCGACTTGAATACTCAGGGCATCGTGCAGCCAGAACTCCTCGTCAAGCTCCACAAAACACCCGTCGGCATCCCGGCTGCAACGAGTTACGTAGAGCCCGGCAGTGCCCACCGTCACGCCAATGTCACTGGCCTGCGGATCTACCAGTGCCGTCGGGTACATTTCAATGCGTTTCTGCCGCAGCTCCACATCGTATTTTTCCCGCAGCAGCTTCCACAACGACCGGTTAAAGTCGTAGGTCTCAATGTTCGGTAATCGTTTCGGGTTCAGATAAATGTTTTCAACAAGCACCGGGCGGCCATCAATCAGTCGGCGCCGGCGAAGCAGGACAATAGGATCGCCCACAGACAACCCGGTTTTGGCAGCGAGCCAGGGGCTGACCTCCATCGGCGTGACACCCAGGGTATCGGTTTCCGGAGCCCGTCCCTGAGCCGTGACGTAATCGGAGAAACTGTAGTCGTGGGCCGGCTTGTAAATCAGCCGGGGAGGAGAGACAAACCAGCCCCGGCGATTAGACCGGAACAGCCGCCCTTCTCTTTCCAGCTGGGCCAGCGCAAGGCGCGCAGTCACACGTGTGGTGCCATACTCTTCCGCCAGGATCCTCTCTGAGGGCAGTCGGGTATTTGGCGCCAACGAGCCTTCCTCAATCTGGCTTGCCAACTGATCCCGTACTCTCAAATAAAGAGGCGCCGCGCTTTCCCCGCACTCCCGCTCTTGCATGTTAATGCTCCTGTAACTCGAAAAAACCATCCACGCTAGAAGGTTACTATGACACCGCCATGACAAAGCCCCTATGCCATTGAGTACAACTGAATGCACCCTTCTGCCACAACCGAAGCTTCATTTCCTCCAACTCTCTGATCGCAACCATCGCCGAAGCTGCGAGGTACACAAACGCTGAGATCACCAGGAGAACAATCAGGCCATAGAGGATGCAGACATTAGTGTCTGGTTTGCCCAGTCCGCGAGTTAATAACACGGCAGCAACCAGCATGGCGGTTGTAGAAACCAAACGCTTTATGGCCGAATCAATGGTTTCAAGCACACCTCTCACGGGACCATCCCAGCTGCCTCCGCAAATGCCCGAAGCTTGTCTTCCAGTGCATCCGGGTCTTCATAAAATTGATCATTCAGAGCCTTCAGATTTGGCGGCTCAGCAAACTGATCGAGGGCAGCAAAGCGCTCGGCCCGGTTCCCGGGCACATCGGCTGCACCAAATAACGTGGCTTTGGCCTGACGCAATAACTCAAGGGAATGCGTCGCCCCAAGTTGGATCAGGCCTAGCTCAGCGTGCCGATAGTGCCCGCCAGCGCTGTTATCAAAATACTGATTAAACCCGCCGTTATACACTTCGCCGATGAGCACATTGACCGCGTAGTAAAGTTTTTCGTCATCCGTTAACTGGGAAAAACCACCTTCCCGGTTATAAACCTTATCAACAAGCTCCCGCCAAAGTGCCCGGAACGGGCAGGTTTTGTCCAGCTCACGCTCTCTTCTGTAGTACGCTTTTGCCTGCTCAATATTCTTACGGTTGCCGTTTTTACACGGCATGCACAGGCCTCCGGTGCGTTCAGCGGTACCTGGAAGAATTGCCGCACCGCATTCCGCGCACGGGACTTTCTCATTCATTTTTCATATCCCGGTTCTGCATAACGCCAAAACGGGCAATCCGCTCTGCCCCGGCTGCTGAAAAACAACCGGCTGAAACAGGACGGATCGCTTTTTCAGGTCACTTTTTCAAGCCAAAGCAATGTTCGTCCGACGGGAAATCCCCCGCTCTAACCTCTCTCTCAAACTCCGCAAAGACTTCTTTAATCTGGACACTGAGGTCAACATACTTCTTAGCAAATTTCGGGGTGTAATCTGAGAATAAACCTAGGATATCTTCCGTCACCAGAACCTGCCCGTCACATTCCGGAGAAGCCCCAATGCCAATGGCAGGAATCGCGATGGTTTCCGTCACACGCCTTGCCGCTTTCTCAAAAACCCCCTCAATCAGAACCGAAAACGCGCCCGCAGCTTCAAAGGCCTGCGCTTCCTTTACCAGCAGGCCAACAGCGTCATCATCTCGACCCTGAGCTTTGAACCCTCCAAGCGCGTTGGCATGCTGGGGGCGGAGACCTATGTGCGGCATAACCGGAATTCCCCGGCTGACCAGAAACTCCACCGTTTCAACCAGTTCCAGCCCACCTTCGATCTTCACCGCCTGGGCGCCGGTTTCAGTTAATATGCGTGCAGCGTTCCGGTACGCCAGTTCTTTACTCTCTTGATAAGACCCAAAGGGCATGTCAATAACAACACAGGCCCGTTCAGCGCCACGCACAACGGCGGCACCATGAGCAATCATCATATCCAGAGTGACAGGCAAGGTAGAATCAAACCCGTAAGCCACCATTCCTGTTGAGTCGCCCACAATAATGAGGTCTACATACGGGTCCATAAAGCTCGCCATTGGCTTGGTATAGGCGGTCAGAGAAACAATGCTGCCTTTTCCTTTCATCTGCCGAATATTTGCCGTGGTAATCTTTCGGTTTGACGTATGAGTGCTCATTTCATCTCCTTGTATGGTGCCCGGGGTCCACACCGTGAACGACGGGCCATCCTGATCAGTGCCTGACACAGACACCCGTTAACCGTCGCAGGCCAGAATGTCCAGCTCGCCGTCCACAAAGCCAATGGCGACCCCCTGCGCGCTTCTCAGCACAGCCGCCCCGGGCTCACTGGTCTGAAGATAACGTGAGACCGCAGACCTGATGTTTTCCAGGCACTGCTCCCACGTGTTGCCAGAGTAGGCCAGAGGAATTTCAAGCTGCCTTTGCGCCGGCTCGAACACTTCTTCACAAGCCCAGCCAGGGTCGGCCTCATCAAACTCCGAGGCTCCGATGAGTTCAAGGCCAAAGTGGGAACGGGTTTGGTAGAGGTTAAAGCTGAAGGCCTTCACGTCCGATGGCACTCCGTTCGCCAGGGACTCATTAATCCACTCAAATAAACTCGATTCGAATTCCATGTTTCCTCAGCGGCCAACGAAAGCATGCAGCCACGAAGATCTGGCCTCACTCACTATAAATACGTCCGATTTTTCCATTTAAAAATGGAATCTGAATGGCTTGCTCTTCCGTCCAGGGCGTCAAATAACCAATTGATATCGCGTTGGTACCCAGTTCGCTTTCGCCATGAGCATACTGATGACTCTCATGCACTTCTATTTGCTCTGGGGTTAAAAACGACCATACATTCAAGGCCGTAACCTCTATATCTGGCGGTGCGATATGACACACCCGGATAAACTCAACAACTTTGGGCGCCACCTTCCCGCACCAATCGTCGCTGTGATCCATCAGTTTTGAGAACATCCGCGTTTGCGCCATTGATGGCCCCTCAATGGTGCCATGAACGACAACGTCAAAACTTCCCCCCAACGCTGGAATGATTAAAGACGTTTTCCATACCTTGGTCCTGCCTTTTGACTTGAGAATACCAAAAGGACTTAATTCGACAGATCTATACACACCTTAACCCCTGACGAATGATGCCGCCCTCTGAATCACTTTGGGAAAGGCAGCTAAAAATAGACACTCCACAAACTCAACACTCTCTGAGCTTCTCTTCTGCGGGTGAATTCCAAAACGCACTACACCAATGGGTTATGCAATGCCCAGTCCTCGTTCGTCATTCGATACACTCGCACAGGTCGGTCATGGAATTTCTGGTGTGTGCAGGCTCCGAACCCAATCTTCTCCGTAACCCTAACGGAAGCTGCATGCTCCGGTTCGATGATGACAATAACCGACTCACAGCGTTTTTGGCTGAAAGCGTATCGAAGCACACCTTTGGCAGCTTCTGTCGCAAACCCCTGATGCCAGAACCTGCGCGCCAGGCGGTAACCTAGATTGATCTCTTCAACTCCACCCACCAACTCCGGCCCTACACCACAGAAACCAATAAATTCCCCGGATTCTTTCTCGCAAAATGCCCAGGGCCCGATTCCATGAGAGGCATAGCACCCAAGACACCAATCGATGAACTTTCGGGTGGCGTCTTCATCGCAAACCCCGCGGACAGAAAAACGCATGACTTCTGGGTCGCTGAGCATTGCGGTGAGCACCGGTACGTCCTGATGGGATAACGTTCTTGCAACCAACCTCTCTGTTTCAAACAATTGCACCGATTTCTCCTTGTGCATCTTCACCATGAATCGACACTAATTCCACTTCAAGAGAAAACGCGCCTGATTCGAGCAAGCTATTCATTGCAGATACACCTGCCCCGACATTCCTTCAATAATAGAAAACGATATCGAAGCCGCCATTAGTCAAGATTCCTTAGCACCTGAAGAAAAAATTCACAAACCCCAGGGCGAACCCGCCAACCCACACGAGTATCATCCCCAAAAAGCCCATGATGATAAGGATAGAGCGAGGGAACCAACGTATGCCCCGAGAACGTCGGATGAGGTAAGTAAAAAGCTGTCCGCCAGCGAAGACGCCTGCTGAGACAACAAGCCAACCTATCGCATCGACAAGCGGATCTTTCTGACCGAACCCAGGCGGGCACTGACTCGTCGCGTACGCAGATGAGGAACCCATCAGCAGCGCGGCAATGACCCCGCGATCCTTCACCAGATCAGTCACTGAGAGCTGGCCCGCTGCTTCATAAACCTTCGAGTTCATCCATTGATTGTATGTGGCGAGCCATTCAAAGTGATATTTCAGGCTCATTGGAGTGCCATCGCCTGTCTAACGCCGGTGGTCATAGGCGGCAACGAAACGCAGCGTCGTTGGTGGAAGTCCAGCAGGACGGAGCGCAGCCCAGTACCGGTCAGTGTCACCCACTGGTTAACCATTGCTCGCTGCCCGAAGCCATAAATACAGGAAATGCACCGATGCCATAACCGGAGCGGAAAATATCGCCCATATGGCAACGCCGCCAAAACCAATCATCAAGGCACCAATCGCGGATGCTATCCATCCTGACACCAAAAATACCCACAGTTTTCTTTTCGAAATCATCAACTTGCCTGAATCCAAGGCGACAAAAAGAGCGCCAGCACCAAGAAGGCCTGGGCCACCAAGAATTGTGGCTATGGGAGCCGCCAGTGAACCCGGCGCACCGCTCTCTACGAAAATCATAATCATGACCGGAAATGCCACCAGACTCAGCAACCATATATAGGCGACGGGAGCAAAGCAGACAAATACTTCAATTGTTAGTAATACCCTAGATACTGCTTTCATATTGGTAGTGGTTAACGACGAGCGAAGCGGAGATTTTGGCATCCGGTGCACGGCATGATTATGTACGGGTACGGAACGCTGCGCCATGCCACCTTCGACATTTGGAGCAGTGGCAATTGAAGACCGGGCCTAAACTCCCCTCAACTTCGTAGCTTACAGCTTCACTTGATCAGAACGCAGAATCATTCACGGTCAATTTCCAGGTTGAAATTGACTTGACTTGCAACATTATTCCAACCTTCTGAGGCCATACTTCTCCCACTTCACGCTTTTGTTTAGCGGCGTGTGTATGCGCCGGCTACTTTGGCTTTTTATTAGTTCTCGACAAAGTGTTTCTCCGCCAATAGGAGAATAACCTTCAAGCCGTAAGTCAAACGCCGGCTATATTTTTCATATTCTTCTTTTGGCAAGGGCCCCAAATTCTTGAAGCCCAGGATAAGATTTCCGGCTTCGAATTGTGGCAATGGTTTTAAACCGTCATCCCCTAATGGTTTAAAGCCAATAACCTCACCACCAACATGACCAATTGAATTTATATGCATAACGCCTTGTTCAATAATCGGGCAATTATGGATATCTTCAGCCGTGGGTTTCGCTCTCCCTGTCCAATCATGTAATCCGACAAGAATACTTTTAGTTTTCCTACCACTCTTCTTCTCGATTTCAAGAAGACGCCCACAGGCAAACCAGCCATTACTTAGTGGAATGTAGTAGAAGTCCCCTTCTCTAATTTCTGACGGTTTCTTTGGCGTAATTGGATACATGCAATGACTCATAAATATCCGGATTTTCGGCGCGCCTCTTCGAGGCACCATTGTTAGCAGGTGCGGTCAAAAAAATATAAAGCTATATATTAAGCGGCGCCCATCGCGCTAATAGATGCGTAGAGTTGACGAGAGGCATTCTCAAAATCGAACTACACGCAGAAGTGAGCAATCCCAAGGATAATAGCTGCAACGAGGACAAGAAAAACTACCCGCTTTCGCCATCTAGAGATATCTTCATTCAACAACGCTTGCCGGATGTGGTGGAATCGAATGGCTACTCCCTCCGTGGGTCACTCGGATTTCTAATGCCCGCAAGCACAGGCGAGCGAAAAATGAGCGAGTCCAGCACAGCTTGCTGTGTGGTTGTGCCTTGCTTTGTTATACGAGAGGGCAACGATCACTTTACCGGTTTAGTTCCAATTGTTGGAGAGTACATATCTTTTGGGTATTTTATATGGCCATAAACTAGAAATGGAACTACCCCTCCTAAAGCAACACCGTAGTGCACCCAAGTATTCGGTTCAGAAAACTCTAAAAATACCCACACTAGAAAAAAGTAACCCATAAAGATAGCGAAGAATAACTTGGATGAATTACTAGAAAAAATCCATTCTTCATTCATTAGAGTGTCTTGAATATTTTTTCCACACTTAGGGCAGAGAAATCCAATTTTGTAGCCTTCCTTGTACCCATCAATAGCCTCGGTTACAGGAAATTCTTCTTTACAGTAGCAGCATTGATAATTCATAAGACCGTATAACGCCCGAATAAAGCGCGTGAGGTACTAGCGTCGCATTTGACGCGTTTGCTATACCTTGACACGCAGAGCCTCTCTAAACCTAATTGAATTTTCACTGTCAGGATTAATAAATGGTACACCCTCAGCTAAAAATGGAAGCCATTGCCAATCCTCTGCACCGACACAACCCAAGCGACTAGACAAGAATACAAATTCTTTAAAGTTCTTGGCCATTTCAACCCCGTGACCATCACCGAAATCATGACTAAGGTACACGACCGGCTCCTGGCCGGCTCGCGATAGATCGATTGCTAAATAATCACCATTACCGACTTCATGAAACGCAAGTTTGTCGTGCCAAACAAGATCATATGGATCATTCTTGTTCGGAAAGATTTCGTCCCGCAATTCATTCTTGTTTTCATTAAATTTAACTAGCCATTCTAAAGACCAATGCCGATCACCTGAAAATATCTGAGACAGCTCTCCTTCCATTTTGTAGTTATCTGGCAAAAACCACCGAAACTCTACTTTTTTAGAAAAAACAAGCAATACCTCCTTCAAGGAGCGGGGTATTTCAAAGCCAAGTTTGCTTTCGACCGTCGCGACTTCATCTTCTGTGGCAGGTTCCTCAATGGATAGTGTATGTACTTCACCACCTATTTCTTTTACTCCAACAGAAAATAGCTTCCAATTTTCTATGACTTCACTATATTCCATGGTTCTCTCTTGAGGCATAACGCCTGCATTTTCGGCTGGTTTGGAGCGCAGCGGAAAACCAGTGTCCGGTTCACCGTATGGTTATGTGGTTACCCGTCTTCATACTGAAAGCCTGTAGCCACCCAACCGCTGAAGCTTGAGCAAACCAGCTCTTTGAATTTAGGGTCCATGCTCCCATGCCCCACAGCGACGACCGCCGGATCATCTTCGTCAAATCTGATTAGGAAGGCCTGCCCTCCACCATCATCTCCGATATTTAGGTAGCCGGGCGCATACTTTCTCGTTTCGTAGCACTCATTCCGCTCTACTAATAGCGCAAGGGGGTACAGATGAATGTCCCCAGTTATCCCTGTTGGTTGTCCTAGAACAAAGTCTCTGTAGGCTCTCGGAAGCTCTTTCCCGAAATATGCTTCTATTTCAGCGATAGC
Source organism: Marinobacter daepoensis DSM 16072 (assembly GCF_000421165.1). Lineage (GTDB taxonomy): Bacteria > Pseudomonadota > Gammaproteobacteria > Pseudomonadales > Oleiphilaceae > Marinobacter > Marinobacter daepoensis. The sequence goes on from NZ_ATWI01000015.1 coordinate 107,664, forward strand.
CATGGTGCTTCCCTCGCACATAAATATAAAGCTAATGGTAACCGGCGCCGGAACGCAGCGGAGGGAACCAAAAGCGGCACGCTTTTGGCGTCCGGTTGACCGCTTGGTTACATGGTGATTCGGTAGTATCGGCCATACTCTCCATCCTTAGAACCATTGTGCGTGGCCTGCCAACCCAATTTTTGAGCTACTCTCTGGCTAGCCAAGTTGTCATCCGCTATGAAAACCTGAACAGTCTCTAAATCGATCTCAGAGGATAGCCTTTCGACTGCCAGCTCGCATGCCTCGGCAGCTATGCCGTTGCCCCAAAACTCCGATCTGATGAAATAGCCGAAATCTGGAACACCATCTATCTGTTTAATGCCACAGAATCCGATGAACTCATCAGTATCTGCGTTAGCAACAGCGAAGCGGGCCGGATTAGTGAGCGAATTCTCGAACCACGCATCAGCCTCATCTTCAGCCAGAGCACGACGAGGCCCAAGAAACCTCATTACCTGTGGGTCCCCAAGCATGGCTATGACAGCCTCTTTATCCTGGAGACGAAGATTCCTCAGTTTCACCGTAATCATAAGACTGGCTTCACCATGTAGCTTTTGTTTAGCGGCACCCCGACAGGGGCGTCCGGTGGACGGCCGCCAGGCCGGGAACGAACTTGATTGATTTGTTAAATGTCGTCGCGCCATTCGCTATGCTGACACACCCGATCGTACTCAAGCCATGGCACGTCGTGCGACACCCAAATATGGGCCTCGGGCTTCAAACCGGGGTCATCGTCCAGAGTGGCTACCCGAACAATTACGTGTGGCTGTGCAGGCCTCTCGGCGACCAAATGAGAACCACAGCGTTTGCAGAAATGGCGCAATTTGCCAGGAGATGATTCTCGACGGCCTGAAAAGGCTGTTCCGTTGAAGGTCCAGCCCCAAAGGGTGGACTTTCCCCACTCTGGTGGAGCTCAGTAACCAAGGCCACTGTACAGCTGTTGAGCGTTATGTTTGGAATGCCACTCTCAATACTCTCTGGCACTGATGTGAAAACTGTAATCCACATTCGCCCCATAAACCGGTTTCGTTTCTCGCGGCTCAAAAAGGAATTCGATGGTGGGTTCCCAGCCACTCTCCTGCGGGGTTTCTCCACAAAGGATCTCTACGGCATACCACCCATTCTCCAAATCGAAAAAGGGCTTTCCAGGCGTTCCCGATTCAATAAACCCAACACTCTTTGACCATGCTCGCAAAAGCGGCATAGTTAACAGGTGCAACCGGGAACTCTTCACTTCTATAAGATAACCAGCTTTTCGGTGTTGGAGATCGCTGTTTTGCGCCGAAAACACTGAATCGGACGATTCATTGAAGTACACCGTGTAAGGATAGTTCTCAATACCCCTCATCGGGATAATTACACCAGACTCTACCGCTTTCTCACCACTGTCGTTGGTTGTGAATTCAGTCATCAAGTCATCCGACAAAGCATTTTCAGAGCTGAACTGGGACAACCTTTGGACGTCGGCGAGAATAAAATAGTCCATTAGATCATTCAGGCACTCAGTGTATTTATTGATATTCATTGGTTTGATATTTCGGATTAATCAGGTGCGTTTTTGGAGCCGCGCTATGGCGGGATAAAAAATTGCCGGCCTTTTGCGTTTCGTTTCAGTCAGGCGTTAACCCCCCTCCCTTTAATAAACGACCTTACTTATCAGTGACAACCAACAGCTTTGGCGTCAGTACGCAAACCGGGACAGCACTATTTTGTGTTCACCTGGCCGGCCTAACGCTGAGCGCACCGGTGACCTTGACGTAGCGAAGCGCAGACAAGGGCATCCGGGTGACGCGCCTGGTTAGCTGTTCCCAATCATGTACGCACGAAGCTGCCGCTCCTCTCGCATGACATAGAGGACGAGAACCCGTTTCTCATCTTCACGATAAAAAATGCGACACGGTGGAACCACCACCTCCCTGTATACCGAATTAGGGAGCTCTGGAGGAATCCGTCCGGATTGGGGAAAATTTTCCAAACGCTCGATCTTATCGAAAACTTCCTGGACCAGATGACTTGCGGCAGCAGGATTATCCAGAGCAATGTACTCAGCAATGGCATCCAATTCTTGAAGGGCGGGCTCTGTCCAAATTACTTCAGCCATTTACTCATTTTCTCCCTGGCCTCACTTTGGCTGTACGTTCTTCCCTCAAGTACAGCAAGCTCTCCCCGCGAGAGCCCCTCAAGCAGCTCAAGTCGGCGCTGCATGAATTCGTAATCTTGCACATCGACAAGGTATGCGGATGGCTGTCCGTGCTCCGTAATCAGTACCGGCTCTTTGGACAGATGCAGGTCTGCCAAGATTTTTGTGGCTTGGCGCTTAAGGTTGGTAACAAGCTCAACTTTCATGGGCCCACCCTGATACACATAGAAAGTGACACTATAGTATCACTTTGCAGGTAAGGCAATCATAGCTAACGGCTGCATTCACCGGCGATGCGCAGCTTTATCGCGCAGTGTCCGGTGGAATGAGTGGTTGGGCATCTGGGCTTTGTGCGTTACGTAGTTACGGAACATAAGTCTAACCCCGTTGGTTGAGAACCCCACAAGCGCAGACTGGCGTCGAGTAGGAACTCATCTTGATAGTGACCAGCTGTCAGAGAAAGCCCAACAGGAATACCATTAACCTGAGCCAGTGGAATGGTGATCTCGGGTAGCCGGGCAACACCAGCAAACGATGTGACGGCCATAGTACGGTCGTAATAATCGAGTACAGAATTTAGGTTGCTGCCGGTGAGTGTGCCCTTCTTCGGAGCAAGCACAGGTGCCGTCGGGTAACAGAAAACATCGCCTGGCTGAGTGAACGCGGCAACCCGTGAAAAGAGGACTTCGCATAAGTTCAGGGCGTCGCTCATCGTGCTGCGGTCGAACTGTTCGACGTTCCGGTATCCTGCCTGGAAGTTCGGTCCTTGTTCAGGTCGATTTTCCTGAATCCAGCCTCCAATGGCGTTGGCAATTTCCGCCGTCTGGAGTATCCGAAGAGCATCCTCGTTGCACGATTTCAGGCTGATGTCCAAGCCGGTGATGTCACGCAGAGAAATGGAGGTGACGGTGATGTTAGGGAAATTACCCAAATGCGTAATGCACTCGGACAAGGCGTTCTGGATCGCGGGGTCGGCTAGTGCGAAGGCTTCCTTCACCAAATAGATATTTTTCACTGGTGGAAGTGCAACGTCATGGCTGCGAAGAAGTACACGCATCGTTTGGCGCAGAACAGGAAGATTTTGAGCCAATATGCCAACAGTGCTTACACTTGGTGCAAAAGGAAGTACTCCGGCTTCGGAGATGCGGTGCAGGCTTGGCCGCATACCGAACACCCCACAAAGGCTAGCGGGAATCCGGATTGATCCGCCACAGTCGGTACCCAGCGCAAAGTCTACCAACCCACACGCGACTGCCGACGCCGAGCCACTTGATGACCCGCCGGGGATCCGATCCGGGGCGCGTGGGTTCACTGGCGTACCGTAGAAGTAGCTCTCGCCGTCCAGACTATAGGTAAATTCGTCGGCTATTGTTTTGCCGACGCAACGCGCTCCAGCCATCAGCAGTTGTTCCACACAAACCGCATGGTAGGCAGCTCGCGGATGCGCTTCACGCCATGGCTTACTACCATAGGAGGTAAATCGATCACGGATATCAATGTTGTCTTTAACTGCAAAGCACAAACCATCCAATGCGCCGGATGCATAGGGGGCTATTTCAAAACGTTCAGCAAAAGCGTTGGAGGACTGGAAATCGTAAGTTTTCATTGGTGGCCTGCGATATACACGTGATATTCACACATGCTTATGTGTGCTTGATGCTTAACGCCTGCATTTTCGGCTGGTTTGGAGCGCAGCGGAAAACCAGTCCGACAACATGCGCTTGTTACGCAAGTTCGAGGCCTTAATCAGGGCCATAAATATCCATATCTAACAATATATTACGTTCGCCAAGCTTCAACAGAGATCCCGCACTGAGACGAAGCCCTTCCATACTGCCACCCAAGAAAACACCACAGTAAAGGTCAATTCGATAGTTATCGGATAATTCCTGCCATGCGTCGAGATTGTCTGTAAGCTGGTCAAGAATTTCAGAGACTTGGGCATCCAAATCACCCGGCAGCTGATCGGTAGCAGTCAACCGCCACAGCCCAGTGGTAGCCACCCGGACCTTTCCGGACTTGGCAATGATCTCCTGGCCTTTGGCTTGGCAACTGGTTGGAAAGCCACCAAGGGAATCGGTTATGTCCTCCGGAAGCAGATCATCGCCGATTATCCGAAGTGTAGCCTTAGTCTGACTGATGCTAGCCATGATCCTCTGATTTATGTGCGTAACGCCCGGCTCACGCGCCGGTTTGGAGACGCGAAGCGGCGGAAAATCGGTCGCCGTGCAGCCGATTGTTATATCACTGAATCTCTAAAACCTCTTCTCGCAGAAGCCTCGGGACCTGATTCTCTATTAAATCTGTCCACTTACGATCATATTCTTGCCGTGTCTGGAACCGGAACAACCGCGCCTTAAACGAATTCTTTTTCCCTGGCTCTTGGTTCCATTGAGCATAAATATAGAAGTGCTCGCCAGCCAAGTACCCTTCAACCGTGCATTTCTGACGCTCATTTTGTTCCTGTTTGTCATCAAGCGCCTGACTTCTAATCAAAGTTTGAAGCCGTCCTCGCCTTGGCCAGGAGACCTTCCAAGCATTCCCAGCCTGATCGTGCACCTCTGCTTTTTGCACTTCACCAAGAGGAAAACCGTTTGGAACCGATATTAAGATGTCTTCCTTTGTTCCTTCGGGCAGGTTTATTGGTCTTCTTGGCGCCTGATCGTAGACCCACCTTTTGTTAGACCAGTGATACCACTTGAAAACACGATGCCAGCGGCGCCCAGGCCTCATAAAAAATCTGACATAATCCACTGCTACCGGACGGCGACCTACAGACCTGATCGTGATTTTATGTTTCGGACTGGCCTTCCCCGAGGAATGCTCAAAGGAGAAATCCGATTCACATTGCAGGCATGGATTATCTCTCTTGTGCGCTCGATAACGAAGAATCAAGCCGATAACCCCAGTTACAGTACCGATAGTTCCCGTAACAGCCCCCCAAATTGCCAATGCCTGAACCAGATTACTTTCTTCCATATGACCCTAAGATATAACGCCAGCAGCAGGGGCGCGACGTTAGGAGCGTCCCTTGCCTGCATTTGTTAACTCATTTCCGGGCAGCGGATTTCAGATCCACAGCATCGGAAAAAGTTGATCGATAGCTGCCAGCCTTCTCTGCGTCCAATCCGACGAGGATGGTTGCGCTACTTTCCCAGCAAGCGATTTCGAAGCTAGCCCCGTCTAATTGAGGCCCCGGCTCAGAGCCATCCCAGTAATGCGGGTTGCCATCGACAAATGGCGCTTCTCTCACTTCAACCCGAACTCCTTTAGGAAAGGCACTGAATACGGCCCAGATGAACTGAATATCGTCACTTGTGATCTGGGGTTCGAGCTCACCACCGGAATACCAGCCCTCGGCAAACTGAAAGCCATTCGTCTCGATATCGCTCACATACCAATCGTAATCAGAGCAGCTAATACCCAACGCCGCTATGACTTCACGCATATTTGTGAAAAAACGTACTTGGTCGGTCCGTTCCAAGATCAGATTCATACCGGCTCTACGAGTTAACGCTTCGGCTTTGCGGCGCCCCGGAGCGCCAGCGTAGGCGCGTCCGACAACAGTCAATTGTTATGTAATGTCACCCACGGTGAGCAAAAAAAACGTAATTGCTCCAATGGAATATAAGCCCTGGGCAATACGGAAACCAACTACCCCAGTGTCCTTTCTAACCTCTCCACCATACGGAATTCGTATTGCACCTGTGCCCTCTGAATATAGGACATAGAAAGGCAAATAAATCGACAGCCCGAACAACCAAACGACGGCGGCAACACTAGCATTCCCACCGTGGAAAGACGCTTTAATGAAACCGGCCACAAAGAAAAGGCCTGCCATGAGGGCTGCATATCGGTGCAGCTTGCTGAGCTTCTCTATCTCCATAATCTGGCTGTCACTGCCACATAACGCTTGCAGCATGCGCGCCCAAGGAATGGAGCCGAAGGCGCAATGTAATGGGCGTCGCTGTGCCTGCATTGTATGGATAATTTCTGCCGTGTTTGGGTAAATTGAGGCCCACCCCCAGTGGCCGCTGGGGGCCTTCATGCAGCAGCTCGATGCTTGGCAGGCTCCTCTTTCGAGAGACCGATAACCAGTGTGTAGCGCTGCATGACTCTCAAGCGATAACTCGAACAGTCATCGGGGCCTCGAGCCCGTATAGCAAGGCAGAGTCAGCTTATTATGAACAACACGGAAATCCAAACCCCAGTCAATGTCGGTGTCGATGTCGGTAAAGCCAATCTGGACATCGCTCTTCATCCCTCCGGGCAGTTCTACACCATCCCAAATACCGAAGCGCATATTCGCCGCTTTGTCCGTATCCTCAAAAACTACGAGATCGAACGCATCGTTGTTGAAGCCTCAGGACGATATGAACATGCCTTGGTTCAAGCCTGCGACCAAGCCGGTTTGCCGATCATCATCATCAATCCCATCAGCGTTCGACGTTATGCTCAGGCCATTGGCGTGCTCGCCAAAACCGACCGGATCGATGCACAGGTCATTGCCCGGTATGCTGCCACGCTGAAGCCTGAGATCAAGCCGATTCCGGATAAAACCTCCCAGAAGATTAAGGACTTACTGATCAGGCGCTCTCAGCTTCTGGAAATGTCCACCATGGAGAAAAACCGTCTCCAGATACTGCCAAAATACCTTCACCGGTCCATCAAAAGCCTGCTCAGAACGCTCCAGAGCCAGATCGAAACCGTGACCCGACAGATTGAGCAGGAGGTCGCCAAAGTGGATCAGTGGCGTACCAAAATGGAGATCATGACCAGCGTGCCTGGCGTTGGAAAAGTGCTCGCCTACACCTTCCTGAGTGAACTCCCAGAACTCGGCTCACTGAACCGTAAGGAGATCGCGGCGCTTGTCGGCGTAGCGCCCATCAACCGAGACAGTGGCAAGCTTAATGGCAAACGAAGGATACGAGGTGGCCGCCACAGAGTCCGCACCGTAATGTTCATGGCCATGCTCTCATCCATCCAGTGCAACCCGGTGTTCAAACGCTTTTATGAACGCCTGAAGGCCCAGGGAAAGATCCCGAAAGTCGCCCTCATTGCCTGCATGAGAAAGATGATTGTGATGCTCAATACCATGATCAAAAACCAGGAATCATGGCGGGGTGAAATGGCTTAATTTATGGAATTGACACCACAGTCACTGGTTATGCCTTTTTTCGGGTAACTATGAAATACATAATCGAACCCGTTTTCTTGCTGTAGTGAGCCGATATTAGCTTATCCCCCAAATCCCAACGGTCATGATTCGGATTAGGGAATGTAACATCAACTTCACCCTGCCCAATCTTCCATGTCCTTTCCGGAGCAGCTTTGTTGATAAGGTCTGCTCGTGAGTCCGAAAAGCTGAAGCCCAACGGAACCTCACCTGGGTATTTCTCATGCTCATGCTTGCCTTGTGCATACAGGAATATGGTTTGGCAATTTCTGAGATGTTTGGTCTTTCCACCCTGTGGGCCATCATCTGGCTCAAATAACAGATCTACACCATCGCTCTTTGATTCGACGTATTGGCGCCCATAGTCCGGATCGCCAACTTTAAAAGACGGATGCTTTTCCAAGAACGAATGTACTTCCTGGGAATCAATGTTCTTTCCAAAAAGCTCGAAAAGCTCAGACGTATCCATTTAGCTCAGAACTCTCCATAGGGCATAACGCCAGCAATAAACGGCGCCCTGAAAAGGGCGTCCGGTGGAGGCCCATCGGGCCGGAACGAATTTGATTGCCTTGTTAAATTTGGTTGCAGCCGAAGACATGGAGTACCCCCGCAGCAATGAGCGCGATGATGGCGACAATGTCTGCGATGACGACCTTGCGAACGGGCTCATTGTACCCGCCAACTGACCACGCAATCGCGATGAAGGACACAACGCTGGCGAGACCCGCGATGATTGCCAGTGTTTGCAGCGATGGCTGGAAGGCTGCGTACACCAAAAACAGGCCGAGAAGCCCAAACAAAATGGCCCGGTGACGCATCAGGATTTCGATGTTGGGCTCACCCAGGGAAATGCCATACAAAGCGGCAAGGCGCTCTACGCCCAAAACCCCCGAAACGGGCAAGAGATGAATGATGCCTACGAGCACCAATAAGCCTGTGACGACTTTCTCCATGTTTGCGTTTCCTCCCTGAATTTAACGCCAGCCAACATGCGCGGCTACGAAATGGAGGCAAAGCCGCAATGTAGTAGGCGTCGCGGTGCTTGGCCTTGTTAAATAATCTTGATTCACTCTTTCTGGTTAGAGTCGCCACCCTCTTGTGACAGTAATTTAGGGAGATTCAGTAGAAAGACCAAGTACATATAAAATCCAAAGAATCCTCCAATGAGCCATCCCATTGGAGGGCTAAGGGCTTCGATTGCGTTCTGGGCTGGTTGAAGCTTTCCAGTATCAACAAAGGGAGAGAGGTTCACAAAGGCTCTCGATACTGCGACATCCCATATTAATCCGGAAGCCAAAGCAGCGCCCGTCACCACCAAAATCGGGGTAAATAATTTGCTAAAAGCCCGTGGGTGCCGATAGGCAATAATAGTCAACCCGGTCACAGCAGCTACCAGCAGGCTGGAAATTATTGCCTCAATCACACGCACTCCTCACACATTTAATGCACAAAACAGTCGCGCGTTTACGCGTCCGGCTGATTTGTATTGTTATGGAGGTCTTCGAGATTGGGGCTAGATCCAAACTCTGAAAACTCTGACACCTGAAAAGGCAAATATGATTCCTCGGCGTTATGTATTACTTCGTCGGACAAATGAGCAACCACACCAAATTCATATTCAACAATTGATGGATCAAGAGTAACATGGTAAGGCTGACGCTTTAATGCACTCAAGGTTGCTTTTTCTACCTCCTCTGACTGAAAAGACAAAAGCCGTAGTAACTGAGACTCATCGAAATCCAAAGACATTGCCGTTTCTATGTCACCAGGCACGGTAGTTATAGTCGTATAAACTCCATCTTCAACCTTTGCTATAAAGCAGGATCTACAGAATGGCGCAATGAATCTCATTTTTTCTGAAGCACCAATTCTTTTTAAGTAGATTCCAAAATCTGGAGCATAGTTAACTAGCCCCGGATTTCCTTGCACCTCAGAATTTAAAATTCTAAACAACTTTTCCCAGTGACTATCAATTTCTTCAATCTTGAAATGCAATATTGGCTCAAATTTTCGTATCTCGTAAAGAGCAAACTCACGACCATTACACAGAGCATACATTTCCGCCCTAATCTCAGGGTGAATAGCATAACTATATGCCTGCTCAACATGCTTACTTTTAAGTATATCCTCTTGAGGTGATTTTGCGTCCAGCACCCAGAGAGGTTCATCGTTGGCCTTAAAAAGATAATCCGGAATTATGGAAATCTTTCTCGGCTGAGAACCGATGGCTACGTAAGGGTGAACCAATGACTTACTACGTACGACCCTTGCATCGCCCGAGGCGGAGTAACCGAGTCCCTTGATGATTGGGAGAACCAATTCTTCCCTGACCGAATCCTCTTTAAAGTCCGGGTCATCCAATAAAGAAAAATCAAAATCCTTAAACATGCTCCCCCTTTGTGTTTTAACGCTTTTGTTTAGCGGCGCCCCGACAGGGGCGTCCGGTGGAGGCCGCAGGCCGGAACAACCTACAACAACTTGTTAAATTTGCTTTGAACGCCATTGCAGCACGAACCATGCGCAGAGTGCAGCAACGGGATGCAAGAAAAAGTCACCCCACTCATCGATTCGTTCGACGGTCATAAGATAGGCTTGGTCGCAGTCGTTCTCATCTACTCCACAGGTCGATGCATACTGTGTTGCATCAAAATTTAGCTGAGTTAAAACCAGGGAATATAAGATCCCGAAAATTAACCAGATACCGTAGCTCAGGCCATAAACCTTTAAACGTAGTTTTATCGCAGACGACTTGCCGACTCGGTAGAGGTGCAGCTCTGACAAAAGAACGGGCCAAAGGTAAAAAAGCCCTACAATCGCGGGAACGAGAACAATTTCCATATCAATTTAACGCCCACAGCAGGGGCGGCTAAAAGCGAAGCGAGGAACGAGCGCAGCTTTTAGACGTCCCTTGCCTGTGCTTGTTAAGTGTTGAACTTCATTAACCATACTTCGTGACTTCCCGTAGTATCCAGCCCCCTATTTATCATTGCCCTAAGCATACCAAGCCTAGTATGCCCCTCGATAAGATGATATGGCTCCTTCATATACTCTCCAGGGTGACTCTTGGGATGCTCAACCTCACCACCATCAATAGCAACAATTATCGGCTGAGGAAAAGTACCATGCTCAAGCATATAGTTGGCAACAAAATCTCTTTTGTAAGGATGCTGAATAAATTCATTACCAACATAGTCGTAGTGATCAAGCTCGCCATCTAGATGCTCTATTTCGAATATTTCGTCATTATCAAAATCAACCAGCTCAAAACTCCAATTTTCTGGTTGATAACCTGACCACGATTCAATAAACATTTCATTGTGTCGGTAGCACCACTGCTCGATGACACATTCAGGTATATTATCTAAATCGTCAGGCCACTTTTCGAGGTAACTTTCCAAGCTCTCTTCTGCTTCAAAATCAGGATTTTCTTTAATTGGTATCATCTTCAAAGCCTAGTGACACTTAACGCCCGGCTCACGTGCCGGTTTGGAGCCGCAAAGCGGCGGAAAATCGGTCGCCGTGCAGCCGATTGTTAGGAGGTTTTATACTCCATGAATACGGCTTCCGGGTGTGGGTTGAATCGGTAAGGCTCAATTTCCTTAAAGCCGTAATCGCTGTAAAGCCGCAATGCCTTATCAAGCTCACGAATACTGTCTAGCCGCACCGACCCGTAACCCAATTCCTTTGCTCGGCCAAGGCACGCTTCGGTCAGTGCCTTGCCCACACCCATGCCATGGTAGTCGGGAAGAACATACATCCGCTTCATCTCAGCAACGCCCGGCTCAAACTCTCTAAGACCGACGGCACCAACATGAATATCCCTCAGCTTGGCGAGCAAGAGTGCACCGTTGGGTGGACCGTACATCGTTGACAGCGAAGCCAACTCGCTGGAAAAACCTTGGAACTCTAAATCCAGCCCCAGAAACTCAGCATACGCACGAATCAACCGGCCACCTGCATCAAACTGCTCAGTCGTCTCGGCCAGCTCAATGTTTATAGACATCCCTATCTCCTAACGAAGCTGTAGAAAAACCCGATTCCGAGTCATTCCCAACGACTGATTCCTGTCATTTTTATCGCAGCCATCAAGTGGCCGATTCCCGTGATTTCGATGTTCAGCCATCCACTTCGGCCTTTTGGGGCCCCTGGAGCCGGCATTGCTGGTTTCCCGTAGGTACTTTTCCGGGACTTTCACTCTCGGCATTACGCCGCCATCCGCCCGTAATTCGCCAGCTTCTCAATATTGTGCACCAGGCAGTATAGCTGCCACTGGCCCTGCACCTTCTTCTTGCCCCGCAAGCTGAAGCGATTCAGGCCCTTATTCGTGCCAATGTTGCCGAACACCGGTTCCACCACCGACATGCGGTGACTGTAGATCTCTTTACCCTGCGAGCTATCCACCCGGTGTTTCATCCAGTCGGTGTAGTTAGGCAGGCGCTTGTGCTCGAGGGTAAACGACACCTGTCGGCCTTTGCCTTTTCGATG
>NZ_ATWI01000016.1 GCF_000421165.1 Marinobacter daepoensis DSM 16072
CGGCCAGACTTCACCCCCGGCGCCAAAGTGGAACTGCAGGACCACGACAGCCAGACCCTGAACCGCGAATGGCTGCTGACCGCCATCACCCACACCGGCAAACAGCCCCAGGCCCTGGAAGAAGAGGGCGGCAGCGAACCCACCAGCTACCACAACACCTTCAGTGCCGTTCCGGCCGACAAAACCTGGCGCCCCCTGTGCAACCACAAACCCATGATGGACGGCCCCCAGATGGCCCTCGTCACCGGGCCCGAGGGTGAAGAAATCCACTGCGACCAATACGGCCGGGTGAAAGTAAGATTCCCGTGGGACCGCTACTCCAAGAACGACGAACACAGCAGCGCCTGGCTGCGCGTGGCCCAGGGCTGGGCCGGCGGCCAATACGGCTTTATGGCCCTGCCCAGAATCGGCCACGAAGTCATCGTGTCTTTCCTCGACGGCGACCCGGACCAGCCCATCATCACCGGAAGAACCTACCACGCTACCAACACACCGCCGTACGCGCTGCCGGAACACAAAACCCGGACCACCCTGAAGACCAAAACCCACAAGGGCGAGGGCAGCAACGAACTGCGCTTTGAAGACGAAGCGGACAAAGAACAGATCTACGTGCACGCCCAGAAAGACCTGGACCTGCTGACGGAAAACAACCGCACCGAAGTCATCAGGAACGACAGCCACCTGACGGTGGAGAACCACCAGTTCAGCCACATCAAAGCGGCGGACCATTGCACCACCGACGGTGAAAACCGGCTGTCCGTTGGCGCAGACTGCAGTCAGGCCGTGGGCGGCACCTACCATCAGAAAACCGCCCGCACCATGGCCTCAGAAGCTGGCACCGAAGTGCATCACAAGGCCGGTGCCAAGGTGGTGCTGGATGCCGGGGCAGAGCTGACGATTTCCGGGGGCGGGAGCTTTATCAAGCTGGACCCCAGCGGGGTTACGTTGAGCGGGCCGGGGATCAAGATTAATTCCGGGGGCAGCCCGGGGAGTGGTTCGGGGCAGGGAGCGAGTGGGCCAGTGTTGCCGCAGGATGTGGAAAAAAATGTTTACGAGATGGTTGAATCGGTCTTCCTGCCAACCGGCTTTGCGGAAACCGAAGGGCAGGCGATAGCCATTAAACAGGCCGCTGTGAACGGAAAGCCCTTCTGCAAAATCTGCTCTGAGCGCATGACACAAGGGGGCCGCGTATGAAATGGCCGTTTTCCAGTGGCCAGCGGGCCTTTGTTATTGTAGATGCGGCGTTACCTGGGTTAAGGGCAAAGTGGTACGAACTGGCGGGAACCAGCGACAGCATTCCCCTGTACAACGGAACACCCTTTGCACACCTCTTAGAGGTGTCCCCGATACTGGCCGAGATTAACCCCGACCATAAATTCCTGAGCTGGGCGCACCAGTCCTCCCCATCAAACAACTGGGGGGTATTGCTGACTGCCGATGCAAACTTGGCGGAGTTGGCAGCCCATTTACGAAAGTCTCTCACCCTTGTTGATGAAAATGACAGCGAGGTGCTGTGCCGTTTTTACGATCCGGACATCCTGCCTGTCTTTTGGCAATCGCTGAGTGTGTCCGAGCAGCAGACCTTTGCCGGTCCCGTAACCCAGTGGGCCGCCCGACAACTGGGTGAAGAGGCCTGTTGGCTCAGTGAGTCTGTTGAACGGGGGGCGCAGTCGACTTGGCAAACGCTTAAGCCTTTATGGCTTCGGTTAACTGAGCAACACATCCAGGCCATGAGACCGATCTACCATCGCCACCGGGTGCAACAGGCGGTGGTGCAATTAAACCAGTCAATGACCTGGCGGCTTATGCATCTGGCGAATGAGATTGTCGTTCAACGGATTGACGAGACCGTACAGGCGATCTATCGATGGCATGAGGCGCCAAGTCCCCAGGAAACACTCACTTTCTGCCAACTGTGCTTAGAGCGCTGTTCCCACTTTTATCGGGCTGCCCGGGCAGAGGAACTCCTGGCATCAGCGAATCTGGCGCAGGCTTTGGTTGACATCGAACGCGACCTGGCCGAACAGACGGACCACTACGCCCCCCACCACGACCCGGACTGGATGCCGTCGTATGACGAAACGGCCCTGATCAGCAAGCGCCGTAAACAACGTTGGAGTGATCAAGGATGACAGCCACCGAGCAATGCCCGATCTGTAACGACATAACCCCCAAACTGGCGTTTATTTGCAGCTTCGTCTGCTTTTGCAGCGTCAACCCCATGCAGTCCCAGACCGGCCGCAACATGAAGCAGATGTGTGTCGATGCTTCCCTGGATGCGGTGAACCAGGTCTCGGATACCGGTATCCGGCCGCAGGTTGGGTATTACATGCCCTTGGCGCCGGGGCTAGTTCCACAGCCACTAATGCTCAAGGATAGAATGGGGCAAGAAACGGCTGAACCGATCCGCAACTTTGGTCATATGATTAATAGGATTCGAAACCTAAAGACTCCGGCCGATGCGTTGCTCAAAGATGAGATTGAGCAATACAGTAAAGGCGAGCTTCGTATACCGGATGCCGTAGTTCTGCGAGACGCTGCCGGGTTGCCAACTCAGGACAACCTGCTGGGGGTGGTGGAGGTCAAATTTCGAGGGGACCGCTGGGGAGACGGACAGGCAGAAGCCTATAGACGGATTGCTGGTTCTCGAAATGGCTTGCACGAACTCAACGAGGACACTTGCAAGTGCAACGGTACAGAACAGCAATTGGTACCTGAAGACTCCTTGCAGCCTGCGCGGGATTTGTATGAGCAGGAAGAAGAGCATGGGCTGGGTGATTCGTTGTTGCTCGGGTTGGAAGTGTTGGCCATCGGCGTTGCGATGACAGCGCTGGTGCTGGATGATGCCACCGGGATCGGAACGGCGGACGATGTTCTGCTGGCACCTCTGGGGGCGAGGGCGGCGCTCCAGAGCGCCCGTTTTTACCGGGGAACCTCTACTGTGGTTCGTGGAAGCAGTGAAGCCGCCAAACTCGTTGCGCAGAGGATGTCATCATTGCGTCCAAGCTTGGAGCGCATCGGAGCCGCATTTTAAGCTTCAGGACAGGGGAAGACTTACCGTGGATGAACTGAAAGAACTGATGACTGTGGAAGACGCCGATGGTGTCATGCTTAAACTTAGCTTGAACGTGGAAATATACTTCCGTAATGCCTGGCGTGCGGATGTCCGGGAGGCGGTACTGGCGGTCTTCAATGAATACCGGGAGTATTTCGGCCAGGAATTCAAGTGGACCACCAACCCGAATACCGGTCGCTGGAAAAGCCTGAAGAAAACGCCTTACCCATACCCGGATGAGTGGTTGTTGGATGTACCGCAGGACGAACAGTGGGAGTTTGTTTTCCATGGTGGGGAAAAGAAGACCGACGCCTCCGATGTGGATGTGGTGTCACTTGGTAGGAGAGTAAATAAAGGGGATGAAGGGGCTGCGTCCCTTGATAGTTTCTTGTCGTATATCTATATGCATTTCCCCATCGACTTCTTCATGGATCGTGAGGAAAAACTGCCATCTGTATTCAATCGTTGGTGTAGCTTGCTGAACGCCGAACAAGCCTATGCGGGATTTGGTTTGGCTATTTCTCATGGTTATGAAACCCGGGTAGACCCCTTGGTGTATCAGTTAGGTCAGCGTTTCCCTGGACTGAATATCAGTGATCGGATATCTCATTCCGATGATTTGGTTTGCAACATTAAAACCCCCAATTGGCTTACGGCTATCTGCCAACCCTATGTGGATCAACTCGGTGGTGAGGCTGTATTGCAGGAAACGTTGCCAGATGGTTGGATGTCATCCTACGACGGCGGCGTGATAATACAAGCCGGTTCCAAGCCTCTTCTTGGAGACCGAGAGCAGAGCCTGGATGTGGCCCCCTATCGAAAGGCAGCGCAAGTCTTGCGACCGATTCGTTCCACTGATCATGATGGGATAGCTATGGGGCGGGTGGATGGTGCGAAAGTTTTCAATGCCCCTGAGTATCAGGAGTGGCTGTCTCGCTTCGATGGAGAGCCGGAGGTGAGTCATGACTGACACCCTGGCAATGGATCTGATGCCTGCACAGTGGTTTCCAGACATTGAGTTGACTCGGCTTGCGGTAGGCGAGCGCAGCATTGATATCGTTGGTGCCGGCGAGTGGGCCTTGCAGGGAGATCTGGTGCTGTTTGAGGGCAAAGGCACCCTGCGTCTTTCGTTGACGGAAGCTCCAAGGGTGGAAATCTGGAATGGCGAAACCTGGCAGGTGCTCCCCGAAGATTTTCTGGAGCATGCGACGACCGTCACTCACCTCCAATACGACCGGGCGAGCGGCGAGGTCGTGGTCAATGCTCGTGCGGGGGACAAGCAGGCCAAGATTCGGCTGGCGGGTATGCTCACCGGTGTGGAGTGGTGCCCGGTTTCATAGGGTCGAGCCACATCTATACGTGTGGCCAGGACGATTTAACTGATCGATCCCCCCCTCTGTCAAGGTAGTTGGAACCTCACCTGATGTTAGACTCTGTAAATGAAATGGGGCGAGACAGAGCAAAACCGGCCCGGACGGTCGTGCTCACAAGTGGTGCTGGAACAGCCAGGGCCAGCTGATTGAGGAAACTACTCCCACCGGGGCGTTCTACCAATACCGCTACGATGAGTTTGGCCAGCTTCTGGCCAAGAAGGACGCCCGGGGTGCCATTACCCGATACCGGTACGATGGCCTTGGACGAGTTACAGAAGAAATACTCTCAGCCAACCGGTCTCGTCATTACAAGTACAATGCGTACAACAAGGTCACCCGTTTTGTGGACGAGCAAGGGCGGGAAACCCGTTACGAGGATGACAACAATCTTCACCTGCTCACTCGTCGCATCAACCCGGACGGCAGCGAGCTTCGTTACCGTTATGATCACCACCGGTTCCTGCTGACTCACATCGAAAATGAGCGAGGTGAAGCCTACCGCATCGACTATTACCCGAACGGGTTGGTCAAACAGGAGAGTGCGTTTGATGGCCGTCGCACCGCTTACCAGTATGACCTGAATGGCCATCTGACGGAGAAGGCTGAGTACGGCACTTCCAGTGAGGTCCTGCAAACCACTGCCTATGAGCGGGATGAACTCGGCCAGTTGCTGAAGAAGACGCTACCCGATGGCCGCGAGATTCAGTACGGCTATAACGCGGACGGCAAACTGATCGGGGTTGATGATGGCCACTGGCCGTTGGCATTCGAGTACGACGAATTCGGTTTGTTGAAAACCGAACATCAGGGCTGGGCCAGCCTTCGTTATCGTTATGATGAATTTGATCGCCTGAACGAAATGGTACTGCCGGACGGCCAGGCGCTGGCTTACCACCGGGACGCAGCCGGGTTGTTGTCAGGCATCGACCTGAATGGCCAACCGCTGACCCGCCACAGAATGGCTTCCACCGGCGAGGAAATCGAACGGCAACAGGGTGATCTGCTGAGTGCCTATGTCTATGACGACGAAGGCCGCCTGACCCAGCACCGGATTCATCAGGGCCGCCTCAAAGACATCAGCGCTCAGCGCGACTACCAGTACGATCCCAACGGCAACCTCAAGAGCATCCAGGACAGCCGCAAAGGGCTCAGACAATACGTCTACGATCCGATGGATCGTTTGGTGGGCGTGCGAGGCGATCTCTATGAGCAACTCATACACGACCCGGCCGGCAACCTCCTGGAGCAAAACCTGGGGGCTTCAAGCGGTCAATCTGCCA
Source organism: Marinobacter daepoensis DSM 16072 (assembly GCF_000421165.1). Taxonomy (GTDB): domain Bacteria; phylum Pseudomonadota; class Gammaproteobacteria; order Pseudomonadales; family Oleiphilaceae; genus Marinobacter; species Marinobacter daepoensis. The sequence goes on from NZ_ATWI01000016.1 coordinate 5,709, forward strand.
ATGTGCGCGGTAACCGGCTTACCATGCACGGTGACAGCTACTTCGAATACGACGAATTCGGCAACCTGATTGAGGAACGTCGAGGCAAAGGCCAGAAACTGGTCACCCGGTATACCTACGACTGCGAGCACCAACTCACGAGCATCACCACCCCGGATGGCAACACCTGGCACTACGAATACGACGCCTTCGGCCGCCGTATCGCCAAAACCAACGGCCTGACACGAACCGAATTTCTCTGGCAGGGCGACCGCCTCATTGCTGAAGAAACCGGGGATCAGTACCGCACCTATTTATACGAGCCTGACAGCTTCAAACCCCTGGCGCTGTTAGATGGCCACGGCCCGGAAGAAGCCGCAGTCTATTACTACCACCTGGACCATTTGGGAACACCCCAGGAACTGACCAACCAGCAGGGCGAACTCGTTTGGTCGGTGACCTACCGCGCCTACGGTAATGTGGTTCAGCAACAAGTCGCAGAAATCGACAACCCGCTCCGCTTCCAGGGCCAGTACCACGACCCGGAAACCGGCCTGCATTACAACCGGCATCGATACTACAACCCGAATACCGGACGATTTATCACACCGGACCCGATTGGTCTTGCGGGTGGGTTGAATAATTATCAGTATGTGCCTAATCCGACGGGGTGGGTGGATCCGTTGGGGTTGGCGGCATACGAGAAACGTTCACCTGATAGTTCAATAAACACTGAACTTCAGGCTAGCCTTCGTTCGCTGCCTGAGGGCAGCTATAGGGTGATAAATCAGGTTGATACGCCGGAAAAACTCGGGTTTGCCAACAATAGGGCGCTTGAAATCGAATTGCTGCAGGACGTCGACGGAGTAAGATTCTACGGAGGCGATGCTGCAAAAGAAGGTGCTTTCGTTGCCGTAGGAAAAATTCCGAATAACTTACAGCATGCACGTCAGCATTTGGCGCTTAGTCCGTTCTATGATGCTTCGGGCCGATCCGTTTATAACACAATGGATAATCTGGTAGATGTTCGTATTCAGAAAGCTGCGAAAGTTTTGATCGGCGAGGTGGCACCTCAGCAATCTAGGGCCGGTAGGCTTTATTCCGGGGGGGGAACGCAGATTCTAACTCAACATTGGCTGCCCGAAAACTCGGGGAAAGTTATTTATATGAAGTCGGAAAAGGTGCGCTAGTTGATATGAAAACTGTGCAGTTCGTTGGTGAAACGCAGGATAAAAAGTTCTGCTTTGTTTTCCAAGATGAAGAAAAGGAAAACTACTATCTTGATGAAGACGTGTGTCGCGTCTCTGGCCTGAGCCCTTTAATTTATGACCAATTGACTACTAACCGTTCTTTTTTGGTTAGATTTGAGGAAAAGAGTGGTGTTCGTTACATAGTCAGTATAGCGCTAGGGGATTAGAGTGCTACTGAGCAATTGAGCCAGACCTCATTGAGGAGGGGTGAGCCATAAGAAGGAGGAGTTGGTGGCGTTATCGGGCCAGCCTCAGCGCTACTTGGGTACCGCGCAGCAATTGCACGATGTACCGAGGCTGGAACCATTCGACACTAGATGCCGTCACCGCTGAACATGCCCGTCGCACCGGCCGAAACCCTCACTTTCGGCGCGATTCTGTAATGGCTGGACCGAAAACCGACGCCATTACAGAATCGAAGTTGCTTTACCAACTCCCCACATTCTCCATACTCGCCCAAGGTTCCCGAACCGGCAACGCATCGCCTTTCTGTAGCAACTCAATGGAAATGCCGTCCGGTGTCTTTATGAACGCCATATGGCCATCCCAGGGTGGGTGATTGATGGTGACGCCGTTGGCCTGGAGTTTCTCGCACAGGGCGTAGATATCGTCCACGCGGTAGGCCATATGGCCGAAGTTGCGGGGTAGAACCCGTCCGATATTTTGCGGTTGATCAGACCACGGAAATCGGGGTGTCTGGCAGAGGTGGGTCGGTTAACAGGATGACCAGTGTTCTGCGCAGCGAAGTGCTTGGTGTGGATGCTGGCGTGGTTGAGCTCCAGTCCGGTGTGGTGAAAGCTGTGGAACGAGGACGTGGGCGGACACTTGCAGACACCGAGTCGGGCGAGGCACAAAGCAGTAGTGAAAAACTTCTGGTCGATTTTTTGCGGTCTGGAGTTGTAGAGCAGGTCAGTGTTCATGGTGTGCTCAAAGAGAGCACTCACCAGAATCCGGATGCCCTGACGAGCATTAATGATCGGCCAGACGCTCTGCGGACTCTACTTCTTCGCAGCCTGAGTGTTTTTCCTTGGTATCCAGGCCAGTTTCCAAATGAAGATCTGGCGATTGGATTATCCTGGCAGACTGAGAATCAACAATGGGGCGGGGCAATCCTTCAGGGAATGCAGTTCGAAGTTACTCAGCTGGATAGTCAGACGGTGACTCTGGAATTTGCAACCGTCGGAGAGCAAGATCTGCCGGCGGATGTAGATTCAACCACAAATAGTTTTAGCGTTGCTGGCTACCTCGAGCTTGAACGCACAACAGGCTGGCCGCGGCAGGCTAGTGTTCAGATAAGCACTGAAGAGCAGCGCCAAGGGGTAACCTTTCAGATTACCAGTCGCCTGAAGGTCAGGCAGTCAGAGGTTGATCCAGGGCCAGACACCGAGAGACTGCTGTCTATGGCCAAAATATCGTTGCAATCTCGCCCCATCGATACCTCGAACGCTGTCTTTAACGACTACTTCAAACCCCCTTTCAGTCCGGAACCGGTGGAGACGACCCTCGATGAGATCCAGAGAACCCTGTTGTGGTTTGGTCTGGAACCGTTTGATTATGGCTATGGACGGGGCGAGGGGGTTGAGTCACAGGTGAATTCCTCCAATCTTCAGGAGGCAACGATCCATCCGGTTACCCGAGTTCGGTTGCTGGATACAGGTGGCGAACCGGTAACGGAAAATGCAATTCCTAATCCCGACTTCAGAGTGCTCAAATCTTCGGTCGGTGGCGCGCCTGCCGGCGCGAGAATTCCTTTCCTTCGTCACCAGATGACTCAGGATCAGCTAGAGCGGGTGAGCGTGATTGAATTTAAGGCTCCGGTAACCTTACCTGATCAAGAGTATTCGGTCCTTCTCGATAAGAAGGATAAGGCGATGGAACTGGAAAACGCCGGGCTTAAACTGATCATCGAAGCATGGGATGCTGAAGTGGTACGTATTCGGGTATCCGAGACCGGTGGAACACCGCCAGGGGCTCGACCAATGATTATGGGGTATCCGATAGAAGAATCGGGCGAGCCGGTGCCTCAGTTTGGTCTGCGCATGACCCATTCTGCTTTCGAGTCTGTTCTGGGCGCCATGAAGACCGCGCCCCGCAGCGGAAGAGCAATGGCAGCTGCATTGATGCAGGGCCTTGACGCAATGCCACCCCACGAAAAAAACGGCGACTTTATCTTTGAGTTCAGCCGCACGTCAGCTCCCTTGCCAGAGCGCTTCAGGTTTCACTACATGAGCACTCTCACCAAAGAGATGACGTTCACAGCACCCGCCGCCAGACCAATGATGACGGGTGGTGAGGTTGTGGGCGAGCGAACCTTGTATCGAGGGAATGTGCCGCGCTTTGACTTCAATACACCGAATAGCAAAGCCTCGCCTTATCATATGAAACGTATCTCTGTTCGTGCGGAGCTACCTGGGAATGATGCCCGTTTTGAGCATGTTGCCAGGGGGGCATTGAAGGTTAGTAAGGGGCAGTTAGATGCACTCCTCAAAGTAAAATCAACGTTCGATCTGAGTCATCTGCCTATAGTTGCATACAACCAGAACGGGAAGGCATTGGTCCCCCTGTGGCATAACCACGGCGGTGAGTCACTTGAAAGGTTGGAGGACGGTGGTGCTTTGCTGCGTTTTTGGGGCGGCATCGAATCGGTCGACTATCCGGTCAAAGGCGGGTAAGCCTGTATAGTAGGCTGGGGCGTTGATCCAAGGTCTTGGGCCAGCGGCCAGAAATGACAGGCATTTATGTTGCCTGCCAGGCCTGGCCGCCTTCGATGCCTCAGTTTGCGCTGGCCTGCTGGGCCTCTGGGCTTTCCTCCGCCCCGTGGCGCGACCAGTAGCCGGCGAGAATAGAGCCGGAAATGTTGTGCCATACCGAAAACAGAGTGCCAGGAATGGCCGCCACCGGTGTGAAGAATTTCATGGCCAGTGCTGTTGCCAATCCGGAGTTTTGCAGTCCCACTTCAAAAGCGATGGTGCGGCAGATGGTTGCTTCAAATCCGAAGAGTCGGGCGAGGCCGTAGCCGAGGGCAAGCCCAAGCCCGTTGTGACAGATGACAGCAATAGCGATGGCGACGCCGTGGGCCGCAAGATTGTCTTTGTTAAGGGCGACGACAATGGCGACGATCATGACGATGGAGACCATGGAAATGAGCGGCAACGCGGGCTCGATGCGTTTGATCTGGGAGCGGGCGAGGGTGTTGATGGCTACGCCGATGCCGACGGGAATCAATACGATTTTGACCAGGCTCATCAGCATGGCCGCAACAGGGACGTCTACCGATTTGCCGGCAAGCAGCCCGGTCAGCAGAGGGGTGAACAAAACCCCAAGCAAGGTTGAGATTGCGGTCATGGAGATGGAAAGCGCCACGTCACCTTTGGCGAGGTAAGCCATGACATTGGATGAGGTGCCGCCAGCTACACTACCCACCAGCACCATGCCTACCGTTTGTTCAGGGCTGAATCCCATCAGCAGGCTGATGACAAGTGCGAGTACCGGCATTATCGAGAATTGGAGAATCACGCCGAGGGTAATGGCGCCTTTGCGCCGGGCCGCATTGACGAAATCGGACGGGGTCAGTGTCAGGCCCATGGCGAGCATGATGAGAGTCAGCAGCGGAACGATCGCGCTCTTAAAGCTGATGAAAAGTGATGGCTGAACATAGGCAACGATAGAAAAGAGTATGGCCCAGAGTGGGAAGAGCTGGGTAATTCTGGCAATCATTGGGGTGGTCCTGGCAAGAGAAAAGAGGTTCGTTCTCCCGTACAGCCATGCAAGCCCTGGATCACAGCAACCACCGGGCACGGGATGCGGATGCGAGCCTGAGCTTTTGGCGCTGGCGGCATCCGAAAAGAGAGCTTATGTTATCTTGCTAACGTTGGGCTGGCCAGTGGCCGTTCGGGGAACTGGATGCCTGCTGGAGGTTACCAGTTCCCCACATTCTCCATACTCGCCCAGGGTTCCCGAGCCGGCAGCGCCTCGCCTTGCTGCAACAACTCAATAGAGATGCCATCCGGTGTCTTGATAAACGCCATATGGCCATCCCGGGGCGGGCGGTTGATGGTGACGCCGTTGGTCTGGAGTTTCTCGCACAGGGCGTAGATGTCGTCTACGCAGAAGGCCAGATGGCCGAAGTTGCGGCCGCCGGTGTATTCTTCCGGATCCCAGTTGTAGGTCAGTTCGATCATGGGCGCCTTGCCTTCCCGGGCCCTGTCTTCGTCTTCCGGGGCGGCGAGGAACACCAGGGTGAAGCGGCCTTTTTCGTTGCTCTTGCGGCTGATTTCTACCATGCCCAGCAAATCGCAGAAGAAGTGCAGCGTGTCGTCCAGGTTACTCACCCGGATCATGGTGTGCAGGTATTGCATAAGGTACTCCTTGGCTGGCCAGGTTCTCAATTGTGTACCCCTCAGTTTACGGTATTCTTCGGCTATGACTAAAAACGAGATTACCGAGACGTTGCTGGCGTTCGAGGTGCCGGCGGTTCGGCACCTGGCCTGGTTGTGTCTGGCGCCCCAGCTGTTACGACATGACTTTCGCTTTAATCCTGCTTCCCATCTGTCGCCAGCGTTTCTGGAGACACTGACACAGTGGGACCAGAACCCGGAGACTTTGCCGGCTCGTCTGGCGGAAGATCCGGAGCGTCGGTTGGGCCACTATTTCGAGCGGTTGTACGAGGTGTTGTTACGGGATCTGCTCGGGTGGGAGATTGTGCTTCAGAATCAGCAAGTACAGGCCGAAGGGCGGACGTTGGGGGAGCTGGATTTTCTGGTTCGCAATAGCGATACCGGGCAGCTTGAGCATCACGAGATTGCCATCAAGTTCTATCTGGGCTTCGCCACAGGACAGACGCGAGTCCGTTGGTACGGACCCAATGCCCGGGACCGGCTGGACTTGAAGACCGAGCGGTTGGTTAACCACCAAAGTCGCTTGTGTCAACGGCCGGAGACCCAAACGTTGCTGGCCGGTGTCGGCGTGAACGAACCGGTGACGCCTCGAATCTTCATGCCCGGCTATCTGTTCTATCCCACGGAGCGATTGTTGCCTGAGCTGCCAGCACAGGTGCCGAAGGGCCACCTGACCGGTGATTGGATGAGGATTGACGCTGCCTGTCAGCAAGAGGTCTCGTGCTGGGTGCCTCTGTTCAAGCCTGACTGGATTGGTCCCTGGGCTCAATCGGCTGCCCCGGATGCGGCATTGGCGAGGGCGGCTCTCGAGCGCGTTGAGAACGCAGGGGTGCCTCAGTTGTTCGCTATTATGGCGAGGCATTCGGAATCAGGCCGCTGGCTGGAGGTAAACAGGGTATTCGTTATGCCGCTTCAGTGGCCAGGCACGGCCGCTTAAGACCATTGTAGGGGCTGTTCCGTTCACAGAAACGAGCGTTAGCCGTTGTCACATTCGTGACACGGTTCTAGAATTCCCGGCTGACCAAATGGCATCAGGACGATGTCTCAAGCCCAAGGAAGGAGAGGCCCAATGGAAGATTGGCAAGGATGTCTGTCTCCGGAGTGTCAGACCGCACTGTTGATGGCCCGAGAGAGTGTCGGGCGCCGGGGCGGCTCTGTGATTACAGTTGAAGATTTTCTGCTGGCATTGCTCGATGCCATCCCTGCAATTCCTCCGTTTCTGCGCCGTCAGAGCATTGATCTGGACGAACTCGTTCGCACCATTCAGGGTGAGCAGCCGATCGTCACCGAAGTGGTGGGGGATGGGGATCTGTCTTCGCAGTTGATCTACTGGATCTCGTCGGCCAGGGAAGCGGCAGAAGAACCCTGGCTTGGCTGGCCCCGGTTGTTCAAAGCCCTGGCTTCCCAATGTGAGCGGCTACAGGATAAAGCCTATGTGGCGGTTCTGGAGCTGGTCAGTGACTGGTCTGCGGCGAACGGTGAGGGAGCGCCTGCAAGGTGTGATGCCTCGTTCACTCCGGTAGCAATCACCGATCTGGACTGGTTGTCACTGGTAGAAGACGTAGCGGTAGCGTTGGCCGCCAACCCGGAGGCATTAATCTGGGTTCGTGGGGCCAAGGGAGCCGGGAAAACCTCGTGGTTACAGTCGTTGCTGGCAACGTCTGGGTTGCCCTGGGTGCAGGTGGACCCAAGAAGAGAATCCGAAGTGCTCTCGTGTGATCAACCGGTTGTGCCTTCTTATGGCTCTGCCTCAGAGCGCTGGCCAGTGCTGGTGCTGGATAATGTCAGCCCTGCGGATTTGATGACACTGATGTCGGAGCCTTTAGGGTTGATGAGAGAGCTGGTGGTTGGCTGGTCCGGGCCAATCCTGTTGGTAGGTCGCGGTTCCGCAATCGATTCAGGCAGTGAGGTTCGGCTGGGGCATGTGTTGGGGCGGGAACCTGAAGCCCTGGATCTGCCCTTGGTGAGCGCCGGTCAGCGAAAGGCTATTCTGACGGTACATCAGCCTGCGATTGAAAAGCGCTGGAGTGTCCAGATATCTCCGGCCGCATTGGACTACGCGGCTTCCCGGCAAAGCAGTTGCGTCGCCGGCCCTGGTGGTATGCTGCAATGGGTGAAACGCGCCTGCGCCAGGCTTGATCTGTTTGCCAGTCGGGGCCCGGTGTTGTCGCTGGCGCTCGCGGGTCAGCGCGAAGTCTGGCAGCGACAATCTCTGGTTGCGTTGGCCCGGGGGGAAGAGGCCGGTGCTTTAGAGCAGATGGAAGAAGCGTTGATGGTTGAGCAGGCTGCGATGGATGTCGGCTGGCATGAGCGCAAACGTGCAGGAACGTTGAGGCGATTGCTAGTGGAAGATCTGCGTGAGGAACTCGAACGATGGGTTGCAGCGAGGCCCGGGCCAGTTCACTATGTGCGGCATTGCGAACAACGGCAGGGAGAATCCTTGGGTGCAGGATCTGGAAATCTACATTCGTGACCTTGAGCCGGGCGCCGTGTCGCGCTGGCTGAAGGGGCAGCTCGATGAGTTGCAGTTGGATGATGCGGACGTTGGTTCCGTCATTAAGGGAGCGGCAGTCTATGGTGGAGCGCGAGTGCGCATTACCCTTTATCCGGGGGCGTTTGGTAAGCGTTTCACCTCACTGGTGATAGAAGGCGGGGCTTTGCCCTGGAACAGCGATCTGGACTGTGCCCGCAGTGCCTGGCGAGCCTTGGATACCGAAGTCCGCTGCAGCCCGGGCGACTGGAAGGAAGGTGACTCGGTGGAAGACGAGAAGTGGTGGAGGCTGGATCATCGCGGCGAACAGTTGGTGGCCTGGAATTAACCGGGTGCCGAAATCACAAAAAAAGCAGCCCGGGGGCTGCTTTTTTATTGGCAGAAACCTGAACGGTTAGTCGCTCAGGATAGAAACATTGTCTGCCTGAAGGCCTTTGTCGGCTTCAACTACATCGAAACGAACCAGTTGGCCCTGGCGAAGTACGCGACGACCGCGACCACGGATGGCGCGAAAATGCACAAAGATCTCGTCGCCGCTGTCACGCACGATAAAGCCGAAACCTTTTTTGACGTTGAACCATTTAACGGTGCCTTCCTCATCGCCTTCGGGCGTGCTGTCGTCAAAATCGTCTTCTTCATCATCGTATTGGTTGCTGGGGTTGGGCGCGCGGGGTGCCTTTCGGGCGTTGGAGCCCTGAGAGGCGCTCTGGATGCTGGCAAGGGTAATTGCGAGAAACGCAGCAACGGCAATGACAACGAACGCGAACAGATAAGCCGCTACGCCACCCTGGCTGCCCAGAGCTTCCAGGCCCTGGCCCATCGCCAGAATCTTGAGGGGTTCCGGAGTGGTGGTCAGCAGAAGGCCGAGGACAAACGGTGCCGGAATCGCGATCAGAATGGCGACAAGGATCGCTTTGGCTGGATTACGCATTGGTTGGTTATTCTCCATGGTTTAACACTAACGATAAAAAGCCAGACATCGGGTAACATGGCATGTCTGGCCGGTGAACGCCGCTAAGGCTCAGGAGTTCGGATTATCCTGCCATAGGCGGTAAAAGGCGGCATGATACCAGATTACCGAAAGGGCTGACCAAACCTCATGAGCAAAAATTCTCTGGAACAACGGCTTGCTGAACTGGAAATGCGACTTGCGTTCCAGGATGAGCTGATCAACACGTTGAGCGATCAGGTGGCCAGGCAGGAGATGGATATTCGGGAGCTGTGGGATGCAAAGAAAATGCTGCACAAGCAGTTAAAGGATATCTCGCCATCGAACATCCGGCGGGAAGACGAAGAAACGCCCCCGCCACATTACTGATCCCGGGGCTCGCCAGGAGCCCCGGAATTCGTAGGTTTACCCCAGCAGTTCCACCAGAATCTGTTCGTAGATCTCAGACAGGGTATCCAGGTCGTCGGCCTTCACGCACTCGTCCACTTTGTGGATGGTGGCGTTGATCGGGCCGAGCTCGAGGACCTGAGCACCCGTGGGTGCGATAAAGCGGCCGTCGGAGGTGCCGCCAGACGTTGACAGTTCCGTTTCCCGGCCAGTCACTCCGCGGATGGCACTCTGTGCGGCAGAGACCAGGGCGCCCTTGTCGGTCAGGAAAGGTCGGCCGCTGAGGTGCCATTGCAGGTCGTATTTCAGGTTGTGTCGGTCGAGTATGGCAACCACACGCTCTTCAAGGCTTTCTGCCGTGTTCTCAGTGCAGTAGCGGAAGTTGAAGTGTACCAGGCACTCCCCGGGCACGATGTTGCTGCCAACGCCGGCTTCGATGCGGGTGATCTGGAAGGTCGTCGGCGGGAAGAAGTCATTTCCGTTATCCCAGAATTCTTTGGCAAGAGCGTCCAGTGCCGGGGCTACGTCATGCACCGCGTTCTCCGCGAGGTGCGGATAGGCAACGTGGCCTTGAACGCCGTGAACGGTCAGGTACCCGTGCAGGGAGCCGCGGCGGCCATTCTTGATCACATCACCGACCTGGTGTGTACTGGAAGGCTCGCCGATCAGGCACCAGTCCATTTTCTCATTGCGTGCTTCGAGCGTTTCCACCACCTTAACGGTGCCGTCCTGGGCCGGGCCTTCTTCGTCACTGGTAATAAGAAGGGCTATGGAACCGCGGTGGGCCGGATGATTCGCCACAAAGCGCTCGCAAGCGGTGATGAAGGCTGCCAGGCTGCCCTTCATGTCTGCTGCGCCTCGGCCGTAGAGGTAGCCATCCTTAATCACCGGATCGAAGGGAGGGTGCGCCCAGTTTTTCTCTGGTCCGGTGGGAACGACATCGGTATGGCCGGCAAACGCCAGGACCGGGCCGTCGTTGCCTTTCCTGGCCCACAGGTTGTCCGTATCGCCAAAGCGGAGGCGTTCGCCACCGAACCCTAACGGGGCGAGGCGCGACATCATCAGTTCCTGGCAGCCGGCATCGTCTGGCGTTACAGACTCTCGGCGGATGAGGTCCATGGCGAGTTCCAGGGTGGGCGAGAGTGACATAGAGGCGACCTGTTCGAATAGAGGCGAGAAATAAAAGCACAGAACCCGCTCACAGACGGGTTCTGTGGTGAGCGCTTTGCCTTAGTTGTTGGCGTGCAGCTCTTCGTTAAGTTCAATAGCAGATTTGTTGGTTTTGCATTCCACCGCACCAGTCTGACTGTTGCGACGGAACAGAAGGTCACTCTTGTTCGCCAGGTCCCGGGTTTTTACCACTTCGACCAGCTGGTTGTTGTCGTCGAGCAAGGCAACTTTGGTGCCAGCCGTGAGGTACAGCCCTGCTTCGACTGTGCAGCGGTCGCCAAGGGGGATACCAATACCGGCGTTGGCACCCAACAGGCAGTTCTCGCCAACGGAGATAATGATGTTGCCGCCGCCAGAGAGCGTGCCCATGGTCGAGCAGCCACCACCCAGGTCGGAACCTTTGCCAATCATCACGCCAGCGGAAATGCGGCCTTCAATCATGCTGGTGCCTTCGGTCCCGGCATTGAAGTTGATAAAGCCTTCGTGCATGACGGTGGTGCCTTCGCCCACATAGGCGCCCAGACGTACACGCGCGGTGTCAGCAATGCGCACGCCTTTGGGGACCACGTAATCGGTCATCTGCGGGAATTTGTCGACCGACTTCACTTCCAGAATCCGGCCTTCCATGCGCGCTTGTAGCTGGCGCTCGGGCAGTTCGTTCAGGTCGATGGCGCCTTCATTGGTCCAGGCCAGGTTGGGCAGCAGGCCAAAGATGCCATCGAGTTTCAGGCTGTGAGGCTTCGCCAGACGGTGAGAGATCAGGTGTAGCTTGAGATAGACCTCTGGCGTGCTGGATGCTGTGTCGTCGGTTGCCAGGACAGTAACCACGACCGGACGTTTGCTTTCTCCGGCTTTCTCGGCCAGTTTGGCCTGATCTGTCCGACCCAGCTGGCGAAGCGCGTTGGCAAACTGAGCCAGTTGTTCTGCTTTAACACTGATGGCCTGATTGCCGCCCTTATAGTCCAGCGCGGACTCAACCACGTCGATCAGGTCTTTGTCGGGGGTCATGATCGGCTGCTGATAATAAACCTCCAGCCACTCGCCCTGGTTGTTCTGAGTGCCGATGCCGATGCCGAATGCAAAACTCATCTGGTGGTTGCTCCTGTTGTCATTAAATTGTCAGAAAATGTTCAGTCCAGCCACGCAGCCCAGTCGCCTGCGTTGAATCCCACGCTCACGTCTTCCCCGCGTTCCACCACAGGACGTTTGATGATTGAGGGATTGTCCAGCATGACCTGGTGGGCAGATTGGGCGCTAATGGTATCACGAACCTCATCGGGAAGTTTCCGCCAGGTGGTGCCCCGTTTGTTCAGAAGCGTGTCCCAGCCAATGGCTTGTTCCCACTGGCTGAGTTTTTCGCTGGTCAGGCCGTCTTTCTTGAAATCATGGAACTGGTATTCAATACCTTGCTCGTCCAGCCACTTCCGGGCTTTTTTAACCGTATCGCAGTTGCGGATGCCATATAATTTCATTGCTCAAAGCCTTTTACGAATTCAACAATACGTCTCGCCGCTTCGACACACTCTTCGAGCGGCGCCACCAGTGCCATGCGAACACGGTTCTCGCCCGGGTTGTGGCCATTGACGGTCCGGGACAGGTACCGGCCAGGCAGCACGTGGACGTTCTGTTGCGCCGACAATTCGCGGGCGAAGGTCTCATCGTCAATGGGGGTTTCGGGCCAGAGGTAGAAGCCGGCGTCCGGAAAGTCGACCTTCATGACTTCCCGGAGGATGGGTACAACCGCCTCAAACTTGGCCCGGTAGGCAGCCCGGTTCTCCAGAACATGGGCTTCGTCATTCCAGGCGGCAATACTTGCCAGCTGGTTGTGAATCGGCATGGCACAGCCGTGATAGGTGCGGTACTTCAGGTACCCGGCCAGCACGTCGGCGTCGCCGGCAACAAACCCGGAGCGCAGACCTGGCAGGTTGCTGCGCTTGGACAGGCTGTGAAACACAATGCAGCGTTTGAAATCGTGACGACCAATCGCCGCGCAGGTTTGCAGCAGCCCTTCGGGAGGCGTTGCTTCGTCCGGGTACAGCTCTGAATAGCATTCGTCGGAGGCGATCAGAAAATCATGGCGATCGGCCAGTTCGATCACCTTGGCCAGCGTGTCTCGCGGAATCACGGCGCCACTGGGGTTGCCCGGTGAGCACAGAAACAGGATCTGACAGTTGTCCCATACGGATTCCGGTACAGAATCGAAATCAGGAATGAAGCCATTGCTGCCGTCGCAGGGCAGGTAAACCGGGGTGGCTCCTGCCAGAAATGCAGCGCCTTCGTAGATCTGGTAGAAGGGGTTGGGGCTAACGATGGAGGCAGATTTGCTGGCGTCGGTAACGGCTTGAACCAAGGCGAAAATCGCCTCTCGGGTTCCGTTTACCGGGACCACGTGCCGGTTGGGGTCCAGGGATTCCGGAGCCAGTTCAAAGCGCCGGGTGGCCCATTCTGCAATGGCCTGGCGAAGCTCGTCTGTACCTTTGGTGGTCGGGTAATTTGCCAGTTTGTCCAGATTGTCGGCGATCACGTCTTTCACAAAAGCCGGTGACGGGTGTTTGGGTTCACCAATCCCCAATGAAATAGCCGCCAGGTGTTCCGGTACAGAGATGCCTGCTTTCAGCTTGGCCAGCTTCTCAAAAGGGTAGGGATGAAGTCGTTCCAGGTTGGGGTTCATTGAATCTCGTCCAGCATTTTACAGAGGTCCTGTTGAAGGGCCTGGCACACGCCCGGGTCGCGCAAGGGTTCACCTTGTTCATCGGTGATGAAGAAAACGTCTTCCACCCGCTCGCCCAGTGTGGCGATTTTTGCATTGGTCAGCCGCACCCGGTGTTCGAGCAGTACCTGACCGATCCTGGCCAGCAGGCCAGGGCGGTCCGGAGTGATCAGTTCCATAACGGTGCGCTGGTTTATGGTGTCGTTGGAGAAGGTCACTTCCGTGGGAAAGGCAAAGTGTTTCAGTTGCCTTGGCGTTCTCCGATGGATGATGTCCGGGTAATCTTCCGGGTCGTCCAGTTCCTCAATCAGGCGTCTGCGCACCCGTTCTTTTCGGGCGGGATCTATGCCCAGAGGCTGCCCTTTGTCATCCAGCACAACGTAGGAGCTGATGGAGCAGGGGCTCTCGGTTGAGTTAATCCGGGCATCCACGATGTTCAGGTTCAGTTGCTCCAGAACGGCGGTGGTTGCTGCAAACAGGGCCACCCGGTCTTTCATGTAGATGATGATCTGGGAGTAGCCATCCGTTGGGCCGCCCCGGGTATCACGGATCAGAACCAGGGGGTCGGGATTGTCGCCATGGCGGATAATGGCGGCGGTTTGCCAGGCAATATCCACGGTCGAATCCTGAAGAAAGTATTCGTCGTCGACGGTATTCCAGATCAGGTCGATCTGATCATCCGTCATGTTCTGGGCCCGCAGTATTTCCCTGGCTTCTTCCTGTGTCGCCCTGATCCAGGACTGCCGGTCGACTGGGGTGTCGGTACCGCGCCGCAAAGCCCGTTTCGTCTCGATGTAGAGCTGGCGAAGCAGGGACGCCCGCCAGGTATTCCAGAGTTTTGGGTTGGTGGCGCTGATGTCACAGACTGTCAGGATGTAAAGGTAGTCCAGATGAGCCAGGCTGGGCACAGCCCGGGCGAATGCCTGAATGATGTCGGGGTCTGATATATCCTTGCGCTGCGCGGTCATCGACATCAGCAGGTGGTTTTCCACCAACCAGGAAACCAATTGGGTGTCCCGCTCGCTCAGGTGATGGCGTTCACAGAAGTTTTCTGCATCAATGGCGCCCAGTTCGGAGTGATCACCACCGCGGCCTTTGGCTACGTCGTGGTAAAGCCCGGCGATAAACAGGGTTTCCAGTTTCGGGAGTCTGTGAATCAGGCGTGAGGCCAGAGGGTATTCGGTGCGGGCTTCGGAGCTGTTCAGTCTCACCATGTTGCGGATCACTCGCATGGTGTGAGCGTCGACCGTGTAGATATGAAAAAGGTCGTGCTGCATCTGGCCAATAATCTGACCAAATTCCGGCAGGTACCGGCCCAGCACATTGTACTTTTTCATGGCTGAGAGGGTCTGGTCCAGAGCGTGCGGGGTTCGCAGGAGCTCCATGAACAGCGTCGTGACTGCCAGGTCTGACCGGAATGCGTCGTCAATCAGATGGCGATGTGCCCTTAGGGAACGGATCGTTGTCGCGCGGATGCCTTTGATCTCCGGATGCTGGGCAATCAGCACGAAGATTTCCATGATGGCGTAGGGCGCGTAGGCGAAGACCTGATTGTTAATGGCCTCGATATACAGGTTCCGAACCTGAAAACGTTTGTTCAGGGGCCGTATCTCATCTTGGCCGCCGCCACCAATGATGGCCTCATCGTAGTATTGCAGGATGACATCTGCCAGTTCGGCGAGAGCGAGAACTGTCCGGTAGTACTGTTGCATCATCAGTTCGACACCGAGACGCTTGCCTTCGTCGTGGTAGCCAAGCATCTGGGCGAGGGCGCGCTGGTGATCAAACAGCAGCCGGTTTTCGTTGCGGTCAGCGAGCAGTTGCAGGCCGTAACGGAGTTGCCAGAGGAATGTTTCACCCTGGTGGAGAATCTGGTGTTCTTCTTCGGTCAGTATGCTGAAGCGGGTGAGGTCTGCGGTGTTCTGCAGGCCAAAATGTCGTTTGGTAATCCAGCCAATGGTCTGGATATCTCTGAGGGCGCCGGGTGAGCCTTTTACGTTGGGCTCAAGATTGTATTCTGTGTCCCCGTATTTTTTATGGCGCGCCTGCTGTTCTTCCTGCTTGGCCAGGAAGTAGTCCCGGTCTGAACTGATATCATCGGAGTAGGCTTTCTCGCTCAGCTCTGCCCGCAAGCCGTCTGGTCCGGCGATGGTGCGGGTTTCCAGAAGGTTGGTCAGAATGGTGATGTCTTCCCGGGCGGCCTGAACCGAATCTTCCAGGCTGCGAACGCTGTGCCCGATATCCAGCTTGAGATCCCACAAGAGGGTAATAAAAGCGCTGAGATCATCCTGCCAGCTTTCCTCTGTGCCGTGGCGGGTGAGGATGAGCAGGTCGATGTCAGAGTGCGGGTGAAGTTCGCCCCGGCCATAGCCGCCAACGGCTACCAGGGCAATGTCTGAGGAGCGGGAAAAGGGGTACCGATTCCAGATCAGGCGGAGCACTTTGTCGATGGTGTTGGCCCTGGCGTGCACCAGGGCCCTGACATCTGCGCCTTGCCGAAAGGCTTCGGCATCGGCGTTGTAGCTTTCCCGCAGCAGCTCGCGAGCGGCGAACACCGGTGAGGTGTCGTGACTGATCCGGAATTCCAGCTCGCTCCGGTCCACTTAGAACGACTCTTCCGATCGTCGTGTGAGGACCTCATAGCCGTCAGCGGTCACCAGGATCGTGTGTTCCCACTGAGCTGAGAGTTTGTGGTCTTTCGTCACGGCGGTCCAGCCATCGGCCAGCAGTTTGGTGTGGTACTTGCCCTGGTTGAGCATGGGTTCGATGGTGAACGTCATGCCTTCTTTCAGTTCCAGGCCGGTGCCAGGCTTTCCGTAGTGCATCACCTGAGGTTCTTCATGGAACACCTTGCCGATTCCGTGGCCGCAGTAGTCGCGGACAATGGAGTACCGGTGTTTTTCGGCATGCTGCTGAATAACGTGACCGATATCTCCCAGGCGCGCACCCGGTTTGACCAGCTCAATGCCCTTGTACAGGCATTCCTGGGTGATTTGTACCAGTCGCTCTGTACCTGGTTTGGGTTTTCCGACAACCCACATCTTGCTGGTGTCGCCGTGATAGCTGTCTTTGATCACGGTGACGTCGATGTTGATGATGTCGCCATCTTTAAGAACTTTCTTTTCGGATGGGATGCCGTGACAGATCACGTGGTTAACCGAGGTGCAGATAGACTTCGGGAAACCCTTGTAATTGAGCGGTGCCGGGATGGCCTGTTGCTCGTTGACAATGTAATCGTGGGCGATGCGGTCCAGCTCTTCAGTGGTCACGCCGGGCTTGACGTGTTCGTCGAGCATTTCCAGAACTTGGGCAGCCAGGCGACCGGCCACGCGCATCTTTTCGATTTCTTCGGGGGTCTTGATTGTTACCTGCATCGGGCTTCCTGTTGATTTGTATCAAACCGGCATTCTAAGGGGCGGGCCATAACTCTACAAGGAAGGGGTTAAAGTAATGGTATTGGGTTGGTGATTTGTGGTATAAACGCGCCGCCGGAAACGAATCCGGCAAATTCACACACGTGTCGGCACGTTGTCCCAGGGTGCCTTGTCTGTTACTGAAACAGGTCAGGTTGGGGCAATCGGACGCGTGGAGGACTAACCCGAAGCTAATAAGGTAACTATCATGGCTCAGGTAAATATGCGTGACCTGCTCAAGGCAGGTGCTCACTTTGGTCACCAGACTCGCTACTGGAACCCGAAAATGTCGAAGTTCATCTTCGGCGCCCGCAACAAGATTCATATCATCAACCTGGAGCAAACTGTTCCGGCCATGAATGAAGCGCTGAACTTCATTCAGTCTCTGGCTGAGAACAAGAACAAGATCCTGTTTGTTGGTACCAAGCGCGCGGCTTCCAAGATTGTCAAGGAAGAAGCGCTGCGTTCTGGTCAGCCATACGTTAACCACCGCTGGTTGGGTGGTATGCTGACCAACTACAAAACCATTCGTCAGTCTATCCGTCGTTACCGTGATCTGGAGACCCAGAGCCAGGACGGTACTTTTGACAAGCTGACCAAGAAAGAAGCCCTTGAACGTACCCGTGAGATGGACAAGCTTGAGCGTTCCATCGGCGGTATCAAGGACATGGGCGGCCTGCCTGATGCTCTGTTTGTAATTGACGTTGATCACGAGCGTATCGCCATCAAGGAAGCCAACAAGCTGGGTATCCCTGTGATCGGTGTGGTTGATACCAACAGTGATCCGGACGGTGTGGACTACGTGATCCCGGGTAACGATGACGCCATTCGCGCTATCCAGATTTACGTTCAGGCTGTTGCTGACACTTGTCTCGAAGCTGCTCAGTCTGCCGGTACCGGTGCTGACGAGTTTGTTGAAGTCAGCGAAGACGCCGAAGGCGCTGCTCCGGCTGCCGAGTAACATCCAGGCTTAACGTTTGAGTTGTAAGGTATGCCTGCCTGTTGGTTCAGGCATACCTGCTTTCCCACCGAATTCGGAAAAGACAAGAGGATTGAACATGGCTGCAATTACCGCTGCAATGGTCAAAGAGCTGCGTGAGCGTACCGGCCTTGGCATGATGGAGTGCAAAAAGGCACTGGTTGAGGCTGACGGCAGTGTTGAAGCTGCGATCGAAGAGCTGCGCAAGTCTTCCGGTCTGAAGGCCGCCAAGAAAGCTGGCCGTACCGCTGCTGAAGGTGTGTCTCTGGTTAAGGTGTCTGATGACAACACCGTGGCTTACATTCTGGAAGTGAACTCCGAAACCGACTTCGTCGCTCGTGATGACAACTTCATGAACTTCGCCAACGACGTTCTGAACGTTGCGTTCGAAAAAGGCGAAACCGACGTTGCCAAGCTGATGGAAGGCGATCTGGAGTCCAAGCGTGAAGCGCTGGTTCAGAAAATCGGTGAGAACATCACCGTACGTCGTATCGTAAAAGTTGAAGGCCCGGTTGTGGGTGGATACGTGCACAGCAACAACAAGATTGCGTCTGTTGTTGCTCTGACTGCAGGTAACGAAGAGCTGGCTCGCGATATCGCCATGCACGTTGCTGCTGTTAACCCGCGCGTAGGCAAGCCGGACGAAATGCCGGCGGAAGAGCTTGAGAAAGAAAAAGAGATCATCAAGGCCCAGCCGGATATGGAAGGCAAGCCTGAAGAGATCGTTGAAAAAATGATGGGTGGCCGTATCAAGAAGTTCCTGGCGGAAAACAGCCTGGTTGAACAGCCGTTTGTCAAAAACCCTGACCAGAAAGTGAGTGATCTGATCAAGGCTGCCGGTGGCGACCTGGTTGGCTTCGTTCGCCTGGAAGTGGGTGAAGGCATTGAGAAAGAAGAAGTGGATTTTGCTGCTGAAGTAGCTGCGGCTGCTGGCACTGGCAAGGCCTGATCCCTCTTCCTGGCGCCACCGCGCAATGCGGTAGCGCTACCTGAGTCTGCCACGTCAGCCGGGTTCGCCCGGCTTTCGTGGCGGGCTTGTATCTGAGATACCCCTTTTTTGAGGGATATGTCAGATACAAGCCTGCAACGGGTTTGACGCCGGATAGCCAACAGACGAAAAGGGGATCACCATGCCGACATCTTCGAAAAACCAGCCCAGATACAAGCGTGTTCTGCTCAAACTCAGTGGTGAAGCCCTGATGGGAGAGCACGATTTCGGTATAGATCCCAAGGTTCTTGATCGGATGGCACTGGAAATTGGTGCCCTGATTGGTATTGGTGTTCAGGTAGGTCTTGTGATCGGTGGTGGCAACCTGTTCCGCGGAGCAGCGTTGAGTGCTGCGGGGCTTGATCGTGTGACCGGAGACCATATGGGGATGCTGGCTACGGTCATGAATGGCCTGGCCATGCGTGACGCTCTTGAGCGTTCGAACATTCGGACCCGGGTTATGTCTGCAATCCCTATGAGCGGAATTGTGGAGCATTATGATCGTCGTCGTGCCGTCAGAGACCTGAAAGAAGGCGATGTGGTGATTTTCAGTGCCGGGACCGGCAATCCGTTCTTCACAACCGATTCCGCAGCCTGTCTGCGTGGTATTGAGATTGAGGCGGACGCAGTGCTGAAAGCAACTAAGGTTGACGGCGTTTACTCGGCTGACCCCCACCTTGACCCTACCGCAGAAAAATACGATCACCTGACCTATGATGAGGTTCTGGACAAAAAGCTCGGCGTGATGGATCTGACTGCCATCTGTCTGGCTCGGGATCATGGTATGCCGCTGCGGGTTTTTGATATGAGTCGCCCCGGTGTTCTGACCCGTATCGTGACCGGGGAACGGGAAGGCACGTTGATTGAATAAGTCGAAGGCTGGCGAGAGACAGCGCCGGCCTTCCGAAAAGAACCAGACGAACGAATTGAGGAAGCTGACGTGATTAATGACATCAAAGCTGAAGCCGAAAAGAAGATGACTAAGAGCCTCGAGGCTCTGCATTCGGCTTTTAACAAAATCCGTACCGGACGAGCCCATCCCGCCATTCTGGACAGCGTGATGGTTAACTACTACGGTCAGGAAACGCCGCTGAAACAGGTGGCCAGCGTGAACGTTGAAGATAACCGGACCCTGACCGTTTCGCCGTGGGAAAAGAACCTGGTGCCCACCATTGAAAAGGCGATCATGACTTCTGATCTGGGGCTGAACCCAGCCACCACCGGCGACCTTATTCGGGTGCCTATGCCGATGCTGACAGAGGAAACCCGAAAAGAAATGGTCAAGCAGGCCAAAGCTGACGCTGAGCACGGTCGGGTTTCTGTACGGAATGCGCGTCGTGATGCCAACAACATGCTCAAAGATCTCCTCAAAGAAAAGGAAATCAACGAGGACGACCAGCGACGCGGCGAAGATGAAATTCAGAAGCTCACCGACAAGTACATCGCTGAAGTCGAAAAGATGTTGAAGTCGAAGGAAGAGGACCTGATGGCGGTTTAATCGCCTGGGTTCATTCAGGAGCAGGATGAGCGGCGAGGTTAACCCGCCGCACAGAGGATTTCATGACGGTAAAAGTATCCGCAGAGATTCCGGTGACAGCTGATGCTCGTCCCCGGCATGTGGCCATTATCATGGATGGCAATAATCGCTGGGCGAAAGCGCACCGGCTTAAGGGAGTAGCAGGTCACAAGGCAGGAGTGGATGCGGTTAAGGCCGTTGTGGAAACTTGTGCCAGAGAAGGGGTAGAGGTGCTTACCCTGTTTGCCTTTTCCAGTGAGAACTGGCGTCGGCCTAAGGATGAAGTGTCGGCGCTGATGCGTTTGTTCCTGATTGCGCTGGAGCGGGAGGTTCGCAAGCTCCATCGCAACAACATCCGTTTGCGTATCATTGGTGATCGCTCGGCTTTCAACCCGGCTCTTCAGGAGCATATGGAGAAAGCGGAGGCGCTCACCCGCGATAATACCCGCATGACGCTGGTGATTGCGGCTAATTACGGTGGCCACTGGGACATTGCGCAGGCGACCCGCAAGTTGGCGGGGCAAGTTCGTGCTGGTCAGCTGGAACCATCGGACATCACCGACGACCTGATTCAGGAGAACCTGAGCATTGGAGATCTCCCGATGCCGGATCTGCTGATCCGGACCGCAGGGGAGCAGCGCATCAGCAATTTCCTGCTCTGGCATCTGGCTTACACCGAGTTTTATTTCTCTGAGGTGTTCTGGCCGGACTTCAAGGGTGACCAAATGCTGCTGGCTCTGGACGCCTACGCTCGCCGCCAGCGCCGTTTCGGGCAGACCGACGACCAGATTGCTGCTCGCGCTGCACAACAATAACGATCAAGCGACCAATACCGTGCTTAAAACCAGAATCATCACTGCGCTCATCCTGGCACCGATTGCAATTGGTGGTATTTTCTTTCTTCCGCCGATGGGTTTTGCCTTGTTTACCGGTGCCATCATTACCCTGGGTGCCTGGGAATGGGCAAATATGTCCGGGATTGAACATCAGGCCGGTCGGGTAGCTTATGCGGCTGCGTTGGCTCTGCTGCTTTTTGTTTTGAAAGGCGTGCCAGCACTTGCAGTGCTCTGGATGGCCGTTGCCTGGTGGCTGGTGTGTTTCTGGCTGGTAAAACAGTACCCGGGGGGCTCGGATCGTTGGGGCCCGGTGCCCGTTCGGGCGTTGATGGGGGCTATGGTGCTGATCCCTGCCTGGGTTGGCTTGAACCACCTTCGCAATGGCGGGTTCCAGTTCGGTGATGTGGACAACAGTCTGCTGGTTATTCTCTACATCTTTCTGGTGGTGTGGGTGGCTGATATTGGTGCCTATTTCGCAGGCCGTGCCTTCGGAAAGGCGAAACTGGCACCCAGGGTCAGCCCAGGGAAATCCTGGGCTGGCGTATGGGGTGGGCTGGTTGCCGTGGCACTTCTGGCAATGGTGGCCAGCGTGTGGGCGGATGCCGGAATGGCTGAGGCGTTCCTTTTGGTCATTGCCAGTCTTGCCACAGGGTTTGTGTCGGTTCTGGGAGACCTTCTTGAAAGTATGCTCAAGCGTTTCCGGGGGATTAAAGACAGTAGCCAGTTACTACCCGGCCATGGGGGCATCATGGATCGTATTGACAGTCTTACGGCGGCCATTCCGGTGTTTGCTCTGATGATTACGCTGCTGGGCTGGCTGACAGCAGGTCAGATTCTGGTATGACCAAGCGCACGATAACTATTCTGGGGGCGACGGGGTCTATCGGTCTAAGCACTCTGGATGTGGTTCGAAGACATCCTGATCGCTTTTCGGTTCACGCGTTGACTGCGGGAAGCCGTGCCGATGAGCTGGCGGTTCTGTGCCGGGAGTTCAGGCCTGCCGTGGCGGTTATGGCGTGTGATGTGGCCGCGGAGCGTCTGAGGGCCCTGCTGGCAGATCTGCCGGAGACAAGGGTGCTGTCGGGAGAGTCAGGTCTGTGCGACGTGGCATCCGCGACTGGCTCGGACACGGTGATGGCCGCTATTGTCGGCGCGGCGGGGCTGGCCCCGACGCTGGCCGCCGTGCGTGCCGGAAAACGCGTTCTGCTGGCCAACAAGGAAGCTTTGGTGATGTCTGGCCAGTTGTTCATGGATGCCGTCGAGCAGCATGGCGCAGAATTGCTGCCGATTGATTCTGAGCATAACGCGATCTTCCAGTGCATGCCGCCGGACAAGGTTCGCGACCCCCGCAGCGCGGGCGTTACCCGGATCCTACTGACCGCCTCTGGCGGGCCGTTCCGTGAGTACGCCGAAAAAGATTTGAGAACCGTCACGCCAGAGCAGGCCTGCGCCCACCCGAACTGGTCAATGGGGCAGAAAATCTCCGTGGATTCGGCCACTCTGATGAACAAAGGGCTGGAGCTGATTGAAGCCTGCTGGTTGTTCAACACATCGCCGGACCATGTGCAGGTGCATGTCCATCCCGAAAGCATTATTCACTCAATGGTTGAGTACGCCGATGGTTCCGTTCTGGCGCAACTGGGCAGCCCGGATATGAGGACGCCAATTGCCAACGGGCTTGCCTGGCCGGAAAGGATTGATGCGGGAGTCGCACCGCTGGATCTGTTCGCCATTGGTCGATTTCATTTCGAGAGGCCGGATCTTCAGCGTTTCCCCTGCCTGAGATTAGCCGCAGAGGCGTTTGCGTCAGGAGGGACTGCCCCAGCAGTTTTGAACGCGGCCAATGAGGTGGCCGTTGCAGCGTTTCTTGAAGGCCGGCTGTGCTTTGCGGATATCCCCGTTATTATAGAGCGGACATTGGTGGCAATCGGTGTGGTGCCTGCGGACAGCTTCGAGACCATCTTTGAAAAAGATTCCGAAGCCCGCCAATGGGCCCGGGAACAGATCAGCCTGCTGGCTGTCTGATTCTGTCGGCCCCCACACTCTGCTAACTCAGCCATAAACCGGAACGTCTATGCAGATTATTCAAACCGTACTGGCACTGGCGCTTACGCTTGGTATTCTGGTAACCCTGCACGAATACGGTCATTTTTGGGTGGCGCGTCGGTGCGGAGTTAAAGTGCTCCGTTTTTCGGTCGGCTTTGGGAAACCGTTGTTTTCGTGGCATGACCGGCACGGAACCGAGTTTGCGGTTGCCGCTATTCCTTTGGGTGGCTATGTGAAAATGCTTGATGAGCGTGAGGGCCCTGTGCCAGAGCACCTTCGCGATCAGGCGTTTACCTCGAAACGCCCGTCTCAGCGTATTGCGATAGCCGCTGCCGGCCCCGTCGCTAACTTTCTGTTTGCAATCCTCGCCTACTGGGTACTCAGTGTTGTTGGTGTTACCACGGTTGCTCCTGTGGTTGGAGAGGTTGTCCAGGGGAGTGTTGCTGAACGGGTGGGGCTCGAGACGGGAATGGAAATTCACGCGGTTGACGGGCACCGGGTAACGTCTTGGCGAGACGTTAACATGCGTCTGCTTGAGCGGGCTGGCGAGCATGGTGATGTGTCGCTGGAGGTGTCACGGGACGGTTCCCGCGGTGACATTGCCGGCGCACTGGAAGGCTGGCGACTGAGCGATGACACCCCTAATCCGTTGGCTGAGTTCGGGATTTTTCCCTGGAGGCCAGATATCCCGGCCGTTCTGGGAGAGGTAACCCCGGATGGCCGGGCGAAGGCGGCCGGGCTGGAGCCCGGTGATCGGATTATTGCCGTGGATGGGGAGCCGGTGGACGACTGGTTTGCCCTGGTTGAGTTTATTCGAGCGTCGCCAGAGGAGCCTTTGGCGCTCTCGCTGGAGAGGTCGGGTCAGAGGCTGGATATCCCGGTCACACCGGCTTCGAAAACGTTAGAGGACGGTCAGACTATTGGCTATGTGGGTGCCGGTGTGGCGGCTGTAAACTGGCCGGATGACCTGTTGCGAGAAGTACGTTTCGGACCGTTAGCGGCCATCCCGAATGCGATAAACGAGACTTGGGCGGATACCCGCCTGACGCTCGTTGCGATCAAAAAGATGGTGACCGGTTTGTTATCGCCAACGAATCTCAGCGGCCCCATCACCATTGCCCGCGTTGCGGAGGCAAGTGTAAGCTCCGGTTTCGAGGATTTTGTTCGCTTTCTGGCGTATCTGAGCGTCAGTCTGGGCGTCCTTAACCTGCTGCCGGTGCCGGTTCTTGATGGTGGTCATATCGTTTACTACACCATTGAGGCCATTCGTCGAAAACCTCTTTCTGAGCAGGCTCAGGCCTTTGGATTACGAATTGGTATGGCTTTGATCCTGACTTTAATGGTGTTTGCTCTTTACAACGACCTGATGCGGTTGTGAGAATTGCGGGCTTCTTACCGCACATTAACCAGGCGAAATAACTGAATGAGACGTTCCCTTCTAGCTGTAGCCGTTGGCCTCGCGATTACCGCAACCGGTATGAAGCCAGCGCTGGCGGATGAATTCACGGTTGCGGATATTGAGGTCGAAGGCCTCCAGCGGGTTTCAGCCGGTTCTGTGTTTTCAGCCTTTCCGGTAAATATCGGCGAGCGCATGGACGAGACTCGGTTGGCTCGGGCGATCAAGGACCTGTTCCGGACAGGGCTGTTCACGGATATTCAGGCCAGTCGTGATGAAGGTGTTCTGGTCCTCTCGGTGCGTGAGAGGCCATCAATCTCTTCCATTGAGATTGATGGCAACAAGAACATTGAAACCGAAATGCTGATGGATGCTCTGGCCAGTGCGGGGCTGGAGGAAGGTCAGGTATTCCGGCGGGCGACATTGGAGAAACTGGAGCTTGAAATACTGCGGTCCTACATTGCTCAGGGCAGATACAACGCCCGGGTTAAGGCTACTGCAGAAGAGCTGCCCCGGAACCGTGTTGCCATTCGCCTGGACATCAATGAAGGTACCGTTGCAGCCATTCAGCACATCAATATCATCGGGAACGAAGATTTTACCGATGAAGAGCTGATCGATCTGTTCGAATTGCGTACCAGTAGCTGGTGGAACTCGCTGACCAACAAAGACAAGTATGCCAGGGAGCGACTGAGTGGCGACCTGGAATCGTTACGTTCCTTCTATCTCGATCGCGGGTATCTGGACTTCAGTGTTGAGTCCTCCCAGGTGTCGATATCCCCGGACAAGCAAGAAGTCTTTATTGCTATTGCGGTCGACGAAGGTCCGCAATACACCATTTCCGATATACGTCTGCGAGGCGAGTTGATCGTCGGTGAGGAAGAGCTGCGCAAGTTTATCCCGGTCGAGGAAGGGGATGTGTTTTCGCGAGCGCAGATGACCGCCATCTCCGAGACGCTGTCCTTCCGCCTTGGGCGTGAGGGGTATGCGTTTGCCAATGTCAACGCTGTGCCGGAGCCAGGTGAGGACAACACCGCTGCGGTTACTTTCTTTGTGGAGCCCGGAAAGCGGGCCTACGTTCGTCGGGTCAACTTTGAAGGCAACGTTTCAACGAAAGATGAAGTGCTGCGACAGGAAATGACTCAGATGGAAGGCGGCGTGGCCTCCTCAGATCGTATCGAGTTTTCCAAAACCCGGCTGGAGCGCCTCGGGTTCTTCCAGACCGTGGACGTTGAAACCGTTCCGGTGCCGGGTACCGATGATCTGGTGGATGTGAATTATAGCGTGCAGGAGCAGCCAACCGGCAGCCTGTCGGCTTCGGTCGGCTTTTCGCAAAACTCCGGTGTCATTCTGGGGGCGGCCGTTTCAGAGAATAACTTCTTCGGAACCGGTAAGCGGGTATCCTTTGGCGTTAACGTCAGCGATTCGGTCAAAAGCGCGAATATTTCTTATCTTGATCCGTACTTTACCGTAGATGGTGTGAGCCGTGGTTTCAGTTTGTTTGCGCGTGAAACCGACTACGAAGAAGAGGATATTTCCTCCTACCTGCTTGACGAATACGGTGGCCGGGTCACGTTTGGGTATCCCACGGATTCGATTACGCGTCTGAACTTCGGTGCCGGGGTGACTCAGTCCAACATTAAGCCGGGTGTTTTCTCTGCTCAGGAAGTGCGCGACTTCATTGACGATGAAGGAGATTCGTTCACCAATTACTTCCTGTTTGGCAGTTGGCGCCGCAGCACTCTGAACCGAGGTGTATTGCCAACGGATGGTTACAGTCACTCGTTGTCTCTGGATGTAGCCGTACCGGGTAGTGACCTGACGTTCTACAAGGCGACTCACAAGACAGATTTCTATTTCCCGTTGACGGATTCCTCCAAATGGATCTTCAGGGCACGAACAGAAATCGGATACGGCGATGGTTATGGTGATCGCAGCCAGATGCCTTTCTTCGAGCATTTTTATTCGGGCGGCTATGGCTCGGTTCGTGGTTACGAAGCAAACTCATTGGGGAACAAGGCGGAGAGAGCGGATGGAGATTATTCGGATCCCGATCCGTTTGGGGGGAACGTCCTGACCGAAGGTGGTCTTGAATTGATATTCCCGACGCCGTTTGCGGGTGACACGCGTTCGATGCGGACCTCGTTCTTCCTGGATGCAGGGCAGGTGTTCGACACTGAACGTGGCTTTGATCCTGAGTTGGGAGAGGTGCGGACCTCAGCCGGTATCAGCTTCCAGTGGATCACCGCAGTTGGCCCTCTGGCTTTCAGTCTGGCTAAACCGCTGAACGATAAATCCGGTGACGACACCCAGGTGTTCCAGTTCTCGCTTGGACAAACCTTCTAACCAGTCACTAAAAAAAGAAAGAATGAAACAAAGGAGACGATTGATGAACCGTTTGATGACTCTGATCGGTGCCGCTTTGCTGGCCGTTTCAGCTCAGGCAACCGCGGAAACCCGTATTGGTGTGGTGGATCTGCGCCAGGCTCTGTTCTCATCTAATGACGCGCAGGCATTCAGTGAAAAGCTCCAGAAAGATTTCTCTGGCGATGAAACCAAAGTGCGTGAAGCCCAGGAAGCGGCAAGAGAGCTTAAAGACCGGCTCGAAAAAGACGGTGCCATGATGAATGAAAGTGAGCGGAACCAGTTGGCCGCCCAGTTTCAGGAGAAAGTTCAGGAATTCAATTTCCTGAAGCAACGGTTGGATGCCACAGTGAATCAGCGTAAACAGCAATTCCTCGAAGGCGCCCGGCCAGAAGTTGACGCCGCCGTCAAAGAACTTCTGGAGGAGAACGACCTGGATCTCATTCTTCCCAGTGAGGCCGTGGTGTACGTGAAGCCAGAAATGAACCTGACAGCCCAACTGCTGGAAAAACTGAACCAGTAATATTATGGGGCTCCCCGGCCCCGGTGTTTGGAGAAAACGATGACGCAGAAGTCCTACCGGCTTCAGGAGATTGCTGAGGTATTGGGAGCAAGTCTCCGGGGAGACCCCGATACCCTGATTTCCGGGCTCGCCACCCTGCAGGCAGCAGGCCCCGGCCAGATCAGCTTTCTGGCAAACCCGTCTTACGCCAAGTATCTGAAAGACACGGAGGCATCTGCTGTCATTGTGTCGAACGCGATGGCCGACGATGTTCCGACCAATGTCCTGTTACTCGATAATCCCTATCTGGGCTATGCTCATCTGAGTCATTGGTTTGATCCAGCGCCCAAGGCGCTGCCCGGTGTGCACCCCACCGCGGTCGTGGATGAAACTGTCTGTCTTCCCCCGTCTGTCTCCATCGGTCCTCATGCTGTCATTGAGGCCGGCGCCCGTATTGGTGAACGGGTGGTTGTCGGGGCTGGTTGTTTTGTTGGCGCGCGGTCCTGTATTGGTGACGATACTCTGCTCAGGCCACGGGTAACGATTGCTCATGATGTTGTGATGGGGCAGCGCTGCCACATTCTGAGCGGCGCCGTCATCGGCTCCGATGGCTTTGGCTTTGCCAATGAAAAGGGAGCCTGGCACCGGATTGCTCAGTTAGGCGGTGTTGTTCTGGGCGATGATGTGGAAGTCGGGGCTAACACCACCATAGATCGCGGCGCTCTGGATAGCACTGTGATCGGCAACGGCGTCAAACTGGATAACCTGATTCAGATAGCGCACAACGTTCAGATTGGTGATCACAGTGCCATGGCCGCCAAGGTTGGCATTGCCGGAAGCACGCGTGTTGGCGAACACTGTGTGTTTGGTGGGGCCTCCGGCGTGGCAGGGCATTTGGAGATTGCCAGTCAGGTGCATCTGACGGGGATGACGCTGGTTACCGGTGATATCCGGGAGCCCGGAGTTTATTCATCTGGCACCAGCGCAGATACCAATCGGCAATGGCGCAAGAACGCGGTTCGTTTTCGTCAACTGGATGCACTGGCTCGACGGATTAAAGAACTGGAAAAGAAATTAGAGGGCTGAGGCCGATCAAGATGATGCATATCGATGAAATTCTGGAGTACCTGCCGCACCGTTATCCTTTTTTGCTGGTGGATCGGGTGACTGAGGTTGAGAAAGGTAAATCAATCAAAGGGTACAAGAACATCTCTTTCAATGAGCCGTTTTTTACCGGACATTTCCCCGGCAACCCCATCATGCCCGGGGTTTTGATTATCGAAGCGATGGCTCAGTTGTCCGGAATTCTCGGTTTTGTGACTGTGGAACGGAAACCGTCAGATGGCGTGGTACAATATTTGGCCGGATCAAGCAAGGCGCGCTTTAAGCGCCCCGTCTTGCCGGGTGACCGCCTGGAGATGGAGTCTGAATTCATTTCCGGCAAACGCGGTATCTGGAAATTTGATTGCCGAGCCCTCGTTGATGGCGAGGTTGTGTGTGTGGCAGAAATTCTCACCGCTGAGAGAGAAGTTTGATGGCGACAAATGACTGGTCGGGTGTCCATCCTCAAGCGATAGTAGACCCGTCAGCCAAACTGGCGGACAACGTTACGGTGGGCCCATGGAGTTACATTGGGCCGGACGTTGAGATTGGTGAGGGCACTGAAGTTCTCTCCCACGTTGTCATCAAAGGGCCGACGGTTATCGGGCGCAATAATCGGATCTTCCAGTTCTGTAGCATTGGAGAAGAGTGCCAGGACAAAAAGTACGCGGGAGAGCCAACCCGGTTGGTGATTGGTGACAACAATGTTATCCGGGAAAACTGCACAATCCACCGCGGTACGGTTCAGGATCGAGGTGAGACCCGGATCGGACATGACAATCTCCTGATGGCCTATGTGCACGTGGCGCATGATTGTACCGTGGGAAATCACACCATCCTTGCAAACTGCGCGACCCTCGCAGGGCACGTCAGTGTTGGAGACTATGCCATCCTTGGGGGAGGCACGATGGTTCACCAGTTCTGTCATATCGGCCCTCATAGCATGGCGGCCGGGGGCAGTATCGTGCTCAAGGACATTCCTGCGTATGTGATGGCGAGTGGTCAGTCGGCGCAGCCCCATGGTATGAATGTTGAAGGGCTCAAGCGTCGCGGGTTTTCCAAGGATGCTCTTCTGGCCCTTCGTCGTGCGTACAAAGTGGTCTATCGACAGGGGTTGACGACCGAGCAGGCCATTGAGGAACTGGAGCGCGGTTTCTCAGATATGCCAGACGTCCGCCCGCTGATTGATTCGCTCAAGGGAGCGGATCGCGGCATCATTCGTTAAGTTGGCGGGAGTCGTCTGCTGGTGATCAGTCCGGAGACTTCCGTGGTCTCAAATCAGAAAAAAACCATTGCAATCATTGCGGGCGAGGCATCTGGAGACATTCTTGGTGCCGGCCTGATTCGTGCGTTGCGCAAGCGCTACCCCCAGGCACGTTTTGTTGGAATCGGCGGAGATGAAATGATCGCCGAGGGTTTCCATTCGCTTGTGCCCATGGAAAGGCTTTCTGTGATGGGGTTGGTGGAAGTGCTTGGTCGTATTCGAGAACTGTTCCGCATTCGTGCCCGTCTTCTTGATTATTTTTTTACCACTCCTCCTGACGTCGTCATTGGTATCGACTCTCCGGATTTTACGCTCGGGATTGAGCGCCGGTGCCGCGAGTTTGGCATTCCTTCAGTTCACTATGTAAGCCCGTCGGTTTGGGCGTGGCGCCAGAAGCGTATCTTCAAAATTGCCAAATCTGTTGATCTCATGCTGACGCTGTTTCCTTTCGAAGCTCGTTTTTATGAAGAGCACAATGTACCTGTGGCCTTCGTTGGGCATCCTCTGGCTGATCGCATTGATCTGGAGCCGGGTACGGCAAGTGCGCGAGCGAGTTTGGGGTTGGAACCCGAAAAGCCAGTGCTGGCAATATTGCCTGGAAGTCGCAGCGGTGAAGTTGAACGATTGGGGGCTCTGTTTCTTGAGGCTGCTCGTTGGCTGCAGGCGCGACGCTCGGATGTTCAGCTGGTTATTCCTTGTGTTAACCGTGAGCGGGAGAAGCAGGTGAGCGAGCTGGTCGCGTCTCTTGAGGTAAGCCTGCCGTTGACGCTGGTGCGTGGGCGCTCAAGAGAGGTTATGGCCGCCAGTGATGTGGTGCTCCTTGCATCCGGTACGGCAACGCTGGAAGCGATGTTGCTCAAAAAACCGATGGTTGTTGGGTACCGGTTGAGTAATTTCAGTTACAAGGTGTTGAGCCGTTTGGTCAGCGTGCCCTGGGTGGCGTTGCCTAACCTGCTGGCGCAGAAGGCGCTGGTGCCAGAATTATTGCAGGATGAGGCCACGCCCGAAAAGCTGGGCGAAGCGGTTCTTGAAAGACTGGAGAACGATCAGGAGCGCTCGCGTTTGCAAGCGGCGTTTCTGGAGTTGCACCAAACGCTCCGGCAGGGGGCGGATGAGCGTGCGGCCAGCGCCATTTCGGCACTGATGGAATCTCGAAACTGATGGCGACCATAGTGCTTCCGCCTTTTGAGTGCGCCTACAAAGGTTCGTTGTTGGCGGGGGTCGACGAGGTTGGGCGTGGTCCATTAATTGGAGCTGTGGTGACGGCAGCGGTGATTCTGGACCCTGAGCGTCCGGTGTCTGGGCTGGCGGATTCCAAAAAACTGACTGAGAAAAAACGCCTTAGCTTGTACGATGAAATTCTGGAGAACGCGGTGGCCTGGAGTCTGGGGCGCTGCGAAGCCAGCGAAATCGATCGGATTAATATATATCAGGCGACCATGTTGGCCATGAAGCGGGCCGTTGAGGGGTTATCGGTCCCACCGGAGTATGTTCTGGTGGACGGCAACCGATGTCCCGACTGGCGCTGGCCTTCGGAGCCTGTGGTAAAAGGGGATAGCCGGGTTGACGCGATCAGTGCCGCTTCTATTCTGGCTAAGGTCACTCGGGATCGTGAAATGGAAGCCCTTGAACAGCGTTATCCGGGGTATGGATTGGCGCAGCACAAGGGATACCCAACGCCGGTGCATCTGGCAGCGCTGAAGCGGCTTGGTGTGACCCCGGAGCACCGGCGTTCCTTTCGGCCGGTAGAGCAGGCCCTGGAAACGTCAGGAGTTTATGGCGGAGAACCGGAGCTGAGCTACGCTGGCGATTTATTTGAAAATATGGATTGACAGCGCGAGGGGGTGGCGTTAGTATACGCGCCACGTTGACAGGGGTGACCCTGTAAACAACCAGTTTGATGCGGGGTGGAGCAGTCTGGTAGCTCGTCGGGCTCATAACCCGAAGGTCGTTGGTTCGAATCCAGCCCCCGCTACCACTTGAAAAGGCAGATCAGTAACGACTGATCTGCCTTTTTTTCGTTTTGAGGATTGGTTGTATTGAGTTACCGGGGGCGTGTGTGCCCCCGGCAATCCTGAGTTATCGATCAACCAGAATTCGAACGACCTTGTTGTACTGCCGGTGTTCAAAGTCGCCTGTTGGTGTGCCGTTTTCGTCTGTTACCGGAAACACGTAGCGCGGGGTCATGATGACTTCATAGCCATAGTCTCCGCTGGGGCGTACATCCACTTCGAGGAAGCCGTAGTGTTTTCCGCCATCGATCAATTGCTTGCCGTTCCACATTTCCGGGACATCTCCATGAGCGCTCCAGTGTGTTTCCTGGGCCTCGGTGGGGAGAAGGTCAAATGGAACGTATGTGGTGGTTGGCGGGTAGCCTGGGCCTCTCAGGCCGTCACCGGCAAAGCCGACATCCCAGTAATGGACGCCATTGATCCTGACATACTCGAGCAACTCGTCGTGTCCTGAGATAACCGCCGTTACGCCGTAGCGTTCGAAAATCTCTTTGTAGACCCGCATGGGGACGCCAGACTGATTGTCTTCGCCATTGGCAATGCCGGCGCTACCGGATGGCATGCTGTGCACTCCGGTACCAAAGGCCGTATGGTGAAACTGGACGAAAATGATCTGGCCCTGAGCCTGGGCGTCTGCCAGTTCCCTGACAGCCCAGTTCCATTGCTCGCTCCCTGGGTTGAAATCAGGTACGCGAGATTCCGTACCGTCAATCATAAGGTTGGTGTCCTGGCTTGGGTCTGCGTCGTTGCCGTTTGACGAATCCAGTGTGATCAGCGTGACCGGGCCGTAGTCGGCGCGGTAGTAGCGCTTCTCGTAGCGTTCGTCGGTGGCGTAGTTCGACGGAAGGTCCCAGTAGGTGTTCCATTTGTCGTACGACAGCATTGAGGCTTGCGAGTTATAGCCGGGAGCCTCTGGGTGCCAGTAGTTTTCGTGGTTGCCCAGAGTGGGGAAGATCGGTGTGGTCGAAGCGAGGGTTCCCCATTCGCCGGCGCCATGCCGCCAGAATTCATCCCAATCCAGCTGCCGCCCGCCTTTTTCGACCAGATCACCCGCAATGACCCAGAAATTCGGGCTGCGCTCTGAGGCATATTTGAGGTTGGCTTTGTAGCCAGAGGTCTGATCTACGGCGTATTGGCGTTTGTAGGTGTCTGGATCGGTGCCTAGTTTTTCGCCTCCGATCGCCAGAGCGTTTGATGTCCAGCGAACGGTTTTCTGAGTTGACTCGGGTTCGGTTTCCATGTCTGACATGGCAATGAAGCGAACGGCTTGTCGGCTGCCGGTCATGGGCGCTGTTTTGAGTGTCGAGGTAAAGGTGTCGGCGCCGGGTTGTTTTACGGAGTACTCATACGCTGTGTTCGGGGTCAGCTTGTTGATTCTGACTGAGTGTTTGTAGCTCGGGGCAGGGGCTTCGCCCTCTGCGACCTCGGAATGGATGTCGCTGAAGTTGTTCTCCCCGTGAATGTACTCAATCTCTGAGCTGCCGTAGGAAAGGGCTTCAGCTAGTTCCGGTTTGGACGTGAACTCGCCAATGCCTTCAATGGTTACGCTGCCGGCGGCGCTGGAGTCGCTAAACCAGGTTACGGTCATTTCCGTTGATGAAGGGTTCTGGATGTACGGCAGCACGTGGTAGCGGCTGTCGGCCTCTGTGGGGATGGCAGGCTTCTCAGGCGGAGTATCAGATGAAGAGCTGGAGCCGCCAAAGCAGCCGGTCAGGGAGGTGACGGCCAGGGCCAGCGCCAGTTTTGGGTACAAGGACATTCGAATCATTTCCTGCTTCAAGGGATATTTTGAAATCGCCTGCGATGGTAAGTCCCAATTATGTCTTTGGTGTTACGGCTTTTTTTATTTCTTTCTCGATTTTCATGGAGTGTTTTACGGGTTTTTATTGCCTTGTGGTGACGGAAAAATGACGGTTTTTTATCTTTAAAAATGATGCCCATCTCATCATTATCAGCCTCGATTTTATAGACTCAGTCGAAATCGACGAAAAATTGGTGGTGAATAATAGTGAAACGCGTCATTTATATGTCAAAGGCATGGATTGCCGCGTTAGTTTTGGGAGTGGTGTTAACCGGTTGTGGAGGCGGAGGCTCCGGCGGTGATGGAGCAACCAGTCAGGCAGATACGTCGCCGGATTCCGGCAATAATGTTGGCAGTGTCGGACCTTCAGGGGAGCATTTTGCGGTCTTGAGCTGGTCTGCGCCGATGACTCGGGTGAACGGTGACTCCATTGCAATGGGGGAGCTGGAGCGCTACGTCATTCGTTACGGTCAGGACAGAGAGAACCTCTCCGGTGAAATCATGGTTAATGGTGCTGGTGTTGATTCCGACATGTCTTATGTGGTTGATAACCTTGGCGCGGGTACCTGGTACTTCACCATTCAGGTGCAGGACACGGCCGGGCTCTTGAGTGACCCCTCGGACCCGGTGAGTAAAACCATCCAGTCCTGAATCCGGGCGTCAGGTTAGTGCATCGGGTGGGCGATCGGGAGTTTGAGGGTGAATGTGGTGCCTTCATCCGGTTTTGAATCAACCGCGATGGCTCCCCGATGTTTCTCAACCACGGTTTTTACGAAAGACAGGCCAAGGCCTGTTCCGTGTATGCCAGAGACTTCACTTCGTTTTTGACGATGGTAGCGGTCGAACAGGTAAGGCAGTTCCTGAGGATCAATGCCATATCCTTCGTCAGAAATCGCCAGGCAGGCGAGGTGGGCTGCCTGATAGACGTGAACGCTGATCGCCGAGTCGCTGGGACTGTATTGCACCGCATTGGTCAGCAGATTGATGACCGCCCGTTCAAGCAGTTCTGCATTGCCTTTCAGCCAGAGATCCTCCGTTCCGGTCAATAAGATTGAAATGCCCTTTTCCTGAGCCTGCTCGCAGACGCTGTCCCGGGCATTTTCCACAATCGCCAGAAATTCACATTCATAGAATCGGGTTTCCGTGAGCTGTTCGGCACGGGCGAGCTGGACAAACTCTTCCGCGAGTTGGTAGCTGCGCCGGGCCAATCGTCCGAGCTGATCAAGCTGCCGGGCTTCGATATGGCCGGGGTTGCGTTTTAGCTGTTCGATCAGGGCAAGCTGGGATACGAGCGGCGAGCGAACGTCATGCGAAATAAAATCGATTGCTTCGCGGTGCTGGCGTTGCTGTTCACGGAGTTCGGAAATATCGGAAATGTTGGCGATGATGCCGAACTGCCGGGTATCCGGCAGTGCAAATGGTGCCAGGTGGATCAGGAAATCTTTGCCGTGAACGGTCAGGTCTGCATTCCGGCTTTGCTGCAGCGTCAGCGTCTCTGAGATGATTTCGTACCAGGGGGGCTGGTCTCGCGGGTCATAGCCTTCCAGAAGGGTGGTCAGTGGCATACCGCTAAGGCTTGGCATAGGCTCGCGGAACCAGTCTTCAATATGCCGGTTGGAAAACCGGATAACGCCGAGTTCGTCGGTCACAATGATGCCGTCTGGCATATGCTCGAAGCTGTGCCGGATGAACGATTGCATTTCGCCCAGTTTGCGAGTTGCCGCCCGAACCTTATGAATGCGGGCCGAAATGTTTTCGCTGGGCCGCGGGCGGATTTGATTCCCGGTCTGGCCATCCAGGTCCAGTTGGTTCAGATACAGCTGGATCAGCTCGCGACTGAGGTCGTTTGGCAGTGTCAGGCCCAACAGATAGCGGGTGTTTCCCCGAATCAGCTTTATCCAGCTCTGATTCTGCTGGTGTTGCCAGTGTCCGGGTACTTCGGTAGGGGGCGCCTGGGCCAGCGTCATGCCAGACACTTCGAGCAGTTCGTTATCACTGGCCAGTAACCATCCGGGCGGGTGAAACAGGGCTTGAAGATGGGTCAGAAGCTGTTGCGGGTGCCGGTTGGATGGTTCTGGCAGGGAGAGTTGTGGCGTTTGTGCCATTTCATCGAGTTGGCGGTTCATGAAGCGGTTGGTCATGGCCAGCCTGAGGCCGCTTGCGATGGGGATGGCTGCAATCGGCAGCACAAGGGCGCTGGCAACCGGAAGATGAACTCTGACCACAAACAGCATCATCAGGTAGGCCACTATCAGGCCGGCGGCAAGGGCGGTGCAGGCCAGTAATGTGGTCCCGGGGCGCAGTTTGGGTAGCAGGAGTGCCAGTAGAAGCAGGACAAGAAGATTCAGGGCCGGGGGGGGCCCAGTCTGGTGCCTGGCTTATCAGGAGGTGTTGTTGACTGGCGGAGAAGACGTTCGCGTGAAACTCCACCCCGGACATCGGCCGGCTCAGCCCCGAAAACGGCGTGGGCAGAATGTCACCGAAGCCGGCGGCCGTGGCGCCAACAAAGACTGTCTTGCCCGTGAACTCATCCTTGATGACTGGGTAATTCAGAATGTTGGCGTAGGAGTAAGTTGGGATGGTACCGGCTCCCCCGGCCAGCGGCACCAGACGGTAGTCTTGGCGAACATTGGTGTAACCGGGGAGTGGGGGGCTGCTCCGTCTCGGGTGCGGTTGCTCGGCTGCCAGAGACAGAGCGGGCCAGAGTTGTCCGGCCAGTCCGTTGTATAAATACAGGCCGCGGGCAACGCCGTCGTTGTCCAGTTCGATGTGGGCGTGGCCCAGGGCGGCCGTTTTACGTGTCAGGCTCGCCGTGGGCAGATGCTCGGTGATCATGCGTCCCCGGGTAGGGGCCGAGAGGTAGACCGGCAAGGCGACGCGGCCATGGCGTTCCATGGCTTCGGCCAGTGCGTTGTCGCCGGAGCCGGGCTCTGTAAAGAGTATGTCCATAACAACGGTGGCTGCGCCGGCCTGATGCAGCTTGTCGATCAGGGAGGCATGGAGGTCCCGGTCCCAGGGCCAGCGCCCCAGTTGTTCCAGGCTGAACTCGTCTATCGCGATAATGACAACGTTGTTGTCCACTGGCGCTGGCCAGGCGGTGATGGCCCGGTCGTAGACCCAGTCGTTCAGAGGATCGGGTAGCTTTGTAGCCTGGATCATAACCAGGGCGATAACAAGCATCAGGCCCAAGGACCAGGGTGTTGTTTTTATTGGTAACCAGTCCCTTCGCATTGGCCTTTATGTCGTTCGGTATTAGTCGAGATACAGCTCCCTGCCAGGGCCCCAGCGACTGGCTAGCGGGCCCTCGGAGAGGGCTTTAACGCGGACAAAATACCTTCTTCCGGGAATCAGACGCAAGGCCGCTGTGGTGTCTGAGATGTCGGCTTCCTTGATAATGTTGCGAAACCCGGGCTCCTCCGACAGCTGCAGCCGGTAGTCGACGGCCTGCTCAACGCTCTCCCAGAACACCCGAACCTGATTGTCCAGGTAATTGACGCTGATGATTCGAACGGGGGGAAGCGTGCCGTTCACGATGAGTTTTCGGGGTGAGGAGGTGGCAACTGAGCTGCCACCGGCTTCCGTAACCACCCGCCAGTAATATTGCCCGGGGCTGAGCGGGCGAGAGGGCAAGGCCCGGTTCTCCGGAGCCCATTCGCTGGTTGTCACGAGCCTGCGAAAGCTCTCGTCTTCCGAGATTTCCACGCGAGCGACCTCGTTGGTCCCGTTTAGCTGCCACAGGAATTCGGGCATATCATCGTTCACGCTTTCCCCGTCGGCTGGTGCTGTGAGGTCGGGGCTTCGGGCCTGAAGATCAACTTCCAGCTCTGCAATCTCCGGCATGCCCGCGATACCCTGGCGATCCAGTGCCGCCAGATGAATTTCGTAGGAGCCGTTGTCGAGTTGGGCGATGTCAAAGTGGGTGTCGGTGACTTCCCGGCTTTGCACCCAGGTGCCGGATCTCTGGTCAAAAATGTCCAGTCGGTAAGTGGGGAAGCCGTTGGCTTGCCAGGTAAGTTCTGCAGGTAGCCGGTTCAGGACCGGGGGCAGCGGCGTGATGGTGGGGGCCGGCGGGAGCTGGCGAATCTCCAGAGAGCCGCTGTCTACAGTGGAGACGCTGGCGCCATAGCCGGCTGGGATGCGGCGGGTCATTCCCGGTTTTCCGAAATCCACCACGCCTTCCGTCACCTGAACACGGCTACCGGTGGCACTGGCTCGCAAGGTAAACACTGTGCCCCGGACAGCGGCAACGGCAGATGGGGTCTCAATTTCGAAACGGGCGCCGCCTTCTATGATCGGCTGAACCCGGGTGTGGACTTCTCCCCGCTGAAGACGAAGCCGGGTATCAACCATCCCGGACTTTCCATACTGGGTGAGGCGATTAAACATCAAGCGGGAATTCGGGGAAATCCGGAGCTCTGAGCCATCGGCCAATCCAACCGTTGCAGAGCCGGCGCCGGAGAGAATTTCATCGCCCACCCGAACCACGGAGTCTTTGGCCAGAGGGAGTTTGCGCCCGTCAATCCCGGAAATGTGTTGTACATGGCCGGTGACCGAAATCACGCGGGCCGGTTCGGGCTGTCTCTTGAGCCAGTTGACGGGAATTCGGAGTGTGTCGCCGACACTCAGTTCGGTATTGCTGGCCAGACCATTGTGTTCCAGTAAGCGTTGGCGACTGGCGTTCTCAGAGAGCAGGGTCTGAACGACGCTGGCAATGGAGTCTCCCGGGCGCAGGGCATAGACCCATTCCGGGGCGCTTCCCTGAGAGGATGATGCGGTGGAGGCAGAACCTCGTGCAATGGAAAGTTCTGCTGCCAGTGAGACGGGTATTAACGCGGTAACAGCCGCGAAAATGAGTGTCCGCAGATGGTTACTGATAATGTCAGGCATCGGCAATGTGGTTGTTCCGAATCTCGTTCATGTCACCGGGCTTGATGGCCTCGAGCCTGTAGCCGCGCTGATAGATGGTTTTGATGCGAAATCCGTTTTCGGGGTTGAGCCCCAGCCTTCTCCGTAGCCGGCTCATATGGGTATCCACGGTTCGGGTGTTTATGTCCCGGGTCAGCCCCCAGACGCGTTCCAGAAGCATCTCACGGGTAAGCAGGCGGCCCTGGTTCTGGAACAGGAACAGGGTGAGGTCAAAATCCTTGTCAGTGAGCGACAGTGGTTCACCGTGAAGCTGGATTGTGCGTTGTCCGGTATTGATCTCGAAGGGGCCGTATACCAGCATTTCTTTTTCGCTCTCTGGATTGGAGCGGCGCGCCAGGGCGTTGATGCGTGCGACCAGTTCGGCCGCCCGGGCCGGTTTGGAAATGTAGTCATCGGCGCCTGCGTCCAAAGCACGAACGATGTCGGTTTCACTGTCTCGCTGGGTCAGGAAGATGGCTGGAACCGGCCAGTTCAGTTGGGCCCGGACGTTCTCCAGTACTTCGATGCCGGTCATATCCGGAATCTGCCAATCCAGAATGATGAGATCATAGCTACGGTGCAGTATCGCCCCGAGGAAAGACTGACCGGTTGGAAAGCTGTCACAGTGGTGCCCTCTTTCTGAGAGGATGGCCTGTACGTGCTGCGCCTGTTCGTGTTCGTCTTCCAGCAGAGCAATACGCATTGATCCTGGCCCTCGGTCGTTTTGCCTGGTTGGGTGTTCCGTTGCAGTTGCACTGGTGTGGGGTGAAGGTACCGTGCAATCACGGAATTATCCCAAAAAATGGGTTCTCATTCAGTATCGTTATGTAGAATTCCGTAAGCCCAAATCCGGTTTTCCATTGACGTCATTCACTGTTTGTCGGCAGGCCGGGAAATTACTGCAGCCCCAGAACCAGCCTTTTTTGCTGTGTCTTCGTACCAGCGGGGAAAAACAGTGGGGGCAGGGCACTGGTTTCTGGCTGGTGCCGTCCTGGGGCTGGTGGTCTTCCAGGGGGCGTGTACCGTTGCAGGACGGGTATCGTGTGCAGGCAAAAAAGGCACCGAACTTACCGTCTCTCCTGACCATAGGAGCCCTGCATTTAGGACAGTGCAGGGCGGGTTCTGAGGTCAGGGCGCCAGAATCCGGCGTCTGACGCCGATCCATCAGTTCGCGGATTTCCCGTTTGAGCGTTTCCAGAAAAAGCCTTGGATCGTCTTCTCCACGACGAATGCTTTCCAGAGTGGCTTCCCACACGGCTGTCCGGTCTGGCGTACGGATGGATGGCGGTAGCGCGGCAATCAGCGATTTACCTTTTTCGGTGGCGCGAATGAACCGCTTGTCCCGGAACAGATATTCCCGGCGAAACAGCGTATCAATAATGGCTGCACGGGTTGCTTCCGTTCCCAGTCCATCCGTTTCCCGAAGTGTTTTTCTAAGTTCACTGTCAGCTACAAATCGGGCAATGTTGGTCATCGCAGAGAGCAGCGTAGCGTCGGTAAAATGCTTGGGTGGCTGGGTTTTTCGTTCGTTGGTCTGCGCGTTGTTGCAGAGGACCGGGTCGTCTCTTTCCAGTCGGGGAAGTGGCGGCTTCTCAGGCTCCTGACCGGGCTCTTTTCTACGGATTTCCAGAGCCTTCCAGCCAGCTTCGGCAACGGCGGTCTCGGTGGCCCTGAACTGATGTTCCTGCACCGCCACGGTCAGCCGACCTTCGCGATGGACGGCGTCCGGAGCGAACTGCATCAGGTAATAGCGGCTGATCAGGTCGTAGACTTTCTGTTCCGAAGGCGACAGTTTTCCATTCGCGGTAGGGCGAACGGTTGGAATAATGGCGTGGTGCGCTTCGACTTTTTTGTCATTCCAGGCGGCGGATCGGCGCTCGGCCTCAGTGGAGTCGCAGAATCCGGCCAGCTCCGGAGACACCCGGCCTATGGCTTGGATAACCTGCTTTCTCTGCCCAAAGTGCTCCTCTGGCAAGTACCGGCAATCCGACCGCGGGTAGGTGATCAGCTGATGGCGCTCATAGAGGTTCTGGGCGGTATCAAGGACCTCTTTTGCTCCCATGCGGTACAGACGGCCGGCTTCAATTTGCAGGGCCGATAGTGAGAGAGGAAGTGGCGGTGCTTCGGGGCGGTCCCGGAAGCGAGCCTCTGTGATTCGCCCGGGGCGACCATGAACCGCCGCAACGATCTGCGAGGCAACGGAGGCGTTCAGCAGCCGGTTTTCTTCATCGAGATATTGCTGAAAGTCCTCACTGGGTAGCCAGCGTGCTGTAAACGGTCGCGGGTCTGCTTCTGGCTCGCTGGCCTGAAACGTCGCTTCGACACGGTACCAGGGTTTGGGTTCGAAATGTTCAATAGTATTGTCGCGTTCAACGACCAACCCGAGGACAGGTGTTTGCACCCGCCCCACGGAGTAGACGCCCTGCTCCCCCTGACTCTGATAACTGAGGGTGTAGAAGCGGGTAAGGTTGATGCCGTAAAGCCAGTCCGCCCGCTGCCGGGCCAGGGCTGAATGGGACAGGGGGCGAAAGTCCCTGTTGTCCTTGGGCGCCTGAATCGCCCGGGCCACCGCCTTGGGGGTGAGGTCGTTGATCAGAACCCGCTTGACCGGCACTTTTGCCCCGACATAGCGAATAATTTCGTCCACCAGCAGCTGACCCTCGCGATCCGGATCTCCGGCATGGGTAATCAGGTCCGCCTGGCGGATCAGGGCTTCAAGTACCCGGAATTGTTGGCGCACGCCGTCTTTGGGAACCAGTTGCCATGGATCTGGAAACATGGGCAGGTCTTCAAGACGCCATTTTTTCCAGGAAGGGTTGTAACGAGCAGGTTCTGCAGGCTCCAGCAGGTGGCCGATGCACCAGCTGACTGTGGCTGCTTCGGGGCCTTTGCCGCAGCGTATCCAGCCCTGACCTTTTTCGTGAGGAGTGGGAAGGGCTGCCACAATGGCTCTGGCCAGGCTCGGTTTTTCGGCAATATACAGGTGCATGGGTATCTGGGGTTGATTGCTGGCAGGGGAATGTGTCGGTTTGGTGCTTGGGTGTCAAGGGTTCCGGGGTGTAGTGTAGTAGACTGGTGTGGTTGGTCGCCGCGACAGGCCAGTATTATGCTTATGGTAGGAGCTAGTGAATGATGAAAGTACAGAAAAGCATTGAGGAGAAACTGGTCAACGGGTTTGACGCAAACGTGCTTGTGGTGGAAAACGAAAGCCACATGCACTCAGTGCCACCCAATTCGGAAACCCATTTCAAGGTGACGCTGGTGTCGGCAGATTTTGAAGGCCAGATGAAGGTGCGGCGCCATCAGGCAATCTACAAGGTACTGGCGGAAGAATTGGCGGGCCCGGTGCACGCGTTGGCTTTGCATCTTTATACACCGGAGGAGTGGCAGGCCAGTGGTGGGGCGACTCCGGATTCACCCAACTGCATGGGGGGCTCGAAAGGGGATTCGGGCATGGACAAAAAGCTTCAACAGGGAGCTAACGGATGAGCCAGTTTTTTCAGATTCACCCGGAAACACCACAGAAACGCCTGATCAAACAAGCCGTTGAAATTCTGCGTAAAGGTGGCGTCATTGTGTACCCCACAGATTCCGGTTACGCATTGGGATGCCATTTGGGTGACAAGCAGGCCGCAGACAGGATAAAACGGATCCGTCGCCTGGACGACAAGCACAACTTTACGCTGGTGTGTCGGGACCTGTCAGACATTGGTGTCTACGCGAAGGTTGATAACACCCAGTACCGGTTGCTGAAAAACTTCACACCCGGGCCTTACACGTTCATTCTTGATGCCACAAGCGAGGTGCCGCGTCGTTTGCTGCATCCCAAGCGGCGGTCCATCGGGGTTCGGGTACCAGACAATGAAATTGTCCGTGAACTGCTGGGAGAACTTGGTGAGCCGATCATGAGCAGTACGCTGATTCTGCCGGGTGAGGCCGAGCCGATGACGGATCCCTACGATATCCGGGAAACGCTGGAACACGAGCTCGACCTGATTATTGACGGCGGGTTCTGTGGGATGGAGCCAACCACCGTTGTTAACTTCACCGGAGATGTGCCGGAGGTAACGCGGGTAGGCAAGGGCGACCCTTCTCCCTTTCAGGACTGAGTCCGGATTTCGAGTACCAGGGCGTTATGCTCTGGTATTCAGGCTGAAGGCATAACGCCCGGCGGGCGCTGCGGCCATTTCGGTGGGGCCGACCGTGCGGCGCAGGTTGTCGTAACGATGAATGACATCCTGGAGTCCGTTGAACTGCTGGTTCTCGCTGACCAGCGCATCCAGCAAGGTATTGTGTACACCGTAGGCCTGGTTGAGTTTTAGCGCATTATCCATGAAGTGGAGTGTGGGCTCTGTCTTGCTCAGGCGGGCCAGGGCTTCGGCAAACCCCCGGTTGTTGTCCAGATCCTGCTGCATCCTTTCCCGGATCTGATCGGGTAGGTTTCCTTCGAGCCTGATACCGCCTTGTTCATTTTTGCTGACGTTCAGGGCGGTTGCCGGGTGGACATTGTACTCGGCAAGTTTATGCCGCAGGGTCTCGCGAACGTGAGAGAGGTCCTGCGCTACGGTCTGCTTGTACTGGGTCAGAGGCAGGAGGCGTGTTTTCTGGCTGGCCTGGTCGTCTCCCGGTTGCGGAGACCGCGTGAAACGATCCCCGCTGTCGCTCTTGGGTTCGTGGTTGGGGGCCGGGATCGCCCCCGGCTTTTCGCCGGGAACATCGCGACGTTCTGCACGGGCATCCATGGCTTGCTGGAAACGCGAGCTGGCTTGTATCAATGATGTCAGCAATGACATGGCTTCGTGCCTCCTCTTAGCCGGAAAAAAACTGCCGGATTTTGCCTGGCGGACCTGCTGTTCTCGGTACTAAAGCAGATTCCGGGCCAATACGGATAAGAACCGGGCCGCAAGCGAAGCATCGAATGTGAAAAACTGCAATAAATGTCCTGAGGCGAGGCCTGGGATGACCTGAGTCATAAAATAATTGATGCATGTCTATAAAGTTATGTGCCAATTCGCCGTCATTATCATTGGATGTCCAGATCACCGTCCGTTGTCGGGGTAACATGAAAAAACAATATTCCATCCGTTTTCTATTGTTGGCAGCGCTGGCAGCGGCCTTCACTGTCATTCTGGTGTTTACCGTTGTGTACAGCGCCCAGTCCCAGCGTGCCCATCTTGAAGAATACAGTCATAAATACGTGGATGGTCTCGCCAAGTCCTTCTTTGATGGTCTGAACACAATGATGGTGACGGGGACCATCGGCAATCGTGATGTGCTGCGGGAGAAGGTGATGGCTCCGGAGGATGTTCTTGATGTCCGGGTGATTCGCAGCGACCAGCTCAACGCTATGTATGGTGCAGGGAATGCAGCCGAGCAGCGTCGTGAACCGCTCGACAGGCAGGCACTCGGCGGTGACCGTGTTGAGCACTATTCCGAGAATGAGGACGGCCGTGTCTATACTCTGATCGAACCGGTGATCGCCAGCGCCAACTATCAGGGCGTCAATTGTCTCGGTTGCCATCAGGCCAGCGAAGGTGACGTTCTTGGGGCGATCCG
This sequence comes from Marinobacter daepoensis DSM 16072, assembly GCF_000421165.1. Classification (GTDB taxonomy): domain Bacteria; phylum Pseudomonadota; class Gammaproteobacteria; order Pseudomonadales; family Oleiphilaceae; genus Marinobacter; species Marinobacter daepoensis. The sequence continues at coordinate 49,721 of NZ_ATWI01000016.1, forward strand.
GGTCGATTACTCGTTGGCTAAGAGCGACACTCGCCTGCAACAGCAGTTGATGGTCAGTGGAGGTATCCAGATTCTGATTTTTGTGGGTATTTTTGTACTGACAGCCGTGGTTCTGGGGCGCCTTGTTTTTTCCAGGCTGCGAAGACTCCACGACCGCATGGACGAGATCTCCCGCAATTCCGACCTGTCCATTGAGCTTGAGGTCACCAGAAACGACGAGATCGGGTCGGTTTCCCGCGCGTTTAATCGTATGGTGGCCAAAATCCGCGCCAGTATGCATACCGTTATGGACAATGCCGAGCAGGTAGAAGCCGCGGCTCGCACCATCGCAGGAAAGGCCGAGACAACGGAGCGAGAGGTGCTTGCCCAGAAAGACAACACGGATCAGGTTGCAAGCGCAACAACGGAAATGGCTGCTTCGGCGGTTCAGGTTCGCGAGAATGCAGTGACAACAGCACGCAAGTCGGCCGATACCGCAGGTTCTGCGCAAACCGGGGAGCAGTTGGCCCGCAATGCGGTTCAGGGCATAGAATCCCTGAACGCGGAGGTTCAGAACGGAGCGCAGCGCATTGAGCAACTAGACCAGCGCACGAGCGAAATGGCCTCCCGCCTGGAGCTGATTTCCGAGATCGCGGACCAAACCAACCTGCTGGCATTGAATGCGGCCATTGAAGCGGCGAGAGCCGGAGAGCAGGGGCGTGGCTTTGCGGTTGTCGCAGATGAGGTTCGTGCTCTGGCATCCCGAACCCAGGCATCCACCGAGGAGATTCGTCAGACCATAGAGGGCCTGAAGAAAGAAGTAGTGGATTGCGTTGGCACCATGCGCCATGCCTCTGAGCTTGCTCAGCATCAGGTAGATTCCATCCTGAAAGTTGAAACCGAGCTGCAGACCATAGCGGCTGCCGTGCGTGAGATCACGGGGCTGAATGAGGAAATGGAAAGCGCAGCCAACGAGCAGAGTGAGGTGTCCGATTCCATCAACCAGAACGTGATCGAAATCAGTCGCTCTGCCGAACAGACCTCCAGCGACGCTCAGGAAACGGCGCGGATTGCCGGTGATCTTCTGGCCATGGCGGAGACTCTGCGAAAAACCATCGAACAGTTCCGCCTGGCCCAAAGCTGAGCCGGAGAGGCTCTTGCCGGGGCGTTCAGCCCCGGTGATCGGACACGAATGGGTTGGTGGTGCGTTCCTGGCCAAACGTTGACATAGGGCCGTGGCCACAGATGAAATTCACATCATCACCCAGAGGAAAGAGCTTTTCCCGAATGGAATGGATCAGAGTGTTATAGTCGCCTTTTGGGAAATCGGTGCGGCCAATAGAGCCGTTGAAGAGGACGTCGCCCACCTGAGCCAGCTTTGAGTCTGGGTGAAAGAACACCACATGGCCGGGTGTGTGGCCTGGACAATGCAGGACCGACAGGCTCTCATGTCCGATGGACACGGTGTCGCCATCTTCCAGCCAGCGATCTGGTGAAAACACCTCTGGTGCCGGGAATCCGAACATCTGTGCCTGCATGGCCAGGCCCTGAATCCAGAAATCATCGTCTTTGTGCGGGCCGATGATCTCGACCCCTTCCGATTTCGCCAGCTCTGCGGTGCCGCCAGCATGATCAATATGGGCATGAGTGAGCAGAATTTTTTCCAGTGTGATTGCTTCGGCCTTCACGGCGGCCCGAATTCGGTCAAGATCGCCTCCCGGGTCGACGACGGCGGCTTTGCAGGTCTCGGTGCACCAGAGCAGAGTGCAGTTTTGTTCGAATGGGGTCACGGGGATCACGCGGTACTTCAGGGACATAATCTGCCTCGGGTTGTAAACTTTCCGGCAAGTTTATCAAGGCGGCAACAGGTGAGCCATTGAACGACTACCTCGAGAAAATCCTTAAGGGCCAGGCAATCAACTATGAGGCCTTTCTGAAAAAACTGCCGGAGCCTTTCAGACGTCAGAGCAGGGCGTTATTTGCAACCAAACGCGTTTCCCCAAACCGATGGAGGGTGACAGTGTTGGATCAGCAAGCCTTCGAAGCTCTTCAGCAACAGATGGTTGTGCCTTTGAGTCGGGCCGAAGCGGCCAGTAAAGGAGACTCCCATCGTCACACGACCGGCGTCAGTTTTTTGCTGGTGTATCACAAGGCGCTGTCGGATAGCCGACCGGATGTTGTCGTCAACACCGGGCAGTCCGTTGCCACAGCCTTTCAGCCAGCCCCTCGGGTGCTGGTGGTTGAAAACGAAACTAATTTTTACCACTACCAATGGATGCTGGCCTACGCCAGTGATTGTCTTGGAAAGCCGCTGACGTTGTCGGATTGTGATGTGGTGTTCGGCAGTGGCAACCGGATCACGCGGCGGGCCGATGTCGATTGGTTGGCGGGCTACGATGAAGTCCTGTGTGCTTTCGACTACGATGCAGGCGGGTTGCAGATGTTCAGAACCGTCCAGGCGACCCTGGGCCGTAAAGCGCAGTATCTGCAGCCGTCGGACTGGCGGCCCTGGCTGGCGTGCTTTCGCAAAACCCCCGAAACCACCGAACGGTTTACACGAGCCGTATTGCTGGCGGAAGATCTGGGCTTTGGGCCACTGGCCCAGGCCTTCCGGAGTACGGGTAAATTCATGGAGCAGGAGATGATTCTGAATGACTGATTCGCACTCAAGCCCCGGCGCATTTGCTTTTGGTATCCGCCGCCTCGTGCTGGTGGATTCCGCAGGCTTCTGTTACGTCGAAATCCCGGTGGACAACCATGGCTTGATTCTGGGGCCGGGAAACCTTGGGAAATCCAGTCTTCTGAACTCCTTGCGCCTGTTTTTGCTGCCGGAAAACAATTTCAGGAACAGCCGGAAGAAGTTTGCGTTCCGCAACGCCAGTGCTGGTAGCTTCTATTCCAATGAAGAAAGTTACCAACACTATTTTCCAAGCCAGTTCAGTTTTCTGATCATGGAGGCTGACAATCCTGCCGGCACTCATTGCCAGATTCTGTACCGTGACAATGCCAGTCAGCTCAGCTACGGCCGGGCGTTTGTGCCGGTGAATTATGACCAGCTTCGGCCCCTGTTCTGGAATGGCGAGGACGACGAGGGAATCGGCCAGGCCGTGCCCGAACTTTCGTTCAGCCGGCTTTCCGGAGCATTGAAAAAACTTTCAAAAGACACTCGATTGGTCAACGACCCGGCAAAGCTCAAGTCCATGCTTTACAGCAGTGAGTTGATGAACGCCGAGGCCGTGCGATATTCCGTGCTGCCTTTGGGGGAGTCTGATGAACGCCGGGTGCAGTCGCTACGTACTCTGATATTGCTGTTGTTCGAGATGAAAGCGGACGACCGGGCCATGGCCAACGCGGTGGCCAGCATCATTGAGGCCGACAAGAAGTTTGTCGACGATGCCTTTGATTTCAATATTGACGATTTTCTCAACCGTCACGATCAACTGAAACAGCAGCAGCTTCAGTTTAACCGGATTGAAAAAGAGCGTCCGCGTTTTGAGAAACTGAACCGGGACTACCAGGCCTACCAGCATTTGCTGCGAACCCAGCACGAATTTGCCGCGTTTCGGGATGGGGTTTCGAATGGCCTTCAGGAAATCGGGGTCAAGCGACAAAAAGCGCTGGACGTATACAACGACCAGAATCAGACGTTGCGCCACGTGCTGCAGACCTTGAAAAATCTGGAGCAGGAAACCAGCAGTCTGAAGGGAGAAATCCGTTCTGCTGAGCGGCGCATCAAGCAGGCTGAGCAGAGCCAGAAAGACGGTGATTTGCTGGTCTCTCAATACGGCGAGATGTCGCTCCAAGACATTGAAAATATACAGAGAGAAGAGCTTGAGGGCAGGCGGGCGCATCTGGCGGCCCTCAGAAGTGCCGCTCAGGCAGAAATCCGTCTTGCAGAGATTCAGCGCAAAAAGCAGGACCTGAACCACAAGCTTGTCAGCCTGAAGGACCGGGAAAGCAAACAGAAGTGGCAGTTACAGAACCAGCTTGACGAAGCCACGGCTGCGCCACTGCGGGCGGTGGACCCCCGGCTGATGATGGCCAGCCCGGGGCAGGATCTGGATGCGGGCAGTAAAGCAGCGATTGAGGCTTTCGCCCGGTTGTTTGTTCCCGGTGCTCGGGGATACGACTGGTTTGATACCGAGTATCGGGCGGAGCCGGCCAGACAGGCAAACTTTGCCGATCAGCGCCAGCGCCTTGAAGGAGAGCTGAATGGTCTGGAGAGAGAATGGTCAGAGTTGTCAGACACGGCTAACCAGGAACACGACCGGCCCCGCCTGATTGAGCGAACGGAGAAGGAAATCCGGGCCATCGAGAAAGACCTTGAGACCTTGAGGCGGTATCCGGCTGCCGAGACTACGTTGAAGGACGCCACCGAGGAAAAACTGGCCGCAGAAGAGCAGCTCGCCAAACTGGCGGAGCAGGGTGAGCAAGAGCATGAGAAACAGGATGCGCTGACTCGAAAGGCTGGTAACGCCAAAGCAGAGAAAGAGCGCATTGAAGAGCGTGAGCGGGAATTGGCAGGCCTGAGCCGAAGCGTTGCCACCGTTGAACACCGTTTTCCGCATCTGAAGGTGGTGAAGGCGGAACAGGCACTGACAGTGGATGAAGTATCCGTCTCGACGTTTGATGACCTTCAGGCTCATCTGGATCACCTGGAAGAGCGGCGTCGTTCCATTCTCGACCACCTGCGGCAGTTTGTGTACCTGGGCATTCATGAGGACAGCGATGGGGAGTTGCAGAAAGACAGCCCCTCTTCCTCGGTGATCCGGGAGGCCTTCAAGAGTCTTTCGGATCTTTTTGCGGGCATGATTGAACGGTGGCGTGTGCTGGAAGAGCAGATTGCGATTCACAACGAAACCGTCGCCAGCTACCGGCAGGCTCTGAAATCCAATCACGAACACATTGCCCGTTTCGAATCGCAACTGAACCGGGAACTGGACGGGGTCCGCATTAACGACCTGGTTGAGATTCGTGTTGATATTCACACCGACCCAAAATTCCGCAATCTTGTCGAAGAAGCTAATAACATCGACCCTTATGGGCATCAGTTGCAGTCCGACGCGTTCTACGATCGTTTGCGGGTGTTTGTGGCAGACTTTTTCGGTGAGCAGGGCGGTAACAAACGCCTGACTATGGATAAAGTGATCACGGGCATTTCTTACCGCACTCGCAAGGAGAATGCAGTGGGTCTGGATAAGAAAGGGCAGTCTACCTCTACCACGGCGCTGATCAATCTGGAACTCGTTTATCGACTGCTCAAACGGGTGCTTTACCCGGGTGTCCAGTTGTCCTTTCCGATGGTGCTGGACGAACTGGCAAGCGTGGACATCAGCCAGATGCCATCGCTGTTGGACCGGCTGGGCAAACAGGGATTCAATCTGTTCTCTGCCGCAACTCACAGCGCCAGTGCTGAGGTAATTTACCTGATTGGCCGCCACCTGGAGGTGGGGCAGATGAGAACGGCCAGGCCATACAGTCCGCAGCGCACTCTGGTTTTCTGGGGCGGCGCAGAAGGCTTTACGAGTGGTGATGGCCTCAGCCAGTGGGTAGACCAGACCCAGAACAGCCTGCTGGAACCTGCGAATGAGTAAACGTTTCAGCACACTGGACACAACGCGGCTTCTGTTCGAGCACCCGAACATTCTGTTCCGGATGATTGAGCGGATGGATCGGAATGACGCCCGCTACATTCGTGAGAGCGATCTGGTTTCAGAAGTCATGGATTACAGCCGGAATCTCGGCCGGGCAGACCGCGAGCGGGTGCGGCTGGCCATGAACACGGACAATCTGTTTCGCAGCGGCCTGATTATCGACATCATCAAGGCGGAGGGAGAGCGGCGTCTGGTGTTTCAGGATGCCCTGATTAATCTGATGCGGGCCTGTAATGCCTCGCTCTATCAGGAGCTGACGGATGCGCGGCTGCGTGGTCATCTGGTGACGTTGAGAGACGTTCGTAACCGGCTGGAAACCAGCAGCTTCAGCAGCGCTGACCCGGATTACACGGAATTACGGGATGATCTGAATGAGCGGGTCAGTCAGTTGATTGGTTTGTTACGCCAGAACGTGTTGCGAATGCAGACCATCAGCGCCCAGTTGGCTGACCTGTCAGGCGACGCCAGTCGGGCGCCGGAGAAATATCTGGAGTTCCGGCATAACCTGTTTGAGCAGATCGTGACCCTTTACGAACGGCACATCAAGCCCACACTGGTGTTCCTGAACCCTGACACCCGGCTCCCGGATGGCAGCAACCTGTTTGAAACCTTGAGTGTGATGGTTCGATTGCTGGAGGATCACGACGATCACAGTCTGGCAGATCAGATTTTTCGCTCATCCATCAGTCTGAATGCCTTGTACAAGCCCATTCAGGCCGTCGCTCAGGAAGTTGAACATTTTCTGAGGAAGACTCGCCGGGGAATGGTGCAGTACAACGCCATGGAGCATTTCTTCGGGCAGTTGCGTGTTCTGAAAGACGATACCGAGACTCTGAGTCTGCGCCGGAAATGGCTGGAAGGCAGTGATTTTGCCCGCGCCAACGGATTCCTGGTGGGGCTTCGCTCCCAGCCAAGGCCCCGCCACTATGCTTTCGGCCAGTCTTCAAGCTACTACCAGTTACTGTTTAGTGAACTGGCCCTGCGCCGGAATGACTTGCGCCGGAAGGCTGAAATTCCGGTTCTGCAGGAGGTTGGCGGCAGTGGTCGGGGAGCTCGGATCGATGTGCAGCGTATAAACCAGCTGTACCAGTGGCTGGAAACGCTGGATCTGCGGCCAACCGGGGATCTGGTCAGAGAGCTACATGGCCGGCTGGAGGGTTTTATACCCGGTTATCGGTTCCCGGATCTGCTGGCTGCGCTGAACCGCTTGGTGCATTCTCCGCCGGAGGGAATGCGGGTGGTGACGACCAACCGGTTCCGTATTCTCGAACCGTCCACCGCGAGTGATCAGTTTGTTTATCGTAAACGCCGGTTAGAAGCGGCTTCCCTGGACTTCACAGAAGAGTAACCTCATGCCTGATTTTTCTGATGCTCTGGATGCCTCACGCACACCGGGCAACACCTCGGACTTTGATCGGATTCTTCCGACCCAAAGTGCCGCCGTTTACAGGGAGTTCCAGGCTGGACGTGTGATTGTGCGCGAAGTCTGGGATGGCAATGGGGCCGAGTTGAGGCCTAACCCGCTTTATAACCTGCTTTACAATCACTTGTCCCATTTCCGGACGTTGTACGAACATTTGGGCAGCGAGTTGGTTTTCAACGAAACCGGCGCCTTCTTTTTCCTCAAAGAAAGCAGCGACGAAGACAACGAAGAGCATGATGAAAATGCTTTTCGGGTTCAGGTTGTTTTACTGGTGATTGGTCGCTATTTCGCTCGCAGCGGACGGGATCTGGATTATCTGGCAAGACCGGAGGCGGGGTTGAATGAGCAGGACCTTGCCGTGCTGGGGGGCGATGAGGAGTATCAGGAGATGTTACGGGCTGCCCGCTTTGAAAAAGGACTGAGCGAAGCCCTGGATTATCTGGAAAAGCGTCATGTTGTGTTCCGAACAGGCCCGGATCGTTATTTTCTTAGCTCAGCCGGCATGTACTTCCTGAGTGTGCTGGTTCAGGAATACGAGCAGGGCTGACAGGGTCAGGCGAAGGCCAGGTTATTGCGGCCACTGGCTTTCACGGTGTACATAGCTTTGTCCGCTCTGGCCAGCAGTATCTCTGCCGTCTGCCCATTATCCGGATACAGGGCGATACCCACCGAGGCGCCGATCTGCACACTCTGGCCCTTAATGTTAAAGGGCTTATTCAGAACCTGAATGACCTTTCGGGCGATGTGAAGCGCATCATTGTCGTTCCCCAGTGGGCCGGTGATGATCACGAATTCGTCACCGCCACGGCGGCCCACAACGTCGTTGGCGCGCATGCTGTGCTTCAGCCGTTTCGCCACGTGGCGCAATAACTCATCGCCGGCCTGGTGGCCCAGGGTGTCGTTCACGGGTTTGAATTTGTCGAGGTCCAGAAACATCAGCGCGAAGTGATGATGTTGCCGGCGTGCTTGCTCGATGGCCTGTTCAAGGTGGGTTTCCAGAGCTGATCGGTTGGGGAGCCCGGTGAGCTTGTCAAAGTGTGCCAGACGGAACATCTGTTTTTCTGCCTGAACCCGTGCGGTGATATCGCTGAACGTCAGAATCAGTTGCTGAAACTGCCCCCTGGCGTTGCGTACCGGAGATACGGTTAACAAGTTCGGGGAAGGGGAGCTGCCTGGTGCGGTCAGCCAGACTTCGCCCTGCCAGGCATTCTCTGCCACGAGATGGCGGTGGATGGCTTCGTGGGTGATTTCCTGGCAATGCGCAGGGTCAATGAACTCCAACAGTTTTTTACCCATAAGCTGCTTTGGCTCGATGCCGGTTATATCCCCGAAGGCGGGATTGACCCGGATGATTCTCAGGCGCGTATCGCAGATGGCAATGGCTTCGTGAGTATGGTTGAAAACCTGCTGTGCCAACCGGAGCTCTTCAGAGGAGCGTGCTATCAGGGAGGCCTGGTCAACGAGAGCGTGTACGAGCGGGCGCAGGGAACGCCAGACCCAGGTGCCTGCAATGGCCGACAGAAGCATGATCAGCCCCACACTGATCACAATGTCTTTGATAAGGTCGCCGAATACCCTGGACACCCGGGAGTGCATGTGCAACTCCCAGGGGTATCCTTCAACGGGCCGGACAAAGGCCAGTACACGGGTCCCATCCGACAGGGACGAGCGGAAATGGTCCAACTCGCTGGTTGCCATGATCCTCTCTTTCTCCGCCAGGCAGCCATCGGGCGGTGTTAGTTGAAACCGTGCCAGGTCGTCCGTAAGGCTGAGCCTGCGTGTGCGCTGGGCATCAAGCAGGCAAAGGTTCGAATCGGGCCCTGTCTCGAAGGCAGGTTTGAGGGATGCCAGTTCAAACAGGAGTACGTCGTACCCCACGGGTTCGTTGTCATTCTGAATGCTTGCCATGGTCTGAAGGAGCGGTGTGCCCGCGGGGTTGCCCGGTTCCAGTGCATAGTTCTGGATATCCAGCCCGGAAGGACGGGCCAGATTGGCCGGCAGCCTGTTCGCCAAGGGGCCGACCCGGATGAGTTCCCGGCCGGAGGCATCAAAGCGGATGATGGCCGCAAGGTTGTCTATGTGGCGTGCGGAGTCTTCAAGCCGGGGGCGAGTAAGACGTTTGAGAGATTCTGCGGATAAGTGGCCATCCCGGTATTCCGCCATCATCCGGGCTAATTCTGAGCGGCTGGCTGTTTGCAGGGCTAGCCCCCGATGGTGATCGAAGATGGCTTTGATGCTTTGAGCTTTGGTGTCTGCAACCCGGCTTGCTGATTCTGTAGCCTGCTGATGAATCTGCCTGATCAGGGGCGTTGATACTGCCACGGCGATAATGCTGCCAGTGAGGACAACTGCGACGATGGCGATCGAGATAATGCGTCGTTTTTGCTCGAATATATCCATGACACCCGTTGGGAATGATCCAGTTTATACGATTATGATATCCGTTTTTTGCAACGCATATAACGAGACCCGCTCTGTTTATGTAATGAATATTGACAGGTATCAACCCTGAGTCGGATCATCGTGCAACCGCGTCCGGGCTGTTCCGTGTAGACTGGCATTTTGGTGACAGGAGCCTCGAATGTCTGACACTGCTTTGCTCAGCATGGAGCCTCGCCGGAACCTCTTCCGGGTGGTCGTGTCTGCGTTATTGATTGCGTTGCTGATCACGTGGCGGATTGACGTACAGCCGATTGAAGAGCGTTTGGTTCGTCTGCATGCCGGGGAGGTGTTTGGTCGGAACGCGGAGGTATTGCGCGAACCCGCACCGGTTCTTGCCATACTCCTGGATTATCGGGATGACCGTTTGCTGATGCTGAAGACTCAGGCCGCGCTGGCGGTCTTTCCGGACCACACGCGCTTTCTCCTGGCATTGTTTGGGGAAGAACCCGAGTTTCAGGAGGCCCTTCGGGCTCATGGTGAATATCTGATTCCTCCGGTGATGCATTTCTATCAACAGCCTGTAGGTTCGATTGAGATGGTCAATCGCGTTGCGGGCACCGGAGCGCCGCTGACAGCAGAAGCCCGAGCCTGGTACGCCGTGAATTTTGCCAATAAAGAAGGGCAGGATTTTACTGGCCAGTTTGTGGTGGCGCCGGACGGGAGTATCAAATGGATCTGGACCGACCGGTTAACCGAAGGCTTCGTCCAGTTTTTTACCAGCGGCATCCGAACGCTCGAATCCCGCTACCGCACGGACCAGCCAATTCGCGCTGGGGACGTGGGGTGGGCGGCGCTTGATGCGGTTATCATTGGCAGTGCCGTCAAGTTCCTCAAAGCGGGGCGGGCGGCGGCCGCCTCTACCCGGGCCTCTGCCGTCCCGGTGCGTTCAGCCGCCTATTCATCACGTTTGATGCGGGCTGGACGCATGGCATCGGTGATGGTGAGCAATGCGAAATGGCCGGCTGTGGCTGCGCTTGCGTACGTTGTGGTCAGGCATCCGGTTCTGCTGAACGACGTATTTGCAGGGGTTGCCCGGGTATTGGGGGTGCCTCCGTGGGCGGTGCAAGTGCCGGGCTGGTTTCTGGTGATTCTGCCGGTTCTTTTGCTTGTTCGATGGATATTCCGGACGGCGCTCTGGTTCTTGCCGAAGAGATAAGCTGGCTGTGGAAATGGTTACGGAACGATAAAAGCAAACTGTTTGAGAGGCATCTGAGATGAAAACGCTGTTGCAGGTCGATTTTCCCTTTAATGGACCCTTTGGTCAGGAAATGGTGGAAGCCATGAAAGAGCTGGCGGAATCCATCGCCCGGGAACCAGGGCTTATCTGGAAGATCTGGACCGAGAACCCCGAAACCTGCGAGGCCGGGGGAATTTATCTGTTTGAAGACGATGTGTCTGCCAGAACGTATCTGGAACTGCACACCGCCCGCCTGAAGAGCTTCGGGGTCCCGGTGGTGAACGCCAAGATGTTTCAGGTAAACGATGTCTTATCGGCCATCGATCGGGGGCCGGTGGCCTGAACGGCGACCTGCCGGCCACTCATACCTCCGTTTTCTAAAGCGCCGTGGAGTGACAGTCGGCGCACATGGCGTTCCAGTTCTGGTAGCGACCCGTCCAGTGCAGCGCGTCGTCGGGCGCGAATAATTGACCGGGATACCGTGAGAACAGGCGTTGGCCTCCGTCTTCCTTGTTTCTCGAATCCCAGGGCAATGGTCAGGGCCTGAAGTTGCCCGGGCTGGTTGCTGCAGAAGGGGGAGGTGCTGTAATCACTTTGGAGTCTGTTCTGTTGGCGCGATTTAACAATCATTGTTCGTTTTAGGTTAAGTTTTCGGTCTGGGTTAGGGCATAACATGGTCGCCGTCTCCGGTGCTGCCGGACCAGGTTAAAACAACAATGAGTGAGACTGTTATGAGCGCCAAGAGCTGTGCGACCGGCCTGAAAGTCGTCGTGTTATCCGCCGCAATGACGTCGGCCTTTCCCATCTCGGCTGCTGTGATCAGCGGTGAGCTGAGCGATTCCAAAGGTGACCCCATTGCTGGCGCGCTTGTCCGCCTGAGCGATATTCAGCGCGGGGTTTCCGAGTCTGTCTACAGTGATGCCAAAGGCCGTTACGTTCTGGAAACGGCTCTTGACGGTGAGCTGAGGCTAAGGTTTCGCGCCCATTATTTCGCGGACTATGAAGAGCAGGTGGTTCTGGACGGAGCCGATGCCTGGCTCAGAAAAAATCTTTCAATGGAGACGCTGAACACGGATCGTGAGATTTCCGAGAGTCTGGCGGCGTCCTACCATTTTAACGAGTTGCCGTTTGATACGGAGGAAGAACAGCCCTTTACCCGTGACAAGTTTCAGTTAGAGTGTCTGTCTTGCCACCAACTCGGCAATCCTTTTACCCGCACGGTTCGCCCGGCGGATTCATGGCAGCAGAGTGTGCGCCGCATGCATGCTTATATGGGGGCCGTGGGTATTACCGAAAAGGATGAGCGCCGGGCTGAGATCTTTGCCGAAGGTTTCAACGGCGAGCCCACAGAGATGCGCCCCGAGTTTCCTTATAACCAGGCCCTGGTGAACACCAAGGTATACGAGTTCCAGTTGCCAGGCTCTGGCGTGCCACACGATGCTTACGTGCACTCCGGGAACGGTCTGGTTTACACCGTAGACCAGTTTTCCGACGGCATGTTTGTTACAGACCTGAATTCTGGTGAGACGGAGTTTGTTCCTCATCCGGAACAGGATATGCCTTTGGGAGGCATCTTTACCGTTCTGGGTGTCCCGCCGGCGATGAACAAGGTTAATGTCCGTCACGGTCCACATTCTCTGGCAGAGGGGCAGGATGGCAAACTTTATGTGACCAACTCGTACTCGGCTTCTATTGGTGTGTTTAACCCGGAAACCAACCGCTGGGAACAGAAAATCCCGCTTCCGGGAAATGCGCCCTATCCGCACACCATCCGGGTCGATAATGACGGCATTCTCTGGTTCAGTGTGGTTGGGACCGAGCAGATTGGCCGACTGGACCCGACCACGGGTGACATTACCCTGATTCAGTTGCCAGAGCCGCGCCCCGTTGCTATCACACCGGCGGTGCTGACCTACGGTGTAGCGGTGAGCAGCCATGATGGCTCGATCTGGTACAGCCGGTTGTGGGGCAATCGTATTGGGCGCATCGATGCGAAAACGCTGGAGGTGACTGAAATTGAGTCTCCGGTGTTTGGTCCCCGGCGTCTGCGTTTTGCTGAAGATGGAATTCTATGGCAGACCGGTTATGGTCATGGTCAACTGGCGCGCATCGACACCAAGACCATGCAGGTTAAGGTTTACGATATGCCGGAGTTCGCACCGGATGCTCGCCCGGGACCATACTCACTGAACATCGCTCCCAAAACCGGTGATGTGTGGATCAACGAAACCATGACGGACCACATCTACCGCTTTGATCCGGTGGCGGAAGAATTCATCGCTTACCCGGCGCCTCTGCGGGGTACCTACACCAGGGATGTCACGTTCTCTGAAAAGGGATGGGCCTGCATGACGAATAACCCGATTCCGGTTCAGGCTCTGGAGGAATTCACCGGTGTGTTGATGTGCCTGGACCCGAATTACCGGGATTAATACTGGTATCTGAGTTTTACCCTTAGTTGTTGTGCACGATCTTTGCCCGGACTCCTGGTTCGGGCTTTTTTATTTCACGAAGGTTTCCCTTTACCGGAGCCAGCTTGGTCTTCGCCGCCGTTGTGACAGTAACCGGGGCATGGCCAGGATGCCGTGTTCTTTGCGCCAGTCACTTGGGCTGATGCCATACCACCGCTGAAAGGCCCGGGAAAACGCGGCGAGGTCTGAGTATCCAAGGATTCCGGAGAGTTGGGTCAGGCTCAGGTTGGACTCTTTGAGATAGCGCTCGGCCATTTCCTGACGGGTCTGGTCCAGCAGCTTCTGGAACGAGGTGCCTTCCTCCGTCAGGTAACGCTGGAGGGAGCGGGCACTCAGCATCATGTAGTCGGCAATCAGGTCGATGGTTACCCTTCCGTTGGGGAGGAAGTTTTTCATCAGGTGTTGCACGTAGGAGGGGAGTTGCTCCGGTGAGAGTTCGTCGACTTTCTCCAGGTGCTCTCGCATCAGTGAGTGCAGCTGCTGATCGGCATCGGCCAGTGGCGTGTTGAGTACCTGAGCGTCAAAGATCCATCCGTTAGTTGTACTGTCGAATTGCGGGGTGATGCCGAGAATGCGGCTGTATGCCTGGGGTGAGGCGCCGGCGGCGCTGCGAAAATGCACGCCGTAGGGGTGCCAGTTGTTACCGAGCAGCATTTTCATGAATGTTTTTCCAACGCCCACGGCAAGCTCAGCGGCCTGACGAGTGGGGGTGCCTTCCTTGAGCATGGGTTCGTAACTCAGGACAACACACTCCCCTTCAATCGTGACCGCAACTTTTCCACCATGGCTGTGCAGGTAGTAAAAGTGCATCAGTTCGTTGATGGAGTCGCCAACGGTTTTTGCATTTTTCAGCAGATAAAGCAGGCGCCCGAAAACGGCGGTTCCCTGAAAGGCCCCGTACTCCAGCCCGAACAGTGGATGTGAGGCCCTCTCAGCGCAAATTTCAAGGAGAGAGGCCAGGCGGGAGTATGAAATCAAGCTCTCGGGGTGCTCCAGTATGTCGGTCGGAAGCCTGGCTTCTGCGAGCATCTCGCGGTGGTCCAGCCCGTATTTTTCACAGAATTCGTCCAGACGCGCGAGTGCCGACGCTCTGGTGAGGTCCGTTTTAACCATAATGTTTTTTCTGATGTGTTATTGGAGTTGTTTGGAACCATAAGTCTGGTTGGGTGTGGCGTAGAAAGTCAAGTGATGGATTGGAAGGTAAAGCACCTACCCGGTTACTCAGATAATTGGCGCGATCGGTCAATCTTAAGGCGTGTTTAGTCATGCGAAGAGGCGGAGGGAGGGCGACTATGGAAAAAGGCATTGCGACGCCTACGTTAAAACAAAACCAATTAAGAGAGGTTGCTTATGACTACTCCAAATCAGGTGTTCGATCATCACGAACTGTTATACATCAGTTCCAAGAACCAGCCCGTGTACGAGGATGCCATGCCGGGTGTACCGGGTATTGATGTTCAGCCGCTGTTTCTCGATCCGCACAATGGGGTATGGGTGCTGAAGGTGTGGTTCCACCCGGGAGTAGTCCTGCCGCGCCATTACCACACCGGTACGGTTCACTTGTTCACGATTTCCGGCCATTGGGAGTACGTGGAATACCCCAACGACCCTCAGACCGATGGCTGCTACCTTTACGAGCCAGGCGGGTCGATTCACCAGTTCATGACGCCGGAAACCAATACCAAACCGACCGAGACGCTGATGGTTGTGCAGGGCGCCAACATCAACTTCGACAATGATGGAAACTACCTGGGCATCATGGATGCCAGTGACATCATGTGCATGCTGGATAATCTGATCCGTGAGCGTGGGCTGGAGCCAGCGAACTACATTACGCCGCCTCAGCCGGACCATAACGCTCGGGTTCGTAACCTGAAGTAAGGTGGTCAGGAGCAGGGCACCTTACCCCCGGAGAGACTTTGTCCCGGGGAGTAAGGCTGCCCTGTTGCCTTTAGTAATGCCCTGGTTGTCAGGGGGTTGCTTGGGGTAGCGTTTTATTCAGAGCCTTGACCAGTACTTTTGAAAAATTCCTTGCGCCGGCTCGTAATGAACCAGGGTCTACCGTGGCAGAATAGAGTCGCCAGACAGGTGCCCGTGTGCCTGTATCGTAGAGCGTCGATCGAATCACGTAGGTCAGAGACTCATCGGTATGGCCGGGTATGACGACCGTTCTCATGTAGGTTGTAGAAGCCAGAGGGCCGAGGGATGTGACTTCCGGCTGGTAGATAACCTGTTCCGGTATATAGCTGGTTTCTCTTTCCTTGCGTTCAAGGGATATCACCAGTACCCCATCAGATCCGGCGGCCTCCGCCGACGCGAAAATCAGGTTGCCAAGACTCCCGGGGTCCTCCCAGGGAAGGTCGCCATTCTCTCCTGAAATCCGCTGGCCCCCGAAACCTTCTTTAACGAGTTCATCCGTAAGCTGTTGCTCTATGATGCCGCGTGCGTCGGAGTTCTTCGTAACCGCAAAGACCAACAAATCCTGATAGGACTTTTCCACCCCCGGAACCGATTCAATCCGTTTTACTTCGGTCCCTGACGACGCACAGGCCGTGAGGACGATGGCCAGTAAGCAAAAAATTGCCCAGCGCGCCGGTGCTCGAGTGGCACCGGCCAATCGCTGAGTTGATTTGCAGAGCCTCATGAGGTGATCTCCTTGCATGTTGTTTTTTTGAAGAGGTTATCGATACAGAATAGACGGTTCACCAGATGCTGAGCCTGGCAGAATGAAGATTGCCTGGTACCATCAGGAATTATGGACGTAGATGAAGAAGCCGCTGAAACCAGCGGCTTTGCGCGTATCCGTATTTTATGCAGACGGTTTTACCAGAATTTTGACATCGTTTTCCGGTTTCCCCAGACAGTCGAAAGCGGCTTCGATTCCGTTCAGGTCTACGCTACCTGAAATCAGGGGGCCTGCCTCAAGCTCACCGTTGGCGAGGTAGTTCAGGGTCGCACCGAATTCTTCACCGCTATAGAAGCTGACAAAACGTATGTCGATCTCTTTCATAACGGGATAGGAAGGCATCATGGCGTCTTTCTCCATACACAGGCCCACCACCACCACCCGGGCACCATAGGGAGCCCCGGCACACACGTTCTGGATCAGCCCTGGTACACCGACACACTCAAAAATCAGGGACGGGCGCAGGTCCGCTCCGCCGAAGAGTGGTGAAATGGGGCCTGCTTCCTCGGGATTAGCGGTTTGAGCCGCGGCCTTCCAGCTGTCGTAGGGTGAGTGCTCGGCTGGATTAACAACCACATCCGCACCCATTTTACGGGCAAGGTCACGACGGGCTTTGGAAAAGTCCGAGGCCACAATGGGGCCGATCTTCATCATTTTCAGGACGGCAATGATGGCCAGGCCAATTGGCCCGCAGCCAATAACCAGCGGAACATGGTTTCTCGTCGGCTCGCCGCGGTTTACGGCGTGCAGAGCAACGGCCATGGGTTCCGTCAGTGAGGCCATCTCCGGGCTCAGACCATTGGGGACTTTCTTGGTAAGGCGGCTGTCCACCAGCATTTGTTCAGAGAAGCCTCCTGGGACGTCAGCTGAACTGAAGCCAATCATCGCCAGGCCATCGTCCCTCATCAGGAACGGCAGGGAGACAACCTGATCGCCAGCTTTAAATGGGGAGCCTTCTTTCGTTTCCAAAACCTCTCCGACAAATTCGTGGCCCATCAGAATGGGCTTGTCGGCATCAATGATTGTGCTGCCAACCACGTCTCGTGAGCTGTTGGCCAGCTCGTGGGTATGATGCCGGCAATGCAGGTCGGACCCGCAGATGCCGCACACCAGCGTTTTGATCAGCAGTTCATTCTCCCGTGGCTTCGGTTCTGGCAGATCCACAATCTTCATTTGGTTATTTTCGACAATAGCGCTACGCATAATGGCTTCTCCTGTTGAATTTGGCCGTTGTGTAATCAGGCAATTTCACCGATCTCGCGAAGCCAGGCTTCTGAACGGCGCAAACCTTCTTTCAGTTTCACTTTTGGCTCGAAACCCAGGTGTTTTCGAGCGTTCTCGATAGAAAAGCCACCCTTGCGCGCGAACATCAGCATGGTGTCTGGGCTGACTTCGTTATTGCGTTTGAACTTCCGGTTGAGCCACCAGATGGAGTGGGTGAGCTTGAGTGCGGCGGCGAGTGGAATACTGGGCGGATTGCCTTTTTTGCCAGCCCACTGCCAGTGGTTACGGAAAAAATCCCGGCAGGTGATGGGTTCGTCACCCCAGAGAATAAAGATCCGCCCGCTTCCTGCTGGCAATCCGGCGGCGAGTAGGGTGCCATCCACCAGGTCGTCGATGTAAACCGGAGTGAAAATACCCTGACCCTGATTCGGAAGAAGAAGTTGGCCTGCACGAGCCATTTTCAGGGGCTCCAGTAGCCAGGGGCGGGAGCCAGGCCCGTAGACATCACCCGGACGAATAATAGTGCAGTCGATCTCACCAGCAGCATGGGCTGCAAGAACAGCATGCTCGGAAGCGCCTTTGGCAACCCCATAGCGATAGTGTTCGCCGATCACGACGGGCGCGGTTTCATCGGCTCCGGGCTCGTAATTGTGCCCCATTGCTGCAATCGATGAGTAATGGACGAAGCGTTTTGCACCGCCCTGAATCGCTGCATCCAGAGCATTGCGCACGCCCACCAGAGACACGGTTGTATAGGCTTCCCAGTCTGCCGAGAGTGATACTAGGGACGCTGTGTTGATGAACAGGTCACAGCCTTCTGCGTGGGCTTGCCACTGCTGGGGTTTGGTGAGGTCTCCTGCGATCACGTCTCGTTCGGGATCGGCCTGGAGATCCATGCCCCGGACCTCGCAACCAAGATCTTTGTAACGATCAAACAGCGTCCTGCCAATAAATCCATTGGCACCGGTAATGAAAACACGATGGGGGAGCGACGGCTTCTCACCGTGGTTTCCGATAGGCAAAGACATGGGCGTTTCCTCGAATTCTTATTGAACTTATCGTTCCATAATCGCCCAGAACGCCAGATTAGTGATTTGCATTTCACGACAATAGTCTTACCGAGTCCGCCAATGTGAAGGCGATCAGGCACTGATTGAGAGTTTTGATCGTGTTGAGATCGGGGGTGGTTGGGAATTCCGAGGAACGAAATTATGCGAGACAGATGACTCGTCGCCAAAGGCGGTGTGTAAGAGCTGGATAAGAGTAGAAGAAAGAATGGTACCCCCGACAGGACTCGAACCTGTTACCTTCCCCTTAGGAGGGGGACGCTCTATCCAGATGAGCTACGGGGGCATTTCAGAAGAGGCGGTATGATAACGGCCTGAGCCAGCAGGCTCAAGGCTGCAATTCATCAATCATTCAATGGGGCTTGTTCTGGCCGGCCAAGGGAAGGCCCGGGCGTTGTGATCTTCGCCGGAGCGATAAAAATCGGCCCGGCAAAGATCGTGACCGAATGTGTCAGTGCGGCACGGGGGGCTGTTTCCTCAATTGTTGCAGCATTGTGTCCTCATTCACGTCGGCGCTGCCGGTGCTGACCATCAGCGCCTGCTGGCGATCGATCAGTGATTCCCTTAACGTGGCCTGCAGGTCTGCTAAAGAAACCTTTCGTATGGCTTCTGCCAGTGTTTCACGGCTGTTAAAGGCGGTGTTTTCCCGGTCGATTTCCCGCCAGTAGCGGCTGGAGACCTCACCCAGTTGCCGGTCCCTTTCCAGTAACTGGC
The DNA here is from genome assembly GCF_000421165.1 of Marinobacter daepoensis DSM 16072. Taxonomy (GTDB): domain Bacteria; phylum Pseudomonadota; class Gammaproteobacteria; order Pseudomonadales; family Oleiphilaceae; genus Marinobacter; species Marinobacter daepoensis. Next base: position 68,558 of record NZ_ATWI01000016.1, read on the forward strand.
TGATCACTGCCTGTTTTTCGCGGTTCAGTTGAGGCTCATCCAGGTTTGCCAGCCGTTGTTTGAAGGCTTGTGTGAACTCCTGTACGGCGGCGTCGATTGTTGCTGTATCGGCGGACGGAGACTGAACTACAAGCCCCAGTGCCGGGGTTTCCAGAATTTCAAACGCCGTGGCGTAGACGATATAGCCAAGCTGCCGGGTGGTCCGGATCTCCTCATAGAAAGGGCTGCTGATGATTTGCGCCAGCAGTCGATAGCGGGCCCGCTCGGCGTAGGACGTATCTTTGCCCTGAAGGTAGAGGGTGTAGCCCGTATCTGGATGATCAACCTCAAGATTTACCCGGGTCAGGTTCTCGGGGACCTGGCGGATGCGTGCCCGATTAACCTGGGTACGCTTGCGCTCATTCAGCACCAGAGCCTGAACCTGTCGGGCCATATTCAGCGTGCTGGCTTCGGTCAGGTTGCCATGAGCCAGCATGACCGGGTCGGTCTCTGACAGAAAGTCCCGGGCGAAGCGTTGCAGTTCTTCAAGCGTTATCTCGCGCGCAGAGGACAGGCGATCTTCAACCGGAAACGCACCCTCCAGCAGTGCCGTCTGCACAAATGCTGAGGTTTGCTGGACCGGTCGCTCTTTGGCTTGGTTCTCAAGCGCGTCGATCAGGTTCTGGCGGGCAATCCGGAATCGTTGCTCGGTGATGGTTGGAGCTGCGAACTCCATCAGAATCCGGTTGGCCAGCTTGTGCAGTTTGTCGCTGTAGCCGCCGACACGCAGGGTGACACCCCGTAGGTGGGGATACACGCTGTAGTCCAGGCCCGCCAGTCTGGCGGAGTATGCCCAGGCGTTCAGGTTGGTATTGATGGCATCCACGAGTAATCGGGTCAGTACCGAGTGGCGGGCGCTGTCACGGGCCATGGGGGTTCTGAGGCTGATGAACAGGTTTGCTTTTGGGGTCTCAAAGCGAGTGTCTCTGGCATACCAGATGTCCAGCCCGTCCAGATTGGCGATGCGTTCGGGATGCGCCATGGAGTTGCCCGGTACTAAGTCCAGGTTTTCCGGAACAAACGGGTTCGGGCCCGGGAGCGCGAGTTGCTGCGACAGTTCGGGTGAGGGCACGCTTTCAGCGTTAATCGCACGGCGTTGCCAGGGTGTTTCATACCACTGCGTGTGCTCTGCGTTCTCGGCTTCCAGCGAAGGGGCTGCCACCCAGACCTTCAGGTTGTTGGGCGTTAAACGGTCGAGAATGGCTCGGTACTGTTCTGGTGCGTAACGCTCCATCAGCCAGGGCGCACTCAGAATGTCCTCCGCCGGATAATCCTTCAGAAGTCTGGAGAGGCGCATGGCTTCGCTTTGGGGTTCGCCGCGCTCCCGAAACCGGAAGTCCATCATGGCCAGTTGTTGCATTTCATTGAAGCGTTGTTCGCGGATGCCTTCGTTGCGAATCTGGTCAATGTACTCAAAGGCAAGGGCGATGATTTCGTCTTGTCGCTTCAGTCCCTCGCGGGTCAGTGACATACTGATATCGAGAGTGGCGTGCTCACCAGTGTCCATCCCCGAGCCTGCAGAAAGGCTTTCAACCAGCCCCGCCCGTTTCAGCACATCAAACAGGCTGCCAGAGCCCTCGTGGCCAAGCAGGTTGGCAACGTAAGCCGCCGGCTTGGTCTTGTAATGGGGTTGCTGGGAGGGAATCGGGAAAGACAGAGTCATGCTGCGGTGGTCTTTGAGAGTCTCCGCCGTCACCTTCTCTGGCAGCCGGCTGGCATCATACAGGGGGTACGGGTGGCGTTTGGGCTCAAGATCACGGTTCTCAATAGCGCTGAAACGCTGCGTTACCATGGTTTCGAGATCGTTGAGAGATTGTGGGCCGTAGACGGCCAGAGTCATGACATTTGCCGAGTAATTGGCTTGCCAGAATTGAATCAGGTCAGGGCGCAGAGGGTTGTCTTGTGTATTTTCGAGCGTCTCAAGATTTCCGACAGCAAACTGACTGAAGGCGTGGTCCGGGTTGCCGGCGGCCTTACGTACGGAGAGCAGGCGGCGAGCATCCTCTTTGAGCTTGGAGCTGTATTCTGAATGTACAGCATTACGCTCACGATCAACCAGTTCCGGAGTGAACAACGGGTGGGAGAACTGCTGTGCAAAGCGATCCAGGGCTGGTTCCAGAAACGCCGCTTCAACGTCGAAGAAATAGTTGGTGTCTTCAAATGCCGTAAACGCATTGTGGCTGCCGCCGTGGCTGCGGATGAACTGCTGGTATTCACCGGCTTCCGGATACTTTTCTGTTCCGAGAAACAGCATGTGTTCGAGGAAATGGGCCAGCCCCTCCCGCTCTTTCGGATCATTTCCACTACCGACCGCCACGTTCAGGGAAGCTGCAGCTTTATCGGCGTCCGGATCGGATGCCAGTATTACCCGGAGGCCATTGTCGAGTTCAAGAAATCGGTACTGATTCGGATCGTTCGGGCTCTGGGTGGGTGACAGTGTTGCCGCTGCCACTGGCGCCAGCAGAATTGAAACAACGAGAAACAACGTGCGTAGTGGCAGGCTGTCCCATCGAACAGGTAACCGATGTATCGAAGTCATAGGTCCTCTGGATTCCTGAAGTGGCTTGGAGGTCGGAAAAGTCAGTGTCAGTGCATAAGGTTGTTATTTGCACTGTCAGGTTGTTGCTCGATGGTCTGGCGCGCGAGTGTGGCCGCCTGATCGGCATCGAGTTGGCCGGAGGCTATCCGTTCCAGCACGGTCGCCATGATGGCAACGGACTGACGATACTGGGCGAATTCAGCCTGGAAGGCCTGATCAATGGCCTGATAGACGGCCTGTATTTTTTCTTCTCTTGAACCATTGTCTGACGCGGTATCGTTGATTGCCTTCAGGCAGGCTCGGGCGATGGCAATGTAACGTTCGGTATTTGGATTGTCTTTCTGCATGGGGTTCTGTGAAACCTTGATCTCTGGACGGATGTGAGACGCCGTTATGCGCCGGAAGTTCCCGATTATGTCATTGGTGGGAACAGCTTGCATTGCCTGCCTGCAATTAACCCGGGGAATACGGTAGCAGGGATTTCTTGTGCTAATCTCAAACTCATTGTGTCAATAAACCGGACATGGTGCATGACGTAGCGTTGACGCTTGTAGAGTAAATACTCAAATTAAAACAAAGGGTTGAAGAGTAAAAGCTCTAAAAAACTTCAATACATGAAGAGTGCAATTACGTAGAATTGCCGACCGATGGAACCGGCTAAGACTTTAGTCTTAGTTGTGTCGGTAAAAGACAACAATACAAAAGGCAGAACGGAGTACCTATGAACTACTTCCTGACCGGCGGCACAGGCTTTATTGGTCGTTTTTTTGTGGAGAAACTGTTGGCACGGGGCGGCACAGTGTATGTGCTGGTTCGGGAACCCTCCCTGGGCAAACTGGAGCAGCTTCGTGAACGCTGGGGGGTTGACGACACCCGGGTTAAGGCGGTTATCGGAGACCTCACCAGCAAAAATCTCGGTCTTGATGCCAAGACGCTGAAGTCATTGAAAGGAACCATCGATCACGTCTTCCACCTTGCCGCTGTCTATGACATGGGGGCGGATGAAGAGTCTCAGGCGGCGACCAACATTGAGGGCACCCGGGCGGCGGTTCAGGCAGCCGAAGCCATGGAAGCAAAACACTTTCACCACGTGTCATCCATTGCAGCGGCGGGGTTGTTCAAGGGGATTTTCCGGGAGGATATGTTCGAGGAAGCCGAGAAGCTCGATCACCCCTATCTTCGGACCAAGCATGAGTCTGAGAAGGTTGTCCGTGAAGAGTGCAGGATTCCCTTCCGGATCTACCGTCCCGGTATGGTGATTGGTCATTCTCAGACCGGGGAAATGGATAAGGTGGACGGGCCTTATTATTTTTTCAAAATGATTCAGAAAATCCGCCATGCCTTGCCCCAGTGGGTACCAACCATTGGGATTGAAGGTGGGCGACTGAACATTGTGCCGGTGGACTTTGTGGTGAATGCTCTGGACCACATTGCCCATCTGGAAGGTGAAGACGGTAACTGCTTCCATCTGGTGGACTCTGACCCTTACAAAGTGGGCGAAATACTCAACATCTTCTGCGAAGCCGGCCATGCGCCCCGAATGGGGATGCGAATTGATTCGCGTATGTTCGGGTTCATTCCTCCGTTTATTCGTCAAAGCATCAAAAATCTGCCGCCGGTGAAGCGTATTACCAGCGCCGTGCTGGACGATATGGGTATTCCTCCTTCGGTGATGTCATTTATCAATTATCCGACCCGCTTTGATACCCGGGAGCTGGAGCGTGTGCTGAAGGGAACGGATATTGAGGTGCCGCGCCTGCCATCGTATGCGCCAGTGATCTGGGATTACTGGGAACGAAATCTGGACCCGGACCTGTTCAAGGATCGTACCCTCAGGGGCACCGTTGAAGGAAAGGTCTGTGTGGTGACCGGAGCGACCTCCGGCATTGGTCTGGCGACGGCGGAGAAGCTGGCGGAGGCGGGAGCCATTCTGGTGATTGGGGCACGGACGAGGGAAACGCTGGATGAAGTGGCAGCAGCCCTGGAAGCCAAAGGCGGTAACATTCACGCTTATCAGTGCGATTTTTCCGATATGGAGGATTGCGACCGTTTTGTAAAGACCGTGCTGGATAATCACGGCCATGTTGATGTTTTGGTTAATAATGCGGGTCGTTCGATTCGCCGGTCTTTGTCGCTGTCGTTCGACCGGTTCCACGATTTTGAGCGTACCATGCAGTTGAACTATTTCGGCTCAGTTCGTCTGATTATGGGGTTTGCCCCAGCCATGCTGGAGCGGCGTCGTGGGCATGTGATCAATATTTCTTCGATTGGAGTGCTGACGAACGCGCCGCGTTTCTCTGCGTACGTGGCGTCCAAGTCGGCGTTGGATGCGTTCAGCCGCTGTGCAGCTGCTGAATGGTCCGATCGTAATGTGACTTTCACGACCATCAATATGCCGTTGGTGAAAACGCCGATGATAGCACCGACGAAGATCTACGATTCCGTGCCAACGCTCACCCCGGATGAAGCCGCTCAGATGGTGGCTGATGCCATTGTGTACAGGCCCAAGCGTATCGCTACCCGGCTTGGAATTTTTGCCCAGGTTCTGCATGCGTTAGCACCGAAGATGGGGGAAATCATCATGAACACAGGTTATCGGATGTTCCCGGATTCCCCGGCGGCCGCTGGCAGTCAATCGGGTGAAAAGCCGAAAGTCTCGACGGAACAAGTAGCTTTTGCCGCGATCATGCGGGGAATCTACTGGTAAGCCGATGGGGCAAACATAAAAAAACCCGCGAGAGCGGGTTTTTTTATGGCCGATTCATATTTTCAGCCCTGGGGTTCACCGATAACTTCAATGGGGGGGGGCGGAAAACCACCCAGCTCCTGCCAGCGATTGACGATGCCACAGAACAGGTCCGCTGTTTTTTCTGCATCGTAGGCGGCCGAGTGCGCTTCCTTGTTGCTAAAGGGAATCCCTGCCAGTTTGCAGGCCTGGGCCAGTACGGTGTGGCCGTATGCAAGACCGGCCAACGTTGCGGTGTCGAAGGTCGAGAAAGGATGGAAGGGGTTGCGCTTGATATCGGCCCTCAGCGCGGCCGCAAACACGAAGTTGTGATCAAACGTAGCGTTATGGCCCACCAGAACGGCTCGTTTGCAGTCGTGCTCCTTCACTGCCTTGCGAATGGGGGAAAAAATCTCGCTCAGACCTTCCCGCTCTGGCACGGCTTCCCGTTCCGGGTTCCATGGGTCGATACCGGTAAAATCCAGGGCGGATTGCTCCAGGTTGGCACCTTCAAAGGGGTCGATCTGTTGAACGTGGGTCTCGCCGCGGCGCAGCCAGCCATCCTCATCCATCGTCAAAAGAACGGCTGCAATCTCCAGGAGAGCATCACGCTCGGGATTAAAGCCGGCAGTTTCCACATCGACCACCACGGGCAGAAAACCACGGAAGCGCTGGGACATGGGGTGGGGCAGTTTATTTTCGTCTGACACTCGAACTCCAATGTTCGTGGTGGTGAATGAATAAGGTTACGCCAGGCGCCAGTTAATGGTTTCGCCGGCCTTCAGTGGAACGATGTTGCCACTGGCCAGAGGCAGTTCTTCCGGCATGGTCCAGGGCTCGCGCACCAGGGTAATCGTGTCGCTGTTACGAGGCAGGCCGTAGAAGTCCGCACCGTTGAAACTGGCGAAGGCTTCGAGCTTGTCGAGAATCCCCAACTCCTCAAAGATATCGGCATACAAGCCGATGGCGCCATAGGCGGAATAGCAACCTGCACAGCCGCAGGCCGCTTCCTTTTTGTCCTTCGCATGAGGGGCAGAATCCGTGCCCAGGAAGAACCGGGAGTCGCCACTGGCGACGGCGGCCCTGAGTGCTTCCTGATGCTTATTGCGTTTCAGGATGGGCAGGCAGTACAGGTGGGGGCGAATGCCTCCGACCAGCATGTGATTGCGGTTATACATCAGATGCTGTGGTGTGAGAGTGGCGGCCAGATTGTTGCCTTCGTGATTCTGGACAAATTCCGCCGAGTCGGCAGTGGTGATGTGTTCCAGGACCACTTTTAATGACGGGAAAGCAGCCAGTGTGGGGGCAAGCACCCGCTCAAGGAAGACCTTTTCCCGGTCAAAAATATCGATCTCACTGTCGGTTACCTCACCGTGTACCAGCAACAACATGCCGCACTCGGCCATGGTCTCCAGAACAGGGTAGATGTTCCGGATATCGGTGACGCCAGACGCGGAGTTGGTGGTGGCGCCAGCGGGGTAAAGTTTTGCGGCGACGACGCCCGCCGCCTTTGCCTCACGAACGGTTTCCGGGGTGGTGCTTTCTGTCAGATAAAGCGTCATCAACGGTTGAAAGGCCGTTTCCGGAGAGGCTGCCAGAATTCTCTCGCGATACGACATGGCCGCCCTGGCATCTGTGACCGGGGGAACCAGGTTTGGCATGATGATCGCGCGACCGAAGCAAGCCGCGGTGGCGGGCACTACATCGTTGAGGATATCGCCGTCGCGCACATGAAGGTGCCAGTCGTCCGGGCGTGTGATCGTTATCTGTCGGGTCATGAGAGGGTATCCGCAAGCCAGAATAAAATTTTGCGGATTATATCAGAAGCAAAAAGCAGATGTTTTTAACCGTGAGGTTAGGAATCGGCCTCAAGTTTGCCGCCTGGTCGCCGTTAACTAACCAGTTCACTGGTTTAAACGCTCCACGGGGCATCCCTATGGTTTCTCCTTTTCGACTCTTCAGGCCGGGTAGCTTGTTGAAAACACTGGCGACAACAAGCCTTGTGTTTTTGCCGGCGATGCCTGCTCTGTCAGACAGTTACGGCGCTGGCATCGAGAACAGCCAATGGTACCTTTCGGAGTCTGTTTTCGAGTGTTCACTGGTTCATGAAGTGCCGGGATATGGCCGGGCCGTGCTGAGCCAGCGGGCCGGCGAAAGCCTTCGCTTCTATCTGGAATCCGAATTTGGGCTTATGAAACCGGGGCGTGGCCACCTGGTGGTGGAAGCGCCGCCCTGGCGCCCGGGGGTCGCACCAAGCCCCATTGGGGCCGTTCAGGTGTCCGGCGAAGTCCGTTCGGTGAACCTTGGCAACCGCGAGGCGTCTCTGATCGCTCAGGGTTTGTCCCGGGGCCTGCAGCCAACGGTCACCCGGGCTGCGATGTATGGCAGTCGGCCGGTTCGGGTTCAGATCTCCAATATTAATTTCTCCGGCCCATACTCGGGATATCGGGCCTGCGTGACAAACCTGTTGCCGGTGAACTACGACCAGATACAGCGCAGCAGGATACCGTTTGCCAGCGCCAGTACCAGCTTGTCACAGGCGGACCGGCAGTTGCTCGATAACATTGTCATGTACGTTATGGCTGATGCGACCGTGGAGAGGATTTTCGTGGATGGTCATTCTGACCGGATCGGGAGTCGGATCGATAACCGGGCGTTATCGGAAGAACGAGCTAATGCAGTGGCCGAGTACCTCAAGTCCCGGGGTATCGCAGAGAACATGCTGACTGTACGGGCTCATGGTGATCAGTACCCGGTGTCACGTCGCCCGGCCGATAACCGCCGGACCACCATACGTCTTCAGCGCCAGGGAGAGAGGCCGGAGCTGTTGCAGGCCAATGGTATGGGAGCAGAGTTCTCGGGGTAGTTAAACCGGTATCAATAGACGGCGTTCAATACGTCCAGGTGGGTTGCTACGCCCTCAGCCAGAGCCCTGAGGTGATACCCGCCTTCGAGCGTTGAGATGATGCGGTCATTCGAATGATCGTGAGCGATGCTGACCAGCATTTCGGTCAGCCAGCGGTAATCGTCGTTTTCCAGATTCATTTCGGCCATCGGGTCTAGACGGTGGCCATCAAAGCCAGCAGAGATCAGCACCAGTTGTGGGCGGAAATCCTGCAGTTTCTTCACCCATGCGTCTTCAACCGTTTTTCGGTATTCGACTGCGGAACAGTCAGCGGCCAGCGGTACGTTGACGATGTTGTCGGCTTGCCGGTGTACGTGCGAATGTGGGTAAAACGGGTGTTGAAAGCTGGAACACATCAGGATGCGCTCGTCCCCGCTGACGATATCTACGGTGCCATTGCCCTGGTGAACGTCGAAATCCACAATGGCCACACGTTCCAGATGGTGAAAGGTGAGGGCCCTCATTGCGGCCAGTGCAATGTTGTTATAAAAACAGAATCCCATCGATTTAGTGCGTTCTGCATGATGGCCTGGCGGCCGGGCGCACACAAATGCATTGGTCACCTGGCTGCTCATGACCATATCAACGGCCTGAACATTGCCGCCTGCAGCGAGCCTGGCGGCTCTCAGGGTATCTGGCATCATGGCGGTATCGGGGTCGGTGAAGACCCGCCCGCGGGTTGGTTGCATCAGGTCGAGCTGTTGCAGGTAACTTTCCGGGTGTACTGTCAGGAGTTGATCACGGGTGATTTCCTCAGGCCTGACCCAGTCCAGTTCCTGCTGCAGGTTGGTGTCGGCCAGGTAGGCGAGAATGCTGGAGAGGCGTTCCGGGCTTTCCGGATGTTCCGGGCCCATGTTGTGCTTCATGCAATCGTCGTGGGAAAAAAATGCCGTGGTCATGGATGATGCCTGAACCTGAATATGCTTATTATTCTCCCATGTTATCAGGGATAACCGAAGGCTGTCGTATTTCTTTCGTCTAATAAACACGAAGTCGATTTACATCATGTCATCGCCGCCTAAGATAAGGTATACACTGATAAGCAAACCGTTTTATTGTCGAATGTATATTCCTGCCGCGCAGACTACTGGGAGAGCCCGCGTTGAGTACCCGCTATCTGGAAAGCCTGTTTAACCCTGAATCCATCGTTGTCATCGGCGCCTCAGAGCGGGCCGATAACCTGGGGGGCATGGTACTTCGGAACCTGCTGGGTGGTGGCTACCCAGGGCGCATGGCGGTGGTGAACCGGAGTGATTACGAAAACGTTCATGGGGTGCCGTGTGTGCGCAAGGTGTCCCTGCTCGATTTCAGCCCGGATCTGGCGATTATCTGTACGCCCCCGTATACGGTTCCGAAGATGATTCGGAAACTCGGTGAATGCGGCGTGCGTACCGCCATTGTGATGACCGGGGGAATGTCGCGGACACACAGTAAAACCGGCCAGCCATTGATGTATTCCGTCCGGGATGCTGCGCGGGAGACCGGTATACGGGTGCTGGGGCCAAACACCATCGGTCTTATGGTGCCTGCCCGCCACCTGAACGCTACCTATGCCCATATGGGCGCAATTCCGGGCCGGGTGGCATTTGTCGGGCAGTCGGGAACGATTGCCAGTTCTGTGTTGGACTGGGCGTTTGCCAGGGGCGTGGGGTTTTCCTATTTCCTGACCCTGGGAGACGGCATGGACATTGATCACGATGATCTGATCGACTACCTGGCTCAGGATACCCAGACCCGAGCGATTCTGCTGCACATTGAGAACATTCCCAACCCTCGCCGGTTTATGTCAGCGGTCCGGGTAGCTTCACGAACCAAGCCGGTGATAGCGGTAAAATCCGGTCGCGTACCAGAATCAGAGTGGTTCACTCACGAGCTGCCGGCGGGTATCAAGCGCAGTGACCCGATTTACGATGCGATGCTTCAGCGGTCAGGTGTGCTTCGGGTCGATGGTTTGGGGCAGATGTTTGATGCGCTGGAAACGCTGACCAGGATGCGGCCGCTTCGGCGAGAGTCCCTAGCGATTATGGCCAACGGGGTAGGCCCGGGTGTGCTGGCGGTTGACCGGTTGTCAGACCTGGGTGGAGAGTTGGCGGATTTTTCAGATGAGACCGTTAAGGCCTTGGCGGAGTTGCTGCCTCCCTACTGGACGCGTCGGAACCCGATTGACCTGAACTATGATGCGACGCCGGAACTGTACGGTAAAGCCATCAAGATTCTGGCAAAAGACCCGAACGTGGCCAATGTTCTGGTTATGTACGCCCCCACATTGGTGGAAGACAGCTTACAGATTGCCGACGCGGTGGTTCAGGCGTCCAAGGGGACGCGCCTGAACATCTTTACCTGTTGGCTCGGCCAGAGCACGGTGATGGACTCTCGCGAGGAGTTTTACCGGGCCGGGTTACCCTCGTTCTTCAACCCGGAAAAAGCGGTGATGGCGTTCATGCAGCATGTACGGCATCAGCGTATACAGCGATTGCTGACGGAAACCCCGGAATCGTTTACCGACCATTTCGCTGACCGGGCCAACACCCGGAAGCTGGTCGCGCGGGCGCTTCGGGATGGTCGCCGGCATCTCTCCAACCGGGAAGCCCGGCGGGTTATCTGCGATTACGGCATCAACACCATCGATACGGTTTACTGTGACGATGTTGAAGAGGTGCTGGAAGTCTTTGCCGTTGAGCGGCGCCCTATTGATATCACCGTGATTCACGAGCAGGTGTGTTACCCGTTCCTGAACCTTAGCCCTACCCAACGCCGCTATAAGGGCACCGTCAAGAAGCTCAACAGCGAGCAGGCAATCATCGACAGTTGCCGCTTTCTGATGGAAGAATACCGTGAGCATTTCCCCAGAAGCGGGTTTCTTGGCTTTGCCGTCCAGCGCTCCTATCAGCATGTGGGCGGCATTGAGTTCAGTGTCGGTATTACCCGGGACGAGGTTTTTGGGCCGCTGGTGGTGTGCGGCGCCGCAGGTGCCCAGATCAACATTATGACGGACCGCCAGATTGCCTTGCCGCCGCTGAATATGGTTCTGGCACGTGAGTTGTTGCGGCGTACCTACATGTACAAGCTGCTCAAGGAACACAGCCTTAAACCGGAGGAGGATATCCGGGCGGTCTCAGAGACTCTGGTGACCCTGTCCCAGATTGTTATCGATATTCCTGAGATCAAGGGCCTTGAAATATCGCCGCTCCTGTTTAGTGAGCAGGGGGCGGTGGCGGTTAACATTGCCATAGATCTGGATGACCATCCGATCAAACCGATCATTCAGCCCTACCCAAGGGAGCTGGAAGAATGGCTGGTGCTGCCCAGATCGGGGCGACGGGTGATCATTCGGCCGGTGCTGGCAGAGGACGAGCCCGCCCACCGGCGTTTCCATGAATACCAGTCTCCGGAGTCTATTCGCTATCGCTTTTTCCAGTACCGTAAACACTTTTCCCGGGAAGACGTGGCTCAGATGGTCCAGATTGATTACGACCGGGAGATGGTGTTCATCGCCAATGCGCCACGGGAAGATGGCGAGGGCGATGAGACGTTGGGTACGGTTCGAACCTGGACCGACGCCGATAATCTGCGTTGCGAGTTCGCGGTTATGGTGGATGACCGGATGAAGGGTGAGGGCCTGGGTGTGGCCCTGATGCAGAAAATGATTGATTACTGCCGCGCTCGCGGAACCATGGAAATGGTGGGCAATGTATTGCCAGATAACCGGCCAATGCTGCAACTGGCGGAACACCTGGGTTTCGACATCAAGTACAACCAAGAGGAGGAAGTGATGGACTTGCGGCTGGTCCTGAATGAGCCTCAGAAAGACTGGCAGATAGAGCGCCTGGGGAAAGGGGGGCACCTGTAAGCCCCCCCCTTGATCCGTGGCTCTGACTATTCCTCGACGATCGCGGAGCGGTCTTCTCCGCCCAAGGCTTCCAGCAGGCCCGGGATCAGTCGTGACAGTTCCAGGGTCATGATGGTGAACGCTGCATCGAACTTGGCCAAGGCGTCGTCCACATCAACGTCATCCAGCTGTTCCTGAAGGGTTTCGCCGAACTTGAGGCGGCGAATTCCCAACTCTTCATCCAGCACAAACGAGACATTGTCATCCCAGGTCAGGGCCAGCTTGGTCACCTGCATGCCTGCCTGCAGGTGGTTGAGGATTTCATCTGCTTTCAGGTCAAGGCCTTTGCACCGAACCACTCCGCCATCTTCTGACGGATCTTTCAGCTCGCATTCGCTTCCCAGAGTGATGCTCGCAGGGTGGTCAATGCTTTCGTTCAGCCAGCCGGTGAAGGTAAAAGCAGGGGATTGTTCAACCGCAGGTGGCCGAACGGGAAGAGAGCCCAGGCTTTTACGCAGCGTGGAGGCAAGGTCTTCGGCTTGCTTAGCTGAGCCTGCGTCGACCACAAGAACGCCATCCTGTGGGGCAAGATAGGCAAAGCAACGGCGATTTCGTGAAAAGGCCTGAGGCAGCATTTCCAGCATCACCTGTTCTTTGAGTTCGTCTTTTTCCTTGCGTCGAACCTTTCGGCCCTGTTCCAGTTCAATGGCTTCAGCCCGTTCCTCGACCATTTCCTTGATCACGGGGCCGGGCAGGATTTTCTCTTCTTTTCTCAGGGCAATCAGGTGATAGCCGTTCGCGCTGTGTACCAACTGATCTCCGTGCTTGCCAAGCGGAGGCACCCAGCCCTGGCGCTGAGTTTCCTGGGGGCCGCAGGGCTTAAAAGCATCGGCCTGGAGTTTCTCTTCCAGAACGTCGGCAGAAATGTCGAAGGGTTTGGTGAAACGGAAAATGCGTGCGTTACGGAACCACATTGGGGCGAATCCTTGGTCAGATCGGGACTTGTCGAATCAGGGAAAAGGGCAGGGATGATACGGCTACCGGGCGGTAGCCGTAAAGTGACCAGAGACTCGTCAGATTTGCATCACTTCTACCAGAACGGTCTTAATGATAAAGCCGAGAACGCCGGCGCCAAGAACGGTGAAGAGTGCAATGGTGCCAAATTTGCCTGCCTGAGATTTTTTGGCAAGATCCCATACGATGAACCCCATCCAGCCAATAAGGCCTGTCAGAAGTACCATCATGGCGATCTGGGAAAATACAGCTTCGTTCATGATAACTCCGATATCAACAAAGGTCTGACGGTTTAAATGGATGCTTTTGAGGGGGCGGTCGAATCAGTGCTCGTCCCGCAGGAAAATCCAGTTGTTGCTATCAGATTGGTCTTCACTGAAGTAGTAGCCGTCCAGGTTGAAGCCCTTGAGATCGTCGGCCTGTGTGATCCGATTCTGGATCGCATAACGGCACATCAGCCCACGTGCCTTCTTGGCATAGAAACTGATTATCTTGTACTGTCCGTTTTTCCAGTCTTTGAACTGCGGAGTAATCAGGCGCGCGTCGAGTTGTTTCTTCTGGACACTTTTGAAGTATTCGTTCGAAGCCAGGTTGACCAGCACCTTGTCGTCGTTGGCGAGCCTGTGATTCAGGGCCTCTGTAATCCTGGTTCCCCAGAAGGCATAGAGATCTTTGCCACGGGTATTCCCGAATCGGGTTCCCATTTCCAGGCGGTAAGGTTGCATCAGGTCTAGCGGTTTGAGCAGGCCGTAGAGGCCCGAAAGAATGCGCAGGTGGTTCTGGGCGAAGGCGAAATCCTCTTCGCTGAAGCTCTCTGCATTCAGCCCTGTGTACACATCACCTTTAAAGGCCAGCACGGCCTGTCGGGCATTGTCCGCTGTAAACGGCGTGCACCAGGACTGAAATCGCTCCGCATTCAGTTGGCCAAGCTTATCGCTTATGCTCATGAGGTTGCTGATCTGATGGGGCTCCAGCTCTTTGAGCTGGTCAATCAGTTCGCAGGCATCGTCCAGAAAGTCCGGCTGGGTATGGGTTTCCGTTGCCAGTGGGCTCTCGTAGTCCAGTGTCTTGGCTGGAGAGATGATCATCAGCATGTCAGAGAATCCTCATTGCAGAAACGTCAGTAACTGGTTGCCGGTAAATGGCCAGTCCAGTTCGGCCCCGGTATCGTTGCGGCGTAGTACCGGAATACGGGTGCCATAGCGCTCAACCAGAGCTTCCGACTGGGCGATATCCACCACATCCACCGGGATCGGCTCGGGCATGGGAGTGTTCACCAGCAGAGCCTCGGCCAGTTCGCATAAATGGCATTGTGAGGTTGTATAAAACAGGAGTTCCATCAGCGTTTGGGTTGTGCGTCAATCTGCTGGCCATTTACCCCTTGGCTGTCCCGCCCCATCAGGTACAGGTACACAGGCATCAGTTGCTCAGGGTCGGGGTTATTCTTCGGAGCTTCTGCCGGGTAGGCCAGAACCCGCATGCCGGTCCGGGTTGCTCCGGGATTCAGGCTGTTTACGCGGATATTGTGGCGCTCGTCATTCAACTCGTCGGCCAGCAGCTGGGCAAGCCCCTCTACCGCAAACTTGGAAACAGCGTAGGCTCCCCAGTAAGCCCGTGCCTGACGACCAACGCCGGAAGAGGTGAAAATCATGGAGGCATCGTCGGATTTGCGCAGCAGGGGGATCATGGCACGACTGAGCAGGAACGGTGCTGTCGCATTCACCTGCATCACCTTGCTCCAGGTTTCCGGATCATAGAGTTCAACCGGGCTACGGGAGCCCAGAATGCCCGCGTTGTGGAGCAGGCCATCAAGACGACCGAAGTTGTCTTCAAGAGTCATCGCCAGTTCTTCGTAATCCTTGACCGCTGCGCCTTCGAAGTTCATGGGGACGATGGCTGGCTGGGGATGCCCGGCCGCCTCGATCTCGTCATACACTTCTTCCAGCCGGGAGACGGTCCGGCCAACCAGAATAACGGTCGCTCCGTGGGCGGCATAGGCTCTCGCCGCAGCACGGCCGATGCCGCTGCCTGCGCCGGTTACCATGACAATGCGGTCTTTCAGAAGATCAGCGGGTGCCTGGTAATCTTGCATAACCTGTCTCCGTAAATCCGGTTTGAACCGGCCACACGCCAGGCCGGCGAAAAATGATTGGGCGTTATTGTAACAGCTTTGCCAGATCGCTGACGGTATCGACGACAACGTCGGCTTGCCACAGATCAACCGACTCCGGTTGTTCGATGTAGCCATAGCGCACTGCGATGGTGTGCATTCCGGCATTGCGGCCAGCCTCGATATCCCGTTCGTGGTCCCCCACATAGATGGCGTTGCCCGGCTCTGCCTGAAGCGCCCGGCAGGCAAGGAGGAGCGATTCAGGATGCGGTTTTCGTTCGGTAACGTGGTCCGGGCAGACCAGAATGGCACAACGTTGAGCCAGCCCCAGAGCCTTGATTAACGGTTCTGCGAAACGAGCGGGCTTATTGGTCACAATGCCCCAGGGAATCCCCTGGTTTTCGAGGTTTATGAGGAGCGACTCCATGCCATTAAACAGGGTTGTCTCAACAGCGACACCTGCCTCATACAGGTCGAGGAAGGCCGTGTGTTTTTCTGCATAGCCCTCGTGTTCTGGTTCCAGTCCAAAACCGACCCGGATCATAGCTCTGGCTCCGTTGGATACGGAACGCCGGATCTCTTCCGGTGGCAGGTGAGTGAGCCCGTGTTGAGCGCGGAGTGCGTTCAGGCATCGGATGAAATCCGGTGCGGTATCGATCAGAGTGCCGTCCAGATCAAACAGCACTGCGTCTGGGGAGCGATCAGTTTTCACGGGCATCTCGGGCATGCATCAGGTAATTGACATCCACATCGCGGCCCAGCTTGTAGGCTTTGGTGATGGGGTTGTAGGTCATGCCCGTGAGTTCACGAATGTCCAGCCCGGCGTGGCGAAGATGGTCCGACATTTCTGACGGGCGAATGAACTTCTTCCACTCATGGGTACCCTTGGGCAGCATGTTGAGTACGTATTCTGCTCCGACAATTGCAAACAGGAAGGACTTCGGGTTGCGGTTGATGGTCGACACAAACATATGGCCGCCAGGCCGCAACATGCTGGCGCAGGCGCGAATGACGGAGGCTGGGTCTGGAACATGTTCCAGCATTTCCAGGCAGGTGACGACATCGTACTGGCCTGCGTGCTCAGGGTCTCGGGCCAGTTCCTCAATGGTGGTCTGCCGGTAGTCAACCTTCACCCCGGATTCCAGCCCATGTAGTTTTGCGACCGACAACGGGGCCTCACCCATGTCTATCCCGGTCACGTGAGCCCCCCGCAATGCCATGCCTTCGGACAACAATCCTCCACCGCAGCCAACATCAAGCACTCGCTTGCCGGCCAGTGCGACTCGTTCATCAATGTAATTCAGCCGGAGGGGATTGATGTCGTGCAGGGGCTTGAACTCACTGGTTGGGTCCCACCAGCGGCTGGCGAGCGCCTCGAATTTGGCGATCTCATTCTGGTCTACGTTCTGGTTGCTCATGATGGGAAGTACTCCGGATAATCAGCTGAGAATCTGTTTGCGCCATTCGTTTACCCTCAGTACCAGGTCTGGTACATCAATGCGGGTAAGTATGCCGTCCTGTAATTGTGGTACGCCATGAATCCAGCTGTGGCTTACCGCCCGGCCGTGGTTGCTGTAAACCAGATGAGAGGCAGGGTCATAGACGGGTTGAAGGTAGGGGTCACTGAGGTCGACGGCAATCAGGTCGGCCAGTTTGCCGGCAACCAAAGACCCGATCTCCTGATCTCTGCCTAACGCTTTGGCCCCCCTCAGTGTTGCCATCTCAAGGGCCCGGTGGGCAGACAGTGCCGCGGCATCGTTGGCCACGGCCTTGGCGACCATCGCAGCGGTTTTCAGCTCGCCGAACAGGTCCAGATCGTTGTTGCTGGCGGCTCCATCGGTCCCGATGGTGACGTTGATGTCGTGGTCGAGTATTTTCTGGACCGGACAAAAGCCGCTGGCCAGCTTCAGGTTGGATTCCGGGCAATGGACGACGTGAGCTCCCGTCTGTTTCAGCAAGAGCAGATCGGATTCGTCAACCTGAGTCATATGCACACACTGGGTGTTGCTGCTCAGCACCCCCAGCTCTGCCATCCGCGCCAGCGGACGTTTGCCGGTGTTTTTGAGGGCGTCGGCCACTTCAAAGGCGGTTTCATGGAGGTGGATCTGTACCGCTGCGCCAGTGTCTTCGGCGAGCGCTACCGCTGATCTCAGTGGCCCGTCTGATACGGTGTAAGGGGCATGTGGGCCAATGGCCGGCATGACGTAGTCGTCCTGTTGCCATTGCCGGATCAGCTCTGCACCTTTGTTAAGATATTCTTCTGGCCCGGAACCCCACACGGTGGGCATATCCATTAGCGGAAAACAGATCTGGGCACGCATCCCGGTGTCGTGAGCCGCCTGCGCGGAAATCTCCGGGAAGAAATACATGTCAGAGAAGGTAGTTGTGCCGGTTCTAAGCATCTCGGCCATTGCCAGCCGGGTGCCGTCGGTCACAAACTGCTCGCTGACAAATTTGCCCTCCGCTGGCCATATGTGGTCGTTAAGCCAGGTCATCAGGGGAAGGTCGTCTGCCAGCCCCCGGAACAGTGACATGGCCGTGTGGCCGTGGAGGTTGATCAGCCCGGGGAGAACGACGTGCTGATCCAGCGTCAGGGTTTCCCGGGTGCGGTAGTGATGGTCAGCCTCGGTCTGGGGAACGATGGCCAGAATGCGGCTGCCCTGAAGTATGATCGCCTGGTGCTCAAGAACGACGCCAAAGGGTTCAACCGGGATCAGCCAACGGGCATTGATCCGGGTGTCGGCTGTGGTGATGGTGTCTGCCGTCATTGACCTGCCTTGAGGGTTAAGGGCACTACAGGTGCCTGAAAATCCAATGGGCAAGTATAACCAGCGGCGTGGGGCAGAACTACCCCGGCAGCGTTCACCGGGGTCTATTTTCCGGACATTGGTCAAGCCTCTTCAAAACGGGGCGGTCAATCTGGTTTGATAGGGCTATACTCGCAGCTTTTCTTTAGGCACGGAGTTTTCTATGTCGAATCGACCGTCCAAACGTTCTGTTGGGACCGTTGCCATGCGTTGGCATGGTGACAGGTTGGAATTGCTAGATCAGCGACGGCTTCCGGCTGAAGAGCACTGGATTGTCGCGGATGGAGCGTCTGCGGTGGCTCAATGCATTACCGATATGGTGGTGCGGGGCGCACCAGCGATCGGAATCAGTGCGGCCTATGGCGTCGCATTGGCGGCCCGTCATGCCGGAGGCGGTGATTGGCAGGCCGAGATCAGGCAAGCGATTCGGGTGCTGGCAGCATCCCGGCCAACGGCGGTCAATCTGTTCTGGGCGCTGAAGCGCATGGAACAGGTTTTTCACTCGTGTCACTCACTGAACGACGCAGCGGATCGGCTGGCGGTTGAGGCGGTTCGCTTGCACGAGGAGGACCTCGCGGCCAACCTTGCCATGGCGGGGCACGCTCTGGATGTCATGCGCCCGGATAATCCAATAGCGGTACTGACCCATTGCAATACCGGGGCACTTGCCACCGGTGGGTATGGCACAGCTCTGGGGGTGATTCGGCGTCTTCATGAAGAATCGCTACTTGACCGCGTCTACGCCGATGAGACCCGGCCATGGTTGCAGGGCAGTCGGCTGACGGCCTGGGAGCTGACCCGGGATGAAATCCCTGTCACGCTGAATGTCGATGGCGCGGCGGCGGCCATCCTGGCTGCCGGTAAGGTAAAATGGATCGTTGTGGGCGCAGACCGTATAACGGCAAATGGCGACGTCGCAAATAAAATCGGGACGTATAATCTGGCGGTCCTGGCGCGTCATCACAAGGTCGGTTTTATGGTGGTAGCGCCCTCCAGTACCGTGGATATGTCTTTGGCCTCAGGGAAGGAGATTCCGATAGAGGAACGGGATGGGAGCGAGCTTCTGGAATTGCGGGGAATGCCCTTGGCACCAGTGGGTGTGCCGGTGTTTAACCCGGTGTTTGACGTTACCCCTGCCGGCCTGATCGATGCGATTGTGACGGAGAAAGGGGCCGTGCGTAACCCTGATCTCACCGGCATGCGGGCTTTGTTTACCTGAGCTTTCGGTTCGGAGCCGGTTTGTCCGGCTCTGCCTCGGACTGCTGCAGGCCGGCCTTCAGTTCGGCCACTTCCTTTTCCTGTTGCTCAATAAAATGCAGGGACATTTCAAAGCTCTGTCGGGTGAACTCCAGAACTTTTCGGAACCCGTCGTCTGAGAGGTTGCGGGCGTCATCATGCCGCCGGAAAATGTTAATAAACTCCCGCTCTCGTTCGAATTGCAAGGGGATTCTGCCAACGCCCCAGTCATTCAGAATCTGCCACACTTCCGGGTTGTAGTTGCGGGTCGTGCGCATGATGAATGGGATAGGGTCGTTACGGGCCACCAGAGCTGCCAGCCGGAGTATGAGCTCAAACGACAGCGTGGCAGTGCCGTTTTCGATGGCCTCAAGCAGAGACTTGTCTTTGAGGTTGAGAGCCTCGCTCATTTCAGAGAGTGTGAGCCCGGCCACTTCCCGGATGTCTTTCAGGGACTGGCCTGCGGTGAGCATGGCTCTTAACTGGTCTTGAGAGTTAATCAGTGCCCGACCCACCCGCAGGGATGTGTCTGTTGCTTTTGCACCCAGCCGGAGGGCTGAGCCGGTCAGCCCGGCAATGCGTTCCAGAACACTGTCAGACGTTTTTTCTTTCGGGCCGGGGGAGGCCAGTTCTTCGGCCTCATCCATGGAGTACATGGCATGCAGGGCGTCCAGTAACATATCCCGGAAGACACGAGCCCGCTGTTGTGTGCCGTCACGGGTCTCCCGGGGCGCCTGCTGAGCCACGATTCAGGGCGCCTCGGCTTTCACTGCAAACTGCGTTGGTATCAGGATAGAGGCCGTGCGCTGGTCAAGTTCCAGGAGGTCGGCCATGATGTGGCCGCCTTCCTGAATGACAAAGTCCAGCTCATCATCGGTGTTATCCAGGTCAGCTGCCTGTTGATCCTGCCAGTCTTCCAGTGCTTCGAGGTCTTCAAACGGTTCTTCTCCTTTCAGAGCCCGTCGGGCATTGGCGATGGTCAGTCGCGTCTGCTCTATCTGGCTATGCTGGCTCTTGCGCTTATCCACATTCAGGCTGACGTAATCCATTTCCCGCTGTCCGTTCAGGAACTCGATCTCCTGTTGGAGCAGTTTGAACTCCGGGTTGGTCGCGAACCGATCTGCGTGGCGTTCCCTCAATTCGTCAATCACGCCAGTGAAGTCGAAGTAGCGGGTATGGGGCACGGATTCGATCTGATCCCACGGCAAGGCGTGGTCGAGGGCATCTTCGCCGATTCGGGTCTTGTCAATCCGTGAAGGGATCTCGATGTCCGGTATCACCCCTTTGTGCTGGGTTGAGCCGCCGGAGACCCGATAAAACTTGGATTGGGTGATTTTCAGTTGCCCGTGGTTCAGTGGGCGAACCGCCTGCACGGTTCCTTTACCGAAGGTCTGCGAGCCAACCACCAGGCCGCGACCGTAGTCCTGAATCGCGCCGGCAAATATTTCCGATGCCGAGGCACTCATCCGGTTGACCAGAACAACCAGCGGCCCGTCGTAGACCACGGACGGGTCTTCATCCGCAAGTACCTGCACATCGTTGTTGGCGTTGCGGATTTGCACCGTGGGGCCTTCATCGATAAACAAACCGACCAGATCGTTGGCTTCGTGCAAGGCGCCCCCGCCGTTGTTTCTCAGATCCATCACCACCCCGTCCACACCGTCGGTTTTAAGCTCGCTGATCAGCTTCCGGACGTCGCGGGTGGTGCTCTTGTAGTTGGGGTCTCCCGCCTGCATGGCCTGAAAATCCGCGTAAAAGGTCGGAATGTTGATCACACCAATCCGATAGGTTTCCCCCTGTCGCTCCAGTTCGATCACATCTTTGCTGGCGCTCTGTTCTTCCAGCTTCACTTCATCTCTTTTGATCGAAATGGCTCGTGTGATGGTTTCGTCGCTTGCGTTGGCCGGAATGACTTCCAGGGTAACGCTTGAGTTACGTGGTCCCCGAATCAGATCAACAACTTCATCCAGGCGCCAGCCAATCACGTTGACGGGCTCCTCGTTTTCCTGGGTAACGGACACAATACGGTCAGCCGGTTGCAGCTGGCCTTGTTTTGACGCCGGGCCACCAGGCACCAGGCGAACCACTTTGGTGTACTCATTGTCCGATTGAAGAACTGCGCCAATCCCTTCCAGGGAGAGACTCATGTTGATGTTGAAATTCTCGGAGGTGCGAGGCGAGAAATAGGAGGTATGTGGATCCCACATTCCAGTGAATGCATTCATGTAGGCCTGGAAGGCGTCTTCACTGCGCGCCTGGTAGGCCCGTTTAAGCTGACCTTCGTAACGCCGGCGAAGGGTTTCTTCGATGGCTTCATCTTCGGCGCCGTTCAGGCGCTGTGCGAGCACGGCATTTTTAATGCGTTTGGTCCACAGTTCATCGAGAGCTTCGGCGTCTGCCTCCCAGGGGGATTCTGAACGATCCACCCGGATCTTGTCGTCGGCGCTGAAGTCCAGTTGGTCCAGGCCATTGTCGATTACGCCCAGAGCGAACTTCAGGCGATCAATGACACGTTGCTGGACCAGGTTGTAAATATCGAAACCGGGTTGAAGCTGCCCGGTTTTAAGGGCCGACCCCAGATGTTTCCTGACTCCGGAGAGCGCATCGATGTCTTTCTGGGTCAGGTAAACGCGTTGGCTGTCCAGATAGTTCAGATAGGCATCAAACACATCGCCGGACAATTGGTCGCTGATGCCGAGATTGCGGAAATGTGTGAACTGAAGTTGCCGCGCGATCAGGATGTTGGCCCGGGCCTGATCGATTGTGGGGGCAACGGGCTCGTATCTGGCGGAGTCGTCAATCTTGGCGTAAGCGCCTGAGACGAGTAAGCCCAGAGTCAGAGCCGTAACGGCGCCTGCTTTCCGGGTAAAGGAAGACAGGGAACGACGCTGCAAGGATTTTTCCGCGATAGTCATAAATGCATACCTGAAGCTGCTGGGCAATCCTTTTGAGCGCACCGCCCAAATACCCGTGACTGTTCAATTTATTGTAGGCAACCGCTACACCTGTTGCCATAGGGTAGGCGTATCGCTTCGTGACAATATGTCCATATACGTGTCGGCCTGAAGGTTTAGATGGGGCCGATAGGAGGGATATAAAAGGGGGCGGGCCGGAGGTATTAACCTCCGGCCGACAGAGTCAGGCGAACGTTTCGTTGCGTTCTGCTTTCTGCATCAGTAAGGAGGGCGGGGTAAAACGCTCGCCATACTGCTGGGCCAGTTCCCGGGCCCGTTCCGCAAACGCCCGGACACCATATTGATTCACGAACTGGATGGCGCCGCCAGTCCAGGGGGCGTAACCAATGCCGAAGATGCTGCCGATGTTGGCGTCTTCGACCGTTCTGAGAACACCTTCTTCCAGGCAACGAATCGTCTCAATGGCCTGAATGAACAGGATACGGTCTTTCAGATCCTGTAGTTGCACATTGCGGGCCCTGGTCTGATCCACAAACCGGCTTTCCAGCTCAGGCCAAAGGTATTTCTTGCCTTTATCCGGGTACTCATAGAAACCGGCACCAGCGGCTTTACCTTTACGATTGTGGGTATTCACCATAGCGTCGATGACGGCCTCGGCCGGGTGAGGGGTCCATGCACCTCCCATAGCTTCGGTGTCTTTTTTGCTCTGGGCGCGAATGTGTTGCATCAGGGTCAGGCTGACTTCGTCCGAAATGGCCAGAGGGCCTACGGGCATGCCGGCCAGCACCCCCGCGTTTTCGATGCTGGCGGGGTGAATGCCCTCAGCCAGCATGCTGATGCCCTCGTTTACAAAGGTTCCAAACACCCGGGATGTGAAGAATCCACGGCTGTCATTGACTACGATGGGAATCTTTCCGATTTGTTGTACGTAGTCAAAAGCCCGGGCCAGCGTCTCATCGGAGGTTTTCTCACCGACAATAATTTCCACCAGCTGCATCTTGTCGACAGGGGAGAAGAAATGCAGGCCGATAAAGTGGTCCGGTTTGGCGGAAGCCTCAGCCAGTTGCGTGATGGGGATGGTGGACGTATTGGAGGCAAAGATGCCATTTGCGGCCATGCGGAGCTCAGCTTCCCGGGTGACGCTGGCTTTCAGTTCGCTGTCCTCGAAGACCGCCTCGATAATCAGGTCGCAGCCACTGAGGTCTTCGGCCGATGCGGTGGGGGTTATCCGGCCCAGGATTTCGTCTCGCTGTGCTTCGGTCATTCGGCCCCGGCTGACTTTTTTGGCCAGTAACTGTTCGGAGTAGTGTTTGCCTTTTTCGGCATTCTCCATTGAGACGTCTTTGAGTACCACGTTTACTCCGCGGCTGGCCGTGGAGTAGGCGATACCCGCACCCATCATACCTGCGCCCAGAACCCCGACTTTCCGGAATGTTTCTTTGTCGACGCCGCCAGGGCGGCTACCTCCTGCTTTGATGGCGTTGAGCTGGAACCAGAAGGTGCCGGTCATGTTCTTGGCAACCTGCCCGGTAACCAGCTCGGCAAAGTAACGGGTCTCGATAAGGCTGCCGTTGTCGAAGTCTACCTGAGTGCCTTCCACGGCGGCTGCCAGGATTCGTTCAGGCGCCGGGTAACAGCCTTTGGTTTTTTGTTTCAGCATGGCAGGTGCAATGGCCAGTTTCTGGGCCATGGCAGGGTGGTGAGGCGCCCCGCCGGGAAGTTTGAACCCTTTCTGGTCCCACGGTTGCCGACAGGCAGGGTTGGCATCAATAAAGGCTCGCGCCTTGGCCATCATATCGGTAGCCGAACTGGCCAGTTCGTCGACGATACCGGCTTTGAGGGCGGTCTTCGGGGTGATTTTTTTGCCTTCCATCAGAAATGGGAATGCCGCTTCCAGGCCAATCATTCGGGGTAAGCGCTGGGTACCACCGCCTCCCGGTAGCAGCCCCAGGGTTACTTCGGGCAATCCCAGTTGCGTGCGGTCATCGTCCAGGGCTATCCGATAATGGCATGCCAACGCGAGTTCGAGGCCGCCCCCCAGAGCGGTGCCGTTGAGGGCTGCAACGACTGGCTTGCCACAGGTTTCCAGGGCGCGCATATCGGCTTTCAGGTCGTTGACCATGTCCTCGAATGCCTGGGCCTGCTCGCGGGTGACGGTGTGAAGCTCGTTCAGGTCTCCGCCGGCAAAGAAGGTCTTCTTGGCGGAGGCAATAATAATACCTTTTATGTTGTCCAGATCGCCTCTGACCCGGTTGACCGTGTCTGTCAGGGCGCTACGGAATTCGTTGTTCATCGTGTTGGCAGACTGGCCGGGCATGTCGATAGTGAGGGTCAGGATCTGATCTGAACCGAGGTCGTATACAATGGCACTCATGGTGGATTCCTTTATGCTTGATAGTGGGTTCAGACGCGCTCAATGATCGTCGCAATGCCCATGCCGCCACCGACACACAAGGTGGCAAGGCCGTAGCGCAACTGTCGGCGCTCCAGCTCATCCAGCAGGGTGCCCAGTATCATGGCCCCGGTCGCGCCCAGAGGGTGCCCCATGGCAATGGAACCACCGTTTACGTTAACCTTTTCATCCGGGACAGAGAGCTCTTTCTGGAATCGCATTACGACAGAGGCAAAGGCTTCATTCACTTCAAACAGGTCGATTTGTCCGGCGGTCATGCCGGCCTTTTCCAGCGCCTTGCGGGCTGCAGGTGCGGGCCCCGTGAGCATGATGGTGGGGTCGGTGCTGGTGACAGCGGTCGCGACAATACGAGCCCTGGGCTTCAGCCCCAGTTCCTTTCCTTTGGCTTCGCTGCCAATCAGCATGGCGGTAGCGCCGTCAACAATTCCAGAGGAATTGCCTGCG
This sequence comes from Marinobacter daepoensis DSM 16072, assembly GCF_000421165.1. Lineage (GTDB taxonomy): Bacteria > Pseudomonadota > Gammaproteobacteria > Pseudomonadales > Oleiphilaceae > Marinobacter > Marinobacter daepoensis. The sequence goes on from NZ_ATWI01000016.1 coordinate 93,534, forward strand.
TGATGCACGTGGTTGATCTTCTCCACGTAGTGATATTTCTCACGGGCGACGCCATCAAATCCCATTTCGCCCATCATCTGAAAGGAAGGCTTCAGGCCAGACAGAGACTCCACGGTTGTATTGCCCCGTACATGCTCATCACGATCAAGGATGACCACGCCGTTCTGGTCGGTTACCGGAACAACTGACTTGGTGAAGTAGCCATTTTCCCAGGCGTTTGCTGCTTTCTGCTGGGACTGGACCGCAAAGCGATCAACATCTTCCCGGGTGAAGCCTTCCAGAGTTGCGATCAGGTCCGCACCGATGCCCTGAGGCATAAAACCAGTGTGAAGGTTGGTTTCGGGGTCAGTTGCCCAGGCACCACCGTCTGACCCCATCGGGACCCGCGACATCGCCTCGACACCCCCGGCCACCACGAGGTCTTCCCAGCCCGAGCGGACCTTCATGGCCGCGAGGTTGACGGCTTCAAGGCCTGATGCGCAGAACCGGTTAAGCGTAACGCCAGCGACTTTTTCGTCCCAGTCTGCGGCCAGAGCCGCTGTCTTGGCGATATCGGCTCCCTGGTCGCCTACGGCGGTTACACACCCCATGACAATGTCATCAACCTGGGCTGTGTCAAGCTGGTTACGTTGTTGAAGGGCGTTGAGGACGGTTGTCAGCAGGGTGATGGGTTTGACGCTGTGTAACGATCCGTCTTTCTTGCCGCGACCACGGGGGGTGCGGACCGCGTCGAAAATATACGCCTCGGTGCTCATGTGGATTCCTCTGATTGTTGTCCGGGCCTGTTTTCAAGGAGTGATAACCATAGCCGCTCAGTGTAGCCTCGGGGAATGACTGGCGTTGCCAATCCCATTGGCGAAATTGCTCAGTTCCCATGACATGGGCCGATGCGGCTTCTATCTTTAGAACAGGTGCGGCAGAAACTTCAGGCAGGTGCGGTCATGTCTCTGAGAGATGCCATTGACAATTTTTACGAAAGGCTTGTACAGGATGCGATTGATGCAACCCGGGAAGCGTCAGATACCGCTGATTTCCTGACCGACGTCATGTGCGTTGCGTTGAATCGATTGCCGGCGAGGTACTATCGGCACACCATTGACATGATGTTTTACCTGGCTGATGAAGAGCTGAAAGAGATGAAAGCGAACTCCCTGGCCGCCGTAAAACAGGCCAGGGAGTTTGTTCGGGAACATCAGAGGAGTTGATGCTACCGATGCAGGTGGGTTTCGAGTGCCTGAGCGAGTCGCTCGGCGTGTTCCGTGTGCACGTCATCAATAGCCGGATGCAGACACCAGATGGCGATCAGCCTTTCCAGTTCTTGTTCCGGCGTGCTGTTGTCACCGCCACCCAGGCCTTCGGCCAGACGCTGAACCTGAATCTCCATTCGGCGCCCCTGGTCGGCATCCGGGGTCTCTTTGCCCGAGAGAATCTCGGCCCGAATGACCAGGTCTCGCCCGGAAAGCGGTTCTGCGTCTGCAGCGAGTTTCTGCCAGGCCGGTGGTGTCTGTTCTGAAGACAGAGAGCCTGAGACGCGGTTGGTAATCAGGCTTTTCCAGCTCTCAAGCCTGGCGGTCAGTTTCCGGCGCTGGCCAAGGCTCGCCAGATGCTGGCGAAGGCTCTGAACCTCCTCGCGAACGGGGCGGGACAAAGGGCTGTCGGCGAGGCGCTTTAATGCACTTTTCGCCTCTTCAAGGGTAGCCTCATCAACCTCTGTGCCCAGGCTTTGATAGTTTTCAAGAGCTGCGCGGGCGGCCTCGTCGGCCTCATTGCTTGCTTGTTGCTGGGCCGAGCGCTGGGCCTCTCTGCGTTCAAAAATCTGGTCACAGGCTTTACGAAAGGCTTGCCAGAGCTTGCGGTCTTCGCGATGGCGGGTAATACCTACCGTTTTCCACTCAGTCTGAAGCGCTTTGGCCTGGTCCATCGCCTCCTGCAGCGGTTCATGGTTGATCAGAGACTGGGCGCGTTCGACGATCGACTGCTTGGCGGTTTCGTTCCGGAGTCGTTCTTCATCCAGAGGCCGCTCAAGTTGTTTCAGCAGGTCATCGAATCGTTTCTGCATCTGACGATTGTCGCGGAAGTCCACAGGCCAGGCAGCTTTCCATTCCTGGCGGGCGGTCTGATGAATCCGTTCTGCTCCTTTCCAGTCGATGTTTGTCCAGTCGGCGTGTTGTAGAAAGTGCTCAAGCTCTTCGCAGATGGCAGCGCGTTTCTGGAGGTTCGCCTGTTTCAGGTCGGATTTTGCCTCGAAGTAGGCTTTGCAGGGCTCGTAGGCCTGGTCTGAGGCGGCCTTGAACCTATTCCACAGGGACCGGTCCGATGAACCACCGAGTTCTCGCCATTCGTTCTGCAATTCCTTGATCCGCTCAGCCTTGGCCTCGGGCTCTATGGGTTGATCGGCAAGATACTCCATTTGCTCACAGAGCGACTGTTGTTTCGGTGCGGTGGCGAAGCCTTGCCAGTCGCTGAGCTCCCGGAACTGGCCAGCCAGCAGTTGCATTCGGGCCTGGAAGCCTTTTCGGTGGCGCTGGTCCAGCGCCTGAAACTGCCCCTGAGCAACCTTCAGAAGTTGGCGGGATTCCTTGAACTGCCTAGCTTCCAGAGCGGCCTCCAGCTTGGGGAGTGTCGACTCCAGTGCCTCAGTGCTCATTTTCTGTTGCTCATGGTCGGCAGATGAGGGCGTTTGGGGTTTGGGTTTGCCGGCCAGTGCTTGCAGGCCTGAGAGTGGTTCGGGTAAGGGGAATTCCTTTGGCCACGCGACTTCGGCCAGTAACGCGTTTACCAATTGCTGAGGGGCGTCTGTTGAACCACCATTCAGTTCTGTTATCTGGGGCAGAACGTTATTGAGTCGCCTGACGGCGGCCAGATAATTGCGCAAGGCCAGCATGCTCTGCTCGTACCGCTTTTGTTCCTGCTTGTCGACCTGGGTTTCCCGAGTGGCTTCCAGCCACCGGTTCTCTTGGGTTTTCTGCAATGCATCGAGGGCGGATTCTGAAGGGAGCCCCGAGGCGTCTGCAGACTTGAGCTGGGCCAGGGTCTGTTGCAGAAGTTCAAGTGTTTCGTCCCTTTGGCACTTTTGCTCCAGGTGGCGTTGCTCTTCCGCTTGGTCTTCTTTGAACTGTTTCAGGCGCTCGCGGATTTGGTGGACGGCTTCCAGAAACTGTTGTGTCTGTTCGGGGGTGGCCTGCTCCTCAACGGTTTGCCAACTGTCCTGAACGGAAGTCAGTCGCGCCTCGAACAGTTTGGTGTCCTCGCTTTTCGCCTGATCCTGTGCCTGGCGGACCAGCTCTGCGATACGGTTTTTAACCGCTTTTTCTTTGGCTTGCTGATCTTTTAGCTGCTGTAACGACTGTTTGGCGGTTTGATAGACGCCTTTGTCACGGCCTTTGGCCTGTTTAAGAACTTCTTGCAACAGGTCTTCCTGCTGAAGCTTTCTGGCGGCTTCCAGGCGGAGTGCCGATGTCATACCCTCTATGGCCAGCTTGGCGAGTGCCGGCTGAGATGGGTCGGAGTTGAGCAGTTTTTCTTGTTGTTGTCGTTGTAGCTGCTTTTTGTCCTCTTCCGAGGGCTGGTCATTTTCCTGTTTTCTGGCTGCCTTCGGGCGCTCTTGGGAGACGGTTTTTCGGTTTCTGAACAACTTCTGAATGAATGCAGCCATATAAAGGTATCCTTGGGATTGCAACCAGTTTGCGGTGACGGCAGAGTGTCCGCCTTCCGGCCCGGCCTCAGTCTGGTCCGGGTAGTATGTACTGCCGGGGATTGTCCCGGGATGCTAAGTCTATCGTTTTGCAAGTCGTGGCGGAAAGGGCCTGTATGGCAAAAGATCAAAAACACGCTGACCCGGAATACCTGGCTCGTTCTGCGGCCCTTCGGCTTTTGGCACGCCGGGAACACAGTCGCTATGAGCTCACGCTCAAGCTGAGGCAGAGGCATCTTGAGACGGATGTGATTGAGTCTGTACTTGATGACTATGAGCGTGAGGGCTGGCTGGATGATGATCGGTTCGCTGATATCTACGCGCGCCAGCGGATAGAGGCAGGGTACGGGCCCCTGAGAATTCTGGCCGAGTTGCAGCAGCGCGGAGTGAAGGAGGTGCCAGTATGCCTCTCTTTGGTGACCGAGGATGAATGGTGTCAAAAAGCCGCCCGGGCCCGCGAAAAGCGCTTCGGGTTGGGAAGGCTTGATGGAGATCTGCCGGAAAAAGCCCGTCAGGCCAGGTTTCTGGCGCGACGTGGATTCTCGGCATCACACTCAGAGTATGCGCTGGTGTCGCTCCCGGACGCTTTTTGAGGCGTCAGAGTGTTGGTGGGATCAGTTGTAACTCGGGAGGTAGCTCTGCCCGGAAATCCGTTTGTGGTTCGCCGACGGAGGCCTCCGGGTTGTCTTCAAGCCAGGCTAGTTCGCTTTCAGGCTCTGACGGAGCCGGAGAGTCTGGCGCCGTCACTCGGACGAGAACGTCGTAGTATCGCCGTATGTTCTGCACGTAAACTACCGGCTCGTTGCCGCGGGCATAGCCGAAGCGGGTTTTTGAATACCATTCTTTCTGGGCCAGTAAGGGCAGGAATTCCTTTACGTCCATCCATCGGTCAGGGTTTTTGCCGGCTGACTCAGCGAGGCGCCTTGCATCCTCAAGGTGACCAAAACCGACGTTGTATGAAGCCAGCGCAAACCAGGTGCGGTCTGGCTCAGGTATCCGCTCTGGAATACGGCCATGCACCATCCGGAAATATCGTGCGCCACCCTCTATACTCTCCTCGGCATCCAGTCGGTTATTGATGCCGATGTAATTGGCGGTGGTTCGGGTCAGCATCATCAAGCCGCGCACGCCAGTGGGGGACACGGCGTTAGGGCGCCAGTGCGATTCCTGATAACCGATGGCTGCCAGTAGCCGCCAGTCCATGCCAGACGCTTCCGCGTAATCCCGGAACAGTGACTGGTATCGCGGCAGCCGGTTTTCAACGTGGTGCATGAACGTTCGGGCTCCGACGTAAGTGAGTCGGTCCAGATGCCCGTAGAAACGTTCGGCAAGCTGAGCCATGGTTCCGTTGTTCCTGACCCGCTCCATGAAGACCGAGGCTGCGTTGACCAGGCTGTCGTCCTGAGCGCCGGGGAAAAGCCAGACAAGATCGCTCGGTTCGTTCAGAGCGAAGGCTTCATACACCTTTGGGAAAAATACGTGATTGAGGTCGAGTTCATTGGATGCTATGACCGCGTAGCTGAATTCGCCGCTCTCCACCCTTGCCAGCAGTCCGGCCGCATCCAGGCCAGGGTGCTTTTCGATCAGCGGTGCCTGATCGTCAGTGGCATCCGCGATCAGATGTTCATGATTGCTGTCGGCCAGCATGTGCATTGTTTCGGAAGCCAGATCGTCCAGAGATTCGGGAGCGGGCACCTCTTTGTTATAGACAATGACGGACTGTGCGGTTACGCCAATCGGAAGGGTATAATAGGCGCCCTCAAGGTCTGGACGCTTCGTCAGCCCGGCAAGGCCGATGTGTGCGTAGTTTCTGGAAAGTACGGAAAGAATTTCTGAATTGTCTTCGGCAACGCGAACGCGTAGTTCAACGCCCAGCTCGTCAGCAAACAGTCTGGCGAGTTCGTAGTCGTAGCCGGTATCCAGGTCCTGGTCCTGATAATAGATGGAGGGTGCGACCCGGGTGATGACATGAAGAACGCCTTCATCCCGGATTTCCTGAAGGGTGGTAGGCCTTGTGCAACCGGTGGCGAGAACAACGGCCAGTACCAGTGTCAGACGCGCACTGTTGCTTCGGAATGTGCTGATAAATCGTGACAAATCCCTTCTCTCCACTAAAAGCCCAATGCTCAGGAACCTTTGGGAAACCGCTCCCGGGATCCTGCGGTTAACGCTCATTGCCATCCATGCCTGAATCCAATGATCCCTGCTGAACAGCAGATGGTCAATTATTGTGGCCAATTGCTGTGCAAAAGAATGTCAATTTTACATTATCGAAAGAGTCCAGCTGGCGCTGTAACCTGCGATCGGTTTCAAGTATCATGGCGGCCTTTCAGACGTCCCCCGATTCGCGCGATACAGGTTGATATCATGCTTGAGCTTCGCGGCGCGCCAGCGCTCTCGCCTTTTCGTTCCCGCAAACTGCATTCCCGTATACAGGAAATGGTGCCGGGTGTAGAACATGTGTATGCCGAGTTCATGCACTTTGTGGATCTAGATGCGGACCTTTCCGATTCGGAACAGGCCATTCTGGACCGGCTGCTGACCTACGGTCCAAGCGTTCAGGTGGAAGAACCTGATGGCATTCTGTTCCTTGTGGTTCCGCGGCCAGGCACGCTTTCTCCCTGGTCCAGCAAGGCAACCGACATTGCCCGCAACTGCGGACTAAGACAGATCCGAAGAATAGAGCGGGGCATCGCCTATTACGTCAGAGCCGGCAAAAAGCTTGGCCTTGAGCAGCGCGAGCAGATCGCAGCAGTGCTTCATGACCGGATGACCCAGAAAGTGTTCCATGAGATGGGCGGTGCAGAGCTGCTATTCAGTCATGAAGAGCCTCGCTCGCTTGGACGGGTTCCGGTGCTTGCTGGTGGCCGGGAAGCCCTTGTGGAAGCCAATGCCCGGCTGGGCCTGGCGCTGGCCGATGACGAGATCGATTATCTGGTTAGCTCTTTCGTTGGCCTAGAACGTGACCCTACCGACGTTGAGTTGATGATGTTTGCGCAGGCAAACTCTGAGCACTGTCGACATAAGATTTTCAATGCTTCCTGGGATATTGATGGAGAAGGGCAGGAGAAATCGCTGTTTGCGATGATTCGCAATACCTTCGAAATGAACAGTGAGGGCGTGTTGTCTGCCTATAAAGACAATGCCTCTGTGATTGCCGGCAGCGAGGCGGGCCGCTTCTTCCCGGATCCGGACACCGGGGTCTACGGTTACAACCGTGAGCCGGTTCATATCCTGATGAAGGTGGAGACCCACAACCATCCGACGGCCATTTCTCCGTTCTCGGGCGCGGCAACCGGTTCCGGTGGTGAAATCCGGGATGAAGGCGCAACCGGGCGAGGGTCTAAACCAAAGGCCGGGCTTGCAGGCTTTACCGTGTCGAACCTGAATATTCCAGGTGACGAGCAACCTTGGGAAATCGGTTATGGCAAGCCGGACCGGATTGCGTCTGCGCTAGATATCATGATTGAAGGTCCTATTGGTGGTGCGGCTTTCAACAACGAATTCGGTCGGCCTAATCTGGCGGGCTATTTCAGAACGTTTGAGGAAAAGGTATCCGGGGTAGCGGGTGAAGAAGTTCGGGGCTACCACAAGCCGATCATGATCGCTGGTGGCTTGGGTAACATCCGTGAACAGCATGTCGAGAAAGGCAATATTCCGGTCGGAGCAAAGCTGATTGTGCTGGGTGGGCCTTCGATGTTGATCGGTCTTGGGGGCGGCGCAGCGTCCTCCATGGATTCCGGCTCCAGTCACGAAAACCTTGACTTCGCGTCTGTTCAGCGGGACAACCCGGAAATGGAACGTCGCTGCCAGGAGGTGATTGATCGCTGCTGGCAAATGGGCGACAACAACCCGATCTGTTTTATCCACGATGTTGGCGCTGGTGGTTTGTCCAATGCCATGCCTGAGCTGGTTAAAGATGGCGGTCGGGGAGGCAAGTTTGAATTGCGGGATATTCCCAGTGATGAGCCCGGTATGTCTCCTCTGGAAATCTGGTGTAACGAATCCCAGGAACGTTACGTCATGGCAGTGGCGCCGGAAAACCTTGATCTGTTTGATGCCTTGTGTCGCCGGGAGCGTTGCCCGTATGCCGTTATTGGTGAGGCGATCGAAGATCATCACCTGGAATTAGGCGATTCCTACTTTAATGATAAGCCTGTCGACCTTCCCATGGAGGTCCTGTTCGGTAAGCCGCCGCGCATGCATCGCAGCGTCACCCGGTCATCTTTCACCAAGCCGATCTTTGATTCGACGAAGATCGACCTGCACGATGCCGTTCGCCGGATTCTGCGCCTGCCTTCTGTTGGCTCTAAAAACTTCCTGATCACCATTGGCGACCGTACCATTACAGGTCTTGTTGCCCGGGACCAGATGGTCGGGCCCTGGCAGGTACCGGTCAGTGATGTGGCTGTCACGGCTGCCTCGTTTGATGTGCGGGCGGGCGAGGCCATGGCCATGGGCGAGCGGACTCCGATCGCTGTGATTGATGCGCCAGCCTCTGGCCGCATGGCTGTTGGAGAAGCTATTACCAACCTGGCAGCTGCGCCGATTGCCAAATTGTCGGATATCCGGTTGTCGGCAAACTGGATGGCGGCGGCCGGGCACCCTGGTGAAGATGAGAATCTTTACGAGACGGTGCGGGCTGTCGGTATGGAGCTTTGTCCGGCTTTGGGCATCACCATCCCCGTTGGTAAGGACTCTATGTCCATGAAAACGGCGTGGGAAGAAGATAACGGTGAGCAGAAGAGTGTCACGGCACCGTTGTCGCTGATTGTCAGTGGCTTTGCGCCAGTGACGGACGTTGCCCGCACCCAGACCCCTCAGCTGCGCTCGGATGCTGGCGAAACGGATCTGATCCTTGTGGACCTGGCGGCAGGCCAGAACCGCCTGGGCGGGTCTGCATTGGCTCAGGTGTATCGCCAGGTTGGTGCGGTTGCGCCCGATCTGGACGATCCTGAAGACATCAAGGCATTTTTTGCCGTTATCCAGGGGTTGAATGCTGACGGAAAGCTGCTGGCTTATCATGATCGGTCGGATGGTGGGTTGTTCGTCACTCTGGCTGAGATGAGCTTCGCCGGAAGAACCGGCGTCGATATCAGGCTCGATGGCCTGGCTGAAGATGAAACCCAGTTTGCCCGGGAGCTTTTCAATGAAGAGCTCGGTGCGGTTATCCAGGTTCGCCGAGCGGATACCGATTTTGTGTTGCAGCAGTTCTCTGGAGCCGGTCTTGGTGACCATACGAGTGTGGTTGGTACCCTGAATGATAAAGATCGGGTCAGGCTGTTGTTTGCAGGCGAGTCGGTACTTGATGAGTCTCGCACAGACCTGCAGCGGTTGTGGGCAGAGACCAGCTATCGCATTCAATCACTGAGGGATAACGCCGATTGTGCCCAGGAAGAGTTCGACAGCCTGCTGGATGAGGGTGATCCGGGGCTGGGCGCTGAGCTGACGTTCGACGTTAATGAAGATATCGCTGCGCCTTTCGTCAATACGGGTAAGCGGCCCAGGGTTGCTGTGCTCAGGGAGCAGGGTGTTAACGGCCAGGTAGAGATGGCTGCGGCGTTTGACCGTGCCGGGTTCGAAGCCACTGATGTTCACATGAGTGACTTGCTTTCTGGCCGGGTCAGTCTTGATTCCTTCCAGAGCCTGGTGGCTTGTGGCGGGTTCTCGTATGGAGATGTGCTGGGTGCCGGCGAGGGATGGGCGAAGTCGATCCTGTTTAACGACCGGGTTCGTGATCAGTTTGCAGCATTTTTCAATCGTCAGGATACGTTGGCTCTTGGCGTGTGTAACGGTTGTCAGATGTTGTCGAACCTTCATGAGCTGATTCCTGGCAGTGAAGGCTGGCCCCGCTTTGTACGCAATCAGTCTGAACAGTTTGAAGCACGATTTGTCATGGTTGAGGTGGCGCCGTCGCCGTCTGCCTTCCTCGAAGGCATGGCAGGTTCCCGTATGCCGATTGCGGTGGCTCATGGCGAAGGGCGGATTGAGTTTGCCCCGGGCAATTCAGCCAAGGCATTGGCAGAGAGTGAGTTGATCGCTCTGCGATACGTCGACAACCGTGGCGAGGTGACAACCCGTTACCCGTACAACCCTAACGGCTCTGAGTCTGGGATTACAGGCATCACCTCTCGGGATGGCCGGGTTACGATCATGATGCCACACCCGGAAAGGGTGTTCCGTGCAGTTCAGCATTCCTGGCGGCCGGATGGCTGGCAAGAGGATGGTCCGTGGCTGCGTATGTTCCGTAATGCCAGAAAGTGGTTTGGTTGATTCGCTGAGGCGTTATTGACCTGCCAGAAAAGCCGGCCTTCAGGTTTCGTTGACAACAGCGGAGCATTGGGGCCGGTTTTTTATTGTGTGTAAGAACGTCTCAGTGCGGGCTGACAGTAGCTCTGATGCAAAAATAATGTTGAAAAACTGCAATTCCGGACTTGACTAAAGAACTTTATGCACATTTTTGTGGTGGCTCTGGTTGTTCTGTGAACAACTCGCGAGAATTCCGTTTGTATTTTGATCTTGGTTCGCAACTCATTGAAACATAAGAAAATAAAATTGCGGGTGAAAATGTCGGCAATTTGAGTTGAGGCCAGTAATGATGGGGGCTGGGGGGCGATTCCCCAGAACTTTCCCCAGAGTTATCCACAGAATCTGTGGGTAACTTTGAAAACTTCATTGGTGAGCAAAGGTTGATCAAGGGGAGGGGTGGTTGTGTATAAAATCTGTTACTTCGTGCCGGAGAGTCATCTTGAGCAAACCAAACAGGCGTTATTTGATGTCGGAGCAGGGAAATTAGGGGATTACGACTCCTGTGCCTGGCAATGCGAAGGTCAGGGGCAGTTTCGGCCGCTGACAGGCAGTACTCCCTTTCTGGGGCAGCAGGGGCAATTGGAGGTCGTGCGTGAGTATAAGGTGGAGTTGGTCTGTCAGGATGCTTTGATTCGGGATGCGCTTCACGCACTCAAACAGGCGCACCCCTACGAAGAGCCGGCCTACGAGGTCATTCGGTTGGAGGCTATCGGGTAACGGGGCTTCACTGGCGAGTCGGTTTACCCAGAGCGTGGCGGATGTCGCTGACATGTACGCCGAACTGAGTGCTTTCCAGGTCTGCCAGGAAGAGTTCAAGGGTCTTGCGCACGGTTGGGAAGGAGATTTCATCCCAGGGGATTTCTTTGGGGGCGAAGAGCCTGGATTCCAGAGATTCCTCTCCGGCGCCAAATTGGCCATCGATCAGGCTGGCCCGGTAAAACATATGTACCTGGTTGATGTGAGGCACGTCGATGATGGAGTAAAGGCCGTCGATGTTCACTTCTGCCAGCGCTTCTTCCCGGGTTTCGCGTGCCGCCGCTTCGACGGTGGTTTCGGCGTTCTCCATAAATCCTGCAGGCAGCGTCCAATAGCCATAGCGGGGTTCGATGGCCCGGCGACAAAGCAGAATCCGGCCTTCCCAGACGGGTACGGTCCCCGCCACAATTTTGGGGTTCTGGTAGTGTATGGTTTCGCAGCTGACACAGACGTAGCGGTGGCGGTTATCACCTTCCGGAATTCGCTGTTCGACCGGATGGCCGCATGTGCTGCAATACTTCATTATTTTCCCCGTATACTGAGAGCGTTGGTCATCAGTTTAACCATCCCGGCGGTCCATGTCTCATTCAATGTCGGGATGCTATCGGAGTAACCCGTGCGCGATCTATTGTTTGAAAAATTATCCAGCTATGCCCCAAAGCAGTTGGCGCTGGATTATCCGGAAGCCGGTATCCTGGTGCCGGTTACCGACAATGAAGCAGACCCTGAGATGATCTTTACGCTGAGGTCTGCCAATCTGAAAACTCACCGGGGGCAGGTGTCGTACCCGGGTGGCAAGCGCGACCCGGAAGACACCTCTCTCATTGCGACAGCGCTTCGGGAAACCCACGAGGAGATAGGGTTACCGCCGGAGCAGGTTGAAGTGGTTGCACCGTTGAGTCAGGTTATGTCCCGTTACGGCATCCTGGTCACACCTTATGTTGGTTTGGTTCCGGAGGATCACCCGGTCGAGCCTAATCCTGATGAAATCGAAAGCGTGTTCCGGGTCCCGATTGCCTATTTTCTGGAAGACCGGCGAGAACGCACAGATGCACTGAGTTTCCTGAATCATACCTTCTATGTGCCTTGCTACCGTTGGGAGCGATATCAGATTTGGGGGTTGTCAGCGGTGGTTCTGGTCGACTTTCTTAACGCCGTGTACGATGCCGGTATTGATCTTCTCGAACCCCCTCAAGGAGAGTGACATGTATTACGAGTTGGATGGTATACGCCCCAGGTTGATTGGTGATGATCAGTTTGTTGCCCACAACGCGACTGTTATCGGCAATGTCCGGCTGCTGGAAAAAAGCAGTCTCTGGTACAACGTAGTGATTCGTGGTGATAACGAACTGATTACGATTGGTCCCGAATCCAATGTCCAGGATGGCACCGTATTGCACACGGATTCCGGGTTCCCGATGACTATTGGGCGGGGAGTGACTGTTGGGCATAAGGCGATGCTTCATGGATGTGAAGTTGGTGACTACTCATTGATAGGTATCAATGCTGTGGTGCTGAATGGAGCCAGAATCGGAAAGCACTGCCTGATTGGGGCGAATACGCTTATCCCGGAAGGGATGGAAATCCCCGATGGGTCGATGGTTGTCGGAGCTCCGGGCAAAATCAAGCGCCAACTGAATGAGAGTCAGAAGAAGATGCTGGAAATGAGTGCGGCCCATTATGTACAGAATGCGGCGCGTTACAGTCAGGGGTTCAGGTCTTGTGAGCCGGAGTCAGAATGAGGAGGGCGGACCGGGTGCGCTCTCCTTGTGTAAGTGTTTGCGCGTTGGATGAAAACGATGTCTGCATAGGCTGTCATCGTACGGGAGATGAAATTCTCCGTTGGACTCAAATGACGGATGAAGAGCGCAGAAGCGTTTTGAAACAGGTAGCAATCAGGGAACAGAAGGTGGCTTTATAAAATGACAAAGAATTCTGATACCCGAGTGAGGGTGGGGACCCCTCTTAAAGCCAGCGCATTCCGAGTGCTTTTTTGTGGCTCCGGAGAGTTAGGTAAAGAAGTGGTTATAGAGCTCCAGCGGTTTGGGGTTGAAGTGATTGCGGTTGATCGATATGCGGATGCTCCGGCTATGCAGGTGGCTCACCGTTCACACGTTGTTGATATGCTGGACCCTGAGGCGTTGAGAAAGGTCGTAGAGCTGGAGCGTCCTAACCTCATCGTTCCTGAAATTGAAGCGATTGCGACTCAGGAATTGGTCGAGTTGGAGAACGAGGGCTATCAGGTCATACCGACAGCGCGTGCCGTGAATCTCACGATGAACCGGGAAGGGATTCGCCGCCTGGCTGCAGAAGAGCTTGGGCTTCCCACTTCCCCGTATCGGTTTGCGGGGACTCGTGAGGAGTATCTGCAGGCCGTACGTGAGATAGGCTTTCCTGTGGTGGTGAAGCCTGTGATGAGTTCGTCGGGTAAGGGCCAGAGTATGGTCCGGGCAGAAGCTGATGTGGACGGGGCCTGGGAATACGCCCAGAGTGGCGGCAGGGCCGGTAAGGGAAGGGTGATTGTTGAGGGTTTCGTCGACTTTGACTACGAGATCACTTTGCTTACGGTCAGACATAAAAGTGGAGTGACTTTCTGTGCGCCGATCGGTCATTGTCAGGAGGATGGCGATTATCGGGAGTCCTGGCAGCCACAACCTATGCAGGATCGCGCGCTTGAGCGATCAAAGGAAATTGCCAGGGCGGTGGTTGAAGATCTTGGTGGATACGGCATCTATGGTGTTGAGTTATTTGTTCGTGGCGATGACGTTTGGTTTTCAGAGGTATCCCCACGCCCGCACGACACCGGGTTGGTAACGCTCATTTCTCAGGACCTGTCTGAATTTGCCATTCATGCGCGGGCCATTCTTGGTCTGCCGATTCCTGGGATTCGACAGAATGGACCGAGTGCGTCTGCCGTCATTCTTCCGGAAGGGGATTCTGCTGACGTCGTGTATGAAGGGTTGGATGACGCGCTGGCAAAGCCTGATACCCAGCTTCGGCTGTTCGGCAAGCCCGAACTGCAAGGTCGCCGGCGAATGGGGGTGGCTTTGGCGCTTGGTACCTCTATAGAGGAAGCTCGTAAAACGGCGGGCGAAGCGGCTAAAGCTGTTAAGGTCTCGCTCTAGCCGTGGTTTATTATTGGAAAGAGTCGCCTTGTGTGTTTTTTGGGTGATTTTTGAGCGTTTCGGTTGTAATCTAAGCAGTCAGATAGGTGGAAACCGAAGAGTTGAAAATAAATCGAGAAAGGTCGTTGACAGAATTCCTGAGGGCTGTAGAATGCGCACCACTTCTGAGGGACAAGCCGCTGACAAGCGGAACGAACTGGAAGTAACCACTTGAAAGTGTTGAAGAAAATGGTTTAACAAATTCTTCATAAAGTGGTTGACAAGGTGGCGGTTCGGTGTAGAATGCGCGCCTCGATTAAGCAGTAAGCCGGTTGGATTTGGTGGCTTTCGAAAGAAAGCAAATCACTGAAAATAAACGGTTGACAAGGCGGCGAAACGATGTAGAATACGCCACCTTGATTGAGCAGCAGCTCAAACGCTCTTTAAAAAGTTGACCAAGTAATTCGTGTGGGCGCTGGCCGAG